>JAEXIT010000011.1 GCA_023446155.1 Bacteroidota bacterium
CTCTTCCCATTCCGAACAGAGAAGTTAAGCCCGCCTGCGCAGATGGTACTGCAATCCTGTGGGAGAGTATGTCGCCGCCTTTCTTTTGAAAACCCTATCCATATCCGGATAGGGTTTTTTGTTTTACTACAATATGAGATATACCCGACAGGTTTTTAAAACCTGTCGGGTATAAAAAAACCGGAGTTCGCTCCGGTTTTTTATGTTTTTTCACTAGATATATTTAACATTTTAGTTTTCGTATCATTTTATCTTAAAGCAGTAATATAACTACATTTTTAAATATGTTATAAAAACATGTTTTTTATCATGTTTTGATTGTTTTTATAACAATAATTTTGTGCTACTCAAATATAAATACCTTCGAAAGGAACGGAAGGATTATAAGCCTCAATAATTTAAAACTTTAGTAGTATGAAAAAGACAAGAAAAGAACACGACTTTTTGGGAGAATTGGAAATCCCAAATGAAATGTATTATGGAGTACAGACTTTCCGCGCGAAAAGAAATTTTAATATTACAGGCATTACCCTAACAAATGAAAAGGGGTTGATCAAATCATTAGGTCAGGTAAAAAAAGCAGCCGCTTTAGCCAATAGAGATTGTGGTGTTTTGGACCCCAAAATCGCAGATGCAATTTGTTTTGCCTGTGATCAGGTAATTAGTGGTAAATTTGATGATCAGTTTGTTAGTGACCTGATTCAGGGTGGTGCCGGCACTTCTGTGAATATGAATGCTAATGAGGTTATCGCTAATATTGCACTGGAGCATTTGGGATATGAAAAAGGAGCGTATCAGTATGTGCATCCAAACAATCATGTGAATTGTTCCCAATCGACGAATGATGCTTACCCTACAGCAGTTCGCCTGGCGTTATATTACAAATTCAATACATTTTGCGCGATATTAGAACGTCTTGAGCAAGCATTTGCTTTAAAAGCTACGGAATTTGACGATGTTTTAAAAATGGGACGAACGCAACTTCAGGATGCTGTACCCATGACTTTAGGCCAGGAGTTTCACGGTTTTGCGACAACAATAGGTGAAGATATTCAACGATTGCGAGAAGTACAAAGTCTTCTTTTAGAGGTAAATATGGGAGCTACTGCCATCGGTACAAAAGTGAATGCTCCGGAGGATTATCCGGAATTATGTGTCCGATATCTGGCCAAAGAAACACAACTACCATTACTCTTATCCCCTGACTTAATCGAAGCTACAAGCGATACCGGTGCTTTTGTTCTGGCAATGGGAACCTTGAAAAGAACAGCCGTTAAGATTTCAAAAATTTGTAATGATTTGCGTTTGTTGAGTTCAGGTCCTCGAACCGGATTAAACGAAATCAATCTGCCTCCTTGTCAACCGGGATCTTCTATTATGCCGGGTAAAGTAAATCCGGTAATCCCGGAAGTGGTAAATCAAACCTGTTTTTATGTTATTGGTCAGGATGTAACAGTTACTATGGCAGCCGAAGCGGGGCAGTTGCAACTCAATGTAATGGAACCGGTTATCGGATTCGCCCTGTTCACCTCTTTGGAATATCTGGGAAATAGTATCAATACTTTAGTTGATAAATGTGTGACTGGAATCACGGCTAATAAAGAACATTGTGCTAAATTAGTGATGAATAGTATTGGTATCGTAACACAGCTAAATCCGATCCTCGGATATGAAACCTGTGCGAGTATTGCAGGCGAAGCCTTACTATCGGGTAAAAATATCCATGAGATCGTTGTACACGAAAGAAAATTGATCTCTCAGGAAAAATGGAATGAGATTTATGGAATGGAAAATTTAATCCACCCGAAATTGATCGTATCTTAATTTAACGAATAGAATATGAAAAAAGTAATAAGTGTTTTGTTTGCCGTATTGATAGTCTTTCAAATACAGGCACAATCTAAAAATACAAAAGCTAAGGATGTTAAGCTACCACGTGTAATCATTCTGGCTACCGGAGGTACAATCGCCGGATCCGGAGAGTCGTCCTCAAAAGCAGCCTATACACCGGGACAAATTCCGGTAGATAACCTGCTTAATGCGGTACCGCAAATCCACGATATCGCGCGTATTAAAGGGGAACAAATTGCACAAATCGGTAGTCAGGATATGAATGTGGATACCTGGTTAAAATTGAGTAACCGTATTAATGCAATTTTCGATAATAACGAAGCCGATGGTGTGGTCGTAACGCATGGAACAGACACGCAGGAAGAAACGGCCTATTTTTTATCACTGACGGTGAAATCGGATAAACCAGTGGTTTTGGTTGGAGCCATGCGCCCGGCCACAGCGATGAGTCAGGATGGGAACCGCAATTTATTCGATGCCGTGATGGTTGCTGCAGCAGCAGATAGTCAAGGAATTGGAGTGGTGACCGCGATGAATGAAGAAGTGTATGCTGCTCGTGATGTGACGAAAACGGTTACTACAAGTACGGCTACTTTTAAATCCCGAAATTTCGGGCCGATAGGATTAATCTACGACGGAAAAGTGAGCTATTATTATAAATCGTTGCGTACACCAACTCAAAAATTTAATATCAAGGGACTGAAAAAATTACCGCAGGTGGAAATTATCTACGGATATGCCGATGCCAGTCCAAGAGCCATAACGGCTTCTGTAGAAGAAGGAGTTAAAGGTATCGTATACGCCGGAATGGGGAATGGTAACTTTAATGCTCCGGTTGGTAAAGCACTGGCCGATGCCGCGAAAAAAGGTATTGTGGTTTGCCGCGCTGCCCGCGCCGGTGCCGGAAGGGTAACACTTTTTAATGAAGTCGATGACAAAGCCTTGGGGTTTGTGGTAGCCGATGATCTGAATCCGCAAAAAGCACGTGTCCTGTTGATGCTGGCGTTAACGCAAACAAATGATCAGAATGCCATTCAGGAGCTTTTCTTCAAATATTAATACAGTTTTTGTACTGTATATAGGATAAAAGGGAAAGCAAATCGTTTTCCCCTTTATCTCCTGTAAAATTTTTATAAACGTAAATAGTACGCCTATGTTATTGATTCAGTTTATAATTTTAATAGCCATGATCTTGATTGGCTCGCAGATGAAAGGGATTGGTCTTGGTGTTATGGGCATGGTCGGATTGATGATATTTGTTTTTCTGTTTCATATGCGGCCCGGCGATCCTCCAATCGATGTGATGCTTGTGATTATGGCGATTGTGTCGACGGCTGCAACATTACAGGCCTGCGGCGGACTGGATTATTTAGTCCAACTCGCCGAAAAAGTCATCCGTAGCAATCCTTCCAATATTGTTTTTATAGCGCCTTTTACGGTCTATTTCTTTTGTCTTTTTGCCGGTACCGCACATTTATTATATTCCTTATTACCGATTATTTCGGAAGTGGCCGCGAAAAAGAGAATCCGACCGGAGCGGCCGTTAAGTGTGTCGGTTATCGCATCGCACCTTGCCATAACCGGAAGTCCGATGAGTGCCGCTACAGCAGCGTTTGCCGGAGCCGGAATACTGGCCTATCCCGGAGCATTAATCGATATTATGAAAATCTGTATTCCGGCATGTCTTATCGGAATCTTGTTTTCCTGCCTTGCAGTACTCAAAAAAGGAAAAGAGTTGGAAGAGGATCCTGTTTTTATTGAGAAAATGAAAGATCCCGAATTTGCCAGAAGTCTGGATTCCGAACCGGGAAATAAACCCAAACCACTTAAAAAAGGAGCCAAAACAGCAGTAGTTATTTTTGCAATAGCCGTACTGTTGATTGTGCTGGCAGGTGCCTGTCCGCAGTTGCTGCCACAATTTGGAGCCGGTGAAGCCTCTTTGGTTTTAAAAGCCAATGGGGAGTTGAAAATGGTAGCAGTGATAAGCATTATTACACTAACCGCTTCGGCGCTGATGATGTTACTCACCAAAACCAGTGCGGTCGATGTAACCAAAGTCAGTTTGTTTGGTGCGATGGCCACTGCAGTAGTTTCCGTATTCGGAGTGGTTTGGATGAGCGCTACCTTTATGGCACATAATCAGGTGGCAATTAAAGGATTTATGGAGGAAATCGTAACGGCACATCCGTGGACGTTCGCCATTGCTGTATTTGCTTTAGGTGCTTTAATGTTTAGTCAGGCGGCTACTACCAAAACCATGATGCCATTAGGGATGGCGTTGGGTGTACCGCATCATGCTCTGATTGCTATTTTCCCGGCTGTAAATGCCGATTTTGTATTGCCCGGATATCCAACGCTATTGGCTGCTATCAATTTTGATAGAACCGGTAGTACCAAAATAGGAAAATTCGTGGTCAATCACAGTTTTATGGTACCGGGTCTCGTCGCGGTGATCGTTGCGATTGGAGCGGGATTTCTGCTCGGTGCCTTTCTATAGATAGAATTTAGTTATGTTTTAATATATATGCCATGAAAAAATATGTTCTTTTAATACTGTTTCTCTTGGTTCAGACCGGAATGTCGGGACAAGACCACCAACTGAGTAAAGATACCCTCTCAAAACCAATTATACCTAAGGAACGATTGGACTTACTCAAAAATGTAGATATCATTTTTAATATGCAATTTGCCAATGATAATCTTTTCAGGGATGGAAAGTTTCAGGAATCGGAGTTTAGTAATAACCAGATGCGTCTTGAAATTAAAGGTAAAATACACGATAAAGTGTACTTCCGATTTCGGGATCGCTATACCAAAACCACCGATCCGGGTTCCCGGGATAATTTAAGCCGATCGACTGATATGGCATATATTGGAGTTACATTGTCTCCTAAAACCCGCCTGAATCTGGGTAAAATGAGTGCCGACTGGGGAGGATATGAATTCGACCTGAATCCCATTGATATTCTGGAATATAATGATATCCTCGAATATGCGGATAACTTCCTGACGGGGGCCGGAATTACGTACCAGGCATTCCAAAACCATTCTTTTGGCTTACAAGTTTTGAATTCCAGAGTTTCCAATTTTGAAGACGTTTATCAGGACCGAATCCCGGTTAATCTGGAAAAAGCAAAAGTCCCAATGGCTTTTGTCTCCAATTGGAGGGGGAGTTTTTTTGGAGGGAAATTCGAAACCATTTATAGCTATAGCTATTTTAAGGAAACTACGAAAAAAGGGATGAATTTTTATTCCTTAGGACATAAATACCAGGATAAAAAACTGACGTTGATGTATGATTTTAAATACAGTAACGAAGGAATCGATCGTAAAGGGATTATCACCAATATGATCCCCGGAGATGACGTGAGCATCCAACAAAATGTTTCCTATCTGGAAAACTGGCTTCGCGCGGAATACCTGATTATGCCAAAAGTTAATTTATCACTGACGTTAATGCAAAGTAATGCATATGCTAAAAATATAGTCGATACGGATAGTGGTGTCAATCACATCCGATCCAGTTATGGATTTATACCGTCGGTTCAGTATCTGCCTTTTAAGGATCTTAATATACGATTCTTTGTATCCTACGTAGGTCGTTATTATAACTATTCTAGGTATGCACAGCAACAGTTCGGTCAAACCGATTATAATACGGGACGTTTGAGTGTCGGTTTCATTGCACCGTTACTCATCTTTTAAATAGGTTTTTTACTAAAAATCCCCTTCTGAATCAATCAGAAGGGGATTTTTTTATTAACCGTGTATGGTTTCCTGTTTTCCGTATTTTGTAATGATCGACGTTTCATAATCGATCCATTCCTGCCAACGTTTGTCAACATCGGTCTTTTCGGTATATTTTCGGGCAAATCCCAGAAAAGTAGTATAATGCCCGGCTTCACTGATCATTAGCTCTCTGTAGAAGGTAGCCAGTTTTTCATCCTGTATATTCTGTGATAAAACTTTAAAACGCTCGCAGCTTCGGGCTTCAATCATGGCCGAAAATAACAAACGATCGACCAGGGCTTCATTGCGGCTACCGCCTTTGATCATAAATTTAGCCAGCTCGTTTACATAATCGTCTTTTCGCTCGCGCCCCAGTTCCAGTCCGCGCTCTTTGATGATCTCATGAACCATCTCGAAATGTTCCAGTTCTTCCCGGGCAATTTTTACCATTTCGGTTACCAGATCTACCTTTTCGGAATTAATGGTAATAATCGATATGGCATTTGTCGCCGCTTTTTGTTCACACCAGGCATGATCGGTCAAAATTTCCTGGATGTTCGATTCTACAATCGTTACCCATCTCGGGTCTGTTTTTAATTTTAAGCCTAACATCGTATAAAGTTTAGCCGTAAAAATACAATTTTACTGCGAAAGTCCGAAATGCCTGGTGACAAGTAGTATATTTGTTTTTATTATCAATTCAAAATGCCGTTACTACTCATCATTGGTTATGTTTGGCCGGAACCGGGTTCGTCGGCTGCCGGAAGCAGAATGCTGCAACTCATCCGTTTTTTTCAGTCCGAAGGCTATAAAGTGGTCTTTGCCAGTCCGGCGGCACATAGCGAATTTGCTGTCGACTTGCCCGCAATTGGTGTCGAAATCCAAAACATACAATTGAATTGTTCCAGTTTTGACGACTATATAAAAGCATTACAACCGACGATGGTATTGTTCGATCGTTTTATGATGGAAGAACAATTTGGCTGGCGTGTGGCAAAATACTGCCCGGATGCGATTCGGTTACTCGATACCGAAGATTTGCATTGCCTACGCGAAGCTAGACGCCAGGCGTATAAAAAACAAACCGATTACCGGGAATTACTCCCGTCGTCTGAAATGGCAAAACGAGAGGTCGCTAGTATTTTCCGATCGGATTTAACGCTGATGATTTCAGAATTTGAAATGGAATTATTGCAAAATCAGTTTAAGGTCGAAGCGGCAATTTTGCACTATCTGCCATTATTTGTAGAACCAATGACACAAAAGTCACCTTCGTTTGAGGAACGCAAGGATTTTGTTTTTATCGGAAACTTTTTCCACGAACCCAATTGGAATTGCGCCTGGGTACTTAAAAATGAAATCTGGCCGGAATTAAAAGAACGGGTACCGGAAGCGACCTTACGGATTTATGGTGCGTATGCGACGCAAAAAGTAACGGATCTTCATAATCCGAAAGAACGTTTTTATGTGATGGGAAGGGCAGCGGATGCGATGGAAGTAATCGCAAATGCCAGGGTTTTACTCGCGCCAATTCGTTTTGGAGCCGGAATAAAAGGGAAGTTACTCGAAGCGATGGTTTACGGAACACCAACGGTTACGACTACTATTGGAGCCGAATCGATGCAGGATCATGGCGATTGGAATGGTTTTATAGCCGATGATAATGCGACTTTTATTGCGAAAGTAGCCGAATTGTATTCCGATGCGGAGTTATGGTCTCAAAAACAACAAAACGGTTACCGGATCTGTAGCGGACGTTATACGGCCCAACCACACCTGGATGTACTACAACAACGATTGATAGAGCTCAAGGACAATTTGAAACAACATAGGGACACTAATTTTATAGGAGCGATGCTGCAACACCATTCGATGCAGAGCACGCATTATATGGCCAAGTGGATTGCCGAAAAAAATAAAGCTACCCGGTAGGCAGCTTTACAGTTAGGTGTTGATTTCCAAATCGCGAATATAGTCTTCATATTCATAAAAGAAACGTTCGAAAGCATCCATATTGTCATTAAAAAAATCGAAAATTTCCGGCCAGCTGGAACGGTTAAAAAGACTGATTCCGGTTTTGTCGACCCAAATTTTACTGATCGCTTTTCCCGTTTCCAGATAGAAATTGCGCTCCAGAACGGCTTCCGGTAAAAATTCCTCGTGTAAAATCGTACGGAGGGATTCTATTTTTTCATAATAGATTTTTCGCTTTTCATCGTCTTTACTTTCAATATCCAGCGTAACCTGTGCCTTTTTATTGTCGACATAAAACTTAAAGGAAAAGTCTTTGATTTTGGTATCATACAACAGCCATTTTCGGGGATAGGCTTCCGCAAACTCGGTCCAGAATTCTTTTTTTATCTTTTGCGCTTCTTCTTTACTGAACATTTTTTCTTTGAATATTTGTTTTAATAAAAATTTGCCATAAATTTTTTTTGAGGTAACTTTATAGTTAGGTTTTAAAAGAAACACACAAAAACGATGGACTTTCAGGATTTTTTAAAATATATTCCAAAAATAGAAAAAGAAAAGCTTTTGGCGTCGGATGCACACATAAAAATGGCACCCCTGGAGCGTATTTCGACCCTGAAGGAAGCTAGCTATGTGGATAAAAACCCCAGAAGAGCCGCGGTAATGATGCTTTTTTACCCGAAAAATAATGTGCCGCATCTCGTATTGATCGTCCGAAATTCCTACCCCGGTATCCATTCATCACAGATTGCCTTTCCCGGAGGAAAGGTGGAGCCCGAAGACCGGAACCTGATTCACACCGCTTTACGCGAGACACATGAAGAAGTTGGAATTGCTCCCAGTAAAATAGAAGTCATCAAACCGTTTAGCGAAATTTATATTCCACCCAGTAATTTTCTGGTATCTCCGTTTATGGGAATTGCCCATCAGGAACTTCATTTTATTCCGCAATTGGAAGAAGTGGCGCAAATTATTGAGTTGCCGGTGGAACGTTTTCTGGACGATGAAATAATTGTAGAAGTGACCATGACAACTTCCTATGCCACGAATATTAAAGTCCCGGCTTTTCAGATTGAAGATCATATCGTTTGGGGCGCAACAGCCATGATGATGAGCGAACTCAAAGAAACTGTTAAGAATGTAATCTAATCGATTTGTTTTCTATACATTTGCAGTTCTTTTTTGGAAATTAAACAGTAAAAAAATGGGATTGTTTCAAAGAAATCCTTTTGGTCATATACTCTTTTTGAAAAAATGGCTGATCCGTGTTTTTGGTGCCCTTACGCACCGACGGTATCGCGGCTTTAATGAATTGCAAATCGACGGATCGGAAATTATAAGGGCTTTGCCGGATAGAAACGTACTTTTTATCTCAAATCACCAGACCTATTTTGCCGATGTGGTGGCCATGTTTCACGTATTTAACGCCAGTTTAAAAGGTCGGGAAGACAACATTAAAAACATCGGATACCTTTGGGAGCCGAAACTGAATATTTATTATGTCGCGGCTAAAGAAACCATGCAATCCGGATTGTTACCGCGAATATTGTCGTATGTAGGTGCTATTACCGTGGAACGTACCTGGCGATCGAAAGGAAAAGATGTGACCGAAAAGCGGGAAGTCAATCCAAACGATACCGAAAATATCCGAATCGCATTGGAAGATGGATGGGTGATCACTTTTCCGCAGGGGACGACCAAATCGTTTAAACCGGTTCGAAAAGGAACGGCTCATATCATCAAACAACACAAACCGATAGTCGTACCGATAGTCATTGATGGATTTCGTCGTTCGTTCGACAAAAAAGGATTGCGACTCAAGAAAAAAGGAATTCTACAATCGTTTATCATAAAAGAACCGTTGGATATTGATTATGAAAATGATTCCATAGACGAGATCGTCGAAAAAGTGGAATTTGCAATCGAACAACACCCGTCATTTCTAAAAGTAATTCCGGCCGAAGAAATCGAAGCGCAAGAAGAACTCAACCGACAACGACAATGGGATTATTAATAAAAAAAGCGGCTTACAATTTGTAAGCCGCTTTTTTTATAGATCGATTTTCTTTAATTCTTCATAATTTTTATACAATCGGCGTAACAGGAAACCGTATACCAATCGGTAGAACAACCAGATAACGCCAACAAATAGTCCGAAGAAAACGATTGTAAAACCTAAAATCATCATCCAGAACAACATACCTTGATCATTACCTTCAAATTGCCCGGACATACGGTTAAAACGTTCGTCATAAATACAGGTGGCCACCATCATGGTGATAAAAATAATACCGATCATCACCAGGTTATACCAGATATAATACTGTACCGTTTTTCGTGTTTTCAAGATGTTTTTCATTAGTGATTTCACACTGTCGGTCGTATTGATACTTTTAAAATTCCGGTAAAACAGGAAAATAAAGGAAAAAATAACAATATAATTGATCACCGTAAAAGTGTTAATCAAAGTCTTAATATGATAGGATTCCAGTGTTTTAAGGTAATTTTCATCCGCCGAAAAAAAACTGATCAGGCTCCAGGCTATCATTTCCAGTATACTGATAATGAAAATCCATTTTACGATGGAAGACGACTTTCTATGCAGCATGGCATAAATTTCCTGTTCCGTAATCTTCGGAAAGGAATGTTCGTTTTTCTTCCAGTCTTTTTTTAATAAATCTAACTCTTCCATGACAATCGCTCCCGTTATGGATTTACAATTTTTTTTAGTTTCCCTTTTATACGGTTCATCTTTACACGGGCGTTTACTTCGCTAATACCCAGTGTTTCGGCGATCTCGGTATAATCCTTGTCTTCCAGATACATGAAAACCAAGGCTTTTTCAATATCGTTTAACTGATGTACGGCCTTATACAACAACTTGATCTGTTCTTCTTCTTCATAGTTGTAATCCTCGTGATTAAATTTGTGTATTTTACCGTCAAACTCGATGGTGTTAACCGTTTTGACTTTCTTTCGGTATAAGGTAATGGCCGTATTCAACGCTACCCGGTAGGCCCAGGTGGTAAATTTTGCCTCGCCGCGAAATTGAGGGAATGCTTTCCAAAGCTGAATCGTGATTTCCTGAAACAAATCTTTATGCGAATCTTCATCAGAAGTATACAGACGACAAATCTTGTGTATAATGTTCTGATGTTGTTCTAATTGCGATACAAAGGACTGTTCCAGGTTCGAATTCATAACCGATTAGTGTCGATATCCTACAAATTGTTACAAGTTAGCCTTTTTATTTTTTTGGAATCAAAATTATGGCTTCGAAAATAGTAGGAATTCAACTGTAGAATCCTGTTTAAAATAGCTGGAGAGCCGATTTTACTTCGTACCTTTACAGGCTAAATTTTAACAAGAGAAAATGAACATTCCCCGATCGAGTTTTCCACGTATCGTTATTATTGGTGGTGGTTTTGCCGGTATTGCGCTGGCTAAAAAATTGCGTAATAAAAATGTTCAGGTAGTCCTGTTGGACAAACACAATTACCATACGTTTCAACCGTTGTTGTATCAGGTTGCTACCGGTGGACTTGAAGCCGGGTCGATTGCCTATCCGATCCGAAAAGTGGTACAGGAGTATGATAATTTTTATTTCCGATTGGCACAGGTAAAAGAAATCGATACCGAAACCCGAAAAGTAACGGCCGACATAGGCGATTTATACTACGATTATCTGGTAATTGCCACCGGATCGAAAACCAATTATTTCGGAAATAAAGAGATCGAAAAAAATAGTATGGCGATGAAAACCATACCGCAGTCGCTCAATATCCGCAGTCTGATTCTGGAAAATTTCGAACAGGCGTTGCTCACAAACGATATTAGCGAACAGTTGAGTCTGATGAATTTTGTAATCGTGGGTGGCGGACCAACCGGAGTGGAATTGGCTGGCGCTTTGGCCGAAATGAAAAAGGCCATTTTGCCCAAAGATTACCCGGATCTCGATGTTCGGAAAATGGAAATCAACCTGATTCAGGGGACCGATAAAATCCTGGATGCCATGTCGCCGAAAGCTTCCCGAAAAGCAGAGGAATTTTTAAGCGGACTGGGGGTTAGTATCTGGAAAAATGTTCGCGTAACCAATTACGATGGAAAAACCGTGACCACCAATTCGGATCTGACATTCGAATCGGCTACGGTAATCTGGACGGCCGGAGTGAAAGGCGCGGTGATTAAAGGTTTGAAACCAGAAGCATTGGCCGGAAACGAACGGATAAAAGTCGACGAATACAATCAGGTCTTAGGCTATGATAACATTTTTGCCATTGGTGATATTGCCACGATGGTAAGCAATGTCTATCCGATGGGACATCCGATGATGGCGCAACCGGCCTTACAGCAAGGGGCTTTATTGGCGCAGAATATGATTCGGAAGATTCAAAAGCAAAAAATGAAACCGTTTGTTTATAACGATAAAGGATCGATGGCAACCATTGGTCGGAACAAAGCCGTAGTCGATTTGCCACGTTGGCATTTTAACGGCGTTTTTGCCTGGTTTGTATGGATGTTTGTCCATCTGTTTTCCCTAATTGGGTTTAAAAATAAAGCGGTCGTATTTATGAACTGGGTGTATAATTATATCCGTTTTGACCGGGAAGGACGATTGATCATCCGACCTTATAAAAAGAAAAGTTCCCAGAGTTTTATACCGGATGAATTATAATAAAAAAGACGCCAAACGGCGTCTTTTTCTATAAAGGTTTGTTGCGATAATAATGAATCAGCAGGTCGACAAACTTGCTGTAACTTTCCATACCGTCTTTTTGTTGGTTGAGTTTTAAAAAGTTGTCATAAAAGATTTTAAACAACGGTTCCATGATGTTCTGATGTTCGTCCCAAAAAGTATCTGAATCTTTAAAATTGTCGAGTACACCCGGATGAATCAATGGGAGTAAAGCCTCACTTCGGCCTTCCTGTTTTAATTCGATATTGTGCAGACAATAACGCAAAGCATATGTATATCCGGAATATTGAAAATAAAGGTCATCGTTATAAATAGAAGCCATATAGCCGATAAAATTGGCTTCGCTTTCGGAAGCATAACCAATCTGATGCGCCATTTCGTGACAGGTGGTGGTCGCAAAATTCGGAAGCGGAATAAGTCCGTTCACCTGCGCTTCATTGGTAAACGGATTCAGATAACCGCTAAATCCCATATAGGTTAACGGCGTACTGATCAGTGATTTTTTTACGGATTGCTGCTCGTAGGTGAAAAATGGAAAAGCTTTCGAAAGATGGTCGTAACCATTTTGTGTTTTTTCGAAAATGGCAGTACGTGTATAGGGAACGACAACTTTCAGACTGTCGTTTTTTTCAATTTGTGAATGGATGGCGTTCACTTTTACAATCACCCGTTCGGTAAAAGCAATCAGTTCGTCTGTCGAATAATCGCGTTCGAGTGCCAGTTTTTGGTATAACGGAACGCGGATGTAATTGATGCCCCATAGCAGGTTAAACAGAAAGTAAAAAATGGAAACAAAACCGATAAGGCTCAATATATTTTCTTTCCAGGCGATTTTCCATGTTTTTCGTTTGTTCCATAACCATTTTAAGAGTAAGACGATAACGATGCCATAGAGGAGATCACCCACGGAAAAGGGAATCCAGCCTAAAGTGATGCGCGAAATTTTGGATAAAACGGGGTAGAAACCATTGCTGTAATAACGTTCGACAAGCTCGGGGAAAAACGATAGCAACTTTAATAAAACAAACTGAACCACAAGGAGTACAGGTAATACGAGCTTTTTCTTCATCGACAAAATTTTTATAAATATAAAAAATGTTAATTTAAGATCCTGTTAATTTTCTTATTGTATATTTGCATTTAATTAGAATAGATAAAAATAACATCCTCAATTATTCTGGTAATGAAAAAGTTAGACGCGCCTCAAAAAGCAATTTATTTCTGTGATGGTAGCAAATGCAGTAAGGAGAATAAACACAATCGTAAAGCCATCCGCACACTGGTAAAAGAAGCCGGTTTAAAAAACGAAGTGGCGCTGGTAAAAACGTTTTGTACCGATAATTGTAAATGTGCACCGGTAATCGCTGTACAACCGGAAAATCTTTGGTTTGGTGATGTGTCTGAAAAAAAAGCCGTTCAGATTTTTGAGGAATATATCGCACCACCGATACTTACGATCGCAAAATAACAGTCCTTCCCGTCTTAAAAGAATCCCCTTTTCCTTTATTTAAAATAACCCGATTATCATTTTCCCGGGCTGAAAATCTTTGTACCTTTGGAATTCAAAATTTGAAGTATAACTACAAAAGGTAAAATAATGAGCCAGGAAGTAAGAAACCTTGAGCCTAAACAGCTTTGGAATAAATTTGCCGACTTAAATGCTGTTCCGCGGCCTTCGAAAAAAGAAGAACGCGTGATTGCTTTTATGATGGATTTCGGAAACA
Organism: Bacteroidota bacterium; assembly: GCA_023446155.1. GTDB lineage: Bacteria > Bacteroidota > Bacteroidia > Flavobacteriales > Flavobacteriaceae > Flavobacterium. The sequence continues at coordinate 13,972 of JAEXIT010000011.1, forward strand.
AACTAGGATTACCAACCCTAAAAGATGAGGTGGGTAACGTCATCATCAAAAAACCGGCTACTGCCGGAATGGAAAACCGCAAAACCATCGTGATGCAGTCGCATTTGGATATGGTACACCAAAAAAATAACGATACTGATTTCGATTTCGATACACAAGGAATTGAAATGTATGTAGATGGCGACTGGGTTCGTGCGAAAGGAACGACTTTAGGTGCCGATAACGGATTGGGTGTGGCTACAATTATGGCGATTTTAGAAAGCAATGATATTCCGCATCCTGCGATTGAAGCATTGTTTACCATCGACGAAGAAACCGGAATGACCGGAGCAATGGGACTAAAAGGTGGATTGCTGGACGGTGAGATCCTTTTAAATCTGGATACGGAGGAAGACGATGAAATCGATATCGGATGTGCCGGTGGAGTGGATGTAACTGCGGTTCGTGACTATAACGAAGAGGAAACTCCTGAAGGTTCGGTAGGCTATACCATTACCGTTAAAGGATTAAACGGAGGTCACTCCGGAATGGATATCGACAAAGGTTTGGGGAATGCCAATAAGATTATGAACCGTTTGTTGTTTGACGGATTTGAAAACTTCGGATTGCAAATCGCCGAAATCAACGGAGGAAGTCTTCGTAATGCGATCCCAAGGGAAAGTGTTGCAAAAGTGATCATCTCTCAAATTTATGATGAAGCTTTTGTTTTCGATATGCAGGAAGTGATCAACGATATCAAAGCCGAGTTTAAAACTACGGAACCAAACCTAACTATCGAAATCGTAAAATCGGATGTCGTTCCGGCTACGGTGATGGATTTAGGCGTTCAGGAAGGATTGATTCGTGCGATTTATACGGCTCACAACGGTGTATACCGTATGAGTGCCGATATGGACAATTTGGTGGAAACGTCAAATAATATTGCTCGTGTCATCGTGAAAGACGGAAAAATTACGGTTCAGTGTTTGACTCGTTCTTCGGTTGAAAGTTCAAAATTTGATTTGGCGAATGCCTTGCGTTCGGCTTTCGAATTGATCGGATGTGAAGTGGTTTTTGCTGGGTCGTATCCGGGATGGACGCCAAATGTAAGTTCACCAATTTTAGATGTGTTGACGTCAATCTACGAAAAACAAAACGGAAGCAAACCACATGTGGTGGCGTGTCACGCCGGATTGGAATGTGGTATTTTGGGAACCAATTATCCGGATATGGATATGATTTCTTTTGGTCCGACGATCAAAGGTGCGCATAGTCCGGACGAAAGAGCTTCGATTGCATCGGCTCAGAAATACTGGAAATTCGTATTGGAAATTCTACAGCAGATTCCGTTAAAAAACTAAACGGAACTGTTTCAATATAGAAAAGGGTTGTCATTGCGACAGCCCTTTTTTAATTATTTAGCATCGGTTTTAAAGCGGTGTTCTTGTTCCGTAAATCCAATCCGCCTTCATAAACCGATTTCAGATTGACCAGATAAAACGACCAACCATCGTGGCATCCCAATCGGATATTTTTTTTCGATGAATCGTCGGTCGGAATGTTTTTTTGTGTGAGTTCAACCAACACGTAACTGTCGTGTTCGGTAAGTTGGATATCGACCAGACATTGACCAGCAAAAGTAAATTGTAGGAAATCTTTACCATTGGCTTGGGTAAACGTACCCATTTCCACATCGGGATAAAGGTACCAGTTCCATTCATAGCGATAGTCCTGTTGGATGCTTTGATTTTTAGGAATTAGGGTACCGTCGGCTTCAAAACTATCGGCCTGACTGAGAAACCATTTTTCCAGCTCGGAAGCTTTGGTCCAGGCATCGTAAAGGTTTGAAAGCGTAGTATTTATTGCAATACGCAGTGTAAACTGCGTCCAATCGAAATTTTCCATGGTACTATCCTTTTAAAACCAAATTTAAGAAAAATTCTAAGGGTTGTGAACGATACAACTAAACGGATTTTTTTGTAATTTTGCACTCCAAACAAAGGAAAAACAAAATGTTAGACAGACTTCAGATAGTAAAACAACGCTTTGATGAGATCTCGGACTTAATTATCCAGCCGGATGTTATTGCCGATCAGAAGCGTTATGTACAATTGAATAAAGAATACAAAGATTTAAAAGCATTGGTTGAAAAACGCGATGAGTATGTAAATCTTGACGGAAATATCAAAGAAGCCAACGAAATTATTGCCGATGGATCGGATCCGGAAATGGTCGATATGGCCAAATTGCAATTGGACGAAGCCAAAGAGCGTTTGCCGCAATTGGAAGAGGAAATCAAATTCTTATTGATCCCGAAAGATCCGGAAGATGCTAAAAACGTAATGGTGGAAATCCGTGCCGGTACCGGTGGTGATGAGGCGAGTATCTTTGCCGGTGATTTGTTCCGTATGTATACCAAATACTGCGAAAACAAAGGATGGAGAACTTCTGTGGTTGACTTGAACGAAGGTACTTCCGGTGGATTCAAAGAGGTTATTTTTGAAGTAACCGGAGAAGACGTTTATGGAACGTTGAAATTCGAAGCCGGTGTTCACCGTGTGCAACGTGTTCCGCAAACGGAAACCCAAGGACGTGTACACACCTCTGCGGCTACTGTTATGGTATTGCCGGAAGCGGAAGAGTTTGACGTACATATCGACATGAACGACGTACGTATCGACTTTTTCTGTTCGTCAGGACCTGGGGGACAATCGGTAAATACAACCAAATCGGCTGTGCGTATGACGCACATACCAACCGGATTGGTAGCACAATGTCAGGACGAAAAATCACAGCACAAAAATAAAGATAAAGCATTAACCGTTTTACGTTCCCGTTTGTACGAAATGGAATTGGCGAAAAAACAGGAAGAAGATGCTAAAAAACGTAACTCACAGGTAAGTAGTGGTGACCGTTCGGCAAAGATCCGTACCTATAACTATCCGCAAGGACGTGTTACGGATCACAGAATCGGACTAACGCTTTACGATCTGGATGGTGTTATGAACGGAAATATCCAGAAAGTAATTGAAGAATTACAGCTGGTGAGCAATACCGAAAAATTAAAAGAAAGCGACGTATTTTAATGATCAAAATACCCGAAATAAATCAAATGTCACACAAAAGGAATCTTAGTGTGGCATTTTTTTTAAACTAACAACTAAATACACAACTCTTGACAACACAACAATTACTGCAACAAATCCAACAAAAACAGTCTTTCCTTTGCGTAGGTCTGGATGTCGATCTGACAAAAATTCCGGAGCATCTGCTGCAATATGAAGATCCGATTTTTGAATTTAATAAACGAATCATCGATGCGACGCACGATCTGGCGGTTTCCTACAAACCCAATACGGCTTTTTATGAGGCTTACGGGATTAAAGGGTGGAAATCACTGGAAAAAACGATCCGCTATATCAACGAAAAATACCCGGATATCTTTACCATTGCCGATGCGAAACGCGGTGATATCGGAAATACATCGTCCATGTATGCCAAAGCATTTTTGGAAGATCTGGATTTCGATAGTGTGACGGTGGCACCTTATATGGGGAAAGACAGTGTGGAGCCTTTTTTAGCTTTCGAAAACAAACATACCATTATGTTGGCGCTGACTTCCAACGAAGGGGCTTTCGATTTTCAGACCTTGGAGGTGAACGGAGAAGAGTTGTATAAAAAAGTGATCGCGACTTCTAAAACCTGGAAAAATAGTGAGAACCTGATGTATGTGGTGGGGGCAACCAAGGCGGAGTACTTTTCGGAAATACGAAAGATTATTCCAGATAGCTTTTTACTGGTTCCCGGAGTAGGCGCGCAGGGCGGAAGTCTTTCGGAGGTTTGCCGTTATGGAATGAACGCTACTGTTGGTTTGTTGATCAACTCCTCACGTGGGATTATTTATGCGTCTTCAGGAATCGATTTTGCCGATAAAGCAAGAGCCGAAGCCTTGAAAATCCAACAGGAAATGCAAGCCATTCTCGCTAATCACTAATTATTACTCCTGTAATTTATCGGTCAGATACAGATAGGATTGTATTGAATGATGTACAAAAACATTGGTATCACTGTCCGGATATTGGGTGTAATACAAACGGTCGGGATATAAAACGGTTGTCGTACCGGTACGAACATAATAATTGGATTCAAAATAGTCCGGTGCTTTAAAACCGACTAATGTTTTTACAACGAATTTCGATGCGACCTTACCAAGGTATTTTTGGTAACGTCGCATCGCTTTTTTATTGTGTTTGGTCAGCTGATTGTAAATGTGTTTTAACGCGAGGTTGGTTGGGAACTTTTGTTTCCGAATCATTTTTTTTGCATTCTTAAACGGATTGGTGACGTTAAAATCGGTTAGTGTCTGAATCGATACCGGAACTTCCGGAACCCAGTCAGCTGCATTGACAACCGTTTGTGACCATCCGATTTGTCGCGAGGCTTCATATTCGTAAGCAAAAGGCAGGTTTCCCGGTTTGGGCGCAGCGCTACAATAGGTTTTAAAATGGAGATCCGCCGGGAGTACGCCGGTTTTCTGATAATATAACAGTTGTGCCGTGATGAGGTAACTGATGCCGCCACCCTGACTATGGCCGAAAATAATAAAATCGCGGATGCCTTTTGTATACTGTTGCCATACGATCGGAATAATATCCTGAATCAGAAAAGCACTGGCAACGCTCCAGCCCACGTGAACAGCAGCCCGCGGATCGTCGGCAAAATGGTATTCGAATGTTGTGGAATCGTTTAATTGTAATTTCCCTTTGGCGGGAATCATCGCCGCATAAAAATTGGCCAGCCAGCTGACTTCACTCGGCGTGGTTCCGCGAATGCTGATCACATTAATACCATACGGATCTTCATACAATTCCCAACGGTTTACCAATCCCATTTCTTCCGATCGGTAGGTTCTTTTAAAACGGGTGCTTTCGGGAATTCCTTTATAATGGGTACTGTCGCTCCAACGGGAATAGGCGTAGAGTAGTTCGGTGTATTCCGATTTGTCAAAGCCGGGTTGTAATTTCTGAGCGAAAAGTGTGTGGCAAGCCAGAATTGCGAGTAGGGTGTATAAAATCCGTTTCATTCTGTTCTGATTTTACCTACTAAGATACGGCTTTTTGTATTTTTGTAAAATGAAATCGCTTACAGATCAAATGGGAACGTTGCATACGTTCGAACAAACACCGGTACGAATTGTCTCGTTGGTACCGTCGCAAACGGAATTACTTTTTGACTTGGGATTGGAGGAACAACTCGTCGGGATAACCAAGTTTTGTATTCATCCGTACCATCTTAAATCGACCAAAAAAATTATTGGCGGAACGAAAAAGGTGCATTACGAAAAAATACGCCTGTTGGCTCCGGATATTATTATCGCGAATAAGGAAGAAAATACGGCGGAGATTGTAGCTGAATTGTCTAAAATTTGTCCGGTATGGGTGACGAATATTATTACAATAGAAGATAACCTGCAAATGATCGCCGACTTTGGTCAGTTGTTTAACAAACGTACCGATGCTCAAAAATGGATCGATAAGACGCGTTATGCCTATGAGGATTTTAAACGTTTTATAGCGGATAAACCCGAAAAGAAAGTGGCTTATTTTATCTGGCGGGATCCATATATGGCCGCAGGATCGGACAATTTTATCAACGAATTACTAAAACTAAATCACTTTAAAAATATCTACGATACTAAAGGACGTTATCCGGAAGTGGAATTGAAAAAAATCCGACTGGAAGGCGATCCGGATCTGGTTTTCCTTTCGTCCGAACCGTATCCGTTTAAAGACGAACACGCTTTTGAAATCGGACGTTTTACGCATCACGCCAAAACCGTTTTTGTGGATGGGGAAATGTTTTCCTGGTATGGCAGCCGACTGGTAAAGGCATTTGACTATTTTAAACAACTGCATCAGCGTATTGCTTAAAATTTAAATGTCCATTTTAGAAAGAGCAGACCGTTAAAAATAAAAAGGCTTTTCAATGAAAAGCCTTTTTATTTTTTATTTTTTGACGATTTTAGCCATATAACGATTTCCAGAATCGGCAATAATTTGAATCGAATAGATTCCTTTTGGCAGATCTCCTATCCAAATAGATTCCGTTTTGCCGGTTGTTTTTATCAGACGACCATCGGTAGTATAAAAACGGCTTTCTTTTATGGTATTTCCATTCAAATGGACTGTGATATAATTTTCAGCCGGATTTGGGTATAATGTAAGATTTCTCATTTCTTTTGCCGGGTCTTTTAGCGATAATGTTTTGACACGTTCTCTGACCAGTTTAATATCGTCTAAAAATAATTTGAGATTCGCTTTATCGGTCGCCATTTCGAAAGTAAACCGTAACGTTTGGCCCTTATAGGCAGACAAATCTATTTCGATTTCATGGTTGGGACTAAATTCTCCATTAAAGTCGGTATCTCCGTCGGAAATAATAGTAACCAGTGTATAAGTAGCAATGACCTTCCCAGAGTCCGTAACCGCTCTTGCATCTGCCTCATTTTCACGTTTTGTTATGCGGACTTTGAATGTTGATAATTCCAGGTTGTCGTTATTACTTTTATTAGCGGTGATCTTGAATCTAAGTTTTGTATTTTCTTCAATCTGTTGTTCCGGAGTTGCAACGCTGGAGGTTTTATAGGTTTCCGAACTTTCGAGAAGAATAAAATTATTGATGTCGTCAAATCGTGCTATTGCACTTCCCGGATTATTATCCCATCCTTGAGGAAACTGGTTTGAAGTCCCTTGTGGCGCAACCGATATGTTTTGAAAATCTTCATTCTGATAAATATCACCTTCTGATTGATTCGATGAGGTCGTTTTTTGTACCAATTCGATATTGTCCAAACACATTTTTAAATGAAGCTTTATCGTTTTTAATTCGAATCGCAGTTTCAGTTGTTGACCGGCATAGGCAGATAGGTCTATTTTCTTTTCGTATCGGATACCGGAACCTCCTGAAAAATAACCTTTTTGAATATCACTAAGATTAAACTCCTGAATAACTTCTTCTTCGGAGCCATTTATTTTTTTAATTTTTAATGTTCCAATATTTCGACTGGTAATTCTGCTAACGAGTGCAACTCTAAATTTTAAGGTTGTATTTTCTCTAATTAATAAATCCGGCATGTTTACAGAGAAACCTTTTTTCGGTGAAAAACTCAATAGAGCAAGAAATTGATTATCACCCCGGCCACGTTCGATGTTTATATTGCCGTTACCACGATGCCATCCCTGTGGTAAATCCGCTGTCTTGGTTGTCGTATTTTCATCATAAGGAATAGTAAAACTTTGAAAGTCCTCAGTATAATAGGTAACTTCACCGGTAGAGGTCGTATTTTCTCGAACTAATTGTATATCATCCAAAAATACCGTTGTAGCTGAATTAACGGCATTACCCTGAGGAAAGATTTCAAATTGTAGTTTTAGGTTTTGACCTGCATATGCCGACATTTCTACTTCTTTTTCATAGGAGGTATCCAAATTACCGGAATGATTTGCTGTCAAAATATCACCATAATAATGGGCAATTACTTTTTTTTCGACCTCTTTCACGATTCTTATTTTCACGATCATGTTATACGGATCGGTGGTAGCAATCTTAAATTTCAGTTTTGTATTTTCTTTAATCGATAGCTCCGGTGTCTCAATACCACATTTTGAAACCGGATTATTAATCGTTATAAACTGGTTGATACCGTCTGTTCTTGTTACATCTATTGCAACAGTCGAATGAAGTGGATCATAAACAGTCCATCCCTGTGGTAATGTACCGGCAGAAGTACTGTTTTGAGAAACGGATAAACCCTGAAAATCTTCATTAAAATAAATCGCTTGCTCCTGAGCCATTGCGGTATTAAAAACGAAAATGAGAGTAATAACAAAAAAGTGTATTATTTTATTCATCGTAAATAAAAATTAAGTTTATGCAGGAGCAATTTATTTAAGGATCGGAAAACTCAGATTAATTTGACTGTTTTAGACATAGGATTGTTGTTTAAGTATTGTAATTTTTATACAATTGTTGACGAGCTATTAAAAAGGGCCGTCTTTATATAAAGACGGCCCTTTTCTTGAGACACTAAAAATTCCGGATTACTGTCTTTTGAACACATATTTTTTAGTCACCGAAATACCGTTTACGTTTACGGCAGTTTCATAGTAAAACTTGTTACCATTGTCGGTGAAAATAATGTTTTTGGTATCGATCGCATTCGAACTCGTTAGGCTGTACAGGTTGTTACCTGGGTTTGTCCAGTAACCGATTACCGTTTCCGATAATACACACGTTCCGGTACCACCGTTTCCACCGTGATCATCGTCGTCATCGTCATCGGTTGTTCCGCCACCGTTTCCAGGGTTTGGATTTACCGGCCCGTGATCGTCATCATCGTCGTCGTCATCGTTGCTTCCTCCGCTGTGATCATCGTCATCGTCGTCATCACCACCTTTTTGAAACGTCGAATCGTCAAAACGACCACCGTTCGAATACATTTCATGGGTAAATTGTTGTTCCCCGAAAATATAGGTTTCCTGTAGGTTACAGTTGTTTAAGGTTACCAGCTGGTTGTTGCTGTATTCCTCTACTAATTTCCAGGTTCCGATTACAGGGTTGCTCTGTAATATAACGGTATCCTCGTCTTTATTACAGCCAATGAATACGATCGTAAGGACCAGGGTTAGCATTAAAAATAGTTTTTTACTCATAATGGATTAAGGTTAAAAATTAAAATATAATTGTTTATTGATCAATAATTATTTACTGGACAAATTTGATTCCGAGGCTGATGATATCCGCTTTTAAAGCATCACTTCTTTCGTAACGTTGGTAGCGCAAATCGATATTTTTCAGACCGAAATGCAGAATACGCGTGTTGGTAAGCAGATCGGTATAACTCAATCCGAAACCATACTGATGACTGTCGAAGGACGAAAGGTCATAATCGGATGTATAATAGCGCTCGTAGGAATAATGTTTTTCAAAGGGTGCGAAATAGCGGACACCTTTTTGGGTGTAAAAACGATACATGGGCAAAAGGGTAAAATGTTCCGAAATACGATACGGAATTTCGATACTGGCAGTATGGGCAGACAATCCCCAATCGTCGGCATAAAAACGGTAATAACTGCGCACAACAAATTGTTCGTTGATATAATAGTTCATCCGTGCGCCAACCGGAATTTTAAAGCGCGTTCCCGGTAGGCGTTCTACGTCATCCGATAAACGGAATACACCGATGTTCCCGGGTTTGTCGTAAATCGGGATATAACGCGGCTGACCAATATAGTAGTTGGCTTTGTCGGCAAAATAAATACGATGGTACGGTGTCGATAGTAAGCCTTCCTGATACAAGACGTCCATAAATAAGGAAACTTGTAAACGTTTGGTCAATACTTGCGATAATCCTAACGAAAAGGAATACGAATTCCGGTTTTCATTGGAAAACTCCTGAAAGGCTTTCGGTAAATAATTGGTCGATTGTTGTCCGTATTCGTCCAAAATCGTCACACCCTGGAAATAACCGAAACCTTGAAAATTCAGTCCGTAAAGGGCATATTCGTGCAATTCGGTCGGATAAATCGCATCCCATTTGTCAAAATAAGCACTGGCTTTTACGCTGATTTCGGTGTTTTTGTCGTTAAACAATTTGGCAACACCAGCGCCTACTCCAAACGATTGGTAGTCGTATTCTTTGGAAACACTACTGTTAATATTCCAGATTGTATTTCGATTGTCCGAACTATGACTATAACTGGCCGACAATGTTTTTAAAACATCCTTGCGGGAAGCTCCCGTCGATTCTACCCACGGGCTTCCATAGGGCGCCGGAGTAGTGGTAGTAGTATAATAATCGTCGTCATCTTTGCTGTAAAGTCCGGTTGGATTCATACCTCGGGATGCTCCGGTATTGTTATTGTTGTTCGTTGTGGTTGTATACGATCCGTCGGTTACAAACGGGTTGATGTTACTGGACGAAGCCGACGTATAGGCCGAAAAACCGGCATCGATGGTTAACACATCGTCGTCATTCAACGGGATGGTCAATACGATATTGGAGGTGTAATCTTTTAATTTTTCGGTTCCAACACCACCGCCAACAGCCGAATGTTTTCCATCCTGTTGGTAGTAACTTCCCAAAAATTCGATCTCGGTTGATTCGAGTACCCGTTTCTTATAGGACGTAGCGTTTTCGTCTTCCTGAGCACTTACAACAGAGCAACAGAAAAGACCGGTATAAAAAAGTAATTTTTTCATGGTTTAATTGCAGCCACAGCCTCCTCCTGTTTTGCCGCCATTGGCGCCCGAAGCACCTTCGCGGTAAATTTGAAAATTGGTCTCATAGCGTTCCGACGATCGCGCCGATAGTTTCATATCGGGATCGTTAATGTTTTGTTTTTCGTATTCTTTTACGGAGTTACAGGAAAAAAGGAGAAAACACCCTAAAAGGAGTAATGCGGGTTTCATTTAGTTGGTCTTTTTTAATTTTTTATGATCAATGTTTTTGGAGTAGAAAATTTTGCCGCTGTCGGTTACAATAACCACGCTGATCTGAGGAATCTGGTTGATGAGGTCCATGCCAACTTCCTGGCCGAGCACCATAACGGAGGTCGAGATACCATTGGCCATTTCGGCGCTTTTGGCAAAAACCGTAACACTCGATAAGCCGCTGGCCGGATAGCCTGTTCGGGGATCAATAATATGAGAATATCGTTTTTTATCGATTTCAATATATTTTTCATAACTACCGGAGGTAACTACCGCACCGTCGGTTAGTGGGAAAACTGCAAAAACGCGTGCTTTGTTTTTTGGATTGGTAATCCCGATGGTCCATTCTTTGCCATCCGGTTGTTTTCCCCAGGTGTTCATATCGCCAGATGCATTGATGATTCCGGCTACGACGCCTTTTTCCATCATAAGCTCCTTGGTTTTATCGGCGGCATAGCCTTTCCCGATCGATCCGAAACCGATTTTCATTCCCGGTAATTTCAGGAAAATCGTACGGTGTTCTTTGTCGAGGATGATATTTTGGTAGCCAATCTTTTTTACGGATTCTTTTACGTCTTCCGGCGAAGGCAATACGGTCATACTACCGTCGTATTTCCAGATTTTATCGGCGGCGGCAAAGCTGATATCAAAAGCACCATCGGTTAGTTTGGAAAAACCAATCGCGCGTTGTGTCAGATCAAAAAGCTCCTGATCTACGACAACCGGACGGATTCCGGCATTCCGGTTGATTTCCGATACCTGCGTTTGTGGCATCCATTCCGAAATGAGGTTTTCGATACGGGTGATTTCGGCCACAGCGGTGTCGATATAAGCATTCGCTGTTGGAATATCTTTTGCCACTATCGTGATGTCAAAACGGCTTCCCATTAGTTTAACCACCCTTTTGTGCGCTACTTGTGCGTTAAGGGCGATACTGCTTGTTAGGAATGCGATCAGGAGAAAGCGTTTCATATTTTCTTTTCTAAAGTGTGTAATAATTCGATATAAGCCGTAGGGCTGATGTTTTTATATCCGGTTTTGCCTAATACTTTTCCGTTTTTGTCTAATATAACCACTAGTGGAAAATGGCCTTCCTTATTGTATTGTTCGGCCAGATGATTGTTTTGGTTCTTTTGGTTTTCCGATAGACTGTTGGTTTTCTTTTTTGGAAAATCGGCTTTTACAAGGATCCAGTTTTTATTCGCTTCGGTTTTAAATTCTTCCGAACTCCAGATGGTTTTGTCGAGTTTGATACAAGGTGCACACCAGTCGGAACCGGAGAAAACGAGTACGATATTTTTGTTTTCGGCTACGGCATTTTTTTTGCCGTTTTCAAAATCGTTTTCCCAATGTTGGGCATACGTAAAGGTACTGATTAGGAGTAAAAATAAATAGTGGCTTTTCATACGGGTTATTTTTTGATGATCTTTTGAGTTGTAGTCCGACCGTTTTCAAATTCAATTCTGGCGGTATAAATCCCGTTTCCAAATGCCGATAGGTCTGCGGTGTTAGAAGTCTGAACGGAAATGATCTGACCTAATGCATTGTAAAACGTAATTTTTTTGATGTTTTCAGCAGCTTCAAATGTCACGGTTCCTTGCGTTGGATTTGGATATAGTCGCACGGATGTTTTGTCGAAATCGGAAGTGTTCATTGTTTGTTCGGCAATCATAATGGCATAATCTTCCACTTCACCACGGGCGCTGCCTATAAATTCACAGGCTTCGGCGGCGGTTACGGCGGTTAATCGTTTCGAACGGATTCGCATGCGGGTGGTACCGCTTAAAGCAGATGCCGGAACTACGATTTGATTACTGCTAAACGTAGCACTGTTACTACTGTTGATGGTCCCCAAACTGAAAAATTCAGTACTTTCGAAGGTTCCGTTTTGGTTAAAATCGATCCAAACACCAACACCTCCGCTGCTTCCCGGATTGTCTACCGTCACGGAAATACTGTTTGTCGAACCTTTGGCAACTTGTGCCGCTCCAACGGTCGCACTATAATCGATATACGAATAGTTATCCTGACTGCATTCGGTGGTATTATTGATTCCGGAAAAAGTTACGTTGGTTATCGTACCGCCATACAAACAGCTGTTGTTGTTAGTAATCGTACAGTATGTTGCCGTTGGCGTAGTACTGTTCATAGTGATCTGGACATTCGGACGGTAATACGAACCGCTCATACTGGCATTGCTGTTCCATGGCGTTGCAGTTGGTGTAAAAAAGTCGACACCGCTGCTGTATTTGCGACACAGATAGTTGGGATTGGTTGTCGTGGCTCGGAATCTCGGATAATTGTTATCGTCTTTTGTAGTGGCATCCCGTACTACCAATATGGCTAAATTACCGACGTTTTTATCGTAGGAAAATGGGGTTGTAAGGGTGATGGTATTCCATCCGGCTGCCGTAATAGCCGGTAATGCTCCGGAATATACTTCGGTATAACCCGAAAAACCGGTACCAACCGTACCCGATGGCAAAGCGGTAAGCGTGGTGGTTTTTAAATAAATTTTGATATTGTTGGTTGCCGCTGCATTAAAAGTAGAACTGTGTTGCCAGGATAAAGCGGTTATTGTTCCGGAACTATTGATTTCGCTGGAAAGATACAGACTTTCGCTGGCTGATTTTTCGTATACGCAGTTTACCGGCGCGTCGCTGGTAATGTTGTTACTGGTTTCATTTCCGATACGTATCGGTTGTGCGATACCATCGGGAATGGAGAATAAGAGTAATGCAGTAAAACAGGCGTGTAATGTTTTTTTCATTTTGGGTAAGTTATTTTTATTTATACTAAATCTAAATAATTTGCAATACTACTAAATTTTCTTAATGGTTTGACCTTTTGTCGATATTTTTTTGAATTTTATTTAATGAAGTAGCCGAATTGCTGATAATTATACTGCTATTTGTAGAGTAGAATCCATTCATTATGAGTGAAATAATTCCATTCTGCTTTTGCAAAATCGACATTCGGATCGATGAGCGTTCGGAGTGGTTTTTTATTAATCGACACCTTCGAATCGATATAAATACTGATGTTTTTACCTTCCTTTTGATATTCTTCTTTGATCTTTTGCGCCGTTTGCCAGATCATATCCGGTTTGGTTTGCATCCCACGAATCTGTTTTTTAGTCAGAATGCGTTTTAATTTAAAGCGTTTTTTTTCACCGGTGGCATGATCCACAACATAAAACTTGGAATAGCCGCTACGGTTGCGCAGCATCATCCGCCAACTCAAGCGATGGCCTTCTTCGGTCCATAAAACATCACCTTCGATAAGCCAGTGGCGTAACGGGAAAGCCAGTTGGAAAATAAAATAGGGAACAAAAAAGTACAACAGTATGCGCTTTCGGTAATTCGTTTGTTGCACATCGGCTTCCGGTACGACTTTTTTCCGGAAAAACAGTCGGCGTATGGTTTCCGGTGGAAAAAGTAATATGGAAAACGAAAGTGCCAGGAATGGAAAGATTCCGATACCCAGATGTATTTTATTAAAAAAATGAAAAATGATCGAGGCGATAAAAGCCAGCATTCGCGTACGACGCCATAGCATCAACGGAACTACCAATAAGTCGAAAAGGATGCCGGCATAAGCGATAAACAGGTAAAACCATTTCTGAGAATAGAGTGTTTTCAGGGTTGGTGTAGCATGCTTACTTAACATTTCCCGGGTAAAAGTACCATCGAGCCAATCGGGGTAGAGCTTGGCTACGGTCGCATAAAAATAAACAATTCCAACCTGGAGAATCAATACCCAAATGCACCATTGGGGGATATGGGTTTTACGAATGGATGGTTTTAATTTGGCATCTACCGAATTGGCACAATTGGCCGGTAGAAAAAACAACATAATCCCAAGTAACAAAAGCAAATAATGATGATTGTTATAGGCGGTTTTTTGCATAAAATAGACTCCGGCCCACATAATCGTAAACAAAGCCATGCTGAAACGGTAGAACAATCCGATCGAAATAAGCAACCCAACAACTCCCATTGCATAGAAGTAATAGAGCATGCCATCACCGGGTAACGGCTGTAACCACTCCATTCCGATATGTGTGAAAGTGTAGGAGGGAAGCATAAAATTACGACGTACCCATTCGGAGTTGACAGATTGTAAACAATGTAGTGCGATCAATAAACCAAAAACAATCCTGAAAAGGATCAATTGCGAATTGTCAATCGGAGTAAATAAGGCGGATAGTAACTGATCCTGCTTTTTTTGTAATTGCCCTTTTATCGGTTTTAAGCGATTGAAGGCTAAAACGTTAGCGAATCGATAGTCTTTTAACATAAAAAAATCTTAATCAAAAGTTAGGGCAAAGTTAAAAAAATATTGCACTTATTTAGACTTATTAAAAATAAATATATAGCTTTGCCCGAAATTTAAAGACTGTATGAACCGAATATTACTTTTACTACTCGCCGGAATTTCATATACTGGATACGCACAAACGGTTGATTCTACGAGTGTTAAACAACTTAAAGAGCAAATAAAAAAGGAGCTTAGAGAAGAGCTTCGACAAGAAGTAAAGCAGGATTTTGCTAACGATAATAAGAACCTTTTTAACTGGAGCAAGTTTACCCTGAGTGGCTACGGAGTGGTGAATTATTACAACTACCGGCGCTATGATACCGACTTAGGAATGAAGGATAAATTTGATGCCGAACGTTTGAACTTATACCTGGGTTATAATTTTAACGATTGGATTAGTTTTAAATCGGAAATCGAATTCGAACACGGCGGAACCGGTTCTACTGTTGAGCTGGATACACAAGAAGAAGCCGGTGAATACGAACAGGAAATCGAAGCGGGTGGAGAAGTGAAAATCGAGCAGGTTCACGTAAACCTAGCGATCCGTCCGTATTTTAATGTTCGTGTGGGACGTATGAAAATCCACTTTGGATTGGCACAGGATTTAGACCGTCCGATCTCGTATTTTACAACACACCGTCAGGAAATGGAAAACGAAATCTTACCATTGGGTTGGTATGAAAACGGGGTGCAGTTCCACGGAACTTTCTGGAAAAAACGATTCAAATATGAGGTGTCGGTAACCAATGGTTTGGACGCGTCCGGGTTTAGTTCCCGAGGATGGATTAAAGAAGGATACCAAACCCGTTTTGAAATGTCCGTTGGCGAAAGCTGGGCACTTACGGCACGTTTGGATTATAAATTCGGAACACACAAAAATACCTATTTCGGGGTTTCGGCCTATATCAATGATGCCGCGGCAAACCGTCCGAAAAGCGATATGAAGGAATCGGCTTATGTGACCATATTCGAAGGACACATTACCTACGATGAGGATTACCTGCGTTTTAATTCGATTTTCCTATATGGTAACCTTGAAAATTCGAATATCGTTTCCCGTAAAAATGCCAGTTTGTCCAACAACTTAGGGGTTAAAAGAACGCCGGTTGGAAAAAATGTAGTCGGATTTTCGGCTGAGGTAGGTTATGAAATCCTGCATTTCATCAATCCGCAGGCCAAACAAAAAGTATACCCGTTTTTACGTTACGACTATTACGATACCATGCATGAAGTGGAAGGAAACGTAGTGCGTAAACCGCGTTGGGAGCGCAGTGCGATGATGGGTGGATTTAACTGGTTTGTGCATCCGCAGATCGTGTTAAAAGCACATTACCAAAACCGACGATTGGGATCGTATCAGTTTGATCCGGTAACATCGCTAAACACAGGTGAAAGACAACAAGAGAATACTTTTTCTGCCGGAATCGGATTCTCGTTTTAATAATAAAATACTAACTCAAATTTTTAATAGATGAAAAGAAGAATTTTAAGTCTGGGATTTATTGCAATGGCAATGACATTGGCAAATTGTAGTGATAATGACGATACTAACTATGTAGACCCGAACGCTTCATTATTTTCGGATGTAATTGGTAATGTGTCATCAAATGTAGTGGTAGAAACCTATAAAACATTAAACCAGAAAGCCGGAGAATTAAGAACGGCAATCAATACGTTGGCAACAACACCAAACGAAGTGAACCTGGCAGCTGCAAAACAAGCTTGGGTAAATACGCGTAAACCTTGGGAGCAATCAGAAGGATTTTTATACGGACCGGTAGCCGATGACGCTTTAGGAAACGGTGGTTTGGATCCGGCAATGGATACCTGGCCAGTTGACGTGGAAGCGATGAACAACATTCTTTCCAGTGGTCAGCCAATCACGGCTAATGTGATCGCTGCGAACCCGGAAGCACGTGGATTCCACTTAATCGAGTTTTTATTATGGGGAGAAAACGGAACAAAAACAGCGGCACAACTTACGGCTCGTGAGTTACAATACCTGAAAGCGGCTGCAGAAGATTTACAAAACAACACCCAAACATTAATCAACGGATGGAGTGCTTCTTCCGGAAATTATGTTGGATTTTTCCTTACAGCCGGAAATTCCGGAAACGTAAAATATCCGTCTCAAAAAGCAGCATTGGAGGAGTTCGTTCACGGAATCATCACCATTGCGGATGAGGTGGCAAATACTAAAATCCAGGAGCCGTTAAACGGTCCGAATGGAGAAGGAGTTTCGCCTCAGGCAGAAGAATCTCGTTTTAGTAAAAATTCACTTTTAGACTTCGCCGATAACATTCGTAGTGTTCAGAATGTTTATTTAGGGGATTATGGAAGTATTGATGGAAAAGGGTTGACAGATGTAGTAGCGGCTAGAAATCCCCAATTGGATACGGCGATCAAAGCAAAAATTGCAGAGTCAATTTCAGCCATCGAAGCTATTCCGGTATCGTTTACGGATGCCATCTATAACAACAGACCGGCAGTTGAAAATGCACAGCAAAAAGTGAACGAATTGTTCAGTATGTTGCAAACACAATTGTTGCCGTTAATTAACAACTAAGAATAGTAATTGCCATAGTAACTATAAATTTTGACCGTGATTTAGTTTCACAAGTTGTAATTAATTTGTGAACCTTCATTATGATGTCTTCCTAATCCCTCACCTAATCCAATTTAAGTGAGGGATTTTCCAATGAAAAATAACATGATAAAAAAATACATAGCATTAGGCTTGTTGGGGATAACACTGGTTTCCTGTAGTAATGATAATAATCCGGACGAATATGAGAATATCCCGGATCTGAACGACCGGTTAATGGCCGGTGGTGAAACAACTGTTTTCCTGGCAACCAGTAATGCCTTTAGTATGCCGGCTCCCAATCTGGATCCGGAAAGTCTCGGAATCCATCTATCGGGTGACGTACAGTTTGAATCGATTTTTGTAACGGCTCCGGCAAATGTCAACTCCGGATTGGGGCCCATTTTTAATAATTCATCGTGTATTGCCTGTCATCCAAGAGATGGACGATCGGCATTTCCTATGGTGATCAACAATCGAAGTGGCTTATTGGTTCGCGCCAGTATTCCGGGGATGGATGCGCATGGCGGACCGCTTGCTGCTCCGGGGTTTGGTTTGCAGATTCAGAACCAGGCCCTATTTGGATATACGCCGGAAGCGGCCTATCAGGTAACTTTCGAAGAAAGTACCGAAACCTTGGCCGATGGTACGATTGTACGACTTCGAAAACCAATTATCACTTTAACCAATCCGTATATACCGTTTCCGGCAGGGATGATGACATCGCCGCGAATCGGAACACCTGTTTTTGGTTTAGGACTTTTGGAAGCGATTCCGGAAGCGAATATTCTGGCATTACAGGATATCAATGATACTAATGGTGACGGGATTTCCGGAAAGGCCAATTACGTCTGGGATCCGGCGTTACAGCAAACCGTATTGGGACGCTTTGGATGGAAAGCCAATACCGGAACGATTTTGGTACAATGTGCGGCAGCTTATGTCGAGGATATGGGGATTACCAATTATGTGTTTCCAAATGAAACCGGTCACAATCAATCCAACGGACAAGATGGATTAAATGATGATCCGGAAATTGCGAATTCCGTATTGGATCAGGTGGCTTTGTATTGTAGAACATTAGCCGTTCCGGCACCACGAAATATAGGTAGCCGACAGGTACGGGAAGGTGCCGCGATTTTTGAGCGCATTGGTTGTACACAATGCCATACGCCAAAACAAACCACAGGATATAGTCCGATTGCGGCTTTGTCGAATCAGGTATTTTATCCGTATTCCGATTTACTTTTACATGATATGGGTGATGGATTGGCCGATAACCGTCCGGATTTCCTGGCGAATGGAAAAGAATGGAAAACACGACCGTTATGGGGGATTGGTTTAACGGAATTGGTTAACGGGCATACGCATTTTTTACACGATGGACGTGCGCGAAATCTAACCGAAGCAATTCTATGGCATGGTGGCGAAGGACAAAATGCAAAAGATCGTTTTAAACAACTTTCTACAGGCGAACGAACCTCGCTATTAGCCTTTTTAAACTCTTTATAAACACCTGACAGGTTTCCAAAACCTGTCAGGTGTAGGGTGTAGTTTGGCTCCCTAAACCTGACAGGTATTTTCATAAAAAAAGCCGGTGTGAGAAGCACCGGCATTTCTTTTTTTAACTAACCCTAACCAAATGAGAAATCATTTATTACTCTGCAAATGTCCGACATTTTTTTTAGCACTTGTGTTAACGGAATGTTATTTGTATGTTATTGATAATTAAAAAAATAGATTATTAAGAATAGTTTAAGATTTTTCTTTCTCAAAGGCTTCTTATTCCATTTTTTACAATTTTCGGACTATTTTTTGTCTTGTGCGGCAAACACTTTTTTCAATAGATCGGAGCTTCTTGAATTCAGGTTTCCGCGGATCTCTTTTTCTTCTACTGAAATCATTTTAAACACCCCTTTCATCGCTTCGTTCGTCACATAATCGGTTAAATCCGGATTTACTTTTTTTACTAATGGTAGTGTGTTGTACTTGTTGATAATTCCAGTCCAAACTTTATCGGCCCCTACATTTTCGAACGACGTTTTTATCACCGGATTAAATTTCGCGTATAATGCTGTTGACGTAGAACCCTGTAAATAAGTCGTTGCAGCCGTATCATTACCCATTAAAATATTTTTAGCATCGGTAAACGTCATCCCTTTAACCGCGTTTACAAAAATAGGAGTAGCTTCTTTAACCGCATCTTCGGCCGCGCGGTTCATCACCTTAATCCCTTCATCTGCAAGGCTTCCCATTCCCATACTGCGTAAGGTTTTGTCTACTTTTTGCAATTCTTCGGGCATCAGGATTTTAACCATCTCGTTTTTGTAGAAACCATCTACCTGGGTTAGTTTCGTTACTTGTTTTTCAATCCCTTTGTTTAACGCCTCTTTTAAACCGGCTGCAATATCGGTCTGACTCAACAATCCGGTAGTTTGCGTTTTGTTGGTGCTCCCTTTTAGTTTATCTGTTAGTTGTTTTAGAATTTGCGCATCCGCAGTATTGGATAACGGTAAAAGAGCAAGGAGTAAAAGTATCTTTTTCATAGTATTTGTTATTGATGTTCAAAGGTAATCAAAGTTTGTACCAAAAATCAATATAACTTTTAGTTATCAAAAAATAAGAACAATCAATTTGATTTATAGGATTCGTGTTAACACATTCGGTAATTTTGAGTACATTTAAAGTGCTATAGAGATTGATTCTCAAAACTTTAAATCCTTAAATCGTTTGTTAATCCAAAAATCTAAAAAAATGAAAGCACACAACAAACTAACAACTGCCTCAGGAAAACCTTACGTTGAAAACGAAAATTCGCAGACCGTTGGCGCACGCGGTCCTATTTTGCTCCAGGATTTTATTCTCCATGAAAAAATGGCCAGCTTTAATCGGGAGCGTATTCCGGAACGAGTGGTACACGCCAAAGGTTCCGGTGCTTATGGGACGTTTACCGTGACCCACGATATTTCGAAATATACCAAAGCGAAAGTATTTAATAAAATAGGAAAAGAAACCCGCGTGTTTCTGCGCTTTTCTACGGTTGGAGGTGAAAAAGGCTCGGCCGATTCGGAGCGTGATCCAAGAGGTTTTGCGGTTAAATTCTATACCGAAGACGGAAACTGGGATTTGGTAGGAAACAATACGCCGGTTTTCTTTATCAAAGACCCTAAAAAATTCGGAGATTTTATCCACACGCAGAAACGGGATCCGCAAACGAATTTAAAATCGCCAACCATGATGTGGGATTTCTGGTCGTTAAACCCGGAAAGTTTGCATCAGGTGCTTATCTTAATGTCCGATCGCGGTACGCCAAAAGGCTATCGTTTTATGCACGGATTCGGAAGTCATACTTTTTCGATGATCAACGATAAAAACGAACGCTTTTATGTAAAGTTTCACTTTAAATCGGCTCAGGGAATCAAAAATTTTACCAGTCAGGAAGCCGATCAAATGCGTGCGGAAGATATGGACTATGCACAACGCGATTTGTTTGAAGCTATCGAAAATGGCCATTATCCGCGTTGGAATCTACGAATTCAGGTAATGACGGAGGCGGAAGCACGTAGCTATCATATCAACCCGTTTGATCTTTCAAAGGTTTGGCCACATGGTGATTATCCGCTTATCGATGTAGGGGTGTTGGAACTGAATCAGAATCCGGATAATTATTTCCAGGACGTGGAGCAGTCGGCTTTTGCTCCGGCACACGTGGTGGATGGTATCGGTTATTCGCCCGATAAAATGCTACAGGGACGTTTGCTGTCGTATCCGGATGCACATCGTTACCGTTTGGGATCCAATTTCGAACAAATTCCGGTCAACCGTTGCCCGTTTGCAGTGAACAATTACCAACGTGACGGAGCAATGCGTGTGGATGGAAACGGTGGTAGTAGTCCAAATTATTTCCCGAATAGTTTTGATAGTATCGAAGTGGATCAATCGTATAAAGAACCAGCCTGGGATTTAGGGACTTCTATAGCCGACTGGTACGATCGCAATGCGGAAGGTGAAAATGATCATTATTCACAACCGGGTAAATTATTCGATATTATGACCCCGGAAGCCAAACAAAATACCATCAATAATATTGTAGGTGCGATGAAAGGCATCGGTGGTCCGAAAAAAATGGAAATTATCAACCGTCAGCTTTGCCACTGGTTCCGGGCCGATGCCCGATTGGGAATGGGTATTGCACAAGGATTGGGTGTCGAAATTGATATAGACAGTATTCACAAAGGATAAATAAATAGATTATAGATTGTAAAAAAGGCGCACATCTGTGCGCCTTTTTTAGCTTATACAAAATCGTATTTAGGGTTTATACGGTTGATGATCATAACTCAATCCGCGGCTAAATTTCCACACGCCGTTTTCCAGTAACCAAACATGGGTAAATTGTGCCACACTGGTTGGATATTCTTTTTTGTCTTTTCCGGTTTCGTAAAACCGGTGTTTTCCCGTTTGAATGGCACCGTATAAAACACCGTTCTGTTTTAGTGGATACACTTGTAAACTCTCGCGAATTAATGCTCTTCGGGATTTGTATTCCGATTGGCAAAGTCCGTTTTGTATTCCGGAAATAAAGTCGGCTTTGGATTTGGTGATACCGCCTAAATCGTGGTAAAATTCAAAATGATCACTGACAAGATTTTCAAATTGACGGATGTCACAGGTGTTAAATCCCACATTAAATAAAAGACTGTCTTTTTTCTGTAAGGTCCGATACAATTCGGAATGATGGTGCTCCTGACTAAATAGGGTGGTTGTCAGGCAAAGAATGATCATTAGAAAACCTATTTTTTTCATCATTTTCTTTTATCAGTCCGATAAAACGATGGTTTGTTACAGTCGGTTGTCGTGGTTTTTTGCAAGCGAACCCCTTGAAGGAATCGTTAAATCGGACTTTTTGTGTTATAAAAATAGGTCTAAAGCGTGTTGAAGGGCAATCTATTAACAACCGAACACTTTTTTAATCTTGCAGAATTCACTACATTGCGACCTCAAAATTCAGAATAACAATGGAACAAGCACAACCTTACCAACCTGTTAATAAAGTCCGTATTGTAACGGCTGCGTCGTTATTCGACGGGCACGATGCGGCGATCAACATCATGCGCCGAATTATCCAGGCAACCGGTGTTGAGGTGATCCACTTAGGTCACGACAGAAGTGTGGAAGAAGTAGTTAATACAGCGATCCAGGAAGATGCCAATGCAATTGCAATGACGTCGTACCAAGGGGGACATAATGAATATTTCAAATATATGTACGACCTTTTAAAAGAAAAAGGAGCCGGACATATCAAGATTTTTGGCGGTGGAGGCGGTGTAATCCTTCCGGAGGAAATTAAGGAATTACACGAATACGGAATTACCCGTATTTATTCGCCGGATGATGGTAGAGAATTGGGATTACAAGGAATGATCAACGATTTGGTACAACGGGCCGATTTTCCGGTTGGAGATGTTTTAAACGGAGAGATCAATCATTTGGAAGAAAAGAATCCGACGGCAATTGCCCGGGTGATTTCTTCGGCCGAAAACTTCCCGGAAGTGGCCAAAGCGACTTTGGATCAGATTCATCAAAAAAATAAAGAAAATCATATTCCGGTCTTGGGAATCACCGGAACCGGTGGTGCCGGTAAGTCGTCTTTGGTCGATGAGCTGGTACGTCGTTTCCTGATCGATTTCCCGGAAAAAACAATCGGTTTGATTTCGGTCGATCCGTCCAAACGAAAAACAGGAGGTGCTTTATTGGGTGACCGTATTCGTATGAATGCGATTAACAATCCAAGAGTGTATATGCGTTCTTTGGCTACACGTCAGTCCAATTTGGCTTTGTCTAAATATGTTGCGGAAGCCATCGAAGTACTAAAAGCTGCGAAATACGATCTTATTGTATTGGAAACGTCCGGTATTGGACAATCGGATACCGAAATTTTAGAACATTCGGACGTATCTTTATATGTAATGACACCGGAGTTTGGTGCAGCAACACAGTTGGAAAAAATCGACATGTTGGATTTTGCCGACTTGGTTGCGATCAACAAATTTGATAAAAGAGGGGCGTTGGATGCGATTCGCGATGTGAAAAAACAATACCAGCGCAACCATAACCTTTGGGATGTAAACCCGGATGCGATGCCGGTTTTCGGAACAATCGCTTCTCAGTTTAACGACCCGGGAATGAACACGCTTTATAAATCCATTATGGATAAGGTAGTGGAAAAAACCGGCGCTGCTTTAGAGTCGACTTTTGAAATTACGCGTGAGATGAGCGAGAAAATTTTCGTGATTCCACCACACCGTACCCGTTATTTATCGGAAATCGCCGAAAATAACCGTAAATACGATCAGGTAGCGGTAAGTCAGCAGGACGTAGCGCAAAAGTTATACGGAATTTTTAAAACCATCGAAACCGTTTCGGGTCAACAACCATTGATCAACAAATCAGGAATCGATGAGGATTCTGTGGCAACTTCTGTTGAAGATAAAAAACTATTCCTGTCGTTATTGCTAAAAGAATTCGACAGAGTAAAAATGAACCTGGATCCATACAACTGGGAAATTATTCTAACCTGGGATGAAAAAGTAAACAAATACAAAAACCCGGTGTACAGTTTTATGGTTCGTGATAAAGAAATTAAAATCGCAACCCATACCGAAAGTTTATCGCATTCGCAGATACCAAAAGTAGCGTTACCGAAATACCAGGCATGGGGCGATATTCTACGTTGGTCGTTACAGGAAAACGTACCGGGAGAATTCCCGTTTGCATCCGGATTGTATCCGTTTAAACGCGAAGGTGAAGATCCAACCCGTATGTTTGCCGGAGAAGGCGGACCGGAGCGTACCAACCGTCGTTTCCACTATGTAAGTTTGGGAATGCCGGCAAAACGTTTGTCTACCGCTTTCGATAGTGTGACCTTATACGGAAACGACCCGGGTCACCGACCGGATATTTACGGAAAAATCGGAAATGCCGGTGTATCGATCTGTTGTCTTGACGATGCGAAAAAATTATATTCCGGATTCAATCTGGCACACCCAATGACATCGGTGAGTATGACCATTAACGGTCCGGCGCCAATGTTGCTAGGATTCTTTATGAATGCCGCTATTGATCAGCAATGTGAATTGTATATCAAAGAAAACGGATTGGAAAAAGAAGTGGAAGCCAAAATCGAGGCAATCTACAAGAAAAAAGGCGTGGCCCGTCCGCGTTATAACGGCGATCTGCCAAAAGGTAACGACGGATTGGGATTAATGCTATTGGGCGTTACCGGAGATCAGGTATTACCGGCGGATATTTATAACGACATCAAAGTAAAAACATTAGCACAAGTACGTGGAACCGTTCAGGCGGATATCCTAAAAGAAGATCAGGCACAAAATACCTGTATTTTCTCTACGGAGTTTGCGTTGCGTTTGATGGGAGATGTTCAGGAGTATTTTATCACGAAAAACGTACGAAACTTCTATTCGGTTTCGATTTCGGGCTACCATATCGCCGAAGCAGGAGCCAACCCGATTACACAGTTGGCCTTTACCTTGGCAAACGGATTTACTTATGTGGAATACTACCTGAGCCGTGGTATGAATATCAACGATTTCGGACCAAACCTGTCGTTTTTCTTTTCAAACGGTATCGATCCGGAATATGCAGTTATCGGACGAGTGGCACGTAAAATCTGGGCAAAGGCGCTTAAATTAAAATATGGAGCCAACGAAAGAGCGCAGATGTTAAAATACCATATTCAGACTTCCGGGCGTTCATTACACGCACAGGAAATCGACTTTAATGATATCCGTACAACTTTACAGGCGTTATATGCAATTTATGACAACTGTAACTCGTTACACACCAATGCCTACGATGAGGCGATTACAACGCCAACCGAAGAATCGGTACGTCGTGCGATGGCTATTCAGTTGATCATTAATAAAGAGTTAGGATTGGCGAAGAACGAAAACCCGATTCAGGGATCGTTTATTATCGAAGAATTAACCGACTTGGTGGAGGAAGCCGTTTTAGCCGAATTCGACAGAATTACCGAAAGAGGTGGTGTGTTGGGTGCAATGGAAACCATGTACCAGCGTTCTAAAATCCAGGAGGAAAGTTTGTACTACGAAACCTTAAAACATACCGGAGAATTCCCGATTATCGGAGTGAATACCTTCTTAAGTTCCAAAGGTTCGCCAACGGTTGTTCCGGCTGAGGTGATCCGTGCGACGGAGGAGGAAAAACAATTCCAGATCCATACGTTGGAAAACTTACATCAGGCGAATGCAGACGAAGTGTTGAAACAATTGGAGATCATCCAGGAAGCGGCGATTCAGAATCAGAATATTTTCGAAAAGCTCATGGATGCTGCGAAATATTGCTCTTTAGGTCAGATCACGGCTGCTTTGTTTGAAGTAGGCGGACAATACCGAAGAAATATGTAAGATATATGATCATCATATAATGAAAAAGAGCACCTATTACGGGTGCTCTTTCAGTTATAACTAACCTCGATTATTAATTAATAATGATCTTCTTGGTGGTGGATTGGTTTTCGGAAGAAAGGCGTAACAGGTAAAAACCTTGTGGCAGCTCGTTTAACGTATAAACTTCCTGATTGTGTGCCGGTTTTTTGATTTGCTGTACGATTTGACCACTAATGTTGATCAATTGAATTTCGTCCAGTTCTTTTTCCGAATAAATGTTGATGGTGTGATTTGTTGACGGGTTTGGATATACCGATATATTAGCAATCGCTTCAAAACTATCCGTAGCCAATGTTGGTCCCCAAATAGCTTGTACGTATTCTGGATGATCAATGTATGGATTACGGTTGTTTTGACGGGCATAAATCGCATTGTTACGATCAATTTCACGCTGACTTACCGGATCCTGTGTATGCCAGGTGTATAAAATACGAAGGAATGTAGTCGTAAATACCTGATTGCTGGTTCCGTTAAACATCGCATACGTATAGCCGGATACGGTATTTTCGTAACGGGTAGCGAAGTAAAAATACATACGGGCAATATCGCCTTTAAATTCATCGATTGGTTCGAATACGGTTCCGGTGTAGCCGGCAGCATAGCCGCTATTGGAAGCCGATCCCAGTTTGGATCCGTTTGTTGAGGTCCACGTGGCGGTTCCTACAACACCGTGTGGCCAGTTGTCACGTCTGTTGTTTACATAACCATCGGTCGGTGGAATATGGTGCGCATCAGAATACATTGGTGTTTGTGATCCGAAAACCGATTGCGGAATAGTGTGTTCGCGGTTATAGCAAACGCCTTCACTGGTATAATTTCCACATTGGTCGGTTTGATAGGTATAGCTATAGGCATCCGGACCGGCTGGTTTTTCCGAATAAATGTCTAAAATAGTGTTGTCGTTTTCGTAGTAATGATCACGGTCGGATGTACCGTAGGTTGTCCAAAGACCATTATAAGTTCTGTCGGTGTGTCCCTTAATAATGTTGTAAAGCTGGGTTTTTAAGGTATACCCGGTACCTGTTGCCGAATTATAATATCCGGCAGGGATCTGACTAAATCCCAAAAATACCGACAATAATAGTGCGGTAGTGTAGAGTTTTTTCATAAAAGAAATAATATTTAGGATTCAAATGTAGAATGTTTGACGTTACAAAAAAAGAATTTTAACTATTTAGAAACGAGTGGTTTATGAAAAAGCGGTTGTAAGGTTTGTTTTGTAGGAAAATATAGAATTAACTTTTAACATTTTGTGATGACTGTAAAAAAGGAATAAAAAAAGCCTGCAGGAAAGCAGGCTCTTAGATGGGGATACAACGGTATTTAGTTGATGATCACTTTTTTGGTTGTACTCATATTTTCAGACGACATACGGATCAGGTAAAAACCTTGTGGTAAATTTTCTAAAGTATATACTTCCTGATGATGTACCGGTTTTTTGATTTGCTGAATGATTTGTCCGTTAATGTTGATTAATTCAATTTCATCCAATTCTTTTTCCGAATAAATATTGATTTTCTGATCGTTGGATGGATTCGGATAGACCATAACATTGGCCAATAGGTCGAAGCTGTCGGTAGCAAGTACACTTGGCCAACGGTTTTCGGCTACCGGTCCACCCCAGATAACTGTTGCCAGATACGGGTTGTCGATAAACGGGTTACGGTTTCCTTGTCCGAAAGAATTGCTGGCATTTCCTAAATAGGTATTTCTGCGGTCTTCATATTCCGAAACCGGATCTTCCGCATTCCATTGTAATAATAAGGCCATCATGTTGCTATCGGACGAAACGCTCGATCCGGTGGCTACATTTTTAGGCAAACAACGGGTTGGGTAACGTAAATACATATACATGATCATACGAGCAACATCACCTTTCCATTCGTCTCCTGGATACCATCCGCCGGAAACTGCTCCTGAATTACCGGAACCGGCCGCAAATTTTAAACTACCACGTGCACCGTTACGTTGTACGTCGGAAGCGCGTAAATGGTGTGCATCGGCACCAGGTCCGGAAGTTCCTAAATCCGGTGTTCCCAATGATTTTGCAAAGGTGTGTTCGCGGTTCCATTGACAGGTGGTACCACCGCCATTACTGTTTTTGCTGCGTCTTCTGTGATCGTTGTCATCCGATTGAGAAGAAGGACACATGTTGTTGCTAAAACCGTACAACAATAATACGTTGGCATTCGAAGCATCATTCGGATCCAGATCAATGATCTTGTCTACATCCCAAATGTCGTCATAGCTCAACGTTTTGGTGTGCGTGTTCGTAATCTTGGTCGATAACGCACTTTTTAAGTTGTTGCCGGTCACGGTCCAGTTAAAACCGTTATAGTACGGTGAGGCCGGAGCGCCAGCTTGTGCGAAGCCCAATAGAGGAGAAAGGGCTAGCGCGAGTGAGTAAATCTTTTTCATGTTAAGTCAGTTTATACAATTTGTTTATCAGGGTTTTCGGTTGAAAAGTGCCATGTAAAATCCGTCAAATCCGGATTCTGACGCCAAAACCTTAATGTCTTTTACAAATTCAAATTGCTTTCCGGATTCGGTTTTCAAAAATTTCTGAACCTGTTCCTGGTTTTCGGAAGGCAATACGGAACAGGTGGCATATACCATTTTCCCGCCCGGTTTTACAATTTTAGAGTAGTTTTCCAATACTTCGGCCTGTACTTTACGGATGTTGTCGATAAACTCCGGTTGTAGTTTCCATTTGCTGTCCGGGTTGCGTTTTAAAACACCCAAACCACTACACGGTGCATCGATTAATACACGGTCGGCTTTTTCATGTAATTTTTTGATCACCTTCGTACTGTCGATGATGCGGTATTCAATATTAAAAGCACCGTTTCGTTTTGCGCGGAGTTTTAATTGTTTTAATTTACTTTCGTACAAATCCATCGCGATTAGCTGACCTTTGTTTTCCATTAAGGAAGCCATATGCAAGGTTTTCCCACCAGCCCCGGCACAGGTATCCACTACGCGCATTCCCGGTTTGATATCCAGAAAACGAGCAACCATTTGCGATGAGGCATCCTGTACTTCAAACATCCCTTCTTTAAAGGCATCTGTAAGAAATACATTGGCACGTTCTTTTAAAATCAAGGCATCCGGATAGTTCGAATGGAATTCCGTTTCAATATTCAGGTCCATTAAGACAGCACGAAGCTTTTCTTTGGTCGTTTTTAGTGTGTTAACACGCAAAATAACTTTTGCCTGTTCATTTTGTGCTGCGATTTCAGTAGACCATAACGCTTCGCCCAATTCCTGTACACCAATTTCGTCCATCCAGTCCGGAATGGATTCTCTGTACTTTCTGATTTTTGACAATTCGTCAAAACGTCCTTTTATTTTTCGAACCGGAGTACTTTCAAAATACTTCCAGTCCGGTAGGGTATAGCCGCGGAGAACAGCCCAAACGGCAAAAATCCGCCATACATTGTCCCGGTCATACGGTTCTTTAACTTCGGCTATTTCGGCGTACAAACGCTTCCAACGTACAATTTCATAAATGGTTTCCGCAACGAACTTTCGGTCGTGGCTTCCCCATCGTTTGTCTTTTTTTAAGGCGCGTGCCACTACTTTGTCGGCATATTCTCCTTCGTTGAAAATAGCCATTATCGAATCAATAACGGTAAAAACCAGGTTTCTGTGTAATCTCATTTGTGTAAAAATCAGCTTGCAAAGATAGTTAATTTATTTACTTACAAGCCTATCTGTATCGGTTAATAAATGAAGAGGGCGTTTCGCCGCATTTTTTTTTGAATAGTCTCGAAAAATAGGCATAATCGTCATAGCCTAATAGCGTAGCAACTTCGGCAAAATTGTTCTTAAATCGGATCAATTCCCGTTTGGCTTCCAGAAATACCCGATCCAAAATGACATCGGATGTGGTTTTGCCTACCATCGATTGCGTGATCCGGTTTAAATGCTTCGGACTCACATTGAGCCATTCGGCATATTGCGAGGGCGATTTTTCGGATTTATAGTGCTTTTCAATCAGGCGCTCCAGTTCCTGAAATCGCAAGGCGTATGAATGTTGAACAGCGGTAGCCGTTGCATTTTTTTCGATATACAAACGGGTACTGTCGATATAAATCTGATCGATCAGACTGAGGATTTTCTGCATTTTTAAAACGGCTTCATTTTGATGTTCTTTCAAAATTTCACGAAACAAGAACTCAAAATCGGGCGCATCGTTTTCAAGATATAAAAACGGAGCGTTTTGTACACTGTAGAAAAAGGGGTAGTTGTGAATCTTGATCCGATTGTAATGCAAATCATAAAATGTCTGCGTATGGAAAAAAATATAACCACAAATGTCATCCGACAATTCCCAATGGTGTGTTTGTCCGGGATTTAGAAAAAAAAGACTACCGGGTTTTACAGTATAGGTCGTGAAATCAATTTCGTGAATGCCACTTCCCTGCGTAAAAAGTACAGTCAGGTAAAAATTGTGTTTGTGTGGTTTATGGATGTTACGGTGATTGGTAATGATGTGGTTTTCAATGGTGTTTGCGTAAAATTCCTTGCGGGTTTCGCTCGGTTCAAATTGTTTTATGTCGAGAATAGCAGTTTTCATAAAACGGATATCAGGATTTTTAATGTCCTAAAAGTACAAAAACTTGTGTGAATCGTCTATAGCCTGTTAGTGATTTCTTGTGAAATTTGTATAAAAAAAGAGTTATGTCAATTGTAAAGAACATTGTAACGGAAAAATGCCCTAAATGTCACCAGGGACAGGTTTTTGAAAAGAAAGGAAATATATTGCTTTTTCAGATGCCCAAAATGAACACGCATTGTTCCCACTGTAATCATAAATTCGAAAAGGAACCCGGATATTTCTTCGGATCCATGTTTGTGAGCTATGCCGTAGCGGTGGCTGAAATGGTTGCCTTTTTCCTGATTATCCAGTTTTTTGTGGACAGTTTTGTGACGATTGTGGTGCTTATCGGAATTATGTCGATACTGTTAAGTACCTTTAATTTTAGAATGTCCCGAATGCTGTGGATGTATCTGTTGGATGGAAAAAACAAACGCTTATAGTTAAAAATGTTTGTAAATTAGCCTTTTAAATCCCTTTGGAATGAAAATAAGGCTACTACTGATCACAACATTCATTTGCTTTTCCTGCAATAAATTAAAACCTACCACCGATGCATCCGAAAATAATGGTCCATCGGTCGCACTAACAAACCCGAATGCGGTTACTATCGATACGTTACTCACGGATAAAATTAGTATCCGGGCGATTACAGTCGACAGTAACCGCATTTGGTATGCAGGAAGTAACGGTAAATACGGTTATGTCGCGTTAGACGGTTCGAAGTCGTTTAAAGGGCATATTGAAAAAGATAATTTAACCCCCGAGTTCAGGAGTATCGCACAAACAAAAGATTATATTTTTATGATCAGTATTGCAAATCCCGGGTTGTTGTATCGGATCGATAAAGATGGAAGTCAGATACAGTTGGTGTATAAAGAAAGTGGGGAGCGGGTTTTTTACGATAGTATGCAGTTTTGGAATGACAACGAAGGCATTGTAGTGGGCGATCCGACAGGTAGTTGTTTTTCACTTTTGATCACACGTGATGGCGGGGCAACCTGGAAAAAAATCGAATGCAATGTGTTGCCGACTATTGCTGATGGCGAGGCTTTTTTTGCCGCCAGTAATACCAATATTATTGTACAAGAAGAGAATACCTGGATTGTATCGGGTGGAAAGCGTTCGCGGGTTTTCTTCTCTCCGGATAAAGGAAAGAGCTGGAAAGTGGTCGACACGCCGATTGTTCAGGGAGAAGCGATGACGGGTATTTTTTCAGCCGATTTTTACGATACCAATACCGGATTTGCAGTAGGCGGAAATTATGAAAAGCCGAATCAGAATCACGGAAATAAAATCCGCACCACCGATGGTGGAAAAACCTGGCAAAAGGTAGCCGAAAACAAAGGCTTTGGCTATGGTTCCTGCGTGCAGTTTTTCCCTGGAAGTAGGGGGAAGGAATTGCTAACGGTAGGAGCGAGTGGGGTGTATTATTCGGCTGATTTTGGTGAAAACTGGCAAAAAATAGCCGATTATAAAGATCTTTTTACCATTCGTTTTGTAAATCGAAAAAGCGCTATTGCAGCCGGTAATAATAAAATAGTGCGATTCCGGTTCCAAACCTGACAGGTTTGTTGGTTTCGCAACGAAAAAAACTATCGTATAAAACCTGACAGGTTTCGCAACGCAACGTAAATAAACCTGTCAGGTTTGGAGGTTTCTCAGCGCAACGTAAATAAACCTGTCAGGTTTGGAGGTTTCGCAACGCAACGATAAAAAACCTGTCAGGTTAAAAAAACAAAAACCTGCCGATGTTTTGTAACACCTAAGCAGGTTTCCTAATAAAAAAGCTCCTTTTTATTATCTTCCGCGGTCTTTCATTTGTCGTAAAAGTTTCCGGTTAAAATCGTCTTCCGCCTTTTTGAGTTTTAAAATTTTTGTCGGACTGATCACGGTTTTCAGATCGGCAATAAATTTAAGTTTCAGATTAAAAAGCTCCTCTTCGGTATTTTCCATCTGATTCAGAAAAACCAAGGCTTCTTTTTCACTCATTTTATCGATGGCTCCCTCATCCATATTACTTTGAAAGACACGCATTTTTTTATGGCGCAATTCAAATTGTCTTTCGTCAAAAGTATTGTAAATCGGCCAGAATTTAGTTGCTTCTTCCGTTGTCAAACCTAATTCGGTCGTGATAAAAGCGACTTTTAACTGTTTGATTTGCTCTCTTTTTTCTCTAAAACCCTGTCCGAAAACCGTAACGGACAGCAATAACAATAGAAAGGGTAGGATTCGTTTTATAGTCATGGCATTATTCGTTTAAATATAGGTCTAAATTGTTGTGATCAGACAGATACGCTTCTACCGCATCATTGTTTAAAACGATCGATTTTTCCAACGCCTGAATGTCGTTTTCATCCAAATGTTGGATAAGATCATATGAATTCACATTCGCCTGTAAATAGGTTTCCACCGTAGCATCGTCTAAAGAAGTCGCCGGAATGGACTGGTTGTTGTAATAGAGCGTCAATCCACCGGCCAGTAAAAGCGTGGCCGCGATGCTCGACATCCATACGCTGCTGCGACGCCATAACGGAATTACTTTCGCTTCCGGTTGTGACAGTCGGTCCATAATACGGGCTTCCATCTGCTCGAAATACGGCTCCGGAATGGTAAAACCGGAGGTAATTTTCGGATCGTTTTCTAAATTAAACTTTTTCATTATTCTTATTTTTCGTTCTTCGCTAACACTATTTGTGAATTTTAATAGCGTTATTTCCTATTCCTGTTATGTATTTGACAAATTCCCGTTCGAAAGGTTTAAACGGAATTCAAATATTCTTCAATTTTTTTTACCGCATGATGATAGGAGGCTTTTAAGGCGCCAACCGAAGTTCCGAGGATCTCCGATATATCTTCGTATTTTAGTTCTTCAAAGTATTTCATCTTAAAAACCAACTGTTGCTTTTCCGGCAAGGTGGCGACCGCTTTTTGCAGTTTTAATTGAATTTCGTCTCCATCGTAATTCACATCGGCTTCGAGTTTGTTCACGGCTTTCGATTGCAATTCTTCATTGCTGATTCCCGATTTCCGGGCGCGTTGGTTGATAAACGTGATCGCTTCGTTGGTCGCAATACGATACATCCAGGAAAACAGTTTGCTCTCTCCTTTAAAATGTTTCAGGTTGTTAAAAATCTTGATAAAGGTATTCTGCAGTACGTCGTCGGTATCGTCATGATCCAGTACTATATTCCGGATATGACGGTACAATGGCCGTTGGTATTCGGTCAATAACCGGCGAAACGCTTCGTTTTGCGTTTTCGGATCGAGTAACTGGCGGATAAAAAGAGCTTCGTCCTGCAAACTGACTGTTTTTATGGTTAAGACTAAAGATAACCGAAAAAGTTTAATCGGAAGGATCTTTTTTTGACAACCGAAATGGTATACTGGAATAAAACGTACTTTTGTGAAAAATAACAACACACCATGGTTAAGACCGTAATTTTTGATATGGACGGCGTGATTGTCGACACAGAGCCCGTTCATAAATATGCCTATTACAAACATTTTTCAGAATTGGGAATCGACGTTTCGGAAGAAATGTATGCTTCTTTTACTGGGAATTCCACCCGAAATGTATTTCAAAAATTAAAAGAACGTTTTGCGTTGCAACACGACGTGGAAGAATTGATTCTACGGAAACGTTTCCTTTTTAACGATGCGTTCGATACCAAAGAAGACCTGGAACTGATTGATGGCGTTCGTAATTTGATCATCGATCTTCACGGAAATGGAATGCAATTAATTTTGGCTTCGTCGGCTTCCAAAGGAACGATCGAAAGAGTATTTAACCGTTTTGAATTGCATCCGTATTTTACGCATACCGTTAGTGGGGAAGATTTTCCGAAATCCAAACCGCATCCTGCTATTTTTCTGCATGCAGCCTCTTTGTCGGTAGCTCCGATCGAGCATTGTATCGTGATTGAAGATAGTACGAATGGAATCAAGGCTTCGAAAGCGGCCGGAATATTTTGTCTGGCATACAACAGTGTCAATTCCAAACTACAGGATTTGTCGGAAGCCGATCACGAAATCGGGCATTTCGATGAGATCAATTATAAGATTGTTTCTCAAATAAAACAATAAAGCAAAAGCCGTGGATTATCCCACGGCTTTTTTATAGGTGGTCAGGCATCTTTCACGAGCCGTTTTATGATCAACTATCGGTAACGGATAGGCTTCGGTTCCAAGTTCCGGAATCCATTTTTTGATATAGATAAGGTCTTTGTCGAACTTTTTGATTTGTTCGGTCGGATTAAAGATTCGGAAATACGGCGCGGCATCCACACCCGACCCGGCTGCCCATTGCCAGTTGCCCACATTGCTGGATTGTTCGTAATCGAGTAGTTTCTGAGCAAAATAGGTTTCGCCCCATCGCCAGTCGATTAAAAGGTGTTTGCACAAAAAACTGGCCACAATCATACGCACTCTGTTGTGCATATGTCCGGTGGCATTGAGTTCGCGCATTCCGGCGTCGACAAACGGATAACCGGTTTTCCCTTCGCACCATTTCTGAAATAAAACTTCGTTATTGTTCCATTGAATGGCATCATATTTTTCTTTAAAACTACGGTGAATCGTATGTGGAAAATGCCATAAAATCTGCATAAAAAACTCCCGCCAAATCAGTTCGTTTAAAAAGGTCTGGTTGCGGAAACCGGCCGCTAAGCGCACCATCTCGCGGATGCTCACCGATCCGAAGCGAAGGTGTGGTCCTAATAAAGAAGTCCCGGAAATGGCCGGAAAGTTCCGTGTCTCTTCGTAGTTTTCGACTAATTTTTCCGAAACGTCAAAAGTAGGTACTGTGATTTTGGAGGATTGAAATCCGATGGCTTCCAGACTTAAAAAGGGATAGTCGTGCGACGCTATAGCTTCCAAAAGGGTCTCCGATGGATAATGGTGAACGGTCGTTTTATAAAACTGCTCTTTCCATTTTTTAGAATAAGGTGTATAAACCACATAGGGGGTACCATCGTCTTTTACGACCTCACTTTTTTCAAAAATAACCTGATCTTTTGCCGTTTTAAAAGCAATGTCGTTTTCTTTTAATAGGTTATAAACCGCAGTGTCCCGTTTGCGAGCCGAGGGTTCGTAATCGTGGTTGGTATAAACGGTCGCAATTTTATTTTCGTTGATCAGCTTTTGAAAAATAGCAACGGGATCGCCATAAAAAACAGCGAGTGATTGACCCGATTTCGAAAGCTGCTGTTGCATCCGATCGAGTTGATTATGAATAAAGTTTACACGGGCATCATCGGCGGGTAATTGCGAAAGGATGCTGGTGTCGAAAATAAAAATGGGAAGCACCGGCAGTTCACTGTTAAGGGCGTGAAACAATCCGGTATTATCGGTTAATCGCAGGTCTCTGCGAAACCAGAAAATAGTAATTGTATTTTGCATGTGTACTGTCGTTTAGCCGGGATAACGGCCGAATAATTGTTCCAGTTTGTTTTTCCGGTAGTGGAAAATAGCCTTTAATTTTGGTCGGACGAGTAACGGATGGAACAGCTTTCCGATAAAACCCAAGGGAACCTGATAATGAATAAGATCTTCCATTTCGATACCGCCATCGATTTCCCTGAAAAAATGTTTGTGATGCCAGAATTTATACGGGCCGAATCGCTGTTCGTCTACAAAAAAAGCATTCGGTTCCACATGAGTGATTTCGGTGACCCACTGTAACTGAATCCCGCGAAACGGACTGATTTTATAGTGTATGATTTGACCGGCAAACATTTTCCGGTCGTCGCCCGAAAGTGTCTCGAATTTCATGTCTTCCGGTGTGATCGTATTAAGATTCGACGGATCTGAAAAAAAAGCCCAGGCTTCGTCTAGTGAAACCGGTAATTTCTGACGGGTATGTAAGGTGTATAGCTTCATTATAAGCAAAATTACAAATGTTTGCGATTCGGATCAATATCTGTCGGTTGGTTTTTCTTTTAAATTAAAATTAACATTTAAAGTGTGTTTTTTTAGTAAATTCGTTCGCAAATAAACAAAATAGTTATGAAGAGAATTATTGTTACTGCAGCTTTTTTTATGGCAACTTTAGCCATTCAGGCTCAGGTAAAAACGCCACAAGCCAGTCCTAAAGCAGAATTAGAGCAGGTTGTAGGTTTAACACAGGTTGAATTGGATTATTCCCGCCCGAGTTCAAAAGGAAGAGCTGTTTTTGGTGAATTGGTTCCTTACGGAAAAGTATGGAGAACCGGTGCTAATGCCAATACTACCATTTCTTTCGGTGATGATGTTGTAATTGACGGAAAAACACTGAAAAAAGGAAAATACGCCCTGTATACATTGCCAAAAGCAGATTCATGGGATGTGATTTTCTATACGGATACCAATAACTGGGGAACTCCTGAGAAATGGGACGATTCGAAAGTAGCATTACGTACTACAGTGAAACCGGAAACATTAGGCAGAAAAGTGGAAACGTTTACCATTGCGGTTAACAATGTGGACAACGATAACGGAAGTCTTGAAATTTCATGGGAGAAAACATTGGTAGCGGTTAAATTCCAAGTACCAACACAAAAAATCGCTATGAAAAGTATCGAAGGTGCTTTAGCAGGACCTACCGGTAATGATTATTTCTCTTCGGCGCAATATTACTACCAATCCGGAGGTGATATGAACAAAGCGTTGGAGTGGGTGAACAAGGCTGTTGGAATGGAAAAAGAAGCCCCTTTCTGGTACTTACGTCTAAAATCATTGATCCAGGCGAAATTAGGTGACAAAAAAGGTGCTATCGAAACGGCTAAATTGTCACAGGCTAGCGCTGAAAAAGCGAATAATGCTGATTATGTGAAAATGAATAAAGACTCTATCTTAGAATGGTCTAAAAAATAATTTCTTTTTTAAAGAAGCTAAAGCCGACTTTATGTCGGCTTTTTTTATGGTCGGTTTTTTCGATCCAGACTTTTGATGTAGGCTTTGATCAACGCCAGACCGTTCGGGTCGGTTACCGTTGTTCCAAGTTTGGGCATATGCAGAGTACCGGTGGTTTCCATCCGAAAAAGGATATTGGGTAGTTGGCGTGCGATGCCACTTTTTTGATACGAAACTTCGTAGGTGAGATTAAGGTTGGTATAACCGGCTATTCCGTTGGGATTATGACAATGGGCACAGTTTAAATCCATATAGGCCCGGGCGCGTAAAGGCAGGGGTTGCTTAGTGTCGTTATAATCGGGAAGTGTTGCGAATGTTGCTTCACTCGTCTCCAATAGTTGCTTTTGCACCAAATACCGAAGTTGTGAAACCGGTTTTCCATTTTGAATGATCATCCTGTTTAAATTGCGGATTTTAGAACCAATGGGTTGTAGGATACCGTTTATACGATGGCAACTGCTGCATTCGTTTTCCGTCGGAATATGATATTGGATCACAGCACCGTTTTCCCGTTTTATGGGTATTGTGGCACCCTCGGTTATCAATAGCGCTTCGGTCTGCGTGGCGTTCCACTGATAGGTGGCGGCATTCCACCGACCCTTTGTAAGATAAAGGATTCGTGTTTCGATGTGTTTTCCCGGATAGTAAAACGTTTTGGCGAGTAAGCTGCCTTCCGGAAATTGTGGTAATCCGTCGCTTGTTGGCTTTAGTTTGGTTCCCGGTGGTAATTTTAGCAGGCGTTGTTTTTCGGCATGATCGGTAAAAAGTGTACTGGATAATTCTAATAGCTGTATGCCGTCATTGGGATTTAATTCTTTTAATAGACCTTTAAATAATTTCAGATCCGATAATTTGCCTGGAAAAGTATAGTCGTTTTCAATCGTACCGCTGTTTTGTAAACCGAAATACGCCACAAGTATCGAAAATAAAAGCATACCGATAACAACCAGTCGGGCGGGTTTCATATGGAATAATGGTTACGATTAAAACGGACGCAAAAATGGTCGGGCTGCCAATGGAGAAAATGGCCACGGAATAGCTAGAAATATTACTATTAATCCAATAGAAAACCAGATCAGTATCGTTTTGTATTTTTCGTTGTCAGGCGATATTCGTTTGGCTTTAATTGATCCGATCGAAATAAATACTATTGCGATAAACATCAGTATGATATGGATAACACCAAAAAATAAGGCCTCAGGATTCAGATTTCCGGATTTATACGTATCGTAAAAATAGGTCACAAACGGACTTTGCGTATACAGTAGCATTCCGATTACAAGTTGTATATGACAAAAAGTAGCCGTCCAATGCCGTAAAACATTGTCGGTTTTCGAAAAAATGGGTTGCTTGAAATAACCCCAAAGGGATTTTCCAATGGTAATTAGAAGGCTGATTAACACCAACCAGCGGATGATGGAATGAAGTGGTAAAAGGACGGAATACATGCTTTTTTAATTTTGTGTTTCAAAGATAGTTAAAAAAACATACTAACCGGTATGTTTTTTTGATCAAATATTAAAATGAAAGAAAATACGTTATTTGTAAGGCAATTAGAAATGAGTCAAGTATCTTTAAACGATTAATTAGTCACGATGAAAAAAGCCTTTATACTTTGTTTGTGTTCGCTATCGCTGTCCGTATCCTACGGACAAAAACGAAACGCGGAAATCATTTCTTCAGATGTTGATCATTTCTGGGAAGCCTATGATGCAATTGTCGCTACGCCCGATAGTGCGCGTCAGTATGAGTTGTTGCAAAAGTTGTATTTCGATAAAGGAACCGAAGGGCTTGAAGCGATACGCCAGCGTAGGCGTTATACGGCCAAAGAATATATCGATGCGATTCATAAGTATCCGGATTTCTGGAAAACGATTCGGAAAAATACACTTTCGGTAAATAAACTGAGCCTGGAGATCCAAAAAAATATAGCCCAATTACGAAAGGTTTATCCGGAATTACGTCCGGCTCCGATTTATTTTACGGTTGGGGTTTTCCGTACGAATGGAACGATTTCCGACGGTAAAGTCTTAATTGGTAGTGAAATGGCGTTGTCCGATCGGAATGTAAATACCGATGCGCTGCCCAACTATTTGCATTCGTATTATAAAAACCTGAATCCAATTGATGATATCGGGTTGTTGTGTACACACGAATACGTGCATACGCAGCAAAAAGAAATGGTCGACGATCTATTGTACTATTGTTTGTATGAAGGGGTGGCGGAGTTTATATCGACCAAAGTTACCGGGAAACCGTCGTATACTCCGGCGATTGCGTTTGGAAAAAAGAATGAAGCGCGGGTAAAAGCATTGTTTGAAAGAGACATGCAGCATATCGAAACGACCTACAATTGGCTTTGGGGAACCAATCAGAATGCGCTGAAAGAACGGGATTTGGGCTATTATATCGGTTATGCGATTTGTGAAAAATATTATGATCGGGCAAAAGATAAAAAACAGGCGATTAAAGAACTGATCGAGTTGGATTATAGCAATCCGGAACAAATTGAGGCTTTGGTTAACAGTACCGGTTTCTTTTCCGGAACACTCGCACAGATCAAAGCGGATTATGACAAAATAAGACCCACGGTGATCGGGATGAAACCATCAGTAGTTGCCGGAGATGATGGCTTGTTACCGGCCGGACCACTTACAATAACGTTGATGTTTTCGGAAGAAATGGATAAAAATTTCAGAGGATTCGATTTTGGTCCGCTTGGAGAAAACCATGTATTGCGAATTTCAAAAGTGATCGGTTTTTCGGACGATGGGCGTTCGTTTCGTTTTGAAACCGAATTAAAACCGGGATATCACCACCAGTCGACAGCGACGGTTAATTTTAGAAATAAAGCCGGAATCCGCTTAAAACCATTTTTGATTGATCTGACAGCAGCAAAATAAATAGAATATAGTGTCCCTTTTTGATAAAGTCGATTGTTATAAATACGGATAACACTAATTTAAAAACAAAAAGTCATGAAAGAATTTTTAATGCTGATCCGTGAAAATACAAATTACGGCAGTTTTACTGCTCAGGAAATGCAGGAAGATATTGAAAAACACATGCAGTGGGTTGAAGAGCTCATCCAAAAAGGGCATTTCAAAGAAGGTAATCCGTTGGACGCGGAAGGGGTTTGCATTCGGGGAAAAGACCGGATGGTGACCGACGGTCCTTATATCGAAACCAAAGAATGTATCAGCGGTTTTTATTTTCTGCTGGCCAATTCGCTCGAAGAAGCCCGCGATATAGCAAAAGGTTGCCCGTCGCTGGAATTGGGCGCAATGGTGGAAGTCCGACCGATTATGGTAACCGACGATGCATTCGGAGGATAAACAAGCGCTAAACCGCTTAACGGCACATCTTTTCCGTGAAAATGCGGGAAAGATGACGGCCGTTTTGGTGCGACTTTACGGAATCGATTCCCTTGATACCATTACCGATGCGATTCAGGATACTTTCGAATCGGCGCTTCTAAAATGGCGGTATTCGGGCGTACCCGAAAATCCTTCTGCCTGGCTGATCAAAGTGGCACGGAATAAAACCATCAATGCCTTAAAACGGGATGCCAGAAGTGTTACGGCTCTGACTTCGGCTCTGACAAACAATACCGAACCGGAAGTTGTGTTTTCGGAATATGAAATCACCGACAGTCAATTACGACTTTTATTGGCGTGTTGCAGACTGGATTTGACGCAGCAAAAGAAAATGATCCTTACACTGAATGTACTTTGCGGATTCGGTGTCCGGGAAATCGCAAATGCGTTATTATTGTCGGAGGAGGCGGTTAAAAAAGCCTTGTACCGCGCCAAATCGGAGCTCAAAAATAAAAAACAACAGTTTGAAAATCCGGAAAAAGAAGACATTCGGAAATATAGTGTGATGTTGTATATGTCTGTGTACCTGTTGTTTAATGAAGGATACAAAACAACGAGTGATGCAGCCGGAATAAATACCGATTTGTGTTATGAGGCAA
This sequence comes from Bacteroidota bacterium, assembly GCA_023446155.1. Lineage (GTDB taxonomy): Bacteria > Bacteroidota > Bacteroidia > Flavobacteriales > Flavobacteriaceae > Flavobacterium. Next base: position 55,302 of record JAEXIT010000011.1, read on the forward strand.
TCCGACTGGCAAAACTCATCCGGGAACAGGATACTGCCAATCCGGAAATAAACGGATTACTGGCTTTGTTGTTTTTTACGATTGCCCGTTTTCCAGCACGAATCACCACTACCGGCGAATGGCTTACATTGGCCGAACAGGACAGAAGCCTATGGAACCGGACTTTTATTGCTGAAGGTTTTTATTACCTGGATCAGGCGAAACCCGAACAAGAACTCAATACCTATTATCTCGAAGCATTAATTGCATCGTTACACAGTATGGCTTCCAGTTTTGATCATACCAATTGGCAGGCGATTGTGTATTTGTATGAACAATTGGAACGCTTGCAACCGGAAGCTGCTTTGGTGCGATTAAACCGGATTGTGGCCGAAATGCATATCAGTATCACATCCGAGCAATTGGAAGCGATCGATCAGATCGAAACAATGTTCGGTAAGGAAAATCGGTTTGTATGGCTCACCACCAAGGCGTATGCCCATGAAAGACTTGGTGATTTGATCGTAGCCCGATATTGGTATAACGAAGCCTTACCGTTTGCAAAAACAGCTATGGATCGTGCTTTTATAGCGAAAAAGAGGGCTTAAGAAATTGAAGGTATTTTTGTAAGGCCATCAGGTAACTTTCGTAGCTGGCGGCACCTTCCAGTTTTCCGATATTGCGAATACCACCATAACCGGAAATCAAAAACAACGCAATTTGCTGCGGATCGATATCCGGGCTGATGGTTTTTTGCTGTTGTTCGTAGCGGATACAGTCGGCAATAGCCAATTTCCAGTCGGTCATTAAAACGGAAAGCGCCTCGCGAAAGTTTTCGTGTAGCGGCGCGATTTCTTCAATCAGATTAATCGCCGGGCAGCCGTAGCGGACATCAAAAAAATCGGTATCGTGCAATAGGTCCCGCATCATCTGATAAAAAGCCTCCAATGGTTTTTCGGCCTGTTCCAACGGACGTAGCATTACCTGATGCATATTCGGACGCATATAGTCGTTGATCAACGCCAAAGCCATTTCGTCCTTATTTTTAAAATGATAGTAAAAAGCACCCTTTGTAACCTGTGTGGTCGCGATGATATCGTCAATACTGGTCGACTGGTAGCCTTTACGGTAAATCAGTTCGAAGGATTTTTCGAGGATGGACATACGGGTAAGGGCTGCTTTCGACATAAATAGGGGTATGATAAAGCGAATGTACTATAAAAATCAGAATATTTTACGGTATCAGCGCCAGAATGCCTTTACGCGGAGTTCTTCCGGCTGCCAAAACCGTACGTTTTGAAAATAGTGTTTGATGCTTTGACACACGTCGGGTGCCCCAGTAATATATGCGCGTTTGCTTCCCGTTAGTTGCGGTAAGAGCAAAGCAATTTTTTCGGTTATCGCTTCCGGATCGAACGGATTAAAAACATAATAATCAAACGGGAAACTTCCGTCGATATCCGGGAAAATATCCCGTTGATGCGGCGTATAAATAAAGCTAAAAACCTTTTTTTCAACGGGTAAATTGCGGTTGATTTCATACAAATGGGAGAGTGCCGTAATGTCGCCAATCATAACGTAATGTTCCGCACTATCGTCCAATAGTAATTTTCCTTTTGGGGTTTTAAAATAAAGCGAATCGCCGGCTTCCAGCGTATGTACCCAATGCGCACCTTTGCCGTTCGAAAAAGTACAGATGATCACATCAATAATATGCTGTATCGGTTCAAAATTCCAAATACTGTATTTCCGGTGTTCTATTTGTTGCTCATCTATAAATAAATCGAGTGTAAAACCGGGAATATAGTCCATTTCGGAAAAATGCGGACTTTCAATTTTCAAATGGAAAGCATGGCGGGTTAGTTGTCGGATGCTGATAAGGGTACCGCTGTGAACGGTTTCGGAATTGTTGTTTTCGGATGTCATAATCGTACAATTTAATACGACAAAGTTCCGGTATACGAATCGGCCCGGCATTGACTTGCATCAAAATCGGTTACCGTTTGGACTTTAACCGACTCAGCGTTTCCTGAGAGATATTCAGATAGGAAGCGACCATTTTGTTGGACAAGCGGTTTACGAGTTTCGGATTCAGTGCCAATAGTTCGCGGTAACGTTCGCCGGCATCCATCGTGATAAACGACATCAGGCGGTTGGTGTTGTTCACATAGGCCATTTCGAGATAATGACGGTAAAATTTTTCCCAAACCGGAATTTGTTCCAATAAGGTATAAAAATCCTGTTGGGTAATGTAAAGTAGTTCCGTATGTTCCAACGCCTGAATATATTCCAGGGAAGGTTTGTCGGTTATAAAACTAACCAAAGCGGTGGCAAAATTGTTTTCAAAGGCCAGATAACGTGTGGAATCCTGACCTTCTTCATTGATAAAAAAGATGCGTAAACAACCTTGGCCAACGAAAAACATCCGTTGGCTGGTTTGTCCGTGGGTGATCAAAAGCTCATTTTTTTTCGGCTTTAAAGGCTTGAAAAAAGACAATATTGTCTCGAGTTCGGTATCGGTTACGGTAATTTCCCGTCTGATATAATCGGCTAGTTGTGGGTACATCTTTTAATAATCACGAACAAATTTACGGTAATAGTAAATATCTTCGATAGACAAAACGACCAATTGCTGTTCGAGGGCAAAGTCGATGATTTCCGGTAATCGGGCAACGGTTCCATCGGGATTGGTGAGTTCGCAGAGTACGGCTTCCGGTTGTAGTCCGGCGAGTTTCATTAAATCGATACTTCCTTCGGTATGGCCATTCCGACCCAAAACGCCATCGTCGTTTGCCCGTAACGGAAAAATATGTCCGGGTCGGGCGAGATCGCCAGGAACCGCTTTGACGTTCACAGCCGTGCGGATGGTTTGAATCCGGTCGGAAGCCGAAATACCCGTGGTAATGCCTTTTTTGGCTTCGATCGTTACCGTGAACGGTGTTTGAAACCGACTGGAATTAGCGGGGACCATATAGGGTAAATCCAGCGCATTGGCCTTTTCGTTGGTCAGACACAAACAAACGATACCGCTACAGGAACGCAGCATCAGTGCCATGTCTTCTACCGACATGCTTTCGGCCGGAAAAATCAGATCGCCTTCGTTTTCACGGTTTTCATGATCAATAAGTAAAATACCCTTGCCATTTTGTAAGGATTGGAGGGCGTTTTCTACCCGATCTTTACGACTGACACCAAAAGTGTGTAACGTAGTTAGGACAGCGGTAGTCATTATTCCTGTGTTACTTTTTCGGCCATTTTTCGGGCTCTTGGGATAATAATAAAAGCAGAAAGATAGGCAACGGGTAGCATAACGCTCCAGGCTTTTAGGAATTTTAGAAACCAGTCGTCGCCAAAACCGTAATTGCGGATGAGTCCGACAAATGCCATGATCAACGTCATGGGAATCACTACAAAAAGGGTGTTGATGTATTTGAAATACGCTTTTTTCATTTTCAATCATTTTTAAATTAATACGGGGCAAAGTTGCAGTGATCCGTTTTGGCAAACATTGACTTTTGTCAAAAAAAGGAACAAGTAGTTTTTTAATTATAGAATTTTGAGATTATAAAGAAGAGTTTTTTACGGAAACACGTAATTTTTGTAGTATATTGTGGTATACTATTGCAAAAGTTTATTGTTTTAACTTAAAAATGTAAAAAATGGGAAAATTTGTAATTACAAAAAGAAAAAATGACGAATTTCAATTTAATTTAAAAGCTTCTAACGGACAGGTAATCCTTGCCAGCGAAGGGTATGCCGCCAAAGCAGGTTGTCTGAATGGTATTGAATCCGTGCGTAAAAATTCGCAACTTGAGGAGCGCTTTGATAAAAAAACAGCGACAAACGGGAAACCCTATTTTAATTTGAAGGCATCCAATGGGCAAATCATCGGAACAAGTGAAATGTATGAATCGGAAGCAGCCAGAGATAACGGAATTGCTTCGGTACAAAAAAATGCACCAGAAGCGACGGTGGAAGATTTGTCTTAAAAATAGTAAATGAGCCGGCTTATCAAGCCGGTTTTTTTTAGTGCTTTCCAGATAGCTGCGTCAATCCGGTAAATTGTTACCGGCATTCCCATAAATTCGGTGGTTTGATCGGGTTACATACCGTTTTGTAAGGCTACTTTTTGAGAATCGGTATTTTGGGTATTGATAATCGAAATCACACTTTCGACTTTTTCTTTTTCGAAAGGAAAATCCCGACATTTTTGAGAGGCTTTTGCCGCGTTGTTTCGAAACCCTCAAGGGTATGTTGCATAGCAAAAGGATAGCGTTGTAAGGTATACTAAAATACCAAAATATTTTGATATTATTAAATCTTTAAATATCCGACAGTTTTTATTATATATGACGGTTTGTGTTATTTTTGTAGGCATACATACCTACAATTATGGGCAATATGAGTGCTAGTTTGGTTATAAGGTTACGCGAAGATGACGAATCTTGTTTCCGGGAAATTTATGATCAGTATGCCTTTAAAGTGTATTGCTTTGTAAAGAAATATACCAAACAGTCTGCCGATGCCGAAGATGTGACTCAAAATGTCTTTATCCATTTATGGAATTACCGGAAAAAACTCAATCCGGATGTAGCACTGGAATCGGTATTGTTTAAAAGCTCGAAACAGGAAATCTCCAAATGGTATCAAAAACAAAACCGGATTTTTACAAGCGAGGAAAAACAGATCATTTCCGAAATGGATACCACTTACGAATCGGATGAGGTACTCGACTCCCGGTTTGAACAAATCGAACAGCTGTTACGTCAGATCCCGGAAAAACGACGTAAAATATTTACACTGCACAAATTCGAAGAGCGTAGCTATAAAGAGATCGCTTCCGAAATGAATATGACCCCCGGTGCCGTGGCCAACCAGATTTCCAAAACACTCCAATATCTTAAAAAACATTCGGTGAAAAACAATGAGCTGTACTGGTTTCTCCTGATGTTTGTGCACCACGTTTATATCGATTTCTGATTCGAAATTCCAATTGCCATTGTTATCGTAATGTATCCGATTGGACTGCTTTTTTAAATAATTATTAAGACTGCTTTTGCCCCGTGATATTTCCTGTGATTTCCTGCTAATGTAAGTAAAACACCTATGTGTTGCGCAACATAAAAAAAAATGCAATGAAATTGAATGGATTAAAAGAGACCTGGGACGAGATACCGCAACAGGGATTGTTACCGGAGGATACCAAACGCCGAATGTGGAGACGTATCCGAAAGGCGACTTTCAAACAGCCGGTAAAATGGTCCCGTTGGGCTGCTGCTGCTTGTGCCGCTTTGTTACTTTCGGTGGTCACCTATGAATTACTTTTTACAGAAAACCTATTTCCCGAAAAAACGGTTATCACACAAACATTTCCAAATGATGTTCGCCTACTACGACTACCGGACGGCACCCGCGTTTGGATCAATGAGAATTCGAAACTGGAATATCCGGAAGTTTTTAACGGCAAACAACGAAGCGTGACGCTTGTCGGCGAAGCTTTTTTCGAAGTAAAACGGGATCCTTCCAAACCGTTTGTCATTCATTCCGGACGTATCGAAACCACAGTATTGGGGACGTCTTTTAACGTAAAAGCCTATAAAGGAAAAGCACCTGTGGTAGCGGTTCGCACCGGAAAGGTAAAAGTAGCCAACAATACGACAACGGTCTTTTTGGAAAGAGGCTATGCCGCCGTATTTATGCCTACCAGTGAACGCCTTAAAAAACAAAAGATCACCCTGTTGGAACCGGAATGGAAGAAAACCCTGTTGGATATCAACGGACTTACGCTCGAGCAGGTATTCCAGTTGTTGGAACCGGTTAAAGGGCTAACGATTACTTATGCCCGAGAGGATTTGAAAAAACTCACGATGCGCGGAACGTTACACACCCGCCAGCAAATTCCGGAAATGTTTGAGACCTTGTCTTTTGCTTTGGGGATTACCATTACCAAAACCGGAAATCAGGCCTATACGATTAGTGATTAAATAACAAATAAATTCTTAACGCTTAATACAAACAACACTTTTACAAATCATGAACAACACTATTTTCAAGCGACTTCCGGCTTTGTTCCGGTTAACGCTTTTCGGATACTTTTTGGGAATGGCCAATCTGTTGGCACAAACCGGAACCGTATCGGTCGATTATAAAAATGCTTCCCCGAAAGAAATCATCGAAAATCTGGAATCCCGAACACCGTATCGGTTTATTTATCAGAATAATACGGAGTTGAGTGCCCCACGGGTAAACCTGAAAAGGGAAAACATAGCGATTGATGTTTTACTGGGCGAATTACAGCAGTTAACCACTCTGAATTTTAGACGAAACGGAAATAATATTGCCGTACACAACAGGGATGCGGCTAAAAAAAAAAGACAAGGGATAACCGGAAGAGTCGTTGATACTTATGGTGCGCCACTATACGATGCGATGGTGATTGCTCAACCCGGAGCAAAGCTCACCTTTACCGATAATAATGGTGATTTTGTACTGGATCTGGAACCCGGAAATTATGCCGTGGAACTATCGGCTCAGGAGTTTACGACGCAGCTTATCGAAAATGTTCCGGTTCAGGAGGGACAGACAACTCCGTTAAACGTAGCGTTGAAGTCGGGCGCTCATAAAAATATCGCGTTGAATGAGGTGGTGATTAGCGTACAACAATACAAATCGGCCGCATCGACTGAAGGTTTGTTACGCCAACAACGAAAAGCAGCGCAGTTTTCCGATGGAATTTCATCCGAACAAATTGCCCGTACACCGGATAACGATGTCGGAAGTACCCTAAAACGAATCACCGGAATTACGACCGTCGACGATAAATATGTGGTGGTACGTTCGATGGGCGAACGCTGGAATCAGGCGGTAATGGACGGTGTAAATTTACCAAGTACCGATGCCCAGCAACAAAACTTTGCTTTTGATATTATTCCGACGGCTATGGTCGAAAGTGTGGTTGTGAGTAAAACCGCAACGCCCGATATGAATGCGAATTTCGCCGGAGGTTATGTGGAAGTGAAAACAAAAGATATCCCAAGGGAAGATTTTACCAGTATTACCATTGGGAATTCGTACAACAGCCGTAGCACGTTTAAAGAGCAACTTACCAAACAACGCGGGCGTTTTGATTATTTGGGTTTTGACGACGGAACGCGAAGCTATCCATCGCAGGTACACATTCCGACACCAACGGCGCAAGCCGGATCGGAAGCCTTTTTCCAACAATCCCGACAGTTTACACAGGATAATTTTTCGACCTATAAAAATGTGGCCGATCCGGGAATGTCGTTACAATTTGCCTTGGGTCGTGCTTTTGAAATGAAAGACAATAACCGTTGGGGATTTGTCGGTTCGATTATGTTCCGGAATACACAGACGACACTAGATATTGATCATACGGAAAGAGGAACCTATATGCACAATTCCTATTTTACACCCGAAACGGATCGCGGCTATTCCACATTACAGAAATATGGATTTAAAAATTCCGGTGCATCCTATAATTTCAATTCGACTTTGGGCGGGATGTTAAATGCCGGAATTCAGTTAAAAAACAACCGGATTACCATGCGGAATACGTTGTTGCATATTTACGATAACCAGCTGACACAGATAACCGGTTGGAATTATTACGGAAGTAGTGTGGACGATATTCTAAATGGAACCGATCTGGCGGAAACGGAAGAAACCAACTATCCGGTTTTCCAGACCTTTTTGCAAAATAAAATCGAAGGAAACCATCGTTTTAATGACTTTGAAGTCAACTGGTTTGGAGCGTATAGCCGTGTTGATAAAGATACGCGTGATGCGACTTTCCTGACCAAGTTCCGCAAACGCGTAGGCGATGATATCCTGTTGTATCATCAGGTTTATAACCCGGGTGCGAATATTGCCCGAGCCAATTTTAGCAATAGTGAAGACGATTATAACGTTGGCGTAAATATGAACCGTTCGTTTTCGATCGGATCGGTTAAAAATGATATTAAAGCCGGTTATTTCGGAACCTATAAACGCGCCACCAACTTTCAGGAACGTTCGCTTTTAAAAGTGGTCGGGCAAGGATCGGATCGCGCGGATGTCTATTATCCGTTATCGGAACTTTTGGATGGATCGCACTATTATTACGGCGGTTTTGGATGGGAAAAACTAAACTATTACGGCAGTGTTTACGAAGGTGAAGTGATCACTCATGCGCCTTTCCTGATGTTGGATCATAAATTCGGATCGTGGGTACGTGTGGTTTGGGGAATGCGTGCCGAAAGTTATGTGTATAAAGAAATCTCGAGTCAGTCGGACAATGCAGCGCAGTTTGAAGGGGCTCAAAAAGACGATAAAGTATGGCAATACCTGCCATCGGTTAATATAACGGTAAGCCCGAATAGCCAAACAAATATCCGTTTGGGATATTCCAAAACGGTCATGCGTCCACAGTTTTCAGAGCGTTTAAAGATCCCGTATTTCGATCCGGTTCGCGGGGCTAAAGTACTCAACTGGACGGATGGAATTGTATCGTCCGTATCCGAAAATTATGATTTAAAATACGAGTGGTTCCCGTCGTTCGGACAGATTATGTCGGTGGGATTGTACCATAAAAATATTCAGGATCCTATCGAAGCGGTAACGGTAATTGGTGGTGATGGCGGTTCGAGAAGTATTTACAATATGAACTCTCATAGTGCCAAACTTTGGGGAATGGAAGCCGAAATTCTTAAAAACCTGTCGTTTTTAGGGGAAGGGAAAGCCCTGGAACAAATTTACCTGTATGCCAATGCTGCAATCAATACTACGAAAGTAACCTCTTATGTAAAGATCGATGGAACCGGTGGTTTGTATGAAGCCGATCGTCCGCTTTTCGGGCAATCGCCGTATACCTATAACCTCGGATTGGATTATATCGGCGACCGTTTAGGATTTAGCATCCGTCATAACGCTACAGGTGATCAATATATTTTGGTGGGATTTGATTACGATGCGGAAGAAATCCGGTTGCCCTATGCCCAAACCGATGCTCAGGTGAGTTGCAAGTTCCTGAAAAATAAAAATCTGGAATTAAAATGCAATATAAAAAACCTGTTCGACAGTCCGATTGAGACGTATAACAACAAAAACAGTTATTCACATATTACGAATTCGGCGTATGGATCGAACCCGAGAGATCAGTACAGTCTTGGTGCCGGAGCGACGAACCGTTATGATGAAAATATCGACCGAAAGTTGTTCAAAGCCTTTACGGGAAGGACGATCAGTGTGTCGCTTAATTATAATTTTTAAAGCCTTGCCTAACAAAATGTTATGGGAATATTACAGTGGTGTTACAGGTATTAAGAAACAGTTAAGCTTGATTGTATAGCGTGATATTTTGAAGGATACAAAGCTAATATAGATAGAAATAGATACTGTTTTGAAAAATTGCTTCTTTGAAAATTTAGATCCGTCAGGATTAATTTCCGATGTATAAAACGTTCAATATCGATAACCATCGTGCAAACAACAGCCGAAAAGGAAGTATACGTTTTATCGTTCCGATGGGTCCTGTGGATCTGATAATAGTAAGGAAGCCTCGCGCTGTAAACCTTTCACCGGATAAAATCCTGGCGGGGAAAGACGGAAACCAGGTGTTGAATGAGGGACGACCTCAAAAAAGAAAGGTCTAAGGAAAGAAAATTGCTGCCTTCCCAAAGACCTACTACTAAGCTAGCAGCAAATATACCAACAAATTACATTATTATGAAAAAATTTTTTTTGTTAGTTGCCTCAGCTTTAACGCTGTTCTCGTGTCAGAATGATGAATCGGCCGATTCTTCTTTTAAAATGCAGGCTTCCGGAGCCGATTATACCGGATATCCGGCTGCAGTTCAAACGGTATCAGGTGATATTACTACAAGTACTACCTGGACCAACGACAAAGTTTGGGAAATCGAAGGCGTGGTTCGCGTTAAAAACGGAGCTATATTAACAATCCAGCCTGGTACTTTTATCAAGGCAAAACCACTTGCTACGGGTATTGCTACCGGAGTATTGGTAATTACAAAAACTGGACAAATTGACGCTAAAGGAACTGTTGAAGCGCCAATTATCTTTACAAGTTATAACCTGTTAGACGGTAATGCTGCTACCGGTGCTACGCCAGGTGATTTTGGAGGTGTGGTATTATTAGGTGACGACGAAGTGAATAATGGTTTAAATACAAACGTAATCGAAGGTTTAGGTGATCAGCCAAACGTAACCGATTTCTATTACGGAGGTGGTAATCTTGCTCACAATGCCGGTATTTTACGTTATATCCGTATCGAATTTGCAGGTCGTATCCTTGATGCCGTAAACGGTGTGGAAATCAACGGACTTACTTTTGGGGGTGTGGGTGCCGCTACTAAAGTAGATCACATCCAGGTATCATACGGTAGAGATGACTCTTACGAGTTTTTCGGAGGAAAAGTAAGCGCTTCGCACTTGGTTTCATTTGCTGCTGATGACGATAACTTCGATTTCGATTTAGGATATACAGGAAGCATCACAAAAGCAATCGCTATTGCCGATAAAAATTCAACACACAGTACCAGTTCCGGAAATCCGGATTCTAATGGAATCGAGTTAGACAACAACGCGTCAGGTACGGCTACTACTATCATCACAAGACCAAACATTTCTCAGATGTCTATCGTGGGAATGAGCAACCCTACGGATGCTGGTTTATATGAAAATGCAATCCACGTAAGACGTTTAGGTCAGATTTCACTTCAGGATGTAACGGTTACCGGTTATAACACAGGTATCCGTTGGGAAGCACCTTCTGTAGCTTCAAGTTCTTCATGGAGTGCTGTAGCGGCGCACGCTTTCGTTACACCGGCAACAGCTTCTTTAGGTTTCGGTAACAGTACGCATATGGATAACCCGGCTTTACCATTGGGAATTTCACAGCCGTTCTTTAACCTTGGATCATTTAACCTTTCCGGAAATACTGGTGCCTTTAAAACCGAGTCAGGATGGACAAGCGGATGGACAAAATTCAGCAATTTCTAATATCCTAAAGAGTTATAAAAAAGACAACCCGGCATGAGAAGTAGTGGCTTCTCATGCCTTTTAAAAAAACAAAAAAATGAAAAAACAATTACTATTGGCAGCATTTGCTTTGGTGTCGGCAACAGCTTCGGCACAATTTACGATCTGGGAAGAAACGTTTAATAACAGTACTGCTTCCGACTGGTCGTTACAGGATCTCGACGGTAACGGTAGTAACTGGATCTCTCGTAAAAACATACAAATGGGCGGAAGTGGCGAAGTGATCGACGGAACAAAAAGTGTGTTGGGAAGTTACCATATCAACCTGACTAATGGTTCGCCTTTATCGGGAGACGAAAACAACTGGGCGGTTTCTCCGGTGATCGATCTTTCGTTTTACACCGGTTCCATTAAATTGATCATCAATGCGCAGACAGCCATCTACGACGGAACCCGCGATTTATTGGTATATGTGGGGACATCTGCCGATCCAATGGTTTTACAAACGGGAACACCTACTGCCTTGTCGTTGGTTCGTACGACAAATGAAGGCGATTTTTTTCAGAATTATGAAGTCGACTTATCACAGTTTGCCGGACAAACGGAAGTGCATTTTGCCTTGGTTATGAATGCTTTGGTTAGCGTTGGAATCGAAGTAGATCAGGTGCATATTACGGCTACGGATCTTCTTGGAGTGGATGAGGTTGCTACCACAAAATTTGCCATAAAACAAAACCCGGTAGCCGATCATCTGGAATTTGTATCCGGTACAAACGATATGACCAATGCGAATGTGTATGTGTACAATGCCTCTGGAATGTTGGTAAAAGAAGCCCGTTTTTCGGCCGATGCAATCGCAGTTAGTGAATTACCGATAGGAGTTTATTTTGCAGTAATCGGAAATGGAAGCGTAACGGAAAAAATAAAATTCATCAAAAAATAGAGAATAGCATACCGTTTTAAAACAACACTATATGTATACAACAACATTGACGAAGTTCGGTCTTTTTACAGGAATAATTACGTTTTTGATTTCCTGCGACAATAATATGCTCCCGTATTATGAGGAGCAGTCGCCTGGGAAAATCGTAATTCGCGGTGTGGTGCAGGAGGATTCACTTCAGATTGTTTCCAATGGAGCACTTTTAAAAATCAATCAGCACGAAACACTTGGCGGGACCATTAGTAAAGATTATGAATTCGTTTATTATAACAGACAGGCGCGGAATATGGACGTACGGGTAAAAAACACACAGCAGCTTTTGGAGTCCTACGCCTTTACGTCGGCAAAAAGTCCGGATACTTTGTCCTTTTTCTATAAACCGGGCTTGTGGATCAATGATGTATTGTCTTTTTCACCCGGAACCTTAAGTCAGCCGGGACGCACCGGTTATAAATTTATTTTTCCAACGCTGAATCGGTATTCCAATAGTAACTATGACGGTCCGATCGATGGTATTATCCGCAATTTGAGTGGACAAGTATTGGGTGTCGCTCAGAATATCACCAAAGAGGGGTTTAGCAATTTTGTGGAATTTCCATCTGCGGCACCACCAATCTTACGAATGGAATTAGTAAAACACGGAACCACCGAATCGTACACAAGTAACGGGCAACCGGTAATTGTGGCTATGGTTATGCAAAACAATAAATCACGTCTGGTGGTACTGGAAGAAAAGCAGGATACCGGTGGCAATTTTTCAGGGGTACAGGGGACGCTGGATTTATGCGACTTTTTTCAATTTTAAAATAGAACGGAAAAATGAGAAGTTGGCTCGTATTATTCGGAGGGTTATTGTTTTTCGGAGGACTGATCTCTTGTGAGCACGACGATGCAGTGCTGTATGAAGAAGGAACACATGCCTATGTCAATCAATGGATGTACGAACAGATGAAACGCTATTATTTGTGGAATGGGAATTTACCGACGGCAACCGATTTGTCGGTATTTCCAAAAGATTATTTCGAGCAATTGCGCCATCCGGACGATCCGTTTTCGTATACAATCCATCCGACATTGCCGGAAACCCTCCCCAAAACCCTGCGAGGGAAATTTGGTTTCGATATCGCTTTTATAAACCATCAGGGACAGGTATACGGAGTGGTACTCTATGTCCTTTCGGGATCACCGGCTCAAAATCACGGCTTATCCCGTGGCGATCTGATCACAACGTTTAACGGAGTGGCTGTAAACAACAGTAATTATAATACATTATATCAGGAGTTGGTTCAATCCGGGACGGCTATAGTCGATCGGGTTCGATATGATCCGCAATCCGGTTTTTCAAACCCGGTACATCAGGAAATTGGTTCCGGATATACTTTCGGACAACCGCTTTTAAAACGAATCGTGACATTGGAAAACAAGCGAATAGGGTATCTTATGGTACCTCATTTTGATACCGGAATGGCCGGGACTTTTTTACAGGCTTTTCAGGAATTTAAAAATCAGTCGGTTACCGAAATGATTGTGGATTTGCGCTATAATGGTGGCGGTGATATCGCCTCGGCTGCGGCACTAAGTGTTTTACTGGCGTCCCAAATAGAACCGGGAAATTTATTTATCCGATACCGCGGCAATGCCAATGGCGGGACGGTATCCCAATCGTTTGCGGAGGCTTTGGCGATGAACGAATCGCAGGTGGATTTTACAACTTTGCGGGCCGTTCATCCACAATTACAACGGATATATATATTGTGTGGTAACCGGACCGCTTCGGCTTCCGAAATTATCATCAACAATCTGAAACCCTATATGGAAGTGATCACGATTGGTGAAAAGACCGTTGGGAAAGATGTCGCCGGATTTCCGGTTCAGGATAATCGCAATCCCAATCAGCCGGGATGGATTTTGTATCCGTCAATTTATAAAGTATACAATGCAAACGATCAGGGAAATTATAACGGCGGCATTGCGCCCGCAGTCCCGGTTAATGAGCTGGAAGCTCTTGCCGTACTGCCATTGGGCGATCCGCAGGAATTACTGCTGCAAAAAGCACTACAACACATTTTAGGACACGGAAATAAGACAACATCGCCTCAAACGGTTTCGCTACCGTTATCGCATATCGATACGGAGGGAATCCCTTTACTGCCATCGGCATTATAGCCCGGCGATGTTTATATAATAACAGTCTTTTAGTTTAATCATATGCGGGGAATCAACACCAAGGAACATCAGGTTATCGTCGAAGCGTTTAAAAAATTTGAACAACTGGCCCGTATTTCGGCGCATACGTTATCGGTCGAAGAAGACCATAAAACCCGCCAGGGTGTGGAGGAATTACAAATGTTGCACCTGCGGTTCCGGAATCTGATAACGGAACTGGACGGTTGTACCAAACAGTATGAAGAAAAACGAAAAGCCGTACAAAGCGTGATGTATAAAAGTATTCGGAAAATGAACACCGAGCTAAAACGAAAGCATCACTACCGTTAAAATCGTATCAATACAATCTTTTTCATAAATTTCAGTAATAATTAGTTAGTTTTTGGAGCCGGTCTGTAGTGGGGCCGGCTTTTTTTGTGTTTTTCCGACGGTAATCGCTATCGTTTTGATATGAATTTCGCGAGGTCGAAACAAATGGTCCGGACTAATAGGGAGTTTGAACAGACAAGAATACTGGGAGATAGTTTGATATGCGTTAACTGTAATAAATTTAGGTTTACGAATCATTTATAAGCAGTTAAATATGGTGAAAAAGTTAGTTTGTCTGCTTTGTATTTGTTGGGCTATTTCAGGTATGTCCATACAAGCACAAAGTAAGTTAAAAGTAGGATTGGATATGGGGTATACCTATAGTAACCTGAAAGCGAATCTGTCAAATTTAATAGAATCCAAATATAGAGGAGGCTATGGCTTTGGCGTGAATGTCAGTGGTGAGTATACGTTTTGGAAATCACTGTTTCTAACATCGGGTGTTTCGTATCTGCAAAAAAAGTACACCTTTAAACGAACGGGAATATATTCCGGATGGTATACAAAATACCACAACGATTTCTTAAGTGTACCGTTGATGGTGGGCGGCTATATAGTGGAAGTGCCCAATGGGAAAAAGGGACTTTGGATTAAAGTAGCCGGAGGGATGTACGGATCCTATTGGATGCGTATGAAAAGATGCGAGCGCTATCCCGCTTTAAGTGAAGTTTCAGCAACAGATTACGGGACTGTTTACCGATTGGTGTCGGATACCTACGACTTTAAGAAAAATGAAAACATGCTGAATCGCTTTGGTTATGGTATGCAGGGGCAGTTGGGGCTGGGATATTCTTTTAGTAAGTTCAGTGTCTATGGAACCTATAATCAGCAGTATGGATTATCGGATATTTCTAAATCCAATCAAAATCAAAATCTAAAAAAAACAATTCGTTCTTATATGATTTCCGTTGGGACTTCGTATCGGTTTGATTAATTAAGGACTTTTAAATCTCGTTTAAAATGCAAAGAAAATTTTTAAAAAATCTCGTTTTTGTTTTTGGATTATTATCGCTTGTGATGACCCTAAATTCCTGTGATTATGATGATAATATAGCAATCACGGAACCGACTCGCTATACTTATGATGATGTGAAATCGTATGCCGATCTTTTTAAAGTGTTCTGGACGGTTATGGATCAGCGTTATAGTTGTTTTTATGAACAAAAAGAGCGAACCAATATGGACTGGGATGCCGTTTACAATGAATATTATCCCAAGTTCTCGGCCTTAAAAACGTTTGGTAGAAGTAGTGAAGATAATGAAGCAATTACTGCCGACAGAAATAAAGCCATTCAATATTTTGAAAGCATTATAAATCCTATTATCGACCGGCATTTTTTTGTGGCGGTTAATTTGCCTAAGGATAATAATGGTACTCGTGCAACTGAGAGTTTTTATGGGGGAATGGACAACCAAAAGGCTAATGTTTACAACTTTAAGGCGAAATTGGGTTATATCAAAAGATGGCTTTCAGATGATGCTGTAAAACAGACCTATAAGCATAATGTCAAAAATGATGAGGAATCCTTTACGTATGTAACCGGCAGCGTTAAGAATAATCCGGAAATCTATTATTTGACATATGATAAATTTGCGGTCAATTTTGCAGATTTGAAGCGCTATCTGAATCATGACTATTCCCTAAATTACAATACCGCTTTAAGTGTTTCTGATATCGAAAATCATCCCGTATTAAATGCGATTAGCGACAAAAAATTGAAAGACAAAATAAAAGAACTTTCAATTAAGGTATTAAGTCAGTGGGATTCCTTTAAAGCATCAGCCGAGTTGAAAACCTTTCAGGCAGAGATCAGTAAGTTTATGGCTACCGAAGAGGTGTCGGATGTTTTAGTGCAGGCAGCTAAAAAATTAAAATCAAAAAAGCTGGCGGATTATAATAATGTGTTACTGTATCATTCGGTTTTAACGACAGAAACAGAGCCTTATATTGAATGGTTTGTGTCCAGGATGAATCAGCATACCAATAAAGGAGATGGTGTGAAAAACGTGAAAAAGGCAGCTTTGGCCATCATAGATAAGGCACCTTTCTATCAAAATTTTCTGAATCCGTTACATCAAGGAAAAATAAAAAAACTTATTCTTGATTTAAGAGATAATGGCGGAGGATATGTTCTTGATTTTGATTTTTTTACAGGACGATTTGTGACTAAAAATACGGTATGGTCTTATGAAAGAACGAAAGAAGGTAATGGACGATTTGATTACACCCCTTGGGTTCCGCAAAAAACCAAACGGCATCCATTTGGAATACCTTCCGATATTCCGATTGCTGTTTTAACTGATAATGGAAGTGTTAGTATGTCGGAAGCAACCACATTACTAATCAAAAGTCAGGGGCCGCAAAATGTATCTATAGGCGACTATAGCTATGGAGGATTGGCAACCATAACGGATGATCCGGATGATTTTAATGGCGGAATGGTAGGGAAGGTAGCCAGCAACTGGTTTTATTTCTATATGCCGGTTTCAGCGGTAAAAGGCGCTAATGGAGAAATCGTAGAAGGTATAGGTATCAAACCGGATATTTATGTCGAACCACCAACAGACGCTGAGGTAGATCAGATGGAAGATGATCCGGATACTTTTACTGATCGGGTAATGGAAGCAGCTGTAGATTATTTGTCATCAAAATAAAAATAGAATTTCTCTTTTTTCATTTTATTATTTTGTAAGCATTAATTATTGTTTTACGATAATTAATTATATATTTGCATAAAATAATTTAAAATGAAAAAAGTGCGTTTACTCGCTACAGCCTTGTTTTATATAACCCGGGCAGCGGCAATTCCTTATTTGCTCACGGCTTTCTATTGTATTTTTTGTTTTGTATTCCAAACCGGAGGACTCGAATATACAGATAGCGGTGAGCATTTTGTTATTTATTATCCGTTTACCCAAACACGCTTTTTGTTGGGGGATAGCACCGGGTTTTATTATATTTTTGAAATGATCGCCCTTATTGGTTTATATGGTCTTTTTTTCTGGTTGTTAGGAAATGTTTTCGATGCATTCCGGCAACCTAAATTGTTTACGGAAAAAAGTGTAAAACGCCTGCGTCTTTTCTATATACTCAATTTTACGGTGCCACTACCATTCCTGATTGCACATTTATGGTATTCCTATGAGGTAGCTGTATTGATCAGTCTTACATTTTTACATTTTGTGATCGGTATTTTTGCCTATTTTATGGCTGCTATTTTCGAGCAGGGGCTTAACTTGCAAACCGAACAGGACTTATATATATAACCATGCCTATTATTGTAAATATTGATGTGATGCTTGCCAAACGAAAAATGCAAAGCAAAGAATTGGCCGAAATCTTGGGGATTACACAAGCCAATTTGTCCATTTTAAAAACAGGAAAGGCTAAAGGTTTCCGTTTTGAAACGCTGGAGGCAATCTGTAAGGCACTCGAATGCCAACCGGGCGATATATTGGAATTCAGGGAAGAGTAACAGCAATCTACATATAAAAAAAAGACACCTGCAAAGGTGCAGGATCACTATTGCCTGAACATAACGAAAATCATCAATCAAAATCAATTCAAAATGAACAGTTTACAAATCAACAATCTGAGTAAGCAGTACCGGAATGGAACACAGGCCATGCAAGGTATTTCGCTTGAAATTGGCAACGGGATATTTGGCCTTTTAGGACCAAATGGTGCTGGAAAATCAACTTTAATGAAAACGATTGCCGGTTTGCAACAACCCGATAGTGGTACGTTGCTTTTCAATGGGGTCGATATCGTGACCAATCCCGTTTATATCAAAAAAATGTTGGGCTATTTACCACAGGATTTCGGAGTGTATCCCAAAATTAGTGCGTATGATCTTCTGAATCATCTTGCTGTTTTAAAGGGAGTTATCGATAAAAAGGCCCGAAAAGAGCAGATACTGGCTTTGTTGGAAAAAACGAATTTGCTGACGAGTAAAAATAAAGCGGTCAGCACTTTTTCCGGTGGAATGCGACAGCGGTTTGGTGTGGCGCAGGCTTTATTGGGCGATCCGCGAATTATAATTGTCGATGAACCCACTGCCGGCCTGGATCCGGAAGAGCGACACCGTTTTAATACGTTGCTTAGCGAAATAGGGGAGCAGGTTATTGTGATCTTGTCGACACATTTGGTGGAGGATGTCCGAAACCTATGTACGCAAATGGCGATTATTGATAACGGAAAGCTAAAAGCCAATGGTAATCCGGATACGTTTATCCGACAATTAAAAGGACGTTTGTGGTACAAAACGATCGATAAAAAGGAGCTGCAACTTTACCGGGAAAAATATGAGGTGATCTCGGAACGGTTTTTTGCGGGAAAACAATCCGTAACTATTTTTTCAGAAGCCAATCCCGGAGATGGGTTTATAATTAAAACCGCCAACTTGGAAGATGTTTATTTCTACCAACTGTCAAAAAAAGCGTAATATGTATACCGAGATTTTGAAATTCGATTGGATTTTTTTCGCCCGGAAAAAGTCCTTTTTGCTATTGCTGTTGTTTTTCTTGAGTTTTGGCATTTTTACAGCTGTAGCAGCCAATTTTCCATTCCCGGAAACCTATAAAAATGCGCCTTATATAGTTACGTATGTAATTGGAGTTATGTCGTTGATCAACATATTTACAGTGAGTCTGTTGGCAGCACAAGGATTATTGCGGGAAAGAGATTCGCAATTCGATGGGATATTATATGCAACACCCATACGAAAACGCGATTATCTGAGTAGCCGTTTTATAACGATTTTTGGAATAACCGCGTTAACCTTTGCTTTGTATGTGATAGGATTATTTATCGGACATCAGTTGTTTCGGGATCATCCAGGGGAATATATGAATACGGGAATCGGAACGTATGTATACGCTTTTGTGGTTCTCGCGTTGCCAAATATCCTCTTTTGTACCGGGGCGATTTGTAGTATTGGGGTGCTGACAAAAAATAAGATTCTGATCTATATCTCCGGCTTGTTTATCTATTTCCTGTATTGGGGAATTGCAATGTTTGCCAATTCGCCTTTACTGGCCAATGCGTCTCCGGTTTCAGACAAAACAATGAAAATTATGGCCCGGATAGATCCTTTTGGATTATCGGCCTTTTTTGAGCAAACCCTGTATTGGTCGGCTTTACAAAGAAATCAGGAGTTAATCGGATTAAAAGGTGATTTTTTGTGGAATCGGTTGTTGTTTCTAACGATAGCCATCGCAATGGTATGTTGGGCCTATCGGCATTTTTCCTTTGGTGTCGGAAAACAAAAAGCGGAGAAAGTAAAGAATTCGGATATTACAAAAGGGAATATTCCTTACCGATCGGTTCCAACAGTAATAAAAGGGTGGTGTTATTCGATTACGACCTGGTTTAGTTTGGTCAAAATGGATCTGAAAGCGGTGTTTAAAACAGGTCCGATCTGGATTATGTTGGCGGGATGGTCTTTTTTTCTGGCTATGGAAATTGCAGGAAATATCAATGCAGGCGTTCGATTACCAGAGCGTTTTGCGACAACAGATTTAATGGTTACGGATATATTGAAATTATTCCCGGTGATCGGCTTGCTGATTGTACTATTTTACGGAAGTGAAATATACTGGCGTAGTCATAGTTGTCGGTTTGATGCTCTGGAAAAAACCTGTCCGGTATCCAATAGCACAGTGTTGTTGTCGAAGTGGACGGTTCTTTTGTTGGTACCGCTTTTATTGATCGCAGCCAGTATACTAACAGGAGTGGTGTTCCAATGGATACATCGCGATGCGCCAATTGATTGGAGTTTGTATATAGCCCTTTTTTATCTGATTGGATGGCCTTTGATGTTGTGTGCCGCTTTTGTGATTTGTATACAGTCGGTAAGCCCCAATCGCTATATGGGATTGGTCATTTCGTCCTTGGTCTTATTACTGACGAATACATCTTTGGGCGGAATGTTTGGGTTGACACATCCGCTATGGCGTTTTGCTAATGCCTATCAGGGAAACTATAGCGAGATGAGTGGTTTTGATCTTTTTTTACAGGGGTTTCATGTCAAAATGTTGTTTTGGACGAGCGTAGTAGCCTTACTGTTTACAGCAATGACAGGACGTTTTAAAAACTGGAAAAGACAACATTACGGAATTGCAACACTGAGTCTTGTGGTGGCGATTTGGTCGGGGTATCTGATGACAACAGAAATAGTGGTTTTGAAAAAGGACGACCGCAATAATTGGAAACAGGAATACGAGACCCGCTATAAAAAATACGAAACTCTTTTACAACCCGTTATTACTGATGTAAATGTCCATGTGGAATTGTTCCCGGAGCAAAATACCTATACGGTTTCGGGTGTATATACCCTACAAAATACCAGTTCCAAGGCTATTGATTCCCTATTGGTGTATACGAATAAAGACCTGGAATGGTCGGGATTGACCATTCCTAATGCTAAATTGCTGATGAAAGATGCCGAATATGGGCACTCCTGGTTCCGTTTAGACCATTCATTACAACCTGGTGAAAAAAGTCAGATGAATTTTCGTTTTCGCTATGCAGCCTCTCCGTTTACTGATTTTATGCGGTTTAATACGATTTTGCACAACGGGACATTTATCCGGATTAGTAATTTTTTTCCGGGATTCGGTTACCAATCGGATAATGGAATCGATGATCCGAAAGAACGTAAAAGACGCAGAATGGCACCTGCTACACTTGTAAAATCACTGGAAGAAAAGGCAACTGCAGTTTCCGCTTTTATCAATCTGGAAATGACTCTTGGGACGGCGTCCGATCAAACTGCTATTGGTATCGGGGAGCTACAAAAAACATGGCAAAAAAATAATCGGAACTATTTTCAATATCGTACGGAAGCACCGATTCCCTTTCGTTTTGCTATAGCATCGGCACGTTATGCGATTAAAAAACTTAAACATAAAGGTATTGCGATTGAAGTGTATTATCATCCGGAACATCATAAAAACATTGATCATCTTATAAATAATGCCCAACTGACATTGGATTACTGCCAACAAAATTTTAGTCGGTATCCTTATAAAACGTTGCGTTTTGCCGAAATAGCCTCTTTTAGTAAAGGGTTTGCAGGAACCGCCTATCCGACCAGTTTTTTTATAAATGAGACATTCGGATTCCGGAACAAAGTGGAACAGAATCCGGAGAAGGATATCCTTAATGAAATGGTAAGTCACGAATTGTCACATACCTGGTGGGGTAATGCGACACTCGATCCAGAATATCAGGAGGGAAGTAAAATGCTCACCGAAACACTGGCAATGTATACCGAATTAATGCTTTATAAAAAGGTATATGGTACAAAAAATATCCTATCGCGCATACAAGTACACCAGGATTTGTACCTCAGTGGTCGTTCGTTTGCTACCGAAGAGCCTTTGTATCGCGCTCATCCGGACAAATCGTACCTCTGTTATGATAAGGGGATGGTGGTAATGTACCAATTAGAACAATTGATAGGGGAGAAACAGATCAATAGGGCACTTCGGAGTCTTTTAAAACAATACGCCTATCCGAATCGGCCACCAACCGCAGAAGATTTGATACGGGAATTTTATAACGTTAGTGATCCGGCGACACATCGCAAAATTGATGAGTTATTTAAAATGATCATTATATATGAATTGGAATTTCGTACTATAAATTGTCGGAAAAATGCAAGTGGCGAATATGATCTTAGTGTGCAGATTTCCGCTATTAAATATAAAGAAGACGGTAACGGGAACCGGAAGGTAATGGTGTTTGAGGAACCGGTTGCAATGGCTATAACCGATAGCGATGGGACGACCAAAACGGTGGTTGTTACTCCCGAACAATTAAAAGAATACCGATTGAGATGTAGGCAAAAACCAATTGCAGTGGAATTGGATCCGAATAGATTGTTGTTGGAAACAAATGTAGAAAACAATCGAAAAACAATTCCGTAATAGTATTGTAATAAAAAAAGGATGGAAAATTTTCCATCCTTTTTGCTTTTTGGCTTATGCGTTTTTCAAGGAAGCCATATCAATTACAAAACGGTAGCGTACATCGCTTTTTAGCATGCGCTCGTAAGCTTCGTTGATATCCTGCATTTTGATGATCTCAATATCGGAAGTGATGTTGTGTTTTCCGCAGAAATCCAGTAATTCCTGTGTTTCGGCGATGCCTCCAATAACCGAACCGGCTACTGATTTTCGACCCAGAATCATCGGAACAGTGTTTAGCATCGGCTCCAGATTTCCAAGATAACCAACCAATACAATGGTTCCGTTGATCGTCAGACTTGGGATATAATGGTTGACATCATGAACATAAGGAACGGTATCGATGATCAAATCAAATTTTCCTTTTACGGTATCCATTTGTGCGTCATCTGTTGAAATGATCACCTCATCGGCGCCCAAGGCAAAAGCGTCATTTTCTTTTTTCGGAGATCGGGAGAATAAGGTTACATGTGCTCCTAATCCTTTTGCCAGTTTAATCGCCATATGTCCTAATCCACCCAAACCAACTACTGCTACTTTGCTGTCTTTTCCGACTTTCCAGTGACGTAATGGAGACCATGTGGTGATTCCGGCACAAAGTAATGGCGCGGTGGCAGCAAGATCCAGATTTTCAGGTACTTTTAGTACAAAATGTTCAGCAACGACAACTTTTTCGGAATAACCACCATAGGTACGTAAATCAAGGTGCTTGTCGGGGCTGTTATAGGTTCCGGTAAATCCCGGGATACAATATTGCTCCAGATCATTTTTACAGTGTTCACATTCCCGGCAGGAGTCTACCATACAACCTACAGCTGCCAGGTCGCCAACCTTAAATTTGGTTACGGCACTGCCCACTTTTGTAATTTTACCTACGATTTCATGCCCGGGCACAACCGGATAAACCGAACCTCCCCAATCGTTACGCGCAGTGTGTAAATCGGAGTGACAAACACCACAGTACAAAATGTCGATTTCCACATCGTTGGGCGTCGCCTCTCTTCGCGGAATTGTTAATTGTTCCAGGTCGGCTTCGATAGCATGAGTACCGTATGCCTTTACATTAAATTTTTCCATAGTGATTTTTAGTTTTTATGTGATTTGTTTTGTGATACGATTATGAACCGTGCAAAATTCCAATCTATTTTTAAACCGGGGCGTATATGAATTACAGAATTACCTACCAATATCACTGATTCTAATAATGGGATGGTACATACAATAAAATTATGCAATAACTTTGATTTTCGAAATAAGGAACCATGGAAAATATCGTACGATTTGATACTGTAAGTGAATACAATGCCTATTACAATACGGATACCAAGCACCCGTTGGTGAGTGTCATCGACCTTTCGAAGTCGGATAAAAAAATAAATATCCGCTTGAATTTTGGTTTTTATACCATTTTTCTAAAAGATGTGAAGTGCGGAAACCTGCGATATGGCTGTAATTATTACGATTATCAGGAAGGAACGCTCGTATTTCTGGCACCGGGTCAGGTTATGGGAATTGAAAACAACGGAGAACTGTATCAACCACAGGGATATGCATTGGTTTTTCATCCGGATCTGATCCGCGGAACGGCATTGGGACGTCAAATTGATGCGTATAGTTTTTTTTCATACGAGGTACACGAAGCACTGCATTTGTCTGAAAATGAACGGAAAATTATCATTGATTGTTTTTCGAAAATCCAACAGGAACTGGAACAGCCAATCGATAAACACAGTAAAAAACTGATTGTGAATACAATCGAATTATTCCTGAATTATTGCGTTCGGTTTTACGACCGGCAGTTTATTACCAGGGATACGGCTCATAAAGGAATACTGGAGCGTTTCGAAACCGTACTCAACGATTATTTCCATTCGGAGAAACCGCAAACATTAGGATTGCCTTCCGTGGGCTATTGTGCCGAACAGCTGTTTTTATCGGCGAATTATTTTGGAGATCTGATCAAAAAAGAAACCGGTAAGTCGGCTCAGGAATATATACAGTCAAAAGTGATCAATACTGCTAAGGAGCGAATGTTCGACCGAAACAAATCGGTGAGTGAAATTGCGTATGAATTGGGATTCAAATATCCGCAACATTTTAGCCGATCGTTTAAACAACAGGTAGGACAATCACCTAACGAATACCGGATTCAGAATAATTAAACCAAAATCAGACCGTAAAAGTACTTTCCAGTGCAATCGCTTTTGGGAATAATATATTGTTTTCCAAATGGATGTGCTTGTGCAAATCGCTTTCGAATTCCTCGAGCATGGCATACGTAACTTTATAGGTGTTGCATGCATCGGCAGGCGGCGTATATTGATTTGTAAGTCGTGCGATTTTCTCGAAACGCTCTCCTTCGGTATCGTGTTCGTGTCGCATCATGGCCACTGGATTGGCCACCGGACCAAAATGAGGACGCTTTAGTTCGGAACCTTCTTTTTGTGCTTTTGCCATCTGTTTGATAAAAGGAAAAAGGACCAGTTCTTCCTTTTTCATATGCATCGCTAATTCCCCGGACGATTCGGCAAAAAGCATATTGATTTCAAATAATTCCGGATGTTTCTCGCCGTGTACTTTGCACAGTTTGTTTAAAAATTGAAGAAGCACCGTTGTTTTTTCTTCCACATAATGATGGTGTGTGGCTTCAATATAATCGGCCAGTACATCCAGCGGCCAATGATGGTAATCGGTAGTGTGGGTTTTGGAATCTTTTAAAAGCGTTTCCAGTTCGCTGATCAATTTCTCTTGGGAGATGTCTTTTTTAGTGCAAACGGCTTCTACAGTTCGATTGCCTTTACAACAAAAATCGATTTTGTATTTTGAGAATAAAGCCGCGGTTCGGAAATCCTGAGCGACAATATCGCCAATGGTGGTTTGAGGATTAATTTTCATAAGTTAAAAAATTAGGTTGTAGTGAATGACACTGTTTTGGAAGTCTTATAAGATTGTTCTAACAAGATGGAACTAACCGTAAGCATATTCCTGAATTCAATATAAGAAGGGAAAGAATTCCTGTCGCGATGGCAAAACATCGAATCGGCTTTTTGGCGTAGTTTTTTCAGGATCTTCCGAGTCGCATAGGCATCAGGTACTTCTGTGGTAAAGAATGCGGTCATCGTTTTTTGTAATAGTGCTTTTAAAGATGCAATAGTTGGTGATGCCGAATGCAGGTCCATCGGTTGTTGATTTAAGGTGATTACTGTTGAAAACGGAATGGTGTCGATGGTTTTAAGAACCGATTGTGCCCCTTGATGTGCAAATACCAGAGCTTCGAGCAACGAATTGGAGGCCAGTCGGTTTTTTCCATGCAATCCCGTTTGAGCACATTCGCCAACGGCATACAGGTTTTGAACCGAGGTTCGGGCATCTTTGTCTACTTTTATACCGCCACATTGATAATGGGCTGCCGGAACTATCGGAATCGGTTCTCGGGCCGGATCAAATCCCGACTTCCGACAGTAATCGGTTATGGATGGAAAGTGATCATAAAAACGTTGAGGATTCAGATGGCGGCAATCGAGATAAACGTGTTTTTCGCCTGTTTTTTGTAATTCAGTGCCGATCGCTTTCGAAATAATATCCCGTGTAGCCAGTTCGCCGCGGGTGTCGTATTTAAAAAGGAAACGCTCGTGATTGTGATTAATGATATGGGCACCAAAACCTCTTACTGCTTCCGATAACAGGAAAAGCGGATTTTTGCCGGTCTCGTATAAAGCTGTCGGATGAAACTGAATATACGGCATATCCCGTATAACAGCACCGGCACGGAAAGCCATCGCCACACCATCGCCGGTAGCAATTTCCGGATTGGTGGTGTTTTGGAAAAGCTGCCCGCATCCACCGGTACATAGTACCGTAATTCGGGATCGGATATGTTTGATCATACCACGAATTTTATCATAATAGGTCATACCGGTACAACAGCCGTTTTCTGTTGACAGATCAATACTAAAATAGTCTTCAAATAATACAATATTAGGATACCGGCGCAGTTGATGCAATAGTTTTCGTTCCATTTCCAAACCGGATTGGTCTTTGTGATGCAGAATCCGATGATGGGAATGCCCGCCTTCCAGTCCTAAATCCCAAGCTCCCGATGTAGTGGTGTCGAAATCGATCCCCAAGCGTATTAATTCCTGTATTCTTTCTGGTGCCTGTTCCACAACCATGCGAACAATTTCTTCATCACAACAACCGCCTCCGGCCTGTAAAGTGTCGTGAATATGTTGTTCAAAACTGTCCTCTTCGGTATTCGTTACCACAGCGATTCCTCCCTGCGCATAGCGGGTATTGGTGGTGTCGGCTGATGCTTTTGTAAAAAGGGTAATGGTAAGATCAGGACGTTTTTTAGCCATTTTAATTGCGAAAAACAATCCGGAAATTCCGGAACCCACTATAAGTATATCCGTTTTTTCCATATACTAAGAATTGAAATTAGGATAGCGCCAGCATTCGATGGATGGGCTTTAGCGCTTCGGTTCGCAGTGTATCACTGATTTTTATTTCGGGATATTCGTTTTGAAGACATCGAAATAGTTTTTCAAGCGTATTCACTTTCATATAGGCACATTCACTACAGGAGCAGGTATTTTCCTGATGGGATGGCGCGGCAATAATGGTTTTATCCGGTACGTCTCTGGAAAGTTGATGCAGTATTCCGGCTTCGGTGGCCACGATAAAAACTGTTCCCGGATCGTCTTTGATAAAGTTAATTATACCGGAAGTGGAACCAATATAATGGGCGACTTTTAAGATATGATCTTCCGATTCCGGATGTGCTACAATTTTAGCACCGGGATATTGATTGTATAAATCGATTAACTTGTCTAACGAAAACGCTTCGTGCACCACACAGGAACCATCCCATAAGACTAAATCCCGGTTGGTTTCCTGGATCAGGTATTTCCCCAGATTTTTATCGGGTGCAAAAATAATCTTCTGATCCGCAGGGATGGAAGCGATAATTTTTTTGGCATTCGAAGAGGTACATACAATATCACTCAGTGCTTTTATATGTGCCGAACAATTAATATAGGTCACCACGGTATGATCCGGATATTGGTCTTTTAATTTTTTAAAGTCATCCGGATCACAGCCGTCTGCGAGTGAACAACCGGCGTTAAAATCCGGAAGTACTACCTTTTTATTCGGATTGAGAATTTTTGCCGTTTCGGCCATAAAATGCACACCGGCAAATACGATGATATCGGCATCGGTTGTAGCGGCTTTTTTGGATAATTCGAGACTGTCGCCTACAAAATCGGCAATTTCCTGAATGGCTTTCTCCTGATAGTAATGCGCCAGAATCACGGCATTTTTTTCCTGCCGCAACCGGTTGATTTCGGCAATTAACGTTGCTTCGTTCATAATAGTGGTTTTGAAGCTATTGGGTTTATTCGACAACCAATTTTCCTTTCATCATAGCGGCATGTCCTGGGAAAGAACATAAAAAATCGTATGTTCCCGGCTCTGAAATGGTAAATTCGATCGTGTCGGATTCCCCTCCGCTTAGTAATCGGGTATGGGCGATGATGTTTGCTTTTTCTGATTCCGGTATATAGTCGGTTGCTTTTGCCAAAGCGGCTTTTTCTGTAAATGCTGCGACATCCGTACCTGGTTTAAGAATGACTAGATTGTGTCCCATAACGGCTTTGTCCATCTTACCGGTATGTTGTAGCGTTAACGTTATAGTACCGGTTCCGGTTTTTAGTTCGTTTGTGGAATACTGCATCTGATCGTTAGATTCAATTTCCAGGGTATTTTCAGATGTAGAAATAGTCTCAGTTTGTTCGGTTACCGGAGTATTTTCAGGGGCGGTTGCTTTGCTTCGATCTTTACAGGCTGCAACAATTGCGATGATACTCAGAAAGACAGAAAGACGGATTAACTTTTTCATACTATGGATTGTGTTAAGGTTATACATTGTGATTAACATACTTAGAAAGAGCAAAATAAAACCGTATCCGGAATATAAAATATGATAAATGTTAGCTTTTGTTGGGATAAATTACCGTATAACTAAAATGAGTTTGTCGGGAGAGTAACCATAAAAAAAGCCGCCCTAAATGGTGGCAGCTTTTGTATTGATTATTTGATTGGCTTATGAGCTAAACCTAATGATATAAAATAACATGATTGCAATACCGATTATAAAATAACCCCATGCCTTAATGTGATTACGGGCTTTTTGTTTTTGATCAATGGCGACTTTGGTTTCGACCCTCACGTCACGGTAGCCCATTGATTTTAAACCTGTCCGATACCGTGCATCCCTTTTATAAACATCCTGTCGTTCCATATAGTACATTAATTGATAGTCTTTAGTAAAGTTTATATAACTCCGATATAACAGAATTCCCGAACCTAAAAATGGTATAAGGAAAGCAAGTGTCAGCGCCCAAAACCATTTAATAACGATATACTCTTTGACTTGCTTTAAGTCGTTATTGCCCGTTGCTCTCTCTTGTTGGTAGAGCGGTTGGTTTGAGGAAACGACATAGGAGTAGTTTTGTGAGTTGCTATAATTGCGTCCGGCTTGTCGTGCTGCTGAATACGCAAAATTTTTTGCTAAGTCTGAAAGAAATGCCATGATTAATTAAAGTTTGATTATACAAAATGTTCTGGTGGTATGGCAAACTTATGCTCAAAAGAAAGGATAGGAGTACGGTTTTCCATAATTTCAAAATAAGGCATCAATAACAGGATTGTAACGGTGGCATGCTGTTGTAAGAAACCTCGTAAGAAAGGGTATAATTACCTAATTTAGAATGGGTTTTAATTGTTGTATTTTTAAAGTTTTGTGTTAAAATGTTATTTTATCGATTATTATGTGCTTTTTGTCTTAAATACTATCTGTTAAAATGTGTTATATGTTACGATTTTATATATTTGATCCGCAAATTTAAACTCCCATGTCTAATTTACTTGGATCGATTATCAGGTTTTTTACAAGAAGCAGGAAAAAACAATTAAGTTTTGGAAGCGACTCAAATGTAAAAAGACACAATGGAAAGAAACTTTCCAAAAAGAAAAAACAAAACTGGTATTAAAAAAGGCCTCCCGACGGAGGCCTTTTTGTTTTTATCGATTACTGATTCGGATCACTGTTTAAATTGTTGATAATGGTGTGAGTGATTGGTTTTAGTGTTTTTTCGGTAACCGGATGTAAGCCGTGATGGGTAAACAGTTCGTAATAGCCGTTTGTCTTGGAATACCAGATCAGCGGATTCCCATAAAGATCAAAAAATGTGAGTGTGTCGCTATAGGAAACTTTTCGGAAGTGTTTCAATAGTTGCTCGTCCAATGACTGGATCTCACCATTAATTTCCGGATCATTACAGTCAATCTTCTCATAATGATCTTCCAACCAAACCATACAGTTTTTGGGCGTAAAAATTGTTTTGTTCAGACTCCACACTAAAAGTACCATAATCGAAACAGTACCCAATCCGTAATGGATTTTGCTTAATTGCCGTTTTTTGAAAAAACGAGGGATTGTATTCCAAAGAACATGAAGTCTGTTTTTCAACGAATTTACAATAGACGTTGTATTCTCCTTTTTAGTGCTTTGATCGGAACCTCCTTTCGTATCTGGTGGATCCGTTGCTTCGGGTTGTTCTTCTATTTCGAATGCTTTTTCCGTTTCTTTCTCCTTAGGATTGGTATTCACTACATCAGATTCAGGTAAACTAGCGTCATTATTCGCCTCATTTTCTTCGGATTCATTAACAGCCTCCATAATGTTCAGATGATCACTATTGTCTCCGGATTGAGCTTCTTCGTCACTTTGAGAAAAATTCTCAGTATCGTTATCAAGTTCTTCCGTTGGAGTTTTGGAAACGATTGGAAGGGAGACTGTAAGGTCTAGTTCGCTAAATTTTCCATAAGGCCTTTCCGGTAACTCAACTAAAATAGCTGCCATTTCTATCGAAGTCCAATCGGGAGGAATATTTATCCCATTTAAAAAATTACCGATTGCTTTAAACTTATTAATGTTTTTATTGATCAAGTTGACATTTTCTTCGTTAAAATCAAATTTCCAAAAAGCTTTAAACCAAAATATATCGCTAGGATTTTTATTTCCATCAAAGATGCGAATACATGAGTTTCGTAATTGTGCGAGTGATGCTTTAAAACGGTTTGGGCCATTTTTTTTCTCCTCATATTTTGATCGGATTGCAGCAATATAATCGTCTTCACTATTTTTTTTCATCGGTAATAATCAGAATTAATTAGTAATAATCGGAATCTTTCGGAATAATCGGAACAATCGGAATCTTTGATAAATGTCTGAAAAATAGCCTTTTAATTTGCCTCAGAATTAGTTCAGTCCCGATATGCATTCACGGACAAATGTACATGACTACTTCTAACTTGGTGATACGGAAAAACGTAATGTCGTTATCCGGGAAGTATAATAACCTTATGCTTTTTCTGTCTCATCAACACTTCCCATACATAAATCAGTGGCGTAACAAAAGCTAATCTCCGGGACAAGGTCCCGGACAGCCACGCCCATGTCAAATTTTTTAAAACTAAACATTATGAAAAAAATTTATATCACAGCTTTTGCTGTACTGGGATTGTCGTTATTAGTATCGTGTTCAACAGAAAATAGTGCAGAGGAACTTTTTGCACCGTCCACCAAGCAACAGGACGAACTGTTACAAAATCTGTATCAAGGTGAGACCTGTTATATTGTTGCAAAACCCGGTGATACCATTCCGCCGAATCAGGAAGGAGGAGGAGGTACCGGAGAAGATGGTACAATTCCGGTAAAGCCACCTAAAAAACCATAAAAAATGAGAGTATAATCTTATTGTAATTTTATTAACTTCGGGGAATGATACTTAAAAAGTTTTATTCCCCGTTTTTTTTATCGCTTTTTGCGATCTTATTAGTTGCCTGTTCTAAAGAATCTGACAAAAATAGTGGTGCTACTCCTGTGGTTCGTCAGATACAAAAACATATCGACAATAGTGCTGCCGATTCCGATAGTACTGCCGTGTATCGAATTACAGAAATTAATAAAGCGATACAACTCGCAGGTGCTGCCAAAATTGATTCGTTACTGATAAAAGCCATCGCGGGAAAATCGGAAACCTTGTTTTGGTATGATATGGATAAGTCCGAATCGTATACAAAAGATTTTCTGCGGTTTTCAGAACAGAAAAAAGATACTTTTTATATCGCAATAGCCAAACGTGATTTGGGAAGGTATTATGCTTTTAAGGGAAAAGATACGCTGGCTTTTGGTTTACTTAAAGATGCCAAAAAGTTATTGGACAACCGCGGAGAGGAAGAGCAGGAAATGTATATTCTCTTAATGATGTCGGATATCGTCGAACGATCGAACGATTATGGGATGGTGGCCGATCTGAATGTGGATGTGCTGAAATTGAATAAAAAAAGCAATAACCGAAACTATTATGTTTCCGCCAGAAATAACTTGGGAATTTCCGATAAGTCCATGTATAATTATAAAAAGGCGATCGAAAATTTTGAAAAAGCAGTCGATAGTACCGATGATCCGGAACATCGATGGATCATTAAAAATAATATCGGACTGAGTTATACCTATCTGTCGGAATACGACAAAGCACGCCCGATTTTCGAATCGGTTATTCAAAATACAACCGTCGATGAGACTAAGGCCAGAGCCTACGATAATCTGGGGTTTGCCTATTTTAGAGCCGGAGACCCGAAAAGTCTGGATTATTATAAAAAAGGGTATGAAATCCGATCCAACAATCCGATGTTGGCGAGCGATCGCATTGTGAGTGAGTTGCATCTTTCCGATTATTATAAAAAAAGTAATCCGGAACTGGCAAGACAATATGCGACTACAGCCTACGATCGGGCGACAAAAATGCGACGGATCGACGATCAATTGGAGGCGCTCAAGCGGTTAACGGTTTTAAGTTCCGGTGCGGCGGTAAAATCCTATTCCTTGCAATTTCAGGAATTAAACGATAGTATTAGCCGGATACGTCAATCAAAAGTGAACACTTTTGTGCAGACGAAATATGAATATAAAGAGACTCAGGAAGAAAATTTACGCCGTAAAGCCAGCGAAGCTCAAAAAACGGCTCAATTGGCAAAAGCCGAAACCCAAAAACTCGGATTGGGAATTCTAATACTGACAGGCGCTGGTGTTATCTTTTTTGTGATTAGAAGGATGCAACAAAAAAGTCGGGAAGAGAAGCTCCTGGAATCGTATAAAACGGAAACCCGTATTGCCAAAAAAGTACACGACGAATTGGCTAATGATGTGTTTAATGCGATGACTTTCGCCGAAATAAAAGATCTCTCCAATACCGAAAATAAAGAAATGCTACTCGAATCGTTGGATAAAATCTATACCGGAAGCCGGAATATTTCCCGCGAAAACAGTACCATCGATACCGGAGTAGCGTACCCGGAGCAACTAAGAGAGGTGATCAAAGGGTACAAAAGCGAACGGGTGAATGTGATGTCCAGCGGTATGGATCAGATTAACTGGGACGAGGTCGATCCGACCAAAAAAATCATCGTATACCGCGTATTGCAGGAATTATTGATCAACATGAAGAAGCACAGTAAGAGTTCACTAGTGGTGATTCGTTTCCAGCGCAATGCGAATACGATTCAGATCGATTATTCCGATAATGGGGTGGGAATCGATAAAAATAAACTCGCTGTAAAAAACGGATTGCGAAATGTGGAAACCCGTATCGAAAGCATTTCCGGAACCTATACTTTTGATTCTGTTCCCAATAAGGGATTTAAAGTAAGTTTTTCATTTCCAAAGTAAATTGTACGAAGTATGTTTAAAAAGATTTTAATTGCCGAAGATGTCGATTCTGTTAATTTAGGAGTAAAACAACTGCTGGAAGAGTTTGTAACGGAAGACCGTATTCATCACGTACAGTATTGTGATGACGCTTTATTAAAAGTTAAAAGAGCCAAAATCGATGACGATCCGTTTGATTTGCTGATCAGTGACTTGTCGTTTGTCGAAAATAAATTTCGGGAAAACAAACTCAATTCGGGCGAAGAACTGATCGAAGCCGTACGACGCGAGCAGCCCGATATTAAGGTTATCGTATATTCCATCGAAACAAAACCGTATGTAATCCGGACATTGTTGGAAGAGATGGATTGCAATGCCTATATCAATAAAAGCCGGGAAAGCATACGGGAATTAAAACAGGCCATTCGGTCGATTTATGCCAGTGACGAAAAGTTTGTGTCTCCGGAGTTAAAATACGGAAAAGCCGATTCGGAACTGGACGAGATCGACGAACAGGATATTCAGATTATTCGTTTGCTGTCCAAAGGTTTTGACCAGGGCGAAATCGCCGACGATATGCATTATAGCCGTAGCAGTATCGAAAAAAGAATCAACCGTTTAAAGACATCGCTTAAAGCCAAAAATAACCCGCATTTGGTCTCGATTTCCAAAGATCTGGGATTGATTTGATAAAACACCCCAACACCTCTTTTGAGGTGTTTTTTTTTGCCGTTTGTTGGCATTTACGTAAAACCGTAATGAAGTCCGTTGCAGGCATCCTAGTTTTGGAGTGTATAAAAACACAATATAAACATTCAAAAAAACAAATAGGATGGAATTAGTTAGCCAACTCAAATCATTAGCCGATAAAATCGATCGGATGAAAGATAAGATCGAAACGGAAGAATCTACAAAGCACGCCTTTGTACTCCCCTTTATTAACCTTTTGGGATACGATACTTTTAATCCGATGGAAGTAGTACCGGAATTTACCGCAGATATTGGCCTTAAAAAAGGAGAGAAAGTCGATTATGCCATTTTTCAGAATGAAGAGCCGATCCTGATCGTGGAATGTAAAAACTGGAAAGAAAACCTGACGGTTCATAATTCCCAGTTGTTTCGGTATTTCCACGTGTCGAAAACCAGATTTGCATTGCTGACCAATGGGATTCAGTATCAGTTTTATACCGATTTGGACGAAAAGAATAAAATGGATGAAAAACCATTTTTTGAGTTTGACATTACAAAATTGAAAGATAACGTAATCCAGGAAATCAATAAGTTTCACAAATCGAATTTCGATGTTGAAAAGATAACCGATAATGCCAGCGCTTTAAAGTACACCAAAGAAATTAAAAAATTGATTGCCGAAGAATTGCAAACACCTTCGCATAAGTTTGTCCGCCAGTTTGCCGAACGGGTTTATTCCGGTCGTTTGACCGAACGTGTGATGGAAGAATTTCAGGAATTGGTCCATAAAGCCTTTGGTCAGTTGATCAATGATCAAATTAATGACCGATTAAATGCGGCTTTAAACAAAGAAGCGCAAAAACAACAGGTCGAAACGATAGAAGCAGAGCCGGTGAGTAAGGTGATCACTACCGATGAGGAAATGGATGGTTTCCGAGTTGTAGTGGCTATTTTGAGACGAAAAGTAACTGTTGACCGAATCGTTCCGAGAGACACAAAGTCCTATTTCGGAATATTGTTGGACGATAACAACCGCAAACCAATTTGCCGCTTGCACCTGAATGGCGGGAAAAAATATATCGGACTATTTGATGAAGCCAAAAACGAAACCCGCTATCCGATAGCATCCATTGACGCTATTTATCAGTTTGAAGAGGCGTTGTTGGATAGTCTTAGCTTTTATGAAAACGAATAGTTACACGACTGATACATATCCGAAATCCGGTTGGGTCTAAACCGGAATTATAACCAATTCTTATTTTATGAAAAACATGATCAAACAAATTTTTGTGCTAAGTCTTTTGTTATGGGGGATCCATGATGGTGCAGCACAGACAAAATCGGCAAAGCTCCTGGCTTCCTGTTGTGAAACAGCTGGACGAGCATGTAAGGGTTCCGATAATTGTACCATCTGCACTAATTGCAGCGGCTGCAAGTACTGCAAAAGTGGTGGAACCTGTGGGGTTTGCAGGGACAGAAGTTCAAAAAGTTCAGAAAGTACTGAAGTGCTTGCCGCCTACAAACAAAATGAAAAAAAGACCCCTTCCGGGACAAAGGTCAAAACGGCAAGGGGAACCAAAAATGGCGCATTTTATAAGGATCAACCGCTGTATATTACTGCCACATCTATTGCTTTATATGAAGGTCCGGGAACCCATTACAAAATAGTCGAAACCGTTAAAAAAGGACGCCGGGTGATTTTTATCGAAGCCCGCGAGCCATGGCTTAAAGTGAAGTCGGAAAAAACAGGAACGGTTGGTTATGTACATCGTGATGTTTTACAATAGAAAACAAGGATAAAGATGGATACCACTACTACAATATCACCCGCTTTAAAAAGTCATTTTCTCAGTTTATACCAGATCGCAATGTCGGATGATCATTTTTCCGTATCGGAGCTGGAAATGCTTCACCAACTCGCCGAAGAGAAAGGGGTTACAAAAGAAGATCTGGGCGCGCTACTACTACATCCCGTAATGCACGGAGTCATCCTGCCGGAACGTCTGGACACCCGTATTGAGTACCTGTACGATCTGACCCGTATGATTTGGGCCAATGGCAGAATAAGCGGTAACGAAAGGGAAGCGTTAAAAAAATACTGCAGAAAGTTTGAATTCCTGGAGGAGAATATCGAAGATCTAACCGATTATTTTATCGATTGCGTACAAAAAGGGGTTCGGAAAGAAGAAATTATAAACCAGTTAAATGCATAAATGATGAAGTCATTACAACAATTATTTCGGTTAAAAAATGATGAAGTGTCGCAGCAGCTACCGGATGAGGCACAAACCGGATCCCGGGAACTGGTACGCCTAACGCATTATCAACGCGGATTCGGTGCTTCGGTAAAAGCAATGGGGAAGCCGATCGTATTTAAAGCTTGCTTGCAGAATCTTTTCAGGAGCTTTGAAGAGCAATGCCGCAAACAAAAACTCGAGCAGGAGTCCTTAAAACAGATTTACAGAGAAGAGCAGGAACGCAATCGTTCGGAACTTAAAAAGTGCGAAACTACCATCGAAATTGCCGAAGCAAAAGAAAAAGAGCTAAACGAAACCATAGAAAGAACCCGGAAAGATATGGTTGAGGTACGTCAGCAACCTGAAAAATATGGGATCGAAGGCGGAAAAGGAATCAAAGTGCAGTTTTATATGGGATTGGCTTTTTTGTTTCCGATTACGTTGTATCTGTTGGTATTCTACATTTCGGCCTGTTATTCGGCTTTTTTTAAAGAATTTGAAGACACCAGTCTTACGGCTGCTATTTTCGATGCCGATGCCTTAAAAAATGCTTTTCAGGCCAGTTGGCTGGAGGGAATTTTTATCATGACAATCCCGTTTGTATTTATGGGATTGGGCTACCTGATTCATATGTTGTTAAAAGAAAAAGGAAAGGTGAAATGGATAAAAGTCGGACTGTTGGGTTTGGTAACGTTTTTATTTGATGTCATATTGGCCTATCAGATCGAAAAGAAGATCTACGATTTTAATAAAACGACGTCGTCGGAACCTTATACGCTTAAGATTGCTTTGTTTGAAGCCGAATTCTGGCTGATCATCTTCGCGGGTTTTATGGTATATATCATTTGGGGACTGGTTTTGGATAGTATGATGAAAGAGTATGAAAGCCTCGATAAAGTCAAAACCTTTATTAAGGTAAAAAAAGAAGAGCTGGTGAATCTGGAAGCTGCAAAAAATGCGAATACCGAAAAATTAAATGAAAGCAAGCAGCAAGTTACGGCCATAAACGGAATCATTGCCGAATTGCAAACCAAAATCGATGGATTTATTATCCCGATTAAGGAATATTTTTACCATCACCACAAATATAAAGAAGGATGGTTTCAGGCCGTATCGGCTGAGATCGCTTTGCCACACCGGGAAAAAACTGTTTTACTGGAATTGTGCGAGATCATTTCCAAAGAACATCTAAACGATATCGGATTGGGGGAGCCCGAACTGCAACCACAGCTAGAGATTGAAACATAAACCTACTAAATCATGAAACAAAAAATAATACTTTCGATAGTCCTGATGCTATCCTTGTTTTCGATGTCCTGTATTGAGAATACCTCCGATACTACCGAAAAAGAACAACCGGTTGCGAGTGAAACACCGGAAAGAACCAAGCCGGCAGAAAATTATAATATCAGTATCTTTTTGGACCTGTCCGACCGGATCGATCCGACCAAGCATGCCAATAAGACAATGGAATATTACCAAAGGGATATCCGCTATATTAAGGCGATTTCCGAGGCTTTTGCAGATCATGCCAGTCAGCGAAAAATAAACCAGGTTAACGATAAACTACAGTTGTTTTTTGATCCGGAACCTAAAAATACCAAAATCAATGCGATTTCCGAAAAACTTAAAATCAAACTGGATCGAAACACGATCTCGAAAGAAAAATTAAAGGAGGTCCGAAAAGTCTATGCGGATTATCCCATCCAGATTTACGAATTGGCGATAAAAGATAAAACCTATGTAGGGTCGGATATTTGGGGATTCTTTAAAAACAAAGTGGCCGATTATTGTATTGAGGCCAATAGCCGTAATATTTTGATCATTTTAACCGACGGTTATATTTTTAATAAAGGATCCGAGTTGAAAAACGGAAACCGAACGAATTACCTGCTTTCAAAGACCATTCGGAATAATAAACTGAATGATGCAAAGTGGAAAGAAAAAATGGAGGCCGGTAATTTCGGATTTATTAAAGCGGCAAACAATTTATCGGATCTGGAAGTCTTGGTTTTAGGGATCAATCCGGATACGAAGAATACGAATGAAGAAGCGGTTATTATCGAATACTGGGAGAAATGGCTGAAGGAAATGAAGGTGAAAAATCCAAAAGTCAGAGGGGCGGAATTACCGTCGAATATGGAAAAAATAATAAAAGACTATATCAGTCCGAAAAAATAACCGCACATCGGTGTAGTATCGGTTTTTTAATTGAAAATTAGATGAGGTATAAAGTTTTCTTTTTTATGCTGCTATACACCTGTCTTGCTACAGGGCAGGTAAAATTTTGCAGTTGGAATGTATCCGATTTCGGAAAACGAAAACAGTCGGCAACCATTGCCTTTATAGCGAATACACTCCGGGATTATGATGTGGTGGCACTTCAGGAAGTTGTGGCTGGTTAT
The DNA here is from genome assembly GCA_023446155.1 of Bacteroidota bacterium. Taxonomy (GTDB): domain Bacteria; phylum Bacteroidota; class Bacteroidia; order Flavobacteriales; family Flavobacteriaceae; genus Flavobacterium. The sequence continues at coordinate 93,834 of JAEXIT010000011.1, forward strand.
GGAGGTGCACAGGCTGTTGCCCGGTTGGCGGCAGCACTCAATCGCAGTGGGGAGAAATGGGATTATGCGGTGAGTGCGCCAACGACCGGTTCGTCCTATAAAACCGAACGCTATGCCTTTCTCTGGAAAACAGCCCGCATTCGGAAGATAAAAGTCGAATTGGACGCGGTTTTTCAACTCGAAATCGATCGGGAGCCCTATTACGGTACGTTTGCCTATAAAGGAAAGTTGTTTACGGTGGTCAATTTTCACGCAATTACTAAAAGTAGGCAACCCGAAACCGAAATCAAACATTTTAAAGAAATTCCACGGCATTACCCGGAGCATAATTTGGTATTTGCCGGTGACTTTAATTGTCCGGAATCCCATACTGTTTTTAACCCGCTAAAAAGAATAGGGTTTCAACCAGTGTTTCGAAATCAGAAAACCTCACTGAGACAACGTTGTATCGCGCAGGATTGCCTGGCATCAGAATTTGATAATATTTTTTATGATACCAAAAAGATCCGGATGCTCACTAAAAAAGCACATCTTTTTTATACGGAATTTGAAAGTCTGGCACTGGCGCGAAAAGTTTCCGATCATATTCCAATTGGATGTACCTTTTTGATATTGTGAGTTTAGGGATGTTATCCGATAACAGATACTACCAAGTAAAAACAAAACCCATGAAAACAAAATTATGCTATTATCTATTCTGCCTGATCATCCTGATGTCTTGTCAGGATAAAGCTGTCCGGCCCAACGAAGATACCGAAACCACTCTTGTCGGACTAATGGCAACGCCTTCGAATGTAGTCGCGGTAAACGAACCCGATGTGAGCCTCAACGGGGACTATTGTGCCACGGTATCGATCAATGATCCGGAAGCCAAAAATGCTTCCAAACACAATCTGACAATCAAAGTGGAAAAAGGATATCTAAAAGAAATTCGGAATGAAGATCATACGGTGATGCAAGACTTTCAGGGGGTCTTTTTTAATGAGGACCGATTTACCGAATTTCAGACCAATGGACTGGAATACCGGATTAGTATCCTCGCAACGCTGGAGGAATGTTATAGTGGCGAATTAAAAGGTTTCTCGGTGCGTTGTAACGGAATAACCCAAAAAGGAAGCCAATGTAAAAACAGAACCTTACACGCGAGCAAACTTTGTCCGCATCATCGGGACTAAATAACAGACGATTAGGAAAGTAATTTTGAGGATGTGTCGGACTTTTTATCCTGATTTTTATGTTTTTTGTAAAACGTTGTGCTATAATTTTAAGATTAGTTTTTTATAAAATATTTTTTTTATCTTAAAAAAAATGAAGAAATATAACAGATTATCGTTCTTTTAAGTTTACGTTGAATAATCGTTAAAAAAACGCCTTTTTTAAGTCGGACAGTGGTTGCATTTTGTAAATTTGTTTTTAGGGGATGAAGTGTATAACTTCATTATTGAGCAAATTACAATCGACGATTTTTATAATGCAAAAGAGTATAAAAGATCTTCGGATCTTACTGGACAAGAACTCGGAAGACAGCAGTTTTAATATCATTTCTTCAATCACGGATATCAAAGGAAATATCATTTATGCCAACCAGAAATTCTGTGAAATTTCGAAATATGAGGAGACGGAATTACTGGGAGAAAACCATCGGATATTAAACTCCGGTCATCATCCGAAAACGTTTTTTAAAACCATGTGGAAGACCATCGGTAATGGAAATGTGTGGGATGGCGAAATCCGAAACAAAGCAAAAGACGGGAGTTATTATTGGGTATATTCGATAATCTTCCCCGTTTTTGACGCCCAAAATAAAATTACACAGTACTTTTCAATCCGTGTTCCGATTGACGAAAAAAAGAAACTGGACGAACAACGCGAGAAAAGAATCCGAAGACTGGAGAAAATTCTGTTTAAAATCTCCCACGAAGTGCGACAGCCGGTTACTCAGATTTTAGGGGTATCCGATTTGTTAAAAGAAACTCAGTTGAATCAGGATGAATTGCGAATGCTGATCGAAGGAATGAAAGAATCGGCAGATCTGTTGAATTTATATACCCGGGAACTCAATCAGTATGTGCATAAAATGAAAAACGAAGAATACGAGTTGTTGCTGGCCGAATATGAAAATCCGGATGCCAGTTATTTTACCAATTTGCAGTAAATGATCGGATAATTGCGGACTGTACTTTTTTACCGTTTCTTATATAAAGAACGGAATAAAAAAATATATCTTTGTAAGGAAACCAACTTCCTCCCATCCGCATGACTTCCGAATATAACATACTAATAGCCGATGACCATAGTGTGGTAAGACAGGGCGTATCGCTGATCCTGAAATATTCCCTGCCGAATATTCAGATCAACCAAACCGATACCTTAAATGGGGTTTTGGAAAAAATGGCGGTTGCGACGTTCGACCTGATTATTCTGGATATTAACTTACCCGGAGGTAATAATGTCCTGATGATTGAGAAAATCAGAGGGATCGATCCGAACGTGAAAATCCTGATGTTTTCTGCTTTTGAAGAAGATCTGTATGCCATGCGGTACCTGAATTCGGGGGCAAATGGCTATTTGAATAAACTGGGGAACGAAGAAGAAATCGTCGAAGCGGTTCGAAAAGTCCTGACTACCGGGAAATATATCAGCGACAGTCTGAAAGACAAACTGATTAACGACCTGTTGAATAATGTTTCACAAGCCAATCCGCTGGAACGACTTTCCAACCGGGAACTGGAAATAAGCCGTCTGTTGGTAAATGGTTACGGAAGCCTTGAAATTGCCAATCACCTCAATATACAGATGTCGACGGTCAGTACTTATAAAGGCCGGATTTTTGAAAAACTGGATATCAAAAATGTTGTCTCTCTGGCCGATCTCTTTAAACTTTACGAAGAAAATAGTTAGCACTACTGTTTTAGATTCAAAGTAATGGTGGTGCCTTTTCCGACTTCACTTTCCAAAGTGATATCCCCATGAACCAGATGTAATAATTCGATAATAATATGGAAACCGATTCCTTTGGTGAATTGTTTTCGGTCGCTTTCGAATTTCATCTTCTGAGCCAACGTCTGGTAGTATTCCAACATTTCCGGATGCATGCCACATCCGGTATCCGTAAGACGGATACGGATGGAATCCTGATCCTCAACTGCGCTAAAACGAATGGTTCCGTTAACCGTATTTTTGATCGCATTATCCAACAAATTGTGCAGTATAATGGTAAAAAGCTGTTTGTTCAGATTCAGATAAATAGCATCGGAAACGGTGTTTTCCAATACATTGCGTTTTGATTTTGCAATCGGATCAAAGAGTTTTATTTTTTCGTTGATCAAATCACGAAGTACAAAAACCTCATTTTGTAAATTGTCTTTATTCAGGTAGATTTTAGAATATTCCAACAGGTTATTTACAAAGTGATACAATTCGAACGACGAGGTATACATGGTTTTGATATTCTCCTGAAAATCGGGATGATCGCGATCCAGGTTTTCATACAGGTATTTTCCGGTTAAGGCCATGTATTTTAACGGACTTTTGATGTCGTGGGTAATGGAGCCGATGAGTTTTTTATGCGAGTGAATCTGTTCGCTCAGATCCGTTTGGGTTTGCGTAAGTGCGGTAATCGTACTCTTTAATTCGGCTGTACGATGTGAAATCCGTTTTTCGAGTAAGAGGTTCCGATGGCGGATGTATTTGGTACGCTGGCGGAATCCGTAATAAATCAGTAAAGAAACCGCCAATATTAGCAGACTCTTAAACCAGAGGGTTTGCCAAAATGCCGGAGGAACTATAATGGTGATGGTTTTATAATCGTATTTCGAATCGAATCCTCTTAGTTTACGGGCGGTTAAGGTATACTCGCCAGGGGATAAGGTGGTATAGGAAATGGTATGATTATCACTGGTTTTGGTCCAGTTCTGATGGACATCGTTTCCGTCGAGGCGGACTTCAATATTCAGGTTTTCCGGGTTACCGTAAAACGGACAGTTAAAGAAAATAACCACGCGGCTGAAATCCCGGTTTATCACGAGGGTATCCTTAAAAATAACCGAACGATCGTCTATTTTGGCCTCGTTACTATAAATCGGATTGGTGGGTAGGATGGGGGTAACCTTTTTACTGTCGAAAAACGTAAGCCCTTCGAACGACGGTAAAGCGATATAGCCATTGGGAAGATTGGTAGCACAAGGGTAGCAACCTCCATTAAATTCGTTGGTGCTAAATCCGGAGCTTTTATTGTAGTAATGATAATAAATGGTTTGTTGTTTGTTATCGGCATAATCAAACAGACTTTGTCGGGACACCTGAAACAAACCTTTGTTGGTGGGAATCCAGATAAAACCTTTCGGATCTTCAACCACACAATGTGCCGTACGCATATACTTGTTTTTGTCGAATGGAAAGTGGGTGGTTCCTTTGTGATTTCGGATCAGAAATAAACCGTTATTATAGGTATATACCCAAATATTCTTTCCATCGGAGCAATGAATGCCACGAACATACGATTCGTCGATAACGCTGTTTCGCGTAATGTATTTGGTGTTCAGATCCATATGATACAACCCCGAGGGCGATCCGATCAATACTCGTGAGTTTCCATCTTTATAGATGTTATTCGGCGAAAAATCCAGATATGTAATAAAGTTGAGTTTGGGCGTTGGAGCATTCGGATCGATAACGTACAAGTGCCCTTTTTTATACGTCTTGCTATCGGTGGCACCAATCCAAATCTGACCTTTTTCGTCCTTATAAATCGCACTCATAAAATATTGAAGCGTCCAACAGTCGGAAGTGGTATAATTCGTGCTTTTTTTATAGCGGTGCAGGTTTCGGATATTCAGGGTCCAGATATCGCCGTTGTTGTCGATCAGGGACGAATATTTCTCACCTTGTAAAGGCGATTGTAAATGGGTAATGTTTCCTTTATAATCAATAATCTGCCCGTGTCCGGTGAGCACACGGCTCGAATCGAATAATATATTCGAATACGTAACCGGATCCTGTTTGTCGACATAACTTTTAAAATACTCCGGTCGGACAATTAAAAAGCCCTTGGTGAGACTACCCAGGTAGAGAATACTTAATTGGGTATCATAATATAAGGCGCAAATCTTATCCGCTACGATATCGAAATGATCCAATACCAGCTTTTTGTGCAAACCGTTTTGATCGGCCGTCAGAAAATACAGTTTTTTATCAGAATATAAAAAAGCCTGATCCACTGTATTATTAATATAGATAATGCCGTCTTCCTGTGCCTGTAGGAGGTTGTCAATGGGTACCGGAAGCAGTTTGTGTGACGTTACTTCAAAGTATTGTTTTTTACTTTTTAGGTATAGTCTATTGTTTAAAATAAACAATTCCGAATCGAATGACAGTTTATGTGGGTAACCACTGATCCGTTTTTTGTTTGTAATCGAATAATAGCTGATGCTATCCGGATAAAACTGGAATACTTTATCTTTGATCAACACTTCATAACGGCTGTAATATTTAAAAAACGAAGCGGATATTTTGACATTGTTGCTAAACAAACGCCCGATTTCGTTTAAGGGATGAATATCTTTTCCGTTTTTGTAGTATAACTTCGGATTGGGTTCAATTTTTAAAATCTGACCGAGGTCATTCGGGACATAATACCCTTCCCCGTTGTATATTTTTTTAGCAAATTTCATCCGGTTGGATTTCAACCCTTTGATGTTTTCGCTGTTGTAGATCTTAAATTGTTGTCCGTCAAAACGAGCTAAACCGTCTTCGGTGGCGAGCCAGATAAAACCGAGTTTGTCCGGGACAATCGATTTAACGCTGTTTTGCGGCAATTCCCCATTGTCGGAAGTGTACCATTTATAAGGGCGTTCCTGTTGCCCAAATACCGGTAACGTGCTGAGTATAACTAGTGCTAAAAGACGTGAAAAAAGAGTCATAGGAACGGTTTGGACAAGCAGATGCTATTCGGGTTGCCGGGATGGTCCAATATTACAAAAAAATATACAAGATTTACAGACTGCTTTTGTAGAAATAATTCTACATGCCCGATAAAGAATCCGTACAAAGGAATCGTTTTGAACTACGGATATTTGTATTCCCCAAATTTTAGAATTGATACTAGTGCTATGATTATGATACAGTCAATCCTAAATACAACATTATGTATATCAAAATATTGTTTGATAATGCCCGATTAAAAGGTGTTTTAAAGCTTATTTTAATAATATCGATTGTACACGTTGCGTGTTTCTATTGGAACCAGCGTGTGCCGTTCGGACTGTTATACGGGCCGTTATTGCTGTTGACTGTACGCAAAATGGAACCGACTACGCTTTGGATGCACACACTTCCTTTTTTTCTTTTTAGCGGAGTATATCTTGTTTTTAAAGTGGATGCTGTTGCATTTGGAGGTTGGCAATTGTATTATACGATGTACCTGTTGGCTTTGGCGGTTTCATTGTGTTCCTATGCCGTAGTAGTGACGGTTGTCAGCAAAAAAGAACATCCGGCTCCGGTTTTTGAAAAAGAATTTTTACAATTGTTGTCCTATGGGTGTTACTTTGCGGCTTTATTAGTGGTCCTCCTTGCACTTCGTGTTGGCTTTGGAATATTGGATTTTGGATTTGATCCGGTTTCGATGTTGTTTTTTCAATTGGGACTTTTTAGTGTTTTGATTCTGATATTTCTGGTGTTTTACGGGAAAAAGGAAAAAGGAAGAAAGCAACTGAAACTAAAAAGCAATCCGATGCTACTATCAGGTGTTGATAACTCGATGTCGTTGGTTTATATGGAAACCCTCGAAAAATGTGTCCGCGAAACCAATATATATCGGAATCCGGATATTTCGCTCGAAATGCTTTCTGTTGAAACAACCATTCCGAAACATCATTTGTCGCAATTGTTAAACGGTTGCCTTGGAAAAAATTTCTACCAATATATAGCGGAACTGCGAATTGAATATGCCATTTCCTGTCTGAAAGAAGACTCCGGAATTAAGATCGAATCGTTGGCCTATGATTGCGGATTTAACTCGAAAACCTCCTTTAACCGCTATTTTAAAGAGTATACCGGCTATTTACCGTCTTATTATAAAATAAAAGTACAACATTTATAAGCCGACGATATTATGCTCTTTTTACTGTTGACGCTGGTATTCGGCTGTAATGCCCTTACCTTATATGTAATTCTGAAAACCAAATCGGATAAATTGTTTGATAAAGTTATCCGCTATGTGGTTTGGATCTCTTTGTTTCATTCGTTTTACGCCTTTTTGTCCCGCTACTATTTTGAAGAACTCCCGTTTGTCGACCGTGCCGCGCCATTTGGATTATTGTACGGACCGATGTTGTATTTTCTGTCGTTTTCGAATCATGAAAAATGGTTGCGTCGGAAATATGTGATTGTTCACGGTAGTCCGTTTTTAATCGCAACGGTTTTCTATCTGTTTTTTTTGATTTCTCCCGAATGGCGTAGGAGTTACGGATTGTATTATTTCGAAATACTCTATTCCGGAGTGGTGTTGTCGATGGTGGGGTATGTATTGTATAGTTTTTTAAACCATAAAAAGGCCATTTCCGATAACCGGATCAGAAAACTGATCAACTCCGGAGCAACCTGGTTGCTTTTAATCGCCAGTTTATTTGCCAGTATTGTTGTTTCGAAAATACTTCGAAAAGAAGATATCGGGTCGTTATTGCCGGGAATCATCATATACGGGGCGATGTTGTTTGTGTCTTTTCTGATTTTTAAATATTCCATCAATAATTTATTGGTCCATGCAAGTGTGGAAGAGGAATTGGATGAAACGGTTCCACTTTCGGCTCCACGGCAATATCAAAAATCGGCACTCACCGTTGAGATATTAGGGGAATACGAACAAAAACTCAACACAATAATGGAAACGGAACACGTTTTTCTGGATACCGAGCTTTCTTTGGAAAGCTTGTCCCGGAAAGTTAAAATTCCAAAGCACCATCTGACACAATTGTTCAGTACCAGAATTAATCAGACTTTTTATCAATATATCAATACCTACAGAATACATCATTCCTGTAAATTACTTTTGGAAGAGCCAGAAACGAATCTGGAAGAAATCGCATTTAAAAGCGGATTTAATTCCAAAGTAACCTTCAATCGTTATTTTAAAAGTCAGATGGAATGCACCCCATCGGAATACCGACAATTGTAAAAAAAGAATCTAAAATAGACAGTCAAAAACCGGATCGAAAATCCGGTTTTTTTGGCCCCGTATTTCTACGTGATTTTTTACGGTTTATTTGTAACTATTTAATAATTAGCGATTTATGTTAATTTTAAAACGTTTCAATCGTGTGGGATGTACGTCATGCCACACGATTGAAACGTTTTGGCCTTTTGGTTTTTAGAATTTCGCACTTGCAAAATCTTACAAGAGAGTAAAATTAAAAACCAAAAAAATGAACGAAAATTACAGTTATAGCGACAAGGATTTGTCCTATCGACAGCGAAGTAGTTGTATTCCATTGTTGCTTTCCAACATGAAAAAATACTACTTCTTGTTCTTTATTTTTATGATTACCGGTTTATGGAATGTAATGTTTGCCGATGGTAGTAAGGATTTTTATCCTTCGGGTGCCACCGGAAACCGTGCGTTTTTATACAGTAATCAGTATGAAACGGGAGGGTCAACCATACGATCCTGGCCTTTTAAAACACTGGGAACACATTATGTGTATGCCAAAGTAGGCGAAACCATCGCCGCCGCGTCCAGTGCGCAAGGTATGGGGAATGGTAGAATACGACTAACGGCTCCGGATGGTACAATATACCTTTCGGCAAACAATGCCATTGGTCGAATTGCGAGCAGAGCCGAAGAGTTGGCCGGGCCTTTGTATTCGGGACAGGCAACGGGAGCCAATCGCTATCAGCCGTATAATACTGTTGTACCAGCCGGTAATGAAGGGATCTGGAAGGTTGAATTTCTACCGTCGGGATCGGATGTTAGTTCGTCATCACCGAGTGTAACGGATATCGCAGCCGATGCCAACTGGACACAGGGAACGAATACCGAGCTTATTGCTGCCTGGGATGTATCGGTACGAAACAGTGCCAATTCGGCCTGGGTTAACGGAAGGGTGTACACCAACATCCTAAACCTGCATATCTCGGGATCGTCCTTTTTGGCTAATAAGGCTTTTTATGGAAACATGTATGTATTAACACGCGACGGTATTGCGTATCGTGTGAGTAATAATGGATCGAATGGAGTTGGGTTCACCTTCTTCGTAAACAATAAAGGATTCCTGACGGCTGCAGGTAATCCGTCGTATAAAAGTTTGAATATTTCAGACCCGACTGATGCGCAATTCCGGATTCATGATCCGAGAAGTGCCGATTCCGGGTCGAATGTAACACATAAAATTTTCTACTCGAAACCGGCGTCAGATTTACCATCAAGCGCCAGTATGAGTGGAGGTACCACAACCTGGTTAAAAAATGCGGTTTTAACGCCAACAGCTTCCAATATTACCTATACCGGAGTAGAAGGAACACCGGATTTGTCGGGTAATAAAGGGGCTTATATCGGGTTCGATTCCAATCTTGCGGGGACGTACAAAATTGAAATTCTGGGCGGTTTTCCAACACGGACAATCACCGGAAACTGTATTGTAGGTACCAATACCGTATTTTGGGATGGTAGAGACGGAAATGGAAACATCCTTCCGGCGGGAACAAATATCGGGGAAATTCGTGTACAATTATTTGGGGCAGAAGTACACTTTCCATTTATCGATATGGAGATCAACCCGGGAGGAATTATTATAGAGCAGCTGGATAACAGCTACAATTTATTTACGCCAAACCGAGATCTGGTCTATTGGGATGATAACGATATCACTGGAGGTATGGCAACACACAAATCGAATCCTACGGCTTCGGGGAGTAACGGAATTTCCAGTAACAGTAACGGTCATAAATGGGGGCTGTATACTTCCGGAAGTAGCGGAAGCGGAAACAGTGGAACGGGATCGTCGAGTTTTGGAAACGAAAAATCAATGGATACCTGGAGTTTTGTGCCGGGGGCTGTTGTTGTGAAAAATCTGGACCTTGTAGTTGCTGCTGCCGATCTGGAAGTAGTGAGCATCGTACCGTCGACAACTACGGTTATTGCCGGACAAAATATGCACTATACGGTAACGGTATCCAACAACGGACCAAGTGCTGTAACCGGTGCCGGTTTTAACTTTATTGTACCGGCTGGTTTTACCATCAGTTCGGTAACCTATGTAAACAGTCAGGGAACGGTTGTGGTAGTAAACGGAACCATCGATCCGGTTACGGGCAACTATTCGGCAAATCTGAACATGACCAATGGCGGACAAGTGGTGTTCACCATTAATGGAACCGTTGGCGCAACTGCAGGCGGACAAGCAGTAACGGTAGAAGCCAGTATTATCCGACCGGCAGACGTGACCGATCCGGATGCAACCAATCCGGGAACGAATCCACCAACGGATCCGCATTTGGAATGTTTAAACGGTACGGCTGTGGAGAATTGTAATAATATTAAATACAATACGATTACGCCGGCAGTTTCGGCCGATTTAGCCGTAACCAAAACAACTCCAACGATGACACCATCGGTAGGAGATCAGATTGTCTTTACCATTGTGGCAACCAATAACGGCGCCGGAAATGCGACCGGTGTTCAGGTTGTGGAACAATTGCCAAACGGATACACCTATGTATCGGCATCTACAACCGGAGGAACGTTTAATAACGGAACCGGTCTTTGGACAATTGGTACTATGACAAACGGACAGTCGTATACCTTAACGCTTACAGCTACGGTAAACGCAACAGGAACGTATACCAATAGCGCGGTGATTTCAGGTAACGAAAGTGATCCGAATCCGGCTAATAACACGTCCACGATTACGCCAACACGTGCAACTAGTGTGATCAACGCTGAGAATGATTCCGCTACCAATATCAACGGAACCACAGGCGCAACAAATGTTGTCAATGTTTATACGAATGATACCTTAAACGGAACAGCAGTTGTGCCATCGGAAGTAATTTTAACGACTACGGTTTCAAATCCGAATTTGGTATTAAATCCAAATGGAAACGTAGATGTAATTCCGGGAACTCCGGCAGGAACCTATACAATGACGTATCAGATTTGCGAGGTTTTAAATCCAACAAACTGTGATACAGCGGTAGTAAGTGTAACGGTAGTACCACCGGCAATCGAAGCGAATAAAGATTCGGCTACCAATATCAACGGAACGACAGGCGCAACAAATGTTGTGAATGTATATACGAATGATACCTTAAACGGAACAGCAGTTGTACCATCGGAAGTGATCTTAACGACTACAATTCCGAATCCGAATTTGGTATTAAATCCATATGGAAACGTAGACGTGATTCCGGGAACACCGGCAGGAACCTTTACGATGACGTATCAGATTTGTGAGGTTTTAAATCCAACAAACTGTGATACAGCAGTTGTAAGTGTAACGGTAGTTCCACCGGCAATCGATGCGAATAACGATTCAGCTACCAATATCAACGGAACCACAGGTGCAACAAATGTTGTCAATGTGTATACCAATGATACCTTAAACGGAACAGCAGTAGTGCCATCGGAAGTGATCTTAACGACTACGGTTTCAAATCCAAACCTGGTATTAAATTCAAATGGAAATGTAGACGTAATTCCGGGAACACCGGCAGGAACCTATACGATGACGTATCAGATTTGTGAGGTTTTAAATCCAACAAACTGTGATACAGCGGTTGTAAGTGTAACGGTAGTGCCACCGGCAATCGATGCGAATAACGATTCGGCTACCAACATCAACGGAACGACAGGCGCAACAAATGTTGTCAATGTATATACGAATGATACCTTAAACGGAACAGCAGTTGTTCCATCGGAAGTAATTTTAACGACTACGGTTTCAAATCCGAATTTGGTATTAAATCCAAATGGAAACGTAGATGTGATTCCGGGAACACCTGGAGGAACCTATACGATGACGTATCAGATTTGTGAGGTGTTAAACCCTACGAATTGTGATACAGCGGTAGTAACGGTTTTTGTAATGGAACCGGAATTAACCTTAACAAAAGACGCAGCCAACGGAACGTATGATAGCGTTGGTGATGTGATCAACTATACTTTGGTGGTAACCAATACCGGAAATGTAACGGTTACCAATATTACCGTAACGGATACTAATGCGGACGCGGGTAGTATTTCTCCGGCAACCATTGCTACTTTGGCACAAGGACAAAGTGTAACGGTTACGGCAACCCATACGATAACACAGGCGGATCTGAATAGTGGATTTGTTCGAAACTTAGCTACTGTTACCGGACAAGATCCAACAGGAGGTCCGGTTACGGATGAATCGGAAGATCCAACGAACCCGTCGCAACCTGGAGATAATGGATATGATGCTGGTTGTCCGAAGTGTACCGTGACAACTCTAACACAAACTCCAGCAATTGCCTTAGTTAAAACAGCGGTATTTAACGATACCAATGCGGATACTTTTGCGCAAGTAGGCGAGACAATTACCTATACGTTTACAGTAACCAATACCGGAAACGTAACGGTTAACGGACTTGTGATCAACGAT
>JAEXIT010000012.1 GCA_023446155.1 Bacteroidota bacterium
TCACCCAACAAGGTGCTTTTGAGTTAGACAAGTTAGTTCAGGTAATGAAAAACAACGCTGCTATGGTGATCATGGTTAAATCCCATACTGATAGCAGAGGTAGTGATAAATACAACATGAATTTATCGGATCGTCGTGCAAAATCTACAGTTCAGTATATTATCTCCAAAGGAATTGCTAAGGACAGAATCTCCGGAAAAGGTTACGGAGAGAGTGAGCCTAAAGTAAACTGTGGTGATAACTGTACGGAAGAAGAATACGCGAAAAACAGACGATCAGAGTTCCTGATTGTTAAGAAATAATATTATTAACACCAGGCAGGTTTTGGAAACCTGTCAGGTGTAACATAAAGAAAAGGCGGCCAATTGGCCGCCTTTTTTGTTGTCTTTAAAGTGTTTTTTGTCCTTCTCAAGGGTTTTGTTGTCTTTTAGGAAATAATGCTGCTTAGGGCTTAAAAATGCTGTTTTGAAGTGGGATTGCTACGTCTGACAGGTTTCGAAAACCTTGTCGGATTTTAAACAGGTGTTATAATGTTGTATATAAAACAAAAAACTACCCCTTTTTGGGGTGTAGTTTTATATTGATTGGAAGCGGATTGCATCTTCAACGGTTATATAACGTTCTAATAATTCGCATAGGAATAATAAATTAAAACCCATTTTTTGATCTTTGAGTTTAAACTCATAGCGCGTATCATAACCGGAGTTTTCTTTGTAAATCCTGTAAATCATCGAAGAATCGGTTTTAATGGTTTTGTTTTTAAGAACATCTCCGTTAGTCGGTTTTTGAAAATCTTCTTCTGATGAAAAGTCAAAATCGGCTTTGTCAAACATGTATAATGTGTCTTAATCGGTTAATTCCGGATTCATAGCAGCGGAATTATAGCCTCGTAAAGGAAAAGTAATCCGTTCGTGGCGAAACGATTTGTCAGTGACAAATTTTGCTATAAATACCGAGAAATCCTCATCTGTCATTGTTTGTTCTTTGTTGTTGGTAACAGTGTTGTTTTCGGGTATAACTTTATCTTCATTGTTTTTGCAGCTTAAAAGCAATAGTAAAATTAAAAGAATGAAAGGGTTTGTTTTCATGGTGTGGATTTGGTTAAACGATCTTTTTATGTATTGCTAAAATAATAACAAAAGGCTGTCTCTATCTTTTGAGACAGCCTTTTATAGATCAATTTTAATTACAAATCAGAGCTAAAACGAATTGAAAAGGTTATAGATTACAAATTTGAATCGGTTATTATTTCATCATATTGTAATGAAATGTTGGATGCTCTATCTTCATTGAGCCATGTGTTTTTACCTATTATATAGCCGGAAGCGACGATATAATGTTCTGTTTTACCGGATTGAATTTTAAATGTCTTACGATTAAATTTACCATTGTATTCCTGTAGCTTTTTAGGGATATCGATTGTTTCCGTAATAGTGAAATCACATAAACTATCTGGTATGTCGATATAAGAGACATCAAAGGAACAAGTAATACACCTGACAGGTTTAGAAACCTGTCAGGTGTAAACAAAAAAAGCAGCCAATTGGCTGCTTTAAAAATAGAAGATATATTTTTTAGTTTACTGTAATATCATCAACCTGCATTGTAGTGGTAATAGTTGGAGTTCCCGAATGTTCGAAAACAAAATAACCGTTACCTGTTACACTACCAGGAATGTTATATGTACCACTAGACTGGAATGTCGAAGCCGATTGTCCTGTTGCCGGTGTAGAAATACTGAATGATGACGTGATATCTACAAAGTTAGCCAGATTAATTGGTCCGCCTGCAGTATAGTTTGCAGCCGTTACATAATATACTTTTAATACATTTCCTTGGTAAAAACGAGCAAGCGTTTTGAAAGCGAATGTGTTTGCAGTTGTAAAATCAACCGGTACAAAGAAATACGTTTTAGCCGTCACACCACCACTTCCGAAAGAAGTCATCTCGATGTATTTGTTTCCTGTGTTAGCAGGGAACTGTTTTAACTGCCAGTATCTTCCACCAATGGTCTGATCGTTTACATATTTAGGGAAAGCCGTTAGGTTAACCGCATAACTTGTAAAATCTTCTGTGAAAGATCCGTTGAACTGAATGTCTGTTCCGCCTTGAGCAGTACTGATATAGAATCTTGGGTTTTCCAACATAATATCTCTTTCTGTACGAGCAAGGAATTGGAAGTCATTGTTGTATTTTGTTAATACACCACGAACTTTTCCACTTTTGTTTGGAACCGGTTTGCCAGCAAACTTAGCAAATTCACTTGTTCTGAAATAGATCTCATGACCAGTATTGTCTGTAAGTTTCCAGTTGGTAGCACCGCCAATTGTAGTCGAACTGTTAGCATCATAATAATTGGATCCAATGGCAGCATCGGTAAACTGAACATTGTCAAACTCGATAAGTTTGTTAATGTGGTTGTTGTTTAAGGCCTCAGCAATAGTCATGTGGGATACTAATTCATCTTCGTTTACGACATCACAAGAAGCTTTCGCTGTTCTTCTGAATTCTTCCGGTACCAAACGTCCTACAGCATTTCCTTGGTATAAATCTCCAATAACTAAAGAGCTGTGTGCAATTGCGATATAACGGTCTTTTAGGTTTACGTATACTTTTCTTCCCGGTTCGAATTCGGTGTAGATGTTATACATATCAACCGGAATACTAAAACCTCTTGATTTGTCAAGTGTTTCCAAAGAAACGGTTTTGTAAAATGTTCCACCTTCGTCACTCGATACTACATAAGCCTCGATAATATCATCGCTGGTAATTTGTGTAGGGGTAGCGGTAGCTACTGTAAAAATCTCAGCAACTGTTTTGGTCGGAGTTAAGGTATAACAAGGGGTATCCGCTTTAGGATAATGATCACCATTCACACAACCGGATAATATTCCAGCTGAAAGTGTCGCGAATAAAAGGGATTTAATTGAAATTTTCATCGTTGTATTTTTTAGCTTAGAATATTTTTACGTTGTCAATCATATAAGCTCCGGCAAGTGCAGTAGCCGTTCCTCCGGTTGCTTTAAATCCGATATAAATGGTTCCGGAATAGTTGGCAAGATTGATAGCACCTGCTTTGAAAAAGTCGTAATTGTGTGTGCTTCCCGCTAATGGTGGCGTAAAGGAAACCTGAGTCCAGGTAGCATCTGTTACATTTGTTCCGTCATAATCGGTTGAAATAAAAACTTCTAATTTGTTGTTTACTAAATCCGTTACGTGGTGTTGTGCCACGTCGAATGTTAAACGCTTTTTAATCGCACTATCGATATTGATTCCTGGTGTTACGACCCAAGCAACATTCGATGCCTGTCCACTGTTAAATGGTGTAAATTCAGCATATCCGTTACCTTGATATGAGTTTTCAATCCATTTTTTAGTACCTGTCTGAGCGAAGTTGGTCCATCCTTCAAGGTCGAATGGCGTATTTGCTACAGCAGTCTGGAAATCTTCATAATAGATAGCCGGAACAATAGATGGTAAATTAGTGTCGTCTTCTTTTGTACAGCTGCTTAATGCGCCTAAGGCAATCAAAGCAACACAAAGTGTTTTTATATTAAAATTTTTCATGTGAGTCTCTTTACTGGTTTAAATTAGAATGTTAAGTAAACGTTTACAAAATACGTTCTGCCGTAACCGTAGAAATATTTCGATCCGAAAGAACGGGTACCGCTGGCATAATCCATATTTAACTCTCTGTAGTTTGCATTTCTAGCTTGTTCGAAACCTCCAGTTTTGTAAGTAACATCAAAAATGTTGTTCACACTTGCAAAGAAACCTAAAGTATTTCCGCTAATTCTCCATGATTTACCACCGGTAAGGTTTACTAACATGAATGAATTGAATTTCTCCTGACTTAATAACTGACGTGCTCTGTCTTCGGTAACTTCCGGATATGATACTCCAGATCCACCAGGCTCCATAAAGAAGTTGTTGGTGCGGATTAATGGATCTACTTCAACATAACTATCGTCTAAGTAGTTGGCATTAGCTCCAATCCACCAGAATTTAGGATCTCTATACTCAATTCCAAGTGAGTAAGCCTGTTGTGGCATACCACCTTGTCTGTAGTTTTTAAGAGATGATTCTCCGAAGTTAACAATCGGGTTAAGTCCCGCTGCCTGACGTGAATCGATGTTTAGAAGTACTGTTGGGTTGTTGCTGTAGATGTATTGACCATATGAAGCAGAACCGGTAACTTTAATTGTTTTAGATAATTGGTACTCTAAACCTAACTCTAAACCGATGTTTTGTTTGTCGATGTTTTTAGTAATCTCAGCTACGAAGTCATTCTCACTGTCGTTACCACCATCTTCAATAGCTCCTAAACCTTCTGCATAGAAGAAACCAACTTTAGTTGCATCTTCGATTTTAGAGTAGAATCCGGTTAAACGTGCTTTTAATTTTGGTGCTCTGATGATATAACTTGCATCAACACTTGAAATTTTCTCATCTTCTAATCCGCTAACGATACTGTTGTTTAAACGTGCGTTATTGAAGGCATTTCGTAACATAGGCGCTTTAGTCATATAAGCTGCGTTAACACTTAACATGTGTTTCCCAGTGATCTTATAGGTAAGTCCTCCTTTGAATCCGTAGTTGTTAAATTCTAACTTGTCGCTTTTTCCGTACGAGTTGTTAGCATATAATCCGTTTCTGTAAAGACCTTCTCTCTGGTATCTTGTCTGAGAGTATGTTTGTGCTAAATAGAAATCGAATTTGTTGTATGTAAATTTAAACTGTGTAAAAGCATCTGCAACGATAGCGCGCATGATGTAGTTGTATCCGTAACGATCACCCGCGTTAACAACACGGTTCGGGTTGTTTAAGTCACTTTGAGACTGACCAGCTGTAAAACCGTTTCCTTCGTAGAATAAATCGGTATCAATAAAACCATAATCCCCTAGTGGATCTAACATTTTTTGGAAGTTTTCCGATTTTAATGAACGGAAGTTGATTCCTGCATTTAATGTAATGTTATCCGATAATTGAGAGTTTAAGATGGAGTTTGCAGTCCAGGTAACATCTTCCATACGGTCTTCATACAAAGCATAGATACTGCGTTTGTTGATCTCGTTAGCGTGGTACATTCTTTCCCAGTTGATCTGGCTGTTGTTGATGAAATCCACACGTGCAATTTCAGCTTGTGCATAGTTTGGAGTATGCGTTGGTAAAGAACCGTCAGCTGGAATATTGTGTAAGTTTAAATAATAACTTGGTAAGTTTTTGTAGTATGTAGGATCAGGGTTGTTTCCACCGTTATAGTCTAATCTGGAATTCCCGATTCCTCCTGATTGGTAAGAAATATTCGTGTTTAACGTGTTTCGCTCATTTATTTTCCAGTAGTGGCTTAACATTAAGATAGGCTCATCAACGTTTTTGTCTCTTGAGTTTCTCTTTTTGCCATTTTGCCATCCCCAATACGAGTTGTACTCTGTACCCATTAGGTCCGAAACTTCCTGAGTGTTTGGTGAATTTTTACCTCTGCTGTTTTGTGCGTAGATAGAAGTAAAGTTGATGCTATGTTTGTCGTTGAATTTTTTCTCGATACTTGCGAAAAGGGAGTTAGCAGAATAATCTGTTCCTTCGAAGTAACCTTCTTTAGCCCATCTTCTGGATCCTGAAACCACAAATGCCCATCCGTCTTTGTTCATTCCGGAAGCATAGGTAGCCATAGTTCTCCAGCTGTAGTTTGAGTTTGTTCCTGAAAACGAAACACGCGTTCCCGGACGGTAAAAAGAAGCTCTAGTGTTTATCTCTTGCGTACCTAAAATGTTACCAAAAGTATAGTCGGAAGGAGCAGATCCCATTGTGAATTCCTGGTTTCGAGTCGCGTCATTAAGACCTCCCCAGTTACTCCACTGTGGTCTTCCATCAAAAAGTTTGTTCATTACGATACCATTAATCATAGTAGTACCATACTCATTGTCCAAACCTCTGATTCGGAATCTAGCCTGACCCCAGTTGAAGGCAGCAGCCTGTTGGTAAGTGTCACGGGATGCCTGTAGCAAACCTGCTGTACTCTCGGAACCACTGTTGTCATCCCCAAGATCATTTTCTGTGATAGTGATCAAGCTTAGTTGTTGCTCAGATGTGATGTCTTCTTCTAAGAAAACCACACCCAAATCCAAAGATTGTCCTTTCACAATGCTAAGTGTAAAAGTCTGGGTAGAGTACCCTGTACTTCCTACAGTTAACTTTTGTTGTCCTTCCGTTGCTACATCAAAAGAGAAAACACCCGCTGCATCTGTTAAAGCAGACTGGTTGGTGCTTGTGATGGTCGCAACAACATTTCTTAATGGTTTTTGCGTTTTAGAATCAACAACTTTTCCCTTTAGTGCTGGGGAATGTTGTGACCAAACAAAAACGGCTTGCAGTACGAATAAAATACTAAATACAAGTTTTTTCATAAATAAAATTAAGTTAATTTTTTGTTTGCCAAGTCTTAATAAAAACTTAACAGCCTGCAAATGTACATCTTTTAATAATATTATTTACTTTTGGCCCGGAGTTTGTCTCAAACTTGATGTTAATTTAATATACCTTACATGAAAATTAGAAATTTCATCGCGCTTTTAATTGTATGTTTCTCATTTAATGGGATTTACGCGCAAAACAAAAAATTCAAAGTCTACACTGTGGCCTTTTACAACCTGGAAAACCTGTTTGATACAATCAATGGGCCGAACAATGATGAGGAGTGGTTGCCTAACGGGACACAACACTGGACTAGAGCAAAGTATCAGAAAAAACTGGCTAATTTAAGCCGCGTTATTCCAGAGATCGGAACCGGTGAAAATCCATACGCTCCGGTTATCGTAGGATGTGCCGAAGTGGAAAACAGAGGGGTATTGGAAGATTTAGTGAAACAACCGGGAATGATCGAAAAAGATTATGGGGTGATTCATTTTGACTCTCCGGATAAAAGGGGAATCGACGTGGGCTTTTTATATCAGAAAAAACACTTCAGACCGTTAAGCTATAAAAATATACCATTATATATATATGAAAACGAGCAAGGGTTAAATAAAAAAGCCAAAGAAGAAGGTGATGATAAGGTGGAAGAAAATGTAAACCTTGATGTGAAAACCAGAAGAATCTATACGCGTGATCAGTTGTTGGTAACCGGATTATTGGATGGGGAAGAAATCAGCGTTATCGTAAACCACTGGCCGTCACGTTCCGGTGGTGAGAAAAAAAGTAGCCCGTTCCGTGAAGCAGCCGGTGCGTTAAACAAAAAAATTATTGACTCGCTATACCGAATCAACCCGAATGCGAAAGTGATTACTATGGGCGACTTAAACGATGGTCCTTATAATAAGAGTGTGAAAGAAGCTTTAGGTGCGAAAGGGAAAAAAGAGGACGTTAAAGAATTCGGTATGTTTAACCCGATGGAGCAAATGTCAAAAGACGGTATCGGAACATTGGCCTACCGTGATGCCTGGGATTTATTCGACCAGATTATCATCAGCGAACCGTTAATCCGTAAAGATTATTCGTCATTGCGTTTCTGGAAAGCAGGGGTGTTTAACAAACCATATCTGATTCAGAGTTCCGGACAGTATAAAGGCTATCCGCTGCGTAACTCCAATGGAGAAGTCGGATTTAGTGACCACTTCCCAGTGTACATTTATCTGATTAAAGAAGCAAAGTAATAATAAAGGCAGGTTTTTTTACCTGCCTTTTTCCTTTTTTGTACTTTAGTACAAACATTCAACCTATGGCTATCCAACCCCCTTTTAATCTTAATCAGTGGATTAATGAAAACCGGCATTTGTTAAAACCGCCGGTTGGAAATAAAAATATATATGTAGACGCCAACGATTTTATTGTAATGATCGTGGCCGGTCCAAATGCGCGTAAAGACTATCATTATAACGAGACGGAAGAAATCTTCTACCAATTGGAAGGTGATATCAAAATCGTAATTCAGGAAGATGGCGAACGTAAGGAAATGCCACTCAAAGCAGGCGATATGTATTTGCATCCGGCAAAAGTGCCACATTCGCCAGTGAGAAGCGAAGGTTCCATCGGACTGGTGATCGAACGGAAAAGAGCCGGAAAAGGATTTACCGACGGACTGTTATGGCATTGCGATAATTGCAACCATAAACTATACGACGTCTATTTTGAATTAAAAGATATTGAAAAAGACTTCTTGCCGCATTTCCAGCATTTTTACAATTCGGAAACCTTGCGAACCTGTGAGAAATGTGGAACCGTGATGGAATCCGATCCGCGTTTTGTCGCAAAAAAATAGAAAATAAAAAGGTTATTGTTTCGGAAACACAAGCGTAAAAGTTAATCCTTTATAATCCTAAACAAAAAACAGTAACTTTGTGAAAAATAAAAACACACGAAAATAACTTAGAATAATGGCAACAGCAATTGACCAATTCGGTATTCAGGAAGCACTACAACAACTAGGGCTTAAAGAAATAAACGAAGGAACATCAACCGGTTCAAACTGGTTTTCAAATGGTAAAATTATCGAATCGTATTCTCCTGCAACCGGAGAATTAATCGGAAAAGTAAAATCGTCCACTAAAGAAGATTATGAAGCCGCAATGAAAACGGCTGAAGAGGCGTTTAAAGAATGGCGATTGATCCCGGCTCCGAAAAGAGGCGAAATTGTGCGCCAAATGGGTGAAGCACTTAGAAAATATAAAGAACCTCTGGGGAAACTGGTTTCGTATGAAATGGGGAAAAGCCTTCAGGAAGGTTTAGGTGAAGTTCAGGAAATGATCGATATCTGTGATTTCGCAGTGGGATTATCCCGTCAGCTTTACGGTTTAACCATGCATTCCGAAAGACCAATGCACAGAATGTACGAGCAATGGCATCCGTTTGGAGTGGTAGGGATTATCTCTGCGTTTAACTTCCCGGTAGCGGTATGGAGCTGGAATTCAATGTTGGCTTGGGTTTGTGGAGACGTTTGTATCTGGAAGCCAAGTTCAAAAACACCTTTGTGTGCCGTAGCTTGTCAGAACATTATCACAGAAGTATTGCGTAACAACAATGTTTCTGAAGGAGTTAGCTGTTTAGTAGTCGGAAATGAGTCGGGTGACTTAATCAACAACGACAAACGTATTCCATTGGTATCGTTCACAGGTTCTACAAGAATCGGACGTCACGTATCGAAAACCGTAGCGGAACGTTTCGGAAATACCATCCTTGAATTAGGAGGAAACAACGCGATTATCGTTTCAGAACATGCCGATATCAGTATGGTATTGGTAGGAGCGGTATTCGGAGCGGTAGGAACTGCCGGACAACGTTGTACTTCTACAAGACGTTTAATCGTTCATGAAAGTGTTTACGACAAAACAATCAGCGTATTGAAAAATGCATACGGACAATTAAAAATCGGAAATCCATTGGATTCTAACAACCACGTTGGACCGCTAATCGACAAAGGTGCGGTGAACGATTACCTGAATGCTATTGAAAAAGCAAAACAGGAAGGCGGAAACATTATCGTTGAAGGTGGTGTTCTTGAAGGAGAAGGTTATGAAAGCGGATGTTACGTAAAACCATGTATCATCGAAGCGAAAAACGAATTCCACATCGTTCAGGAAGAGACGTTCGCGCCGATTTTATACGTGATGAAATATACAACTATCGAAGAGGCGATCGCTATGCAAAATGGTGTGCCACAGGGATTGTCATCATCTATCTTTACCAACAACATGAGAGAAATGGAATTATTCCTTTCTCAGGCAGGTTCGGATTGTGGTATCGCAAACGTAAACATCGGAACGTCTGGTGCTGAAATCGGTGGTGCTTTTGGTGGTGAAAAAGAAACAGGTGGTGGACGTGAGTCAGGATCTGATGCGTGGAAAGCGTATATGAGAAGACAAACAAATACCATCAACTACGGAACCGCGTTGCCATTGGCACAAGGTATCAAGTTTGATTTATAATCGATAAATCCCATATAAAAAGGGCTGTCTGGAAAGACAGCCCTTTTTTTAATACCAGACAGGTTTCTAAAACCTGTCTGGTATTAAAAACGATACCCGATACTTACGCCGGCATTAAATTCAATCGCGCTAAAACGATCGTTTACAGTGCTGCTAAAGTTGCGTGCAATGTTGGCATAAGGCGCAATCGCAAATTTGTTATTCCATGCCCATTTATATCCCGTTCCCAGACCTACGATAAAGCTATTCATATCGGTCGTATGGGTTACTTCGATGTCGTTGATCACTTCTTTTTCGTTAAAATCACCAAAGCGGTATTTTAAAAATGGCGATACATAATAACCGGAGTTGCTTTCCCCATTGGCTCCGAAATAAAAGTTATAGGAAGCCAGAATACTGTTGGTTTTAAATTCTTTGGCACCACCGCTCTTTTCGGCAGTATAGGAAAAACGATCATTGATCAAAAATTCTACGCCAACCGACTGGTCGCTGTCCAGAAAATGCTCATAACCTAATTCCACCGATGCTAGTACGATCGTATTTAAAATATTAACCTTAACCTCGTTCTTGGATTGTGCATTGGCAAAAAGGCCGCTCAATAGTACGCCTAAAAGAATAATGTGTTTTTTCATATTTCAAAATTTTTGCAAAAGTATAAAAATCAGACGAAACAACTAGTTGCGTCCCTTTTCGTTGGCGTAAAGCTCGTGTAACGGATCACTCTGCCAGAACATTTTGGTGTCGACATCCATAATGGTTAGCCGACCTTTAAATGCGGCTCCGGTATCGACATTCCAAACATTGGCTTTGTTCACCGGAACGGTTTCACCAATTCGGGTTACCGGTGTATGACCGATAAAAATTTCCTGATATAGGGTAAGGCGTTTCGGGTAAAACAAATCGGCTTTTGAAAGCGCCGGATTTAACGACATGGCCGTTTCCCATAACGTTCGATCCCAACAGAACATCCCGCGGAAAAATTCATAATAAACGCCTTTCTGGTTGGTGAAACCGGCATGCACATACAAGCGGTTTTTATCGTCGATATAATAGTCGTTTAAACGCGCCAGAAAAGCCACGTGACGGTCTTTGGTGTGTATGTCCAAATCCTGATAGGCATCAACGGTCGATTGCCCGCCATGGATACGCCATTCGGCATTGTCGTCGCCGGCAGTTAACCAACGTAAAACCATTTCTTCGTGGTTACCGCGAATAAAAAAACAATCGTGGGTTTTATCCAGTTCAATTAAAAAATCAATTACACCGGGCGAATCACTCCATCCGTCGATATAATCGCCTAAAAAAATCAATTTATCGGTTGTGGTAACCTGAGCGCGTTCCATAATCTGATGTAAGGCTTTCAGTCCGCCGTGTATATCTCCAATAACTAACGTTCTACTCATTATTCATTCCGTATTTCATTTTTCGTAAAATGCGCATGGCTTCTTTAAACGACACATAAACTGTTGGGTTTTCATGCGCTTTTAAAAGCAATTTGGCATCAATAAGTTTTTGTTTGGCCTCGTCAAATCCATTCAGATAACAGATCATTAGCGTCGAAGGCAGGTTTTCCAGGTCTTTGTTCTCGCGATCGGACAACGGTAAACCTTTTTGCAATTTACGGATTAATGCCAAATTGGAGTTGTAAATATGAAATAACATTTTTCGGTTAAATACCGGTGGCTCGAAAAGCATCTGGTTGTCGATCTTGTAATAACCATTGTCGTAAAACCGGATGCTAACTTGTTCCAACGGGTAATAACTCGTTTTGTCGTTTAATCCTAAAAGCAGGTATTCGGTAATCCGAAAACAATCGTCTGTATAGTCGACCGTTACTTCGTCCAATGCCGAGTAAAAAAGTTTGACTTGTTCGTTGATTAATTCGATATCAACCCGTGATAAGAAGGTTTTGTCCCGTATTTTCTTTTTGTTTCCGGCCCAGCAAACGATAAAGAATTCCTTGAAAACCTTATACTTCGGATTCATATCCTTATGACGGTTGTTCATAAAATCGATAACACCTTCCAGGGTATATTCAATACTGTTTCGGGAGTTGTTCTCGATGCTGATCACCGTTTCGGTATTCGAACTCGCCGCAGGTTCCTGTGAAAAATCCGGCGCATCGATCGGGATCGAATTACTGCCCCGACGAATAAAAATAGCTTTGGCCGGGATGGTGTAAATTGCCTTTTTAAAAGAGGAAACTTTATGGGTGGGCCGAATCGTTACTAATCCAACGACCTTGTCTTTTGGCAAATGCGGAAACGGAACATTTTCGTACTGAATCCGAGGTGGATTATCCAAAAAAGCATTGACCAGATTCTGAATCCGGCTGTCGTCGAAAAAGTCGTCGCCTATAATTTCGTTGTCCTGATCTTCCACGCCCACCACAATATAGGAATTGTTTGTCGGGTTGGAATTCGATAACGCACAGATGTGTTTTAAAAACTTCGCCTTGCCTTCCTTGGTGTGCAGATTCAATTGACGCTTTTTGTCATAGAAGCTGCTCTCATCGTTGTGAGCCAATAGGTTTTTAATAAGCAGGCGCTTGTTAATCATCGAAGGAAACGGGCTTATAAATTTTTATTCACAATCGTAGAGGTAGCCTGAGCGGTCGATAGAACCATCAGATCGGCAATATTTACATGATACGGTCTCGAAATCACAAAGTGGATGATATCGGCGATGTCTTCGGCCAGTAAAGGTTGGAAGCCTTTGTATACATTGTCGGCACGATCGGTGTCGCCTTTAAAGCGCACTTCCGAAAACGCCGTGTGAACCATCCCCGGATGGATACCGCCCACTTTAATTCCAAATGCGTTCAGGTCAATTCGCATGCCTTGCGTAAGGGCATCTACCGCATGTTTGCTTGCGCAATATACATTTCCGTTGGGATAGACTTCTTTTGCCGCGGTCGATCCGATATTGATGATATGACCGGATTTGCGTTCGGTCATTTGTGGGATCACCGCCTTGGATACATACAACAACCCTTTTACGTTGATGTCGAGCATTGCATCCCAATCGTCGGTGCTTCCGGTTTGAATCGGATCCAGTCCGTGGGCATTTCCAGCATTGTTGATCAAAATGTCGATTTGCGAAAAGTCTTCCGGAAGGGATGAAATGGCTTCAAAAACCGAATCTTTGTCTTTTACATCAAACGCAAGTGAAGTAATTTGTGTATGTTTTGCTAAATCGCTTTCTAATGTTTCGAGAATTTCTTTTCTTCGTCCGCAGATAATCAGACGATATTGATGACGGGCCAAAAGCGCTGCTGTCGCTTTTCCGATTCCGCTTGTAGCACCCGTGATAAGAACTGTTTTCATGGTAATTAAATTTCAGATCTTAAAAATATAAAAACAAAATCATAATTCGGGCTTAAAATGAAAGTGTTACCAAGACTTTTAACCAATTGTTAACAACAAAACACTAAATAAATTTTCAATTTGCAGTGTTAAAATAACTTATTTAATTTCACGGCTCAAAAAAACATAAAAATGGAAGACACCACAGCTACTTTAGACATTAGAGCAATTAATGAAAAAATAGAGAGAGAAAGTGCTTTTATCGATCTACTAACAATGGAGATGAACAAGGTAATTGTAGGTCAGAAGCACATGGTAGAACGATTATTAATCGGACTTTTAGGACAAGGTCATATTTTACTGGAAGGTGTACCGGGATTGGCAAAAACATTAGCCATCAATACCCTGTCGCAAGCGGTTCAAGGTTCTTTCAGCAGAATTCAGTTCACGCCCGATCTTTTACCGGCGGACGTAGTGGGAACCATGATCTATAACATCAAACAAAATGACTTCTCGATAAAAAAAGGACCGATCTTCGCCAATTTCGTATTAGCGGATGAGATCAACCGGGCACCGGCAAAAGTGCAATCGGCATTACTGGAAGCCATGCAGGAAAAACAGGTGACCATTGGTGATGAAACCTTTAAACTGGACAAACCGTTTCTGGTAATGGCAACCCAAAACCCGGTGGAACAGGAAGGTACCTATCCGTTACCGGAAGCGCAGGTCGATCGTTTTATGTTGAAAACGGTAATCGACTATCCTAAAATGGAAGACGAGCGTATGGTGATCCGTCAAAACCTGAAAGGAAGCTACGAAAAAGTGAGCCCGGTAGTGTCGCTGGATCAGATTAAAAGAGCACAGGAGGCGGTTCGCGAAGTCTATATGGACGAGAAAATTGAAAAATATATCCTGGATATCATCTTTGCAACCCGTTATCCGGAAAAATACAAACTGGCCGATTTAAAACCACTAATCAGCTTCGGAGCTTCTCCAAGGGGAAGTATCAACTTAGCGACGGCTGCCAAATGTTATGCCTTTATCAAACGCCGTGGTTATGTAATCCCGGAAGACGTTCGCGCCGTAGTGCACGATGTATTGCGTCACAGAATCGGAATTACCTACGAAGCAGAGGCCGAAAACATCACTTCTGTAGAGATCATCAACAAAATTGTAAACGAAATCGAAGTGCCTTAGAATATAGATTGCTGATTTTAGCCCCTTTTGCCCGGCATCAGGATCGAATCATTAATCTGTAATCACTCTTAGAATGGATACCAAAGAACTTTTAAAAAAAGTACGAAAAATAGAAATCAAAACCCGGAGATTGAGCGATCATATCTTCTCGGGCGAATACCATACGTCCTTTAAAGGTCGGGGGATGACCTTTTCGGAAGTGCGCCAGTATCAGTTTGGCGACGATGTTCGGGCGATCGACTGGAATGTAACGGCGCGTTATAACGAACCCTACATCAAGGTTTTCGAAGAAGAACGCGAACTTACGATGATGTTGCTGGTGGATATCAGTGGCTCGGAAAGCTTTGGAACCCGTAACCAACTTAAAAAAGATGTGGTAACTGAAATCGCAGCAACTTTAGCTTTTTCGGCCACAAAAAATAACGACAAAATCGGATTGATCCTGTTCTCCGATCAGATTGAGTTGTTTATTCCGCCTAAAAAAGGGAAATCCCACGTGTTGCGCATCATCCGCGAATTGATCGAATTTACACCGAAAAGTAAAAAAACCGACTTGTCGCAGGCACTGAAATTCTTGTCGGGCGTGATGAAAAAGAAGGCGATCGTTTTTGTGATTTCCGATTTTATGGCTTCCGATTACGAGCAAACCCTGAAAATCGCCGGAAAAAAACACGATGTAACCGGCGTTCGGGTATACGATGTCCGCGAAGAAAAAATACCAAACATTGGGATGGTTCATATGGAAGATGCCGAAACAGGCGAAACACTATTGGTCAATACCAATTCGAAATCGGTTCGGGCGGAATACGAAAAACACTATCAGGAAAATGTAAAATATTTTAAAGAAACCTTTTCCCGTTGTGGCTCCGGAACCGTAAGCACCCGTGTGGATGAATCGTATGTAACCAAGTTATTGGGTTATTTTAAAGCAAGAACCTAGAAATGATAAAGAATAAGTTTTACATACTGCTGTTTTTAATGCTCGGTACGGTGCTTTTCGCACAGCAAAAACCGGTGCAGGCTACGGTAGATTCGACAAAGATCAAAATAGGATCGCAGTTTAAGCTGACGTTAAAAACAACAGTAGACAGTACGACGCATGTCTATTTCCCGGATAGCAAAACATTTGGCTACCTGGAAGTATTGGAATCCTATCCGGTGGATACCATCAAAAAAGAAAACCGCTACGAGCTAATCAAACGATACGGCCTGACGCAGTTTGATACCGGAAAATATACTGTACCGCAATTACCGGTGATCATCAACAACAAACAATTCCTGACCGATTCGCTTGCGATTCAGGTTATGGGCGTGGTGGTCGATACAACCAAACAACAGATGTACGATATCAAACCGGTGATCACGGTTAAGAAACCGATTAGCAACGTTTGGAAATACAGTCTGATTCTGGCGCTGATTATCGGCGCCGGATTTTTGGTGAACTGGTTGCTAAAACGTTATCAGAACAAAGACAAAAAAGTAGCCGAGATTTATGCGACACCAATTGAAAAAGCTACAAATCTGCTACAAAACCTGGAGAAAAAAGAGCTTTGGCAAAATGGGGATGTGAAATCCTATTATTCCGAAATGACGGATATCACACGAACCTATATCGAAGAAACCATTCAGGTTCCGGCGATGGAAAGTACGACGGCCGAGTTGCTTGCCGCTTTGAAAGAAGCGGTGATCAAAAAGAAAATGGGCATCAAAAAGGATACTTTCGAAACCTTTGAAAAGATTCTTAAAAATGCCGATCTGGTAAAATTTGCCAAATCCAAACCGCTGGATTTCGAAATTGCAGACGACCGTAAAAATATAGAAGGCATCATCTTTACCATCGAAAAATCCATTCCAAAAGAAGTGGAACAGGCGATTGTAGACGAACGATTGCGACAGGAACGCATCATCAAACAACAAAAAGTACGCCGTATTCTGATGGCAACGGGTACGAGTCTCGTGCTCTTTATTGCGGCATTTACCTACTACCTGTCGACCGACGGATTGGATTTTATTAAAGACAAACTCATCGGGCACAGTACAAAAGACCTGTTAAAAGGTGAGTGGGTAAAAAGTGAATACGGAGAACCATCGGTGATCATCGAAACGCCAAAAGTGTTGAAACGATTCAATGACGAACGGGTTCAGACAAATTTACCGGCGAATATTAAGTCGACACAGAAGTTTCTGTACGGAAGTCTGATCGATAATTTTAGTATCGCGGTTAATACAACCACGTTTAAAGATTCGCTACAGGCCGATAATGACGCGATTCTGAATGAGAATATCACCCGATTTGAAAAAACAGTCGGTGCCAAAGGAATTATCGTTAAAACAGACGACTTTGAAATCAAAGACGGATTTACCGGGAAAAGAGGTTATGGAACGATGACGATCTTTAATCCGGCGAAAAACGAAGACGAACGAATGGAATACCAGATTATTATCTTCTCCCAAAAATTCGGAATACAGGAAATTGCGCTGGTATACCGTGAAGGAGATGAGAATGCAAAAGAAATAGCCGACCGGGTTGTAAAATCCATTGAACTTAGAAAAGTAACTGAATGATGACGAATATCTCTTTTTTACATCCCGAGTTTTTTTGGCTGTTTTTGGTACTACCAATCGTAATCGCCTGGTATTTCTGGAAAAGAAAAAAACAATCGGCGACCTTAAAAATCAGTTCGGTAAAAGGGTTTAAAGGAACGACTTCGATTTTACCAAAGTTAAAACCGATATTGTTTGTATTGCGTGTTCTGGCGTTAAGCGCAATGATTGTTGCTCTGGCACGTCCGCAGTCGACCGATGTAACCAATAAAACCCGTACTACCAGCGGAATCGATATTGTCATGGCGATTGACGTTTCGGGGAGTATGCTGGCAAAAGATTTAAAACCAAACCGTATGGAAGCGCTGAAACGAGTGGCTTCCGAGTTTGTAAAAGAACGTCCGAATGACCGGATCGGATTGGTGGTGTATGCGGCGGAAAGTTATACCAAAACACCAGTAACCAGCGATAAAGCAGTGGTACTTGAAGCCCTGAAAGGCGTAAAATACGACAACGTATTGCAAGACGGAACCGGGATTGGCGTGGGATTGGCAACAGCGGTAAACCGTTTGAAAGATAGTAAAGCCAAAAGTAAAGTCGTGATCCTGTTAACCGATGGGGTGAATAACGCCGGGTTTATCGATCCGCGAATGGCGTCCGAAATCGCGAAAGAATATGGTATTAAAGTCTACACCATCGGAATCGGAACCAATGGTATGGCGGAGTTTCCGTATGCCATTGCACCAAACGGACAGTTTTTGTTCCGTATGATGCAGGTGGAAATCGATGAAAAGCTGATGAAAGAAATCGCAGCAACGACCGATGGAAAATACTTTAGAGCAACCAGTAATAAGAGTCTGGAGAATATCTATAACGAAATCAATAAACTGGAAAAAACCGAAATAGAAGAAATGCGCTATTTCAACTACGATGAGAAATACAGACCGCTTGTATTTCTGGCCTTAGGCTTACTGGTTTTGGAAATTTTATTACGAAAAACTATTTTTAGAAGTTTTATCTGATTATGTGGCAATTTGAAGAACCAAAATATTTTTACCTGTTGGGCGTCATACCGTTTTTGGTATTACTTTTCCTGATCAATGGCTATTGGAAACGGAAAAAGCAAAAACAATTCGGTGACCTCGATCTGATTAAAAAATTAAGCCCGGAGAAATCCATTTTTAAACCGGTATTAAAACTCGTGGTGCTGATGTTGGCCTTGGCGGGGATCATTCTGGCTTTGGTCAATCCGAAAATCGGAACCAAAATGGAAACGGTAAAGCGACAGGGAGTGGATATCGTTTTTGCGATGGATATTTCCAAAAGTATGCTGGCGGAAGATATTGCACCGAATCGTTTGGAGAAAAGTAAGCAGTTGGTTTCGCAGATCATCAATCAATTGGGAAGCGATCGTATCGGGATTGTGGGATATGCCGGCAGTGCGTATCCGGTTTTACCGATTACAACCGATTATAGTGTGGCTAAAATGTACCTGCAAAGTATGAATACCGATATGGTGTCGTCGCAGGGAACCGCGTTATCGGAAGCCGTTAAATTGGCAACGTCTTATTTTGATGATCCGCAAACGAGTAAGCTGATTGTGTTGATTTCCGATGGAGAAGATCACGGGGAAGGTTTTGAAGATGCAGTGGAAGAAGCCAAAGAAAAACGAATCAAAATCCTGACCATCGGTGTCGGAACCGAAAAAGGAGGGCCGATTCCATTGCGTAATTATGGGAAAATAGAAGGCTATAAAAAAGATTCCAAAGGGGAAACCGTGGTGACAAAACTATATCCGGAAACCCTGAAAAGTATCGCGAAAAGCGCCAATGGCGGTTATGTATATGGCGGAAACACCAAAGAAGTAGTGGCGTTCGTGAAAAACGGATTGGACAATCTGGAAAAAACCGACTTCGAAAGTCAGCAGATAGCCGATTTCCAATCGCAATACCAATGGTTTTTAGGAATCGCATTGGTACTGTTACTATTGGATGTTTTCTTGTTGGAACGCAAAACAGCCTGGGTTAAAAAGTTGAATTTATTTAATGAAAAAGAATAATGAAGAAGTGGTTTAGTTGTTATTTTCTGTTGTTTTCGTTGGTGATGGCGGCTCAGGTGAAAGACCGGAACTTGCCGCGTGGCAATGAAGCGTTCGGCGAAAAAAACTATTCGGAAGCCGAAGCGGATTATCGTATCTCGCAATCTAAAGTACCGACAAGAGCGACTTCATCCTATAATCTCGGAAATGCCATTTACAGGCAAAACCAACCGGGGGAAGCGAAGTTTGCCTATATGAAGGCGATTGAAAACGCCAAAGGGAAAAGACAAAAGCACAAAGCGATGCACAACCTTGGGAACGTTTTTATGCTTGAAAAAAACTATTCGGGCGCGGTGGAAGCCTATAAAGATGCATTGCGAAACAATCCGTATGACGAGGAAACCCGTTATAATTATGCCTTGGCCAAACAAAAATTAAAAGAGAATCCGCCGAAAAATAACAATAAGGACAAAAACAAGGATAAGAATAAAGACAAACAGGATCAGAAAGACAAGGATAAAAACAAAGATAAAGGCGATAATAAAAAAGACCAGAATAAAGATAAAGGTCAGGATAAAAAAGACGATAAAGGCGATCCGAAAGACAAAAACGGAGATAAAGGTGACAAAGACAAACAGAACGCCCAGCCACAACCAAGCGGTGCGTCCAAACAACGAATGGAAAACCTGTTGGATGCGTTAAACAACGAAGAAAAGAAAATTCAGGACAAAGTAAAGGCAAGAGAAGTCAAAGGAAGTCCGGTTAAAAATGAAAAAGATTGGTAATCGGACAAAAAAGTATACCTTGTCGGATTAAACATAAGTAGTGACACAAAACAACAATGAATAGAGCTATTTTTCTGCTATTATTATGCTTTCAGGGGCTTTTTGCTCAGGTGCAGTTCGAAGCAACCGTGAGTAAGAATTCCCTTGGGATTAACGAACGACTTCGTATTGATTTTACAATGAACGAAGACGGGGATAACTTTAGTCCGCCTCCTTTTGAAGGTTTCCGGGTTGTAGGTGGACCCAATCAGGCGGTGAGCTATTCGTGGATTAACGGAAAAAAATCGTTTAATAAATCGTATTCTTATTTTCTGATGCCGTTAAAAAAAGGACCGGTTGTTATTAAATCGGCTTCTATTGAATTTGAAGGGAAAATCTATAAAACCAATCCGGTAAAAGTAACGGTTACCAATGCGGTTCAGGAAGAGGCGAATCCGTATTATCCGCAGCAAAAAATGGGCGAAGGCATTCATCTGGTTGCCGAAATCTCGAAAACCAATCCATATGTCAACGAACCGATTACGGTGGTGTATAAGTTATATGTGAGTAATACGGCCAGCGTACGGAATTGGCGCGAAATGGCAAGTCCGAAATACAACGATTTCTGGAGTCAGAATATCGATATCAAAAAACTGGTTGTCGAAAACGGAAAATACAATGGCGAAGACTATCGTTATGTAGTATTGCGCAAAACGGTGTTGTATCCGCAAAAAGCCGGAAAACTCGAAATTGAACCGCTATCACTGGATATTGAGGTGGATCTGCCAACCGGACGTCGCGATTTCTTCGGGCGTATGGAATATGCCAGCGGAAATAAAACCGTTTCGGCCGGTGCGAAATCAATTAATGTGCGCTCCTTACCGGAAGCCGGAAAACCACTCGATTTTACCGGTGCAGTAGGTGATTTCGACTTTAAAGTGACACCATCCAAAACGACTTTAAAAGCAGGCGAATCCCTGAATTTGGTTGTAAGTGTTTCCGGAAAAGGAAATCTGAAATTGTTTAACCTGCCGAAACCGGTTGTGCCAAGTGCACTCGAAATGTACGATCCGGAACACAAAGAAAAAGTATCCACACCGCTTTCCGGTATGCAGGGCGAAGTATCGGATACCTATGCGATTATTCCGCAATACAAAGGAAACTACCTGATCAAACCAATTGTGTTCTCGTATTTCGATTTGAGTGCCAATAAATATAAGACGATCAATTCACCGGAAATAATGATCAATGTGATGGACGGACCATCGCCAACTTCCGGCGATAATCAGGTAGCCGCGACACCCGGAAAACAAAATGTGGTGGCAAGCGATCAGTTTCAGTTTATCAAACTCAAAACCAATCTGACTGCCATTCATCAAAAGGAATTTTTAGGTTCCGGTTTGTTCTATTCCCTATTGATCGCACCATTCCTGATTATTCCAATAATTGTATTGGCACGTAAGAAAAAAGAAGCGATCGATGGTGATGTTGTGGGTAATAAAATCCGTCAGTCGAATAAACTGGCGAAACGATTCTTGTCGGAAGCCAATAAGCAAATGGGGAATAAAGAAGCGTTTTATGTGGCGATGGAAAAAGCGTTGCATAATTTCTTAAAAGCGAAACTGCATATCGAAACCTCAGAAATGAGTAAGGAAAATATTCAGGAATTACTGTTGTCGAAAAAAGCAGCTCCGGAAACGGTTCAAAACTTTTTAGGATTGATGGATAGTTGTGAGTTTGCACGCTATACGCCGGCTTCGGTTGGAACCATGCAACAGGATTATGATAAAGCTATAACCGTAATTTCCGGACTGGAAAAACAAATCACGAATTAATCGCTATGAAAAAGCTAGTGTATATCGTCCTTTTAGTTTCCCAGGTATTTTGGGCACAGACGGGTTTTGAAAAAGGAAATGATTTCTATAAAAAAGAAAAATACGAAGAGGCGGCAGCCAGTTACGAACAGGTGGCTCAATCCGGAAAACAATCGGCAGAACTGTATTTTAATTTAGGGAATGCCTATTATAAAATGCATAAAGTGGCACCGGCGATTTACAATTATGAAAAAGCGCTGCTGTTGAATCCGAATGATCATGCGGCGCAGACCAATCTGCATTTTGCACAGAAAATGACCATCGATGAGATTAAAGTCGTACCGAAAGTCGGTTTTTCAAAAATGATCAATGACCTGTTGGACGTGTTTCACTATGAAGAATGGGCGTGGATTGCTGTTGGATCGTCTGCTTTTTTTCTATTGTGTTTTATTGGCTATTATTTTGCCAGTCTGACAGTAGTCAAGCGAATCTTTTTCTTTGGAATGTTTGTGGTCCTATTGTCGATGTTGATTAGTGTGTCGGCAGCGATTGCGGAAAAAGATAATTATAATAGCGAACGACCGGCTATTGTTTTTGCTGAGGTGGTTCCGGTAAAAAGCGAACCGAAAGACACTGCGTCAGATGCTTTTATAGTCCACGAAGGAACTAAAGTCTTTGTGATTGAATCGCTCGATAACTGGCGGAAAATTCAGTTGACGGATGATTCGGAAGGATGGATCGAAAAAGATGCTATAAAAGAATTAAAATAAGATGAAAATGCCGGTAGTACTACCGGCATTTTTTATTCGGAGTATTCTTGATATATTACAGCTGTTTATAGCGGTATAAGTGAAATTTTAAAAGTTTTTCTGGCGGATTAATAAAATTTCATATGTTTGTGAAAAATAAATTAAAAGGAACACGATAGCAGCGATACAATTATGGGCAAGTTGTACGGATACGATTAGAAAATGTCTAATGGCTATCTTGGTGTTTCTGAAATTGCAATACGTAAATTGAACAATAGTGTGGCCACTATCACACTATCGTAATCCGATACCGGTAAAAAATTTATCGGTATCGTTGTTTTAATTAAAAAAGTCACATATTTGCGAAATATAATAAACAATCATAAAACAATGAAAAAAATACTTTTAGCCGCACTGTTTGTAAGCTTCGCATCATGTTCAAGTGATAGTGATAGTAGTACAAGTTCAGAGGTTACACCATCCGGATTAAAAATTAAAAGCATTACGGAAGTAACGTATAATGGCGGTACTCTGGATCTGACAAGAACCGGGAATTTTGTGTATGTAGGGGATAAGCTAAAGAGTATTGATATAATAACCGATAATTTAAAAATGGATTTTCTTTACACGGGCGATAAAATTAGCCAGGTAAATAGCTATTTTGATAATGATCCGGTGGTAGCAACGATGTTAACATACGATGGTACTAAACTGATACGAACGGCCAATCAAGAGGAAAAGGCAGAGTATACTTATGTAAATGGTGTTTTGAAATCCGTTACAGAATCAACCTATACCAATAACCAATGGGAGTTTTACGAGAAAAAAGAATATGCTTTTGATCAAAACAACGTAACAGAAATACGCGCTTCTTCAAAATATGCGACTACCGTTTCCAAAAGCAAATATATTCATGATGATAAGAAAAATCCTTTTTCAGGGATGAATCCGTATCTGGGATACCTGATACATTTCGAAAGCTTGCATCCATTGGATCAAAACAACAGATTAATTCAACAGCGTTATGCTAGTGCAGCGAGTAATGATATCGTTGGAACGGCATCCTACCAGATACAATATAATTCGGAAGGATATCCAACCGAAATACGAAAAGTTAATGATGCCAATATGGCGTTACTATCCAAAACGGTTATAACCTATAATTAAAATAACCAATCGAAGTGATAATTACGGTGCCGATGAAGTTTCTTTGTCGGCATCGGTCGTTTTAAAAGCTTCGTACCACTCCTGAATACTCGGGAAAATCATTTTGGAGGTTTCCTGAATCGGATTGTAAAACAAGGATTTATCCATCGTCTCCTGCGAAAGGAAATAATTATTGATGTTGATTTTCTGGAAAAGGTTGAGCAAAATACTCAGAATCAAAGCCATTTTTAAGATTCCGAAAACACCGCCGGCAATCGTATTGAGCCAGCCCATTTGTGCAAAACTGGCTATTCCGGTGAATAGTTTGGCCAACAGGATAATACCCACGACAACCAGAATAAACGTAAGCCCGAAAGCGGTTACTTCAATATATTTCGGATTCCAGGAAACATGATTTTCGATAACCGATCGTACCAAATGCGAAAACTTGATAGCCAGAATAATTCCTATAACGAGAGAAATCAAAGAGGCAAAAGCAGTGAACAATCCCTGACGGAATCCCTGAATAAATCCGTAAAGTAAAACAGCGGCAAGTAGAAGGTCGAAAAAACTCATGGAGTATAGTGTAAAAGGCAAAGATAAAAGAAATACGAAAAGCATAACGGAACTTAGTATCTTTGCGCCTTATTTTTGATAAAATGCTTCCTTGCGAAGTTAAAATGATATACTATGTCAAGAGACGAACAATTAAAACAGCGTTGGGATACGCTGGTCACGATACTATCCGAACGTTTTGCCGATGGCGATATGTTGGATCTGGATGCGATTATTTACCTGATCGGTGTGCAGGAACTGGGAAAAATTAAAAAGAAATTCAAAAAAGACGAAAAGATCAACCTGATGCATATCGCGATCTGCCGCCTGTTGGAGCCTTATGGTTACTATGAGTTTTCTTTTTTTGACGAAGATGGCTGGCCGCATTATAACGTCAAAGAACAATTGCCACCCTTAAAAGCCGGTGAGCAATCGGTGTTGATGAAAGAGGCGATTGTGAATTATTTCCTCGAAAAAGGATTGATCGAATAAGACATAAAAAGGACAAAAGGCACAATTTACCGGTAAATTAATCGGCAAAAGCTGTAGAATCTGAATCCAAAATCCGTAAATTTGCCCTTTATTGATAGAACGATGATTGATAAGATAAAAGAATACATTGGTGAAGCGCAGGCTTTTACTACAGATAATAAAGAAACCCTGGAAACATTTCGTATCAAGTTCTTAGGAAGCAAAGGCCTTCTAAAAGACTTGTTTGCGGAATTTAAAAATGTTCCCAACGATCAGAAAAAAGAATTCGGTCAGGTGATCAACCTGCTGAAAACAACTGCCGAAGAAAAAGTAAAATCCATTCAGGAGGCTTTAGAAAGCAAAGAAGAGACCAAAGGTATTTACGGCGACTTGTCGCGGCCGGGAGAACCATTGGTAATCGGATCACGCCATCCGATTTCAATCGTAAAAAATCAGATTGTCGATATTTTTTCCAATATCGGATTCAACGTTTCTGAAGGTCCGGAAATCGAAGACGACTGGCATAACTTTACCGCGTTAAACTTACCGGAATACCATCCGGCGCGCGATATGCAGGATACGTTCTTTATCCAGACCAATCCGGATATCTTATTGCGTACGCATACGTCGTCCGTTCAGGTACGGTATATGGAAGACAACAAACCGCCAATCCGAACCATTTCTCCGGGAAGGGTGTTCCGTAACGAAGCGGTGTCGTCCCGTTCACACTGTATTTTCCACCAGGTGGAAGGATTATATATCGATCAGAATGTTTCGTTTGCCGATTTAAAACAAACCTTGTTGTATTTCACCAAAGAGATGTTCGGAAAATCGAAAATCCGTTTGCGTCCATCGTACTTCCCATTTACCGAGCCTAGTGCCGAAGTGGATATCTATTGGGGATTAAAAACCGAAACCGATTATCGTATCACCAAAGGAACCGGTTGGTTGGAAATCATGGGATGCGGAATGGTCGATCCGAACGTTTTAAAAAACTGTGGCATCGATGCCGATAAATACAACGGATTCGCTTTCGGTATGGGTATCGAACGAATTGCCATGTTGCTATATCAAATCGGAGACATTCGTATGTTCTATGAAAATGACATCCGATTCTTAGAACAATTCAAATCCAGCATTTAAAAAAAATAAAAAGCGAATAGGTCACACTATTCGCTTTTACACTACTATATCCCGTTAAAAATGAAAAAAGATATCACGATTCCAAAAGTTGAAAATGTATATGTAGCCGCTATTCAGGAGTGGAACGACGACTTTATGGAAAATTCATGGTATGCCTACCTGATTAACGACAGCGATGTAAAATTGGAAATGGCACTGGTGGTTTCCAGAGCTTATGGAAAAATAAACGGAGAAGACCGTAAAACCGGAACCTTCCGCCACGCTTTTAAAGAAGTGGAGCCGAATGCGTCGGTAAAAATCGAATTGCTGGAAAACAATGTCCTGCAATTAAACAATGAGTTTATGGTTACTTATTTCCAGGACGGGAAATTATTCGATAAAACCTATGTTTTCCGCACCAATACGATTAACGATAAAGCCTTAGTCGACCTTCCGGTGTTGACAAAAAGAGGGGTTTTAGGGAAGTAATTTTAGTGCAGGAATTGGTCTGCTCGGGAAAATTTTTCAACTTTATGGAAAATTTACAGTACCATCCGCATGAGAAAGATTCTTTTTTGCTTCCTTTTACTTCAGTCAGCCGCGCTGTTTTCGCAAAAAAATAACTACGCACAATTCGTAAATCCCTTTATCGGAACCGGTGGCCATGGGCATACCTTTCCCGGTGCAACCGTTCCGTTCGGAATGGTACAGCTTTCGCCCGATACCCGTATCGATGGCAGTTGGGATGGATGTAGTGGTTACCATTATTCCGATTCCAGTATCTATGGTTTTTCGCATACCCACTTAAACGGTACCGGTGTTTCCGATTTTGGCGATATCATGCTGATGCCCACTATGGGGGAACCGAAACTAAATAGTGATCAGTATCGCTCGCTTTTTTCGCATAAAAATGAAAAAGCAACCGTGGGGTATTATGCTGTAAAACTCGACAACCACAATATCGATGTCCGCTTGACCGCCACAACACGCGTAGGTTTGCAGGAATATACATTTAACCAATCGGGTAAGGCGAATATTATTTTGGATTTGAACCATCGCGACAAACTTTTAATGGGCGATGTTCGTATAATCGACAATCAGACGATTGAAGTGCTGCGAAGAAGTGAAGCCTGGGCTAGAGATCAGTATGTATATGCGCGGATTGTATTTAGTGTGCCGATGCAAATTACCAATGTCCGCAATAACGGATTCGCACCACCCAAAAACACCGATACGTTTTTTGCCGGATCCCAACTGGCAATCAGCTTTTCGAAAGAGGTTAAAAAAGGCGATAAAATCCTTGTAAAAGTAGCCTTGTCACCAACCGGTTATGAAGGGGCGAAGAAAAACCTGTTGGCCGAAATGCCCGACTGGAATTTCGATACCGTAAAAAAACAAGCCGAATCCCTTTGGAATAAAGAGCTGTCCAAAATTGAAATTACCACTTCCGATAAAGACAAAAAAACAATTTTCTATACCGCATTATACCACACCATGATGCAACCCAACATCGCTATGGATGTGGATGGGCTGTATCGCGGACGTGACAACGAATTACACAAAGCCGATGGATTCGATTATTATACCGTCTTTTCGCTTTGGGATACGTTTCGGGGCGCACATCCGCTGTACACGCTTATCGATAAAAAACGAACAGCCGATTATTGCAATACATTTATCAAACAATACGAACAGGGCGGGCGTTTGCCGGTTTGGGAACTGGCGTCTAATGAAACCGATTGTATGATTGGCTATCATTCGGTTTCGGTACTCGCCGATGCGATGGCTAAAGGTATTAAAGGTTTTGATTATGAAAAGGCATTTCAGGCGGCCAAGCATAGTGCGATGCTGGATCATTTGGGATTGGATGCCTATAAAAAAAATGGTTTTATCAGTATCGACGACGAACACGAAAGTGTTTCCAAAACCGTGGAATATGCTTACGATGATTGGTGTATTGCGCAAATGGCGATGTTGTTAAACAAAGTAGACGACTATCATTATTTTAGCAAACGTTCGCAAAACTGGAAAAACATATTTGACAATCAGACCGGATTTATGCGTCCGAAGAAAAACGGCGGTTGGGACAAACCGTTTGACCCTAGGGAAGTGAACAATAATTTTACCGAGGGAAATAGTTGGCAATATTCCTTTTTTGTGCCACAGGATATTCCGGGGATGATCGAAGCCTATGGCGGAAAGGATGCATTCGAGGCAAAACTCGACGCGATGTTTGTCGCACCATCGGAAACAACCGGTCGGGAGCAGGTGGATATTACCGGATTGATCGGTCAATATGCACATGGAAACGAACCGAGTCATCATATGGCCTATTTGTATAATGCGATCGGAAAACCGGAAAAGACGGCCGAAAAAGTAAAATACATTCTGGATACGTTCTATAAAAATACACCGGACGGATTGATCGGAAATGAAGACTGCGGACAAATGAGTGCGTGGTACATATTGAGCAGTATGGGGATTTATGCCGTTACGCCGGGAATGCCTGTGTGGAGTACGACAACGCCGTATTTTGATAAGATATTAATACACTTGGAAGATGGAACCACACGAACCATCACCAAAAAAACAACCGCAGATAAGCTTAAAAATCTGGGATTGCATTCGGATATCGTCGTGCTGAATATCAGTGCGTCGGATAAGATCGTGCCGGTTCCGGTAATTGAAGCCGAAAGCAAAGCATTTAAAGACAAACAGACCATTACAATCGGTTCCGGGAATAAGGCGGATAAATTGTATTATTCGGATAGTTCGGCTTCGCAAAAACAGTTCGTTTTATATACCAAACCGTTTACAATTGGGAAATCGGCGGTGATTCGGGCGTATGCCGAAAACAACGGAAAGAAAAGCACGACTGTGGAAGCGTCCTATTTTAAAAAAGCAAACGACTGGACGGTTGCGATTGTTTCCAAAAACCATCCACAATATCATGCCGGTGGACCGGATGGGTTAATAGACGGAATTCTCGGTACGGAGAACTGGCGAAAAGGGGATTGGCAAGGGTACCAGGGACAAAATTTTGAAGCGGTGATCGATTTGAAAAAAGTACAATCTGTTTCGCAAATCGATGCCCGTTTTTTACAGGATAGCCGTGCGTGGATTCTAATGCCAACTAAAGTGGACTATTTCCTTTCGGATGATAATGTGACTTTTAAATCCGTGGCTACGGTAAGCAATACGCTCGATGCTAAAAACACCGACGTTACGATTCGCTCGTTTAAGGCGGCTTTCAAAAATAGTACGGCGCGTTATGTGAAAATAGTAGCCCACAATTATGGGAAATTGCCCGAATGGCACCAGGGGGCAGGTGGTGATGCCTATATCTTTGTTGATGAGGTTCAGGTAAAATAGAAAATACTTGACGGGTTTCCAAAACCTAATAATAACACCTGACAGGTTTTAAAAACCTGTCAGGTGTTATATTTTTTATTCCTTTACCGGGAAAAGCAACGAAGCCACAACCGATAAAACCAAAATACTACCTACGATTAATAATGAAACCGGTGAGGAAATATGAAAGAATGGTGAGATAAGCATTTTAATACCGATAAAACTCAAAATAACGGCCAATCCGTACTTTAAACGGCTAAACATATACATGAAGTTGGCTAAAAGAAAATAAAGCGCTCTAAGGCCTAAAATGGCAAAAATATTTGAGGTGTATAAAATAAACGGATCGTCCGGGGCAATGGCAAAGATCGCCGGAATACTATCGACCGCAAAAATAAGATCAGTAAATTCGATTACAGCAACCACTACCAATAGCGGTGTTGCCATTTTGATTCCGTTTTTAACCGTGAAAAACTTATCGCCGTCGTAGTTTTCACTCACTTTAAAAAAACGATGAATTAGTCGGGCACCGGGACTTTTGGTAAAGTCTTTGTCACCGTCGTCACCGTCTTCGGCAAACCAGGATTTGATACCGGCAATAACCAGAAAAATACCAAAAATGGATAGTACTACATTAATTCGGGCGGCATGGCCAAAAAGGTCCATTTCCGGCAGGTAGGTCATGTTGATCAATTCCACACCGGTAAAAATGAAAATCGCCCGGAACACCAACGCACCGATGATTCCCCAGAATAGTACTTTATGATGTAATTCTTTTGGGACATTAAAAAAACCGAAAACAAGAATAAACACAAAAAGATTGTCGACCGATAGTGCCTTTTCGATCCAATAGGCCGATTGAAACTGAGTGAATTGTTCCAATCCCATAAAGTAATAAATCACCCCGCTAAAGCCCATAGCCAGCGAGATCCATACGATCGACCAAATGAGGGCTTCGCGGTTGGATACCACATGACTCTTCTTGTTAAAAACGCCAAGATCGAGCAATAGCATGATAAAAATAATGATGGAAAAAGCGGTTAGAATACCCGGATGATTAATTAAATGATCCATTGTTGGTTTTTTTTAGTTTTTGCGAAAATAAGACTTCTTTTTTTATCCAAGGGAAAAGTTTGTAAGTTGCTGATTTTTAGCGTGTTGTTTTTCTTTTTTTAGAGGTGCTTATAAATAAAAAAGGATCCCAATCGGACTTTAAAACATTGATAGTCAGTGTTTTAAAATCCAATTGGGATTCTGGAAACTATATTTTTCGGGTAAACGGGTAAAAATGAAAAATTTTAATCCAATTTTTCCGTCAGTTTTTTAAATACTTTTTTTGGTTCTTTTCCTTCGTATAATATATCGTAAACGGCATCGATGATTGGCGTTTTGGCTTTGTACTCTTCATTTAATTTATGGGCACTTTTCGTGGCATAGTACCCCTCGGCAACCATACTCATTTCCATTTGTGCCGATTTTACCGTATAGCCTTTTCCAATCATGTTTCCAAACATCCGATTACGTGAAAAGACAGAATATCCGGTTACGAGTAAATCGCCCAGATAGGCCGAATCGTTTATGTTGCGTTTCATTTTGTGTACTTTCTTGATAAACTTTTTCATCTCGCGGATGGCGTTGCTCATCAATAAGGCCTGAAAATTATCACCATATCCCAAACCGTGTGCGATTCCGGCAGCTATAGAATAGATGTTTTTCAACATCGCGGCATATTC
Organism: Bacteroidota bacterium; assembly: GCA_023446155.1. Lineage (GTDB taxonomy): Bacteria > Bacteroidota > Bacteroidia > Flavobacteriales > Flavobacteriaceae > Flavobacterium. Next base: position 30,710 of record JAEXIT010000012.1, read on the forward strand.
GGTGCCGACAATGTCGTCCGAAATTTTGGTTTTAATATAATGACTGTTCAGATTTTTGGCCATTACTTTGGCGGTTTTCATATCGCCACAAGCGATCGTCAGGTACGATAAACGTTCTAATGCCACTTCTTCTGCGTGACACGGACCGGTAATAACGCCAATATTGTCGTACGGAATGTTATAGGTTTTATGGAAATGTTCGCCTACGATCAGACTGGTTTCCGGAACAATCCCTTTAATTGCCGAAAAAATGATCTTGCCTTCAAGGCTAACCGTTAGTTTTTCCAGTTCACCGCTTAAAAATGCCGATGGAATGGCAAAAATGACATAGTCGGCATAGGCTACTGCCTCGTTTATGTCGTTGGTTAAAAGTAATTTATTGGTATCGAATTCAACAGAACTCAGGTAATTCGGATTGTGTTTGTTTTGTTTGATATGTTCGATGGCATAGGTACTTCTCATGTACCACGCTATCTCCGAAAGGTTTACGCATAACATCTTTGCAATGGCCGTAGCCCAACTTCCCCCGCCTATTACTGCAAATTTTGGATGGTCACTCATTATCGATTTTAATTTATGAATCCAAATGTACTTAAAAACATAGGAAGTACAAAGTATAGGCTGTAAAATGCTTCCCACTGTTAAAATCCGCACCGAAAATCCGAAAAAAGAAAAGTGGCACGCAAATTGGTTACCGTGTTATAACTAAAACCCCGAAGTTATGAAAACGATAAAATTACTTTTAGCTTTACTCATCGCGCCCATACTGTTATCGTCTTGTTCTATTAACTATGACGATGGTTATGTTGGGGGGAATGAGTCGCTTCCGCAACTGATGAACCGTTATGAATTGTGGTATGTGGATTACGATAGAACAACCGGAAATGGCGATATTCCGTTTTTGTCGCGCGCTTTTACAATCTCGTTTGTCAACGGAACGCTATTCGCGAATAATAACCTGGTAGGAATCGGTTCTACCGGAAATGGCTATGGTATTAATGTAGGGTATTATGATTTTTATCCGGATGCGATTCGTTTCTTTCACAATGTCTACGGACAATACAATCTGGAAGTGACTAGATTGAGTGCTAATGAAATCCGTTTGTACGATCGAAATCAGAATACGTCCTATTATCTGATCGGTTACCAACGTAATGGTTTTGATTACAACCGTTTGTTTTACGATAACATTACTTATTTTTTACAGGAATACAAAGCCTGGGAAAAAGTATATACCAGTCAGTATGGGGCTTTAAATGATTTTGATCGCGAAAACTTTGTTCAGTTTTTGTCCAGCGGAAATAATTTCCGATCATCACAAGACGCTCCCGGAACACCGGTAAACAACATTTATTGGGATTTTACAGGAGGCTACGGAATCTACAATGTGCCGGGAAATGCCTATGCGAAAACTTTAACATTAGATTATGATTTCTGGGGCAATGAAGCCTTTCGATTGACCGTTATTAATGATAGTAGAATTCGATTGTTTCATCAGGCCTCAGGTACGACCTACGAATTTCAGGGAAGAGGATTTATCCAATACCTAAAAGAAGGCGGACAGAAGCGTGTTAAACAGGAAGAACTCAAGTTAAGTTAAAATAAGTTACTATTTTTTGTTTTTGGTGAAGAAAGGCGCTCCAGATTTTTCGGGAGCGCCTTTCGTTTTTAGTATTCAGAAACGGTTAGTAACTCATTTCTACGATTTCGCGTACTTTTTCAAGGGTGATGTTCTGACGTTCGCCCATCGCTTTCCATCCTCTTTCTGCGAAGCGGTCTACAATAAAATCGGCTGTCTTGTCATAGTCGGTGGTGTAATTGGAAATCTTGGTATCCATTCCCATCGTATGGAAAAACTGAACGGTTTTTTCGATTGCCTGAGTCGCTTTTTCCTCGATCGTTTCGCCGGTCACATTCCAGATGCGCTCGCCATATTGTGCCAGTTTTTCTTTTTTGGTGTCAAACAGCACACGGTATAAATTCGGACCGATAATAGCCAGAGTTCGGGCGTGGTCGATTTCGTACAAGGCCGTTAGTTCGTGACCGATCATATGTGTTGCCCAATCGGTTGGCACCCCTTTTTGGATCAATCCGTTTAGAGCCATCGTACAACTCCACATAAAGTTGGCCGCCAGTTTATAGTCGGTTGGATTTTCTACCACATCCGGTCCGATTTCGACTAAGGTTTGTAGGATGCCTTCGGCAATACGATCCTGTAATAAAGCGTCGTGCGGATAGGTAAGGTATTGTTCCATAACGTGTGTAAAGGCATCTACCACGCCGTTTTGCAACTGACGTTTCGGAAGGGATGCAATTACCGTAGGATCACAGATGGAAAATTTCGGAAATAAAGCCGAACCGCCAAAGGATAGTTTCTCCTGCGTTTCGTTAATAGTGATCACTGCTCCGGAGTTCATTTCACTTCCCGTAGCCGGTAGGGTTAATACCGTTCCAAAAGGCATGGCATTTTCTTTGATCAATAATCTTTTGTGTAAGATTTCCATTGGGTTTCCGTCAAAATGTACGGCAGCCGATATGAATTTTACACCGTCGATAACCGAACCGCCACCAACAGCCAGAATAAAGTCCAGTTGTTGTTCTCGGATTACGGTTACAGCTTTCATCAGGGTTTCGTAACGCGGATTGGGTTCAATACCGCCAAATTCTACGATTTCAAAACCTTGTAAAGCGGCTTTAACCTGATCATAAACACCATTTTTAAAGATGCTTCCGCCACCATAAGCCAATAAAATTCTGCTGTTTTTCGGAACCAACTGTCCTAGTTTTTCCGTTTGCCCTTTTCCAAAAACTAAGTTGGTTGGGTTATATAATTCGAAGTTTAACATAGTATATTTTTTAACAAAGGTATTTAACGCGCTAGCAAATGACGTTAATATAATGATAAAATAAACCGTAGTTTATCGGTTGTTTTAAGAGGGTTGTCGATATAATTAGTTGATTTTTAAATATTTGATAATTAGTATGTAAATTTATAGGTAACCAATTAAATACATGATGATGAAAACAATAGTACGCTCACTGCTATTTTGCAGCGCCTTGTTGTTCATGGCTGCCTGCGAAAACGAACCGGTTGTTTCCAATGCTCCGGGTTCTGAAATGAACAAAACGGAAAATGCCGTTTTTGATGTTTCCAATGCGTGTTACACTACCGATCTTATAGCAGGGCAGTTTTATCCTGCCGGTAATGTTTATGTGAAAATGGATGCGAATAATGTGTATGTGATTTACAATGCCATTAATAACTGGAAAATAAAAGCGACTCATTTGTATGTGGGTGACTGTAATCAAATTCCGCAAACGGGTACCGGGAATCCGATTCCGGGAAGATTTCCATTGGCGACTCAAAATTCCGGGGGTGTACAACAGGTGGTGTATACGATTGCGAAGTCCGGATTAGGCGATTGTTTTTGTATTGCAGCGCATGCCGAAGTTTCCAGACCGGGTCAAAGTGAAACCGCCTGGGCAAAAGGAGAAAACTTTCCGGGTAGTAACTGGGCGATGTTTTTTAGTATTTGTAAATCCAATTGTTCCGATGAGGAACAATACTAAGGAGTTACTTTTTATAAAAAAGGTTGTGGTCGATGTATTCCCATACGTTAAGCGGTAACATCGGTTTGATGTTTTTACCGTTTTTAATATTGTCGCGAATAAAGGTTGAGGACAACTCAATAACCGGAGCGCCAACCCTATGGATTTTTGGATGGTTGATAAATTCACCGGAAATCACTTCGGATGAAATTCGCGGATACACAAAAATAGTATGGTTTTGAAGGATCACTTCGTAATTCTTCCATTTGTGAAGCGAATTCAGGTTGTCTTCACCCATGATCAGTGAAAATTCATGATCCGGGTATTTTTCTTGTAGATGTGCCAGCGTGTTTACCGTATAATTGGGTTGAGACAGCTTGAATTCAATATCGGAAGGCTTTATTTTGGGATAGTCTTCCGTTGCGAGAAACACCATTTGGAGGCGATGGTAATCGTCCAGCAAACTCGTTTTCTTTTTGTGCGGGTTATGTGGTGTTACCACCATCCATATCTGATCCATATCGGTATTTTCGGCCATATGGTTGGCAATGATCAGGTGTCCGATATGAATGGGGTTAAACGTTCCGAAATAAAGCCCTATTTTCATGGGAGTTCTATTGCTTATTGTACGAAATCACGAACCAGTTCGTAAGCCTCTTGTTTGGCGGTATCGAGATCGTAATTTTTGATGATTCGGTCAAATTGTGGTGCCGTCGCTAACTCTACCGACGCTTTGGCAATACGCATATTGATTTTGTCTTCGCTTTCGGTAGAACGCTTTTTCAAGCGGATTTTAAGCTCGTCGATACTTGGCGGTTTTACAAAAACAGCTAAGGTTTGCTCCGGAAATTTTTTCTTGATACGCAATCCGCCGGCTACATCGATGTCGAATATAACATTCTTTCCCTTGGCCCAGATGCGTTCGACTTCGGTTTTTAGTGTACCGTAAAAATTATCGCGGTATACTTCTTCCCATTCCAGGAAATCTTCGGCCTTGATATGCTTTTTAAAATTTTCGAGTGAAATAAAGTAATAGTCGGTTCCGTCGATCTCTTCACCTCTCGGTGCGCGGGACGTAGCCGATATGGAAAATTCCAGGTTTAAATCGTCTTTTCCTAATAAATGTCTGACAATGGTTGTTTTTCCCGAACCGGATGGTGCCGAAAAAACAATTAATTTTCCTCCTGTATTCATTGTTGTATTGTTGAGTACCGCTGTTATAAAACGTTTAGTACCTGTTCTTTAATTTTTTCTAATTCGTCTTTCATCTGTACCACCAGTTTCTGCATTCCGGCATGGTTGGATTTGGATCCCATGGTGTTGATTTCACGTCCCATTTCCTGCGTGATAAAACCAAGTTTACGTCCGTTGGCTTCTTTTCCGGAAAGGGTTTCCAGGAAATAGTCCAAATGGTTACCCAAGCGTACTTTTTCTTCAGTGATATCCAGTTTCTCCAGATAGTAGATTAATTCCTGTTCGAAACGGTTTTCATCCACATTGGCTTGCAGTTCGGTGATGGCATTTTGCAGACGTTCTTTGATCAGTTGAATTCGCTCCGGGTCCAATTGCAATGCCTGTTCCATAAACGAACGGATATTGCCAATTCGCAAGCGGAATTCTTTTTCCAGAGAAGCGCCTTCGTCTTTTCTGAAATTGTTGATGTTTATTAAGGCTTCATCGATCACCGACTGAATCTGTTGCCATTCGTTTTCGTCGATTTCGTCTCTTTCGGTTTTTAAAGCATCCGGCATTCGCACGGCCATTTTCATCAATTCCGTAGCATCGGCTTCCGGCAAAATGTCCCGCATCTGGCGGATATAGGCTTTTACGATCGGGGCGTTCACTTTGGTGGAAGTTTCTTCTCCTGTCACTTCAATATACATCGAGAAATCTACTTTGCCGCGTTCCAGTTGCTGGGCAATCTGGTTGCGAAGTCCCAATTCCATTTCGCGAAAAACAGAAGGCATACGGACATTAAGATCCAGGCCTTTGCTGTTTAAGGATTTGATTTCTATGGTAATTTTCTTGGTTGGCAATTGCAATGATGCTTTACCAAAACCCGTCATCGATTGTATCATATAAAAATGTAATAGCTACAAATGTACTAAAAAGAGTTTAGTCTGTTAAAAAACTTAATCAAAGCCTTTTTGTTCCGTTGGTTTTACTTTTTTCTGAGTAACCAGATAAACGCCGGTAAAGATCAGCAAAGACGAGCCGATTTTAACCCAGCTTAATTCGTCTTTTCCAAGTCCGATAGCAAAAACAGAGGCAAAAAACGGTTGCAGATAAATAAAAACGGCTACTGTGGTAGGTTTTAATTCCCGCATGGATAGCAGGTTTAACAAATAGGTCAGGAAAGTGGAGATCACGATCACAAAACCGATTTTCCAGTAAATGTCAAATGGAATGGAAGGCCAGTCGATTTGCTGAAATTCTTCCCAGCCAAATGGGATCACCATCAGAAAACCGAAGAGGTAAATCCATTTTACAAAGGCATAGGCGCTGTATTTGTCCATTAATTTTTTTACCAGAATCAGATAAAAACCATAGGAAACCGCATTGATAAATACCAAAAAGTTTCCTAAAGCGGCATTTGGAGCATTGATCATCGATCGCCCGTATAAAATCAACAATAAGGTTCCGGCGAGTCCGAGGATAATTCCGAAGATCTTTTGACGCTGCATTTTTTCTTTCATGATAAAAGCCGACAAAACGAGTACGATCATCGGAGTGGTGACCATTAAAACGGCCCCCATAATCGGCGAGGTATAACTCAGCCCTTTAAAAAAGGTGAGCATATTAAACGCCACACCAAAAAATGCGGCTGCAATAATCCGCGGAAAATCTTTTAAGTCAATTTTCTGACTTTGCGACGGACTTGCCAATGCCATTCCGAGTGCGGTGAGCCAGAATAATACGGTGGAACCGCCAACACGCATAAAAATAAAACCGAATGCATCCACATACGTCGGCATCACATCTTTAGCAATGGTAAACGTGACACCATAAATGATGGCCACCATCCAGGCAGCAATCAAAGCATAGGTACGTTTGCTCATTTAGCTTATAAAAGCAATCGCGGTTTCGATCACTTTAGGACTGTTGCCTACAAATGCTTTTCCGTCGGCCAAAATAACCGGACGATTTAAAAAGGTGTAGTGTTCCAGGATATACCGTTTGAAATCCGACTCGGACAAGGTCTCGTTTTTAAGTCCCATTTCCTTATACAATTTAGCTCTTTTGCTAAATAGTACTTCGTAACTTCCGGTTAGCGCATGGATTTCGTCCAGTTGTTTTACCGTAATTGGACTTTCTTTGATGTCCTGTAAGACAAAAGTGTCCAGATTGGGAATTGTTTTTAAGATCCGTTTACAGGTATCGCAGGTTTTTAAATAGTATATTTTTCTCATAGTGCGTTCCGTGATTTAATACAGTTGCAAAATAACGATAAACCAAATAAATAATGGTTATGACATCCGATATTTTAGTGGGTAAAAAATAATAATTGTCGTTTTTCGAATGCGACTTTTGGCTACATTAGCAAAAAAACAAAACATGAAAACAAGCTTTGAAATTACCCGGATGAACCGTCGAAAACTGTTGGACGTACTGAAAAATAATACACTGGAGCAATTGAATAAAGTTCCGGCAGGATTTAGTAATAACCTGATTTGGAATATTGCGCATATTGTGGTCGTACAGCAAATGTTGGTGTATAAATTATCAGGATTGCCAATGCAAATTTCGGATGCGATGGTCGACACCTATAAACGTGGAACCAAACCGGAAGCCGATGTAACAGCCGATGAGGTTGAAACGATCAAGCAATTGCTAACGGCAACAATCGACAAAACCGAAGCCGATTATAATGCCGGAATTTTTAAGGAATATACCGATTTTACTACCATGTCGGGTTTTGTGATTACCAATGCGAAAGAGGCAATTGAATTTAACAATTACCACGAAGGGATTCATGCCGGTATTATGCTGGGTATCCGGAAGTTTATTTAAGAATCAGGTACGGTTTTATACTGTCGTACGGTAATAGCAATTCTCTGGGACCATCAACATACGGAGCAATCTCATAGGTGTTATAGTATAAAACCAATCCTTTTTCGGAAAAGATATAGGTTTCGGGAAGTTGGAAGACTTCGTTTTCGAACATCAGTCCGTTTTCGTTAATCGGTTTTCCATCTGGAATATTGAATTTTTCCCGGAACTTCTTCTCGGCATACGCCTGAAATCCTTTTTTGTCTTTTAGAAAGCCTTCTTCCGGGATGATTTTTCCGGTTTCGGGATTCAATAGTATCGAGCGTACACCGGCATAACCATGTGCACCTCCGGTAAACGTATAATGTTTTAAGGTGATGTTGATGATGTTTTCCGAATGGTAAACCACTTCGCCTTCAACAGTCGCTTCCCAGGTTGGCATCTTGTCGTTGGGAAACTGCGCAATCAGATCGGTGTACGATTTTACAAAATCTTCCATCAGTTCCTGATAGTTGGAAGCCTTGTACGGCTGTTCTCCAAAATAAACAATCTCGCGAACTGTATTGAATACGATATTATTAATACTGTCCTCAACAACCGGACTGTTTTCGGCTATCGGAACCTTTATTTTTACCTGAGTACACGTAGAGTCACACGGTTTTTTACTTTGCTTTTCATAAGCGATATTTTCGAATTGCAATTCCTTTTTTTCGCAGCTAACAACGAAAAGTCCGATAAGTAGAAAATAAACGATCTGTTTCATGGTAAAAATGTGTTAATAATATATAAAGGTACGGCTTTCTGTGCGGTTGACAGAAAATAAAAAGTAAATTTGCTTAGTTTATACGATAAAAATCACAAAAAAGATATGAAATTTAATACAAAAGCAATACACGGCGGACAACATCACGACCCGAGTACGGGAGCCGTAATGCCACCGGTATATCAGACATCGACCTATGTGCAAACCAGCCCGGGTGTTCCTTTAAATGAATACGAATACAGTCGTGCGGCAAACCCAACAAGAACGGCTTTGGAAAATGCATTGGCCAGTATCGAAAACGGAACCCGCGGATTGGCATTCTCGTCCGGATTGGCAGCAACCGATTGTGTGCTTCGCTCGTTAAAAGCCGGTGATGAGGTAATCGCGATGGACGATTTATACGGTGGAACCTACCGTATGTTCACCCGTATCTACAAAGATTCCGGAATTGTTTTCCATTTTGTGGATATGAATGATCTGACTAAATTCGAATCATTGATCAACGCCAATACCAAACTGGTTTGGGTGGAAACGCCAACAAACCCGTTGATGAAACTGGCCGATATTGCTGCGATTGCAAAAATTACACAAAAACATAAAATCCTTTTTGCAGTGGATAATACGTTTGCAACACCTTATTTGCAAAAACCATTGGATTTGGGTGCGGATATCGTGATGCATTCGGCTACGAAATACCTGGGCGGACATTCGGATGTTATCGCCGGAGCGTTAATCGTGAAAGATAAAGAATTAGGGGATCAGTTGCATTTTCAACAATTTGCAACTGGAGCAACTCTAGGGCCTCAGGATTCATTTTTGGTATTGCGCGGAATTAAAACCTTGCACTTGCGTGTGCAAAGACATTGTGAAAACGGTGAAAAAGTGGCGGAGTTCCTTTTAAATCACCCGAAAGTGGAAAAAGTATATTACCCGGGATTACCGTCGCATCCGTTCCATGAAATTGCCAAAAAACAAATGATTGGTGGTTTTGGCGGAATGGTAACCTTTACTTTTAAATCCGGTAAAAAAGAGGACGCAATCGATTTCCTGGAAAAAGTAAAAGTGTTTACACTGGCCGAATCTTTAGGAGGTGTGGAATCGTTGGCCAATCATCCGGCTTTGATGACACATGCTTCTATTCCGGAAGACAAGCGTAAGGAAATCGGAATCTCCGATGATCTGGTCCGTTTGAGCGTAGGAGTTGAAGATATCGAGGATTTGATCGAGGACTTAAAACAGGCTTTAGCATAAATAAAAAACCGGGATATTCCCGGTTTTTTATTTTATAATTTTATTTTTAATTCAGATAATAGATGTAACCAACGTTTAGCCAAACCAACCAGTCGTTGTGTTTGTTTTCCGGATAAAGGCGTGAATCCGGATTTAATCCGTCAACCCAGTTCGAAAAATAATACTGCATACGTAAATCGATCATTAAATCGGATAATTCGGTAAGCTTGTAACGGGTTCCAACACTCGATACAATCGACCAGGTGGTTCCGCTATCATTTCGAACCGCTCCAATATATTTTGTAGGTGTTACATTTGGATTTGTGCCTAAATTAGGACCTAAAGTAGAATAGGCTTCCGTTGTAAAATAATTAAAATGCGCTCCTAAACTTATAAATGGTGCCCATGCGCCTGGTGTAACGGAGAAATCACGAATGCTAAACGGATAGTATTCCAACTGCATCCCTAAATCGGTTACTGCTGTTGAACCGCGCATTCCTCTAAGCTGATTTGCCATAACCGATTGACGTTTGTTGTCAACCCATTCACCAAAGTGTTTTAGTTTGGTTTTGTTGTAAGATAATTCGGTGCGTAATTTAAAATGATCATTAAAATAAGTCTCCGGAGTATAACAACTACAGTCAGCTCTGTAAGAAAAATTCAGGTAATGTACAATACCAATCCCGTATCCGGAGTTACCGGCATCTGTGCTCAGATCACTTCTTTCTCCGTAATCTGACTGGAAAGCTACAGGACCCGCAATGACTCCAATTTCGTGAGAAAATCCGAATTGCGCTTTAACTGACGTGCCGCTCCCTAACGCAAGGGTCAAAAGGAGGAGTAGAATTTTTCTTCGCATTTTTAACTAAAAGATATAACTTTTCCTGACAAATATATAAAAACATAATTTCATTGTGATAAAAAAAAGCGTTATATTGAAAATATAATCGATGAATGGGATTTTTTATTTTTAGGAAGCTGTAAAAGTTAAAACGATGACAGATATACGACATACAAAAAATGAAATAATTGCGTTTTAGTCTATATTTGTAAATCAATCTGCCGGTTAATGAAAAAAACACTATATATCATCTTTGCCTTACTGTTTGTGACTCCTTTTTTTGCGCAGCAAAACCAGCTTTGGAGAGGCTTTTTTTCCTATTCTGAAGTAACCGATATTGCGGCAACTCCTATTCGGGTATTTGCAACTTCGGAAAATGCGGTTTTTTCAAAAAGTCTGGTAACGAATGAGTTGAAGACCACAACCTCGATTAACGGATTTAAAGCCGAAACCATTACAGCCATGCATTTTAGTGTGTTGTATAATAAAACATTTGTTGGAAATGACAACGGTTTATTGCTGGTTGTAAATCAGGTGGACGGAAGTGTGTTTAATGTGGTGGATATCGTTAATAAACCATCAATCGCACCGAACAAGAAAAAAATCAATCATCTTTACGAAAATGACGGAAAATTGTATATCTCCTGTGATTTTGGACTTTGTGTGTACAATCTGGCGACAATGGAGTTTGGAGATACGTATTTTATCGGGCCTACAGGTGAGGAAGTGGAAGTGCTACAAACTACGGTTTTTAATGGGGCAATTTATGCAGTGACCCGAAATAACGGGATTCGCAGGGCGAGTGTTGCCAATCCAAATCTGATCGATTTTTCCCAATGGCAGGAGTTTGATGCCGGAACGTGGTTGGGAGCGGTAACCTTAAACAATCGGTTGATGCTGGCTAATGCAAATAATCGGATTTATAGTTATACGAATGCCGCCATTCAGGAAGTGTATGCAACCATGCAACCGGCTGTGGATTTTAAGAGTTTTAATGACCGACTGGTGTATACGTCGGCAAATCATGTCTATGTATTTGATCCGACTATGGTTTTACTGGCGCATATCACTCAAATACCGGATGTAGCTACCACATTTACCTGTGGTGTGGCTACGGGCAATAATATTTTTATCGGGACTAAGGATAAGGGGATGTATAGTACGACTACAACCAACACTATGGCGTTCCAAAATAATACGCCGGACGGACCGGTGCGAAATAAAATCTTCTCCTTAAAAAAAGCACCTAGCGCCTTATGGGCGGTTTATGGGGATTATTCCCGTTATTATAATCCGTATCCTTTGGATGCTTTTGGAATCAGTAAGTTTAAAGAAAGCAGTGGTTGGTCGTTGATTCCATATGAGGAATTGAGCGGCGCAAAATCCCTTAGTAGGGTGACGCTGAATCCAAATAATGAAAATCAGGCATTTGTAAGTTCGTATTATTCCGGACTTTTAAAAATAGAGAATGATGCATTTGTGACGCTTTATACGCAACTGAATACCGGAAATAACGGATTGGAATCGTTGCCGGCGCCAAATAATAATGATATCCGTATCAATGGCCCTGCTTTCGATCGTCGAGGAAATCTTTGGATGACGAACAGTTTGGTCGCAAAAGGACTTAAAGTATTGCGAGCCGATAATCAATGGGTTTCGTATGATTTGTCGACGGTGACCGTACAGCCGGAATCGGATAGCTATGCGCCGTTAATTGTCGATAAAAACAATACCAAATGGATCCCGTCGCTGAATAACGGACTTATTGGGTTTAACGAAAATTACGGTAATAAATTTATAGTGATCAAGAGTGGTACGGATAGCGGAAATCTGCCGGATAATGATGTGAGAACCGTTGCGGTCGATACCCGAAACCAGCTTTGGATCGGTACCAATAAAGGATTGCGAATCTTGCCAAGTGTGGATCGCTTTTTAACGGAAACCACGCTAACAACCAATGCGATTATTATTCTGGAGGATAATCTGGCGCAGGAACTTTTTTACCAACAGGTAATCCTGGATATCGCGGTCGATGGATCGAATAATAAATGGTTGTCGATTGCCGGTGGTGGTGTTTTTCAGGTGTCGCCAAACGGACAGAGTGTACTGCATAAATTTACAAAGGAAAATTCTCCTTTGCCCAGTAATAATATCAACGATATCGAAATTGACGGCATTACCGGTGAAGTGTTTTTTGCAACCGATAAAGGAATGGTTTCGTATCAGGGAACTGCAACCAAAGCCAATGATAATCTGAATAATGTTTATGTGTTTCCGAATCCGGTACGCCCCGGATTTGAAGGTGATGTAAACATCAGCGGACTAATCGATAAGGCGAATGTGAAAATTACCGATATTGAAGGAAATCTGGTTTACGAAACAACTTCTCAAGGGGGGACGATAACGTGGGATACGCGGGCATTTGGGAAATACAAAGTGGCTTCCGGGGTGTATATGATCTTTATCTCTTCGGAAGACGGCTCCGAAACCAAAGTCAAAAAAGTAATGGTGATTCGGTAATCCGATCGGAAAATTCCAATAATAAAATGCTTGTCAAAACAAAAGCGATTGTGCTTAGTTCTATCCGATTTCAGGAAAAAAGCCTGATTGTAAAATGTTTTACCCAATCCGACGGGTTGAAATCGTATTTTGTGCAAAGTGCCTTTTCCGGAAAAAAAAGCAATCAGAAAATAGCCTATTTTCAACCGCTCACGTTGCTTGAAATTGAAGCCAGTCATAAAAATAAAGGAACGCTCGAACGGTTTAAAGAAGTGAAACTGGCAACACCCTATACCTCGGTAAATGTCGATGTGGTGAAAAGTACGATCGTGATTTTTATTTCCGAAATGCTCCACAATTGTATCCGGGAAGAAGAGCAAAACGAAACCCTTTTTGCGTTTCTGGAAACGGCATTGCTTTGGTTGGATACACACGACGAAGTGGCCAATTTTCACCTGATGTTGCTGATGGAGGTAACCAAGTTTTTAGGGTTTTATCCGGATGTTTCCCATGATGAATATGCCTTTTTCGAAATGACCGAAGGGATGTTTGTGCCTTTCCACGGAATTACCTGCCTGACGGAACAGGAAACACTGTTGTTTAAGAAGTTAAAGGATTTAAAATTTGATAGTGATCAAAAGATTTTTAACGGAAAAGAACGACAGATACTACTTAAAATACTACTCGATTATTATACGTTTCACTTCGACGGATTTAAAAAACCAAAGTCATTAGAGGTACTCAAGGAAGTTTTTCAGTAAAAAACAACAAAAAGTCGTTGTAAACCATCTATTTTCTAATTGTCTTAACTAAGAATTATTCAAAAATCCTTACTTTCGCAAATTGATTAGAAAAAACGATAAAATGAGTACGAAATTTACTGAATACAAAGGACTTGATTTGCCAACAGTAGCATCTGAAGTGCTTGAATTTTGGAAAAAAGAGAACATCTTTGAAAAGAGTGTTACTTCCCGTGAAGGAAACCAACCGTTTGTGTTTTTCGAAGGACCACCATCTGCAAATGGTCTGCCTGGAATTCACCACGTAATGGCGCGCTCAATTAAGGATATTTTTTGTCGTTATAAAACTCAGAAAGGATATCAGGTAAAACGTAAAGCCGGATGGGATACGCATGGACTACCAGTAGAATTGGGGACCGAAAAAGAACTGGGCATTACCAAAGAAGATATCGGAACCAAAATTACCGTAGCCGAATACAACGAAGCGTGTAAACGAACCGTAATGCGCTATACGGATGTATGGAACGACCTGACCGAAAAAATGGGGTACTGGGTGGATATGGAAAATCCCTATATCACCTACAAATCCAAATATATGGAAACCGTTTGGTGGCTTTTAAAGCAGATCTATGATAAAGATTTGTTGTACAAAGGATACACCATTCAGCCGTACTCGCCAAAAGCCGGAACCGGATTGAGTTCGCATGAGGTGAACCAGCCGGGAAGTTACCGCGATGTGACCGATACGACTATTGTGGCGCAGTTTAAAGCAATCGACGCCACTTTGCCGGAAGCGTTACAAGGTTTCGGAGTGGTGCATTTCTTGGCGTGGACGACTACACCATGGACGTTGCCGTCGAATACAGCGCTAACCGTTGGTCCGAAAATCGATTATGTATTGGTGAAAACTTTTAACCAGTATACGTTCGAACCGATCAATGTGGTGTTGGCAAAACCGCTATTGGCAAAACAATTTGCCGGGAAATATTTCCTGTCTGAAAACGAAGAAGACTTTGCGAATTACAAAGCAGAAGATAAAAAAATACCGTATACCGTTTTAGCCGAAGTAAAAGGAACTACCTTGGTAGGAACTCGTTACGAGCAGTTGCTGGACTACGCGTTGCCGTATCAGAATCCGGAAAATGCATTCCGCGTGATTTCGGGTGATTTCGTGACCACAGAAGATGGTACCGGAATCGTGCATACGGCGCCTACATTTGGTGCAGACGATGCCAAAGTGGCAAAAGAAGCCACGCCGGAAGTACCGCCAATGTTGGTATTGGACGATGCCGGCAATCCGGTTCCTTTGGTAGACTTACAAGGTAAGTTTGTCAAACAAATGGGAACGGAAATGGGAGGTAAATACGTTAAAAATGAATACTATAACGACGGAGAAGCGCCGGAACGTTCGGTGGATGTCGAAATTGCAATCCACTTAAAAGAAGCGAACAAGGCTTTTAAAGTCGAAAAATATGTACACAGTTATCCACACTGTTGGAGAACCGATAAACCAATCTTGTATTATCCGTTGGATTCCTGGTTTATCAAGGTAACCGAAGTCAAAGACCGTATGTTCGATCTTAACGAAACGATCAACTGGAAGCCAAAAGCAACCGGAGAAGGACGTTTTGGAAACTGGTTGAAAAACGCAAACGACTGGAACCTGTCGCGTTCCCGTTATTGGGGAATTCCGTTGCCGATCTGGAGAACGGAAGACAAAACCGAAGAGGTGCTTATCGGTTCGGTAGAAGAACTGTATAACGAAATTGAAAAAGCCATTGCAGCCGGCGTTCAGAGTGAAAACCCGTTTAAAGGTTTTGTGGTTGGTGATATGAGTGAAGCGAACTATGAGTTGGTGGATCTGCATAAAAATGTGGTGGATAATATTACGTTGGTTTCGGCTAGCGGTAAACCGATGAAACGTGAAAGCGACCTGATCGACGTTTGGTTTGATAGTGGGGCAATGCCGTATGCACAATGGCATTATCCGTTTGAAAATAAAGAACTGGTAGATGATCAGTTGGCGTTTCCGGCCGATTTTATCGCCGAAGGTGTCGATCAAACACGGGGATGGTTCTATACCTTGCATGCGATCGCGACATTGGTGTTCGATAAAGTTGCCTATAAAAACGTCGTTTCGAATGGGCTTGTATTAGACAAAAACGGACAAAAAATGTCCAAACGATTAGGCAATGCAGTCGATCCGTTTGAGACTTTAAAAGAGTACGGACCCGATGCGACCCGATGGTATATGATAGCCAACGCGAATCCGTGGGATAATCTGAAATTTGATATCGAAGGAGTGGCCGAAGTGCGTCGTAAGTTCTTCGGAACCCTGTACAATACGTATTCGTTCTTTGCGTTATATGCTAACATCGATGGTTTTAGTTATACAGAGGCGGAAGTGCCGTTGGAAGATCGCCCGGAAATTGATCAGTGGATACTTTCGGAATTAAATACACTGATTAAAAATGTAGATGAGTATTATGCCGATTATGAGCCAACAAAAGCAGCACGTGCGATATCCGATTTCGTTCAGGAAAACCTGAGTAACTGGTATGTGCGTCTTTGCAGAAGACGTTTCTGGAAAGGCGACTATGCGCAGGATAAGATTGCGGCCTACCAAACGTTGTATAGTTGTTTGCTGACGGTAGCGAAATTAAGCGCGCCGATTGCACCGTTCTTTATGGACAAACTTTACAAAGATTTAACCCAGGCTACACCGTCGGAAAATCACGATAGTGTACATTTGGCCGAGTTTCCGGTATACGTTGAAAACTTTGTTAATAAATCGTTAGAAAGCAAAATGCAGAAGGCACAAACCATTTCATCGCTGGTATTATCCCTGCGCAAAAAAGAAATGATTAAAGTGCGTCAACCGTTGCAAAAGGTAATGATTCCGGTACTTGACGATGATCAACGTGCTGAAATCGAGGCGGTTTCCGACCTGATTAAAGCGGAGGTAAACGTGAAGGAAGTGGAGTTATTAGACGATGCTTCGGGAGTATTGGTAAAACAAATTAAACCAAACTTTAAAGCCTTAGGGCCGCGATTTGGTAAAGATATGGGGTTGATTTCTAAGGAGATACAGAATTTCTCTCAGGAGCAGATCAACCAATTGGAGAAAGAAGGGACTTTAACACTTGTTATATCAGAAAAAAGTGTTAATTTAACAACTGAAGATGTTGAGATTTCTTCTCAGGATATCGAGGGTTGGCTGGTAGCTAATTCCGGCGGAATTACAGTGGCATTGGACATAACTATATCCGATGAATTAAGAAAAGAAGGTATCGCCAGAGAATTAGTAAACCGTATCCAAAATATCCGTAAAGATTCGGGATTAGAAGTAACGGACAAAATTAAGGTGCATTTGCAAAAAGACCTGCAATTGGAAAACGCAGTATTAAGCAATCAAGACTATATTAAAGCAGAAACGTTAACCGAAACTTTAATTTTTGAAGAACAGCTCAACAATGGTATAGAAATTGAGTTTGATGACATTAAAACTAGAGTATTAATTTCAAAATAAAAAGAAATTATGGTGGATGAAAAAATAAGATATTCCGACGCTGATTTAGCCGAGTTCAGAGAGATCATCTTAAAGAAAATGGAAAAAGCAAAAGCCGATTTGGATCTGATTAAAAGTGCGTATCTGAATGACCTGAATAATGGTACCGATGATACGTCACCAACATTCAAAGCCTTTGAGGAAGGAAGCGAGACCATGTCGAAAGAAGCAAACTCTCAGTTGGCCATCCGTCAGGAAAAGTTTATCAGGGATTTAAAAAATGCATTAATCCGAATTGAAAACAAAACCTATGGTATCTGTAAAGTTACCGGAAAATTAATAAGCAAAGAAAGATTAAAACTCGTTCCGCACGCGACTATGAGTATCGAAGCGAAAAATTTACAACGTTAATCTTTTCAAAATATCTCGAAAACGCTCCGTAAGGAGCGTTTTTATTATATAATTCTTTTATTTTTGCTGTCAAATTAAAAAAAATGTCTTTACGAAAAGCTTATTTGTTAGTAATACTGGTCCTGGTGGTGGATCAGCTTTCAAAAATCTATATCAAAACCAATTTCGCGCTCAACGATGAAGTATATGTTTTTGAGTGGTTCCGTATTCATTTTATCGAAAATGAAGGAATGGCATGGGGTGTCGAAATTCCGGGTGCCTACGGGAAACTGTTCTTGACTTTGTTTCGAATCGTAGCCGTATGTGGAATCGGGTATTGGTTATACGACTCGGTAAAGAAAAAAAGCTCGAACTACCTGATCGTGGCGGTTGCGCTGATTCTGGCCGGTGCTTTCGGAAATATTATTGACTCGGTTTTTTATGGCGTGATCTTTAACGACAGTATTCACGAACCAGCAACATTATTTGCCTCCAATCCGTATGGAACCTGGTTCCACGGAAAAGTGGTCGATATGTTTTATTTCCCAATCTGGGAAGGCGATCTGCCGAAATGGTTACCACTTTGGGGCGGAAAGCACTTCACCTTTTTTAATGCGATTTTTAACATAGCCGATATGGCGATATCGGTAGCCGTAGGGATGCTGATTGTATTTAATAAAAAAGCCTTCGGAAATAACTAAAAAAAAGCGTCAGAGATGACGCTTTTTTTATGGAGCAACTAAATAGCTGTAATAAAACAACCTGACTTTTATAGTCAGGTTTTGTTGTTTTAATATGTAAAATGTTTTTTTGAATGAAGTTAATTGTTTGGGTTTAAATAATTTTGTAAATTACTGATAATTAAATAGTTTTATTTATATGTGTTAATTGTTGTAAAAGCAATAGTAAAATGTCAAAAGCAAAATTTGAAAGATATGATCTGAGATTGGTTGAGCCGGCATTCGGTTCTACGCTTACAGATTTGATCATTGAATTGGATTACCTGAGAAAAAAAAAGTTGGAAGGATCAACGCATTCAAAAGTGTTTTTCCAGTTAAAAGATATTTTTCATATCCTGGAAAGTATTGGGTCTGCCCGGATCGAAGGGAACAATACAACGATAGCAGAGTATATAGAAACAAAGTTGGAAGATGAACAGCAGAGTAGTGTGCCTTCTAATATTCGGGAAATTCAGAATATTGAAAAAGTAATGCGATTTGTTGAAAAAATGGTTGTTGATTATCCAATTAATAAATTGTTTTTAAGTGAATTGCATAAAATGATTGTAGCAGATCTGTTGCCGCCACCTGAAGGAGAGGGTGATCATACACCTGGTAGCTACAGAATAAATAATCTTAAAATCAATCAGTCCAATCATGTTCCGCCTGATTTTTTACAGGTTGATGATTTTATGGAAGAGTTGTTTCGTTTTACCAGTAAAAAAGATAGTCCTAAATATGATTTGCTAAAAATTGCAATTGTTCACCACCGATTTGTATGGATTCATCCTTATGGGAATGGAAATGGAAGAACCGTTCGCTTGTTAACTTATGCGATGTTAATGAAATTAGGCTTCAATGTTGAACGAATTTTAAATCCCACAGCCATATTTTGTACAAACAGAAATATGTATTATGAAAAACTGTCGAAAGCAGATACGGGAACAGATTCCGGGATATTAGAATGGTGTGAATATGTATTAAAAGGGCTTAAGGAGGAAATCGAAAAAAACGATAAACTAAGTGATTACAATTATCTTAAAAAAGAAATTCTGTTGCCAACGGTAAACTATTCACTGGAACGGAAATACATAACAACAACTGAAGCGAAGATATTAAGAAGAGCAATTGATTTGCAAATCATACAGGCTTCCGATTTAAAAAATATTTTTGAAGGTAAGGCAAGTTCTGAAGTTTCACGCCAGATTAAAAGATTGATAGATAAAAAAATGTTAATACCTGAATCCGAAAATGGAAGAAAATATCTGATTAGATTCGATAATAATTTTTTGCTAAGAGGTGTGATACAAGCACTGGGGGCAAAAGGTTTCTTGCCTATACATGATTAAGGAAGCAGGTGTGTTATGATGTTATATAAAATAGGGGCATTCAGAAGAAGTGTCCCTATTTTATTTCTGTTGCCCGGGAGCAAAAGGTTTGGCGCTTTTGGTTCCGTATATTTTCTTGGCTTGTCCCGGCGGAAGCGGTTTACCGGAATTGGTGTTTCCGGTGGTGTGTACCGTTGTACTGCAACCGGAAAGTAGCAGTGCAAAACTGCAAACTAAAAGTAGGACAAATGATTTCATAAGCTAAAAAGTATAAATTTTATCTGGGGTGATACAATAATTCAAAGCGATATCGCTCTCAAATACATCGGTAATCGCATTTTCGGCCTCGAAAAACGACAATCCAATCTTGATCACATCTTCTTTGCATTCCGAAAGAAAACGGTCGTAAAAGCCTTTTCCGTAGCCAACGCGATGTCCGTTCGTGTCAAAAGCCAATAGTGGAACAAAAACCACATCGATTTTTGTCGGGGGAACTTCAATCCCGTCTACCGGTTCCGGAATATTATAGTCGTTTTTCCGGATCTTCGTATTATCCGTTAACAAATAATGTACCATTTTTCCGGTTTCAAAATCCGATTTCGAGATTATGGTTTCTTTGTCCTTACCCGCCAGAATTTGTAAAACAAACTCGGTGTCGACTTCCTTTTGTTCAACGATAGGGAGAAACAAATGGAAATAGGTGTGATTCCAGATGTCGACTTGCAATAATCGGTTGGCGATTTCGAGACTTTTGGTTTCGATCGCTTCCGGTGAAAGTTCCTTTCGTAGTGCCTTATATTTTTTGCGCAGCTCGCTTTTAGTTGCCATGGCTTAATGTGGTTGAAATATGGTAAATCGCATCGCCTTGATATACAATCGGCGACTCGTTTACATTAATAATATAACCGGAATTCGGTGCTTTTAGCTTGTGTTCTTCTTTACCGTACGGATCGGAAACCACAGCAAGCAAATCACCGCGTTCTACATATTGGCCAATTTCGGTATTGCTGTGGAACAAACCGGAAAAACGAGCGCGTACCCAAGTCGATTTTTCAATATAAATAATGTTGTCTTTTGGTGTACTCGTTTTTTGTCGGTCGTTTAACATATGCAGGTAATCCAATACTCTTTTGGCACCATCTACACCTTGTTCGGTTATGGTATTGTTGATGTCGTTGGATTTGCCACCTTCAAAAAGCAACATTTTGATGCCCAATTTATGGCAGGCGCTGCGAAACGAACCGTTGATGTTTTTGGAAAACAACGTAAACGGTGCGTGAAAAACATCAGCCAGTGCTTTTAATTCCGGATTGTCCGGAATGATCCGGATTTGTGCGGCGTTAAAACGACTCGCGCCACCGGCATGAAAGTCGATCGCATAATCCACATGAGGAATGATTTCTTTTAGCAGATAATAGGCAAACCGACTGGCTAGCGAACCGGTTTTGCTTCCCGGGAAAACCCGATTCAAATCACGGCCATCCGGAAATTCCCGCGTTTTGTTTACAAATCCGAAGATGTTAATGATCGGAATACAGATAATCGTTCCGATTTTGGGTTTGTTGATTTTCTGTACAATCAATTGTCGGACAATTTCCGTTCCGTTGATCTCATCGCCGTGTAATCCGGCTGTAAATAAAACGGTCGGCCCGGCTATTTTGGAACGTTCAACAATGATCGGGATTTTTAATTTGGTCATCGTGTGGAGCTTTGCAATTTCCATGTTGATGGTTTTGCTCTCACCCGGTAATACAGTCTCTTTTAGTATCGTGATGCCTTTGTGCTGGTAACTCATAAATATAAACAAAAGATAAAAGTAACTATTTCTGCCGTAAGCCGGCTAAGTTGATCCTGTTTTTCGGTAATCAGAAATGTTATTTGTAAATTTGAATGCAATTCCGAAAATAGCAGACCGATAATGAGTATTCCTTCTTTAGAGCTTCAGATACAAACCTTGCCCGATAGTCCGGGTGTTTATCAATATTACGATAAAGACGGGAAGATACTATATGTTGGAAAAGCCAAAAACCTTAGAAAACGGGTGGCTTCCTATTTTAATAAAATCCACGATACGGCCAAAACAAATGTGCTGGTTAAAAAAATCGTATCGATTAAACATATTGTCGTTCCAACGGAAACCGATGCGCTCTTGTTGGAAAACAACTTGATCAAGAAATTGCAACCACGCTATAATGTCCTTTTAAAAGACGATAAAACCTATCCGTGGATCTGTATTAAAAAAGAACCCTTTTCCCGGATATTTCCAACCCGTAACATGGTAAAAGACGGATCGGAGTATTTCGGACCGTATACCAGTTTTAAAACGGTGAATACCTTATTGGAGTTGATCAAAGAATTATATCCGCTGCGAACCTGTAATTTCGATTTGAGTAAGTCGAATATCGATAGCGGAAAATTTAAAGTATGCCTCGAATACCATATCGGAAATTGCAAAGGACCTTGTGAAGGGTATGAATCACTCGAAAACTACCAACAACATGTTAATGCCATTCGGGAAATCCTAAAAGGGAATTTTAAAGAGAGTTTAAAAGACTTTAAAAAACTGATGATCACACTTGCTTCGGAAATGCGATTTGAAGAAGCGCAAAAAATAAAAGAGAAAATCGAAGTGCTGGAAAATTACCAGGCCAAATCGACGATTTTAAATCCGAAGATTTCGAATATCGATGTGTTTTCGATCATATCGGACGAAAGTATGGCGTATGTCAATTTTCTCCAGATTTCGCACGGTGCGATTGTGCGTTCGCATACAATGGAACTGAAAAAGAAACTCGAGGAAACCGATCAGGAATTACTCGAATTGGCTGTAGTCGAATTGCGCGAGCGTTTTCATCTTAATTCCAAAGAAATCGTAGTGCCATTTGAAATGGATTTAGGAGAAACGATACGCGTTACCGTACCTAAACTGGGCGATAAAAAACAAATTCTGGACTTGTCCGAACGAAATGCCAAATACTACCGACTGGATCAGTTAAAACAAATCAAGATTGTCGATCCGGATCGCCATACGAATCGGATTATGGCGCAAATGCAAAAAGACCTACGCTTGTCGGTCGAGCCACGTCATATCGAATGTTTCGATAACTCCAATATTCAGGGAACCAATCCGGTATCGGCCTGTGTGGTGTTTAAAGACGGAAAACCAAGCAAAAAGGATTACCGCCATTTTAACATCAAGACCGTCGAAGGGCCAAACGACTTTGCCTCGATGGAAGAAGTCGTGTACCGTCGGTATAAACGCTTGCTCGACGAAAAGGAACCCTTGCCGCAACTGATTATTATCGACGGAGGAAAAGGACAACTGTCGTCGGCTTTAAAAAGTCTGGAAGAATTGGGATTGCGCGGTAAAATTGCGATTATTGGTATTGCGAAACGATTGGAAGAAATCTATTACCCGGGCGATTCAGTGCCGTTATACCTCGATAAAAAATCCGAAACCCTGAAAACGATTCAGCATCTGCGAAATGAAGCACACCGTTTCGGGATTACATTTCACAGGGATAAAAGAAGTAAAAATGCGCTGCAAACGTCCATAGAGTCGATTCCGGGCATTGGTGAAAAAACAATGATCACCCTTTTAAAACATTTTAAATCGGTAAAAAGGCTGACGCAGGCATCGGAAAAAGAAATTTCTGAGGTCGTAGGGCTTTCAAAAGCCAAAAAAATTACCGAATTTTACAAGGCAACCAATTCCACCGAGTAAAGATGAAAAAAATACTACTGCTACTTTTAAGCCTTTCTTTGATACCGATTGTACAGGCACAGGATAAAAGACCTAAGGTTGGAGTGGTATTGAGTGGTGGTGGTGCAAAAGGATTGGCGCATATCGGTGTGTTGAAAGTGTTGGAAGAAGCCGGTGTTCAGGTCGATTATATCGGGGGAACCAGTATGGGAGCAATCATCGGCGGATTGTATGCGTCGGGTTATTCGGCGCGTCAATTGGATTCGATATTCCGCGAAGTCGATTCCGATGCTTTACTACAGGATTATATTCCGCGGACATCCAAAAGCTTTTTCGAAAAACGAAATGACGAAGTATATGCGTTATCTCTTCCGTTTAATAAATTCAAAATCGGAGTGCCAACGGCTTTGTCAAAAGGGTTGTATAATTACAACTTGTTGTCGCGACTCACAAACCACGTTCGGCATATACGTAATTTTAACGATCTGCCAATTCCCTTTGTTTGTATTGCAACTGATATTGAAAATGGACATAAGGTGGTGCTGAATAAAGGAATATTGCCGCAGGCGATTCTGGCGAGCGGGGCTTTCCCGTCGTTGTATTCGCCCGTAGAAATCGATGGACGTATCCTGATTGATGGCGGTGTGGTAGATAATTACCCGCTGGAGGAAATAAAAAAAATGGGTGCCGATATCATCATCGGTGTCGATGTACAGGATGGATTGAAAGATCGGAATACAATTGGCGGTGCTACGGGCGTGCTGTTGCAGATCACAAATTTCTCGATGATCGGACAGATGGAAGCCAAAAAGAAAGCGACCGACATTTATATCAAACCCAATATTCAGGGTTATTCGGTAATTTCGTTTGATCAGGGGGGCGAGATTATCAAAAAAGGAGAAGAGGCGGCTTTTTCCGTTTATGAAGACCTAGCCAAATTAGGCGCCATCGCTAGTAAGTCGGTATTGTTTGAACCGAGAAGGCTTACCGATACACTTCAGATCTCCAAAATTGAAATCAACGGGATTGAAGGCTATACCAGGGCCTATGTGTTGGGGAAACTGCGCTTTCATCAGGACTCAAAAATTACAAATGCGACGCTGGATAAAGGGATTAACAATCTAAATGCGACCCAGAACTTTAGTTCGATTTCCTATTATTTTGAAGAAGCGGAAAAAGGAGATAATCTGATACTGAGTTTAAAAGAAAACCCAATGAATCGCTATCTGAAGTTTGGATTGCATTACGACGAGCTGTATAAAAGTGCCGTATTGCTCAATCTGACACAGAAAAAGTTTCTGCTCAAAAACGATGTGGTCTCATTGGATGTAATTCTCGGCGATAACTTCCGCTATAATTTGAATTATTATATCGATAATGGTTTTTACTGGAGTTTCGGATTTAATTCCCGTTATAACCGTTTTAATAAAAATGTGGCCACCGATTTTAGTGATGGACTCATACTCAATAACCTTGGATTAAAATCGATTAATGTTGATTTTTCCGACTTTACCAACCAGATTTACCTGCAAACCGTTTTTGCTCAGAAATTCCTGATTGGCGCCGGATTGGAGCACAAACACCTTAAAATTCGTTCGTCCACACTCGAAAATATTGGAGGGGTGATTAGTAGTGACGACTATTTTTCCGTTTTCGGAAACCTGAAATACGATTCGTTCGATCAGAAGTATTTTCCGAAACGAGGCTGGTATTTTTCAGGAGATTTTCACACTACGGCCTATTCAAAAGACGGTCACGATCGTTTAAGTCAGTTTTCGATTGCCAAAGCCGATGCCGGGATTGTGAAAACATTTTATAAAACGATCTCGCTAAAAGTACAGTCGGAAGCCGGATTTACGATCGGAAAAGAAGGGGTGCCGTACTTTAATTTTGTACTCGGTGGTTATGGGTATCAGATGATAAACAATTTCCGTCACTTTTACGGATACGATTTCCTGAGTATTGCCGGCGACAGCTATATCAAAGGAAGTGCAACCCTGGATTACGAATTCTATAAAAAACACCATATCAACTTTACGGCCAACTACGCCAATGTGGGTAAGAAAATCTTTAATACAACCGATTGGTTTTTAAATGCCAACTATTCCGGATATGCATTGGGTTATGGTTTCGAGACCCTAATCGGGCCCATTGAGGTGAAATACAGTTGGTCGCCCGAAACTAAGGATGGGAATACCTGGTTTAGCGTAGGTTTTTGGTTTTAATCTTACAAAAAACGTTTTAAAAGCGACATTTTTCGGATTAAACTGTATTTTATATGTGAATGTTTTTAAAAAATTATATTTTTGGAAACTAAAAAAACCGAAAAACTATATTTATGTCAATTTGGAAACGTAAACCATTGGGGCAACTCATCGAAGAAGCCTCGGAATCAGAAAAGGGATTAAAGAAAACATTAACGGCGTCGGGATTAACCGCGTTAGGAGTAGGAGCGATTATTGGAGCAGGATTGTTTTCGATTACTGGTTTGGCTGCGGCAACCAATGCAGGACCGGCGATCACCATTTCTTTTATTGTAGCGGCTGTCGGATGTCTTTTTGCCGGTTTGTGTTATGCTGAATTTTCATCAATGATCCCGGTTGCAGGTAGTGCGTATACCTACTCGTTTGCAACTATGGGTGAATTCGTGGCCTGGATTATCGGATGGGACCTGGTGCTGGAATATGCTGTAGGTGCCGCCACTGTTTCCATCAGTTGGTCGCGTTATCTCACGAAATTTTTAGACGGTTATGGTATTCATCTCAGCGAACAGTTAACGCACTCGCCTTTTGAAGGTGGTTTGATTAACATTCCGGCGGTGCTTATTGTAATGGTGATGTCATTAGTATTAATGCGTGGAACAAAAGAATCGGCTTTGGTAAACGGTATTATCGTATTGCTAAAAGTAACCGTGGTTTTGGTATTCATCGCATTGGGATGGCAATATATCCGTCCGGAAAACTATACACCGTATATTCCGGAAAACACCGGTACTTTTGGTGAATTCGGATTTACAGGGATTATCCGTGCTGCGGCGATCGTGTTCTTTGCCTATATCGGTTTTGACGCGGTGTCGACAGCGGCTCAGGAAGCAAAAAATCCAAAAAGAGACATGCCAATCGGTATCTTACTATCATTAATTATCTGTACCGTACTGTATATCTTGTTTGCGCACGTAATGACGGGAGTGGTAAATTATTCTGCTTTTGCCGGAGCCGATGGTATTGCACCAGTGGCGATTGCGATCGACCATATGGGGGTTGCCGACGCATCGGGTATGATTACACCTGCTTATCCATGGTTGAATAAAGCGATTATTCTTGCGATTTTAGCGGGTTATGCTTCGGTAATTTTAGTAATGTTGATGGGACAAAGTCGTGTATTCTTCTCGATGAGTAAAGATGGTTTGATGCCAAAAGTATTCTCGGAAGTGCACCCAAAATATAGAACACCAGCTAAAAACAACTTGTTGTTCATGTTGATTGTAAGTTTGTTTGCCGCGTTTGTACCGGCTCGGGTGGTTGGAGAAATGACCAGTATCGGAACCTTATTCGCTTTTATCCTGGTATGTCTTGGGGTAATCGTAATGCGAAGAACCATGCCGGATGCACCAAGAGCCTTTAAAACACCATTAGTGCCGTTAGTGCCGATATTAGGTGTTGGGGTATGTTTGTTTATGATGGTGTTCCTGCCGTTGGATACCTGGATCCGTTTGATCGTTTGGATGATGATTGGTTTCGACTTGTATCTTTTCTACGGAATGAAGCACAGTATTCTAAATAACGGTACGTTTGACGGTAAAAGCTACCGAATTGTAAGCTTGTCCGGATTGGCAATGGTGGTGTCTTTGGTTATTATAGCGATCGTACACCATTCGAATCCTGAAATCGACGATACGTTTATCTATTATTTCTCATTGGGATTTGCCGCACTACATGCTGTGATCTATGCATTGAGTTATAAAAAGAACAAATAAGAAAAAAATAGTTTGAAATTCCCAAAAAAAGCGGTGACGTCATTTTTTTGGGAATTTTTATTTTAAAGGAATGTTATAAAATTCCGATATTTGTATGATCATGAGTTTACATTGGGAAGGCTTATTAGGACTGCTAAAATACCTCATTAAGAGAAATCCGGAATGAGTGGATTGTTTATGTTAAAATATTTCAACAACATTGCGGGTTATCCGGGTTGTACATTTTAAATTTTTAAAATTAAAAAATATGCCATTTTATCATAAATTAGGACAGATTCCACCAAAAAGACATACCATCTTTCGTAAACCAAACGGCGATTTGTATTACGAACAGCTTTTTGGTACCGTTGGTTTCGACGGAATGTCAACCAACATGTATCACGAACACCGACCAACGCAGGTTAAGGAGATTCGCAAGCAATATAGCGTAGCACCTAAAATCGCGAAGGGAAACAATATCCAATCCTATCGGTTAAGAGGTTTTCAGGTAACTCCGGAAAATGATTATCTGGAAAGCCGAAAAGCGGTACTGACCAATAGTGACTGTACGATTATCCTGGCAGCGCCGAAAGAATCCACACGCGATTATTTTTACAAAAACACCGATGCGGATGAAATGATTTTTATCCACAGAGGGACTGGTAAATTAAGAACCATGTTGGGGAATCTGGATTTTAAATACGGTGACTACCTGATCGTGCCGAGAGGAATGATCTATAAAATCGATTTTGATACCGATGACAATCGTTTGTTTATTGTTGAATCCAGACGACCTATCTATACGCCAAAACGTTACCGAAACTGGTTTGGACAACTTTTGGAGCATTCGCCTTTCTGCGAACGCGATATCCGTCGTCCGGAAGAACTGGAAACTAATAATGAAAAAGGGGATTTCGTAATTAAAGTAAAGAAAAAAGACGAAATTTTCGAAATGGTATATGCAACACACCCGTTTGACGTGGTGGGTTACGACGGATTCAATTATCCGTATGCCTTATCGATTCATGACTTTGAACCAATAACAGGACGCATTCACCAACCGCCACCGGTACACCAAACGTTCGAAACGGATGCCTTTGTGGTGTGTTCGTTTGTTCCGAGACTTTATGATTACCATCCACAGGCTATTCCGGCGCCGTACAACCATAGTAATATCGACAGTGATGAAGTATTGTACTATGTTGATGGTGACTTTATGAGCCGTAATGATATCGAAGCGGGACACATTTCGTTACACCCGGCGGGTATTCCACACGGACCGCACCCTGGTGCTGTTGAAAGAAGTATCGGCAAAACGGAAACACAGGAATTGGCTGTAATGGTCGATACTTTTAAACCGTTGATGCTTACCGAAGAGGCTATGAAAATTGCCGATGAGAAATACTACCAATCCTGGTTGGAGCATTAATAGCGTACAAAAAACAAACAATAACAAACATTGAAGCGGTACATCACAGTATGTGTCGGCTGACTAAAAAATAGTACAATGAGTAAAGAAGTAAAATCAGTAGAATACGGATTAGAAAAAATATTTGAAGGCGCGCAGGATTTCCTTCCGCTAATGGGAACGGATTATGTTGAATTTTATGTAGGTAATGCCAAACAAGCGGCACATTACTATAAAACAGCCTTCGGTTATCAGTCATTGGCTTATGCCGGATTGGAAACAGGAGTGCGTGACAGAGCGTCATATGTGTTAAAACAGGATAAAATCCGTTTGGTATTAACAACACCTTTAAATGCCGATTCGCCAATCAACGAGCATATCGTAAAACACGGAGATGGTGTTAAAGTAGTGGCGTTATGGGTAGAAGATGCGACAAAATCGTTCGAAGAAACGACAAAAAGAGGGGCGCGTCCATTTATGGAACCAACTGTCGAAAAAGATGAATTTGGTGAAGTAGTGCGTTCCGGTATCTATACGTATGGCGAAACGGTGCATATTTTCGTAGAGCGTAAAAACTACAACGGGGTGTTCTTGCCAGGTTATAAAGAGTGGAAATCCGATTACAATCCGGAACCGGTTGGATTAAAATATATCGACCATATGGTTGGAAACGTTGGATGGAACGAAATGAATACCTGGGTGAAATGGTACGAAGATGTGATGGGATTTGTAAATTTCCTTTCTTTCGACGACAAACAAATTCATACGGAATACTCGGCTTTGATGAGTAAAGTAATGTCTAACGGTAACGGACGTATCAAATTCCCGATTAACGAACCGGCCGAAGGCGCAAAACGTTCGCAGATCGAAGAATATTTGGATTTCTATAACGGACCAGGGGTGCAACATATCGCGATTGCTACCGATGATATTATTTCTACGGTATCGCAATTAAAGGCTCGTGGCGTGGAATTTTTATCGGCTCCGCCAAAAGCGTATTATGAAGCCATTCCGGAACGTTTGGGAGATCACATGGCGATGATGAAAGAAGATATTTCCGAATTGGAAAAACTGGCGATCATGATCGATGCGGATGAAGAAGGGTATTTATTGCAGATTTTTACGAAGCCGGTTGAAGACCGACCAACGTTATTTTACGAAATTATCCAACGTATGGGAGCTCGAGGATTCGGTGCTGGTAACTTTAAAGCCCTTTTCGAATCTATCGAAAGAGAGCAGGAATTGAGAGGAACCTTGTAAAAATCGATTTTTACTGATAATAGTTTAAAAACAACCTCAAAAACGACCTTGTTTTTGCTAATATTGTGTTAAAGTTGAAATTTCATTTGTAAATCAACAAAAAAACTAGCTACATTTGCACTCGCAAAAATGAGGTACTCATAAGCCTCATGTTTGTAAATAAATTTTCATAATTTATAGTTTTTTGGTTGGTTAATAGCATAAAAACTCAGTCATTCTTTTGGCTGAGTTTTTTTGTTTCTTATTTTTGGAACAGAAATTGTAACTTGTTATAACGAATGTTTAAAAATTGAGACCTAATGAAAAAAGCGGCCCTATTATTTATTCTCCTGATCATAACGGTTACATCCTTTGCGCAAAAGGATTCTGCTTTTACTACCGGCGAATGGTTTAAGTTCCGAATTCACTATGGGATTGTAAATGCGGGTTATGCTACTCTGGAAGTTCAGGATGCAGTCAAAAACAATAAAAAAGTATTCCACATACTGGGCAACGGTTATACAACCGGAATGACCAAGTTTTTCTTCAAAGTGGAAGACGACTATCAGAGTTATATCGACAAGCAAACCGGTCGTCCGTACCAGTTTGTAAGAAAAATAAACGAAGGAGGTTATAAGAAAAACCAGGAAGGGTTCTTTAATCAAACAAAAAAAACAGTTTTTGTGAAAGATTATGAAAAGAACACCGAAAACACGTTTCCCGTACCCGAAAATGTCCAAGATATCGTATCTTCATTTTATTATTTGCGAAACCATCCCCACATCGACAAGTTAAAAGAAGGTGAGTCGATCGTCATCGATATGTTTTTTGATGATGAAACCTTTAAATTTAAGCTAAAGTTTCTCGGTAGAGAAGATATAAAAACTAAATTTGGGACCATTTCCACGATGATATTCCGTCCGTATGTGCAGGCTGGCCGTGTTTTTAAAGAACAGGAGAGTCTAACGGTTTGGATATCAGACGATGAGAATCGTTTGCCGATACGTATAAAGGCAAGTTTGGCTGTAGGTTCGTTGAAAGCCGATTTGGATGAATTCAAGGGACTGAAAAACTCTTTCAAAATTAAAGTGAAACCATAATGAAAATTACCTCAGAGATTCAGAGTAAGATAGATGAAATAGATGCAAAATATAAAGCGATAAACCAAAAGACGGAAACCCATTTGGAAGGGATGCTTTGGTCGAAGCCCATAACGTATTGGGATTACATTCAAACAGACCCGCTTTTGAGTCTCCAGGTACAACGAACAACACTTCCGGATGAGATGGTGTTTATCATGTACCATCAGGTAAACGAGTTGCTTTTTAAAATGATATTGTGGGAAATCAACCAATTGGCACATTGTAGCGAATTGTCCACATCGTTTTTTACCGATAAGCTGATGCGTATCAGCCGCTATTTCGATATGCTAACCACTTCTTTTGATATTATGAAAGAAGGAATGGCAGTTGATCAATATCTGAAATTCCGAAATACATTAACACCGGCCAGTGGTTTTCAAAGTGCCCAATACCGACTGATCGAGTTCGCATCTACCGATTTGATCAATCTGATCGACCACCGTTTCCGTGCAACCATCGACAGAAATACGCCATACGAACATGCATTCGAGCATTTGTATTGGCAGGCTGCCGGAAAAGATTATAAAACCGGCGAAAAATCATATCTGATTAAAGAATTCGAAAAGAAATATAAAAAAACCTTTCTGGCACATATGGAAGAATTCAACACCATAAACCTTTGGCGTAAATTCAAACAACTGCCGGAAGCCGATCAGAAAAATGAAGACCTGGTTCAGGCGATGCGTCATTACGACAAAACAGTGAACATTACCTGGGTTATGGGACATTATAATGCAGCGGTTAAATATATCGAAAGTGTACCGGGAACACAGGAAGCAACCGGAGGAAGTGATTGGAAAAAATATATGTTACCCAAATACCAGCGAAGAATTTTCTTCCCGGAACTATGGTCGGATGAAGAATTGGAGAAATGGGGAGAATAAATGAATAACCACTAAACCTACTAGAATTGAAATATATTGCCATCATATTAGTATTAACAACATTATTTGCCTGTAATAAAAAAGAAGAAAAGGAAGTCAAAGCTCCTGTAGTTAAAAAAGAAAAAATCCTGGTTGAATACGGATTTACGCTTAACGATTTTAAAGTGGTTAACGATACCGTTAAATCCGGTGACAGCTTCGGAAAAATTCTAGGATCACAAAACTTTGACGCAGCCCGTATTCATGAGATTAACGAAAAAATAAAAGACAGCTTTAATGTTCGCGATATCAGGATTGGCAAACCCTATACCTTATTGCAAAACAAAACCGCACCACACGATCTGAAGGTATTTATTTACCAACCGGATCGAATGACTTATTATGTGGTGGATCTTAGAGATTCGATTGTGGTGCATAAAAAACAACGTCCCGTTACGATTAAACGACGAACCATCGCTGCGGCTATCGACGGATCGGTATCGGAAACCTTAAAAAATGCAGGTGTCTCAGCAGCGCTGGCACCGGAATTGTCCCGAATTTATGCCTGGTCGATCGACTTCTTTAAAATTCAAAAAGGAGATAAGTTTGCGGTAACCATCAACGAAAAATATATTAGCGATACCATTTATGCCGGAATTGAAAGTATCGATGCTTCCTATTTCGAATACAAAGGCAAAAAAGTATATGCATTCCCGTTTAAACAAGATCCGAATTCCAGAAGGGTCGATTATTTTGACGAAGAAGGAAAAGTGCTGAAAAATATGTTTTTAAAAGCACCACTTAAGTTTGTCAACATTACTTCGCGATTTACCAAAAGCCGTTTCCACCCGGTTCAGTTAAAGTGGAAAGCGCATAACGGAACGGATTATGCTGCGCCAACGGGAACCCCGATTATGACAACTGCGTCCGGAGTGGTAGAACGTACCGGATATACCGCAGGAAATGGTAACTTTGTAAAAGTAAAACACAACGGTACCTATGCTACCCAATACCTGCACATGTCGAAGATCCTGGTTCGTCAGGGACAACGCGTACAACAGGGAGATGTTATCGGAAGGGTAGGAAGTACCGGACTGGCAACAGGGCCTCACGTGTGTTACCGTTTCTGGAAAAACGGTATTCAGGTGGATCCGTTACGCCAAAAGCTTCCGAATTCGGAACCTATGAATGCAAAATACAGAACGCGGTATATGGAGTATATCAAACCGCTTAAAAAAGAATTAGACAGTGTTTCAATTGCTAAGTTTGGAGAATAGATGTTAGAGAATACAAATCCTACAGGAACTGTTGCCTGGCAAAAGTTGCGTGCCCATTTTAACGAAATGCAGTATGTGAAAATGCAGGATCTTTTTGAAGCCGATACACAACGGGTTGAAAAGCTACACCTGATTTGGAATGACTTTTTACTGGACTATTCCAAAAACCGCATTGAAAAAAAAACGCTGGACCTTTTTGTCGAATTGGCCGAAGAAATTGGCCTTAAAGCAGCAATCGAACACTATTTCTCCGGAGATAAAATCAATCATACCGAAGATCGAAGCGTACTACATACCGCTTTGCGATCGAAGGAAACCGAAATACTTGTCGATGGTAAAAATATAATTCCGGAAATCCAGGCCGTCAAAGCCCATATCCGATCGTTTTCGGAGGCGGTGATTCATGGTGTTAAAAAAGGATATACCGGAAAAGCATTTACCGATATCGTAAATATTGGTATCGGTGGTTCGGATCTCGGACCGGATATGGTGGTTGAAGCCTTACAGTTTTACAGAAATCACCTGAATGTTCACTTTATTTCGAATATCGACGGCGATCATGTGGCTGAAAAATTAAAACAGCTGAATCCGGAAACCACACTATTTATTATTGTTTCCAAAACCTTTACGACTCAGGAAACCCTTACCAATGCCGAAACAATCAAAAGTTGGTTTTTGAAAACAGCTTCTCAGGATGCTGTCGCCGATCATTTTGTAGCCGTTTCGACGAATTTGGAAAAGGTGGTGGCGTTCGGAATTTCTGAGGACACTATTTTTCCGATGTGGGACTGGGTGGGTGGTCGATTTTCACTGTGGAGTGCTGTCGGACTTTCGATTAGCCTAGCCATTGGAAATGACAATTTCGAACGTCTTTTAAAAGGTGCGAATAAAATGGATGTTCATTTCAGAACTGCGGCTTTCGATCGTAACATGCCGGCTATTCTGGCGTTTATCAGCATTTGGTACAATAACTTTTTTGAGGCCGAAACGGAAGCTGTAATTCCTTATTCGGATTACCTGAAAAAGCTCGTTCCGTATTTGCAACAGGCTTTTATGGAAAGTAATGGGAAGCAAATCAATCGTGAGGGGTATCCGGTGAATTATCAAACCGGAACTATTGTTTGGGGCGAGCCTGGAAGCAATTCGCAGCATGCCTTTTTTCAATTGATCCATCAGGGAACCAAATTAGTCCCGGCCGATTTTATCGGATTTAAAGAATCGTTACACGGAAATACGGAGCATCACGATAAACTGATGTCGAATTTCTTTGCGCAAACGGAAGCCTTACTAAAAGGTAAAACCCAAGTAGAAGTAGCAAAGGAGCAATCTGCGAATGACTACCTGATTCCTTTTAAATCATTTGACGGGAACCGGCCTACGAATACGCTGCTTATCGATAAGCTAACGCCGGAAGCATTGGGAAGTCTGATTGCAATGTATGAACACAAGATTTTTGTACAAGGGGTGATCTGGAATATCTTTAGTTATGATCAGTTTGGTGTGGAATATGGTAAATCCTTAGCAAACACTATTTTAAAAGAGATTAATAATCACGAAGTCGGATCGCACGATAGTTCCACGGAGTTCCTTTTGCGGAATTATTTAAAATAAGAGACCTCTACAAGATAAAAATGAAATTCTGCTACGGCAGAATTTTTTGTGTCTTTAAGGAACTGCTATTTTGATTTATGATAAATAGAAAATAGTTTGTTTACTTCCTCCTATTGGATGTCTTTTAAATCGTATTTTTTCCTCTTGTATAAAAGACATGCCTTTTTGTTTATATAGCAAAAGATAGTAAGTATGAGTGTTTTTTTAAATTTTAAAATCCTAAAAAGAATATACCGTTTTCACAACACATTGAGTAAAACAGGATTGTTTGTAACCGCTTTTTTTGTATTGTTTTTTCTAACGATCTCCCTTTCTATTTTAGGAAATTATTTGCAGGATGATGCTTTGACCATAAAATTTTTGGAAGGGAAAAGTCCACTTTCGATCTTTTTGTTGACAGTTATTCTGGCGCCTGTCGTGGAAACTTTAATTTTTCAGTATGGTATTATAGCGCTTAGTCTGAAGGTTCGATCAAGGTATACTAAAAAAATGGCACTTATTGTATCGGCATTAGTATTTGGGATGGAGCATGGGTACAATGCGATCTATATTGTTTTCGCTACAATTATGGGTGCGGCATTGGCTTTTTATTATCTGATTTTTAAGAAATATACGACAGAATTTGCTGTGGTAGCGATTATGGTACTACACGCATTATTAAACTTTATCAGTTTTTTAATAAATCATCTTTTAGATGTTGAAATATAAAAAGCGAATAGTCTTATAGGTTGTTCTTTAGTGGTTTAGAATTGTTTAATGGCCCAAAAAATACAATAAATGGTCTTTTTGTTCCTGTTTTTAGGTATTTTAAAAATAACAATCATTGCTTTTACGAGGTATTTTTTTGAATTCTCTATTCTTCGTGTTAAATAATGGTTAAAAAATAAATATTTCTCTTTCAGAGGGTTGAAATGTGATAATTGTTTAAATTATTAACGTTTGTTAACATTAAATTAACTCAGTGTGAAAATAAATGACCAAACTTTGTGGAAAATTTAAAAACACAACTGCAAGATGAAAAATTTGAAGACTTGGTTATTGTTAACGCTAGTTTCCCTGGTGTCTACGGTAGCTTTTTCGCAAACTAAAATTACAGGTACTGTTACCGATGGCGAACTGAAAGGTTCCTTACCGGGTGCCAGTGTTATTGTTAAAGGAACCAACGAAGGCGTAACTACCGATTTCGATGGAAAATTCACACTAACAACCAATGCTAAATCCGGTGAATTAATTATCTCTTTTATTGGATATGCTGCAAAAACCGTTTCTTTTAAAGGTGAAGCCGGAAAAACGATTGTGATCGGAAATGTCGAACTGGAATCCGATTCCAATACCTTAGAAGATATTGTGGTAGTAGGAAAAGGAGTAATCGACTTAGCAAAAGATAGAAGAACGCCTATTGCTGTTTCTACAATCAAAGTTTCTGAAATTCAGGCAAAAGTGGGTTCAGCCGATATTACGCAAACCTTAGTAAACACACCTTCAGTTTACGTAGCCGGTCAGGCAGGTGGATTTGGAGATTCCAGAGTGAATGTACGTGGTTTTGCACAAGATAATACCGCTTTCTTATTAAACGGTCAGCCAATTAATGGTATGGAAGATGGTAAAATATACTGGTCAAACTGGTCGGGTATGTCGGATATCGCTAATGGAATCCAGATTCAAAGAGGTTTGGGATCTTCTAAATTAGCCATCTCTTCTGTGGGTGGTACCGTTAACTTTATTACAAAAGCAACCGATAAAAGACAAGGTGGATTTGCTTCTTTTGGATTAGCAAATAACGATTACCTTAAATCAACAATCGGATACAATACCGGTATGAATGCCAAAGGATGGGGGATGAGCGTTATGTTTACCCATTGGCAAGGAGACGGGTATAACTACGGAACCAAAGGTGAAGGTCAAAGTTATTTTATCTCCGTAGGGTACCAACCAAACAGCAAACATAATTTTAACTTCTTACTGACAGGTGCGCCACAGGAACACGATCAGAACTTTACCAAAACAATCAAAACCTATTTGGATAAAGGAAGAAGATTTAACGATAACTGGGGAACGCTTAACGGGAAATACCTGTCGGAAAGAACCAATTTCTATCACAAACCGGTTGCTAACTTTAACTGGGATTACAACATCAGCGATAAAACGCAATTGTCATCTGTATTATATGCTTCATGGGGACGTGGAGGTGGAACCGGAAACTACGGTAAAAGTAGTGCTAAATTGAGAACTCCGGACGGACAGATCGATTTCGACGGAATCTACGCGAATAACCTAAACAGCCCTAATGGCGATGGTAATCCAAACAATAACTACATCATCCGTTCTTCAATGAACAACCACGCTTGGTATGGATTGGTGTCGAACCTAAAAACGGAATTGACTAAAAACTTAAACTTGAATGTTGGTTTGGATTTAAGAACGTATAACGGTACACACTACAGACAGGTTTCAAATTTCTTAGGATTGAACAGCTGGACAGAATCAAGATCGTTACGTGATAATACACACCAAACGGTTTCGGCTCCGGTATTCAATACGGTAACAGATCAGATGGGAACAAACCCATGGAAATCGATGTTTAGTACGATGGCAGAAAACCAGAGAATCGATTACGATTACAGCGAAACAATTATGTACGGAGGTGTATTCGGACAGTTAGAATATTCAGACGATAAAGTATCGGCTTTCTTCCAAGGTGCGGTATCAAACCAGTCACACGAACGTGAGGATCGTTACGATTATTTACCAGAATTTCAAAAATCAGAAAAAGTAAACAACGTGGGCTATAATGTAAAAGCCGGAGGTAGTTATAACATCACCGAAAACAATTCAGTTTACGTAAATGCTGGATACTACTCCAGACAACCTTACCACGATAATGTTTACTTAAACTTTACCAATGCCGTAAACCCATTATCATCTAATGAGAAAATATTAGGTTTGGAAGCGGGTTATAGCTTTAAATCAAAATTCTTAAGTGCGAATCTTAACGCTTACAGAACAACTTGGAAAGACAGAGTTACAACCACATCAAGTACTACAATTGCCGATGGTGTTATCGGAACTACTCCGGTTGCTGCAGGAAGTTTGATCTATAAAACGAACCAGGGTGTTGAGCAAATACACACAGGATTGGAGTTAGACCTTATCGCAAAACCATTCCGTCAATTGGAAATCAAAGGATTTGCATCGGTTGGAAACTGGAACTATAAAGGTGAAGTGGTAACGACTCAAAGAGATGAGAGTTTAAACACTTTGGATGAGAAAAGAGAAGACGTAGACGGAGGTAAAGTGGGTGATGCTGCGCAAACTACTTTTGGTGCCGGATTCAAATACGAAATCATCGAGCGTGTATCTTTTGATGCCGACTGGAGAAACTATTCTAAATTATACGCAAACGTAGGTGCTGTAAAAGATAACCTGGAGTTGCCATCGTATAACTTGGTTGACGCAGGATTCTCATACAAAATGTTAGTTGGAAAAGATAAAAAGAACTCTGTTAACTTCCGTATCAATGTGAACAACGTGTTTAACGAAATCTATTTATCGGAATTAACCAGTAACATCAAAACGACTGCAAATGTAAACACAGCTCAACCGGCTCAGGGAACGTATCAGTCTACAGGAAGAATATACAATGGTATTGCCGATGGTAACCAAGGGTATTTCGGATATGGAAGAACCTGGAACGTATCGTTACGCTATAACTTTTAATTAATTATCCGTTATAATAAGAAAACCTCCCGATCAACTGATTGGGAGGTTTTTTTATGCGGTTTTGGCTGTGTTTTATATTAAGACTCGGACGATTGATTCATTTCCTGAAAAACGCCGTTTAAGGTCGCTAAAAAATGATCAACAGGTTGAGCGCCCTTAACGGCGTATTTGTTGTTTAAAACGAAGAAAGGAACCGAATTAATGCCATATTGATATGCCAGTTGCTGATCGGCTTTTACTTCCTCGGCAAATAAATCCTTTTCGTATACATCGCGGATGTCGGCTTCTGATAATCCAAGGCTTTCTCCAATCGCAATTAGCGTAGGGATGTCGTCAATGTTTTTGCCTTCGGTAAAGTAGGCGCGGAATAAGGCGTCTTCAATTTCATTCTGCACGCCTTTGGTTTTGGCCAATGCCGATAATTGATGTGCTTTCATACTATTGGCCGGAACGGCTTTTTCAAAATGAAAATCCAATCCAACTTCTCGGGCGATTTCGGTAGCATTCTCGTGCATTTCTTCCGATTCTGCCAGACTAATGCCTTTACGGTTGGCCATGCTTTGCGCCGCCGATATCGTGGTGTCGGTCACCGCTTCCGGATCCAGCTGAAAGGCACGCCAGCTGATTTCCACCTGGTCGCGATGTTCAAATTGCGCTAAGGCTTTTTCGAATTTTGTTTTTCCGATATAACAAAACGGACAGCGAATGTCACTCCATATTTCTATTTTCATAGCTCTTTTAATTTTGATTCATCATTTCCATTAACTCCAAAGCCCGTTTGATCGATTTTACATTTTCGAATGTTAGTAACAGGCGAAGGCCATTCTTGGTTTCTTTTTCTTTCATCTTACATAAGTTGCCCTGTTGTTGTACAAAACGGAGTACTTTATGAAAACGATTCGACTGGTAAAAATCCGATTGCTGATCGGCTACAAAATAACCCACCATCTTACCTTGTTTTAATACCAGTTTTTCAATACCGATACGCGTCGCGATCCACTTAATGCGGATGCTGTTGAGTAAGGCTACGGCTTGTCGCGGTAAGGGTCCGAAGCGGTCGATTAGTTTTTGTTCGTAGGCTTCTAAATCGGCATCGGTTTTAATATTACTCAGTTCATTATACAAATTCAAACGCTCCGAAATATTGTTGATGTATTCGTCCGGAAATAAAAGTTCGAAATCGGTATCGATCTGAATGTCTTTTACATATTCCTTTGTTTCGATATCGTTGTCTTCCGGGTATAAATCCTTGAATTCATTTTCTTTTAATTCTTCAATCGCCTCGTTCATAATTTTCTGATAGGTGTCGAAGCCGATTTCGTTAATGAATCCGCTTTGTTCACCACCTAATAAATCACCGGCACCACGAATTTCAAGGTCTTTCATTGCGATGTTAAAACCACTTCCTAATTCGCTGAATTGTTCCAATGCCTGAAGTCGTTTTCGGGCTTCTTCCGTCATAGCCGAATACGGCGGACTGATAAAGTAACAAAATGCCTTTTTATTGCTTCGCCCTACGCGACCACGCATTTGATGCAAATCCGATAGTCCGAAATTATTGGCATTGTTGATAAAGATTGTATTCGCATTCGGAACATCCAGTCCGCTTTCGATGATGGTGGTGGCGACCAATACGTCGAAATCACCATCCATAAAAGCAAGCATTAGTTCTTCGAGTTTTTTGCCGTCCATTTGTCCATGACCTACGCCAACTTTGGCGCCGGGAACGAGTCGCTGAATCATTCCGGCTACTTCCCGGATGTTTTCAATCCGGTTGTTGATAAAATACACCTGACCGCCACGTTCGATTTCATACGAAACAGCATCGCGGATTACTTCTTCGTTAAAGCCAACCACATGCGTTTCGATCGGATAACGATTGGGTGGTGGTGTAGTGATAACCGACAAATCGCGTGCGGCCATCAACGAAAACTGTAGCGTTCTCGGAATCGGTGTCGCCGTTAAGGTAAGCGTGTCGACATTCTGAGCAATCGTTTTGAGTTTGTCTTTTACCGCTACGCCGAATTTCTGTTCTTCGTCGATAACCAACAATCCCAGATCTTTAAAGACCACGTTTTTATTCACCAATTGATGGGTTCCGATAATAATGTCCAGTTTGCCGCTTTCGAGTTCTTTTAGGATCTCGGTTTTTTGCTTGGCGGTACGGAATCGGTTGATATAATTCACATTCACCGGCATGTCTTTTAACCGGTCGCGGAAGGTTTTATAATGTTGAAAAGCCAAAATAGTTGTCGGTACCAAAATGGCAACCTGCTTCCCGTTGTCTACGGCTTTAAAGGCCGCGCGGATGGCAACTTCCGTTTTTCCGAAACCTACGTCACCACAAACCAATCGATCCATTGGTCGATCGTTTTCCATGTCTGCTTTTACATCCTGAGTCGCTTTTAACTGATCCGGTGTGTCTTCATAAATAAAGGAACTTTCCAGCTCGGCCTGTAAGTAGCTGTCGGGTGCAAAAGCATAGCCTTTATCCAATCGGCGTTTGGCGTATAGTTGGATCAGATTAAACGCAATGTGTTTAACCCGGGCTTTGGTTTTTTGTTTTAAGGTTTTCCAGGCGCTCGATCCCAGTTTGTATATTTTGGGCGGCGCGCCGTCTTTTCCGTTGTATTTGGATATTTTATGCAGCGAGTGAATGCTCACATACACAATGTCGTTATCGGCATACACCAGTTTAATGGCTTCCTGTGTTTTGCCTTCGACCTGAATTTTTTGTAAACCACCAAACTTACCAATACCGTGGTCAATATGGGTCACATAATCGCCAACGGATAAGGTGGTCAGTTCTTTTAGGGTGATGGTCTGTTTTTTTGAATAACCG
Organism: Bacteroidota bacterium; assembly: GCA_023446155.1. Classification (GTDB taxonomy): domain Bacteria; phylum Bacteroidota; class Bacteroidia; order Flavobacteriales; family Flavobacteriaceae; genus Flavobacterium. The sequence continues at coordinate 72,027 of JAEXIT010000012.1, forward strand.
TTTTTCAGGTTGAATTTGTGATAACGCTCAAAAATCTGATGGTCGGTATAACAGGCTATCCGGTTTTCATCGTCGATAAAACCTTGGTATAAAGGCGAAACGATGGTTTTGTATTGTTTGCGGATGTCTTCGTGGTTCGTCTCGTCCAGCGATTCGAAAATGTCATGAAAACGTTTTGCCTGACCTTCGTTGGAACAGAAAAGGTAGTTTTTATAACCGTTGAAATGATTGTCGTTCAGGTTGTTTAATAATAAATCAAACTGCTTGTTAAACGATGGTTGCGGCTGTATGTGAAATTCGACCGTTTTCTGGGTTCGGTAGATCGGCTTTGAAGCCAGTTCCACAATCGTAAAATCCAATGATTTTTTTACAAAGGATTGTTGGTTGAGGAACATGTTTTCGGGCGATGCATGCTGAATTTCAGAAGATAACTTCTGAAAAGCTTCGTTGGCTTTTTCGAATAATTTATCCAGTCGGTTTAGTAATAAATCGGTGTTCTGGATAAAAATGACCGTTTGCGGACTTATATAGTCAAGGAAACTTTCACGATTTTCTTTTAAAAATTTATTCTCGACATTCGGAATAATTGTGATCTTTTTTTGTTTTTCGACCGATAACTGGGTTTCCACATCAAACGTACGAATACTGTCGACTTCGTTTCCGAAAAACTCGATTCGGTACGGATTGTCGTTCGAAAATGAAAAAACGTCAACAATACCACCGCGAACCGAAAATTCGCCCGGTTCCGATACGAAATCCACGCGTTTGAAATTGTATTCAAAAAGCACTTCATTGATAAAATCGATCGAGATATTATCGCCGGTGGCGACTTTTAGGGTGTTTTTGTCCAGTTCCTTACGGGTAACGACCTTTTCGAAAATCGCATCGGCATACGAAACAATAATCGATGGTTTTTTGCGCGAGTTAATGCGATTGAGTACCTCGGCGCGTAGTAAAACATTCGCGTTGTCGGTTTCTTCAATCTGATACGGACGGCGATACGATCCGGGATAGAATAATACATCCTGGTCGTTGATCAGGTTTTCCAGGTCATTCAGATAATAAGCCGCTTCTTCTTTGTCCTGGAAAAGCAGTAAAAAGGGTAAATCGCTCTTCTGAAAAAGGGATTGCACAACAAACGAAAGGGATGAGCCGACCAATCCTTTGAGATGGATCTTTTCTTCTCTTTTTTGAAGTTGTGCCGCCAACTGGTTAATCGTAGGCGATTTTTCGTATAAGGTTACAATATCGTTTTTCAAGGAATACTACTTTTGATTAATGGAAACTATTGTTTCGGCTCTGTAAAACCGGCTCTTGCACGACGAACGGTGTCTAATGCCTGAAGCATTTCGGTTTCGCCAACCTCTTTTGGAATTTCCATTTTATAAATAATCTCAGCCATTTGACCCTGTACGGAAATTACTTCTTCCGAAACTTCATGAATCAGCGTGATCACCTTTTGTGTCGGAATATAATCCAGGGAGATAAAGGTTTCCAGTGATTTTATTTTGGTATTAAGTGTCGAAAGGCGACTTCTCACAGCTGGTGTGTCAAAAAGAAACGGAATATGATTGGTCAATGAATCGGATTTTTTAACCAGATTCATGGTCTTTAATTTGAAGGCATTAAGGGTGCTTTTGGGCTTTTGTCCCAATTCTTGTTTGAACTGACGCCATTCCTGCCAGTTTTGAATTTTCTCCTGTACTTTCGGATTTGTCGCCGGAATGTTGAACTTCCAATTGGAATTTATCACCGCAAAAACGGAATCCCTACGTTGTAAGGATTTGATATATGCTGTTTCGCGTTCCTCTTTGTTGTTGCATGAAAAAAGGAAAAGGGACAAAACCGCTAAAACAGGTACAATATATTTCATTTTTAATATGGTCGTTAATATTACACAACAAATTTACAAATGTTATTGAAAACTTCTTTTTTTATGGGAATTTGTTAACTAAAATTAATAGGACAGCCGAAATAATCACAAGTTAAAGTAGCCTGTAAATAGCTTCGAATCGCTATCTTTGCCAAAAATATAGCTACTACTAAAAATATGAATACAACAATTTTAATTATTGGTGCCTGTGGTCAGATTGGCTCTGAGTTGACCGTGAAATTGCGCCAGATCTACGGAAATGACAATGTGATCGCTTCCGATATCCGAAAAGGTAATCAGGAATTTGTGTCGACAGGTCCTTTTGAAGTGGTCAATGCAATGGATTTTAACCAAATTGAAGAAGTTGTTGAAAAATATAAGGTGGACGAAGTGTACCTTATGGCAGCATTGCTTTCGGCTACGGCTGAAAAAAATCCCGCTTTTGCCTGGGATCTGAATATGAATTCCTTATTTCATGTGTTGAATCTGGCAAAAGCCGAAAAAATTAAAAAAGTGTTCTGGCCTTCCAGTATCGCGGTTTTCGGACCAACGACGCCGCGAATCGATACGCCACAATATACCGTTATGGAACCGTCTACCGTGTATGGAATTTCCAAACAAACCGGAGAAAGATGGTGTGAATATTACCACCAGAAATATGGTGTGGATGTGAGAAGTATCCGCTATCCGGGTCTTATTTCCTGGACAACACCTCCAGGCGGTGGTACGACCGATTATGCAGTAGATATTTATTATAAAGCACTGGAAAATAATGAATATACCTGTTTTCTGTCGGAAGAAACGGCTTTGCCAATGATGTATATGGATGATGCGATTAAAGCAACCATCAGTATTATGCAGGCACCGGCCGAAGAGGTGAAAATCCGTTCGTCGTATAATCTTTCGGCGATGAGTTTTACACCAAAAGAAATTGCCGAATCGATTCAAAAGCATATCCCGGAATTTACAATTGGCTACGAACCGGATTTCCGTCAGGCTATTGCCGATAGCTGGCCGGCAAGTATCGACGACAGTTGTGCGCGAAAAGACTGGGGTTGGAAGCATGATTTCGATTTGGAAAAGATGACCGCTGTAATGTTGGAAAACCTTTCTAAAAAATAATAACAAAAGGGACTGTTTTTAAGCAGTCCCTTTTTGTTGCATGCAGGTTAATAAATATGGAGGTTATTGCTGTACAACCTGCGGTCGCAGAGATTCCAGTATTGTGCCGACTTCTCCAATCAGGTCGTTCGGAACATTGTTCTTTTGAGCGCCAATGACTACATCACCAATAAATTTGTCCATATCGGCATTGTTGGCTTTCATCGCCATTCGGGGGTTTGTGGCCGGATTGTGCGCATCTGTCATGTTTAAGCCGGAATAAGTAAAGTTCTGAGCACCGGTACCAACGCAAAAGAAATCGGTTAGATTTTTACTTAAAATAGCCAGATTGGTGGTGTTTCCGGAGCCTACTTCCGAAAGTAGAGTCGAAAAATAAGGTTGCAATTGCGGATCGGCTGCAATGACAAAAATAGTACTGTCTACTACGGAGCGTAATCCCAAACGTCCTTTTTCGATCATTTGTGAGGGGTTGTTTGGATCGGCTACCATAGTTGTACCGCCCAACTTTTGGTAAAGTGTAGGAGGTGTTATCACTGGTGTGTCGTCGTTGTCGTTGCTACAGGAATAAAAAATGGCAACTCCGGCCAGTAGAAGTCCTGCGAAAGTAATTTTTAAACTGATTTTCATAGTAATTTGGTTTTATAGTTAATTAAATAGTTTGTGTATTCCGTTTGAAAAACGATAGGAAAACGAATTGCGATCCATGATTGGACATCCGGTATCTTTCATTGCATCAGTTACTACAAAACGCTCGGCTTTGTAATTCCCTTTTTGCATGAGCGACTCAAAAGCCTGTTCGGAATCAACTTTATTTAGATCATGGGAATAGACAATAGTACCGTCTTTGATGTTGATATAGGTGTTTTTGACGCCATCAATGCTTCGCAATTGCGAGTTGATGCGTTTTGCTTTCGCAGAATCGATAGGCTCTTTAAAATCGATACGACTGAGTTGTAGGCTGTTGTTGTCATAGTTTTTAGGGGTGACTAAAAGAATGTGGACAACAAGAGTCACAAAAAGAAGTGCCGTTATGCCTAAAATAGAACCTGCAATCCATTTGATTTTTTTGTTGATTTTCATGGCATAGTTTGGTTTTAAATGTTTGTTAGGGTTATTTACGGTAAAACCAAGTGTTTGGTTTTAAAAATGATGAAATAAAAAAACCGGACACTCAAGGTCCGGTTTTTATAGGGGTGTAAAATGTTAATCTTTTTATGGAGTATGACTTTTTAGCTCGCTGGCCAGTTTGTTTTCAATGTCGTTTTTGGCTTTTACAACATCGTTTATTTTATCATTCGGAACGGTCATCGATAGTACATAGTGTTTGATTTTCCATTCACCATCTTTTTTGATCACTACACCAGAGCCACGGCAAATTTTCATTTGTGTGTCCAAAAGTTCATCAAACCAAGCCATCGAAAGGTCCTCGTTAAAATAGATGTTGCGTTGTAGGGGTTTGAAATTCCAGGCCTGACCTTTGTCGAAATACGGCTTGGCAAATTCGCCAAAAGCTTTTTTATTCCAGTTTTCGGTTGCATCGGTGCCAATATAGGTAGCATCATCGGTCAGATCGTTAAAATAATCCTCATAATCGGCTTCTGCGGCAGCCCGATGCCATTCGTCGAGCATGGTGCTGATTTCTTGTTTTTCTTCGTTTATGGCTTCTTCACTGGGTTTCATGCAGGAAGCAAAAAGGGCGGCTGTCGCCAGGAGAAATACTGTTTTTTGCATATTAGTGTTGTATTAGTACCGTTTTTATGTTTACAAATTCGTGAATGCCTTCTTCGGATAATTCCCGTCCGTATCCTGATTTTTTAATACCGCCAAAAGGCAATCGCGGATCGGATTTAACCATTTCGTTTATAAAAACGGCCCCCTCTTCAAAGTCGGCGATACGGGTTTTGATACGGTCAATATTTTGGGTGAAAACCGAAACGCCCAATCCAAAGCGGGAAGTGTTGCTAATGGAGATGGCTTCGTCCAGATTTTTAAAAGCTACTAACGCGGCAACAGGGCCAAAAACTTCCTCGTTAAAAACCGGCATATCTTTCGTGATATTGGTAATGATGGTCGGATCGAAGTACGCCTCGTTTCGGGTTCCGCCAAAAGCGATAACTGCCCCCATGGCAACGGATTGTTGTACCTGATTTTCTACTTCCTGTGCCAAATCAACGCGGGCCATCGGGCCAATCTGTGTCGTTGGATCCATTGGATCGCCCATTTTTAATTGGCCTAAAGCGTTTTTATATTTTTCCAAAAACGAATCGTAAATAGTTTCCTGAATCAGGAATCGCTTTCCGGCAATACAACTCTGACCGGCATTTTGCATCCGGGCATTTACGGCGGTACTCACGGCTTTTTCCAGATCGGCATCTTCACAAACAATAAAAGCATTGCTGCCTCCCAATTCCAATACCGATTTTTTTAAGTGTTTGGCGGCTTCGGTTGCGACGGCAATACCGGCGTTTTCACTTCCGGTTAGCGATACGGCTTTGATATGCGGATTGGCAATTATATCGGCTACTTCTTTGCTCGAAATAGGAAGGTTTTGGTAGATTCCTTCCGGTAAACCGCTGTCGCGGCAAAGCGTTTCGATGATTTGTGCAGTTTCCGGAACATTACTGGCGTGTTTTACCACAACGGTATTACCGGCAACGATCGAGGGAATTGCAAAGCGGAATACTTGCCAAAGCGGAAAATTCCATGGCATGACGCCTAGGAGAACGCCAAGTGGTTCGTAGGTAACGTAGCTTTCTGTAGCTTCGGTTGTAATGGTTCGGCCTTGTAAAAAAGTCGGCGCATTATGAATGTAATAGTCACATAAAAGTCCACATTTTTCTACTTCGGCAATAGATTGCGTTATTGGTTTTCCCATTTCCTTACTGATCCATTCGGCATATTCCTTTTTGTTTTCCAAAAGTTTTGCTTTTAGATTTTTAATATGTTGGATTCGTTCGGTCAAGGCGGTTTTTTTCCAGCGTTGGAAAGCAGTTGCCGCCGTGTTTATCTTGTCGGGAATGTTGTTTGTAACCATCGTTATCTTTTTTCTATGCTAGTAAAGATACTTATTTTCGGAAAAACAGTTTGTTAAAATAAGAGCCCTTTAGGCGTGGCTTTGAATGCCGGTTTTTATTTTAACCGCCTTGTCCTGGTGTTGTATTTGCAAAAGGAATATACCGGGCAAAAATTAAAAATGCCGGTAAGTAATAATAAGGCACCGATAGCCAATAGGATATAGCCTGCTGTTCCGGTGATAATTTCCGTTGATACCAATAATGACAAGATGATGGCGATGGTAATCCGGAGAATTTTGTCGATACTACCTATATTTTTTCTCATAGTACAACTGATAAAGATTAATTTTTGTGCGCGCGGATGATGTTGATCAATTCCTCTTTGGAAATCAACCCGGAATGTCTCCAGAGTTGTTGGCCGTCTTTAAACAGCATCATGGTAGGTATGCTTCGAATTTGGTAGTTTGCGGCAAGTGCTTGGTTTTTGTCGACGTCGATTTTAATAATGTGAACCGAATCGCCCAAAGTGTCTTTTACTTCTTTTAAAATGGGAGCTATTACGGTACAAGGCTGACACCAGGTGGCGAAAAAATCGACCAGTACCGGTTCTTTTTTTTGAATGATTTCTGAAAAAGTGCTCATAAGTGTTGTTGTATAGTTTTGAGATTTAATTAGTGTCTGGTTTTATTGGGAACAGCACATTGGTTATTGCGGCATCCGAAATTAAAAATAGCTTGAAGCAGGAAAAATAATCCGAACACACCAAATTGCCATTCCTGGTTTTCGTAGGCGGTATAAAACATAAATAAGGCGATGGCCAAACGGAAATACCGCATAAAATGCCAGTCTGAAAATAGGTTTCTCATTAGTGGAATGAATTCTGTTTCTTATAAATATACGAAAAATAATGGAGTTTGGATGTAACAGATGTTACTTAAAACGAGGAGTGTGGTGTAGAAAGTGTATAAAAACAAAAAAGCCATTCGATTGAATGGCTTTTTTGTTTTGCTCCCGAAAGTATTGAGTTTTCAAACTTATTTAAAGTGGATTTGTCTAAGTTATATCACTTATATGAAATTATTAAATAGACCTACTTAATATGTTAGATGAAACATTTGGAAGTAAACATTTAAAAAAAAAATTAAACCTATTCCAATTATCAGGAATAGGTTTTATGCTAATACGGCCACATACTTTATTTATAAATTTAGCAAATCAAAATAGAATATTATTAGTCATCTTTTTCCATGGCTTTATTGAAACCATAGAATCCCTCTGAATTCATTCCATTCATATATTCGTCTTCAATAAATTTTAATATTTCTAATTTCTGTTTTTCATTATTTAGTTCAAGTTCTTCATCTAATGAATCTGATTTAACAAATGTTTTTTCACCTTTTTTGTAAGTCTTAAACATTCCATATTCGTCTGTTTCCTCAATGGAACGATAAAGAGAATATATTTCTTCGTATCCTTCTAAATCTAATTGCTCTATCCATTTGTAGATATCTGAATTATCACCTTTTTTAAGTAATAGCTCAATTATTTCAATTAATGAGTTTACGTTTTCTTTATTTAAATTAGTTTCGAAACCATGAATTAGTTTATTTCTAAATTGATTTAGAAATTCTAATTTCCTTAAAACAGATTGATTTATTATTCCGAAAGAAAACAAATTCTTTATGAGATATAATGGTGGTTTTTGAAAATCTATCTCTTTTGTGTTTAAATATTTTAGTCTTGTTCTTATTGAAGCTTCTAAAGTTGACCAACCAATTAAAAATGCAGAATCTATATTATTTGAAATTAATAATGATTTGCATTCGTTTAATCTTGTTTCTATTTTAACGGAATCAATTAAGTTTAAATCATTTTCATTATTTAGTTTCTCCTTTGGATTAGTAAATACTAATTCAAATCTCCAATTTTCTTTAGAATTAATAATGTTTGCTAATTCTTCAAGTCTTTTGAAATCTCTTTTTGAATCAGATGATTTTACTTCTACTACCACATTGTCCTTTTCGCTTAATGCGACTAGGTCTGGTTGAAAATTACTTAAAAATTCAGGGATTAGGTTTTTCTCAGGTTCAATTATTACTTGGTAACCCTTGCTTTTGTAATCTCTGATTATTTCATTAATTTTCCTTTCTATTCCTTGTAAATATTTTGATTCCATTAGTCTAATTCTTGATTGTTGATGTGTTTTTGAACTTTTACATGTATAAAATCAGTTCCACTACTGAATCCTTGAAGGATTTTAGCAGACACACTTCTAATTTTATAACTTCCGTTAATATCTTTTCTTCGACTTCTGGAATCTACAACTTGTTCATCATCTACATATATAATTCCATTTAGTGAATCTTGAATAGGTTTGATTATATTATCAACATCTCCAGATTGGTTTTCGTAATAATATGTAATTATTATTTCAACTTCATCAGTAGTTGGAGTAAAGCCAGGGGGGAGCACACTTAATGCTTCACTGGCTATCATTGTTTTATAATTCCTTTTCTTTGCCTTGTTTTTCGACTGTAAGGATAATGGTGGGCCATTAAAGATGAATTCAATTGGAAACATATCTTATTATTTCTTTTTTCTAATATTATGCATATACTTGTTTATGTAATAAGTTATTTTTAATCTATTTATGGTAAACGAAGAATATTTCAAATTAATTGCCAGTAGGAATTGGAACAGGAATAATGTTTTGTAATGCTACTTCGACAGGAGTGTAGAGTTCAACACTAGTAACAGGTGTTTCTAAAGTCACAATCAATGAATATCGAGTACTAGTCTCTATTTTATTTAAATGGGTTCTTTCTCTCCACCAGCCTATGATTGGGTATACAGCAAGTAAATTACATGCGGCTAATTGAGCGGCAGTTCCAGTCCATGAGTCAGAATGCACTGAGCCTGATTTCCTGCCTTGCATTCCAATTTTCCATCTTCCACTATCGCTAGCAAATTCAATCCCTTCTTCTTCATCACGAATAGCCTTGTTTATACGACTTTGAAATGCTAGTGCTTCTTCGGTTTCAGAATTAACATCAAAGCATAGTCCATGGGAGCGATATCTATATTTGTCTTTCCAGCCTACTTCACCCACTCCAGGCTCAATGAAATAAGAAAGAGTAACTTTTAATGTTACTTCTATGTCAGGATTTGCTAATAACTCATCCTTTGGCCAGGGAAGTTCAAAAAAGTGCATTTCATTAGTTTTAGGTGATGATGAAGTAACTTTTTTAAATGGCTTAATTATATTTTGAGATATGAATGTCAGTGAATTATTCGAACTAAATAAAGCTTTGCTAATATTTGGAACACCATATCCAAATATTCTTAACATCTCTTTAATATCACTTTTGCTATTAGGATTCTTATTAAATTGAGTAAACATTTCTTGTCCCCATTCTGCAGAATGAATTATTAGTGCTCGAACTGTCTCTGGCCAAGCCTCATTATATGTAGACATTATTTTTGCCGCCATCCAAGATGCTTTGGCTGTAGCAGCACTAGTTGCATTTATGGTGTCAAAATGCCTTATAGCTGTGTTTTTTGCAGTTGAAAGTAATCCAAAGTCTTCATAACTATCAATAAAATCATCAGAATTGTTTCTAAGTAAATTTCCCCCTTCAAATACAACATCGGGTTTTATTGGCCATTTTTTTTCCCAACTAAAAGATGTTGAACTAAAAGGAGAAAGATATCCTTTTGAAGCTACTGGAGCATAGGAAGAATAGGAGTCGTCTTTTATTTCAATTTTATCAGTATAAGCTCCTACAGTCAAACTATTCCAAGATTGAGCAGGATTCTGTACGGACTTAGTTAAATTACTATCAGGATAACTAATCCAGTCTATTGGATTTCGAATGTTGCCACCACTTATAATAAATAGTTTTTTGGCGGTTTCACCATAACTAATTTTATCAACTGCTCCAGACCATGAAGAAGGTCTTCCTCGGTCAATATCTGAGGATGAGGTAACAGCCATGCAGTATACGATTCGTTCTTCAGGCAAATTAATTTCAGTTCTACTTATAGCTTGTGAAGTTATGTCTCCCCAAAGTTCAATTGGAGTTGATTCTTGCGAAGGGGGCGGAATTATTTTTACTGAACATAGCTTATGAGATAGAGTGATTACCTCACTTGATTCTAATTTTTTTTCAATATTATTATAAGCTGCAATTCCGCTCATGAGAGTTCCGTGCCCGCTGCCAGATTCATGGTCATTTGTATGCCATGTCGGATGGACTGTCAAACAGTTGATGTCTTCCAAAATTGGCTCTAACATTGGGTGGCCGTTATTTACACCACTATCTAATATACAGACACGAACATTTGTGTTTTCTTCGATTTCTAACCTTCTAAGTAAATCTTCAACCCATTCCTGTTGTTCTTTATTGGTTTGACCAGTCCAAAAGCCTGCTGTTTCTTGCGCAATCCTTATTTCTGCTAAATAATCAGTTTGAGAAACTATTTCTGATAATTGTCTTCTGTTTACCTTTGCTATTAGTACAGCTCTTTCTTGAAATTTTATGGCATTTGTTTTGTGTTCTATGTTGTTAATAGATAATATTGATAGAAAGTCGTGTATAATAGTTTCTGAGTCTTCATTATTGTGTCTTAACCATATTTCACACCATGAAGAAACATTATTTGGGATTAATTCAATTGGGTCTGTCCAGAGTGATTCGACTAAAGCAATTTTTATATCTTCAATACTGTCTACTAATTTTTGATTTTTAGGATTCCCATTTATGGATAGTTTGTTTACATCTGCGTAATCAGTAATTTTTTTCAAAAAGAAATTTTCTTTTCCAGAAGGGATAAATACAGTGCAAAGAGTTTCTTCATGTTTTCCTTCTCCAGTATGTCTAATGTTAAGTAATCTGATGCCTTGGCGAATATCTTCTAGACTCTTTGTTATTAAATCAAAACCAGCACTACTTTTAAATTCTAGATAGGTGCCATCCTTGCTTTTTATGGAAATTGCTTCTCTTTCGGCTTTATCCTGTTGAACATTTGCCCAAATTCCTTCGAATAGTGAAATCAGTTTTTCGCTGTGAGTTCTAATGTCTCTCTCAGGAATTTTTATTTGAGGTCCTCTAGTAGAGTTAGAGGTATAAGGTATGGACTCTTTTATATCGGGAAGGAATAAATGTGAATGTTGAACCATACGATTATCTTTTTTAAAGGATTTTATTATAGAAGTGTGAACGGTCTTTTAAAGCGGCAATCAAAGTTTCTTCATTTACTTTAAGATTGTTTGACAAGATTGTTTCTTTAATTGCATCAAAACAAGCTTTTGAAATTTCGGCATGGCTTAAATCTTCACAATGAACAAGGATTTTTTTTAGAGCTATTTTTCCTTTGAAATTAGCTAATCTGTTGTCAATTAGTGATTTTATCTCTTTTTCACTAGGTTTGTTATATAATAAAACATCATCAAAACGGCGAAATAAAGCTTGGTCAAGTAGTTTAAAGTTATTTGTAGCAGCTATGATAATGCTCTCGGAATTGTCCATTTCAATGAATTGCAAAAATGAATTTACAACTCTTCTCATTTCACCTACATCATTATCTTTTCCTCTCTCACCCCCGATAGCATCAAACTCGTCAAATAAATAAATTCCTTTGTTTTCTTTTATATAATTGAAAACTACACGAAGTTTCGCACTCGTTTCTCCCATGAACTTTGTGACAATTTTATCCATTAAAATTACATATAATGGAATTCCAAGCTCTTTGGATATGATTGAGGCAGTCATTGTTTTTCCAGTTCCTGGTGGGCCACTCAATAAAATTTTTCGTCTATTTTCTAAGCCATATTTAAATAATTTTGAGCTATTATAATATTCGTTTAATATTTTCTCAATTCTGCTTTTCAAAACATCAGGAACAATCAATTCAGATAATTTATTGTCTGTGTTTACTTGGAGAACTAACTCTTCCAAATCCTTGCTTAAAGGTTTCAACTGACGAACCATTGGTTTTGAATTATCAATTAAATTCCTAATATCATTTGCCAAAGCAGTATGTCCTAATTTTGCTTCATGAGCTGCAATCTGAAGAGATAAGGTTATGAAACGACTGTCTCCTTCTTCAAAATGAGATTTAATTAAGGTTTTTAATTGTTGAGCTGTGGCCATTTCAGAAAGGATTGTTAGGGTGAAATAATTTTTACCAAAAATATACTTTTCTTTTTTGATTAAATAACAATGAATCAAAATTTCACCATCAATATATGGAATAATTATTAAAAAAAGATCTAATTTTAATTTAATCAAAATCAAGGCTATATTGCTCTTTAGTGGTTCTCAATTTTATCATTTTAGCGCCTTGAAATTTTTTCAGCTTTAAAAGATGCTCGAACATAACTTTCTGTTGGGTTTGATAAAGGTTTTCGATCTGCTTGGGAAAAAAGTGTACCAACGGGATTTTACGAATAAAAGAGGAGGGGAGTTGGAAATTAATATCGAAAAAAGCGAAGCCGGAGTTTATATCGTAAGGTTAACGTCAGATTCGGAGATCATGCAACAAAAGATCATAAAGTTATAAAAACAAAAAAGCCATTCGATAGAATGGCTTTTTTGCTTTGCTCCCCCTCTTGGGCTCGAACCAAGGACCCTCTGATTAACAGTCAGATGCTCTAACCAACTGAGCTAAGGAGGAAGGTGTGTTACCTTTATTGCGGTGCAAATATAAGTCGAAATTTTAATCTCGCAAATAAAATGCTTAAAAAAATTATAAAAATTTGTCGGCAATCAGCTGATAGATGTCTTTCCCGAAGGTTAAGGCCATTAGTGTCAGTAAGATAATCATTCCAAAAGTCTGCACATGACCCATCGCTTTTTCGCTTAATTTTTTTCCGGTTATCATTTCAGCAATGGTAAATAGCGCATGACCACCGTCTAATCCTGGGATTGGAAGTAAATTCATAAACGCTAAACCGATCGAAAATAAAGCCGTGAAGTTCCAGATAAACTCCCAGTTCCACTGATTTGGTAAAGCGCGTGCAATTCCAACCGGACTTTTTACATGCTTGTACGCTTCTGTTTTTGGTCGTAAAATCAATTTAAACTGCTTTACGTTATAAACCAATAAGGCATACGATTCTTTAACCGCTTCCGGGATCGCCTGGAACAGGCTTAGTTTGTTTACTACCTCGAAGTCCATCTTGTCTTTAAACGCGGGTTTAAAGCCGATTTTTCCGTCTTTGTCTACTAATGTCTTTAAGTTGATTTTTTCGTTGTTACGGATTACAGTAATGTTTACCGAATCGCTTTTATGAGCAGTAAGGTTATCGCGAAATTCGTCAAAGTATTTAAACTCTTTGTTGTCGATCGCAACCAAATGGTCTCCTTTTTTTAATCCGGCTTTAAATGCTTCCGATTTCGGCGTAACCGAATCGACTACCACGCTCGAAAGACGTGGCTGAATAAAATCACGACCTTCTTTTCCGATGATCTCCGCTTTTTGTGGATCCGTCAGGATAATCGTTTTCTTTTCGCCGTTGCGCTCAATATCGATTTTGTCTCCTAAAAGGATGTCCAATGTCATACGGTTAAAACGATCCTGGTATTTACCGTCAACCGCTAAAATTTTATCGCCGTTTTTGAAACCTACATTTAAACCGGTTTCGCCAAAAGCCAGTCCGTTTTTCTGAATAGCTTCTGTCGCAATATATTTCTGACCGTAGGTTACGTATACCATCGTATAAATAAACCAGGCTAAAAGAATGTTTACAATGATACCGCCCAACATGATGATAAGACGTTGCCAGGCTGGTTTGGAACGGAATTCCCACGGTTGAGGTTCCTGTTGCATCTGTTCCATATCCATGCTCTCGTCGACCATTCCTGCTAGTTTTACATAACCGCCAATTGGTAACCATCCGATTCCCCATTCTGTGTCGCCGATCTTCTTTTTTAATAATGAGAATCCTGCATCCATAAAGAGATAGAATTTTTCTACGCGTACTTTAAACATTCTGGCGGTGATGTAATGCCCGAATTCGTGGAGGATAACTAATACAGAAAGTATGAAAAGGATTTGTCCTAATTGTATCATTTTGAAACTACTTTTTTTATTATAAACGACAAAAGTAAGGTTTTCACCTTACTTTTTGTCATGGAATTACAGATTGCCTATTTTTTTATAAAATTTTTATGAAAGACTCCTTCTGTAGTGCTGATTTTTATGATATGGATGCCATTAGATAAAGCACTTACCGAAAATTCCGGTTTGGTTTGGGTGCTTACCAGTTGTCCTAAAGTGTTGTAAATTTCAACTTTTTCCAGTCCGATGTTGGTGGGAAGCTGGATCGTTACACGCTCGCTTGCCGGGTTTGGATAGAGCAGAATGGTGTCGGCAATATCAAAGGAATCGGTGCCCAAAGAGGTGGTGTTGTTTTTGGAAATAATGTCTTTTTCCGGGTCAAACTCGAAACTGGTAACGCTAAAAGGAACCGAGACAATAAATTCCTGTCCGTTGGTCGTATTGTCCACAATGACATCCTGAGTTTGGGTGCCGTTTTTTAAACGAATCGGAAGCGGCATTTCGAAATAACTTACTGAGGGATGCGATTGTGTTTGGGTTACTTTTATTTTAACCTGTCCCGCACCAAGATTCTGAACGGTGATGTTGTAGGACGGATAGCCTTCATTATACACCCAATCGTTGAAGAATTCGGTTAGGTTCATTCCGGATACGGTTTCAAGATGGGCTTGTAGTTGTGGTGTAATAGCATAACCGTAGGCTAATGCCGGATCGTTTAGGTAATTGCGAAGTGCCTGGAAAAAGTTGGTGTCCCCCATTTTAAAACGAAGCATGTTGGTCACCATAGAGCCCTTGTTGTAGGTGATGCGATTGCTGAAAATACGCCCCACATTGGATAGTTGCGCATCGGTTAAATATAAATTACCGTCAGGAGCGGCAGTGATGCTGTTTGTTTTTCCGTCTTTCCAGTTGATAAAGGCACTGTTACCATCCAGACTTTTAACCACCATACCCGACATAAATTCGGTGATGCCTTCATTAAGCCAGATGTCTTTCCAGCTACCGCAGGTTACTTTGTCGCCAAACCATTGGTGGGCCATTTCGTGAGCAATCAGGCTTCTGCTAAAACCCCCCATAAACGAAACGGTGGTGTGTTCCATTCCGCCGCCAAATCCGCATTGTGCGTGACCGTATTTTTCATTGCGAAACGGATACGGGCCAATCAGTGTTTCATAAAGATTGATAATCGTTGGTGTTGGAGCTAAACTGGTTTGACTTGTAAATGCATTTTCCGGATATAAATAATTAACGATTGGAAAAGTATTGGGTGCAATGCCGCCAACCTGATTGTAAATCTGGTAATTGGTCACGGCTATAGCGATCAGATAGGCTGGAATCGGATAGCTGTGGTGAAAGTGGGTTGTCTTGGTTCCGTTACTGTTGGTCGTAGCGCTAACCTGTAGTCCGTTGGCAACACTCACATATTGTGATGGCGCGGTAATGTAAACATCAATACTGTTGACTTTGTCATTAAGGTCTTGTTTGCACGGCCACCAGTCTTTTGCGCCATACGGCTCGGAAAGTGTCCAGATAATTGGATTTCCGGAGTGATAGCTGGCTGTAAAAGCGGCATTCGTAGTAGCGGGTGCGCCGGAATAGGTGATGATCACCGAACTGGAAGCGCCGGAAGCCAATGTTGTTGGCAGTGTGATGATCAATTCATCGTTTGTGTTTTGGGTAAACATAAGATTGGTGTTTCCCTGTTTAACACTGCTCACGGTTAGCGCATTTGTAAGGTCAAAGGTGACGGTGTTCATGCTCTGTTTGGCCGTAAAGTTGGTGGTCACGACACCCGAAATAAAATAATTGGCCGGATCTACCGTGAATTCGAGCTTGTGGTAGGTGATGTCGTAATTCTGGGTATTGGCATTCGCCGCAAATTGCATGATACCGGAAGCGGCCTTCATTTCGGCCTCAACCATTCTGGAAAAATCAGCTTCTTCGGTTTGGGCGAACGAAAAAGTGGTTGCCAGTAATGCAAAAATTAAGAAATAGTTTTTCATAAATTTTAGTAAAGTTTGCCAAATTTAAGGAATAATACAAAATATGGGCTTAAAATATTGGAATAATGTGTTTTTGATGCGCGATGCCGGAATTCGATGGGGCTTTGTAAAATTGCCCGTCTTATTATATAAAACAATTCCTTAAATTTGCTGACCATAAAATCATTATACTATGTTACAGATAGCATTTATTAGAGAAAACCAGGAAAAAGTAATCCAGGCTTTGGCAAAACGAAATTTAGACGCCAAAGCAATGGTTGAAGAAGTGGTGGCTTTAGATGAAAAGCGCCGCGCAACGCAAGTGGAATTGGATAATATTTTGGCAGAATCGAACAAGCTATCGAAAGACATTGGTGAGTTGATGAAAAGTGGAGAGAAAGCCAAAGCGGAAATCCTGAAAGAAAAAACAACCTCTTTAAAAGAGAAAAGTAAAGAACTGAATGAAGTCTTGAATACGGTTTCGGATCAGATGATTCACGAGTTGTATAAATTACCGAATATGCCGGCCGATGTGGTTCCGGTAGGTAAATCAGCCGAGGATAACGAAACGGTTTTTGAAGAAGGAACGATCCCGGTATTGCACGAAGGTGCTTTGCCTCACTGGGAATTGGCCAAAAAATATGATATTATTGATTTCGAACTGGGAACCAAAATTTCCGGTGCCGGTTTTCCGGTGTATAAAGGAAAAGGAGCGCGTTTGCAACGAGCGTTGATTTCGTATTTCCTGGATAAAAATACCGATGCCGGTTATAAAGAATTTCAGGTGCCGCATTTGATCAACGAAGCGTCGGGTTACGGAACCGGACAGTTGCCGGATAAAGAAGGGCAAATGTACCACGTAGGAATCGACGATTTGTATCTGATTCCAACGGCCGAAGTACCGGTTACGAATATGTTCCGCGATGTGATTTTACAGGAAAACGAATTACCGGTAATGTGTACGGGCTACACGCCTTGTTTCCGTCGGGAAGCGGGTTCTTATGGGGCACACGTGCGTGGATTAAACCGTTTACACCAGTTTGACAAAGTGGAAATCGTACGAATTGAACACCCGGACAAATCATACGAAGCATTGGAAGGAATGGTTGAGCACGTAAAAGTTCTGTTGCAAGAATTGAAATTGCCATACCGTATTCTGCGTTTATGCGGCGGTGATATGGGATTCACATCGGCGTTGACTTACGATTTTGAGGTGTTTTCAACCGCGCAGGATCGTTGGTTGGAAATCAGCTCGGTGTCGAATTTTGAAACCTACCAGGCGAATCGTTTGAAATTGCGTTTCAGAGATAAAGATGGGAAAAATCATTTGGCACACACGCTAAACGGAAGTTCATTGGCATTGCCAAGAGTGCTGGCGGGAATTCTGGAAAACTATCAGACTCCGGAAGGAATCGTAATCCCGGAAGTGTTGCGTCCATACACCGGATTTGATATCATTAATTAATAAAATCTTATCACACAACAATGTACTAATTAGCTGAAAAATGGCTACATTAGTACATTGTTTTTTTAGGATAACCCTGTCATGAAAAACTTTTTTTCTTATATCGCTTTGCTTTGCTCGGTGTTTGTTTTCGCACAAAACGAACAGCTCGCGCAAAACTATTTCGATAGGGGGGAGTTTGAAAAAGCAATGGTGATCTACGAAGAGTTGCTAAAAACACAACCCAACAATTACCAGTATTTTCAAAAACAGATTGCCTGTTACCAACAGCTAAAACAATATGGCAAAGCGGAAGAAATGATCCGAACCCGGATCGACCGTTTTAAGCAAAACAACCTTTATGTGGAACTGGGCTACAACTACCAGTTGCAAAAGGATATGGATAAAGCCAATAAAGCCTATCAGAAAGCTTTAGACGTGATCAAAGAAAACCCGAATAATGTGTACGGCGTTGCCAGTCTTTTCGAACAGAAGGTGTTATTGGAGCAAGCTCTGAAAGCCTACGATCTCGGAATCGCCGGAAATCCGAATTTGAATTTCGATTATCAGATTGCTTTGCTGCAAGGGCAATTGGGAAATCTGGAATTGATGGTGGATAAACTGCTCGACTATGCTTATCGCAATCCGCAAAACGCTCCGTTGGTGCAAAGTCAGTTGGCGCGTTTTATGATGGAAGATACGCAGGAGTCGTTCAATACCAACCTTCGGAAAGCCTTATTGGTTCGGACACAAAAAACACAGGATATTTTCTGGAATCAGTTTCTGAGTTGGTTTTTTGTACAACAAAAAGAATACGGAAAAGCCTTTATTCAGGAAAAAGCCATTTTTAAACGAAATCCGGATAACTTTTATACCATTATTACTCTGGCAAAACTGGCCGTTCAGGAGCAGGAAAACGATACAGCAAAAGAAATTCTCGATTTTATATTGCTCAATACACAGGATCTGGATTTGCAAATGGAAGCCCATTATCAGTTGTTGACGATGGATATCGAAAAGGCAACGCCAAAAGAATATCCGTTACTTCAGGAAAAGTTAAATCTGCTGCTAAAACAATATGGTATTTCACCCTATTCGTTGCGACTTCAGGTTTTAAAAGCGCATTTTGAAGCCTTCTATCTGAAGCAATTTGAGACGGCACGTCAGCTATTGACCAAGGCATTGGAATTACCGCTCAATAATTATCAGAAAGCCGACGTGAAAATGGAACTTGCCGATGTGTTGTTGCTGGATGAAAAATTCAATCAGGCGATTATCTATTATGCGCAGATTGAAGACGATTTAAAAAACGATGAAATCGGACATGAAGCCAGTCTGAAAATGGCGAAAGCTAGTTATTTTAAAGGAGATTTCGATTGGGCGCAACAACAATTCAAAGTACTAAAATCCTCTTCGTCTCAGTTGATCGCCAACGATGCTTTGGAATTATTCCTTTTGATTAACGATCATACCACGCAGGACAGTACGCGGGTAGCACTAAAGAAATTTGCCAAAGCCGACTTCCTGTTGTATCAGAATAAAACAGACGAAGCCTTAAATGGATTTCGTGCCCTTTTAAAAGAACATAAAGGGCAAAGTGTTGAGGATGAAACACTGTTGAGAATAGGGCGTATTCTCGAAGAGAAAAAAGAATATGCCGAAGCGCTAAAAGTCTATCAGGAGATTATCGAAAAACATGCCGAAGGAATTTATGTCGATGAGGCCTTGTTTTTTTCGGCCGAAATCTATCGAAAGGATTTACCTGATGTCGAAAAAGCCAAAGCGCTTTATGAAAAGGTTATTTTTAACCATCAGGATAGTATATACTACGTAGACGCCCGGAATAACTACAGAAAATTAAGAGGGGATAACAATTTATAAACAGGACCAAACGTTGTCCGGATCAATAACTTAAGTTTTACAAGATGATTATTTACAATGTGACGATCAATATACACGAGAGTGTACATGACCAATGGATGAAATGGATGCAGGAGAAGCATATAGCCGATGTAATGGCTACCGGAAAGTTTACAACGGCGCGAATGGTAAAGGTATTGGTGGAGGAAGAAATGGGAGGGGTAACCTATTCCATTCAGTATACAACCGATAGTAAGGAAACGTTACAACGGTATTATGACGAGGACGCACCGCGACTGAGAGCGGAAGGTTTTGCCCTTTTCGGGGATAAAATGCTGGCGTTCCGTACCGAATTAGAATTGATCAGCGATCATTAATCCGATAAAAAAGGAGTATGGATAAGGTAAGAGCTAAAAAACATTTGGGACAACATTTCCTGAATGATGAAAATATTGCCCAAAAAATTGCCGATACGCTAACCTTAGAGGGGTATCAAAAAGTGTTGGAAATTGGTCCGGGTATGGGAGTACTAACCAAGTATCTTCTGGAAAAACCAATCGAAACCTACGTAATCGAAATCGATACCGAATCGGTCGAATACCTGCAAACGCATTATCTGAAGTTGTCCAATCGTATCATCTCAAAAGATTTCTTGCGATACAATCTTTCGGAAACGTTTGGTGATGATCCGTTGGCGATTATTGGGAATTTTCCGTATAATATTTCGTCGCAAATTGTTTTCCGCGTACTGGAAATGCGGGATCGTATTCCGGAGTTTTCGGGAATGTTCCAGAAAGAGGTGGCCGAACGGATTTGTGAGAAAAAAGGAAGTAAGGCCTACGGTATATTGTCGGTTTTGGTACAGGCTTTTTATGATACGGAATACCTGTTTACGGTGTCGGAACACGTGTTTACACCACCGCCAAAAGTAAAGTCGGGGGTGATGCGGATGCGTCGAAAAGAAAACTACAAATTGCCATGCGAAGAAAAAATGTTTTTTAATGTGGTAAAGACCGCGTTTAACCAACGTAGAAAAACATTACGAAATAGTTTAAAAACATTCCAGTTGTCGGATAATTTAAGAGAAGATAGTATCTTTGACCTCCGTCCGGAACAATTATCCGTAGAACAATTTATCGAACTCACTCAAAAAATAGCCGCCGATGGAGTTTAAAATCAGCAGAGACTTTATTGCTCAGATTGAGCAACTAATCAGTGAAAACAAAGGGAACGAACTTGAAAATTTGCTCCAGGAGATTCACTATGCTGATATTGCCGAAATCATGGAGGAACTCGATGATTACGAGGCAAGCTATCTTTTTAAAATACTCGACAGTGAGAAAACAGCGGAAATCCTCCTCGAATTGGATGAGGAAGTCCGCGAGAAAATCTTAAGTAATCTTTCGGCAAAAGAAATTGCCGAAGAGCTGGATGAGTTGAATACGGACGACGCGGCCGATATTATCGCGGAATTACCACAATCTAAAAAAGAAGAAGTTATTTCCGAGCTGGAGGACGTCGAACACGCCAAGGACATTGTCGACTTGTTGCGTTATGACGAAGATACGGCCGGAGGTTTGATGGCAAAAGAGCTTGTAAAAGTTAACGAAAACTGGAACGTGCTCACCTGTGTAAAGGAAATGCGCCAACAGGCCGAAAATGTTTCCCGCGTGCATTCGATTTATGTGGTGGATGATGAGGAAAGACTAAAAGGACGTTTGTCGTTAAAAGATTTGTTGACAACATCAACGAAAACGCCGATTAGCGAAGTATATATTAAAAAAGTCGACTATGTAAAGGTTGACACCAAGGATGTCGAAGTAGCCCGGATTATGCAAAAGTATGACTTGGAGGCCATCCCGGTGATCGACGAATTGGGACGATTGGTGGGACGCATTACGATCGACGATATCGTAGACGTGATCAAGGAAGAGGCCGACAAGGATTATCAGTTAGCGGCCGGTATCTCGCAAGATGTTGAGGCGGATGATAGTATTCTGGAATTGACCCGCGCGCGTTTACCGTGGTTGGTATTGGCGTTGCTGGGAGGTTTTATCAGTGTACGTGTACTTGGGCTTTTCGACGGGGCGATGGATAATCATCCGGAATTGTTCTTTTTTACACCGCTTATTGCCGCAATGGCAGGGAATGTTGGGGTGCAATCCTCGGCAATTATTGTGCAAGGTCTTGCGAATAATACACTGAGTGGCTCGTTGTGGAGCCGATTGTTAAAAGAGGTTACGTTGAGCTTGCTGAATGGGTTGATCTTAGGGATCATCCTGTTAATCGGGAGTCATTTTCTTTTAAATGTAAGCTTTATGTTGGGTATCACCGTTACGGTTGCCCTGCTTTCCGTGATTGTCACGGCGTCGGTACTGGGAACCTTTATCCCCATGACGTTAAATCGGTACGGTATCGACCCCGCATTGGCTACCGGGCCATTTATTACGACCAGTAATGATATCTGCGGGATTTTGATTTACTTTTCCATAGCCAAAATGATCTTAGGCTTTTAATCATATAAAACGGTTCTTATGAAAATTGTAGTTATAGGTGGTGGTAATTTAGGTACCGCCATCGCTTTGGGTATTGCCCGTTTTACAACGGGGAATCAGGTGATCGTGACCCGGAGGAACCCGGAGGCGATTCGTTTTTTGGAATCGGATGGAATTTTGCTTTCTTCCGATAATAAAAATGCGGTTCAAACTGCCGATGTGGTGGTGTTGACGGTGAAGCCCTATCAGGTAGCTGCCATTATTTCGGAATTAAAACCGTTTTTAAAAGATAAAATTGTCGCTTCAGCTGTTAGTGGACTTTCAATGGAAATGCTGCAGGAACAGTTGGGAGCGCGTGCAATGGCTATCCGGATTATGCCGAATATTGCCATTCAGTTTGGATCGTCTGCAACTTGTGTGACGGTTCAGGAGGAAGATCAATCTGCGGTTCAGCCGTTTTTAAACCTCTTGGAACAATTGGGTTCGGTAGTGCTGATCGATGAGAAAATGATGGATGCGGCTACGGTTCTTGGGGCTTGTGGAACGGCTTATGCGTTGCGCTATATCCGCGCGGCGATGCAGGCGGGTATCGAAATTGGTTTCGATGCGCAAACGGCTCTTGCTATTGCGTCACAAACGGTTAAAGGTGCGGCCGAAATGGCGTTGCGGGAAAAAGTACATCCGGAGCAGTTAATCGATCGCGTAACGACGCCTAAAGGGTGTACGATCGCAGGATTGAATGAAATGGAACATCAGGGATTCAGTTCGTCGCTGATCAAAGGAATTAAAACATCGTTAAACAATATTAAGGGACTATGAATCAGCCTGTGAAAATTCTGCATATCGATAGTAATCATCCGGTTTTATGGGACAGACTGGTGGCAGCCGGTTTTGAAAACCATGAGGATTTTAAATCGTCTAAAGAAGCTGTAGAAGCCAAAATACAGGACTACCACGGAATTGTCATCAGAAGTCGTTTTAAAATCGATAAAACCTTTCTGGATAAAGCGACCAACCTAAAGTTTATCGCCAGAGTGGGCGCCGGGTTGGAAAGTATTGATTGTGATTATGCGATGCAAAAAGGAGTGCATTTAATTGCTGCTCCGGAAGGGAATCGCAATGCGGTTGGCGAGCATGCGCTGGGGATGCTTTTGTCGCTGTTGAATAAGTTAAATAAAGCCGATCGGGAAGTGCGAAGCGGCCATTGGAATCGGGAGGCCAATCGCGGCTATGAACTCGACGGAAAAACAGTTGGTATCATTGGGTATGGCAACATGGGGAAATCGTTTGCGAAAAAACTAAGAGGATTTGATGTCGAGGTGCTTTGTTATGATATTCTCGATCATGTGGGCGATGCCAATGCCCGACAGGTGTCGTTGCTGGAATTGCAGAAAAAAGCCGATGTGGTGAGTTTGCATACGCCATGGACACCGCAAACGGATAAAATGATCAATACTGCTTTTATCGAGGCATTTTCCAAACCGTTCTGGTTTATTAATACCGCTCGTGGAAATAGTGTGGTTACATCCGATTTGGTTACTGCATTGATTCAGGGAAGTGTATTGGGTGCCGGACTGGATGTGCTGGAATATGAAAAGTTGTCGTTCGAAAATTTATTTACCGACGATGCGACACCGGAAGCATTGCACTATTTGCTAGAGGCGGAGAATGTGCTGTTGACGCCGCATATTGCCGGTTGGACTTTTGAAAGTAAGGAAAAACTGGCGCAGGTGATCGTCGATAAGATAATATCCTGTTGTAATGATTAATCAAAAACAAACATAAATTATGGATAAAAAAGAAACTAAAAGAGTAACCGGAATAGGAGGTTTTTTCTTTAAATGTGACGATCCGAATGCGGTAAAACAGTGGTATAGAGAACGCCTTGGGATTCCGGTTGGTGATTACGGCTGGTCGTTTACCTGGAAAGATGAACAAGGAAACGACGGCCTTACACAATGGTCGCCATTTGCAGCGAATACCCGTTATTTTGAGCCGAGTGAAAAACAGTTTATGATGAATTTCAGAGTGGAGAATCTGGTGGAATTGCTCGAGATACTTAAAGCTGAAGGGGTTACTGTTGTAGGAGAGATGGAAGAGTATGATTATGGTAAGTTTGGTTGGGTTTTGGATCCCGAGGGAAATAAAATTGAACTTTGGGAGCCAAAATAATATTGCTTTAACATAAAAAGTACTATATTCGCTACATAATCAACCTAATCACAAACAAAAAATGGAAGTAAAAAACGCAAATTCAGAGGATTGGAATAATCCTCAGATCCCCGTGTTCAAGGTGGATCCGATCATGGTTTTGGTGTTCGGAATTATTACCTGCGGATTGTACCTTATTTATTGGAATATTAAAGTGGCCGACGTTTTAAACGCTGTTGCCGAAAGACAAATTATCTCCCAACCGGTAGCTATCTTTTCGGGATGTTGTTTGCCTGTTAATTTGTATTTCTATTATATTGCAGGTAAAGATGGTTTACCTAAAGTATATCAAAAAATTGGAGAGCCGAACAAAGACCAGTCGGTTCTATTATTGGTTTTAGGGTTTTTCTTCCCTATGGTAGCTGCAATGATCGTTCAGAGTGATATCAACAAGCTTTACAAATAAAAATAGAAAACAACTCAAAATTTATGGGATTATCGGGGCATTTATAACCCTGATAATTCCTTTTTTGCTTACTTTTCAAAACGAACACAATCATCTGGATGACGCACAGTCGCTATGTCCGTTTAAGATGCTCACCGGCTTTCCTTGTCCGGGTTGTGGTATTACAAAATCATTGGTTTATATCTACGAAGGCGATCTGGCCAGAAGTCTTTATTTTCATTTATTTGGGCCGTTTGTTTTTGTGTTGTGCATCGCAGCGATAATCATTTTATCTGTGGAGCTTTTTACCGGTAAAAGCTATTTTAGATCCCTTTTTTATAGTAAAAAAGTAGCCTATATCCTGGCGGCTATATTAGTGGTGTATCACCTGATACGCCTGTTTTATTTTATATCAGATAATACTTTCGACGATATCTTGCGACAATCCATCTGGAAATAAAAAAGACCTGAAATCAATTCAGGCCTCTTTGTTTATTGCAGTTTATTTTCTTTATTCTTTTTCGTTTAGCTTGCGCTCCAGTTCTGCCTGAAATTCTTCCATAACGGGTTTTACGGTGCTTTCCGGTAAATCGGCAATACGGATGTACATTAAGCCATCTACGGCATTGTTAAAGAGCGGATCGACGTTAAACGCAACCACGCGTGCATTTTGTTTGATATACTTTTTAATCAAAACCGGTAAACGCAAACTTCCCGGTTCTACCTCATCGATAATCTTATCGAATTTGTTTAGATCGGCTTCCGTTTCGTTAAATACGAAATCCTTGTCGGCATCTTTTAGTTTTACCTTGTATTCTTTTTTCGGGTGTATGTACTGCGCAATATACGGGTCGTAGTAGTGCGACTTCATAAACTCGATCATAAGCGATTTGGAGAAGTCGGAAAACTGATTGCTGATACTCACGCCACCAATAAGGTAACGGTGTTCCGGATGGCGTAGGGTTGTGTGTACAATTCCTTTCCATAACAGAAACAACGGCATCGGTTTTTGTTGGTATTCTTTGATGATAAAAGCACGCCCCATTTCAATGGATTTCGACATCATATCATACAATTCCGGTTCAAAGCGGAACAATTCATGTAGGTAAAATCCGTTAATGCCGAATTTTTTATAAATATCCGAACCCAATCCCATACGGTAGGCACCGGCAATTTGTTTGCTTTCTTCGTCCCACAAAAACATGTGGTGGTAGTATTTGTCGTATTGGTCTAAATCCAGCGATTCGTTGGTTCCTTCACCTACCTCGCGGAAGGTAATCTCACGTAAACGACCAATTTCGTGTAATACATTTGGGATCTTATCGGCAGTAACCAGGAATACTTCATAATTCTTACTTTGGAGCAAGCGGTAATCGCCTTTGCGTAATTCGGTTACTTCCTGTAAGATTTTTTCGTAATTCGCCGGATGTGCAATTTGCTTCGGACTGCTTTTTGGTAGTGGTAATTTTAAACTTGGCGCTGATAATAATTTACTTTCGGTACTTTCGAAAGAATTGGCCAGCATATAGGTTTTACGGCGTAAAAACTCCGAATACGCTTCGGTAGTTTCGTATTCGCATTGTTCGCTCACCGGAATTGGTTTTCCGATACGTACTTTGATCACGCGTTTTTTCTGCGTAAGCAATTCAGAGGGTAATTTGGCAGTACGTAAGGTTGGACTTATTTTAGACAACAGATAAAATAATTTGCTGTTTTTTGCGTGAAAATAAATCGGAACAACCGGAACCTGTGCTTTTTTGATCAGCTTTATGGCACCTTCTTCCCAAGGTTTGTCTACAACCAGTTCGTCGTCTTTGTAGGTGGATACTTCTCCCGCCGGAAAGATTCCCAGGGGTTTTCCTTCGCTCAGGTGACGTAATGTCTCTTTAATACCGGCAACGCTCGATTTGGCATCTTTGTGATTCTCAAACGGATTCACAGGCATTACATACGGTTTTAAAGGTTCGATACGGTGTAACAGAAAGTTGGCGATAATCTTAAAGTTAGGCTCGCGCTCTAACATTAGTTTTAATAGTAAAATACCATCAATCCCACCTAGCGGATGATTGGAAACGGTAATATAAGCGCCATCTTTTGGAAGGCGTTTTAAATCCTCTTCCGGAATTTCAAACTTAATCTGAAATTCATCCAGAATGGCATTTAAAAAAGGAACATCATTCAGATGTTTATTTCGATTGTAAACAGCATTAAGCGTAGAAATCTTCAGCACCTTCATCAGTAACCAGCCTGAAAAAGTTCCTAAGAAACCGTATTTGTCAGTGTTTATTGCTTTTGCAACTTCTTTAGCGGTAACTAAACCCATTTAAATTCGTTTTGAGCGAAAAACAAAGATACTAATTCTCCCGAAACGCTAAAAGGCTTTATCTTATTATTATATAATTTTTAATAGCATTCGAATTTAGGTATTTGATTGTGAAGGTTTTGTTTCTATTTCTATAATTCTGTTTTAATTCTATAGGTTTTTGTCTATTTTTGGAGAAAATGTAACTGCAACAATGAAAATCATTTCTTATAACGTAAACGGAATCCGGGCCGCTATTACCAAAGGTTTTCTGGATTGGTTGAAAAGCGCCGATCCGGATGTGATCTGCCTTCAGGAAATTAAAGCGACTCAGGAACAAGTCCCGTTGCTGGATATTGAACTGGCTGGATATCCGTACCATTACTGGTTTCCGGCTGAAAAAAAAGGCTACAGTGGTGTGGCGATTTTGTCGAAAGTAAAACCAAACCATGTGGTTTTTGGAACCGGTATCCCGCATATGGATAAGGAAGGCCGTAACCTCCGCGTGGATTTTGATACGTTTTCAGTGATGAGTTTGTATTTGCCATCCGGAACAAATATCGACCGACTGGATCATAAGTTTATGTATATGGACGATTTTCAGCAGTATATCAACAATCTGAAAAAGGAAATTCCAAATCTGATTATCTGTGGTGATTATAATATCTGTCACGAAGCAATCGATATTCACGATCCGATCCGAAATGCAAAAGTGTCGGGTTTCCTTCCGGAAGAACGCGCCTGGCTGGATGGTTTTATGAAAAGCGGATTTATAGATAGTTTCCGCCATTTTAATAAAGAACCGCATAACTATAGTTGGTGGAGCTACAGGGCCAATGCCAGAGCCAATAATAAAGGGTGGCGTATCGATTATAACCTGGTGAGCGAACCGTTGCGCGACCGTATGAAACGGGCCGTGATCCTTCCGGAAGCCAAACATTCCGACCATTGTCCGATTTTAGTTGAAATTGAATAAACTCGAAAAAAACGATATAGCAAATGATTAAAAAAATGTCCATTGGAGTGTTAGCATTAGCATTGTCCACTTCATGCGTTTCTAAAAAACTGTATACCGATTTAGAAACAAAATACGCCGATTTAAAAAAAGAAAACCGTCAGCTGGCAGATGAAAATACAACACTGACAAAAGATAAAAACCAATTGGATTTGTTGTCGAAAGATTTGCAATCGCAATTGGAGAAATTAAAAGCCGAGCGCGATAAACTGGCAACGGATTATGCTGCGGCAAAAAACAGTCTGAAGACCTTACAATCGTCCTATAACGCACTGGAGAAAAATAGCGATGATGCTTTAAAAAGCAATATGGATAAAAACAGGGAGTTGTTGGCACAGTTAGAGGCGAAAGAAAAAGCGCTTGCCGCTGAAAAAGATCGTTTGGAAAAACTGAAAAATGACCTGAAAGACCGTTCGGATCGTGTGAACGAACTGGAAAATATGATCGCCGAAAAAGAAGCTTCAATGAAGCGTCTGAAAGAAACCCTTTCGAAAGCCTTAAATGCTTTTGAAGGAAAAGGGTTAACGGTAGAGCATAAAAACGGAAAAGTATATGTTTCGATGGAAAACAAATTGTTGTTCGGAACCGGAAGCTGGGCTGTGGGTGCCGAAGGTCGAAAAGCAGTTGTAGCGGTTGGAAAAGTATTGGGCGATAACCCGGACATTACCGTATTGATCGAAGGACATACCGATAATGATAAATATGCTGGTGCCGTAGGAGCGATCGAAAACAACTGGGATCTGTCGACCAAAAGAGCTACCGCTATCGTAAATATTCTGGCTGAAAACAAAGCGATCGACAAAAAGAATCTGACCGCTGCCGGTAGAGGTGAATTTGCGCCAATCGCATCCAACGATACCGCCGAAGGAAAAGCAAAAAACAGAAGAATCGAGATTATCCTGACCCCTAAACTGGATGAAATTTCGAAAATGCTTAATGATATTAACTAATAAGCAACAACATAATCAAAAAGGTTCAGCTCGTAGGGCTGAACCTTTTGTTTTTAGTATTTTTGGAATCTTATAATTACAGCATACAATTAGAATGAAATACACAACCTTACCGGGAACGGACATTAAAATAAGTGCGATATGTCTCGGAACCATGACGTTTGGAGAACAGAATACGGAAGCGGAAGCACATAATCAGTTGGACTTTGCGCTAGACAAAGGGGTCACTTTTATCGATACCGCCGAAATGTATCCCGTAGCGGCACGAGAGGAAACTTCCGGACGAACAGAACGCTATATCGGAAGCTGGTTACAAAAAACCGGAAACCGAGATAAAGTAGTATTGGCGACCAAAATTGCCGGTCCCAACCGTGGAATGGAATATTTGCGCGACGATTTGCGCTATACCGATAAAACAATCCGTGCATCGGTAGACAAAAGTTTACAACAATTGCAAACGGATTATATCGATTTGTATCAGTTGCATTGGCCGGAACGAAAATCGAATATGTTTGGACAACGGGGTTTTACCGTTCAGGACGACGCCTGGGAAGATAATTTTAAAACGGTATTGGAAACGTTTGATGCCTTGATCAAAGAAGGTAAAATCCGTCATATCGGAGTGTCAAATGAAACGCCGTGGGGTGTGATGCGTTTTCTGGAAGAAAGTAAAAAACACAACTTGCCGCGTATTGCGACCATTCAAAATCCGTATTCATTGTTAAACCGGACTTTCGAAGTGGGCTTGTCTGAAACCTGCTATCGTGAAAAGGTGGGCTTACTGGCGTATTCCCCATTGGGATTCGGAACGCTAACCGGGAAATTCCTTACCGGGGAACCGTTACCAAAAGCAAGAATTAACCTGTTTCCGCGTTTTTCCCGATATTCCGGTGAGCAGTCTCAAAAAGCGGTGCAATTGTACCAGGAAGTGGCCAATTCGTTTGGACTGACGTTAACAGAAATGGCATTGGCATTTGTACAACAGCAAGCTTTTGTTGCTGCAACCATTATTGGGGCGACGAATTTGGAACAGCTGGAGGAAAATATTAAAACCCATTCGGTGGTGTTAACAGACGATATGATTCGTGAAATCAATCGTGTCCAGGAGCATATTCCAAATCCGGCACCTTAATTTTTATTCTACCGACAATTTGTGAGTAGCGGTATTACCGGCACTGTCGGTGATATGAAGTATATATAAACCTGTAGCGAAGTGCGACGTTTTAATGTTGACTAGCTCCAGGTTTTTTGTTTGCTGAGTATGCACCTGTTTTCCGTTTGTGTCGAAAATAGTAACGACATCCGGATAACTAGTACCATTGGCCTGGATATTGATTTCGGTTTTAGCCGGATTCGGATAGATCGTAAAACTATTTCGGTTAAAACCGGCTGTGCCAAGCGAACTGTCTTTTATCTTATAAATCGTTCCGTTGTTAATCGCACCGATATACAATTCACCATTCATATCTTCTCCAAAAGTCACAAAACTATTACCGCTAAAGTTTGTCGAGTAGGTGATGTTTCCCGAATTATCAACCATTCCGATTCGGGGCGAACAATAATCCGTAAAGAAATATTTATTTTGGAAATTGGGATAAAGCGTTCCGGTATATACATAACCTCCGGTTATCGAGCAATTTCCGGCACTGTGCGCGGTTACCGCCAAAGGGAATGTCATCGTCGATTGTGCGGGACATCCGGTGGTCGTGTTGTACGTATTGTTTCCTTCATAACAACGCCAGCCATAGTTAAGTCCGCCTTGGGTAGATGTAACTTTATTAATTTCTTCAAAAGCATCTTGTCCGACATCGGCAATCCATAAATCACCATTGTTTCGGTTAAAAGAAAACTTCCATGGGTTACGCAATCCGATTGCCCAGATCTCGTCTGCACCGGCAACTCCCAAATACGGATTGTTTGCCGGAATGCCATAAGGTGTTCCGGAATTAACATCAATGCGAAGCATTTTGCCTAACAATTCGTTGATATTCTGTGCTCGGTTTCCGGGATCGCCACCACTACCACCATCACCCATACCAATATACAAATAACCATCGGGGCCAAATTTTATAGAGCCACCGTTGTGATTGGAAAAAGGTTGGCTAATAGTAAGTAAAACCGAAGCACTTCCGGCGTCGGCAAGGTTTGGGTTGCTGCTATTCACGCTGTAACGTGCAATTACCGTATTTCCTGCGGTGTTGGTA
Source organism: Bacteroidota bacterium (assembly GCA_023446155.1). Classification (GTDB taxonomy): domain Bacteria; phylum Bacteroidota; class Bacteroidia; order Flavobacteriales; family Flavobacteriaceae; genus Flavobacterium. The sequence goes on from JAEXIT010000012.1 coordinate 102,945, forward strand.
TAGTTAATGTAAAAATAGCCATTGCTGCTATAGTTGGGATGAAAGGCAAGCCCCAGCAGACCACGCTCCCCTCCGGAACTAATCAGGCTGGTTACGGTTAGGAATGGAGTTGCATTAACCGTTCCGTTAGCATTTGCTATTTTGATGTTTCCGCCGCGTTCCACGACAAATAATCGGGAATCTCCGGCATGTGCTATTTCGACCGGATTGGAGAAACCGGTTGCAAAACTTTCCAGGGCAATGGTCTGCGAAAAACCAAAGCTACTGGCGATAAGTGTCAGGGTAAGTAGTATTTTTTTCATAGGATAGTTGGTGTTGGTTTGTAGTAAAAATAGTAAAAAAATATTTGGTTTTTATGTAATGACTTAATTTTTAGTATAATATGGACTTTGGTCGGTCAATAGAGGTATTGATACAATATTGTAGACGATCAATTTGTAACTTGGTCGATGCTCTGAACAATTCCTTCTTATTATGTAAACTTTAATTTGATTCGGAATGAAAAAAATGCTGCAAAGTTTGACGATCATAACAAGCCTGTTTTATGTAACGCTGGTCAAGAAATGTGATCAGGAACATGGTGCTAAACAGGAGGTTGTCAGAAATGAAAAAATGACGGTGAAAAGGTTGTCCGGAGACGAGTTGCGAAAAGTTTCCCATGTGGCAAAAAAATTGAATGAAGTGTTGTTGGCATTGGTTACGGATGCGTATAACGCTGATAATCGTTTGATTGTAAACCGGGATGAAGCCCTTTTTATTAAGGAAAGAGGAACGACATCTTATACGTTCCCGATTATACGGAAATATCCTTCGGATACTATTGAAAACCTCGTGCTGAATTTTACGGAAAAAGGAGATTGTAATGTCTTCCTGACAAAATATCAACTGAAACGAAATCAGGTGTTGCAGCGTCGTAATTTGTACAGTTTGGAAGATAAAATGACCATTGCCATCCGCAAAAAAGTAGACAAAACGAGCCGGGAACAGAATTTGTTTTATACGTGCAATATATTGGCAAAGGTTCCCATAGTATGGAACGATAATGGAGAAGTGACCTCCTCGTTGGAATGGCTGCAGAAGCAAGTGTGTGAAGAGAGGTATGGATTGGACGGAAAACAATATAAGAATTCCAGAAATGCGACGGCTCCGGTTTTGCAAATCCTAACGACACCGGTTGTGAGTGTGACGTTTACATCCTTTTTAAAAAAGTTTAAAGCAGAAATAACAGCCGTACATCCCAATAGTATCTGGTGGCGAACAAATGCCAGTGATGCTGTTGTCGCTTACTTAAAAGAGCAGTTTGATTTAGAAACCGGATTGGAAAACCGGGAAGCCAATGATTTCGCGTTATGGGCGGTTAATTATATGTGTAAAAATCCGGAAATAACCTGGGAGCATTTGAAAAATTGGTTTCTAACACCGGAAGGAATAAGTGCACAAGGCTACGATTGTCAATTCTGGAAAAAAACAATGCAGAAATTCCGAACCCGACGATTGCCGTCCTACCGCGCTTTTGTACAAGCGGTTCCTCAACCTAAGGAGTATCATCGAATTGACGGATCGGTTGTTAAAGTTAATCCGGAAGAATATTCCTATGATTCGACCAATGGTAAAGCGTGCCAGAAAGAGAATAGAATGGATAAGCTGCCGCTAGGTGCTGATTGTAGAAATACGGATATTTCGGTTAAAGATTTTAATAGCTGGATGAAAAAAACGTATGGTAGGCCGACTTACAGGTTAAAAGGGGCAAAGGCAAACTGCCGGGAAGCTATAGCCAAATTTTTAAACGGAAAAACAGGAATCTATACTCTTGTGAATACCGATGTTAATCAAGATGGCGTTTCCGGGCATGTGGATCTGATTACAAAAGGTAAATGTCTTACCGGAGCCGGAGTATGCCTGCAAAAAGAAATACAGCGTATCGAAATATGGGAACTGAATTAAAAAAGAACGGCGTTTGTTTTTTGAGGAGTTCTAAAAATCAAATTGTTTTTAAAACAAAGAACCGCTCCATGGGAGCGGCTCTCTTTTCTAAAGATTTCCGATTATCTTGTCTTTAGGGTATTTAACGGTGTAGCTAATGCGAATTTTTTTCGTCTCACTTGGCTTTAGTTGAAGTTCCCAACTTAATAAGCCGGTTTCGGAATTAACCTTGGCACCATCTTTCTGTTTTAATTCGATTTCAATTTCCTTGTCGCTACTTAATGGATATTGATCTTCCAGTTTTAATAAAACGGACTCTTTTTTGTTGTTGCGAATCGTAATGTCATATGTAAATGTCTGCTCTTTTTTAGTCGATAGGAATTTAACGCCCGATTTATCGACAACCTTTTCACGTGTGATTACCACTTTTTTGTCGCGTCCCATGCTAAGGTTTAACGTGTCGGATGTTTGTCCCGGATTGACAAGTGTTTTGCCAACATACATGCCTTCGAAAATAATATTAGCTTCCCCTTTTAACAGGTTGTATTTACCATAATCGCTGATTTCAGCCAATAAAAAGGATTCTTTGTCCAGTTTTGGCGCGGCATAATATTTATACGTCGCCGGCAATTTGATCTCTTTTAACGAAACACTATGCGTTTTACCATTCGATAGGATGTCGTACGGAATATCGATGTCAAACGAAATATGTAATTGATTTTCATTGATCATAGTATAATCCGAAACGGAACTTGTTACCTGTAATCCGGAAACTTTGCCTCTAAGTGAGATAGCTGAGTTTATAACTTCTTCCTTTAGGTCGTAGTTCGCCTTAGCCTTGGCTTGTGGTGCGGCAGGATATATCTGTTGGTACGCTAAAAACCAAGGGTTGATTATAGGTGCCTGATTGTTCTGATTCGGGATACCACTGGAAAGGGTTAGTTTTACTTTTCTCCAGTCGACTCCGGTGTTTTGAACAATTTGCGCTTTGTATAACATATTCACCGGCGATGCAATATTATCGGCACGAAGTTCATAAAACGGCGACCAACGCGCATTGTTTGTCAGATACGAAACATCCAGTGTTACAGCTCCGGCGGTTTGGTTCATCACTTGTAATACCAGTTTTCCGGTAGCATTTTTCTCTTCTTTGTTGCTGTTGATCTCCAGTTTGGTGTTTAACTTGGTTAACAAATCGGATAGTTTCTTTTCGCGTTCGTTTAAAACGTCAATGGTATTACTGATCTCGGTGCGTTTGGTTTTGTAATACTCCACCATTTTCATCAGTTCCGTGACACTCAAACCGGTATTCGCGCCATATACCTGTTGGTTTCTATCCAGAATTTCGATAGTTTTCATTTCCGACGTTCGGGTATTGTTTAAACGATCCAGTTCTTTTTGGACAATTTTAATACTATCCCGTACTTTTTTAATAGCGGGTGAACTTTCGTCGATATCGTATTCGCTGATATAGTCGTTTGTGAATTGTGTTGAAAGTACCGTAAGGCTCGAAGGTGCTCCAATCTGAACGGTGTTTTCATTCAGATAATTTGCCACGTTTTTGATCACGATTTCATGTGTTCCGGCCGGAAGGTTTAAATTGGCGGTTTGGGATATTTCTGCGGCGTTAAAATATACGGTAACGGCATTGACTTTGGCCGTTGTAAAAACGGGCTTTTGGGCGAATACCATTCCGGATAGGGCGAATAGGAGTATTGTGATAAACTTTTTCATGTTTTTTTAGTAAATATAATGTTTTACAAATTATGGAAAAACCGTTTTGTCTTAGGTTCTTTTACTACCGGTAGCGTTGGCAAAGACCACGATGCCGATAAAAAATGCGGTAAGGATAAAGAATGTGAGCATTTCGTTTTTATTTTTGGAAGGAGTGAATGTCGTTTTCAATCGTCAGGATTAACAAACAGGTAGCGGTACAAAAAACCGGACTGGTAATGCAATGGTGACCGTTCCAGCTACCGTTGTTGTTTTGTATCTTGATCAGCTTTCCGCTCACGTTGTCGTACCAGTTTTTCCAGTCGTTGTCCTTTTTAACCATCATGGATTCGCCGGTTTGCAGGAAACTCATAAACTCTTCTCCGCCATTATTGCCGAAGCCGTTCATTACGCCATTGTCCATTGCCTGTACTTTTGCGGCTTTGTACACTTTTGATGCCACATCGTAGGACGCAGCTTTGTCTTTCGAAATCCCTATTTTCTGTAGGTTGTCGCGGTTGAGTTCAGCCGTTTTCTCAATCTTGCCGTCAGCTTTGGCTTTGTTAAATAATTCCTCGGCTTCTTTGGCTTCCGAAGCACTTCCGCGAACGGAACTACTCACGGCATAAAGCATAATTCCGGCACCATCTTCGGTTTTGGCAGTATTGCTTTCGGTATTGTAATTGCTTTTCTGATAATTGCGCGCAGCGGTTATCTTTTCTTCATTTACGGTGATGTTTTTGTTTTTCTTAGCCTGTTCCAAGCCCGAACTGGCAAAAGACGATTGCAATACACCCGCCCATCCGGCGCCGTTTACTTTTCCGTTGGTGTCGTACGATTTTTCAATTTTATTGACACAGATTTGAATCGCTCGCTCCACACGTTGTGATGGATTTTTTTCGGCGACCTGATTTAAAAATTGAAGTGCTAATGCGGCATCGATGTTTTCGCCCAGTTTGCGCTGTATCTGAGTGCCGCGTACTTGTGTGATATAAGGACTGTTTTTGTTGGCTTCAATCTGTTGTAACAGATAGTCCAACGCATTGGAAAGCTGTTTCTGATATGGGCCTTTGGTTGTGGTATAACCCATACGGTATAAAGCCATCGCCGCCATTGCGGTTGTAGCCGGATCAGATTGTACGGCATGTGGGTTCATTTCGCCCTGATTGCTATGGGAACCAGCGCCCCAACCTCCGTCGTTGTTTTGTGCGGAAACCAACCATTTTTCGCCTTTTTGAACAACACTTTTTAGAGAAGCGTCATTTTTATATTGGGCGTATTCCGCTACGGGTTGTTCCCCCATAACCGACATGAAAACACAAGGTTTCTCTTCCGGTGCTTTTTGTGTGCGTAGTATCGTTGTTTCAGTTCCATCCGGTTTTCCGGTTTTGATCACTACTCCGGTCAACAGTACCGAAGTTGTTAAAGCTAGTAAAAGATTCTCGGTTTTCATGATTCTCGGTTTTTTAAAGATTATAGTTCAAAAGTAGGCGTATCGTAAATGCGGTTTTGGCAGAATGGGTGAAAATGGGTTTTTACTTGGTGAAAGGATTGTGGTGGCTTATTTGGAATTGCTCAGTTGTAAGGATTTCAGATCGCCGGATGGTGTGATCAAAATATATTCTTTTTCGGTTTTGGGAGTCGGTTTTTTGGTGCGCGTGATGGCAATTTTAACCTCATATTGCACCTGAATTACCGGTTCGAGTATGGTTGGATTCACAACAAAATCAAAATCCTTATTTACAATCGGTTGGTAATATAATGTGGTCGATTTGGCCGCTTGGTTGACATTCGCAAATTTTTTTAGCGAAAGCGAAGAACTACTATAAGCTTCATACGATTTATACATTTCGACCGGGAGTGTGATACTGTAACCGTCGGCTATTTTTTTCTCGGCATTGGTAAAGGTTTCGCCTAATAACGCTTCGTAGTTTTTTGCCTTTTCCAAAACCAGAAGTCGGGCTTTGTTCATCAGGTCTTTTTTAACCGTTTCCAGAGTATTCGAAAAGTAATCTACCCGTACGAGGTCGTAAATTTCATTCGCGGACAGAATCTTCATAAAATCGTCCAAAAGACCCGGATCGGTATATTTAATATGAATGTTCTTTTTCAGTTCAAAACCTATCGGGATTTCATTATAGGTTTTCTTACTGAATAGTTTTCGCTCTACGGTATAATCATACATCGGAACAAAAGTGATCATATCTACAAAGGTTTCCACACCTTTTTTTAATCGGATTTCTTTTAATGACAAGCCAATGCGTTTGTCGATTAGTTCATTCACTTCTTCCGTGGTGACGCCGGTTTGTGACACCTGGAAAATAGCGACATAGGCATCGGCTTTAACATTAGCAAGACCTTTTACACTGGCAATGATATCGGCATTAGGCGGAAAGTTGACGTTGATCGAATTATCGGTAAATACAACCTGATTTTTGTAGTTGATATTCCCGGAAACCTGAGCAAAGGCAAATTGAACAAACAGTAAGCTTACGTAGGGTATTATTTTTTTCATATCGGAGGTTTTAAGGTTCGGAACAAATGTATTAATCGAAAAAACGTACTTTTGGAAGAACGGGTGAAACGGGAATCCGACTTGGTGAATGCTATAGGAAAGGATTTGGGTTTTAACGTACTTTACATTCAGAAAAATAACTAAAACAGCATGCGGTATATAACGTATATCTTGATCGGATTGATGATAGGGCTTTTGACTCCGCAGCAGATGAGTGCCCAACAGATTACTACCGAAAAAACGAGTAAAAGTGTTAGCGCCAAGCTAAATAAAGCTGCAGATGAATTGGCCAAATCGTTAGATGCCAACGATGAGGTTAAGATTGCAACGAATTATGAAAAATTGGCTCAGGAGTTTATCGATGTTGATGATCTGGCTAAGGGTGAGGAATATCTGAAAAAAGCGTTGGAAAGTTTTACCCGACTCAAACGGAAAGAGGATATTGCCCGGGTAACGCGAAATCTGGCACGAACACAGGAAAGTCAGAATAAATACAAAGCGGCGATCAGTAATTATCAAAACGCGAGTGTCATGACGGTGGATAAAAGCGTGATGGAGGTCAATCAGAATGATGCCAAACGTTTGCAAAGTGTCCAAAATCCTGCGGCGCAGTACGATTATGTCAATTCCAATATCAAATTACTGGAAAAGGAAAACCGCAAGGAGGAAGTTGCCGATGCTTATGTGCAAAAAGCGGAAATGAGTCTGAAGAAAAAAGATAAAGTCGAAGCGATTGAAAGCTATAACCAGGCCATTACATTTGTAAAAGACAAACCGGAAGCGGTGATCAAACTCAAAAATGAAATCGCCAAAGTCTATACGGCCGATAATCAGTTTGACGAAGCAATCGGGATTTCCGAAAAACTATTGGCCGATGCCAGAGCACGTCGGGATTTTGATACCGAAATCGCCCAATTGCAATCGCTGGCAACGATCTATTTTAAAAAGAAAGAACCGGAAAAAGCCACGCATGCTTTAAAAGAAGCCTATCAATTGGCAACCGAAAAAGGAAAAGCCGATGAGGTGAAAAAGAGCCTCGAACGATTGCTCGACTATTACCGTCAGACCGGAAATTATAAAGAAAGTACACAACTGTACGAACAATTTTTTGAAAATTACGAACCGCTACTCCGGAAAGACAGCGCTCAGACCGATCATTTGACATTTCAGGTGACGGAAGAAAAGATTCGCCAGTTGGAAAAGGAAAAGGTTTTAAAAGATGAATTGATCGCTAAGAAAAATACGTTTAATTATTTTCTGATCGGTTCGATGATCTTGCTATTATTGCTTTTAGGGTTGATCATAAAAGCGCTGTATTCGATCAAAACAAAGAATAAAGAAATCGCCTTACAGTCGTTACGCCGGGAAATGAATCCGCATTTTATTTTTAATAGCCTGAATAGCGTCAATCAGTTTATCTCGCAAAACCGCGAGCTGGAAGCGAATAAATACCTGACGTCCTATTCGAAGCTAATGCGGAATATGATGGAGAATTCCAATAAGGATTTTATCGCCTTGGGAAGTGAAATCGAACAATTGCGAAAATACCTCGACCTTGAACACATGCGTTTCGAAGATCAGTTTGAATATACGATCACGGTGGATGAAAAACTGGATACGGAAACGATTCAGATTCCAAATATGATCATTCAGCCACAACTGGAAAATGCCATCTGGCACGGACTTCGATATAAAGAAGGAAAAGGATTGTTGCAATTGCGTTTTCTCCTTGAAAATGGAAACGTTGTGGTTGTGATCGAGGACAATGGAATTGGTTTAACCAAAAGTCGGGAGCTGAAAACCAAAAATCAGAAAGTACACCAGTCCAGAGGGCTTACCAATACGAAAGAGCGGATTGGTTTGTTAAATGAATTGTATAAAAAGGAGATCGCTTTACAGATTGTCGAAAAGACAGCACCGGAAACCGGTACCATTGTAACCCTGCGGTTTTCCCGGATTGAAAAATAGAATACCATGCAAAAAATAAGAAGTGTCATTGTAGAAGACGAATTGGCGGCAAGAGAAGTCCTTAAAAATTATCTGTCCAAATATTGTCCGCAGGTTGAGGTAATTGGCGAAGCGCAGCATATCAAAGAAGCCGTGCCGTTGTTGCATGAGTTGGAGCCTCAACTGGTTTTTCTCGATGTGGAAATGCCTTTCGGAAATGCGTTCGATGTGTTGGAGGCTTGTAAGGATTTGCAGTTTGAAACGATCTTTGTGACCGCTTTTTCGGAATATTCGTTAAAAGCTTTAAATCAGAGTGCGGCCTATTATTTGCTAAAACCGATTAGTATCGAAGAGCTGATTTTGGCGGTCAATAAAGTCCAGTTACAATTGTTAAATCAGGAAATGTTTAACCGGAACCGGATTATTGTGGAAAACTTCCGGGAAACCAATCCGGAACGCCAGAAAGTTATTTTGCCAACACTCGAAGGTTTTGAAGTGGCCAAAATGGAAGAAATCGTCCGCCTACGCGGTAATGGTAATTTTACGGATATCTATTTGCAGGACGGAAGTAAGAAAATGGTCTGTCGGTTTTTAAAGCATTTTACGGAAATCCTGCCTTTTCCATTTTTACGGGTTCACAAATCCCATATTATCAATGTGAATTTTGTAAAATCCTATCACAAAGGAGCTGGTGGTTATGTGACGCTTTTCGATGGTTCGGAAGTGGAAATTTCGCCCACTTATAAAGAAGAGTTTCTAAAGAATTTTAAATGATTAATACACCATTTCTTTTATAAAAAGGGAATCCACGGCAATACTATCCGGAACGGCTTTTAGTTTTAGGAACGATCGCGAACGACCGGTTATCGTAAAAGGTAATTTATAACCAATCGTATCTTCGGGAGTGAGAACGCCTCTGCGTAACATTAGTTTGGTTAGGAAGTTTTGCTGGTCGTTGGCGTAGCCTTTCAGACTTCCGGTACTGTCGAATTGCCACATGAATTTTTTAGGTTTCGGTACAATAGTCGCCAGGAAAAGACATTCTTTTAAGGTCAGATCGGCGGGTTTTTTCTGAAAATAGAATTGTGCCGCTTCTCCGATTCCATACACATTCGGTCCCCATTCGATCACGTTAAAATAAACCTCAAGCATCCGTTGCTTACTTACGATGCGGTTGTTTTCGAGTATATACACCAACAGGATTTCTTCCAGTTTACGGGACAATGTTTTTTCGCGGGTCAGGAATACATTTTTAACCAATTGCATACTGATTGTACTGGCGCCCCGGGCAAATTTTTTGGTTCGGATGTTTTTAACGATGGACTGTTTAAATGCTTCGTTGATAAAACCGCGATGTGACATAAACGACGGATCTTCCGACGTTAAAACGCTTTTTTGCAGATAAGGCGCTATCTGATCCAACGGCGTAAAATTTGGATTGGACGGACCAACAACTATCGGACGTTGCGGAACGCCGTTTTCGATCGCACGATAGGTGAATGAGGTGTTTAGTTTGTCCAGATCGGCTTCTCCGTATTTAAGTATGGTAAGGCCTTCTTTTTGGAGCTTACTGTCAAAAATGAGAGCATTCGGATTGTTTTTATTAAACTGAAAATCGAGTTTGTAGTCAAAACTACCTTTGGCTTCCATGCCTTCGAAATGGGTAAACAATCCTTTAGGAAGTGACGTAATAAAGTCCTGCGCTTTCATTTTCGGGAGAGCAACACGTAAGGTATACAAGGTGTCTTTTTCAGTGTTGTATTCGGCAAAGGGCTGTACTTTTATAGCGTTGAGTTGTGCTCGGGAACTGCTGTCAATCGCAACAAAGTGTTCGCCGAAAAGAAAGCGGTAATCAAAACGGGCTTTTTCAATGATCACATCTTTTTTAGCGATTCGCGGATGGTTAATCGTAAAGTTGCTAATGGAGGTGTAACCGTCGACATGCAATTTGTTGCCTTCCATTTTTATTTTAGAGACGTTCACATGTATGCTGTCAAAACTGGACAACAGATTAAAACGTTCGTCGATATACGGGACTTTAATTTTGGAGGTATCGCTGTTAAAAAAACGAAGATCGGCGGTTTTATTTCGCGGATCGGCCATTCCCCGGATTTTCCAGTTTTGGGTAAAGGTATTGGTACGTACGTTAATCGTAGTTTGTAGCTGTTTTCCTTTTAGATCGAGTTCGTTTAAGTGCATGGTGACCTTTCGACCCATATCGTCCATTCGGAGCGACAGGTTTTGAAGTGTCATATTGGTTGGAACCAGATTTAAGGCTTTCGTTAGTAGGCGATAGGCAAGTTTGGCATAATTCCTCTTTTCGCTTTCGCTGTTGTCTTCTTTTTCCCGTTTCAGGAAGGCGTCAAAGTTCCGCCCTTTTTCGTTTTTTACCAGCTGAATAAAACCGTTTTTCATTTCCAGTTCCTGTAATTGAATATCGCCGGTAAATAATTGGAAAAGGTTTACAGTCGTGGTTACTTTTTCTACGGCTAATAGCGTATCGGCTTGTTTGGGAACCAAAACAATATCGTGCAGGCTTACGCCATTTAGTCCGTCAAATTGTGCTTTTTTGATCGAAAGGGTGCAGTTGTAATCGGAATCGAACCGGTTTTCGGCTTTGGTAATTACTTTTTGAAGTAGGGAATCCCGGAAAAGAAAAAGTCCGATAAAAGCAAGCGCAAAAAGGACTAGCAGTGCTATTGAAAAGCGAATGATCTTTTGCTTTCTGGTTCTCATACTTCTTCTGGTTTGTACAAAAATAGGGTATTATCCCTAAAAATAAAGTAGAAGAATATGTTAATATATCAGGTTTTTAGAAGGGCAAGCCCTTCCATTATCGTTGATAATATGTGGTAAGGGTTGCCTTTGCCAAAGTATTGGCATTAATGTAAAATCCAACAATCGACGGATTGGTGTTTTTGTCGAGTCCCAGTTTTGCGATTTTGAGGGCGAAAACGGTGATTTCGTATTTGTGTGGTTTATCGCCTTCCGGTGGGCAAGGACCGCCATAGCCGTAGGTTCCGTAGTCGGTGATGCTCTGAATTACGTCTTTGGGGAGTGTTGTTTTGCTAGGGTCGCCGGAGCCGGTTTTGATTTCTTTTGTGGCAGCTGGAATGTCAAATGTGACCCAGTGTGTCCAACCTCTACCGGTGGGAGCATCGGGATCGTACATGACCACGGCAAAACTTTGGGTTCCTTCCGGCGCATTTTCCCAGGAGAGTTGTGGGGAAACATTCGATCCGGTACAGCCAAATCCGTTGTAAACTTGTTTGTGGGTCGCCTGTCCTTGTAAATCGGAGCTTTTAAGCGTAAAAGTTTGGGCTTTTGCAGGGAGTGTTAGCATTAAACCGACTGCGATGACATAAAGTGTTTTCATGATGAATTATTTTATGTCAAAAGTAGGACGGATACTGCCTGAGGGGTTATCCGATAAAGTTTAAAAAATGTTGCTAAACGTTCAAATGACGATTTTGAAATTGTTTGGGCGTTTGTCCGAACTTTTGCCGAAAGGCCTGAATAAAACTGGATAAACTCTGATAACCGCTTTCCAAATACAAATCGTTGACGCGTAAATTGGGTTGTAATAGTTTTTTTGCGGCGGCTTCCAGTCGTTTTTCCTGTATCCATTTGATCGGAGAGGTGTTGTAGATGGCTTCGAAATGTCGTTTGAAGGTCGAAACACTCATGTTGCATAAAAAGGCAAGTTCGGCAACTTGTAGGTTGTTGTCGAGGTTGCTGTGAACTACTTGCTGTATTTTTAACTGCTGCTCTTTTTGCTGGTGTTCGAATAAGTCGGGTAATTGCAATCCTTTATTCTGAATCAGGTAAAGCAGGATTTCTTCCAACTTTACTTTTTTGGTCAGCGTATCTTGTGGATTCAGATATTGTACGGACTTTAGGAAGTGACGTATATAATCGTCTATTGTTCCTGTTATAAGTCCGGATTGTTGCTGTTTTGTGTGATGGAATTGCGGATATTTGATTGCAAATGCTGCCAGAAAACGATTGTCGAAAAATACAAGCTGACTACGATATTGATCCTCATTCCTTGTTTTTTCGGACATCAGATAGTTGCCGGAGCGCATAAAGATAAATTCCTGTGACCCGATTTGTGCGACTTCGGTTTCATTATAAACCTGTTTGGTGCCTTCTAATAGAAAACTGAAAGCATTGTCTTTTAAAACAATTCTGCTTTTTTCGCATTCCAGTTGCGTTTGGTAGTCGTAAAAATAAACGCCATCATAAGCAGACGGGTTTTCTAGAAACTGATTGGGTAATATATAGTGTTCCATATTGGAGTTATCTTGCGTCTAACGTTTTCATTTTTTTACCGTAGCTAAGATTGGAAACGTCCGAAAAAATCTTTTCTGTGTTGAAACGGGAATTTGTAAAATTCCGATGGGTAGCGCGTGGCGGTTACTTTAACTTCAAATTCGCCTTCCAGTTTTTCTGTCCCTCCCAGAAATGGATTTTTGCTGAGTTTGGCGGTAAGTTGGTCTATGGCGTAATACTCTTTTGAGCCGTCCTGCGTATCCGTCCAATGGCTATAGTTGGCCGAGGTAATCGTTAGTGTCGAATCGATGGTAAACGTGATACTTTGCCCGGAATAGCCGTCATTTGATACGTTTTCAATTTGAATGCAATTGGGATTTACTTTTTTAATCATCAGTATGTTTCCAATATCATTGAGCTCGCTATCGGTGCTTTCCGGTATCGTGAAAAAAGGACTGGTTTGAGCAACTTCAAACTTAGAAGTGTCGGTAATCCGGATTGTTCCATAGGTCGTTTGCGGCTTTTCGTTTTTACAACCGATAAGCAGAAGCAAACAAACAATAGGCCCGAAATAATAGTTTTTACCCAAACAATTCACTAACCACATCTTCAATTTTGGAGACCATTTTAACGTTAATTACGGTGTTTTTAACCGCTACTTTGTTGTATTTGGAGATAAATATCGTTCCGAAACCTAATTTCTCGGCTTCCTGTATCCGTTGTTCCACACGGTTTACCGGTCGGATTTCTCCGGAAAGTCCCACTTCTCCGGCAAAACAATAATCTTTGCCCACCGGGATGTCTTCGTTCGACGAAAGGATGGCCGCCACAACCGCTAAGTCAATCGCAGGGTCATCTACCGAGATACCACCGGTTACATTCAGGAAAACGTCTTTGGCGCCCAATCGGAATCCGGCGCGCTTTTCCAGTACGGCTAAGATCATGTTGAGACGCTTGGCGTTGTACCCGGTCGTGCTGCGTTGTGGTGTTCCATATACAGCCGTACTCACCAAAGCCTGAATTTCGATCATCAACGGACGCATTCCTTCGAGTGTCGTCGCAATAGCAGTTCCGGATAATTCTTCTTCCTTGTGCGAAATCAGGATTTCCGACGGATTGGCGACTTCGCGTAGTCCGCTGCCTTGCATTTCGTATATACCCAATTCGGCCGTAGAACCGAAACGATTTTTTAACGATCTCAAAATACGGTATACGTGATTTCGATCGCCCTCAAATTGTAAAACGGTATCGACCATATGTTCCAAAATCTTCGGCCCGGCGATGTTTCCGTCTTTGGTTATATGTCCGATAAGAATTACCGGAACATTGGTTTCTTTTGCATATTTGATCAATTCGGCAGTACACTCCCGGATCTGGGAAATGCTTCCGGCCGATGATTCGATATAGTCGGTGTGTAAGGTCTGAATCGAATCGATGATCACAATTTCGGGTTCGATGGTTTCGATTTGCCTGAAAATGTTTTGCGTTTTGGTTTCCGTCAGAATATAACAATTGTCACTGTTGGTTGTGATCCGTTCGGCACGCATTTTAATTTGCTTCTGACTTTCTTCTCCGGAAACGTATAAAGTTTTGTAGGGAAGTTTTAAGGAAATTTGCAGCAATAGTGTACTTTTTCCAATACCAGGTTCACCGCCTAAAAGGGTAAGCGAACCGGGAACCAGTCCGCCGCCTAATACACGGTTAAGTTCGCCGTCGGTAGTATCCATTCGGATTTCCTCGGTCGAATCGATTTCATTTATTCTTAACGGCTTAGCCGCTTTTTTAACTTCTGTGGAACTGGCTTTCCAGGCAACCTTTTCTTCTTTCTGAATGACTTCCTCAACTATGGTGTTCCATTCTTTACAGGCATTGCATTGACCTTGCCATTTGGAATATTGGGTGCCGCAACTCTGGCAGAAGAAGGTTGTTTTTAATTTGATTGCCATTTCGTATGTATTCTGTTTTTTGTAAGTATTATCTTGATTTTACGGCGTCAGCTCTTTCCAGCATACCGTCTTTGGTAAGATCGCCAATGGGTTCCTGATTAAAGGCGCTCATATAAGCTTTGTAGGCTTTTTTGTAATCATTAGTGTTTTCGTAATACAAGCCTTTTTCATATTCGCTGATCATGCTTTTCGGATAGTTTTTTTTCGCAACTTCCGAAAGGGTTAACAATTCTTCGTAGTTTTTGTTTTTAAGAATCGCGGCTTCAATGGCTTTAAAATCGTTTAAACGGATAGTAGGTTTGTAGCCTAATTTCTTTTCCAGATTGCTGTATTTATCAATTAAATACTGCGTGTGACCGGTTGGTAGTTTGGCAATCTTCTCCTGAAACTCAATCGTCGAAATCGGTTGGTAACCGTCGAAGATGTGATAGGCGGCATTCGGAATGGCGAAGGTTACCAGCGAATAGTGCGACAGTCCTTTAAACTCATCAAAACGGTATTTCAGGTTGCTATTGGTTACGGCTTTGGCTTTTTCGTCTAATGCTTTCATTTTGGTCTGAATTTTTTTCAGATCACCATCGGAAGTCGCCTGATAATAGAACAGTGGTTTTTGGATAGCAGCCAGTCGTTCCGGGATTCTGTTTTCCATTTCCGGTGCAAATTCCGGGCTTAAGGAAATATAGGCATTGAAAATAGGGTTGTCTTTATATAAGAAAAAGTTTAAGAAACCAGCGGTTGTATCCAATCCGGCAATCATACGGAATGGCGCCACACGGTATTTTTTTTCAACATACGGCAGTAATTCCGCACCGATAAATTCGAAAAATTTGGCTCCTTGTTCATTCGGTAATCCGCCTTCGTCATAAGAACTGTCGTGTTCTCTTTCGTTGTTTTTATTCTGACTGATGGCTACAATGATCACTTCGGGTAGGTCGTCCCAGTAAGCACCATAGGAGAAAACGCCATAAAAAGGATTGGTCAGGTATTCGCCGTCCAGTACGAGTAGTAAAGGGTATTTTTTGTCTTTATTACTTTCGTAGTTGTCAGGGGTAATGATGGTAATTTCCCGGATTCCCTTCAGTTTTTCGGAGTTAAAATCCTCAACGGTTTTTTGGGAAAAGAGGGTATGACTCAGTAAAAATGTTACCAGGAGTAATAGTAATTTTTTCATGTTTGTTAGTAGTTTCTCGTAGTTTTGGAATAGAGAAGCAAGATAACAAAAATTATTTATTTCGATGTAAAAGCGGCAATAACAAAAAGGAAAGTAAACCCATCACAATGATCAGTCCGGTTTGCGAAGTCCAAAGGATCCAACCGAAAGTAGTACCGGCCGTTTCGGGTACCGAATACAGTACTAAAATCTCGGAAATCAGTAGTGGAAACGCGCCAAAACCACCATTGGTAAAACTGATGGCAAGGCTTCCTACGACAAATGCGGTGACGACTACGCCAAAACTGATTGTGCTGGTTTCTTTGATGGCAAAAATGGCAAAGTAAAAGGTGAGTACATAACCGATCCAGATCACGGCGGTGTAAAATAAAAAGGCCCATTTGTGTGGCATTCGGAATACACTTAAAACACCTTCGATTAATCCGGATATTTTTTGTTTGATCACCACCACCGGACGCCATTTGGAATACAGGAATGCCAGAGTTAAAGCGATCAGTATACCGACACCGGAGATGCCGATCAGAATTAATTTGTGAACCGGAATTTTTTGTTCCAAAAAGGTTTTCAGATTGTCAAATTGTAATAGTAGAGCCGTAAACATTAAGGCTAAGAGGATAACCAGGTCGATCACGCGTTCGGCAATAATGGAACCAAAGGCTTTGTCGAACGGGACATCTTTGTATTTTTTAACAATCAGCGCGCGGGATACCTCTCCGGATCTCGGAATCGTAAGGTTCATCAGATAACCGATGCAAACCGCGGCAATATTGGTTTTGAAAGGGGAGAAATAACCCATGTGTTCCAGACTGTAACGCCAGCGATAACCTCTTGCGACAAGACTTACCAGCGAAAAAAACGTTGAAATCAGGATGTAGTTGTAATTCGCATTCCGAAAGTAGCTCTTCATTTCGTCGAGCTGTTCCGGGGTGAATTTATGGTAGGCATAATACACTAAAAAAACTCCCAACAAAAGTGGGAGTATAATACCTATGGTTTTTTTAAATTTCTCTTTCAAAAGAATAATTAGGTTAACGTATTGTCATTTTCATTCGGGAAAATGATAGCCGGTTTGAAGTCTTTGGCTTCTTCTGTGCCAATTATTCCGTATGAAATGATAATGATAATATCGCCTTTGTGGACTTTTCGTGCTGCCGGTCCGTTTAGGGTTATTTCCCCGCTGTTACGCGGTCCGGGGATAGCATACGTTTCCAGACGCTCTCCGTTGTTGATGTTTACAATAGAGACTTTTTCTCCTTCAAAAATGTTGGAAGCTTCCATTAAAGCGACGTCAATCGTAATGCTTCCGATGTAGTTTAGATCGGCTCCAGTCACCTTTACACGGTGAATTTTGGATTTAACAACTTGAATTTGCATGGTGCAAAGGTAATTAATTTAGTGCAATATTGTCAATCAATCTGATATTGTTTGTGTAAACCGCAATAAAGCCCCGGTATTTTTTAGTACTGTTTTTACGTGTTACAGGTAATAAAGTGGCTTCGTCGGCAATTTCAAAATATTCGAGCTCAAAGGCCGGATATTTGGCAAAGGTGCGGCCAACATAATCGATAACATCTTTAGCCGACTGGGTGTTGAATTTTTGTTTGGCTTCCAACAGGGTTTTGTAAATTAACGAGGCTTCTTCCCGGGCTTCGCTACTCAGGCGCTCATTTCGGGAGCTCATTGCGAGTCCGTTTGCCTCACGGTGAATCGGGCATCCGATTATATTTACCGGGATATGGTATTTTTCAACCAGTTTCTTTACAATCTGTAGTTGTTGGAAGTCTTTTTCGCCAAAATAAGCATTTGTGGGTTGTACAATTTCAAACAGTTTTTTGACAATAGTTCCCACGCCGTCAAAATGACCCGGTCGGTGTGCGCCTTCCATCTGGAATTCCAATCCGTCGTATTCGAATGCGGCTGCGGTGGTGTTACCTTCGTAAATATCGTCTACCGTTGGGGCGAAAACAAGGATGTCTTTCGATACCGTTCCGACCTTTTCGATGTCGCGATCAACATGGCGCGGGTATTTTTCAAGGTCGTCCGAGTTGTTAAATTGCGTAGGGTTTACAAATATACTGATGACCGTAATCTCATTTTCGGAACAGGATTTTTGCAACAGCGAAAGATGCCCCTGATGCAATGCACCCATGGTAGGAACAAGCCCAATCGTTTTTTTGGATGTGCCGATTTGCGCTAAATGTTGCGCTAAATCTGCTTTTTTGGCAAAAACAAACATTTGCTTTGGATTTAAATTGGGTGCAAAATTACTATTTTGTCAAACAACTGCATAAAATTTTGTAATTTTGCATGTTTTTTATATCCAATAAATAAAATTTAATGCAATGAATGATAAGAGGATATTGTATGTATCATCTGAAGTGGTGCCTTATTTAGCTGAAAATGAGGTTTCTTTAATGTCGTACGACGTGCCAAAAATGATCAATGATCAAGGAGGACAAATCAGAATTTTTATGCCTCGTTATGGGAATATTAATGAGCGCAGGCACCAATTGCATGAGGTTATCCGCTTGTCTGGGATGAATTTAGTGGTGAATGATATGGATATGCCTCTGATTATTAAGGTTGCTTCTATACCGAAAGAGCGTATTCAGGTTTATTTTATCGATAATGATGAATACTTCAAACGCAAAGCAACTTTTTCTGATGAAGATGGTGTGTTGTATCCGGATAATGACGAGCGTTCCATCTTTTTTGCAAAAGGAGTGGTGGAAACAGTTAAAAAATTAAACTGGGTGCCGGATATTATCCACGTGCACGGCTGGTTGGCCGGTATGCTTCCGATTTATATGAAGCATTATTATAAAGATGAAGCCCTTTTTGCCGATACTAAAATTGTAACGTCCGTTTATGCGCAGTCATTCGACGGAACATTGGATCCGGAAATGATGAAAAAAGTGGCGTTTGATGAAGTTCCGGATGCTTCGATTACGGATCTGGAAATTCCGAACTACGAAAATATTATGAAAGCCAGTATTCTGCATTCAGATGCTGTGATTATCGCCTCAGAGGAGGTCTCTCCAAGTTTAACAAAATTTATAGAAACATCGGGTAAACCTTTTTTACCTTTCGTGCCGAAAGATGCTTTTGCAGAAGCGTATACTAATTTCTATAAAAATCAAGTTATATAATCATTCTTTGATCTGATAAAAAATATGAATAGGATTTCATTATTACAAAAAGTACTCCTGTCTTTTACAGCAGTTTTGTTGTTCTCCTGCGATAAGGATTTTAATACTGTCGGCTCCGATCTGGTTGGTGAGGAGAACTATAATATGGAGAAGTATGTAGGGCAAACGCTGGAGGCTTACAATAAAGCTACAGGTGGTGTGCAGACCAACAACCTGCCGGTAAATCTTTTGGGGGTAATGAATAATACTACTTTCGGAGAGACTAAAGCACATTTCGTGTCGGAAGTACAATTGGCTTCCGCGGCTCCAACTATTGGCGATAACCCGGTGATCGATTCGGTTTGGGTATATGTGCCGTATTTCGCCACGCAAACCGGAACAGATGATAACGGTGTGCGTTTGTATGAGTTGGATTCGGTTTATGGAAAGGACAATAAGTTTAAATTGAAAGTTTACGAATCCAAATACCAATTGCGAACCTTTGATCCGGCGAACGGAGGAGATGCGCAGAAGTATTTTTCGGATGAGAAAAACCTGGTTGAAAATAACAGAGGGACATTGGTGTTGAATAATGGGCCGGCCAACCAGAATGATCAGTTTTATTTAAATAATCTGGAAACCATTTTGTATAAAATGGATGCGGCCGGAAACTATCTGAATTCAGCCGGACAGGTTATTCAGGACAATTCGGATATTGCAAGTCGGGTGATTCTTGAGCGTTATACGCCGGGAATGTGGTTGGATTTGGATAAGACGTTCTTTCAAAATAAAATTTTAAATGCTCCGTCTGATAAATTATTGAATAATAACGCGTTTAAAGAATATTTTAGAGGATTGTATTTTCAGGTGGAAGGAATTTCGGATCAGACCTGTATGGCGATGTTGGATTTCTCGAAAGCAAAAATTAATATCCGTTATAAAGCCGATGCTTCTACAGGATCGACTTCGCGGGTGCGCAAAACGATAGTGTTGAATCTTACCGGAACAACGGTTAACTTTTTGGAAAATAGCTTTGCGCTACCAACAGAATCCGGAGAAGATCGCCTGTATTTAAAAGGGGGTCAGGGGGCTTTTTCGTATATCGATTTGTTTAATAAAACCGAGTTGGAAGATCTTCGCGCGAAGGTTGCGACGAATAAATGGTTGATCAATGAGGCAAATCTTACTTTTTATGTCGACAAACCGACAATGCAAAATGTAACGTACGAACCGCAGCGTATTTATTTGTATGATATGAAGAATAATAAGGTGTTGGCCGATTATAACTACGATGGGACAACCAATTCCTATTATCCTAAAATGAGTAAACTGGTGATTGGTGGACTCGTGGAGCGTGAAACAAGCGGCGATAAAAAAGCAATCAAATACAAACTGCGATTGACGCAGTATGTGAATAATCTGGTCAAGAAGGATTCTTCCAATGTGAGGATAGGATTGGTGGTGACGGAGGATATCAATAATGTGAAAAGTGCCTACTTTAAAAATCCTTTAGTGATGTCCGATCCGATGTCGCCAGCTGGTGTTTCTTATAATGTGAAATTATTCCCTGTTGCTTCGGTAATTAACCCGCTAGGGGTGGTGTTGCACGGAACGAATAGTTCTGATGTGGATAAAAGATTAAAATTAGAAATTTATTATACTAAACCGAAAGAATAATTTATGTGTGGTATTGTAGGTTATGTGGGTCACAGAGAAGCTTATCCTGTGATTATAAAAGGTCTTAAAAGACTGGAATATAGAGGGTATGACAGTGCTGGTGTGGTGTTGTGGGATGGTGAAGATTTGAAACTGTCGAAAACCAAAGGTAAAGTTACCGATCTGGAAGCGCGTGTGGCGGCAGAGATAACAACTACAGGTTCAATCGGAATGGGACATACCCGTTGGGCGACTCATGGAGTGCCGAATGATGTGAACTCGCATCCGCATGTTTCTAATTCAGGTGATCTTGTGATTATTCACAACGGGATCATTGAAAATTACGAGCCGCTTAAAAAAGAATTAATAAAAAGAGGGTATGTTTTTAAATCGGATACCGATACGGAGGTGTTGGTGAATCTGATTGAAGATGTGCAAAAACAGGAAAACCTGAAATTGGGGAAAGCGGTTCAAAAAGCGCTAAACCAAGTGGTAGGGGCCTATGCTATCGCTGTTTTTGATAAGAAAAAACCAAATGAGATTGTGGTGGCCCGTTTGGGTAGTCCTTTGGCAGTTGGTATCGGGGAGGATGAGTATTTTATCGCTTCCGATGCTTCTCCTTTTATCGAATATACCAGTAATGCGATTTACCTGGAAGATGAGGAAATGGCGATTATTCGTCTGGATAAACCGATGAAGGTTCGTAAAATTAAAGACGATTCATTGGTAGATCCGTATATTCAGGAATTGCAAATGAACCTGGAGCAAATTGAAAAAGGTGGTTATGATCACTTTATGTTAAAAGAGATTTATGAGCAGCCTAGTGTGATTAAAGATACCTATAGAGGGCGTCTATTGGCAAATAAAGGAATTATCCAGATGGCCGGTGTTGAGGATAATATTGAAAAATTCCTGAATGCTAACAGAATTCTGATTGTAGCTTGTGGAACCTCATGGCATGCTGGTCTTGTCGCGGAATATGTATTGGAAGAGTTTGCGCGAATCCCGGTAGAAGTGGAATATGCTTCGGAATTCCGTTACCGCAATCCAATCATCTATCCGAACGATGTGGTAATTGCAATTTCGCAGTCGGGTGAAACAGCCGATACCTTAGCGGCAATTAAATTGGCTAAAGAAAAAGGAGCTTTTGTTTTTGGAGTGTGTAATGTGGTAGGATCTTCTATTTCGCGTGAAACACATGCCGGAGCGTATACGCATGCCGGACCGGAAATCGGAGTGGCTTCTACAAAAGCTTTTACAACGCAGATTACAATCTTGACGTTAATCGCGTTGCGTTTGGCTAAAGCGAAAGGAACAATGAGTAATTCCGATTACCAACGTTATTTGTTGGAGTTGGAGTTGATTCCTGAAAAAGTGGAAGAGGCTTTGACAACAAATGAGATAGCAAAAACAATTGCCGAAATCTATAAAGATGCGCCAAACTGTTTGTATCTGGGAAGAGGATATAATTTCCCGGTAGCACTGGAAGGAGCGTTAAAATTGAAAGAGATCTCGTATATCCATGCAGAAGGATATCCGGCTGCTGAAATGAAACACGGGCCTATCGCGCTTATCGACGAGCAGATGCCGGTGGTGGTTATTGCGCCAAAACAAAATCATTATGATAAAGTGGTGAGTAATATCCAGGAAATCAAAGCGCGTAGTGGGAAAATCATTGCCGTGGTAACGAAAGGAGATACACAGGTGAAGGAACTGGCCGATCATGTTATCGAAGTTCCGGATACTGCCGAGGCATTAACGCCGCTATTGGCTACAATTCCATTGCAGTTGCTGTCATATCATATCGCAGTATTGCGTAATTGTAATGTCGACCAGCCAAGGAACCTGGCAAAATCAGTTACGGTAGAGTAAAATAGTAAAGCGGATTTTTCGGAATTCGCTTTTTTATTATAAAAATTCAAAAATTAAATTGCGTAATTAGCATATAAAAAACTATCTTTGCGCTCTGAAAAAAGAGGTTTTTTCAAGAAACGTAAATAGCTGTTTAATAAATACATAAGCAATGTCTAAAGGAATAGGAAAAGTTGCACAGATTATCGGACCTGTGGTTGACGTAGTATTCAACACACAAAATGCCGAACTTCCAAAGATTTATGATTCATTAGAAATCACTAAAAATGATGGTTCAAAATTAGTACTTGAAGTACAGTCTCACATCGGTGAAGATACTGTTCGTACTATCTCCATGGATTCTACCGATGGATTAAGCAGAGGTCAAGAAGTTGTTGCTTCTGGAGCTCCAATCCAAATGCCAATTGGAAAAGATATTTATGGACGTTTATTTAACGTAATCGGAGACGCTATTGACGGTCTTGGAGATTTGCCAAAAGAAGGTGAAAACGGATTACCGATCCACCGTCAGGCGCCAAAATTTGAAGATTTATCAACGTCATCAGAAGTTTTATTTACCGGAATCAAAGTAATCGATTTGATCGAGCCTTATGCAAAAGGAGGAAAAATTGGTTTGTTTGGTGGTGCCGGTGTTGGTAAAACCGTATTGATCCAGGAGTTGATTAACAATATTGCAAAAGGTCACGGTGGTCTTTCTGTATTCGCTGGAGTAGGAGAAAGAACACGTGAAGGAAATGACTTACTTCGTGAGATGTTGGAGTCAGGAATTATTAAATATGGTGACGATTTCATGCACTCTATGGAAAATGGAGGATGGGATTTATCCAAAGTAGACAAACCGGGTATGAGAGAGTCTAAAGCGACTTTCGTTTTCGGTCAGATGAACGAGCCACCAGGAGCACGTGCACGTGTAGCTTTATCAGGTCTTTCTATCGCTGAATATTTCCGTGATGGTGCTGGTGAAGGTCAGGGGAAAGACGTATTATTCTTCGTAGATAATATCTTCCGTTTTACACAAGCAGGTTCTGAGGTGTCTGCACTTTTAGGGCGTATGCCATCTGCAGTAGGTTACCAACCAACATTGGCTACCGAAATGGGTGCGATGCAAGAGCGTATTACATCTACTAAAAATGGTTCCATTACATCAGTACAGGCGGTTTACGTACCTGCGGATGACTTAACGGATCCGGCACCGGCTACAACCTTTGCCCACTTAGATGCAACTACTGTATTGTCTCGTAAAATTGCGGAGTTAGGTATCTATCCTGCAGTAGATCCATTGGATTCTACTTCTCGAATCCTTACACCACAAATCTTAGGAAATGATCACTATAACTGTGCGCAACGAGTAAAAGAGATCCTACAGAAATACAAACAATTACAGGATATCATCGCAATCTTAGGTATGGAAGAGTTATCAGAAGAAGATAAATTAGCCGTATCAAGAGCACGTCGTGTACAACGTTTCTTGTCACAACCTTTCCACGTGGCAGAACAGTTTACAGGTATCCCAGGTGTATTGGTAGATATTAAAGATACAATCAAAGGTTTCAACATGATTATTGATGGTGAATTAGATCACCTGCCAGAAGCTGCATTCAACTTGAAAGGTACTATCGAAGAAGCGATCGAAGCCGGACAAAAAATGTTGGCAGAAGCATAATTCGTTCAATTGAAAAGCTCAATTGCGTAATATCAATTAATAAAAAATATGATTGTAGAAATAGTTTCACCGGAAGCCACTTTATTCAAAGGAGAAGTTACTTCGGTAGCCGTTCCGGGTGTAAATGGTGAGTTTCAGATGTTGAATAACCACGCGCCAATCGTTTCTTTATTAGGTAAAGGAAATGTGAAAATCGTTGGCCCTGGAGTGAAGATCGCAAAAGAATTTGCATCCAAATTCAACAAAGTTAACGAGCAAACCTACTGGTTGCCGATTAATTCCGGAACAGTAGAAATGAATGATAATAAAATTATTGTTTTAGCAGACTAATACAATGATAGCCATAAAGAAAAGCCCCACTTGTAAAAGTGGGGCTTTTTATTTTTACACCTGACAGGTTTTTAAGGGTGGTACACCTGACAGGTTTTCGAAACCTGTCAGGTGTAATTGTATTATCGGATTACAATTTTCTGTGTTTCCTGACGATCACCATTTTTAACGGTTACCAGATAAATACCCGATTGTGTATTTGCTAGCTGAATCGATTCGTTGAAAATAGTTGTTGTTTGGAAATTGCGATTGTAAATACGACGTCCGCTGATGTCGAAAACGGTGATTTCGGTTGTATTCGAAGCATCCGGTGTAAACTGAACATGGAACGAACCGTTATTTGGATTCGGGTAGATCATAAAATTGTTCAGTTTGGTCTCGGTTAAGCCTAAAGCCTCGGTAACTGTACAAATATTCAAGCTCCAGCTGTTTAAAACACCACCGTCCTGATTGTAGGCATCCGAAATTCGTAACGTCCAGTTTCCGGTCGAAGTCTGACCGTTAAAAGCGGATAACGCCTGAATCGGTTGAACGGTTCCGGAAATCCCCGGAGTTGTGCCACAAACCACAGGAACGCCACTGTCGGAGAAGGTGGCAACAATATTCTGAATATCATCACTTGTGCACGGTTGTGCAAATAATTGTACCTGTGTTCCGGATGGACTGATTAAAATTCCCGTTATATCGTTAATCCAGGTATGGGTAACATTCATGGTAATGCTTACGCTTGAAATAACGCCTCCTGATGGAATATTTAATATCGAGTTAATCGTTGGGGTTCCCGATGCGGAGATCGTGATAGGGACGTTCGCAGAGGCGCTGGAAGCGCAGCTGATTTGTCCGGTTGTGAATTTAAACGGACTGCCATAGGTTCCGATACAAGCGGCATTCTTAGGTTGAACGCGCCAGAAATAGCTGGTGGCTTGTGATAATCCGGAAACGGTATAGCTGTTTGTCGCCGATGAACCGGAACTGATAATGTTGGTGAAAGCGTTGTCGGTAGCCACTTGTACATCATAAGCATTGGCATTGCTGTTGGCAACCCAGCTTAAAGTTATGGAGGTATTCTGACCTACGGCAAGATCAGCCGGTGTGGTTAACGATGTAGTTCCGAAGTTGGAGTTCAATAAATCCAAATAGTAATTCGCATTCTTTGTTGTCGAACCGGAAGTTGCGGCAACGCTTACGGTATATAAACCCGGTGTGGCGGCATTAGTATTGCTCACAGTCATCGTTACGGTGCCGTTTGCGCTAATGCTTGTTGGTGAAAAAGTAACCGTAGTGCCGGCCGGATTCCCGGTAGCGCTAAAAGTTGTCGTTCCGGAAAAACCGTTGTGTGCTTTATAATCGATTGTATACGAGATACTCGATCCGGTACAGATGGATTTATTTTGTTCGCCGGCTACGCCATTAAAGGCGGATGCAAATGTAGCTGCCGGAGCCGAAATGGTGAAATTGGCATTCGAAACATCGTAAAAGATGTTGTCGTAACCGCGTACCATAATTCGGTTTTGTGCTCCCGGTGTATTCGGAATGGTTACCACTTCCGAACCATCGTTTGGAACTTTGCTGGCTAATAAAGTGTCAAACGAAGTACCGCCGTTAGTCGATAGGTAAATGTCTACATATTGTGCGTTAACGCCGTTGGCTGTTGTTCCGGCTACGTCCCAGGTTACGTTCTGATTGGTGCCGGCTTGCCAGGTTACATTGGTGTTTGGAATCGATACCAGAAATGGTCCGGCTGTTCCGCTAACCGTTACTTTCATCAGGTCGGAAGCGGTTTGTCCGCCGCCGGCTTTGTTGTCTCTTGTGGTTAACGAAAAGTTTAATGTTCGGGTTACCGATGGGCATACTTCCCAGGTATTGGCGGTATTACCGGCTAAAACCGTTGCCAGTGCCGGCATGTAGCGGGTAGGCGATGTGGTGCCAGGAAGGGTGCGGAACATCGGACCGTTTACGCGGGTGGCTGCTGGTGCTGCGGCCGAATTCGGGTTTTGCGGATCGTTCTGCTCCCAAGTGTAAGTTAAGGCATCACCATCGGGATCGGTTCCCGTTCCGGTTAGGATAAAAGCGGTCGATTTAGGAATAACATAATCTCTTCCGGCATCGGCTGTTGGTGGGTTGTTTGTGATAGCAGTAATCTGAGCGCAACTGGAGCTAACTCCCGATTTTACGTTCGCCAGAATATCGCGAATATTTACATAAGTAAAATAGTCGTCACTGTTGTTTTGTACATTGGCGGGGCAAATCCCTGCGTAGCCCATAATGGATGAGCCGGAACCGGGTTCTACTTCGGTTTGTCCGCTTCCGGAACGACAGTTGGAGCTACTCTGAGTATGGTAGCCGCCAAATTGATGTCCCATTTCGTGTGCTACATAATCAATGTCGAAAGCGTCACCGGTAGGATTGGATCTTCCGGTCATCCCGGTACCTTTGTGAAAACCGCCGTTTGGATTGCTGTTGGTACTGCATACACACCCGATACAGCCGGCATTTCCGCCACCAGAGGTGTTAAAGTTGTGTCCGATATCATAGTTGGCAAATCCAATTGCAGCATCGATGGTAATACCGGTGCGAACGTTGTATTCGCCACTCCACGGATCGGTTGTTGTACTGCCAAAATAAATCAATAGGTCGTTATTTGCTACAAATACCATAGTGATCGAAAGGTCTCTTTCGTAAACACCGTTTACACGAGTCATGGTAATTGCCATTTGCGCCTGAATATTGGCTCGCTTCTGAGCATCGGTTCCGGTTCCGGCAAAAAGATTACCGTATTCGGCGGTACAAGATTGTGCCAATCGGTAGGTTCTCAGTTTTTTATCGTCGGTATTTAAAGCGGTTTCAGGAGTCCCTGCTCGGTCTTCGGCTAACGATGGTAATTTGATGTTATCATCGGTCAGACAGGAAAAGTCTGAAAAAGGCTGGTGTAAGGACGCTTTGTTGTAAACGATATAATTTTGACGGTCTTCGGTATACGGGTCGATAAAAACCGAGCTTTCGCCACTGGATAAGGTCATGCTGTGTAGTCCGAGTTGCGTAACCGAAAAACGAGCGACTGCTGTTGGGTTTTCTACACCTTGAGCGGCGTATGATTTGATCATTGGATATTTGGCTGCTAAAGCCGGTTCCATGATCGGGGTTTCCATTACCCGGAAGTGCTCGAGTTGTCCTTGAGCGTTGGGGAGTTCGATAATCAGATTGGATTTGCCTTCAAACTGACCACGCATAGGGGCGTTCGACAGGCTGTTTTTTAAAGTGCTTACATCTAGTGCGAAGAGGTTGTAATTCCTGGGAAAGGAACTTCGGTTCACTTTCTTTTGTGCGGTAATGCTGCTTTCATCAATCGGTTTCCAAAGTCGTTGCGTTTGAGCAAATCCTGAGGAGAATGAAAAAAGTAACAATACAGCTAGTTGTAATTGTTTTTTCATTTTGGTTTGGGTTAAATGTTAAATATTTGATAAAAATAATAAAATTTATTATGTTTTTTGTTTTTAATTTTAAAATGAGCGGTTTTGTTAGTCGGGGATTCTGAGTGTTATGATAGGCTGGGAACGAAAAAAGATACTTACTTTTGCGGGTATGAAACGCTTTCCTGTATCATTATCGACGAAATTACAATCCCGAACTGCGGCGAATGCCTTGCGACAGTTGCCGGATTGGAAAGAGGGGGTCGATTTTTCATCGAACGATTATTTGGGCTTTGCCCGGTCCGAATCGATTTCTCAAAAAGCAACGGCTTTGTTAGCACAATCGTGTCATTTGTATAACGGTGCTACGGGCTCGCGGTTATTGTCCGGGAATCATGTGCTTTATTCGGAAACCGAAACCCGAATTGCTGCTTTTCACCAATCGGAAAGTGCGTTGATTTTTAATTCGGGCTACGATGCCAATCTGGGCTTTTTTAGTAGTGTACCGCAACGGAATGATGTGGTGTTGTTCGATGAGTTAAGTCATGCGTCTATTCGCGACGGAATCCGATTGTCGAATGCACGGTCGTATAAATTTCTACATAATGACTTGGAAGATCTCGAACGACAGATCAAACGTTTTCAAAACGATCAGGGTGTAGTTTATATCGTGACGGAAACGGTTTTTTCCATGGATGGCGATTCGCCCGATCTGGAACAAATGGCAGTGCTTTCGGAACGATATGGGTGTTTTTTGGTAGTCGATGAAGCACATGCGTTAGGTGTTTTTGGAGATAGAGGGGAAGGGTTGATCGATGCATTAGCGCTTCGTGAGGTTGTTTTTGCCCGGATTATGACCTATGGGAAAGGATTGGGATGTCATGGCGCTGCGGTGTTGGGGAATGCTAAGTTAAAAGAGTATCTGGTCAATTTTGCCCGAAGTTTTATTTATACAACGGGTTTGCCGCCACATGCGATAGCGACAATTCACGCGGGATATATGGCTTTGGAAATGGAAGCTGAAGCACGGATCCGGTTAAAAGAAAATATTGTTCATTTCAATCGGGAAAAGAACTTGCTGGGATTAAAACCGTTGTTTATCCGAAGTAAATCAGCGATACAATCGGCGGTGATTCCGGGAAATGAAAAAGTAAAAAATATCGCCCGTCAGTTGGAACAATCCGGATTTGATGTGCGACCTATTATGGCACCCACGGTTCCGGAAGGACAGGAGCGATTGCGTTTTTGTTTGCATAGTTATAATACAACAACTGAAATATCGGAAGTGTTATGCCTTTTAAATCGGTTGTTGTAAAATGAGAAGTGATTTGAATTTGTTAAGTAGCTGTTTTTAAAGTTGTAATATTTTTATATTTATAGAAATCGTAAACTAAAAATGGGGAATATAGCTACAACAATAGAACAGCAAATTGCAAAACTTAAAGAAAGAGGTATGGTTCTGGATTTACCTTCTGAAAAGATTAAAGAAGTTTTACTGGATATTGGTTACTATAGACTGGGTTTTTATTGGAATCCTTTTGAAGTCGATGAAGTGCATAATTTTAAAGAAAGAACACGATTTTGAACCATTTTAAAGTTATACTATATGGATGTCGATTTACGACATTTGTTAATAAAATTTATCAATAGGATTGAATTAAGTTTCCGGACAAAAATAATTTATTATGTATCGAATATCAATAGAGTGAGTCCTACTTGGTTTGTAGATACGAAAGTGATGGATGCTACTTTTATTAAGAACTTTGATTTGTATTATAATGATGAGTTTAAAAAGAATAATGTTATTGCCAAGCATCATAAAAGATATATAAACGACAAATATGCTCCGGCATGGAAAACATTGGAGTATTTTACATTTGGGACCAATTTAAAGATTTATAAATCGTTACTGGATTCCGGAACAAAAGAGCGGATTTCCAAAATTTTTAATGTCAATGACGTTAAAAAATTTATTCAAATCATGGAAGTTGTGGTGTTTGTAAGGAATTACTGTGCGCATAGCGGAGTCGTTTTTGATTTGAGAAATACTTATGGTATACCAAAGCTTCCGTTTTATAGTTTTAATAATAATGACAGGCATTGTCTGGATTCGTGTGTAAAAGTGATTGCTTTTATACTAGAACAAATTTCCTCTAATAGAGCAGATGATTTAAGAAAAAGTGTGAATGAACTTTTTAAAGATTACTCCGAAAAAGATGAGGAGATAAAAGGCGTTATTTTAAATAAAATAAACTATAGCTTGTAAAGATTGCTTTTTAAAAAGGAATTATTTCTTCGAGAGAAAAGAATGTTGTATCTTTGCATAAGTGTCCCGTTATTCAGAAATGCTTTAACGCTGCACTCTAAAAAAAGAAATTATAACCTCAGACTTGCTCTGAGGTTTTTTTATTTTAGAGATAAAAAAGAACTGTTTAGAGCTATAGAAATATCGAGATGATAAATAAAAAAATATGAAACTATTTGTAACAGGTATCGGAACCGATGTCGGGAAAACCGTTGCCGCAACCATTGTAACAGAGGCTTTGGAAGCCGATTACTGGAAACCGGTTCAGGCGGGTGATCTGGATTATTCCGATAGTCATAAAATAAAAGAGAAGTTGTCGAATACCAAAACCCGGATTTTTGATAATGCGTATGCTTTAAATACGCCGGCAAGTCCGCATGTGGCGGCAAAAATGGATGATGTGGTTATTGATCTGAAAAAAATCAAAGAACCGAAAACTAAAAATCATTTGGTTATTGAAGGCGCCGGTGGTGTATTGGTGCCGTTAAATGATACGGATTCGATTATCGACCTGATTCAGCCGGATTATAAGGTAATCGTAGTGTCGCGTCATTATTTGGGAAGTATCAACCATACGCTATTAACAATCGAAATCTTAAAAGCAAGAGGACTCGATATTGCCGGAATTATTTTTAGCGGAAAAGAAAATACGGATTCGGAGTCGATTATTTTGAATCGTACTGGAGTTGCATTTTTGGGACGAATTGACGAAGAGCCCTATTTCGATCAAAATGTGGTGAAAGAATATGCCGACATGTTTGTCGAAACCTTGTTGAGTTTATAAAAAACAAAACCTGTCGGTTTCGTAATCCGACAGGTTTTGCTTGAAAGCTCGCTGTAAAAGGAGGGCTTTTTATAAATATATCGTTATTACAGTTCCGCCCGGAAGGGTTAGTGTAGCGATATCATCGCAACTTCCGTTACCGTAATCCAATACAAAGGTCTGCGAATTTTTAGTGATTGTTTTTTTACCTTTTACGATAACCGGACAACCGATATTTCGAATTAAGGGCTCGGTGATTTCCATGTGAAGTAACGTTCCGTTTGGTAAGGTTGTCAACGCGTTACCTCTGATACTGAAAACATCATCAGTGAAAACCAATGGCGTGGAAACACCACCAATTTTTTCAATGTTAAAACTTCCTTCCCGATGAATCGTTCCGCCACCGGATGGCTGGATGATGTTAATGTTTGTTTCACGGGTAAAAGTTGGAACACTGTTTACAACCGCTCTGCTCACGTCAATAGTGCCTTCAATTTTGTTGCTATTGATGTAATAGTTGTCAAATGTGATGGCAGCAGTAATTTCGTTGGTTGTTGTATTTCTATGGGCTACAATATAAATGATTCCGCTGCGGTTGTTTCCGTTGGAGTCAACACAGCCGGTTCCGAAATCAACTTTAAATTTCTTATCTCCGTTGGTAAGTGTTTCCTGAGTGATCACACGACAACTTGAAGGAGGTAATTGTGTGTCTGCATTTTTAGAGGTGTAATAACCGTCGCCGGCCAATACTTCTTCTTTAATCCCTTCTACATCTTCTTCAAGGGCTTGTGCTTTGGCATCCGCGGTAACGGTGGTGTCCTGAGCGCTGCTGTTGTCGGAACTATCGCTGTCGCTATTACAGGATACGGCCATTAAAGCAGTAAGCATTAGTAATTTAATAGTTGTTTTCATAATTTTTTCTGATAAGGTTCTTTTTTTTAGACAAATAAAACGATAAATGGTTTAATGTTAAACTTTTTTGTTTTCAAAAAGTAATCCGAAAGTGCGCTTTATCTTTGTAATCTGAAATTGAAGAAGAATAAAAAGAGGTACAAAGTGGAAAATAACAGACTGCAAAAAGCCGATGCAAATCATTTATGGCATCCGTACACCCAACATAAAACGGCGCATCCGCATATAGCTATAACGAAAGGAAAAGGCGCTTTATTATGGGATGAAAACGGAAAGGAATATATCGATGCCATCGCTTCCTGGTGGGTAAATCCTTATGGGCATTCCAATCCCGTTATTGCCGATGCGATTTACAAACAGTTAACAACACTGGAGCATGTATTGTTTGGCGGGTTTACACATGAACCGGCGGTAATGTTGGCCGAAAAACTGATCCCGATTTTACCGGACAATCAGAAAAAGATTTTCTTTTCCGATAACGGATCGACTGCAGTCGAGGTGGCTTTAAAAGTGGCCTTGCAATATTATTTCAATAAAGGAGAAAAACGAACTAAGATCATCGCTTTCGAAAATGCCTTTCATGGCGATACGTTTGCAGCGATGGCGGCCAGTGGTATTTCTTTCTTTACGGAGGCGTTCCAGGGATCGATGATTCAGGTAACGCGAATTCCGGTACCAAGGCCTGGTGATGAAGTCGCTAGTTTCGAAGCCTTGCAAGCTTTGTTGCAAACCAACGAATATGCCGGGTTTATTTTTGAACCATTGGTTCAGGGTGCTGCCGGTATGGTAATGTACGAACCGGAACAACTCGACAAGCTGATCCGAAGTTGTAAGGAATATGGTGTGTTTACTATTGCCGACGAAGTGATGACCGGATTTGGTAAAACCGGAAAAAATTTCGCCTGTGATTATCTGACGCAGCAGCCGGATATGATGTGTCTTTCCAAAGCGCTAACCGGTGGTACGATTCCAATGGCACTGACGACTTTTACACAGGAGTTGTTTGATGGTTTTTATGATGATGATGTGAACAAAGCCTTGTTTCACGGTCATACTTTTACGGCTAATCCAACCGGATGTGCGGCAGCGTTGGCAAGTCTGGAGTTGCTTTCTGATGTGAAAATTCAGGAAGGTATTGCTCGTATTCATCAGCAACATCTGGCTTTTCAGGCACGGGTGGAGAATCATCCGCGGGTAAAAACGACTCGTGTTTTAGGGGTGATCTTCGCACTGGAATTTAAAAGAGATGAAGCCGATAGTTATTACGGCGATTTTAGAAATACGCTGTATCGTTTTTTTATCGAAAAAGGAATCATATTGCGACCGGTTGGGAATATCGTATATATTCTGCCGCCGTATATTATTTCGGAAGCGGAACTCGAAAAAGTGTACCAGATCGTCGGGGAAGCGCTGGATATGTTTTAATTTTGCAACCTAATTCTTTTACGTTGAAAAACAAGATTGCGATAACGGCACTGGCATCCGTTTCTGCTTTGGGGGATACTCCGACATCGGTTTGGGAGGCCTACGGGAATCCGGAAAGTTATATTCGGTTTTTGCCAGTGGGTGATTCCGTATTTCCGGTAGCGGCGCTTGCTGCCGATGTAAAACAAAGCATCGAAACCCTCCGGTTTTCGGATGTGAAATATAAAAACCTGGACGATTCCGTTTTGTATGCCATTGCGGCCTCCCGTAAAGCGATAGCACAGGCCGGATGGGATGATGGTCGTTTTGGAATCAATATTGGTTCGTCCAGAGGCGCGACGCAATTGTTTGAAAAATACCACCGTGAATTTCTGGAAACCGGAACCACGGCTACTTTGGCATCGCCTACAACTACATTGGGCAACATTGCTTCGTGGGTGGCGAACGACTTGAATAATGATGGGCCGGATATTTCGCACTCGATTACCTGTTCGACGGCTTTACACGCGCTTTTAAATGGCGTTGCCTGGCTTCAATCGGGAATGGCTGATAAATTCCTTATTGGAGGAAGTGAGGCGCCGCTAACGCCTTTTACACTGGCGCAGCTCAAAGCCATGAAGATCTACTCCACTTTTGAAGATTCCTATCCTTGTAAGGCGTTCGACCTCAGTAAAAAAAGCAATTCGATGGTTCTGGGCGAAGGTGCGGCTATGGCTTGTTTGGAAACGGGTGAAAACGCAAATGCATTGGCCTGGATAGAAGGAATTGGTTATGCGACGGAAATGTTACAGCACAATGTTTCGATATCTGCGGATGCGGAATGTTTTCAAAAATCGATGCGAATGGCTTTAAACGGAATCGATCCGGCGGAAGTTGATGCTGTCGTACTCCATGCACCGGGAACCATAAAAGGCGATTTGTCGGAACGAAATGCTATCGAAAAAGTTTTTGGTACCGCTATACCGATGCTGACTACCAATAAATGGAAAATCGGCCATACTTTCGGTTCATCCGGAATATTAAGCGTAGAGCTGGCGGTATTGATGTTGCAACACCAGCAATTTATAGGAATTCCGTTTCGGGATGATTTGGTTTCGAAACCGGCAACCATCCGCAAAGTGTTGGTGAATGCTGTTGGGTTTGGGGGGAATGCCGTGAGTGTATTACTATCCAGATAAAGTTATTCCGTACTTAAATCATTGCATTTTTCGAAAATCAGATTGGATTCATAACCTTTCCGAATCAGGAAATCACAAAACTTTTTTTTCTTTTTAAGGATATTGGATTCTTTAATCGAATTCCAGGTCGTATCGGCCAGTGTGTCGAACGTTTCGAAATATTCTTCGGTAGTAAATTCTTTTAGTGCGCTGTCGATATTGTATTTGGAGATGCCCCGGAATTTAAGTTCGTTAACAATCCGGAGCTTTCCCCATTTTTTTATACGGTGTTTTCCCCTGGCAAAGCTGCGGGCAAAACGCTCTTCATTTAGAAAGTTGTTTTCGATCAGGTGTACTACTATCGTATCGATGGCCTGCGGAATCATGTGTAGCTGTTGTAGCTTCTGAACGACTTCCGCATGACAGCGTTCCTGATAACTGCAATAATATTCCAGTTTTTTTGTCGCGTCATCAATTGAAAAGTATTGGTGTTTTTGTTGCATCAATTACTATGCTTTGGAATTATTTATTGATGCCTAATTTTTTGTGTGTTTGAACGATGGCCTGCTCATTTTTATGATCGATCCATTGCTGTCCTTTTCGGCGTCGCATAAAGTTGTCGAAATGGCGCATGATGAATACGTTATAAGCAGCTTTGGTCAGATTGGAAATACTTCTTGGAAACGCTCGTAAACTCATTGAGAATCCGGGAGTGAGGTATTTCATATAATGCCAGTAACCTTCCGGCATATAGAGCATTTCACCGTGATTAAGGTTGCAGATCAATCCTTTTGCATGCTGTAAAGCCGGCCATTTTTCAAAATCCGGATTATCGAAATCGATATCTTCTCTCGAAATCAAAGCATGTGGAATTTTGTACAAATAAGGCGTTTGGTTTGGTTCGAAAAGAATACACTGTTTTTTTCCGTGGAAATGGAAGTGTAAAATATTGGAGTAGTCAATATCAAAGTGCATGAATACTCTTGAATTTTCACCGCCAAAAAACAACATTGGAAGTTGTTTTACCAGGCGTAATCCAATATCCGGCCATTTAAAGTCCTTTTGCAGGGACGGTACTTCCTTCATCAGGTTGTATAAGAAAATACGGTAGTTGGTTGGTTTCGATTGTAACAGGTCGATATAATCGCTCATTTTCATCGTGGCATGTGCTTCGTTGAATCCGTCTTTATGGGATACGGGTCTGTCGTCGTATAGCGGTACTGTTTTGTCGCCGGCAATTTCTTTAATATAACTTAGCTTCCATTTTTCGTAGGCGGGCCAGTCGGTTGTGAGCTGTTCGATTACCAGTGGTTTCTGCTTTTTTACGTAATTTTTGTAAAAATCTTCTTTTGATATGGTTTTTACGCGTTCAATTTCAGTTAAATGTAAAGGCATAATACATTGAGATTATTTAAAAAAAAAGCTTCTGTTTTGTTTTTAACAAACAGAAGCTAAGTTACTAAAGCTTTATCTTTTTGTGAAATTATTTTAAACTAAAAATAAACTTAGTTTTTAACAATTTCCTGATTTTTATTTTTGGTGGAAGCTTCCAGATTTCGGTCGATGGTGTGTCCTGGTCGTGTCCATTTTGGTTTTTCACCCAAAGCCTGGAATTTAGAATCTTCGGCTTCTACTGTTTCCGGTTGCATTAATTTGATAAATGGTTTTTGCGGTGCTAAACCAAGTTCCTGGAACATCTTCATGTCTTCGTTTACATCCGGGTTTGGTGTGGTTAGTAATTTGTCTCCGGCAAAGATCGAATTGGCTCCGGCAAAGAAACACATCGCCTGTCCTTCTCGGGACATTTGAGTTCTACCGGCAGACAAACGTACCTGAGTTTCCGGCATCACGATTCGGGTGGTGGCTACCATACGGATCATTTCCCAGATTTCAACCGGTTTTTCTTCTTCCATTGGTGTTCCTTCTACAGCTACCAATGCGTTGATTGGCACGGATTCCGGTTGTGGATTTAATGTAGATAAGGCTACCAACATTCCGGCCCGGTCTTCGATGCTTTCTCCCATTCCGATAATACCACCGCTACAAACGGTTACGTTGGTTTTTCGTACGTTTTCGATCGTTTGTAGACGGTCTTCATATCCTCGTGTAGAGATTACTTCTTTGTAGTACTCTTCCGAAGTGTCAAGGTTGTGGTTGTAGGCATAAAGTCCGGCTTCGGCCAAACGTTGTGCCTGATTTTCGGTAAGCATTCCCAGCGTACAACAAACTTCCATGTCCAATTTGTTGATGGTACGTACCATTTCCAATACCTGATCAAATTCCGGCCCGTCTTTAACGTTTCTCCAGGCAGCTCCCATGCAAACACGGGAAGAACCGCTTGATTTGGCACGTAGCGCCTGTGCTTTTACCTGTTGTACCGACATTAGGTCGTTGCCTTCGATATTGGTGTGGTAACGCGCAGCCTGCGGACAGTATCCGCAATCTTCCGGGCATCCTCCGGTTTTGATCGATAATAAGGTCGATACTTGTACCGTGTTTTGATCGTGGTTGGTTCGGTGTATTGTGGCTGCTTCATAAAGCAGGTCCATTAGGGGTTTATTGTATATGGCAATGATTTCTTCTTTTGTCCAATTGTGTCTTGTTGCACTCATCCTTAAGCATTTTTTGATGTTTCAAAAATAGGGAATTAGAATTTAAGTAGAAAATTTTGTTTGCTTTCGGTTTTTGATGCAATTAGTGATTTTTTTTATTTTTTAAAGTTTGTTTTGTGAATCTTTGTTTTTGTAGGATATGCAGGGGTTTTAAGATAATTTTTGTAATGTTTTTTACGGATAAACATAAAATAGTCGTATAATTTTTACAGCAGACGCTTTTTTCTTTGAAATAATATTTTACATTTGTGTGAAATTTAACAATTGATCTTACGTGATACTACGCGGTTATAGGTCGTTTTGTGGTAATTAATGCCTTAGTGGCGGAGGTGTAAAGGTGCATTTTTATTTACTTCAATAGATAAGAAGTAGAATTTTATTTAAGAAATATGAGTTTCATCAATGATGATGCTGTCAGATTAAGATTAAAAAAGAAAAAAACAATATTTTAATTGCATGCACCGAATTTTACCAAAAAAAGCTATTCTAAAAGCGCAAATTGTTTCCTTTAGAAATGGACTTGAGATTTGTTTAAACAAAAAATATGCAAGTGTTTAGAAAACTACTTTTTATATTTTTTGTTTTTTCATTATGCTCCTGTAAAAAAGAAACAACAACGACGGGTAAGGATGACTCAGAAATCCGTTCCCGTTATTTTCAGTTAGAGAAAATCGGCTGGAAGTCGCGCGAATATTCTCAAAAAGTAGATGATATCGATTTTACGGCTATCGAAGTGCCGATTCAATATTACATTTTAAAAGATCAGGGAACGACCGATCTGTTTAAAGTGGATTCGCTATATGAAGCCAATAAACAGGAACGGGTTATTGAATTTACATTCCAACAGGATCAGGAAAAAGATCTTTTGTCTGACCAATTTACCGGATTGCCCTATGCCGATGCGGTCAAATATATGGCGTTTTCCATCAATAACGATTTTTATGTGGTTACTTCCAAAAATGATACGATACCGTGTAATGGGGTTTCCTACGAACGCAATTATAAAATAGCACCTTTCCAAAAAGTCGTGTTGTTTTTCTCCGGAATAGATCCCAATGAGAAAATCCAATTGGTTTATAAAGACCATCTATTCCGAAAAGGAACATTGAAGTTTAAGTTTAAAGACACATTTACAGAAATATTATTATGATCCAAAAAATCAGAACGAGTAAAGTTACTAAAGTCGTTGCTATTTATTTAGCAATGATGTTGTTTTTAGAGATGGTTCAGCCAATGGCAGCGTATGCGTTAACCACGGGTCCGTCGCAACCGGAGTTTGAATCGTTTACACCCATTGATACTTCCGATATGGTCGATCTGGCCAGCGGGGATCTTAATTACAATATCCCAATTATGGATGTGGGTGGATATCCGTTAAACCTGGCGTACAATACCGGAATTACCATGGATCAGGAGGCGTCTTGGGTTGGTTTAGGATGGGATCTGAACGTCGGACAGATTAACCGACAAATGCGTGGTCTGCCAGATGATTTCAACGGGGACGAAATGATCTATGAAAACAACATGAAAGACAACGTGACGATTGGGTCGAATGCAAACTTCTTCCTGGCCGGATTTGGTATTGGCGAGATGGCCATTCCTAGTATCGGACTTGGGGTGAAGTACAACAATTACGATGGTTTCGGATTCTCGGTTAACGGTGGTTTGAGTTATCAGATCAGTGATAACCTTTCTGTAGGGATGAATATGGAGTCTTCGTCTTCCGAAGGCGTTTCAGTGTCTCCAAGTGTGTCGTTCGACAAAAAGAGAACCGATAAAAATAAACAGGATTATACATTAACCGGAAGTGTTGGGGTGAGCTTAAACAGCCGAAAAGGACTGGAGACCTTATCGATGTCGTATAAATCAACAAAAAACAATACGAATCTTAAAGAGATAAAAGATAAACGCGATGAATTGTCGGGTTCTCTTTCGTTTGCGGAAGCGTCTTTTACGCCAACAAAACGCGTTGGAATGGTGTCGTCCAACTTTATGTTTGGGGTAAATGTGGAAGGTGAGTTTTGGGGAGTGGAACCGGGAATGAAGTTTTCCGGATACCGAACCAGTCAGGGAATTAAAAGTTCTGAAAAATATAAAACGGAAAGAGGTTATGGTTATGAAAATAGCTATAATGCCGGAAGTACAGACATTCTGGATTTTAACAGGGAAAAAGACAGAACCTTTAATAAAAATACAACGTCATTACCGGTAACGAACAATACGTACGATTTGTATAGTATTCAGGGACAAGGTGTGTCGGGAATGTACCGTCCGTATAAATCACAGGTCGGATTTGTATACGACAATTATGTACAGGACGATACCAATGGAGGAAGTTTAGGTCTTGAATTTGGTGGTGGTGGTGGTGTTCACTTTGGTTTCGATGCTACGATTACAAAAGGGAACAGTGCTACAGGATTGTGGGTGAGCGGTAATCCTGCTTTGGCACGATTTAGAGAAAAAGTGAGTGGTAACCGACTGGATTATGAAAAAGTGTTTTTCAAAAACATCGGTGGAAACCATGTTGATAAAGAAATAAACTTATTTGATACCGAATTGGGAGCTTATGACCCGATTAAACTTGAAATCGGAGGATCTAAGTTTTCAAGAAATACGATGATGAACTATACCCGAAACGGCAGTTATTTATCGGGAGCCAGCTATGTGAAAAGACAAGGGCGTTTAGGTAGAAACCAGGTTATCCAAAAGTTAACCCGTTCGGAAGCGCAGAAATTTGGTTTTAAAACCCAATTCAGCCCGTACTCGTTAGCTGGAAAACACGATCATCATACTTCAGAGGTACGAATTATACAAGAAGGAGGCGAACGCTATATCTACGGACGTGCGGCGTACAACTCGATCAAGAGAGAAGCTACATTCGACGTGGGAAGTACTCCTGGGGTAAACTGTTCTAAAGGAATGGTAAATTATAACCCGGGTAGCGATAACTCGGCGAATAACAGTAAAGATGGGGATCAGTATTTTAACCGGGTTACAACTCCGGCCTATGCACACACGTATCTGTTAACATCCGTTTTGTCGTCCGATTATCAGGATTTGAAAGATGACGGTCCTACGGATGACGATTTAGGAACCTATACCAAGTTTACCTATAATAATACACAACCGTATAAATGGCGTATTCCGTTTAGAGAAAATGTAGCCAATTACGACGAAGGTTTGCGTTCCAGTAAAAAGGATAATAAAGGAAACTACCAGTATGGTGAAAAAGAAATGCTTTATATCAAAAAAATTGAAACGAAAACTCACGTGGCTATTTTTGAGATTTCACCACGTAAAGATGCCTATGGTGTAAAAGGTGAAAACGGAGGTATCGGATTGGATTCCAAATCGTATAAACTGGATAAAATTTCATTGTATTCGAAACCGGAATATTTGGCGAATCCAAATACTGCGACTCCTATTAAAGTAGCGCATTTTGAATATGACTACAGTTTGTGTCAGGGGGTTGAAAACCACGAAAACGCAAACATGTCGGGTGGAGCGTACGACGGTCAAAAAGGAAAACTGACACTAAAAAAACTATACTTTACCTATAAGAAATCCAATATGGGTAAATACGCACCGTATACTTTTAATTACGGGTATAATCCTTCCTATGATATGAAGGCTTATGATATTTGGGGGAATTACAAACCGACTGCCGCAAATGTGGGCTGCGGAACAAATGATGCGCTGTCGAATACCGAATACGGATATGTGGATCAAAAAGACAGAGCGGCTGCCAATCAATATGCATCGGCCTGGTTAATCAATAGTGTCAGTTTGCCATCCGGCGGTAGAATGGAGATGAATTATGAGGCCGACGATTATGGTCATGTCCAGGATCGCGATGTGATGGAAATGTTTAAAGTAGTAGGAGCCGGTAGTGCACCACTAACATCCCTAAGCCAGTTAAACAATACAAAACTATATGAAGGATTTACCCCTTCGCGTTATTTGTATATCAAATTAGACGACACTAATTTTCAAGATTTCCATGAGCGTTATATCAAGCCAATCCAAAATGACCCGATTTATTTTAGGTTTTTAGTGAATATGGCGCAAAATGATAACAACAAATACGATTATGTGACGGGTTATCTAAACGTGGTCAAAAACCAAACCTATAACTTTATTCAGGATGGTAACGGGGATAGTTATGCGTCTATTAAAATCGAAATGGTAAACCAGGGCGACGGTGGGAATCCGGAAGTGAATCCGATATCGAAAGCGGGTTGGTATTTCGGAAGACAAAACCTGAACCGTGTGGTGTATAGTATGAACAATGAAGAGGACACCAACAATCTTGAAGGGGTTGTGATGGAACTTATCGGTTGGATGCCAACGTTGTTGGATATTTTCAAAAGTCCAAATGGAAAACTAAAAGAGAAAGGAATTGCCAGCAAATTTATCTCCGGTAAATCATGGATTCGTTTAATGCAGCCGAATCGTGAAAAAATCGGTGGAGGTAGTCGTGTCAAAGAAGTTAAAATGCATGACGAATGGCAGATCATGACCGATAATCAAAGTAATGATTTATACAAACAACACTACGGTCAGGAGTATACCTATAAAACAGAGCAAGGGAAGACATCCGGAGTGGCGAGTTATGAGCCGATTGGGGCAAAAGACAATCCGTTTGTGGAGCCCTTCTACGATAAAACCACTAAGAGTTTATTGTTAGGTCCTGAAACCGAAAACTATATCGAAAAACCTTTTGGGGAATCGTTTTTCCCATCGCCAAAAGTTACCTATAGTCGGGTAACGGTTAAAAACCTGGAAAGAGGAAAAGCATTGGGACCGCGTGATCCTGCTATGGTAAAACGACACGCTACAGGACATGTGGTAACCGAATTCTATACGACTTATGATTATCCTACCGTGGTGAATTATACGCCGATGTCATCGCGTTATGATAAATCGGATATCCTGGCGAGTTTGTTAAAAATCAATGTTAGAGATCATTTAACATTGTCTCAGGGATACTCGATTCATACCAATGATATGGATGGTAAAATGAAGAGTCAGCGTATTTATGCCGAAGGACAAACGGCTTTTATTTCCGGAGTGGATTATAAATACAGGGAATCGCCAAATACGCCTAAAAATCTTGGGAAACTAAACAATGTGGTGACTACAATTGACGGTACCGGAAAGATCGATTTAAAACTGGTAGGTGTGGATTACGATGTGATCAACGACTTTAGAGAAAGTAAATCGGTAACGCAAACAGCCGGAATTCACTTTAATACGGCGGGTATTCCGTTGTTTATGATTTTTGTGATCATACCGGTTCCGCTACCGAGTTATTCGAAACACGAGAATCAGATCCGAACTGCGGTAACGACAAAAGTGATCCATACAAGTGGTATTCTGTCTGAAAAAATTGCCTATGATGCCGGCGCGAAAGTGTCGACTAAAAACACGGCGTGGGATGCCGATACCGGACAGGTATTACTCACACAAACGACCAATGAATATAACGATAATTACCACAGCTTTACCTTCCCGGCATACTGGGCCTATAAAGGCATGGGGCAGGTAGCGAAAAATATCGGATTGGAATGTAGTATTTCTACCAACGACAACACCGACAGATATAAAATTGATGGTTATTATGCCGCCGATTATTTAATGGATGGTGATGAAGTATGGATTACCGGTATGAATAGAATGGAACAGGATAAGCAGCTTTTCGCCTGGGTGGTTAAAACGAGCGGAGATAAATTTATGCTGATCGATCGAAATGGTTTGCGTATAACGCGAGATCATATCCTATTTGGTAAAATGAAGATAATCCGATCCGGTTATCGAAACATGCTGGAAGATCCTATGGCTGGAGTAACGTCGATTAGAAATCCGCTTTATAAATATAGTGGAAACGATCCGGAGTTTGTAACATTCAAATCCAACATAGGACCGACTCCGTATCTTTCGGCAGACTATAATAAGCACAGAATCATCACGGCCTCGGCAGTAGAATACAATAATATCTGGGCGGCGCAATGTGAATGTGATTTGCCAAGAATGACTTATGAAAACGGAAACCTTGTTTTTGAATATGAAAAAGATAACAATACCAGTGATCCGGATGATATTGCCGCTAACTCGTATAACCCGTATTTGTATAACGTATTAGGAAACTGGAGAGCTAATAAGTCGTATGCGTATTTGACCGGAAGAAATTTCACGCCAAATGCGAATGCTCTGAATCCAACACTTCGAAAAACAGGTTTCTTTAACAATTTTGATCCGTTCTATGTTTACAGTGCAGCAACGGGCAAGTGGGAGAAGAATTTGCTAAATGCCGGTTTTGGTAAATGGACTTTTGCCTCACAGGTGACGCAATACAATCCATATGGCCAGGAAGTGGAAAATAAAGATGCCTTAAATCGTTATTCATCGGCACTTTACGGTTATAATAATCGTTTCCCAATGGCGGTGGCATCCAATGCAAAATATAAAGAAATGGCTTTTGATGGTTTTGAAGATTATGATTTCTCTACCTGTCTGACGTCGGCCCATTTTAATTTCCAGGGACTACTTAAACCAAATGAAGTAACCGTTTCGTCGAAACAATCACATACCGGTAGAAAGAGTTTGAAAATTGAGGCGGGGAAAAAAGCGCTGCTTAAAAAACAGGTGGTTTCCTGTGTGGAAGTACAAAGTCCAACAGCTAAAGTGAAACCGGCAGATAAAGTATTAGCTAAAGACATTAAAAAATAGTAGTAGAGATGATTCGTATAAAATTGAAAAATTTAGTTTTAATAGTGTTTTTGCTATGGTCGGGTGTCACGGTCTTGGCTCAGGTT
Organism: Bacteroidota bacterium; assembly: GCA_023446155.1. Taxonomy (GTDB): domain Bacteria; phylum Bacteroidota; class Bacteroidia; order Flavobacteriales; family Flavobacteriaceae; genus Flavobacterium. The sequence continues at coordinate 146,480 of JAEXIT010000012.1, forward strand.
TCTCCGGAAGAGAGACAGGCACTGATCGATATATATCACAGTACTAACGGTAGCAAATGGAAGAACAATAAAGGTTGGGATGTTAACAATCCTAAATCGGTGGTGACTTCCTGGGATGCTGCAAAGAAAACAGGATGGTATGGAGTAACGGTTAAAGACGGCCATGTTACCGATATTGTTTTAAGTGACAATAATCTGGAAGGGGAATTAAAAGCCGACCCGGATGCTTTTCAGGCGTTGACTCGTTTTTTAATTAATGGTAATAAAGTTACCGGCGAATTAGCAGAGGATTTGCTGGAACCTATGGGGGATTTGCCCGTGTTTAAGGACGATGTTCTTTCGGTGGCAACAGCAAAAGGAACCACAACAAAGAATGCTGCGAATACAAAAACAGCCGTAGAAAAAGTGGCGGTTGTAAATAAAGCAACAACTGTAAAAGACGATAGAGTAAAATGGAGTTCCTGTACCAAAGACAATATCTATACTCCTACCGTAAAAACGATATTTCTGAATTTTATAAAATATTTGGTTAATGCCAAAAATAGTGGTATACCGGATTCTCAGATTGAAGGAAGTAACCCACCGGAGTTTAACGCATTAAAGCCGTTTATAACGGATCCGTATCCTAAAATTACACATTTTGCAACCGATGTTGATCCTTCGACTAATCGTTTGATAGAGATGCGTTTCGCTTTTACAGGGGATCACAATGAGCATGATGTTCGACTTTACGGAGATTTTTCGGATATCGCTAATGTTAACTTTGACATCGATTTAGGGGGGTATACCGATTTTCATCATTATTTGGATTTGCGAGGGGATTATTCCGAGAATTATCCGGGCTATAAAATCTATTTGAAGGAATTCGAGGTGATGCACATTAATTTCTGTCCGGATAAATTACCGATCTGTGAAGAAAAAACAAGAGTTCAGTTGCTGAGTTCTACCAATCAGGCGACGTTATGTGCCGGACAATTTATTAAAGTAGTTGTATATCCCTATATGTCTGCTGCCGAGTACAACATCCGAATTGTAAAATCGGATGGAACGATTATCGATTTGAATACGATATACGGTACGAATGAGGTATACATCAATTCGCTGGAAGCAGGGACATATACCATTATTGTAAATGGAGTGAATTATGACGAAGGATGTACGTTTTCCGCTCAGTTAGATAATGTAACCGTACAAAATTGTTCAACGTTTTGTGCGTCGAATAATACAACATCGCCTATTGTAAAACAGTTGTATCTTAATTTGTTGAATCATTTGGTTTCGAAAATGCTGACCGATGGGTACATCGCCAATGGGTATGCACCTTCACAACTGGTTTCGTTATCGCCTTATATCTCCGATCCGAATCCTAAAATTTATAATGCACATTTTGCAAATAACGGAGAGTATTTCCGATTCTCATTTTCCGACCACGGAAGCAATTATGACGTTTCGTACCGTTATACACCATATACAACGGTAACCGGTTTGGATATGTCCGGATATGTGTCGACTGCTTCAGTAACGACGCTACCAGTACTCTTAAATACGAATGCATACCAACCGAATCACACGGTTAAACATGTTAATTTCTGTCCTCCGGCACCGGTTTACTGTACCACAGTTAATCCAAATGCTCCGGTGATCAAAAACTTGTTCCTTAATTTGATCAATAAATTAAGAACGCTTCCTAATGCAAGTGTTCCGAATGGTTTCACCTGTACGGAACTGACTGTTTTGGCACCTTATATTTCGGATCCAAGTCCTAAAATCTACAACTTTAATAATACAGGTAATTCGATTTCATTCTCGTTTAACCCGCATGGAGCACAATATGATGTGGTGGTTCCGCTTCTAAGTAATTTAAATATTACCAATGTGGAATTCAACAATTATTTTTTCCCGGATACACAGGCGACGTTTAAAGTAACATTCAGTAATGGTACGGTAATTAACACAGGAACGGTTAAGCACATCAATTTATGTCCGGATGAGTTATACTGTGAGTCGCACATAGCGATTGTGGTGGATGAGTCGGGATCGTTGGACGATACGGAAATCCGAAAAATTAAAAAACAACTAAAAGCATTTGTACAGCAACAGGCTGATACGAATGATAATTTAGGAACGAATATCTATATTTCCCTGATCGGTATGTCCGACAGTGATACTTATACCAGAGGCGATGCAATCATGCAGGTTAAAGTTACCAATGGGTCTACTTTAAATCAGTTTAATAACTGGATTAATGGTTTTGGTGCCCGATACGGTCAGACCGGAATCAGTCATGGTTCGGATTACTGGAATAGTGCCTTGCAAAAAGCGTTGCAGGCTTCGATGAAACCCAAAGCGGTGATTATGATTACCGATGGTTGTCAGACAGCCAATGTTTCGACGTTGGTAAGTACAATGAAATCATTCGATAATTACAGAAATCCGGCAAACCCAACCACGCCATTAACACCAAACGGTCCGCACTTATATGTACTGGGAATCGAGAATGGTTTCTATGTAGATTCGGAAACGGTTGTAAGTCAGCGAATGGCGCAAAACCAGGATCCTAATTTGAATCCTGCTTTGGTGGCACCTACTTTGCAAACTGCCGATTTCGCCCGAATTGCTCCGGTGGAACATACCGATGTGATTCAAACGCAAGCCGAGTCACGTCTTAGAAAGTCATTGAAATTCTTATTGGGTTATCCGGCGGATCAATTCCCGGTAGCAAGTATGGATTATTTTAAACCGGCTGATTATTATGGACATGATAACTTTAATATTCTGGGATCTGACGATCGTTACCTTTCGGAGAAATTGGTAGATAGCCAAATCTCTTGTGGAATATCCATTACGAAAGATTTTTGTGAAGATTGTTATTCATTCCAACCGGAACCTGGAAAGGAATATATCCTGAGTGCCTGGGCAAAAGAAGAAACGAATGAGCAGCTGAAAACATTTATGAATCCTGCGATTACGCTGATTTTTTATCACAATAAACAAGCTTTGCCACAACATGAAATATCGAGAATCACCGCAACACCTTCTGGTGAGATTATCGACGGATGGCAACGCATTTTTACCAAGTTTAGAATTCCGTATTCCGAAACCAGTGCGATCAACAATACGATTTCATTAGGTGTAGAGTTGGCGAATAATAGTCCGAGTGTTGCTGTTTATTTCGACGATATACGCGTGCATCCGCTAACAGGTAGTATGAAATCATTTGTATACGATCCGGAAACCTTTAAGCTGATGTCGGAATTAGACGATAACAACTACGGTACTTTTTATGAGTATGACAACGAAGGCGGACTGGTGCGTGTGAAAAAAGAAACGGAAAGAGGTGTGAAAACGATTCAGGAAACCCGTTCCGGAAGTGTAATTAAAAACTAAGGGGAAGTCATGGTACATAAAATCATCACATCCGTTTCCATCCTGCTGATGGGGTGTCTGGTTCAGGCACAAACGGTAGGAGAAGTTTTTAAGAAAATTACAGCCGGATACAGTATCGCACAACCGCTGCAGTATAAAACCGACTATAAACTGTTTAAAGATTATAAGTCGACTAAGGTGGAAGAAAACTATAAAGGTGTCTTTTATAAAAATGCGGCGAACGAAGTGTATATTAAAATCAACGATACGGAGATTATTAATACGAAGAAAACCAATATAAAAATCAGCCACTCCGAAAATGCCATGGTCGTTTCGAATCCGGTTAATAATTATTTTGGGGAAGCCGATTTTAATAAAGTATTCGAATTGTGTAAGCTGAATTCGTTTAAAGATTTTAAAACCTATTGGGAGATTATTCTGGAACCGAAAGCCCATTCCGGATTGACCTATTCCAAGATCATTTTAAACGTGTCGAAGACTTATTTTATACAAAAACAGATCTTTTATTATAACACGGGAATTAATTTTTCCAAAGAGTATAAAGGAGCAGATGTTAACTATCCGAGACTGGAAGTGGTTTATAGCGATTATAGCAGAAAAGCAATTCCTCCTTCGGTTTTTAATACACAAAACTATCTTTCTTTCTCCGGTAAGAATAGCATCGTTTTGGCTCAGCGGTTTAAAAAATACGAAATAATTGATGAACGAATTATTTCTAATAATATAAAATAAAAATCAGATATATGTATATCCCTAAGCGTTTATTTATTTTAGTATTTACACTATTTACAGCGTTTGTTTTTGGACAACAGGAAGAAACTTTGGGCACGATTAGTTCGGGTAGCCAGTTGCATAGTCTACCTATGCTACAAATTACCGATCCGAAGTATGCCTCTTTGAATCAGCAGAATGTACTCACTTCTATTGATCCTGCTGTATATATTCATTTTGGTTTCAAGGATCTTGCAAGTGATCTAACGGCTTATCAGGCGCAATATTCTTGTGAGGTGAAATTGAGAGTTGTACCCTATAACAACCAAAATGGAACTTTGGCACCTTATGCTGTCAAGTTGAAAATTGTACACGATAACCTAACCGAAAATGTAAAATTCGACGATTATTCGATTTATAAGTTGCCGGGCATCCATAAAGCGGATGTAGCGGTAGAGGAAGTCGTATATAGAGATTTATCGGGACAAATTATTCCTACCGTTACTAATTCTACAGCGTTCCTTCAGCTTCGTTTTAAAACGGATCGCTATTACAATATCAAAAATACAACGGTGAATCCGGTTTCCAGAAGACTTATTAAGTACAATGGTTTGACAGAAACGGTGGTTAACAATGTAAGTGATGGTGCCGAAGAACTGGAAATCAACTGGACGCGTTATAACGATGCTCCGGCGACGGAATATGAACTGGAATGGACTTGGGTGGATAACTATGGGCCAAACGGAAATAAATTGATGCCGAACCAGATTGCTTTAACTGAGCAGGATTTTAAACTGAATAGCACAAGAATACAAACCAAAGAATTAAAATATAGAATTCCATTGGTGTTTTCCAAAGGGTATTTGGTATACCGGGTAAGACCGGTAGGACGATTCCTGGACGATACGAAAAAGAGTTATTACGGAACCTGGTCTTCTGGATTGGCGGGTAACTTTCAAAATGTAGGCAACTGGGGGACTTTCCTGGAAATTGATGCCGATCATGAAGTAGGTAAAAAGAACTGGCAATACCAGGCTTCTTTTGCCGAAGATGGTAAGAAAAAAGAAGTGGTAAGTTATTTCGATGGTACGTTGCGTAATCGTCAAACGGTTACTAAAACCAATACGAATAATAAAGCCGTTGTTGGAGAATCGGTTTATGATAATCAGGGACGTGTTGCTGTTGAAGTATTGCCAACACCTATCGAAGCTTCCGGTATTCGCTATTACAGGGACTTAAATAAAAATGATAACAATCAAGTTTATACCCATCATGATTTCGACTGGGATCGACTGAATGGATTAATCTGTGAGCCGATACTGCCGCCGGGAATGTCAAAAAGTTCCGGTGCTAGTAAATATTATTCAGAGCAAAGTGCACCTGTAGGAAACTATCAGGATTTTGTGCCAAATGCTAATAAATATCCTTTTTCTCAGGTTGAATATACGCCGGATAATACCGGAAGAATCCGAAGAAAAGGTGGCGTAGGACAAGAGCTTCAATTGGGTACGGGTCACGAAATGAGCTATTTTTACCTACAACCGGATCAGGAAGAATTAAACCGCCTTTTTGGTTATAAAGTAGGGGATTTCAAACGTTATAAAAAGAATATAGTTGTCGATCCGAACAAACAGGTTAGTGTTAGTTATCTGGATCCTCAGGGAAGAACGATTGCTACTGCATTAGCTGGAGACAACCGAAAAGAGGACCCAATGATGTCGTTAGAGGATGAAACCAATAACGCATTACACGAAATGACAACAACCAATATGTTGTCAAATAACGATGCTTATGCTACCGGATTAAACGGGATATTACAGGATGGCGTACGATTAAATAGTCAGGTGGGAGTTGTGAAGGAAGAAGCGTTAACTCTTAACTATGGTTTGACGCATGCTACAAACACCTATAACGACTACTGTATGGGTGGAAAATACTATCCTTTTGTGTTTGACTGGAAGATGAGTCTTTTGGACGATTGCGGTAATGACATGATCCTTGATCCGAATGGGGCTAGGATCGTTGAGATAGGAACGGTAAATCTGAACTCCTTCACACCAAATGCGCCTGCGATTGTATTCAACAAAAGTACAACGTCTGGTGTGTTAAAAATCGGGTCGTATACTTTAAATAAGGATATCCGCGTGAATCAAGCGGCTCTTGAGCAATATGCAGACGATTATATCGCACAAATAAGACAGTCATCCAATCCGTGTTTTCCAAGTTTAGCAGGCTCTACAATCGATATTAGCGAAGAAGACTGTCACGTGACGTGTAGAAGTTGTGAGGAAGCACTGATTTGTACTTATTTAGCGCAACAGACATGTCAGTCGTTTAGAATGACCTTCCCTGCCGGTACGGATGAAAGTGTATTGGGAGATGTTGCGAATAGAGAATTTTACGTTTTATTGGCAGAACAAAAATATATAATCGATAGCCTGAACAGCAATTTTGCCGGAAGTTGGTTTGTCTATAACGGATCACTATATGTGGATCAGAACGGACTTGTTTCTCAGTATCTAATCAATTCCTATGTAACTCGCTTTAAAAAGGAGTTTAGAGGAATGTTAGACGGTTGTAGAGAATTGTGTGTACAGCCGGGTGATACTTGTAATATCAATACCAGTATGTTACTGTCGGATGTTAGTCCGCACGGGCAATACGGATCCATTGCCGGAATCGATTTTCCAACGGCACAACCTGGTGGAATAAATACACCTGCTGGGAATGCTGACGATACCCTAAGTTTGTTTAATGAAAACAATCAATTGTTATATGGCGGTTCTTCTGTTCAGACGTTTATCGATTTGGATACGGGATTAACCGTTACACAAAATGTATCGAACTATAACTGGAGACGACCGGCTACGCCATATATGGATGATAATGGTGATTTTGCGAAGGTTAAAGTCGAGAGAATTAATTACAATACTTATATCCCGGAAATTATGCCTTCGGCGAGTGTCGAAGATGATCCATTGGATCCGACGTCATCTAATAAATATGTGCGTCCGCAATATTTAAGAAATGTAACGGACTTTGTCAATAACTGGAAAGAAAGTTGGGCGGAATCATTATTACCATACCACCCGGAATACCAGTATCTGAAATACAATAAAGCAATTTGTGCCAAAACAAATTCGACTGGTGACAACTCCGATAGTTTTGATGAGAAACTTAAAAATACCGATTATACCAATGTCTTTACGACAAATGGATTGGTTCAGAATTTAATTGCCGTTTCAGCTAACGATCCTTTCTATAACGGACAAATTTCAGCGACGCCGTCAGCGGGGATTAACTACGATGCCGAAACCGCTAGTGATTTTAGTCTGAGAAAAAATTTATTGCTGGAAGCGATGAATACGAATTACGAAGGTATTAAATTGGCGAATAACGCCCGATTAAATATGCTTCAGACAGCTTATTATACTACTGTCTTCGGTAATGGAATTGCGCCGGCTTCTACCTATCAAAGTTTAGTTACGAGTCCACTGAATCAGTTGCTTCCTATTATTAATGCGCTAAATCCAACGGAAAAAGAGCGTGTTTGGAAGAGCTTTATGAACAACTATATCGCGTTTAAACAAAAAACAAGAACGGTATTCTCTCATATTTATGCTTTACGTAATAGTGGGTATAACGGTTGTATTGGCGACGTACAGAACGTTGATACTTTTGTAACGCTGTTTGAAAAATATAATACAACAGGTAATTATAGTACCTTGTTACAACGAATCAACCAGGCTTTTGCAACTCCGGTTCCAACAACGCCTGCCGGTACGATACTAGCGTGTTCGACCACTACCGTTGGATACTATAAAAATAAAGAAAAACGATTTATATCGGCCGACTATGGCTTTAACTCCGGCGTTCCGGGAGCACAGGCCATTGCCGATGCTACTGCTGATGCCGACGCAAATACCTATTACCAAACCGGAAAATGTCCGTTATTAGTAGATACCGAAAGTTTGTTAAAAGGATTGATCAATCCTTCTTTCCAGAATCAGGGATTATTACTTTACGGTTTTAATGCCTATAGTATGCCAATGTTAACGCCGGATTTGTTTAATTCGGTATTGTTAGACCCGGCGGCTTATGCGGCTAACCCACAAAATGTGACGATTAATGGAAGTGTGGTAAACGCGACGACGTTGAATCTTACTTTTAATACGGCCAGTGGAAGTATTGCTCAGCCAATCGAACTTAATATTTTAACACAGTCTTTATCTATAGGGTACTATATGAACGGGTGCAACGAAACGTTGCCAGCTCCTACATGGACGACTTATAATACGAACTTTAAGATTGTTGATTTCAAGAATATCTATTATGTACCGGGATCGTTTAATGCGTTCAATAATACCTATAAATTCCAGATTATAGCGGTTATAAAACGACTAACGGGAACAAGTTGTCCAGCGTTAGAAGAAGTGATTCTTGAAGGTACGATTAAAGCAGCTATCGGAGAGTGTAGTTTTGGGGATGCGGCTGGAGAAACAGGTGAAAACTGTGACAAACGAGTGCGTTTCGAAAAAGCATTGGTACGTGTTATGAACGCTTTAAAAGGAACAAATCCGAATGCTTCGGGACAATTATTTACGTCTGGGATAGCATTAAAAGGAGCTCCGAATGATAGCTATACCTATGGTAGCAGTGTGATGCCGGAAGTGTTAAACGATTTAGCGTTAAACTCCACTTGGTCGTGTAATCCGGCTACCAGTTTTACGGTTAACGGACCAACTCCGTTTACGATTCATAGTGTGGTTAATGAGTTCGGAAACCCGACTTTCCTTCCTGGTTCTTTTTATAGAGTAACAGGAGTAAAAATTGAGAAAAATCTTGTAAATGGTGTTGCAAGTGGGGATGATAAAATAGCGATCAGCTATTTGGATCTGAAAGATCAGGTGTTTACCTTATATGGACGTATCACACCATTGAATTATACTTGTGTATGTACGGAAGAAGTTTCTCTAAAACAATTGGCAGAAGTTAACTTTACAAAACTGACGAATCATCTTTGGGGACAAGCTAAAATCGCAATAATTTCAGATGGTTATAATCCGTTAGAAATGCAAGCGGTTGCTCCTTTTATTAACGGAAATAACCCAACAGTGAATAACTATACGGCTTTTTGGTCGGATGGATTATCGAACTATGACGGTATCAGATTTAATTTCTTTTCGGGTTCTCAGGCATGTGAGTTTATGTTGCCACTTAATTCTTCTGGAGGAAGAGTTCCTAATACAACAAATTATATAAGACAGGTTAGATCTTTCTCCAATTTTAAAATACTTGAAAATTTAGGTAACAATACATACGCTTTTAGTGTTTTTGTTCACCATGATTCATATAGAGTTAGCAGTGGCCGATTTACTACCGTTTATCCGGCTGGAATTAAAGAAGCTCGTGGTACGATAAGCTGTCTTAGAGAAATGTTCTGCGAAGAGGAATTTGCTTCCTCGAATGCACTAACATCTGTTTTAAAGGATCTTATACAGCAACAAACAGTAGCCGATGGCGCTACGGCTAATGGATTACCGGCTTTAAATAGCTTTATTCAGTTATCCGGAGCGGCTCCGTCAGCCAGTATCAATAACTTCTACAAAGTAGAAAATACAACCAGTTCTCAAATTGGATTTACGTTTGCCAAAGAATCGGAATGTGAAGTAGTATTTACGGTTCCGGGTGTTTCATTTGCAAATGTTACGAATATTTCAGGATTGTCTTTTACCAATACACAATCGGGTAATTTTACAGCTACGGTTACGACCAATACTGGAGCGCAAATTATAGCCAACGGTACCAGTAAATGTATAACGGTACGAAAATGTAATGCTGTAATTCAGGTGCCTTGTACATCTTGTATCCCGCAAACAGTTGCTCCTTCGGTTTGTGTTCAAAAATGGTTAGAGTTCCGCGATATAATGGATATTGTACAAGGGTATCAAATGCCGGATCATTATGCTCAGGATGCTAAATATTTCTGTGAAGCCAACTTGGGTTATCTGGTTACCGATTATATTCATTATTTAAGTACTGTAGATGCTTTCGATGTTACGTTACCGCAATTTTTAACGATAACGGAATTCGGAGCAACCAAATTGAATTATGGTTATGGTGGTACACAAATGGTTATTAATGCCTATGCAGCGTATTTACCGACACACCCTTCTGTTACCTGGAGCGAGTTCGTAGATCTGTATATGACGGAAAATAAAATTTGTCCTCCGGCACCAATGATTCCGACCATCGATATGCAAGTAGATAATATTCCTACCGCTTGTGAGATTTTTGTAAATTCGGTACAACAGACTTATATACAGGAATTAAGAGAAGAATATTTCATTGCAAAACGAGAAGAATTTAAACAAAAATATATTCAGGCCGCTATCAACGGATTACAAGAATCGTTGAATAAAGTGTCTTACGATAAAGAATACCAGTATACTTTATACTATTATGATCAGGCAGGAAACTTAGTACAAACGGTTCCGCCTCAAGGGGTATCCCGATTAACACCGGCTACCGACAGTATGATCAATGAGATTAGAAATGCATTCCCTAACGAAGAGCAAGGGGTAGTGAGTGGTCTTGTTGTCGATCCAAATCACACGATGAAAACGTTATATCGTTACAACTCGTTGAATCAGTTGGTATGGCAACAAACACCGGATGGTGGCGAAACGCGATTTGCTTACGATCAGTTAGGACGTATTATTGCTTCGCAAAATGCAAAACAAGCGGCAATGCCGAAACCAAGATTTAGTTATACGCGATATGATGGTCTGGGACGAATTGTGGAAGCTGGAGAATATATTTCTGAACAAGCGTATATTAACGATGAAGGGAATATTATAATAGGAGGTTCTCCGGTAAGTGATCTGGGAACACAGGATTATACCCGTTATGAGGTGACGCGAACACTTTATGATACTCCGGTTGTGAATAGTACCAGTTGGTTTGAATCCTATGCCGGAAACAATAATCACAAAAGGGTTACGGCTGTATTAGCGTACAGTGTTCTGGATGAAGGGGTAGACCTGGATAGAATGGACATCATTGCGGGTGACCGTTATGACAATGCTATTTTATATGATTATGATATCCATGGAAACGTAAAAGAGCTTATTTATCATACGAATAAGGAGATCTTAAAAGAATTGAGACAGGATATCAAAAAAGTGATCTACGATTACGATTTGATTAGCGGAAACGTGAATACGGTAACGTACCAACCTAAAAAAGCGGATCAGTTTATTCACCGTTATGAGTATGATGCCGATAACCGAATCACACAGGTTTATACCAGTAAGGATAAAATCGTTTGGGAAAAAGAAGCAAATTACAACTATTACGAGCATGGTCCTTTAGCGCGACTTGTGCTTGGAGATAAGCAGGTTCAGGGATTGGATTACTTCTATACGCTTCAAGGGTGGTTAAAAGGAGTGAACTCAGAACGCTTAGGTACGATAACACTGAGAGGGGCTTATACCAACTATGATATCGGTGGTGATGGTGAGTTGTTTAGTGGTGCTGCTAAAGATGCCTTTGGATTTGGATTGAATTATTTTAGAGGGGATTATCAGTCGAGACACCATGTTAACAATGGTGCGGATAATACGCCTTTAAGTTATAGTTTGGCAAACGATCTTGAAAGAGATAAAAATTTATATAACGGAAACATTAAAGAGATGGTTACCTCTTTAATGGATTTACGCCAGGAGAATTTATCATCGCAGTATAATTATTACGCATACGATCAGTTAAACAGAATTAAGGGGATGAATTCCCTTAATATCAATGATTTGTTAGGAATGTATACGGAGGAATCGTACCGATCGGAATATTCGTATGACAGAAATGGTAACCTATTGACGTTAAACCGTTGGGCGCCTACCCATAAAAATTCTGGAAGAAACCAGTTAATGGATGAGTTAAGGTATACGTATCAGGATGGAACGAATAAACTGACGCATATTAACGATACGGTTCCTAACGGGGCATTTACCAATGATCCGTCGAATCCGAATGATACCTCGCTGGATATTGATAATCAGGAGAGAGATAACTACAGATATGATGAGATAGGTCAATTGATCAGCGATGAAAAAGAAGGTTTAAATATCAGCTGGAGAGTCGATGGAAAAGTGAAATCGGTAACCAAAGCCAATGGGGTTGTAATCGATTTCGAATATGACGGTTTAGGAAAAAGAATAGCTAAAACCGTTACTAATGGAAGTGAAGCGAAGACGACATACTACCTACGGGATGCACAAGGAAATGTGTTGAGTACCTATGAGATGGTGCGTAGATTTGGGCAGCCGGTGAAATATTATCTGGTTGAACAGGATATTTACGGAAGCAGTCGTCTGGGGGTTGAAAAAGGAAGAAAAGAGCTTAATGCAGAAAGCGGAAGAGGCATTGCGTTACGAATGGATGCGATGATCGCTTCGGCACAGATTGCAGATAATGTTTCGCAGGCGTTGTTAACAACACCGTCTTCTATTTGGGGATTGTCGTTTAGCGGGAATAATAATGTTACCTGGGGCGATGGCGACAAGAGCATCAATTTCTTTGATCAATCTGGAGCAAAAACTCAGGAGTTTGAAATCAGAACGAATTTCAAAATTGTTGGCGGTTCAGCGATGACTGTCAATCAAAATCATGCGTTGGTAACTTTAGATGGTGCCAGAAGACCGGAATACAAGCAATGGGATAATAGTGTGGCGCGTATTGTGATCAAGAGAAATGGTAATGGTGCTTATGTGCCGGCATTAGAAATTGAAAAGTATACGAAAAGGTTCCACCGTTATAAACCGTTCTTTGTTTTCCACAGACGTTGGAATTATAGAAACTATAAAACCGTTTGGACGTATGAGTTGCGAAATGCGATACCGGAAACCGAATGGAATTTCCATGCGAGGGTATCGGTGAATGGTGATAATTTTAGTCCAGAGTTTACCATTAACGGAAATGTTTACACGTCGAGAGATTTTATCGGTAATGTAACACAAGAGTTAAACGGACCGGAATCGGACGATTACAGAGACTTCCCGGAACCAAATGCGGTTTGGAATACTTTGGGTAAAACCGCAAAAGAGTATGGAAATGTAGAAGGAAACAATCTTAGAAATTCTTTCCAGGGAGTTCCTGTTGAAATGTGTGATTTCACCTATATGGTGAATAATGGTCAAGGGTCGGATAATACTCCGGAATATGTCTTCCCATTTGATGAAGGGCCTGTTGGACAACCAGTAGCAACCAACAACTTGTTGAGTATGACAAGAAATGGTGTTCCGTATACGCAAACGTATTGTGGACCTACAGCATTAGATTCTGACGGTGACGGAATTCCGGATTCAGCGGATAACTGTCCGAATAAATTTAACCCGAATCAGAGTGATGTGGATGGCGATGGTGTTGGAGATGTTTGTGACAACTGTATGTACACGTATAATCCAAACCAGGCCGATACTGATGGTGATGGTAGAGGAGATGTTTGTGACAACTGTATCAATAATCCGAATTACAATCAGATTGATACGGATGGTGATGGAAGAGGTGATGCTTGTGATAACTGTAGAACGATTTACAACCCGGGTCAGGAAGATGCTGATGGCGATGGTATTGGAGATGTTTGCGAAGGATTGGATCAAGGTCAGGGAACATCTGCGACAGTTGGAACGCCGGTTACAGCCTACCGTTTTGTAGGAGATAAAAACTATGAGTTGTCGAACCATTTAGGAAACGTTCTTTCTGTAGTGACCGACCGTAAATTGTTAGGAATTTATGGACGAGGACGACTGTTAATTCCGGACGTAGTTGCATACAATGATTACTATCCGTTTGGGATGCTAGTACCAAACCGTCATGAAGCCTCAGAATCATATCGTTACGGGTTTAATGGGAAGGAAAAAGATGATGAGTTAAAAGGTGGAGAAGGGAATGGAATTAATTATGACAAAAGGTTTTATGACCCTAGAATTGGTAGGTTTTTATCTATAGATCCTTTAGAGAAGAGCTTCCCATGGTATACTCCTTATCAATTTGCAGGGAATACTCCTATCCAGGCAATCGATTTAGACGGAGCAGAGGAATATCACTATACTTTAAAAATAGTTAAGGGGAAAACTCAATTTACATTAACAAGCACAAAAACTCATAATCATGTTGTGTTATTGTGGGGATTAATAGATCGATATTATAAAATTCCAGTAAAAAAATATTTGGTTACTCATGAAAAAACCAAATACTATATCGGTTTTGCGGGTACTTATGGAAGTGGTAATCAAGATAAAGCTGAGCTCTTTGAACATTTCAGAGATTCGGAATCTTTTTGGACATTAAACGATTTTAAGGAATCTTTCAATTCTGAAGGACAATCAAATAATATGGCAATGGCTCAGACGGCTGTTAATCTTCAGAATAACACACTTTTGTACGGCCCTATTAATGGAAAAGCTTGGTACACCCCAAAGGATCTTCACAGAGGAAATGCAAAGATCAATACAAACAGACATTATTTAAGTTCCGATGCCCTTTCAAAATCCAGCAAAACAAAAGCTACAACAGTCGCTCCTAGAGAAATTATAGATGAAGCCATTGAAGCATATAATACCGGACAATTCAAGAAGCTAAAAGGAGGTGATATATGGATTAATGGACGAATTTATAGCACTAAGAACGAAGGAAAAACGCTTTATCCAAAAAGTGGCGGAGCCAAAGAGTTTATGGATATAAGCCAAGGTCAATTTATAGCAATTAAACTAATTAAAACGGTTCCCCGAGAAAGATTGGATGCTGCAATAAAAGGAAATAAGATTTCAAATGAAGATTATAAATTTGCTCAAGACTTTGTTAAAAAACATTAATCATGGCTATTCTGGTTTGTTATTATAAAGAGGAAATAAGTGTTGACAGGGCATTAAATGCTTTGGTCGCGATATTTAATATACCCAAAAATCAAATAAATGAGGTCAATAATTTTGATGAATCTGCTGTAATTAATTTTAAGATAACACAGCTTAGTGATTCGTGTATTTTTAATTTTCAATTAGAGGTCTTTCTTTTAAAAGAAACTATTTTATCATCGGAAATATATAATAACTTACTGTTGGTTATTGAACTAAAAAAAATAATTGGCCTAGATTTTCTCATTAATGACGAAAGCGATAACCCATATAGTTGGTTACTATTAAAAGATCATAGATTATTTTTAGTTGAACAAGATGATGATTTTGATGAAGGGATTGATATTAACCCTAATAATCAAATGGAATTGGACATAAAAAAAGTATTGAATATATTACCTCAAAAAAAAGATATATTAGATAATTCTTTTGAAATTCCATACTTTGTTAAGGACTCAAATTCATGGATAAAATGCTCTATATAGATTGAATAGAACAATCCGATAATTTGCATTCAGATTTGAATGTTCAAAACAAAAGGGGGCTGACTCACTTTTGAGTCAGCCCCCTTTATTTTTAATAAATGAAGATTTTTTCAAACGTACAACACGTAAAAAGACAGATTTCATTACGTTATTCAATTTTAGTCATTGCTTTTATTTATGAACAATATCCCAATCTTCAATTACATATGAATCCAATAGTCCCTTTCTAGCTTTTGCAACAAACAAATACTCATCTTGATTCTTTTCAATATAAATCTTAGACATTATTGCTCCATGTGCATAAATGATATATTCTTTTCCTTTATACTCATAATAGAATGAGCTGTTCTTTGAATAATCAGTCAAGCCGGTTATTTTACATTTAATAGTCTCTATTGGATTATTTTTTGCGAATGACTTATTATATAAATTAAATGGAAGTAATAGGATTCCGCTGATAAAAAAAGCTATAAATGTTTTTTTAATGACATTAAATAAAATGAAAAGTACTTTATCTGTTTTGTCTTTATTCGTCTTTATTTCCGAGATATCCTTTGGCAAAGTCGCAATTAATAATCCTAAAAATAAAACACAAAATAGAATTGTAAACAAGAAACTAGGGTATCCCATAGTTTCTTGTTTTGTTTTAAGATAAAACCAATATAAAGTAAGAATAACAATAAGTATCGCAATAATAAATGATTTATTCTTACTATTAATCTTTAATTCCTCGTATTCCTTTTTGTCCTTCATCGATTGCTTTTTTAGCAGCATCATCTCTAAGTTTATATTTAATGTGTTTTTTGGCTTGATTAATTGATTGCCTAGCCGTTTTATCTACTTTCTTGGAATACCGTGCAAGTTTTTGTGCGCTTTCTCCACTTTTCACCTTCCTCATGAATCTTTTGGATTGATCCGCTAGTTTCTTATTTGTGACTTTGAGTTCTTTCAACATATCGCCAGCCCGATCACCAAAACCAAACTCATAAAGTGTGGATATAGCGGCACTCATCAAAACTTGATCATAATCACTCATAAGCTTTTTAAAACTAAAATCACCATAAGCGTCATTATACTTACCAGACGCTACATTTTTCATTACTTCATTAGAAATGTTTTTTACCATATCGACAGTCATTTTACCAATCTTCGTTCTACTGAGCCTTGCAATTTTGACTGCAACTCCAGTAAACGCAGGTGCGACAACAGCTATACCTACGGCTTTAGCTCCTTCATATGAAGCTGCTTTCCAGTTAATTTTATCAAAAGCTCTATCTGGATTATCACCCTTGATAATATTAGTCATGAAATCTAAACCGGCCTCCAGACCAAAAGCAACAACTCCTTCAAATATAGCCGTTATTGGATCTTCTCCATCCGGATCTTTAAAAAGGATAGGACTATCAAAACTAAAATTATATGTTGAGAAATCTGGATGTTTTTTCTCTAATGGATCAGGAGCAAACCATCTACTAACTCTAGGATCATACATCCTCGCTCCAAAGTCATAACTATCACCTTCTCCGCCTTTTAACTCGTTATCCATCTCCATTCCATTAAACCCGTAACGATATGATTCTGAGGCTTCATGACGGTTTGGTACCAGCATCCCAAACGGATAGGAATAAAAAGACTTAAAATTCTGACGAAATATATTAGCAATCAGTGCTTATTTTCCATCCCTAACTAATATTTTTGGAGAAATATTACCATGAAAAAAGCGACCCCTATAGCGCCACTATTTAAACAATTTATACGAGATACGGAAACCGGAAAACGTTTGAAAAAAAATGGTGAACGAATCAAACCGGATTCGATACAAAATTACCACTATGTACTACAAAATCTGATTCAGTTTTCAAGCGATACCCGTTTTGAATTGCGGATTTGTGATGCGTCAAAACTGAATAAAAGAGAATTGCAATCGGAGAAAAACTACTGGAAAAAATTCTATCAGAAATTTACAGATTATTTATACAAAAAAGGCTGCCATGACAATTATGTCGGCTCTAACATTAAAGTCATTCGGGTATTTTTCAACTATTTAAAAAATGACAAAGATTTCTTTACCGGTGATTTCCAACGGTTGTTTTATGTCCGAAAAGAAGAAATTGAAATTCTGGTTTTGTCCCCGGAACAATTAAAATTCCTGATTCACGATAAAGAATTTGAAAATAGCTTATCGGAAAGCAACCGTCGGATCAAAGATATTTTTGTTTTTGGATGTACAACGGGATTGCGATACTCCGATATTTTTCTGCTGACGAATAAAAACTTTGAAAAAGTAGAAAATGACTGGTATTTAAAACTAAAATCGAAGAAAACCAAAACCTTTAGTCATATCAAACTCCCGGCTTACGCTGTTACTATTTACCAAAAGTATCAGTCTAAAAATGTTAAAAATCCGGTATTTGGAAAAACAAGTCTGTTCAACTTTAATAAAAGTCTGAAGCAAATAGGTGAATTAGCCAATTTTACGGCTTCTGTTGAAGTTTCCCGGGAAAAACAAGGGAAGCGCCTGACAAAACAAAATAACAAAGCTGCTAATCGTTTTTGCGACAAAATGAGTTCGCATATGATGCGGAGAACCGCGATTACAACATTACTTATTTTGGGTATGCCGGAACACCTAGTTCGGAAAATAAGCGGCCATAGTCATGCGAGTGGTTCGTTTAATCGCTATGTACACTATGCTCAGGTGTATATCGACAAAGAAATTGAAAAAGTACATTTGAAACTGGAAAACAGCATGCAATAGACGTTTCTGCTATTATTTCCAAAGATATTATTGATCAATAAAAAAACAAAGAGGGCAATCTAGTTAAGACTATTGATTGCCCTCGTATTTTTTATTAATATAGAGGATCAACTCGTTGGTGATATCTACTGTTTCTTTAGCAAAGAGAACAGATCGTTTGTTTTCGGATCCCAAGATAAAATCGTAGTTTTTGTCTTTTGAAAAATCGGTCGTATAACCATTAATTCTCGACCAGATTTTAGCCGATTCTTCAGTGGCAAATTGCTGGTTAAAAGCTTCGAACTCTTGTTTTTTGGCGATCAACTCACGGGTAATCGCTTCTTTTTGTATTTCGGAAGCACCTTCCTGTTGCAAGACAACATATAAACTATCTAAAACTTTTTTTCGGGTGTTAAATTCCTGTTCACCTCTTTTTTTCAGTTCTTTAGTCATGTTAAAGCCATCAAAAAGCCTAACATTATCCACAAAAACAATTTTAGGACTATTATTAGCTATAAAGAAAGTAGCAGCTCCAACGACGATCAACAAAAACAAAGCAATGTTTGTAATGACTAAAATACGGAATTTATTTTCGAACACGGTTTTACTTGTTAAATTTCATCAAAAGTAAAACTATTTCCGTAATAAAAACTCCTATCTTTAAATTAAATTTTAACCCATAATTACGTTCATTTTTAGCCTATAATTGCTGTTGAAATCGGCACATCTTTAAAGGCCTTTTTTACCATAATCAGCATTTTTATCAAATCTTATATCTCAATTAAGCACTTGAAATTGTTTTGATTACATAAAAATAATTCCTATCCGTTTGGGATGCTGGTACCAAACCGCCACGAAGCCTCAGAATCATATCGTTACGGGTTTAACGGAATGGAGATGGATAACGAGTTAAAAGGCGGAGAAGGAAATGGAATTGATTACGACAAAAGATTCTTTGACCCGAGAGTTGGCAGATTCTTATCTATTGATCCTCTGGAGAAAGAGTTTCCGTGGTATACTCCATACCAGTTTGCTGGAAATACCCCTATTCAAGCAATCGATTTAGATGGTGCAGAGGAATATCACTATACCAGAACTTGGGTTAATGGTAAGCCTATATTTAAATATTCTCACAAAAATGACATTTATGAATACCAGTGGAATCCTCATAAAAATACCCAATCAAGTGTAGGATTTTATCTTTGGGAACAAGTTAAAAACCCTAAAAAACTATATGTTGCTCATCAAGAAAGAGATGGTACCTGGGAAGAATTTGACAAAGTTACGTTTATAACTTATGATGAGAGCTGGACCTATACCTCTTATGATAACATGATCAATCGAAAAGATGGCGATTATGGGGGAGAAAGGTATATGCATTATGCCATGAAAGGCTTACAAGCTGTAAGTGAGGAACAAAGAATGCAAGGCGGTGGCGGTCATATTACATTTAGAGGTGGAAGAATTGTTAAAGCATTGAAAAAAGTAAAACCTTGTGGCTGTTTTACATCAGGAACCCAAGTTTATACTGAAACCGGATATAAAAATATTGAAGACATTAAAATAGGAGATAAAGTATGGGCATATAGCGAAGATTCTAAAAAATTGAGCTTAAAAGAAGTCATTGATACATTTACAAGGGAGTTTAAACAAGTCTATAAAATTTATTTTGATGATGAAGTCTTAGAAGCAACTCACGAACATCCGTTTTTTATCGGAGGAAAATGGTTAAAAGTTGACGAACTGAAAGTAGGTGATTTACTAACCCTTTATGATGGCAGTACTAAGCCTATTTTAAAAATTGAGTTCGTTGAAGGTAATTTTACAGTCTATAATTTCACTGTTGATCAATATCATACGTATTATGTTTCAAAATACAATGTTCTTGTTCATAACGGCGGTCCTTGTGATTTCGGTTTTATGTGGCAACCTCATAAGACTGTTGCAACTGATGTTTTATCAAAAGGTGTTCATGGAGATGTTTTTCATAGAGGTAAAAAAATAACTGAAATTGGCTTTGAGGTTACAGACGATGGAGAAATATTTTATAATATTGTTGGAAAAAAGGTAGGAACAGATCAACAAAAAATTGTAAAACAGGCTTTTAATAATAAATTAAAAGATCCAAATTTTAAAAGTGAATTAAAAGAACAAGCGCAAAAGCATTTGGATGGAGGTCAATTAAAAGGTACAAATAGAGAAAAGAAACTGCAAAAAATAGTTGATAAACTTTAAAGAACATGGATTTTTCAAATTTTATATTCAACGGAAATATTGACGATTTACATATTGGAGCTAATATTAAGGAATCTAATTTAAATCTGGAAAATATAACCGAACAAGAGGGAGACATTCCTGCATTATACCAATTATCGGGTAATGACAACTATTTTCAGATAACCACATTGAACGGTTTAGTGATAGGCATCTCCTATGATTTTGAATATGAGATCGACGATTATTGGCCTATTAGTTTTAATGAACACGTGTATTCTATTGGATATAAAACCAATATCAATGATTTTATTGAGTTTATAAAGCGAGTAAAACAGCCATTTAATATTATTGATCATGTCCATTCTACCGAGGTTGAAATTGCAGAAAGCGGAGTCTCTTTGAAATTTATTAATACTGGACTTTCTTCCAATTTATGCAAAGCGTATATATTTGACATGTCCTTATATAATAAGATTAGAGTAAGACTATCCGATAATTAATGAATTTCAAACACTGATTTAGAAATTAAGCAAGCAAAAAACCTAACTCTAAAAGTTAGGTTTTTTGCTTTAAAGCTATGTGTAAATAGAATTAATTTTCGTAGTATCATTTCTTAACACACCCTTCAGTACTTTTATACCAATCGAGGATCTGGAAAAACAAACTTTTCGCTAGTTTGATCAAACTCCAAACCGTTAATCTCATAATTTAAAGCTTCTGAAAGTGCTTTAATAGTTGAAAACATTACTAAAAAGGCATTAGTATCTACAGGTAACCAGTCTACTTTATAGATAGTAACCTTTAACCCCCTATCCTCCTTTCTGCTAAAATATTCAAAGAACAATAAAACACCTGCTTCACAAAATGCTCTCCATGTTATATCAGCTGTATAATTTATTTCCAGCTTATGTTTTTGTTCATTTAAAAGTTCAACGTCAAAATCTATTTTAACGTAATATCCTTTCTTTCCTACTTGTTTTCTAAAAATAAAGTTTTTCATCTTATTTACCCATCTTTTTTATACTTTCAACCGGGACTTTTTTTCCCATCTTGTAAAACTCAGTCGCTTTTAAGAGCTTTTTGTCATTTAATATCTGACTCAGTTCCCATTCTGTAATCTTGCCCTTTTCCCATAAGCTTTTGGCTCCATTTACCTGGTCCATTAGCCCCGTTCCAGGTTTAATTTTTAGAGCGTCTTGAATGTTAACATACTCAAGATTAAACTTGATTTTTCCATTAGTCTGTTTTACTTTATCAGCAATAAATTTAAAAGCATCACCAAAATTACCAAAACTTTTCTCACTTTCTAAATAACCTGGAATCTGCTCTTTCCAATCGCGAAAACTTACTACATTGTGTTTTTCAGCAAAAGCTTTTAGATTAACATTTTTACCAAATGCGACATCTATACTGCGGCCAATTTTGGAAATTCGAACAAATCCAGCAGCCGCACCCTCAGCAGCTATTCCAAAAACCACTACTTTACTTGCCTCAGCTGCATTGCCAAATCTTCTTTGAGCTTCCTTTTGATTACCATTTCTCTGTGCTTCGTAACCTCTTTCAGATTCATTAATAGACTCTAATAAAGCACCGCCAACAATTGATCTGCTTAACCAGCCTTTTGTTAAAATGACATCTACAAGAATACTAGCCCCAATAATTCCTCCAACAGCTTCTGCTTTTTGTTGTTCAATGTATTTATCAGTACTCAGCTTTCCGGCTAAATAGGCTTCGTCTCTACGTCTTGAACGAATTTCAAAACTATCCTCCAGTCCTTCCAGTTCAATAGCATCTAAAGGCCTGTTTCCACTAAATTGATAGGGTGAATAAAAAGGGAACTTGGCCGTCAATGGATCAATAGCGAAAAATCTACCTACCCGTGGATCATGCATACGGTACGTATAATTTATACTATTTCCTTCACCTTTTAACTCATCATCCTTCTCTTGTCC
Organism: Bacteroidota bacterium; assembly: GCA_023446155.1. Lineage (GTDB taxonomy): Bacteria > Bacteroidota > Bacteroidia > Flavobacteriales > Flavobacteriaceae > Flavobacterium. The sequence goes on from JAEXIT010000012.1 coordinate 168,882, forward strand.
CTGGAAGCTATAACGATATGATTCTGAGGCTTCATGACGGTTAGGTACTAGCATCCCAAACGGATAGTAACGCTGTGGCTGTAAAATGCCTGGTTTATAAGCGCTTAAGAAGTAATTGTAATTCTGTAAAAACACAAATTATGGTAAAAAAAGCCTCTTTTTTAAACTGAAAAAGTGCGATTTGAGAATTAAAACGAGCGTGTTTTTAGAAATAATATTCGTATTGAAAGGTTTTTTCTCAGGTTAAGGAAAAAATATTATCTTGCGACGATTAAAATAATAATTAAACCCCTTGAAAACAAAGACTTTATTTCGTTTTTTTTATATACCATTAGCTGTATTATTCTTTTCTTTTACCGATCCGTACCTGATCAAACGAATTTCCGACAGCAACTTCCGTTATGAGTTTTATACAACCGATAAAAATATAAGTCCCAAATCCGATAAGACCTATTATTGGTTTAAAGGTGGTGCCATTCATAACGCGCAAGGAGGTGTTGCGGGGCAATTGCTACACGACGGCTATACCAAAATGTATCATAGTAACCAACTAGCCGAACAAGGCAAATTTGACGAAGGATTAAAAACCGGCTGGTGGAAAACCTGGTATACCAATGGAACCCTTGAAACAACGCAGTATTGGAGTAGTGGTTTAAAAACCGGAGCATTTAACCGTTTTAGCGACAAAGGAGAGCTGATTGAAAAAGGCTATTTTAAAAACGATCAAAGACATGGCAAATGGATCAATCTGCTAAAAAAAGATACACTGGTTTATAAAAATGGAGTTGTGTTTGTAGCGAAACCAAAGCTTACAAAAGAGGAAAAAGCCAAATTAAAAGAAGAAGAGAAGGCTGCAAAAGCAGCTAAAAAAGCGCAGGAGAAACTGGATAAAGAGAAAAAGGAGCGCGATAAAGAAAATAAAAAACAACAAAAGGAACGCGAGAAAGAGCAAAAAAATCTGAAACAGCAGCAACAGCCGCAGGAAAAAGAAAGTTTCTTTAAACGACTATTCCGCAAAAAAGAACCCAAAGTAAATACCAATGCTAAAGGCGCATAGTCTTTTATATGCGGTGTATATCTGTCTGATTGTATCCATTATTTGCGGAGCGTTGTTGTATTTCTCCGGCCTGTACAATCAGCTGAATTTATATTACAATTTGCAGGAGGAGTTATACATTCACAATCAGTCGGTGGTGAATTATGCACTGGGGAATAAACTGGTGGGTGAAGAACTTCCGGTTGACGAAGAATCCGGTGTGGAAGGGAGTTATGAAGCCAAACCGTATGGTTTACTTCATGTATTGTTGGCCAATACGATGTTGCGAAATGATACGGTGACTTCGGCACACATCATAGGTAGTTATTCCAAAGATAAGACCGCCATTCATTTGGCAAATCTGACGAAGTCGCTTCGGTATTCGGGAATGGTTCGGCTGAATGGCGATAATAAATTGCCGTCAACATATATAGAAACATCCTATCTGACAAACAAAGCAAGTCAGCTTACGGTTACCGGGCAAAATACGGTGTCCGATATTAAACTTCCGGAGATCAATGCCAGTTTTAAAAAGATCTTCGAGGGAATCAAAACGGAAAAAGCGGCTTTTTCGCAGTTCGAAAAGGAAAAAGACGCGCCGTATTTTAATTCGTTTCTAAAGCAAACCAAGGAAATAGAAGTGGGCGTAAACACGCTTTCCGGTCTGAATGTAAAAGGGAATTTTGTGCTGCGGGCCAAAGATTCCATAGTGGTAGGTAAGAATGCGGTTTTGGAAGATGTGATCCTGATTGCGCCGAAAATAACATTCGAAGAAGGTTTCAAAGGAACGGTGCAGGCTTTCGCGACCAAGGGAATCGAATTGCAGGAAAAGGTGATTTTAAAATATCCGTCTGTGGTTTGTGTGTATAACCATACCGAAGGGGAAAGTAAACTTAAAATCAAAAAAGAATGTACGATTGAAGGAGCGATCGTTTTGTTTGGGAATACAATTCTGGCGATTAATAAGAATCTTATGGAAGTGGACGAAAAGAGTACAATACTTGGGGATATCTATTGTACCGGAAAACTGGATTTGAAGAGTGACGTACAAGGATCGGTGTATACCAATTATTTTTTTCATAAAAATGGTTCTTCCGTTAACGATAATATGATAGTGGATATCGAGATCGATCCGAAAAAGCGACCGGAGTTTTTTATGGCGATTCCGCTATTTGAGGCGAAAAAAAATAAATATGGCATTATTAAAAAAGTATTGTAAAGTCCCGGCAAATTCCATTTTGGAATCCGTAATCGCGCTGACGATCATTTCGGTCTGTCTTTATATCGCGATTTCGATTTATGCGGCCGTATTTACACCGCGTACATCGGCGAAGTTTTACAATACACAGAATAAAGTCAATGAAATGTTTTACCTGATGCAGTTGCAGGGCGATTCATTACAATACGACGGGGAAGATCCGAATCTGAAAATAGAAGAGGAAGCTGTAAATCCCGGAGTAAGAAAAATATACGTACACTATAAAGACAGTACTCATTTTAAGTTTGAAAAGCGTTTTTACATACAAGGCAACGGTGAATAAAACACAGGTAAAAGCCTTTTCAATGATCGAGGCAATTGTGGGCATGGCCATCACGGCCATTATCATGAGTCTGATTTTTGTGGTGTTTTCGATTGTGAGTGAAAGACTGATGGATTTTAAAAACCAAAATCAACCGGTGAACGATCTGAATCGGTTTACCTATTCGGTTAATAAAGACATTTTTGAAAATGAAAAACTAAAGCTGCAGGAGGAGATACTTCTGTTTACCGGATATGCGGGCGAACAGGTTTTTTATACGATTGAGGATGACTATCTGCTACGGACAAAAGGGGAGTTTGTCGATACCTTCCGGATTCAGATAAAAGAAATACAACTGGACTCGGTTTACAGCCGTTCCAAACAACTGGCTTTCCGAAAATTAAAGGTGAAGTTGGATGTGAATGAAAAAGAAATGGGATTGCATTTTTACAAACAGATTTATGCCAGTGAATTGGTACAGGCAATACAGAAACCATGAGTTTTGATTTAAGTACGTATAAAAAGGAAGCGCCGGAAAAAAAAGAGTTTAAACTCGACACCGGACAGTTTCAGTTCTCGAAAAAGCTATCCGATAAAAAGAAGGAAGTGTTTTATCGGGAATTAGGAATGCTGCTAAAATCGGGTGTGGATTTTAAAAAAGCGTTGGAAATCCTGAGTAACCAATCGGTGAATAAACTGGAAAAAGAAATCATCCTCCGAATCAAGGAACGGGTGATCGAAGGAAGAAGTATTTACGAATCGATGCGCGAAACCAATCAGTTCTCACCCTACGAATATTACAGTATTCAGATTGGAGAGGAAACCCGGAAATTGGAAGAAGTGCTAACCGAGTTGCAGAAATATTTTAACCGTAAAATCCAGATGCAACGGCAAATTGTTTCGGTGCTAACATATCCGACGATTGTAATGTTGGTGACGATTTTGGTGTTGTATTTTATGTTGAATAAAGTGGTGCCGATGTTTAGTTCCGTTTTTAAACAATTCGGAAGTGAATTGCCCAAAAGTACGCAGGTCATTCTGAGAATATCCAATCATTCGGGAACCATTTTTACGATGCTTGCGGTGGTGATCTTTGGGGTGATTGCGGTTCATTTTCTGCTAAAAGGAAAAAACAGTTACCGGGCTTTTACAACCGGTTTGCTGCTTCGGATTCCATATTTCGGAAATCTGGTTCGGAAGATTTATATCTCCCGGTTTTGTCAGGCGATGAATTTATTGATCACATCAAAAACAACCCTGATCAATGCGCTTACGCTGACGTCCAAAATGATCGGTTTTTATCCGATAGAAGTGGCGATTGAAGCAATTAAGGACGATATCACCCGTGGGGTTTCGTTAAGCGACAGTTTAAAAAAGCACCACGTTTTTGAAAATAAAATGGTTTCGATGGTCGAAGTGGCCGAACAGGTAAACCAATTGGATACCATGTTCGAAAGGCTTTCGGAGCAATATAATGAAGAAATTAGCCACCAAACCAAGATGATTGGTGTGATTTTAGAACCGATGATCATCATCGTAATCGGGGTGATTGTTGGGGTAATTATGGTGTCGATGTACGCGCCGATGTTTGATTTAAGTAAAATAATAAGGAACTAATACGGATGTCATTAATGTTTGTATTTTAGCAGCCGTTAATAATTAACACTTTTTTAATAAATAAAATAAGACAAAGATGTTTAACACGACTAAAAAATATCTTCAAAAAATAAAGAAAGCAGCTGTTAAGGCCTATTCCCTAACGGAGATTCTAATCGTTTTATGTATTATCGGAATTCTATTACTGATGGTGTTACCCAATCAAACTTCGGTAATTAGTCAGGCCAAAGCAATAGAAGCACAGGCGATGCTGAATCAGGTATACGGTTTGCAGAAAAGTTATTTCTACCGTCATTCTAAATATTCCAATAGCTTGGAAGAATTGGGATTTGAACAGGAGAAAACGACTCAGGAAGGCGGACAGGCTGTGTATAAAGTGGAAATTATCGAAGCTTCAAACGATTCGTTTATCGCGCGAGCAACTTCGGTTTCCGATTTGGACGGCGATGGGAATTTTAATACCTGGGAGATCGATAATAAAAAAGTACTGACCGAGGTTACGAAGGAATAATATGCTACTCGCGGTACTGCTTTTGTGTTTACTACTCATGGTTTTTCAGGACTGGAAAAACAGAATGATCCATGTGGCATTGCCAGTAGTGGTGTTGGTGCTTTCCCTTTTGCTGATAAAGCAGAATTATGGCGCTATGGTGTGGACCATAACGGTCTATAATGCTGCCTTTTTCCTGGTAACATTTGTAGGACTTGTCGGATATATGAGCTGGAAAAATAAAGGATTTCTAAATCCATTCGAACATTATTTCGGGTTGGGCGATCTGCTGTTTTATCTCGCAATAACACCCTTATTCCTGCTTAAAAATTACGTGATTTATTTTATCGGGTCGATGCTTGTTTCGATTCTGTTGCAGTTGTTACTGAAAAAACAAATGAAACATCAAACCGTACCATTGGCGGGATTTGCATCGCTTTTATTAGTGGTGCTTATGTTGAAAGACCTCTTTTTAAATGTTTATAAAATTACATTGATCAACAGGATATGAATATAATGATCAATCAAGATATACAGCATATTATTTCCAGTGATATGGCAAACCATTACCGGGTTTTGCCAAAAGCCGTCACCGAAACGACGATTGAGTTATATAGCGATGGTTCCGGCAATCGTAACGATTTGAAGGATGAGCTGGAATTATTACTCGGAAAACAGGTGGTGTTTGAGTTGTGCGATGCGGTGGAAATCGAAAAAGCACTTTCCATTCATTACCGGAAAGAACGGGAAACCGGAAGTAAGAAATCGCTGAATATCGAAAAAGGGGATTTCCTGGAAAACCTCTTGGAAGAGGCGAAGTCGCTTAAAAGTAGTGATATCCACTTTGAAGTGTACGAAGAATCGGCGCGTATCCGTTTCCGAATCGACGGTCAGTTGATCGAACGCTATAAAATCGAAAAGGAGAATTATCTGGAATTGGTCAATAAGGTTAAGATTCGGTCGAAACTGAATATTACCGAAAAACGATTGCCGCAGGACGGACGGATTACCAACGAGACCTTCGATATCCGGGTTTCAATTTTACCGACTTTGTTCGGGGAAAAAATCGTAATGCGTTTACTCGGTCAGGATGCGTCCAATATCGATCTGAATACACTCGGATTGGAAAAAGAGGAGCTGAGAAGTTACCTGGAGGCGGTTAAAAAGCCAAACGGAATTATATTGATCAGTGGTCCGACAGGTTCGGGTAAAACCACGACGCTATATGCGACTTTACGCCTGCTGAATGATTCCAAACGGAATATTGTGACGGTAGAGGATCCGATTGAGTATACGCTAAAAGGGATCAATCAGGTGCAATTGAAAGAAGATATCGGACTAACGTTTGCGTCGGCTTTAAAATCGTTCCTACGTCAGGATCCAGATGTGATCATGTTGGGGGAGATCCGGGATTCCGAAACGGCTTTAATGGCGATTCGGGCATCATTAACGGGGCATTTGGTGTTGTCGACGATTCACACGAATTCTGCTATCGGTACTATTTCCCGATTGGTCGATATGGGGGTGCCGTCCTATCTGATTGCCGAAACGCTCAATCTTTCCGTAGCACAGCGTCTGGTTCGAAAGCTGTGTAACGATTGTAAAAAGGAAACCGTATGTAATAAAGAGGATTTTCCGTCGCATTTTGATTTTCCGTTCGAAATTGAAACCTATTTTAAACCGGTAGGCTGTAATAAATGCTATCATAGCGGTTACAAAGGACGACGTGCCATTTATGAAGTGCTAAACATCAATCATTCGGTATCGGAATCCATAAAAAATAATACCATCGCGCAAACGATGGGAGAAGATAAAAAACACCAGTCATTGTCCGATAAAGCCTTTGCTGTTTTGGCCGAAGGGGAAACCTCACTGGAAGAAATATACTCTATTTTAATTAACGCATAAATAATGTTGAAACAAACCGTTTTTTTAATTATTAGTCTTCTGATTACTGGTCTGGCAACAGCACAGGATGCGGATTTGCAGCAAAAACTTGATGAATTTGCCAAACAGAAAAAAGGACTGAATGAAGTGATCAAAATTGATGTCTCCGGACTGACATTGCATGATTTTATCCTTTCCATTGCCGAAGAACACCAACTCAACGTAAGTCCGGATGCCGATTTGACGCAATCGGTGGTGAATAACTTTTTTGATGTGACGGTAAAAGATGTGTTTGTGTTCCTGGCACAAAAATACGATCTGGAAATCGGTTTTGTGAGTAACATCATCACCTTTAAAAAGCGAAAAGAGGTGAAAATTATCGAAAAGAAACAACCTAAATTTGTGGATGTCAGTTATAATCCGCAAAACGATTTCTTATCGGTAAAACTGGAAAACGATTCCCTTCCGGCGGTGGCTAAAGCGATTATCGATAAGTCGAGTAAAAATGTAATTCTGGCACCGGATATTAAAGGGATGAAGGTGTCGTCGTATATCTTAAACCGACCGTTTGATCAGGTTGTCGATATGATGGCAAAGTCCAACGATTTAATTGCGACCAAAGACGAAAACGGATTCTTTTATCTGGAGAAAAATAAGGATATAAACACCAATACCGGAAATAGTAATATGTTGTCCGGAGGGGGTAACCGTAACAAACAGCCTAAAGCGTCGGTAGGTGTTCCGGGCTATTATGAAGTCGATTTGAATAAAGCGGGCTATCTAACCGTAAAAGCCTATGTGGCCGATGTGTCGGATTTGATTACCGAAGCGGCCGAAAAATTACATGTGAATTACTTTTTGTATAACAAACCTGAAAATGAAAAAACAACTCTGGCGGCCGATAATATTACGTTCGATGATTTGCTGGAGCATGTTTTTAAAGGGAAAAAATATATTTTTAAAAAACAGGATAACCTGTATCTGATTGGCGAACACGCTACAGAAGGATTACGGGCAACCGAATTGATTGCATTGGAAAATCGTTCGATCGAATCGGTACTGCCGTCTTTGCCCAAAGTGTTTTCCGAAAAACTGGAAATCAAGGAGTTTGTCGAGCTTAACGGTTTGGTGGTGTCAGGGTCTAAACTGACCATCGAGGAGCTTCGCGTATATATGAAGCAGATCGATAAGGTGGTGCCTTTGGTGCAAATCGAAGTGATCATCGCGCAATACAATAAATCCTATGATATTCAGTCGGGAATTAAAGCGGGTATTGATAAAAGTAATATTCCAAAAACCGGAGGAAGCTTGTATCCGTCGGCGGATATGACTTTAAACGGTTCGTCTGTTAATAGTTTAATCAACGCTTTTAATGGATTCGGACTTTTTAAACTCGGAAAAGTGACCGAGGCGTTTTATATGAATCTGAAGTTGCTGGAAAACAATTCGATCGTAAAAATCGAATCGACACCTAAAATTGCGACCATTAGCGGTCATGAGGCCAAATTGGCGATTGGTGAAACCAGTTACTATTTTGAACAAAACAACCGATTGCTGACGAATAGTATCGGTAATGATATTTTACAATCCGGTACCTGGAAGTCGACCGATGCGAATTTGAGCGTTTCGATTAAACCGTATGTGTCGTCAGACGAAACGGTAACATTGAATATCGCAGTGGAAAAAAGTTCCTTTTTGGGACGGGCAGGGGAAACCGCGCCTCCGGGGAAAGCAACGCAAAAATTTGAATCGTTGGTACGGGTAAAAAACAACGAAATGATTTTGCTGGGTGGATTGGATGAATTGAAAAAGGAAAACTCCGGTTCGGGTGTTCCGTTAATTTCCCGTATTCCAATTATAAAATGGTTTTTCAGTAGCCGTAAAAAAGCGAAAAACGATTCGAAACTGCATATTTTTATTAAACCTACCGTTGTTTACTAATGCTGACTTTTCTGTCTAAAATAATAAAGATCAATACGGTCAATATCGTCGGGGTTTCCAGAGATGAAAATACGGAAACCTACCATCTGCTTACGGTAAAACGGAAGGGAAATAAGATCGATATTGTCGAAACGGTTACTTTCGATTCGTTTGAAAATCTTAAGAAAAAGATCGATATCAAATTACCGGTTATCCTTGCACTCGATGGTAAAGGGGTACTGAATAAAAAGATTGATTTCAATAATGAAGCCGATGTAAACTGGCAAAAGAATGTTGATTATAATTCGATTTACTTTACGGCCTATAAAGCCGGAACGGCGAATTATATGAGTTTTTGTCGGAAAAATGCCGTTACCGAAGTGCTGGAAAAATTCAAAACGGAGAAATTCCAGATTATCGATGTTTATGTTGGTGCTTTTCTGGCGGCATTGTTGCAACCGGCTATCGGAGAGCCGAAAATTTTGGCGAGTGATCTGATGCTGGAATTTGACGATTCCGGACTTTCGGGTTTTGAAAAACAGTTCGCCGAAATCCCGATGAAACTGAAATACAAAATAAACGAAGATACCATCAATAGCGATTTTATCCCGCTTTATGGGGTGCTGGTGCATTTCTTTTTACAACCAAAGGAGGTTACCAAAACGGAAAGCGGTATGCTTAATGTAGAGGAGATCATCTATAAAAAAGCGTTTACGCTGTTCGGAACGGTGATGCTGGTGGGCTTTTTGATGAGTTTGCTAACGAGCTATATGCTGATCCGTTATTATGGGAGTAAAAATGCCGAACTGAATCTCCAGAATGTATATTCCAATCAGTCGTATCAATTGGTGCTGGATATGGAGAAGCAAAAGGAGAAAAAAGAAAATATCCTTAAAGAATCCGGATTTGGATCGTCGCGTTTCCTTTCGTTCTATTCGTACGAACTGATCAAAATGACGCCAAACGATATTCTGCTGAATGAATTGAATGTTGTGCCGCTGGCTAAAGAAGTAAAAGCAACCGAAAGGGTGTTACTCGATCCGGGGACGATCATTTTAAAAGGGGAGACCTATAATGAAGCTTCGTTTAATAATTGGATGGGTAGTCTGAAGAATAACAACTGGATCCGAAAGTTTGAGATTACCCAGTTAAAAAAGGATAAAAACAATAAAACCCAGTTTGAAGTAAAAATCACGATTAAAGATGTTTGAGAATTATTCCTATAAACAGAAATGCGGTGCGCTGGTGGTGGTTTTTATTATGCTGTCGGTCACTGCGTATAAAAGATCTTTTTCGTCCCTGTTTCAGGTGGTAAAAGAATACCGGGAGCTTTCCTCGCGCGTGGAGGATATCAATAAGAAAGCCAAAAACGCTGATGAATTGCGAAAAGAGATTGCCTATTTGGATGCTATGTTAGGGAAAGAAGGTGTAACAAAAGAAATGGTGCAACAGGGAATGGTCGATTTTGCTACGCGGTCGCAACCCGGAGTGTCGATCCACGAACTGGCGCCGATCCATAGTTTTTCGGATGAGAATTATACGGTTTTTACGAATCAGTTGGATGTGGTGGGAAACACCAATCAGCTATTAAAAATGGCCTATGATTTCGAAAAACAATACGACTATTCCCGAATGGTCGGAATCAAATTGTTTACAGCAAAAAAGAATAATAAAGAAGAAGTTTTACATTTAAAAATGATATTTCAAAACTATGAGAACAATAAGTAAGATTGCCCTTTTTCTGGTAGCGGTTTTTATGTCTTCCTGCGAAGATATTTTGGAAAAGGATATTTCCAACAGTACGGTTCAGGCAACTTATCCGTTAAATGCGGCAGTTGTTCAGAGCAATGTGGTGAATTTCCAGTGGAATAAAATGGACGGTGCTAAAACCTATCGGGTTCAGGTTTATGATGTCAATCAGTCGTTGGTTGCCGAAAAAGAAACGGAAGATTTACATTTGGAGCAGGAATTGCCATCGGGTCAGTACCAATGGCGGGTACGCGCGGAAAATTTTGCGTATCAGTCGCAATATACATTCCCGATTTCGTTTTCAACGCAAATCACAGAAGATCTCACAAATCAGTTGGTCGTGTTGTCGAGTCCGGAGTCTGATATTTATACCAATCTGGCTACGATGACCTTAAGCTGGCAGAGTTTACAGGCGGCGACAAATTACAGTGCGGAGGTGGTGAATACCAGTAACGGTCAGTCAGTATATTCCAATACGAACCTCACAGCGACTTCCATTGTTTTGGATAATGTAGCCTTAACGTCCGATGGTGTTTACCAGTGGAAAGTTCAGGCGATGAACAGCAATAATAGTACACAAACGCAATTCAGTACCCGTAAGTTTAATGTGGATCGGGTAAATCCGAACCAACCTCAAAATACGGCACCGGCGAATAATGCGACGTTGAGTATCAATCAGCAGATCACTTTCTCGTGGACCATTCCACAGGATTCCGGAACGGTACAATCGCCAATAAGTTATGTGTTGCAGTTTTCAGATAGTCAGAGTTTTACGAATGTTACACAGCAGTTTGATGTCACGTCAACTTCTTTTCAGCAAACATTCACAACGGCAGGGACGTACTACTGGCGTGTAAAAGCCAAGGATAAGGCGGGGAATGAAGGTGTGTATAGCGGAGGTTATAAATTTATTCTAAACTAAAATACCATGGCAAAAAAGAAAATAAATATTGTACTCATTCTGGCTGTTTTGGGGTTATGGGGAACCGTGGCCTATAAAGCCGTATCGCAATATTTTTTTTCGGAAGAGGTAAAAACGGCGGCCATTGCATCCGATTATAATTTTAAAGCCAGGAAAATTGAAAGGGATACGTTTACACTGGAAAAAATAAACCGCGATCCTTTTTTGAACAAAGCCTTATTACGCGCCGAAAGTAATCATGCTGTTGCGCCAAGAGCGGCCGTTTCCGGCGCAAAAAGAACGATGCCGTCAAAAGCTATCGAAAAGCCAAAAGAAGCGAAATACTGGCCTGTAGTTTCGTATTACGGTTATATTAAAAGCGGGACTAAAAATGAATTGGTCATGCTTAAAATCGGAAATAGCATCCATCGCCTTCATAAAGGTCAGGAGGTGGAAGGTTTGATGCTGAATAAAGTTTTTAAAGATTCCGTAGAGGTGCGTTTTAACAAAGAAAACAGAATCATCCGAAAAGGATAATAGTACTATTTTTCGAGTAATAGATGTTTGAAAAAAGTCCGGAATAAATTTATTCCGGACTTTTTTTATGAGGTTATCGAAGCAAGAAATGTGATTGGTCACATTTCGCAAAGTTCTTGTTCGCTTTATCTAGCGGTCATATTCTGTCGCGGTAAGGCTTGTAGGAATTGGATTCTGAAGTACCCATTTTACGCCTAATTCACTCATGACATAGATGTTGTCCGAATTTTTAGCTTTTACTTCACTGGTAATGATAGCCAGTTCTTCTATTTCTTCTTGGGAGAGTTGGTTTTCCTGCTGAACGTATTTGAAATAGCCATCCACCATCTTTTTAAATTCAATATCCCAATTGCCACCTCCGTTGTCTAATAATTCGCGGGCTACTTTTCCTGTGATACGAATAACTTCTCCCTGTACGGTTTGGGCGACACCACGTCCGGGAACCAAAAGCGCCCATAATTCTTCGTGTTGCTTCTGCCAGGTTGTCGCTTTTACAGTAATAGGTGATTTACCGTCATATACAATCCGTCTTGGAACTGGTTCGACCTCGAAGATACTATACAGTTCTTCTAAAGCCTTGCTGGTTTCTTCTGTTGATTCATCGTAAAAATCCGGTCTGTGTTGTTCAAACCTTTTTCCGATTTCCGTAACGAACGTTTTCATTTTTTCTGTTTTCTGAGCGCCGGCCTCCAATAATATTTTAGAAATTTCAAGGGTATTTTCTATGTCGATATTATTACAAGCCATCAAAGCCGACTCCAATGGAGTGTTGTCGCTTCTTTTTTCACCATAGCCGTTTGAAACTAAAGCTTCGATTTCGGCTCCGTATTCAAGTAGTATTTTTATGTTTTCAACGTTATGATTTTTTGCGGCACAATGTAAGGCAGTTCCTTGACGGGTGTTTGTGTTTACATTTGCTCCCAATTCTAATAAACTCTTAATGTTGCTCGAAAAACGCCTCCCGGAGCGTTCCTGAAGTGGGGTGTAGCTATAGTCATTAAGCGCCTCCAGATCGGCTCCTTGTTCAACCAGCCATTTGGCTAATTCGTGCGGACATTCGGCAAACGATAATGCTGTTCCTTTACTGTATCCACCACGAGCCTCGATCTCGCATTTGTCAAATAATTGAATAAGTTCCTGGATGTCCCCTTTCTTTAAAAGTTCTTCAAAGTCTTTTGGTAATGTTTTTCTTTTTGTAGCCATATGGTTTTTTAATTACTGACAGCGGTCTGCCAGCTTGGTTGACGTTGCAGGTAAAACGGAAACACATATAATGCTGTAACCTGTTAACTAAAATAATAAAAAAGTCAATACGAAGACAGTGAGTAGAAAGAAAATGTACGAAATTTCAATCGGTATCAAATCTCAGTAGTGTGGATGTATTACGTGATGCGGTTTGCGTTCGTTCTTTAAATACGCAATCGGAATATACCGGAAAAAGAGGTGTAAAGGGGGTAAAATAAAAAAGCTCCAAACAACGTTTGGAGCTTTTGTACTCAAGGCGGGACTTGAACCCGCACGAACATTACTGTTCACTGGATTTTAAGTCCAGCGTGTCTACCAATTCCACCACTCGAGCATTTCTTGGTATCGGCTGCAAAGGTAGTATTATATTTTAATTCTGCAAGCTTTATTTGTGATGGATTGCCTTTAAATTTCAGGGTTTTTTGGATGAGGCTGAAAATAAGTACCGTTAGCGGTCAGAAAAAGGAAAAATAAAGTGTCTAAAAGAATACGTCGACAGTAAAATCCAGTACTTCGGCTTTTTCGACATTGCGTTGAATTTCTTCAATTCCCTTGGCAATCCGTAATTCGGTTGTAAACTTCCGACTGGTAGCGTAGATATGATCCTGAATTACGACGCGGAAAAAATATTTTCCACCCGGTGTTTTAAACTTTAAAAATAAAGTGTCGGCATGATAGAGCTTTAGCATCTGAATATCGCGTACGCAGCCGACTTTCTGATTATGGCTCGCGCCGGTCAGGATGATCTTTCCTTTCCGGGAAGTATAATTAAAGCGGTATTGTCCGTTTTCTCTTTTGGTGATTACAAATGCCCCCATCTAAATTTGTGCTGTTTTTTAAGGACGGCAAAACTAACAAAAAAGTCCCTAATTAGGGACTTTTTACTATGCTTCTTTCTGCATTTCTTTCTTTTTTGTCAGGTCATTTTTAACATAACTTGATTTGCAATTCCAACCGCTTGAGCATGATGCGGATAAAACAGATACAGTAATAATACCTGCGATGAATAATTTTTTCATGGCGTTTGTTTAAGTAATTATAGTGGTTTATTTTTTTATGATGAATTCTACGCGACGGTTCTGGCTTTCCTGTTCTTCTGTACAATTACCGTTGCATTTAAATTTTAGTTGCGATTTTCCGTAACCTTTGTAAGCCAAGCGATCTTTCGAAATACCGTTGTTGATTAAATAATTGTAAGTCGATTGTGCACGTTTTTCTGATATAACCATGTTGTATTCCGATTTGCCTTTGGAATCGGAGTGCGCATTAATGCTTATTTTCATCTCCGGATTGTCGCGTAATACGTCAAGAATCTTGTTTAATGATAATTCCGATTCTTTTTTAAGGGTCACTTTATTAAAGTCGAAATAGATGTTTTCAATCTCAATGGCGCTATCGGTTACTTTGGCTTTCAACTGACTTAAGTCGATTTTGCCGGTATAGTCCATGCTATTGCCGTTAGGTTTGAAATAATGGGTATTCGATTCGTAACCTTCTTTCGATGTCTCGATAGTGTAGTCTACCAATGGATCCATCTTAAGTCCGAATTTCCCGTTATTATCCGATTTAAGTGTTTTGATGATGTCACCAAATTCATTTTTAACAACAACTGTAGCGTTTGGTAATGCTGTTTTGGTTTTGTTTTCTTCTACTACAGCGTTGAAATTCTGTTCCAATACAACCAGTTCGAATTTGTAAATATCAAAGTCGGATTTGTCTGCTTTTCGGTTGGAAGAAATATAACCTTTGTTCTGGTAGCTAAATGTAAAAGCAATCTCATCATTATTGGAGTTGATTGTCTCACCTAAGTTGGAACGGTTGATAAATTTATTGTTTACCGATGAAACACGGAAAATGTCAAAACCTCCAAAGGTTTCGTGTCCGTTGGATGAATAATATAAGTAGCGGTTGTCGCCGGTTACATACGGGTATTTTTCATCTTTGGCGGAGTTAACCGTTGGGCCAAGGTTGGTAACATTGGTTAAAGTACCGTCGGTCATAACATCGGCACTATATAAGTCGTAACCGCCAAAACCACCTTTCATATCGGATGAAAAGTATATTTTCTGACCTTTAGGTCCCATAAATGGGGTTTCGATCGAATAGTTCCCGTTGATTGCCAATGGTTGAATGTCTTTCCAGAATCCTTTTGCTTCCAAATCAAGCGTGGCTTTATAAAGCGAAAACTGTTTGCTGTTGTTTTCTTTAGAGCGGGTTAGGTAGATGGTTTTCTCGTCTGCCGAAAACGTTACGCCACCTTCATTACCGTCGCTGTCCAAAAGCTTGGAGAAGATTACCGGGCGTGATAGGTTTCCGTTTTTGTCGAATTCAACACAGAACAGGTTGTAGTTTGGTGTATTGGTTTTCGGGTCGATAGAAACATTGGAAAAACCTCTTTTTTTATTGGATAAGATGAGGTACTTATTCATAAAGAAGGCGGTGCCAATTTCTGATAACTCACTATTAACGCCGGCGTCATAAGTGGTGAAGCTAAAACCGTTACTTTGTGGTATTTTTATGTTTTTATTAAAATTGCTTTGTCCTTGAGCGAATGATTGTAGGGAAAAAAGCAATGAAAAAACAAAAAGAGTGGGAGATTTCATTTTTGTTATATTGTCAGTGTTTATACTATATTGGTTTGATAATGTCACGAATATAGACTCGATTATTATGATTGCGTTAATAAATCTTTAAACAGACGTAAAAAATCGATAAAATGCACGGATGTAAAATTAGGATTACATTATGCGGATTTTACGCCTTTTTAAGAAATAACAATTGCGGGGTGAAATGTGAAATTTTAATTGCGGTTATTTCAGTAGTTTATCTGTTGATTGTGTGGTAATTGCATTTTATTTTTGTATGGAAAAACGGATCGTTTTGCCGTTGTAGTCGTTCGTCTGTTGTGAAGAAAAAATTAACTTTTGATGCAATAATTGCGGATTTGAAAAATGTGTGTTTGAAACATCTGTTTTGTTTGAAAATTAGAGCGAATTTTCTTAAAATATTTATTTTCACGACATTGTGAAAATTTCATAACACAAAATTTGAAGGATGTTTTCCCTTGTAAGGGGTGTTGTGATTTTGATTTTGTAGGTAAATGAGGTTGTGATAAATAATGTATTCGAAGGGTAGCGCTTCGATTGGATCGGATTTTGAGGTTGTAAAAGCTATGTGTTGATCGGGAAAATACCGGTTATAGGGCTAATTAAAAAACAAAAGAATAGGGGATTCCGAAATCAAAGTTGGTTGTTGTATTGACTGTGAAGTGGCAAATCTTGATGAGATCCCGATAGGTGTGTTGGTTAATAAGGTGAGATTGGGTATTTAAAGGAGTCTTGTTAAAGGGGAGTCTGTTGCCTTGGACTGATTTCTGGAGGGAGATATGTGTTTTTTAAAATAAAAAAGCTCCAAACATTGTTTGGAGCTTTGTACCTAGGGTGGGAATCGAACCCACACACCGAAGTACACGAGTTTGAGTCGTGCGCGTCTACCAATTCCGCCACCTAGGCTTGTGGACAAATGGTTGTCAATTGTGGGTGCAAATGTAAATAAAAAAATTAGAAATAATCAAAAAAATAAAGGAAAATATTCTTTAAGTGTGGAATTTAATTTCTAAATTTGCACCTCGTTTAAATACGACAACACTAACTAACTACTAAACAACGAATTAAAATGTCACATATAGAACCGGAAGCAAAGATATTTGCATGTTCTCAAAGTGAATATCTGGCTGAACAGATAGCCAAGCACTACGGTGTAGAACTTGGTAAAGTTACAATTTCAAAATACAGCGATGGTGAATTCCAGCCGTCTTTTGAAGAGTCGATACGCGGATTACGCGTGTTTTTAGTGTGTTCGACATTTCCGAGTTCCGACAATCTGATGGAGCTTTTGTTGATGATCGATGCGGCTAAAAGAGCTTCGGCACGACACATTACAGCGGTAATTCCTTATTTCGGATGGGCGCGTCAGGATCGAAAAGACAAACCAAGGGTGCCAATAGGAGCAAAGTTGGTGGCAAAACTGATCGAAGCGGCGGGAGCTACCCGAATTATGACAATGGATTTACACGCAGATCAGATTCAGGGCTTTTTTGAAAAGCCGGTTGACCATTTATTTGCGTCAACAATTTTCTTACCATACGTAAGAAGTCTGAACCTGGATAAATTAACAATTGCATCGCCGGATATGGGTGGGTCGAAAAGAGCTTATGCCTATTCGAAATTCCTGGAGTCGGATGTGGTAATCTGTTACAAACAAAGAAAACAGGCTAATGTGATCGATACGATGGAGTTGATCGGTGACGTTACCGGACGAAATGTGATTCTGGTTGACGATATGATCGACACCGGAGGAACGCTTGCAAAAGCAGCCGATATGATGATGGAAAGAGGTGCCTTGAGTGTACGTGCAATTTGTACGCATGCCATTTTATCGGGCGACGCTTACCAGAAAATAGAAAACTCGAAAATTCAGGAGTTGATTGTTACGGATTCCATACCGTTGAAAAAATCAAGCCCGAAAATCAGAGTCGTGAGCTGTGCTGAATTATTTGCCGATGTAATGCATATGGTGCACAATAATAATTCCATCAGCAGCAAGTTTATTGTTTAAGAATTTTTTATTAATTTAATTATATTTCAAAATGAAATCAATTACGATCAAAGGATCTGAAAGAGAAAGCGTGGGCAAGTCGGCAACGAAAGCGGCACGTAATGCTGGAATGGTTCCTTGCGTGTTATACGGAGGAGAACAACCAGTACATTTTAACGCAGAAGAAAAAGCGTTCAAAAGTTTAGTTTACACTCCAAACGTACACACTGTTGTAGTTGAATTGGAAAACGGTAAATCTTTCAACGCTATTTTACAAGATATTCAGGTTCACCCGGTATCTGACAAGATTTTACACATCGATTTCTATCAGTTACACGATGACAGAGAAATCACTATGGAAGTTCCTGTGAAAATCGTTGGTAACTCTAAAGGTGTTATGGCCGGTGGTGTTTTACGTTTAAACCAACGTAAACTTAAAGTAAGAGCTTTACCTGCTAACCTACCTGATTTCGTTGAAGCAGATATCACGGATTTAGAAATGGGTAACAAATTGTATGTAACGAAATTACCTACAAACAACTACCGTTTATTACACCCGGACAATACGGTAGTATGTCAGGTGAGAATCTCACGTGCTGCTATGAAAGCTGCTCAGGAGGCTGCAAAAGCTGCAAAAGCTCCAGCAAAAGGAAAGAAAAAATAATTTTATTTTTCAAATACTTGAAAAGCACCGGAATCCCGGTGCTTTTTTTATGATTATAGCCAAACGTTAAGGCTGTGATCGCGTTTGGAAATAACGTACTTTTGCGGCATGAAAATAATTGACTGGTTATTCCGGAAAAAAGAAATAGAAGAAAATACAGATCCGATGAAAAAGTTTTTAATTGTTGGCTTGGGAAATATAGGAGTGGAATATGTGAATACACGACACAATATTGGGTTTAAGGTTTTGGATCACCTGGTGAAAAAAGAAGGGTTATCGTTCGAAACCGTTAAACTAGGGGCTATGGCTGAGTATAAAGTAAAAGGGCGTACCCTGCTTTTGCTTAAACCGAATACCTATATGAACCTGAGTGGTAAGGCCGTTCAGTATTGGATGGATAAAGAGAAAATTGCTAAGGAAAATATCTTTGTGATTACCGATGATCTGAACTTGCCGTTCGGAGCAATCCGAATCAAAGCCAAAGGAAGTGATGGAGGGCATAACGGACTTAAAAATATTCAGTTATTACTGAATTCAGTTGAGTATCCACGTTTCCGTTTTGGTATTAGTGATCAATTTAAAAAAGGACAGCAGGTCGATTATGTGTTAGGGGAATGGTCGGAAGAGGAAAAAAATAAATTACCGGAACGTATGGATGTTGCCGTGGAGGCGATACGATCGTTTGCGCTTTCGGGATTGGATATTACAATGAATACTTTTAATGGAAAGTAATACTTTTAGTATATTTACTTGATGATTAAATCTTTAAAGTATGAAAAAAATACTAGTACTCCCGGTATTGCTAACCCTGATGTTTTGCGATACTGCTAATCCAAAGAAAACAAATATGACGACAGCGATAACTTCCGAATGTCCAAGTGATGGAAAGTGCACCGTACAGTTGCTTAAAAACAAAGGTATGGATATGAAATTAGATGGTACCGGAAAGTTGTATTATCAGTTGGTCGATGCTAATAATACCTCGGTTGTTATTTACGAGTACAATCGAAATGTCGAAGAGGGATTACAGGACGGACAACATAAAGAAGAGGTCATTTTTGAAATTGAGAATGAGGCTGCAAAACTTCAGTTGAAAAACGAGCAGCTACAAGAGGTTAAGATGCTGTTTGGAAGGCATTGTTTTTGCCGCGGACAGGCAGGTTACTTTGCTGTTGGTAGCGGCAATTTAAACGTATTGCAAAATGCTAATCAGCTTACTTTTGATCTCGATTTTAAAGTAGATCAGGTGCCGCAACTGTATACAAACGTAAAAGCGACTATCGCAAAATAAAAAGAGTCCCATTTGGGACTCTTTTTTTGTTTATTGAATGTGTCTTATTCGATAACAATCTTTCTTACTTCTTTGCGGTCTCCATCAAGAACAGATACGATATAAATACCGGACTGAACATTGTTTAACTGGATGTCCTGGTTGAATAAACCTGCATTTTGATATGATTGGTTGAAGATCTCACGACCTCTGATATCGTGTAATACAACTTTAATCTCATTGCTGGAATTAGAGTTAAATGAAACTTTGAAGTTTCCGTTGTTCGGGTTCGGATAGATGTTGAAATCTTGTAATCCGAAGCTCTCACTACCTAATGTTACTGTTCTGGAACAGATGTTAACACCAAAGCTGTTTAAAGTACCACTGTTTGCTACAGTTAAATCAGCAATAACAAGTCGCCATGCTCCTAAAGAACTTTGTCCGTTGAAGATGTCTAATGTGTTAAGTGGTTTGTAAGCATTTCCAGCTGTGTTAATACCAGAACAGTTTAAGTTTACACCAGCATCATCAAAAGTTGTGTTCATGTTACTAAACAATGTAGAACAACCTTGTTGGTATACGATACGGATTTCTCCTACAGTTGTAGCTCCTGGTTTTAATAAACCAATGTATAGATCGTTGATTCTTGTGTGTGTAATATTCACGTTTAAGTTAAGATCAGAAATCGTTACGTTGTCCGGAACGTTTACACTACCTTGGATAGCCCAACTAGGTTGTGCTGAACCAGCGATTGCAGTGTTAGGGTTAGCAGTATATGTGTTACAAGTTGTAGTTACTGTATAACCAACTGCGATGTTTGGAGATAAAGCATAGAAAATATTTCCTACGGCTTCGATCATAATTCTACAGTTTGGAGAAGCAACGTTTGGAACAGTAATAGCTTCTGAACCATCATTTGGAGTATTTGCTACTAAAGTTGAGAATGTAGCACCATTATCACTAGAGAATAAGATGTTCACATTTGAAGTGTTGATTCCGTTTGCTGTAGTTCCAGCTACGTTCCATGTAATAGTTTGCGAAGATCCTTGTGTCCAGGTTACGTCAGCTGTAGCAGGAGAAGTAACACGGAAAGGTCCTGTGTTTGCAAAAGTTACCACCATGTTGCCACGGTTTGTTTGTCCACCGTTAGGTGTTTTGTTATCACGTACCGTTAAAGCGAAATTCATCGTTCTGGCTGCATTTGGTACTACTTCCCATGTTGGAGTAAGGTTGCCGGCTAATACGTCTTCAAAACGTGGCATATAACGGTTAGGTGATGTTGATGGCGGGAAAGAACGGAAGTTCGGTCCTGTTGTAGAAGTTGCTACCGGTGGTTGAGTCGAAATTTGAGTATCGGTTTGTTCCCAACAGTAGGTTAGTGTTTCTCCGGCTGTATCGGTTGCGCTTCCTTTAAGGATAAAAGCAGTTCCGTATGGAATAGTATAGTTTGCTCCAGCATTTACTACCGGTGCAGTGTTGCCATTGTTTGTTGTAACAGAACATGTTCCTGTTGTAGTTACAAATGTTTGCATCTGAGCAATACTTACTGCGTGGAAATGTGCGTCAGAGTTGTTCTGAACGTCAACACCAGGACAAATACCAGCGTATCCCATGATGGTATTACCACTACCTGGTTCTACAGCTGTTCCGGCACTACGTGTTGAAGTAGTACAGTTACCACCAATTCCGTTAAACGTGTGCGTTGCTCCAAACTGGTGACCCATTTCGTGTGCTACGAAATCAATGTCATAGGGATCTCCAACTGGTGAAGGTGAACCTGTGATTCCTCTGGCTTTGCTGCTTGTACAAGGAGAGTTTAACTGAGCTAAACCACCACCACCTGTACTTACAGTGTGTCCGATATCGTAATTTGATGAACCGATGTTTGCATCAATTACAGTCTGGCTTTCGTTGATTAATGTGTTAGCAGTGTCGTTAGTAAAGTTATCCGAATCGATAAAGATAATTACATCATTGTTGGCTACAAGGTTCATGTGTATTGCCATGTCTCTTTCGTAAAGACCGTTAACACGAGCCATAGTAACGTTCATAGCGGCCAATACTGCTGCTTTTTTCTGAGCGGTTGTACCACCGGCTAATCCTGCTGCATTTACGTGGAAAGCAGCGTATTCGATTGTACAAGCCATAGCCAAACGGTATACTCTGTATTTTCCGTCGTTAGCCATTGCAGTTGCGTTATCGTTTATTACACGTCCGGCTACTTCTTCAGCATCGTCTTCAGTCATACAGCTAAAAGAACGGTTTGTAGTTAGTTCGCTTCTGGAGTAAACGATGTAGTTGTTAAGGTCTTTGGTGTAGGTGTCAATATACGAAGTACCGTTAGTGCCTGATAAAGTCATTGTGTGAAGACCAAAAAGGGTAACACTAAAGTTAATCGTCGCACTTGGATCGTCAATACCCTGACCAATATAGGTCTTAATACCAGGGTATTTCGCAGCTAGTTCGGCTTCCATTACCGGAGATTCGAAAATACGGTAGTTTTCCAATTTTCCTTGTGGGTTAGGGAAGGCAACCACAACATCGGAATTGCCATTGGAAACGTCGCGTAACGGAGCATTTTGTAACTTGGCTTTCATCGCTGGAAGGTCAAGTGAAAATACTTCAAATTTCAGCGGCTGAGAAGCGCGTTCCATCTTTTCGTACATCTGGATTCGCTCTTCCTTGACTTTCGTCCAGAGAGAACCCTGTGCATAGCCCGATGCTGCAAGGCATAAGGCCGATACTACGAATAGTAATCTTCTTTTCATTAGTTATTTGATTTATAGTTAATAATTATAAGGTTAGGATTGAAATGCGCTATTTTTAAGTAGGCATGTTATAAATGGAAAAGCCCCAGAAGTGTTTTCTGAGGCTTTTTTAAGTCCGATTATTCTATAACAATCTTTCTAACTTCTTTTCTGTCGCCATCCTGAACAGTTACCAGATAAATTCCGGTTTGTACATTGTTTAACTGTAAGTTCTGGTTAAATAGGCCAGCATTCTGGTACGATTTGTTGAAGATTTCTCTACCTCTGATATCGTGAACAACCACTTTGATTTCGTTGTTTGAATTCGATTTGAACTCAACATTGAAGTTTCCGGTGTTCGGGTTCGGGTAGATGTTGAAGTCTTGTAGATTAAAGCTTTCAGATCCAAGAGTTACCGAAGTTTCTGTTTTACAGAACTGGAACGTGATGCTGTTTAATGTCGCCGATCTCGATGAGTTCGCTTTTTTAGCAGCAAACATCCATTGTCCGCCAGAGTTCATTCCTTCGTATACGTTTAATGGTGAACTTGGTTTGTAAGTTTGGTTGGTTGCTGTTGCAGCACAACTGAAGTTTGCTCCGTCATCGTCGAAAGTAGCTTTTAAGTTACCAATCGATGCCAAACAGTTTCCTCCTGTAAAGAACAAAGAGTTGATTGTTGAAGAGTTTGGTAGGGCAATACCTAAGCTTAAATCACTTGTTCTCTGACTGTTGATGTCTACTTTGATGTTAAAATCAGAGATAGTAAAGTTGTCTGGAACTGGAATACTATATCCGGTATACGTTGTTGGTAGTTCAAGAGCCGTAAATGTTCTGGTGTAATCAGTACATGTTTTTTGTATGGTTACAGTATAACCTACAGAAATGTTTTTTGATAATGCGTAGAAAATGTTTCCTACCGCTTCTACTTTAATTCTGCAGTATGGCGCGGCTACGTTTGGAACAGTGATTGCCTGAGATCCGTCGTTTGGAGTATTCGCTACTAATGTAGTGAATGTTGCACCATTATCGCTTGAGAATAAAATGTTAACATTAGCAGTGTTGATGTTGTTGGCAGTTGTACCGGCAACATCCCATGTAATCGTTTGTGTAGATCCTTGTGTCCAGGATACGTTGTCGTTTGCAGGAGAAGTTACTTTAAACGGACCAGCAGTAGCGTTAACGGTTACAGCCATTGAAGATGTGTTGGTTTGACCTACACCGGCTACGTTATCTCTTCCTGTAAGGGTGAAGTTAAGAGTTCTCGCTACATCGGATACCGATTCCCATGTAGTTGTTAATTTGTTTTGTAATACAGTAGCGAAATCAGGCATATAACGTACCGGAGTTGCAGACGGTGCTACAGAACGGAATGTTGGACCAGTTGCTTTTGTAGTTGTTGCGATACTGTTGGCTCCTGTGTTACCCGAAACAGCAGTGTCGTTTTGTTCCCAGTTGTATGTCAATGCGTTTCCGTCAGGATCCGTTCCGGTACCTTTCAGTACGAAAGCTGTTCCTTTTGGAATTGTATAGTTTGCTCCTGCACTGATAACCGGTGCCTGGTTTCCTGTTGGAGTGGTTACGGGACAAGATTTACCAGCCATGTTGTTTTGGATCTGTAGGATACTTCTGTAAGTGAAGTAGTCGTCAGAGTGTGCCTGAACGTTATAGTCGGTAATTCCGGCATATCCCATAATGGATGATCCTGAACCCGGCTCAACATTCACACCTGTTCCTTCAATATTGTGTGAAAACGTGTGGTTAGCGCCTAATTGGTGGCCTAGTTCGTGTGCAACATAGTCAATATCAAAAGTGTCTCCCATTGGTACATCGTCAGATGGGGATGTATATCCGCTACCTTTGCTGTTGTCTACGCAAACACAACCGATACATCCGGCGTTACCTCCACCTCCGGAAGCACCAAATAGGTGTCCGATATCGTAGCCTGAATTACCAATAACAGCAGTTAGGTTGTTTTGTAATTCGGCATTCCATGCACCACCGGCACCGGCAGCTGCATCAGAATAAGGATCTGTTGCTGCATTGGTGTAAATTACCAACGAGTTGTTTGCAATAATGTTTAAATGAATGGCAAGGTCTTTTTCAAATACACCGTTCACACGTGCCATTGTTGCATTCATAGCGGCTAAAGCGCCCGCAACTGTACCTCCGTGGAATGTAGTGTATTCTCCTGTACAGGATAGTGCCAAACGCATCGTTTTTAACTGCCCGGTGTTAGAAAGTTGTTGCGATGGGTTGATTTTGTTTAGTAATTCATTGTTTAATACTTCTTCGTGCGGTGTAGAACAGTTAAAAGGAAGTTTTCCTTTTTCTCTCGCCGAAGTGTAGAAGGCATAGGTTTTGGCATCTGCCGAATAAGGCTCCATGAATTCCGCTTTTTTACCAGCTCGGAATACCATAGTTTGGATGCCTTCCGGTGATATACTCATGCGTAACTGAGCGTATTGATCATCTATTCCAATTCCGATATATGAACGAATGTCCGGGAATTGTAATTGCAATTCCGGAGCAAAGTTTGACGCTTCGTAAATTCTGAATTTTTCGGTTTTTCCGTCTGCATTCGGGATGGATATAATCACATCTGAATTGTTGGAAAAACGACTCGGTGCTTTTGAAAGCTCCGCTTTAAGGGTACCGAAGTCTAAATTATAAAGAGAATAGTTAGTTGGGAAAGATTCTCTCTGAACTTTTTGTGAAATAACTACTCTTTCTTGCTTTGCGGGTGTCCATAGTCGGCCATTTTGGGCATAACCAACGGACA
Source organism: Bacteroidota bacterium (assembly GCA_023446155.1). Classification (GTDB taxonomy): domain Bacteria; phylum Bacteroidota; class Bacteroidia; order Flavobacteriales; family Flavobacteriaceae; genus Flavobacterium. The sequence continues at coordinate 193,840 of JAEXIT010000012.1, forward strand.
TGGCAAATACTGATGCGAAAGACAAAAGTATTTTTCTTTTCATCTGAGGGATTTTAGGTTGTTAAACAGTTAAGTTTTGTAAAAGTACACCATTTATATAAAAAAAAAAGATTTTTCCTTTTTTTAACAAAAAACGGCATAGTAAAAGCACTGATACTGTATATTATAGTCAAATTTGGTAATTAGGGTTGAAGTTTTTTTGATGTTTTAAAATATGAAATATAGGTTAGAAGTGTTAAAAAATAATTGTTAAATGGAATTTGGTGTGATTAAATTGTTTTTAATGCTTCTTTTTGTGGTTTTTGTGGTGTTTTGTATGAAAAAAATATACTTAAATTTGCAGGTTAAATAATTCTTACTGGAATATTATGAAAAAAACTACATTATTGACAATCTTGGGGGCTTGTGTGGTGTCGGGAATGTTTTCCGTTACGACATATGCTCAGGAGGTTCAACGAAAAAAAGAACCAAAACTTTTTGGGAAACCGGCGTTGTCAACGGCTGTTAATCCTAAAAACGGTTTTGTGCGATGTGCTACAGATGAGTATGAAACGTATTTGCAGACAAATAATCCGAAACGAAGTACTACTGCGGCTTTCGAAGCTTGGTTGGCGCCCTTGGTGGAACAGGCTAAGGCCAATCGTTCCGAAACAGGTGGGGTGATTACGATCCCGGTGGTGGTTCACGTAATCCACAGTGGACAAACATTGGGGGTGGCTCCGAATATTACCGATGCTCAGGTGATGTCGCAAATTACGGTGATGAATAATGATTATCGCCGATTGGCGGGTACTCCGGGATTTAATTCAAATCCGGTGGGTGCCGATACCATGATTCAGTTTGCCTTGGCAAAACAGGATCCAAATGGTAATCCTACAAACGGAATCCACCGTGTGAATATGTGTAAAGATTCCTGGTCGGAAGATGATATCGAAGGAATCCTGAAACCTGGAACAATATGGAATCCGACGCAATATCTGAATATGTGGTCGGTTAGTTTCCTGGATGATACCTTGTTGGGATATGCGCAATTCCCTTCGAATTCAGGTTTAGGCGGATTGGATACGGATGGAGGTCCGGAGGCTACCGATGGTGTGGTTTCGAATTATTCTACTTTTGGTAGTTCCGATTATAATGACGGTACTTTTATCCTGGCGGCACCGTATGATAAAGGAAGAACAATGACTCACGAAGTGGGACACTGGTTGGGATTACGCCATATTTGGGGTGATAACAGTAGTTGTACGGTTAATGCGACCGACAGTTTTAATGATTACTGTTTGGATACGCCGGCGGCTTCGGATGCCAACTTTGAATGTCCTGTAGGAACGGATTCTTGTCCGTCAAGTCCGGGGGTGGATATGATCGAAAATTATATGGATTATACCGATGATGCCTGTATGAATATCTTTACCAATAATCAGAAAGCAAGGATTACTGCGGTAATGAATAATGCACTGCGTCGGGTAGAATTGAAAACATCTACAAAGGATCAGCCAATTGCACTTTTTGCTAACGATGCGGAAGTTATTCTGGATACCGATTGTACAGCTGTTTTAGGTGCGGCATGTGGAAACGGAACACAAACCATCCGAAAAGTGTTGCTGTACAACAGAGGGACCAGTGCGTTAACGTCTGCCGGATTAAATTATACGGTAAACGGTGGTGCGGCAACTCCTTTTAACTGGACCGGATCGTTAGCGCCAAATGCATATGCAGTGGTGAGTATCCCGGTAACGGTAACAGCAACGGTGCCTTTTACGGTAGCGGTGGTTACGGCCAACGGGGTGGCGGATCAGAGAAGTTCGAACAATTCGGCTACCGGAACTGTAGCGCCGTCTACGCCGGAGAATTATGGTTCCAATCAGGTGGTATTTAAATTGCAATTGGATCAATGGGGATCGGAAACCAGTTGGAATCTGAAAAATAGTGCCGGAACAATCGTTTATCAAGGTGGCGGTTATCAGGATTCGGATCCGAATATGCCAACTTTAATCACGCAGAACTGGACGCTACCAAGTAACAATTGTTATACGTTTACTATTTTCGATGATTATGGTGATGGTTTTTGTTGTGACTATGGGAATGGGTATTACCGTATTGAAACGCCAACGGGGACAATTATTGCTTCCGGAGGACAATTTGGGGAGTCAGAAACAAAAGCATTCCGTATAAATGCCCTGGGAACAAACGATTTTGCAATGCTTAATGCTCTATCGGTTTATCCAAATCCGGCAAAAGAAATTTTAAATATCGTGGTGCCGGAAGGAGCCGATTTACCGGATAGTTATGTGGTGTATAACAATATTGGTCAAACGGTATTGCAACGTAATGCATTGATAGCTACTGATTTAACAATCAATACGGGGGGACTAAGTAACGGGGTGTATTTCATTAAAGTTACGAAAGCGGGTAGTGTAAAAACAATTAAGTTTATTAAAAGTTAAATGCAAACATGCTACTTTTTATAGTAAGAGCTGCGGGGTTTACTCGCAGCTCTTTTTTTTGTGGAAATAGAATTTTGTGCGATCGATCAAAAGTTTGAGTTGTCATAATAAGATTGCTTTTTGTTATATTTATAACAAATAGTATTATGATTTAAAATATAAAAGATGAGGCTAAGAGACGGAAGGCTATGTTTTTTGATCTTGTTGTTTCTGACTTTCGACGGGATGGCTCAGGATAGAATACAGCAAAAGGAAGAACACTATGTGCGATGTTATACGGTAGAAAATGAGCTTTTTTTACAGAAAGAAGAAACCGGAAGAGCAACCGCTAATGAATTTGAAACCTGGTTGGCGCCATTTGTGGAAGAGGTTAAGCAGAATAGCGAAGCACGACAAAACAGTAGGAGTAGCAGTGTGCTCAGAATTCCCGTAGTGGTTCACGTGATTCATAATGGACAACGGGTCGGAGTGGGTTCCAATATCACAGACGAGCAGGTGCTGTCGCAGATCGAGGTGCTTAATCAGGATTTTAGAAGGAAAGTGAATACCCCCGGATATAATGATAATCCGGTTGGAGCAGATACTGAAATCGAATTCTGTTTGGCACAACGAACACCCGACGGTAATCCAACCAATGGAATCAACCGGGTAAATACCGGACTGTCCGGCTATACATCGCGACAACAGGTGGAGACTATCTTGAAGCCAACTACGGTATGGGATTCGGAACGCTATCTTAATATTTGGGTGATCAATATTGAAGGAACCGGAGAATGGTCGAAACAGTTGGGATATGCACAACCTCCCTCTGCTTCGGGATTAACCGGGCTTCGGGAACTTAACGGAGCGGCAAGTACCGATGGTATCGTAATAAATTATAATGCATTTGGTTCCAGAAGTATATACCCGGAAGGAAGCTACCGGCAGTTATACGATCATGGGCGAACAACGACCCACGAAATAGGGCATTGGTTTGGATTGCGCCATATATGGGGTGATGGCGGTTGTGATGTGGATGATTTCTGTGCCGATACACCCGTAGCTTCCAGGCCTAATGAAACCTACTGTAAAGATGAGGGAGTGGATTCCTGTCCGAATTTGCCCGGTAAGGACATGGTCGAAAACTATATGGACTATACAAAAGACACGTGTATGAATGTGTTTACCCGGGATCAAAAATATAGAATGTGGGCTGTTTTATACAATGCTCCCCGCCGTTCGTCATTGCGCTTGTCAAATGGGGGAGTGCCTTTACATCTTCAAATAGAGGCAGCCATTAGTATGGGAGAATTGGTAATGCCAGTGTGTGAAGATACCGTTGTGCCGTCTGTGGTTTTAAAAAATAATGGGAGTGAAACAATCACTAAGGCAACGATAATATTTGGAGTAGACGAATCAGACGAACAGCTTTTTAACTGGACCGGAACATTGAAGCGTAGTGCTTCCGTTACAATAGTACTTCCGAAACAAAATGTTACACCCGGAATACATACGTTTTATGCTAATCTGGAAACGGTTAATGGCAAAACAGATGAGTATAGTGGAAATAATAATGTTGGGAAAACATTTGCTACCAGTTATACCACCGATGAACTGATCTTTACGCTTCAACGGGATTATTTTGGAGCGGATACAAGCTGGCGATTGACCAATAGTGACGGAACGGAATTGTACTCGGGCGGACCTTACAAAAATACACCTAAATGGGTTGGCTTTAATCCAAATCCATTGGATCCGCCTATGGTGGAAAACTGGAATCTGCCGAAAAGCGATTGCTATACCTTTACACTATTCGATCTTGGTGATGATGGCATTAATAACCGAACGGGCGGAGCAGGCTATTATACGATAGAAACAGCAGATCATGTTCCAATCGTTAGAGGTGGCGTTTTTGAGTCGGAAGACGAGCACGTTATTAAAATCAACAGGTTGACAGCCGGACTCGATGATCCCGATCCGGAAGGAAGAATTAGCCTGTATCCGAATCCGTCGAACGAAAAAATAACAATCTCACTTCCTGCCGAAATCGGATTGCCGCAGTACATACGTTTGTTTAATAGCTTGGGACAGGAATTGTCGCAGGTTGTTGTTCGAACGGATACCGACTTAATGATGGATATTTCCGGGTTGAGTACCGGTATTTATTTTGTTGAACTGGATCAGACTGGGCGTTTGAAAAGGATGAAATTCGTTAAAAATTAAAAGAAATAGCCGGATTATTATTCCTAAGAGGATTGTTTTATTGCAATCCTCTTTTTTTATATAAATGGGAACACGTAAATTTGCCAATCAAAATCAATCCATTGAAAGTATTTTCATCAATTCAGGAATTTAAAACAACTACCAGAACAGTAGTAACGCTGGGAACGTTTGACGGGGTCCATTTGGGACACAGAAGTATATTGGAAAAAGTGATGACCAGTAGTAAAAAGATGCAGGCCGAAAGTTTGTTGCTGACGTTTTTTCCACATCCGAGGATGGTGTTACAGCAGGATTCGGATATCAAATTACTGAATACAATTGATGAAAAAATTATTTTACTACGAGAATTCGGAATTGAAAATCTTATTATCCATCCGTTTGATCAGTCATTCTCAAGATTGACGGCGGAGGAGTTCGTGAAAAATATACTGGTCGATCAGTTTAATATCTGTAAAATTATTATTGGATATGATCATCGATTCGGGCGCAATAGAACCGCGACAATCGACGATCTGATCCGTTTTGGAAAGGAGTACGGTTTTGAAGTGGAACAAATTTCGGCTCAGGAAATTGATGATGTGTCGATCAGTTCCACCAAAATACGAAATGCCCTGGGTGAAGGGAATGTGGCGTTGGCCAATTCGTACCTCGGATATCATTACTTCTTTACCGGAACAGTGATAAAAGGAAATCAATTGGGAAGAACGATCAATTTTCCGACGGCCAATTTTAAAATTGAAGAAGATTACAAACTAATTCCGCAAAATGGGGTCTATATTGTGTCGTCTATAATTAACGGTCAATTTGTGCCCGGTATGATGAATATCGGAGTGCGACCAACGGTAGAGGGCGTGGCGTTAACCGTTGAAGTGCACTACCTGGATTTTGATGGTGATTTATACGGCCAAAAACTAAGCGTTTCCATTTATGAAAAAATCAGGGACGAACAAAAATTCCCTTCTTTCGACGATCTGAAAAAACAATTGGAGCAGGATAAGCAAACGGCCAAAAATTACTTTTTAGAAAGAGAAAATAAATCACTTTAACGATTAATCTGTCAAATTAAAATAATCAGGCTTAAAATTTTGTAAATTTGATAAGTGCTTGAAGCTAAGAGTGTTCTTTTCTTAGTTTGGAAGACAAAATCCATGTCTCACTTTAAAATTTACGATTATGTTGAAGTCAAGAGAATTTAAAAACGGGATGGTTATTTTTATCGGAATTGCATTGTATTTCCTGATCATGGAAGTATTGGGCTTAACTGATAAATTGTATTTGCGATTGTTTAATGCGGTAATTGTGCTCTACGGAGCCAACAGAACCATCAAGGAAAACTTCAGAGATGGAAATACCGAATACCTGAACAATATGCTTTCAAGTTTTAAAACCTGTGTAATCGGTATTGTGGTTAGTGTGGCTGCACTTATCGTTTATGTGCATATACGAGGTGGTGAGCCATATCTGGCGCGTCTTTCGGATGGCTTCCTGTTTGTAGGTGGAAAACCAAAAGTAAACGAATATTGTATCGGACTACTGTTTGAAGGTATTGCGTCTTCCGTAGTCGGTTGTATCTTATTAATGCAATATTGGCACGGTAAAGTGGTAAAACCACGACCGCATCATCACTGATCGGTAAATTTTTTCAGTTCGAAAGTGGCGCCATCAAAAATACCGTAGGTGAAATAACTGATCCAGTCACCTAGATTGATATATTTAGCCGTCTCGGAAAGTGTAATTTCGAGAGGTAAATGCCTGTGGCCAAATACGAAATAATCGTAACGCTTCGATTGCAGTTTCATTTTAGAATACTGTACCAGCCATTCGTTTTCTTCGCCCAGGTATTTTACATCTTCGGCTCCCGAAATCAGTTTGTTTTTTACCGAAAGGTATTGTGCCAGTCGAACACCCAAATCCGGATGTAACCAACGGAAAAGCCATTTCGAAAACGGATTGGTAAAGACTTTTTTCATTCTTTTATAGCCTTTATCACCAGGGCCTAAGCCATCGCCATGACCAATAAGGAACAGTTTGTTGTTAAAGGTGAATTCCTGCGGGGTATGATAGACCGGAATATTTAATTCCCGTTCAAAATAATCGTACATCCACAAATCGTGGTTGCCTACAAAAAAATAAATCTGAATACCGCTATCGCGCAATTCGGCCAGTTTGCCCAAAACACGTATAAACCCTTTTGGAACAACTGTTTTGTATTCAAACCAGAAATCGAATAGGTCTCCCAGTAGGAAAAGGACTTCAGCATCTTTTTTGATCATGTCTAGCCAGGCCACAAATTTCTGCTCCCGCGGAAAACTTTTTTCTGGGGTTGGCGCGCCAAAATGCTGATCGGAGGCAAAATATATTTTTTTGTCTAACGGAATGTTCATAAGCCTACAGATTATCCGATTGGTACCATTCTGCAAAGGAGGTTTCCGTTTCCTGTAATTTCAGGGAGTGCAATTGAATGCCTTTTGGAAGTCGGTTTTTGATTTTGGCAGCAAAATCGATAACCATGTTTTCGCTCGTCGGCTGATAATCGACCAAAATGACATGATGACCGCGGTTTTTTAATTCGTTCGCCAATTCAAGATGCGGCGTATTCTGATTAAAAACGGTAGCATGGTCGAAAACATCAACAATCTCTTCTTTTACAATATGTTTTAAATCGCCAAAATCGATAACCATACCAAACTTTACATTCGAATTGTCCGTTATCGGAGTGCCAATTACCGTTACCGATAACTTATAACTGTGTCCGTGTACGTTTTTGCATTTGCCGTCGTAGCCATATAGCGCATGACCGGTTTCAAAAGTAAATTGCTTGGTGATTCTGATGTTACTCATCCTGTCGAAATTAGATTGCAAATTTAGTAAATAAATTTAAGCGATCGGATTTCACTTTTGTCATATATTTGTTTCCACTTTATAACACTGTATGAGCGATTTCCAATTGAATCCACTATACGAACAAATCATTGACGATTTGTTAAACCAACAATTCAGCATAGCTGACCATTTCTTTTCGGACGATGAGGTCGTTGCCTTGCGCGAAAGTTTACTCCATAAATACGAAGAAGATCAGTTTAAAAAATCCGCTATCGGGAACCAGGTTAACGAGCAGATCGTAACGGCCGTCCGCGGGGATTTTATTTTTTGGCTGAATGAAGCCGAAAGTAATGCGGCCGAAAAAGCCTATTTCGATAAGATCAACGATTTTATAGAATACCTCAATCGGACGTGTTTTATGGGAATCCGCGATAAGGAGTTTCATTATGCCTATTATCCGGAAGGTACTTTTTATAAAAGACATCTGGATACGTTTCAGAATGACGACCGTCGGAAGTTGTCGATTGTGTGTTATCTGAATGCACAGGACTGGCAACCGGAATATGGCGGCGAACTGGCGATTTATAGCAATAAGGATGGTGAAGAAGTAACCGAAACGATTTACCCGGTAAAAGGGCGGATGGTTATTTTCGAAAGTCAGGTGCTGGAACACGAGGTAAAACCCGTAAAACAACCGCGATTAAGTATTACCGGATGGTTGCGAACTCGATAATATAGTACACCTGACAGGTTTTCGAAACCAAAACACCTGACAGGTTTTTAAAACCTGTCAGGTGTTATTATTCCTTTTTTTCGCGCGGGAATACATCAGATACGCAATACAGGCGAGTACTACAAACGGAAGGATGGACCCGATAAATACGCCGATTTCATAATTTTTATCAGGCGCATTCTGGATTTTTTCTTCAATGTTGACTTGTAGTAGTAGGAATAGAGCCGTCATTTTATTTCTTTTTAAATTGATTTAGCGCGTTTACGGTAAAATCGGATAAAACCAGTTTTCCGGAAATCCCGGCACGTTCGTATAGTAGCATATCCCAGTTTTCCGTGCCTTCCCATAACACTTTTTTCATTTCGGATAAGGCTTCCGGATTATAACTGGCCAGTTTCGAAACGAAAAGATCCAATTCTTTGTCCAGATCGGAAACATTTTCGAGTACTTTGGCGTATAATCCTTTTTCCTGTGCCCAATAGGCATTTTTCCATTCGTGCGCGGCTAAGGTCATTTCGGCCAATGCGGCTTTTCCAATTTTACGGGAAACGGCCGGTTCGATTACAAAAGGTCCGATTCCGATCGCTAATTCCGAAAGCTTGATGGCGCTTTGTTCGGTAGCCAGGGCATAATCGCAGGCCGCGGCTAATCCAACACCGCCGCCCACGGCTTTCCCGTGAATACGTCCGATGATTAGCTTGGAACAGTTGCGCATTGCGTTAATTACGTTGGCAAACCCCGAAAAGAATTTAGCGCCTTCTTCCAGATTGGATACGGCAAGAAGCTCGTCAAACGAAGCACCGGCACAAAAAGCACCGTCGCCTTCACTTTCTAAAACAATTACCGAAACCTCGGCATTCGTACTTAGCGTATTCAATTCGTCGGTAAGGCGTTGTAATAGTTCGCCGGGAAAAGAGTTGCTGGCCGGGTGACCAAATTTCACAAAGGCGATTTTGTTTTCAATCTTGGTATATAAGGAACCGTTTTGTCTGTCTGTTGTCATGCGTAAAATAATTTGCCTTAAAATTACACTTTTTGCCACAAAGTATTGGTAGGTTCTCCGAAAAAGCTATATTTGTACCCGAATTCAAACGGGGATGTAGCTCAGATGGCTAGAGCGTTTGGCTGGCAGCCAAAAGGTCGTGGGTTCGAGCCCCATCTTCTCCACTTGAAACTAAAAACCTGTACTGAAAAGTGCAGGTTTTTTTGTTTACAATTCATTTCAAGGGTTAATTCACCTTTGTTAATGTAACATTGGTTGGTATTGTAAATGTACTCGGCTGATCCATGCCACGCATCCCTTGTGGTAAGGTGACTTTCCATTGTGCCATATTTGGATTAGCAGGATTTATTCTCATATCTAAATTACCTTTGACCCCTGTCGGGTAATTCGGGTTTAAAGCACCTGCAACATCGTAAACAAACCCCGACATTATCAACGGTTCGATAGGTTGATTAGCCATCACAATAGTGGGCCATGGCGTAATTGAATTGCCGATGTTTTTTTGCGAGGTGTAAATTATCTGTTCGTTCGGCTGACCATAATTTTGAACTAACTTATAGTGTCCTAGTAACTCGTCTGTGTAATATTTGGGAGCTTCAGCAGTATAATCAACTTTGGCTTCTTTCCAAAATCGTATGATAAAAGTTTGATTCCCATTTTGGTAAATCCATGTGCCAATAAATGGTACAAAATAATTATTTACATCTTTATAATAGTAAGTAAGCAAAGGACTCTTTTTAAAATTGGAATTATAGTATTCTTTCAGTTCTTCAACTTTTAGTGGAGGTATTTGCGCAGATAGAGAAAAAACAAA
>JAEXIT010000013.1 GCA_023446155.1 Bacteroidota bacterium
TATTTGACCGATACGGAAAACTATTGAAACAGATCAAACCATCCCGTTCAAGTGGATGGGACGGAACGATGAACGGTCAACAGCTGCCATCGACGGATTACTGGTTCACAGTGACCTATACCGAGAAAGGTGAAATTAAAGAGTTTAAAGCACACTTCTCGTTAAAACGATAATAGTAATTAATTCTCAAAATAGAAGGGCTGTCCATACGGACAGCCCTTTTTGTTGGGATGCTACTCTGTTAAGCAAAAACATTCTGACAGGTTTTAAAAACCTGTCAGATGTAGCATAATGGATACTGGTGTTTCATGAATACAGGGAATAAAAAAAGCGATGCCATGGCATCGCTTTTTTGTAATATCTGGGAAGGAGTATTACTTATTGTTATACGTATGTAAGGCTTCTTTTAAAATTCGAACCGATTGAATCAGGTCTTCTTTTTTCAAAACATAAGCGATACGCACTTCATCAAGACCAACATTTGGAGTCGAGTAGAAGCCGGCAGCCGGAGCAACCATAACGGTCTCTCCGTTTAAATCGTAACTTTCCAAAAGCCATTGCGCAAAGTCATCGGCGTTTTTAATCGGTAGTTTTACAATACAATAGAAAGCACCTTTTGGAGAGGCAACAGTAACACCGTCAATTTTATTCAATTCCGCGATTAGCGTATCTCTACGGTCTTTGTATTCGGTGATCACATCATCAAAATAACTTTGTGGTGTTTCAAGAGCCGCTTCGCTGGCAATCTGTGCAAAAGTAGGCGGACTCAAACGAGCTTGTGCAAACTTCATCGCAGTAGTCATTACGGCTTTGTTTTTAGAAACGATACAACCGATTCGCGCGCCACACATACTGTAACGTTTGGAAACAGAATCAATCATAATAGCGTGTTCTTCCAAACCTTCGATGTTCATTACAGAATAATGTTTGTCTCCATCGTATGTAAACTCGCGGTATACTTCATCGGCAATCAGGAAAAGATCGTGCTTTTTAACCAATTCGGCCAATTGCATGATTTCTTCTTTCGAATATAAATAACCGGTAGGATTCCCCGGATTACAAATCAGAATGGCTTTGGTTTTAGGTGTGATCAGTTTTTCAAAATCACTGATTGGCGGTAATGCAAATCCCGTTTCGATAGTCGAAATAACGGGTACTACTTTTACACCCGATGCGGTTGAAAAACCATTATAGTTGGCATAAAAAGGCTCCGGAATGATGATTTCGTCATCGGTATCCATGGTACTACCCATCGCAAATAAAAGCGCTTCCGATCCACCGGTAGTGATGATAATATCAGCTGTGTCGATAGGAAGACCGTGATCGCGGTAGTATTTGGAAAGCTTATTGCGATAGCTTTCAAATCCGGCGGAATGACTGTATTCCAATACCGAGATATCGGCGTTTTTTACAGCGTTTAAAGCGACTTCCGGCGTTTTAATGTCCGGCTGACCGATATTAAGATGGTAAACTTTATGACCTTTCTTTTTCGCAATTTCTGCATAAGGAACCAATTTTCGGATTGGCGATTCAGGCATCTGTTGCCCTTTTAATGAAACTTTAGGCATGATCGTAATTTTTGTTGCACAAATTTGCGACTTTTTTTTAAGAAATTGATAAAAAATACGACCTCAAATTTTATATTAATAGGAAATATCGGCGAAAAGAGCTATATTTAAGAAAAAATTTGTGATGCGGTTACTTGTCTTTCTCCTGCTATTCATCACGTATCCTGCCGGACTTTCGGCACAAGAAGGTTTTCAATGGCATTCTCCTAAAGACAAGATCGATATTCCATTTGTTTTTGTTGACAATTTGATCATCATTCCGGTGGAAATCAATAATGCCAAAATGAATATGCTGTTGGATTCGGGTTCGGAACCGTCGTTGATTTTTAGTTTCCCACAAAGTGATACACTGCAGTTATACAACACCAAAAAGGTGCGGATTTCCGGGTTGGGAAGTGAAGAGATGGCTGAAGGGCTTTTGTCGCAAAAAAACAAACTCAATGTTAGTAATTATATCGATACCAATTTTGAAATTCTGGTAATCCTGGACGAAAAATTGAATTTCTCATCCCGGATCGGAATCCCGGTAAATGGAATTCTGGGGTATTCTTTTTTTCGGAATCACCTGGTCGAAATTAATTATATAAAAAAGAAGATCACCTTATATAAAAACAGCGACCTGCTAAAAAGCAGACGGATACGAAAGTATACACCGATACCGCTGGATATTGTAAATGGGAGACCCTATGTTAATGTCAATGCAAAATTAGACGGTAAAGAACTGCCGCTAAAACTGTTGATGGATACCGGGCTAACCGATGGTTTATGGTTGTTTGAAGATGATGTGATCAAATGTAACGACAAGTATTTTGAAGACGTGCTGGGCGAAGGAATCGGCGGCACCATCTACGGAAAAAAATCACGCTTGTCGGAGATTAGTACGGCCCATTTCCGGTTTAAAGAGCCGTTGGTTTCCTATCCGGATACAACGTCTTATAAACAGTTGCGTATTGTTAAAAACAGAAATGGTTCGTTGGGAGGTGAGATTTTAAAGCGTTTTCATCTGGTTGTGGATTATAGCGGCAAACAAATTTTTGTAAAGAAAAACAAAATGTTTGACGATCCGTTTTTGTATAACATGAGTGGTATCGAGGTGCAGCACAATGGCGTGCAGTGGATACAGGAATCGGTTAAAAATAATGTCAGTAAAAGTCTGCCAATCGGAACGACAAATATCGATGATATTGTATTTGATAACTCCAGTTTTAAATACAAGTTTATCCTGAAACCGGTTTTTGAAATTGCGAGTGTCCGCAAAGGTTCGCCAGCGGAAGAAGCCGGGTTAAAAGCGGGTGATAAGATTATTCGGATCGATCGTAAAAATGCCTATAACCTAACGAAACAGCGGATTAATGAGTTGTTGCAGGTCGAAGACAATAAGACAATTCGGATCGAGGTGGAACGCGATGGCAAAAACCTGGAATATCAGGTCACGATCCGAAAACTATTCTAAATAAGCAAAATAAAAAAGGGCTGTCAAAACGACGGCCCTTTTTTGTATCAGTAAGTAAAGTTGTTACGACTGTGGTGTTGCTTTTGGTTTTTCAAGCACGCCTGATTCTTGTTTCACAACTACTTCTCCTTTAATTCGCAAAGCTACTTTTCCACCTTCGTAGTTAACCGCATTGGATTCTACAGTAATGGTTTTGCTGATTTTACCTGGGTTCATGTTGTACTTCACATCAATTTTACCGGTTTTACCTGGCATAATTGGTTCTGTAGGTTTAGAAGGTACCGTACATCCGCAAGTAGATTGTACATTAGTAATAATTAGAGGAGCATCTCCGGTGTTTTTAAATTCGAAAGAACGAATACCGTTATCCGATTCTTTGGTAACCATACCATAATCGATAGTGTTGTCTTTTGCTTTAAATTCAATTTTTGGTCCTTTTTGAGCATATGAAGCAACACTAAATGCTAATACTGCAACTAATCCTAATAATTTTTTCATTTTCAACTTAGTTTTTTTAATTGTTATTGTAAAATTACATTGTTTTGCTAAACGAACAAATATTTTAACGCTCTTTTTTTATTTGCTCAGATATAACTATTTTTGCGATATAGTTTACAAAAAGTGTACCAAATTATAACGCTATATAGGGTTCTTTTTTGAGGAAACATTTTGAAAATAAGTGCTTTATAGTTCGGGTAAGCTATGTTAAACAAAAAACAAATCAAATTATTAATATGACAATTCCAGCTCAATTTGACGCCAAAGCAGTAGAACAGAAATGGTATGACTACTGGATGAAGAACAATTATTTTCACTCGGAACCTGATCACAGAACGCCGTACACTATTGTTATTCCTCCGCCAAACGTCACCGGGGTACTGCACATGGGACATATGCTGAACAATACGATTCAGGATGTACTGATCCGTCGCGCCCGTCTGAGAGGATTCAACGCTTGTTGGGTTCCGGGTACCGATCACGCTTCCATTGCGACAGAGGCTAAAGTTGTAGCAAAATTAAAGGAGGAGGGGATCAATAAAAACGATCTGACCCGCGAAGAATTTTTAGTTCATGCCTGGGAATGGACCAACAAATACGGTGGTGTAATCCTGGATCAGCTAAAAAAACTCGGGGCTTCCTGCGATTGGGAACGTACAAAATTCACAATGGACCCGGATATGTCGGCATCGGTAATCCGTACTTTTGTGGATCTGTATAATAAAGGATTGATTTACCGTGGATATCGTATGGTAAACTGGGATCCGGAAGCCAAAACTACGCTGTCGGACGAAGAGGTTATCTACGAAGAACGCCAGGGGAAATTATACCATTTGCGTTATCAGATCGAAGACAGTAACGAGTATGTGACCATCGCAACCACGCGTCCGGAAACGATTTTGGGGGACACTGCAATTTGTATCCACCCGGATGACGAACGGTATTTCCATCTGAAAGGGAAAAAAGTAATCGTTCCAATTTGTAACCGCGTGATCCCGATTATTTTTGATGAATATGTAGATATGGAATTCGGAACCGGATGTTTGAAAGTAACACCGGCGCACGATGTAAACGATAAAGAACTGGGTGACAAACACAATCTGGAGATTATCGATATCTTTAACGAAGATGCGACATTAAACTCGTTCGGATTACAGTATGAAGGAAAAGATCGCTTTGTAGTGCGCGAAGAAATCGCAAAAGAATTGGAAACGTTGACTGCTTTGGTAAAAGTGGAAACACACATCAATAAAGTAGGAACTTCCGAAAGAACCAAAGCCGTAATCGAACCGAGATTATCCGATCAGTGGTTCCTGAAAATGGAAGAACTGGTAAAACCGGCGATCAAAGCGGTATTGGAAACCGAAGATGTAAAACTGTATCCAAGCCGATTTAACAATACCTACCGTCACTGGATGGAAAACATCCGCGATTGGAATATCTCCCGTCAGTTATGGTGGGGACAACAAATTCCAGCTTATTATTATGGTGATGGAAAAGAAGATTTTGTAGTAGCCGAAAGCCGGGCGGAAGCCTTAGTATTGGCCAAACAAAAAACAGGAAATCAGATTCTGACTGAAAATGACTTAAAACAGGATGTTGATGCCTTAGATACCTGGTTCTCTTCGTGGTTATGGCCGATGTCTGTTTTCGGAGGAATTATGGATCCGGAAAACCCGGAATACAACTATTATTATCCGACCAATGATTTGGTAACCGGACCGGATATTCTGTTTTTCTGGGTAGCCCGTATGATCATTGCAGGTTATGAATATGCCGGAGAAAAACCGTTTACCAATGTATACCTGACTGGTTTGGTTCGGGATAGCCAACGTCGAAAAATGTCGAAATCGCTTGGGAACTCACCGGATCCGTTGGATTTGATTGAAGAGTTCGGAGCCGATGGCGTGCGAGTAGGCTTGTTGTTAAGTGCTTCGGCAGGTAACGACATCCTGTTCGACAAAGAATTGTGTAACCAGGGGAAAGGTTTTACGAATAAAATATGGAATGCTTTCCGTTTGATCAAAGGATGGGAAGTAAGCGATAGCGCACAACCGGAATCGGCAAAAGTGACGATCGAATGGTATGAAGCGAAGTTACAGAAAACGTTAGTGGAAATCGAAGATCATTTCGAGAAATACCGAATTTCGGATGCTTTGATGGCGATTTACAAACTGGTTTGGGATGATTTCTGTTCGTGGTTCCTGGAGATGATTAAACCGGGTTACCAACAGCCAATCGATAAAACGACTTTCGAAAAAGCGATCGAAATGTTGGAAGCGAATCTGAAATTGTTACATCCGTTTATGCCATTCTTAACCGAAGAAATCTGGCAACATATCACCGAAAGAACGGAAAAAGAAGCATTGATCATTTCCGAATGGCCAAAAGCGAAAGCTTATAACGAGAGCTTAATTCAGGCGTTTGATTTTGCAACCGAAGTAATTTCCGGTATTCGTACGATCCGTAAAGACAAAAACATTCCGTTTAAAGATGCGATTGAACTTAAAGTGATCAATAACGAAAAAACAACGACTTTCTTTGATACGATAATCTGTAAATTAGGTAATATTAGTGCCTTGGAGTATGTTTCGGAAAAAGTAGACGGTGCGTTGTCGTATCGTGTAAAATCGAATGAGTATTTTATTCCGATCACTGGAAATATCAATGTAGAGGAAGAAATTGCCAAGTTAACGGAAGAATTGAACTATATCAAAGGCTTCCTGAAATCGGTTCAGGCAAAACTATCCAATGAGAAATTTGTGGGGTCTGCTCCAGAAAAAGTAGTAGCGATGGAGCGCCAGAAAGAGGCCGACGCGCTTGCTAAAATCGAGACGATCGAACAAAGTTTGATGAGTTTAAAATAAACGAATACGACAGATAAATAAAAGGCTACTTCATTTGAAGTAGCTTTTTTTATAACAATACACCTGACCCGTTTTTAAAACCTGTCAGGTGTGGGGTGAAAGTATTGACAAAACGGGTCAGGTGTAAAAATGGGGAAACGGAAAAAATAGCAATTAAATCACTATCTTTAAAAGAAGTATAAAAACAGAATGTTTCTTAAAAGATAGGATTTATGATAAAACGAATACTGGAATACTTAAACCTGGAAAGAGAAGTTGACGATTTCGATAAGATTCACGAGAATATCGAAAAAGATGTCATTTTTAAAGGAACAAACCTCTGGATTTTAGTTTTTGCCATTTTTGTAGCGTCGATCGGACTGAATATGAATTCGACGGCCGTGATTATCGGCGCCATGTTGATTTCACCGTTAATGGGGCCTATCAACGGGATGGGCTACAGTCTGGCTACGTATAACTTTCCATTATTCCGGAAAGCCTTTAAAAACTTCGGATTCGCCGTTATCGCGAGTTTAATTGCGTCGACACTCTATTTTACCATCAGTCCGGTTTCGACAGCCCATTCGGAATTGCTCGCACGAACCAGCCCGACGATCTATGATGTGTTGATCGCTTTATTTGGTGGTCTGGCCGGTATAGTAGCGATGAGTAGTAAACAAAAGGGAAATGTTATTCCGGGTGTCGCCATTGCTACGGCTTTGATGCCACCATTGTGTACAGCCGGCTATGGCTTGGCGACATTGAATCTGAATTACTTTTTTGGTGCCTTTTATCTTTTTACAATCAATACCGTATTTATAGCGTTGTCGTCTGTTCTCGTTTCACAGTTATTAAAATTCCCAATCCGAACACTGGTCAACGAAGCCCAAAAGAAAAAAGTCAATCGTTGGGTATCGTTTGTAATTCTAATTACGATAGTGCCAAGTATCTACTTTGGCTATGTATTGGTCGAAAATGAGGAGTTTACAACCGAGGCCGGAAATTTTGTAAAAAGTGTCAGCGTTTATGACGGGAACTACCTTTTGAAAAACGAAATCGACGCCAATAAAAAGAAAATCACCCTGATGTACGCCGGAAATACCTTAACGGATAAAACCAAAAAAAACATTCGGAGCAAAGCAATCGACTTTAGTATTGACAGTTCCAATGTCGACATACAAAAAGGATTGACCTTCGACGAAGCCAATAATAACAACCTGTCTAAAGTCGAAAACCTGCAAAGCGAACTCAACCGGATGCGTCTTTTGGTCAAAGAAGGAAAACACCAACAGGACAGTATCAATGCCCGGGTTCGGATAGGAAAACAACTGTTGACCGAAATCAAATCGTTATATCCTGTAATTATCTCCTGTTCGTTTTCGGAAACAGAAATTTACAGCGATAGCCTACCGGAAAAAACAGCCATCGTAACCTTTTCGGCTATTGCCAACGGACTGAAATCAAACGATCAGGAGAAAATCACGGAATGGATTCGTTCGCGGGTCAATAACGAAAAAACAAGAGTCTATTTCGAAATGAAAACAACTGCTAAAAAGGCTCGTTAAACTTTTATCTGTTTTCGTATTTTCCTTTGTACCTTTGCAGCTAGCAAAATGTAACCAATGAAATTTCAGGTAGTTTCCGAGTATAAGCCAATGGGTGATCAACCACAGGCTATAGACAAACTGAGTAATGGTGTGAACAGTGGTGAGCGGTATCAAACCCTTTTGGGGGTAACCGGTTCCGGGAAGACCTTTACGGTGGCCAACGTGATTCAGGAAGTGCAGCGTCCAACGCTGGTCCTCGCACATAACAAGACACTGGCAGCACAGCTGTATTCGGAATTCAAACAGTTTTTTCCGAACAATGCGGTAGAATACTTCGTGTCGTATTACGACTATTACCAGCCGGAAGCTTTTATACCGGTAACCGGCACTTACATTGAAAAAGATCTTTCCATTAACGACGAACTGGAAAAAATGCGGCTTAGTACGACTTCTTCGCTGTTATCGGGTAGGAGAGACGTATTGGTGGTTGCCTCGGTATCTTGTTTGTATGGTATTGGTAACCCGGTGGAGTTTCAGAAAAACGTAGTTTCCATCGAGCAAAATCAGGTTATTTCCCGAACAAAATTATTACACCGTTTAGTACAGAGTTTATACGCGCGTACGGAAGCCGAATTTACTCCGGGTACCTTTCGGATAAAAGGTGATACGGTAGAAGTATATCCGAGTTATGCCGATGATCCGTTTCGAATTCACTTTTTTGGAGATGAAATCGAAGAAATCGAAGCTTTTGATCCGAAAACGGCACAGGTAATCGAGAAATACGACAAGTTAAATATTTACCCGGCGAATATGTTTGTGACATCCCCGGATGTATTGCAAAATGCAATCTGGGAAATTCAGCAGGATTTGGTAAAACAGGTCGATTATTTTAAAGAAATCGGAAAACACCTCGAAGCCAAGCGTCTGGAAGAGCGAACCAATTTCGACCTGGAAATGATCCGCGAATTGGGGTATTGTTCCGGTATCGAAAACTATTCCCGATATCTGGATGGACGAGCACCCGGAACACGACCGTTCTGTTTGCTGGATTACTTTCCGGATGATTTTCTGATGGTGGTCGACGAGAGTCATGTTACGATTTCTCAGGTGCATGCGATGTATGGTGGCGACCGTTCGCGTAAGGAAAATCTGGTCGAATATGGATTCCGTTTACCGGCGGCGATGGACAACCGTCCGTTAAAGTTTGAGGAATTTGAAAGTCTGCAAAATCAGGTCATTTATGTGTCGGCAACTCCGGCAGATTACGAATTGCAAAAATCGGAAGGAATCTATGTGGAACAGATCATCCGCCCAACCGGTTTATTGGATCCGATCATTGAAGTGCGCCCAAGTCAGAATCAGATTGATGATCTGATCGAAGAAATTCAGTTGCGTTGTGAAGTCGATGAACGGGTATTGGTAACCACGCTGACCAAACGTATGGCGGAAGAATTAACCAAATACCTGACGAAAGTGTCAATACGCTGTCGTTATATCCATTCGGAAGTCGATACGCTGGAGCGGGTTGAGATCATGCAGGATTTGCGAAAAGGATTGTTTGATGTTCTTATTGGAGTGAACTTGCTACGGGAAGGTTTGGATTTACCGGAGGTATCGTTGGTAGCGATTTTGGATGCCGATAAAGAAGGATTTCTGAGAAGCCACCGTTCGCTGACACAAACCGTAGGACGTGCCGCCCGTAACGTAAATGGGAAAGCGATCATGTATGCCGATAAGATCACCGATAGTATGCAAAAAACGATCGATGAGACCAATTACCGTCGTACCAAGCAGATGCACTATAACGATAAAAACAATATCGTTCCGAAAGGGTTGAATAAAAAAATTGAAAACGCCCTGATGAAAAATCAGGCGAGTTCCTACCAATATGAAGCGGCAGCCAAAGCGCCAGAACCGAATACGGCCTTTATGTCGAAAACGGAAATTGAAAAAATGATTCGTGAAAAACGTAAGGTTATGGAAAAAGCCGCAAAAGATCTGGATTTTATGCAGGCCGCTAAATTACGAGACGAAATTAAAGCCTTACAGGAAAAAATTTAGTGTTTTGAAGAACGGCTAATTATGCTGTTCTTCAAAGGCACAAATCAGAAAAGCCGGCTCGACCATTCGGTTGGGCGATTGCTCCATGGCTTTTAACGTCTTCCGGATTCCCATTGGATTTAATCCCATTTTAATTCCGATTTCATTAATCGTTTTGATTTCGTGTTCGTGCAATACATTGTCGGCATGCATTAATAGCGCCAAACGGTAAAATTGCATGATGCGCTGGTGTTCGTTTTTAATCGGAATGATCTCATTGCGTTTGCTGAAAAGTTCCAGAAAGACCTCTTTTTTAATAGCGAGCTCTTCGGCAACAATAGCTAAAAAATCGTATTCATTATCGTGAAGTTCACCGTCAACAATAGCAAAAGCAATCATTTCGGATAAAAGACTAATTCGTTCCTCGTGGGTATTCATATCGGGTATTTTTTTTGCAAAAATAAATTAAAATCAGTTTCAAAAAAGGGACCATTGATTTTATGTATCTTTGAACGATAAATTAGGACTATGACGAATAATGATATTTTTAAAAAGCTTCGCGTGGCATTGCAGTTACGTGATGATCAAATTGTGGAGATTTTAGAGCTGGTCGATTTCCGAATATCCAAAGGAGAGATTGGAAATTTTTTCCGTAATGCCGACCATCCCAAGTATGTAGACTGTGGGGATCAGGTATTGCGTAACTTCCTGAACGGATTGGTAATTCACCTGAGAGGAACTAAAGAAGAACCAAAAAATCCAATGGAAGTACTGGCGCAAAATAAAGAAGCGGTAAAAACAGGAGGGAAACCGGAAGTAAAAGCCAAAGCGCCACAAAAGCCGACGACTCCAAAACCGGCTGCTAATAAGCCAGTGGGTAAAAAACCGGTATTTAAAGCGAAAAAACAAGAACCAATAGTGGAAAAGGTTCGTTTTAAAAACGGAAAAAACAAAAACGCATAGTTTGAACGTATTCGATACGCTGGAGTATCTGAAAACAGGTGATCCACTGCAACAAAAAAGTTACGGTCTCTTAACGGAGCACCGTATTTTTTATTTCTTGTCGGATTTTGATCCGATTCTGGTCGGAACCATTCCAATTGCTATTGCGATTGATTCGAGTGATCTGGATATAGGTTGTTATTGGAAAGACAAAAACGCTTTTATAACGACGCTACAGACAGCTTTTTCCGGATATCAGGATTTCTCTTGTCAGGAATTGAATACGGGCGCTATGAATGCTATAGTGGCTAATTTCAGTATCGATGGAATCGAAATCGAAATCTTCGGACAAAATATCCCAACCCGGGAACAAAACGGATACCAACATATGCTGATCGAACACCGAATTTTACAGGAAAGGGGAGCAGCATTCCGGGAAGCGGTTATCGCTTTAAAAAAGAGCGGACTTAAAACCGAACCGGCCTTTGCGCAACTTTTACAAATAGAAGGTGATCCGTATTTGGGATTGTTGGAATATAAAAAAGCCTGAGTTTTAAACTAGACTGCACCCAAAAGATTAGACAAATTTATAATTAATTATTATAATAGTGAGCTCGATATTTTATCGGGCTCATTTTGTTTAGATTTGATTTAATTCTTTCGTTATTGTAATAGATTATATAT
>JAEXIT010000014.1 GCA_023446155.1 Bacteroidota bacterium
CAACCAAAAACCAACCCTTTCGGGTATTATGAAAACCAAATTATGCTATATGGTGATCCGTTAGGACGGATTTTTTTATTCATTATTGGTCGCCGCCTGATTACGGAAAACCAATTTGCCATCGAAACTGTCCAGTAATACGATACTATCGGTCGCTACGGAACCGGAAAGAATTTCTTTCGACAATTCGTTAAGTACTTCGCGTTGGATAACCCGTTTTACCGGACGTGCACCAAAATGCGGATCATATCCTTTTTGCGCCAGGTAATCGATGGCTTCCGGTGTCGCATCCATTGTAATATGTTGTTGTGCCAACATTCTGATTACACTTTTTAACTGTAATCCTACAATTTCACGGATGTTCGCCGAACTCAACGGTGTAAACATGACGATCTCATCGATACGGTTGATAAATTCCGGACGTACGGTTTGTTTTAATAAACCGAGTACTTCCACTTTGGCTGCTTCGGTAGCTGCTTCGATACTTCCTTTCAGATTCTCGAACTTCTCTTGTATGATATGACTACCCATATTGGAGGTCATGATGATAATCGTATTTCTAAAATCGGCCAAACGACCTTTGTTGTCCGTTAAACGACCTTCGTCCAATACCTGTAACAGGATGTTAAACGTATCCGGATGGGCTTTTTCAATCTCATCCAATAAGACTACGGAATATGGTTTTCTTCGAACGGCTTCCGTCAATTGGCCACCTTCGTCATAACCGACATATCCCGGAGGCGCACCCACCAATCGGCTCACACTATGACGTTCCTGATATTCGCTCATATCGATACGCGTCATCGCATTTTCATCGTCAAACAGGTATTCGGCCAGGGCTTTTGCTAACTCGGTTTTCCCGACACCGGTAGTTCCCAGGAATAGGAACGATCCTATAGGTTTACGGGAATCCTGTAAACCGGCACGACTACGGCGCACGGCATCACTAATCGCCTGTATAGCTTCTTCCTGACCCACGACTCTGTGGTGCAGTTCGTCTTCCAGTTTTAATAATTTTTCGCGTTCGCTTTGCAGCATTTTGGTTACCGGAACACCGGTCCATTTCGCGACCACTTCTGCGATATCGTCATGGGTAACCTCTTCCTTGATCAACGAGTGACCGGATTGGTTTTCCTGTAATTGTTTTTGCAACACATCCAGACGTTCCTGTGCTTCTTTGCTTTTCCCGTAACGGATTTCGGCTACTTTACCGTAATCGCCGTCACGCTCGGCACGTTCGGCCTGTAATTTTAGATCTTCAATTTCCTGTTTGGTCGCCTGAATGTTGTCCACAACATCTTTTTCCGATTTCCATTTGGCAAAAATCTCGTTGCGTTCTTCTTTCAGGTTGGCGAGATCAAGACCTAATATTTTAAGCTTGTTTTCGTCGTTTTCACGTTTAATCGCCTCAATTTCGATTTCCAACTGCATGATTTTACGATCCAAAACATCCAGTTCTTCCGGTTTGGAGTTGATTTCCATACGCAATTTGGATGCGGCTTCGTCCATTAAATCAATCGCCTTATCCGGTAGGAAACGATTGGTGATGTAGCGTTGCGACAATTCCACTGCGGCAATAATCGCATCGTCTTTGATACGCACTTTGTGGTGCGCTTCATATTTTTCTTTGATACCACGGAGGATCGAAATCGCACTTTCGGTATCCGGTTCGTCCACCATTACTTTTTGGAAACGACGTTCCAAGGCTTTATCTTTTTCAAAGTATTTTTGATACTCGTCCAATGTTGTCGCTCCGATTGCTCGTAATTCACCACGGGCCAAAGCCGGTTTTAGAATATTCGCGGCATCCATAGCGCCTTCGCCACCTCCGGCACCAACCAACGTATGGATTTCATCGATAAATAACACGATGTCACCTTCGGCAGAAGTTACTTCTTTTACCACCGATTTTAAACGTTCTTCGAATTCCCCTTTGTATTTGGCTCCGGCAATCAACGCACCCATGTCCAATGAAAAGACTACTTTGTCTTTTAGGTTTTCCGGTACGTCGCCTTGTACGATACGATGTGCCAGACCTTCGGCAATGGCGGTTTTACCCACACCGGGTTCTCCAACCAACATCGGATTGTTTTTGGTACGACGGGATAAGATTTGTAATACACGGCGGATTTCTTCATCACGACCGATCACAGGATCCAGTTTGCCGTCGTTGGCCAATTGGTTCAGATTTTTTGCATATTTGTTTAAGGCGTTATAGGTTTCTTCGGCCGAAGCTGAAGTGACTCTTTCACCTTTTCGAATTTCATTAATGGCACTTTCAAGGCCTTTTTCGGTCACACCCTGATCTTTTAAGATCTGTGCCACTTTGCTTTTCGATTTGAATATCGCCAATAGTAAGTGCTCGATCGATACATATTCGTCGTTCATTTTCTTCGCAATATTCGCGGCTTCGTTTAGGGTTGTTCCGGCATCGCGGGAAAACATCAGTTCACTTCCGCTTACTTTTGGAAAACTTTGAATAGTACTGTCCAAAATTTGTTTGAACAGGTTTAGATTCACATTCAGTTTTTTCAAAATGAATGGTGCCACATTCTCATCAACTTCGAGGATACCTTTAAAGATATGTTCGTTTTCGATTTGTTGATGGCCTGAACCTTGCGCTATTTGTTGCGCTTGTTGCAGGGCTTCCTGAGATTTGATGGTTAGATTATTAAAGTTCATATTTTTAAATGTTGTTTGTCGATTGTGATAGTTATTTTTTAACTTTGATTGGTATATGTCAATTTATATTCCAATATAAGAAATCGGACAAATTGGCGTTTTATGACTTAAATTTACAAAAAACAAATGTCAAAATGGCGTAAAATCGGACAGGAATGGGATTTTTGGATAAAATATTCGGAGGACAGGAAGAGGCTGTTCCTTCAAAAGTGAACTGGACACCTTTAGAAACAACTACGTTGGATGCGATCGCGGAACACTCTTTTGAAAAACCGGCGGTTATTTTTAAACACAGTACCCGATGCAGTATTAGCCGTATGGCATTAAAACAATTTGAACGGGAATATGATCTGGATGATGCACTGGATCTGTACTTTTTGGATTTATTGGAACACCGACCGCTTTCGAATGGCATCGCGGAACGTTTTGGCGTGCAACACGAATCGCCGCAACTTATAGTGATCAAAGATGGAAAAGCGGTATATAACGCCTCCCATAGCGCAATACAGGCCGACGATTTAAAACGTTGGACCGAATAAAAAGAGGTTCCCATCGGGAACCTCTTTTTGGTTAGCGTACGGCCTGCATTTTCTGATGAATCTGATCCAGACATAGGTTATGGATGCTTCCTTCATGGGTATGGTGTGTCGTTTCCGGCGCGTAATAAGTTCCGTTTTCGACTTTTTCGGCGACGATTTTATACGCATCGCGAAACGGAATTCCCTGATTCACCAATTTATTTAAAGTATCCACCGTAAACAGATGTTTGTATTTCGGATCTTCCAAAATGGAAGTGTTTACTTCAATGTCTTGTAGCGCATAACAAGCCATTTCCAAACAGGATTTTAAATTCTCTACCGCTGGAAATAAGCCTTCTTTTAACAATTGGAATTCCCTGTGGTACCCACTCG
Organism: Bacteroidota bacterium; assembly: GCA_023446155.1. Classification (GTDB taxonomy): domain Bacteria; phylum Bacteroidota; class Bacteroidia; order Flavobacteriales; family Flavobacteriaceae; genus Flavobacterium. The sequence goes on from JAEXIT010000014.1 coordinate 3,594, forward strand.
GCAGGTTGTTTGTGAGTAAGGTCAGTTCGTAGGGAAGACTCTGGATTTTATTGCATTTTCCACGGATCAGTTCAAACAAATCCGGATTCTTTTTATGCGGCATAATACTCGAACCGGTTGTTAAATGGCCGGGAAGCTTGATAAAATCAAAATTCTGACACAAATACAGACATACATCGGTTGCCATTTTCGACAGCGTTGCCGCAACACCACTCATCGCAAAAGCAACTGTTTTTTCGGATTTCCCACGGCTCATTTGTGCGGCGACAACATTGTATTTCAAGGTTGCAAATTTTAGCGTTTGTGTGGTATGCATGCGATCGATTGGAAACGAACTACCATAGCCGGCTGCCGATCCCAATGGATTTTGATCGACGACTTGTAAAGCCGCATTGAATAGCGTCATATCGTCGATCAGACTTTCGGCATAGGCCGAAAACCACAAACCAAATGAAGAGGGCATGGCGATTTGCATATGTGTATAGCCCGGTAACAATACATTCTGGTATTTTTTAGCCAAAACAAGCAGCAATTCGAATAATTCCACGATGAGGTTTTTCAGTTCACCAATTTCGGTTTTCAGATACAGATGGAGGGCCACCAAAACCTGATCGTTTCGGGAACGGGCGATATGGATTTTTTTTCCGGTAGCGCCCAACTTTTCGATCAACATAAATTCGATTTTGGAATGTACATCTTCAAAATCCGAATCGATAGTAAAATTGCCACTGCTGCAATATTGCAGAATATCTTCCAGTGCCAGGACGATATCCGTAGCTTCCTGATCTTTTAAAAGACCTGTTTTGGCCAGCATTTTGGCATGTGCGATCGAAGCCAGCACATCGTATCGGGCGAGTACCAAATCGAGTTTGCGGTCGTTTCCAACGGTAAAGTTTTCAATTTTCTGATCGGTTACGATCCCTTTTTCCCATAGTTTCATACTATTCTGTTTTTTTCGTTAAAAAAGCCGTTGAGTATTTCAATATACAAGGCAATTCCCGCTTCAATTTCATGGCGGTAAATAAATTCATTGGCCGTGTGGGAACGTAGTGAATTCCCCGGTCCCATTTTTAGCGACTGACAACTTAAAACCGATTGGTCGGAAAGGGTGGGAGAGCCATACGTGGTGCGTCCCAATGCTACACCCGACCGAACCAAGGGATGTTCCGGTGCGATGGAAGACGCATTCAAGTGCATCGATCGCGGTTGTACCGTAGCCTTTACGGATTGTAGGACGGTATCGAGAATTTCGGTATTGGTATATTGATCATTCACACGGATATCGACCACCAGTTGGCATTCGGATGGTACCACATTGTGTTGCTTTCCGGCATTGATCTGCGTAACGGTCATTTTTACCGGACCGAGTATGTCGGACACCTTTTCAAAACGATAGTTCCGAAACCATTCGATTACGTCTATGGCGTTATAAATCGGATTGTCCGGGTTGTCGTGTGCTGCGTGACTTGCGGTTCCGCATACGGTTACATCCAATACTAAAAGTCCTTTTTCGGCTATGGCCAATTGCATTTCGGTCGGTTCGCCCACAATGGCACAATCCAGCTCCGGAAGGTGTTGTAACACGCTATTCAGACCATTTGGACCGCTGCTTTCTTCTTCGGCGGAAGCCACAATCACGATGTTATGCGATAGGCTTTCCTGTGGATAAAAATAAACGAATGTAGCCAGTAGCGACACGAGACAGCCGCCGGCATCATTACTACCCAATCCGAATATTTTCCCGTCGTCTTCCAAAGCGGTAAACGGATCGAGTGTATAGGCCTGATTGGGTTTTACGGTATCGTGATGGGAATTGAGCAATACGGTAGGCTTACTACTGTCGAAATGACGATTATACGCCCAAATGTTGTTGTTTTCCCTTTGATACGGAATCCCATTATGTTCGAACCAATCGATGATCAATAAAGCTGTTTGATTTTCCTCTCCGGAAAAAGAAGGCGTTTCGATGAGCTTTTTTAATAAAAGGATTGCTTCGGCGGTTAAAGTGGTTATCGTTTTCATATTACAGTTGGATGACGGTATATTTTGCATTTTGATTTTCTAAGGCGGACAGGTTTCCGATGATCACACGATAGACACCTTTTGTCAGCGCGTTAAAACAATTGTCGAGTTTGGGAATCATACCCGAATAAATAGCGCCGATGGCCAACAGATCGCGGTATTTCGATGTCGTTAACAACGGAATCAGCGAGGTTTCGTCGTTAGTGTTGATCAACACGCCTTGCTTTTCAAAACAATAAATGATTTTTACCGTATAGTTTTGAGACAAAGCGATACCCAATTCCGCGGCAATGGTATCGGCATTGGTATTGAGCAACTGTCCATTTCCATCGTGTGTGATGGCACAAAACACCGGAACCGCTTTTTCGTTTAAAAGTGTTTGGAGTTGCGGCGTATTGATATGACGGATGTCGCCCACAAAACCAAAATCGATATCCTGCACGGTTCTCTTTTCCGAAATAATCAGATTGCCATCCGCTCCGGAAAACCCGAAAGCAGGACAATCCAGTGCGTTGAGCTGTGCTACAATTCTTTTGTTGATCAATCCGGCATAGGTCATTACGACCACATCCAGCATAGGCTGATCGGTAATACGTCGACCGTCGATCATTTGTATTTCGAGGTGTAGTGCTTCGGCGATTTTACTCGCTTCTTTACCACCACCATGAACGAGAATTTTAGCGCCTTTTAATTCTGAAAAAGCACGGAGCGTTTGTTGTAAAACAATCGGATCGTCGATAATGTTTCCGCCGATTTTTACAAGGGTTAATTCCGGTTTAGTTGTCATCATCCTGTAAAATTTTAGTCAGTATCGCCTGAGTGGCATAGGTTCTGTTATTCGCCTGCGGAATCACGATAGCGTTTTCGCTATCCAAAACCGCATCGCTCACAATCTGATTGCGTCGTACCGGAAGACAATGCATAAATTTGGCATTGTTGGTAAGCGCCATTTTTTCCGGCGTTACCATCCACGACAAGTCCTGAGACGTGATGGCGCCATAATCGTTATAATTGCTCCAGTTTTTGGCATATATAAAATCGGCATTCTCAAAAGCTTCGTTCTGATTGTAGACAATCGTGCTGTTTTGAGTGATTTCGGGATTGAGGGCATAGCCTTCCGGATGCGTGATCACAAAATCGACATGGGCTTTTTGCATCATCTTGACGAACGAATTCGGAACCGCATGCGGCAATGCCTTTGGATGTGGCGCCCAGGTTAATACGACTTTCGGTTTTTGTTTGGTTTTATACTCCTGTATCGTCAGGATATCGGCTACGGCCTGTAACGGATGTTCCGACGAACCTTCGAGGCTAATCACCGGAACGGAAACTTCTTTTATAAAAGCGTTGATCACATATTCGGACTCATCTTTTTCCTTATCCGTTAGCGTTGGAAAACTACGGATGGCTATGATATCGCAGTACTGCGCGACTACTTGTGCGGCTTCTTTGATGTGTTCGGATTTTGTACCGTCCATGATGGCGCCGTCTTCAAATTCGAGACTCCAGCCTTCGGTATTCAGGTTTAAAGTGATACAGTTCATTCCCAAATTGGCCGCTGCTTTTTGCGTACTCAATCGGGTTCTCAGACTCGGATTAAAAAACAAAAGGCCAATAGTTTTATTTGTTCCCAGGGCTTTATACGAATAGGGATCGGATTTGATCTGTTTGGCGAGTAATAACAGCGCGTCGAGATCTTCGATATGGTTTACGGATGTAAAATGTTTCATAGTATTTTAGTTTAAAGTGTAAAGGACTTTTTCGAGTCCGCTTACAAACGAATCAATATGGTTTTGGGTGATGGATAAAGGCGGAAGAACGCGTAACAGATTTTTCTGCGATGCATTTCCGGTAAAAATATGGGCATCATAAATCAGTTTTTGACGCAATTCACTAATGTCAAAATCGAATTCCAATCCGAGCATCAAACCTTTACCTTTTATTTTTTTTACCGCCGGGATTTGTTGTACCCGAGCTATAAAATAATCATGGATCAAAGTGACATTTGCGATCAGTTGTTCCTGTTCGATGGTTTCCAAAACCGACAAAGCGGCTGCACAAGCCAAATGATTTCCGCCGAAAGTAGTGCCCAATAAGCCATAGGAGGCTTTAAATTTTGGATGAATCAGAATTCCGCCGATAGGAAAACCATTGCCCATTCCTTTGGCAACCGAAATAATATCCGGCTGAATCGCATGATGCTGGTGCGCAAAAAACAAGCCGGAACGTCCGTAGCCACTTTGGATTTCATCCAGAATCAGCACAACATTATTGGCGTTGCAGATTTGTTGTAAAAACTGAAAAAAAGCCGTAGTTCCTTCGTCCAAACCGCCTACGCCTTGAATTCCCTCGATAATCACGGCACAAACATCCCCTTTGGCGATTTCTTGTGTAACAGCATCACTATCGTTTAATGGAAGAAAAACCACCTCGTGTTTGCTATTAATCGGCGCTACGATCGATGGATTATCCGTCACTGCAACAGCCGCTGAGGTACGTCCGTGAAACGATTTTTGAAACGCAATCACTTTCGATTTTCCGTTGTAAAAGGAAGCCAGTTTTAAAGCATTTTCGTTCGCTTCGGCACCGGAATTACACAAAAACAAGGAATAGTCAGGATAACCGGACATAACAGTCAGTTTTTGAGCCAATTGTTCCTGTATCGGATTTTGAATGGAATTGGAATAAAAACCGATTTTCCCGACCTGATCGGTAATCGCTTTGACATAATTCGGATGGGAATGACCAATGGAAATCACACCGTGACCCCCATAAAAATCAAGGTATTCCTGGTTGTTTTCGTCCCATACGGTTGCGTTTAAAGCGCGCACAGGAGTGAGGTTGTATATTGGATAAACATTAAATAAGCTCATTGTTGTAAAAATTGAATAGATTAAAAACTGCCTGATTTTAATTGTAGCCCGGTTTTTTCCTCCAGACCAAACATCAGGTTCATATTCTGTATCGCCTGTCCCGACGCGCCTTTTATCAGATTATCGATAATGGAAGTGACCAACAGGTATTTTCCTTTTTTCTCCAGACTGATGATGCATTTGTTGGTTTGTACGACCTGCTTTAAGTGGATCGCATCGGTCGTGACCACCACAAAAGGCTGGTTGTGATAAAAGGTTTGGTATAGCGATACTATAATATCCAGCGATTTTTCGGTTTGCATATATAGGGTTGCAAAAATTCCACGGCAAAAATCCCCGCGATTTGGAATAAACAACAACTCTTGATCAAAACTGGGTTGCAGCTTTTCCAGACTTTGGCGGATTTCGTCCAGATGTTGGTGCTCAAAGGCTTTGTAATGCGACATATTATTATTGCGCCAACTGTGATGGGAAGTCCCGGAAGGTTGGACGCCAGCACCTGTACTGCCGGTAGTCGCGTTGATATGAATACTGTTTTGTAGCTCCTGATCGTGTGCCAAAGGTAACAACGCCAATTGTATCGCCGTAGCAAAACACCCCGGATTGGCCACAAACTGAGCTGCTTTGATCTTTTTACGGTTCAGTTCCGGTAGACCGTACACAAAAGAACCGGCATCGGAATTTAAACGAAAATCATTTCCCAAATCAATCATACGCGTATGCGAAGCAAAAGGATGTTTTTCCAAAAAAGCCTTCGACTGACCGTGACCCAAGCAAAGGAAAACAAGATTCACCTCCGGGTTTATCGTATCGGTAAAAACCAAATCGGTATCGCCCAATAAATCCTGATGTACATTTGCAACGGGTTTACCAGCATTGGTCGTACTATAAACAAAGTCGACTGTCGCTTTGGGATGGTTTTGGAGCAGACGTAACAACTCACCGGCGGTATAACCGGAACCACCAATAATACCGATCTTAATCATAATCGAGTGCATTTACATGTGAATAAATAGTTTGCGCATTTCCAAGAATTTTGATAAAACCCTTCGCATCGGTCGCCGTCCAGGCGTTGTTCATTTCGCCATACTGACCAAACCCGGTGTTCATTAAATCGTGTTCCGATACAATGCCATCTAGTGAAAAATGATACGGTTTTAAGGTAACGGTAACGGTACCACTTACGGTCTGCTGCGTATCGGTTAGAAATGTTTCGATATTACGCATCACCGGGTCGAGGTAGTGGCCTTCGTGGAAAAGCATACCGTACCAATTCCCCAGCTGTTCCTTCCAGTATTGCTGCCATTTGGTCAACACATGTTTTTCGAGCAGATGATGGGCTTTGATAATGATCAGTGGAGCTGCGGCTTCAAAACCAACACGCCCTTTAATCCCGATAATCGTATCGCCCACATGGATGTCGCGGCCAATCGCAAAAGCACTGGCTATGTTTTCGAGTTTGGTGATATTGGTTGTCGGTGTGGCTTTTTCACCGTTTACAGCTACCAGTTCGCCTTTTTCAAATTCAAGCACAACTTTTTCGGATGTTGTTTTTTGTAATGGCGACGGATACGCTTCCTCTGGCAACGGAAGGTGCGAGGTGAGTGTTTCTTTTCCACCCACACTGGTTCCCCAAATGCCTTTATTGATCGAGTACTGTGCCTTTTCCCAAGAATACGAAACACCCTGTTCCTCGAGATAATCCACTTCTTCCTGACGGGATAATTTAAGATCGCGGATTGGCGTCATAATTTCAATTTCCGGAGCGATGGTTTGGAAAATAAGATCAAAACGGATTTGATCATTCCCGGCTCCGGTACTTCCGTGTGCCACAACTTCGGCTCCGATTTTTTTAGCATAGCGGATAATTTCCAACGCTTGGAAAACTCGTTCGGCACTTACCGAAAGCGGATAGGTATTGTTTTTTAGCACATTTCCGAAAACCAGATATTTGATCGCTTTCTGATAGTATTTTTCAATAATGTTGCGATTGGTATGCTCAAAACTCCCCAATTCGTAGGCACGGGTGGTGATGGTTTCTAATTCGGTTTCGGAAAAACCACCGGTGTTCACCAAAACGGTATGCACCTGATAACCGTTATTTTGCAGGTATTTCAGACAAAAAGAAGTATCGAGTCCGCCGCTATAGGCTAAAACCACTTTTTTGATTCCATTGGGTTTATGTTGTTCTTTCATGGGATTTATTTTTTAAGAAAAGTGCCTGTTTGATGTTTTTCAGTCGACTGAGCACTTTCTGATTAAAGGTGTAAGTTGTTTTCGGTTTTCTTTTTTCGTTCGGATCGTATAACATTCCGGTACAAAGGCACATTTTGTTGTCCTTCCGTTGCAGAATGTCAAAATTCGAACAGGTTTTACAACCGCTCCAAAAACTGGGATCATCGGTTAATTCGGAAAAAGGTACCGGTCGGTAGCCTAAATCGGAATTGATTTTCATCACAGCCAGACCGGTGGTGATGCCAAAAATTTTAGCCTCCGGATACTTTTTCTGCGAATAGTCAAACACAAACGTTTTGATTTTTTTTGCGAGTCCGAGGTGCCGGTAATCCGGATGGACAATAAGACCCGAATGGGCGACAAATTTTCCATGACTCCAGCTTTCGATATAACAAAAGCCGGCGAATTTTCCGTTTTCAAGTGCGATAACGGCATCCTGCATATCAATTTTTTTGCGGATGTATTCCGGCGTCCTTTTGGCAATACCGGTGCCTCTTTGTAGGGCAGAGGTTTGGATGGTGTCGCAAATCTCCGGTGCATAGGCATAATGCTCCTTTTGAGCAATAACAATGATTACATGCATCTTTTACAAGGATGGGTAAATATTAATAAACAATAAAATGTAAAGGGAAATAGGGAGGTGTCGAAACCGTAGGGATGTTTCGAAAAAGGCAGTGTTTACCGTCGTTTTGCAGGAATTGCAAACGGTAATCCTAAAATAATAGTTAAAACAAAAAGGCTAATTAAGCCGGTAAAAATAATAGATACTTCCAAAATGGGAAAAAATAGAAGATGAATAACAATAGGAAAAACTCGGGTACTAGAATAGACTCCGCTCTGTCCGCGAAGTAGTGGACAGGCTTTTTCGTAGGGAACGGTTACTATGTAACGCTGTTAATTTCATCGGGACAAATGTAGTATAAAAAAAGATAAAAGGATAAAAAAGCAGAATATTTCTTTTAATATAATGCATTGTATTTGTGTATTTTGAGTTATGTTTAGGGAATTTATGCGTTATATCAGATTGAAAGAAGGGTTACAACCTAACAAAATTTTGTAATTTGCAATAGAAAATTAATAAACTCTAATGGACGAATTAATACAGAAAATAAAAAATCTTGCGCACACCTATTCTACTAACTTGAATAACCAAATTGAGAAGAGAAAAGAAGAGATGAAGGCAGACGAAACGTCTCATTATCTTATTTATAGAGTTTTGGGTATTACGGCAAATGAAGGACAGTTGATAGATGAATATCAAAATGTTGGACGATTTTTATATAAGTATGCTGGTTCATTTCTCGAAGAAGCAGCTACTCTTTGTTTAAAATATAAATTTCCTGATGGTAAAAAGACTAACGTAGTTAATACGATTGGACTAAGACCTAAAACATTTGAGATAGATTTCTTAAATGGAAATGATGCCATTGAAGTAAAATGGCGTGATGCAACAACAGATGGAGACCATATTACTAAAGAACACACAAGGGTTCAAGTAATTAAAGATTATGGGCACAAACCTATAAGAATAATGTTTTACTATCCTCAAAGAGCACAAGCAATCAAAATTCAACAGACTTTGAAAACACTTTATGCCGGTGTGGGAGGAGAATACTATGGAGGTGATGATGCTTGGGAGTATTTAAAAGCATATTCAGGTGTAGACCTAAAATATATTTTGATACAGATTGCAAACGAAAGAACACATGAAAATGGAGATTAATAAAATATATCACGGAAATTGTGTTGAAAAACTCAAAGAACTTGAGGCTAATAAAATTGACTTGATTTACTTTGATCCACCTTTTTTTACTCAACGAAAGCATAGCCTTACAAATAAAGATAGTTCTAAAACTTATGAATTTGAGGATAAATATAAGTCCATTGAACAGTATTTATCACTTATTGAAAATGTTTTGGAAGAATCAAAAAGAGTTTTGAAAAGCACTGGAAGTGTATTTCTTCATTGCGATAAAACTGCATCACACAATATTAGAGTTTTAATGGACAAAGTTTTTGGTTCCAAAAACTTCCAAAGCGAAATTATTTGGTCATACAAAAGATGGTCTAATGCAAAAAAAGGACTTTTAAATGCACATCAGATAATTTTCTTTTATTCTAAAACAAAGAATTTTAAATTCAATACAATTTATACCGATTATTCCGTAACAACAAATCTTGACCAAATTTTACAAGAAAGAGAACGTAATGAAAATGGAAAATCAGTTTATAAAAAAGATGAAAACGGAAATGTGATTTTAGGTAAAGAGAAAAAAGGAGTTCCACTTTCAGATGTTTGGGATATTCCATATTTAAATCCAAAAGCCAAAGAAAGAGTAGGTTATCCAACCCAGAAGCCAGTTTTACTACTTAATCAAATTTTAAATATTGTTACAGACGAAGGCGATTTAGTTCTTGATCCTTTTTGCGGAAGTGGAACAACTTGTGTATCCGCTAAATTTTTAAAAAGACAATTTATTGGAATTGACATTTCAATTGATGCGGTACAACTTGCGAAAACACGATTGGAAGAAATGGTGATATCTGAATCAAAATTACTACACAAAGGAGCAAAGGAGTATCAAGAGAAAACCGAAAAAGAATTAGTCATTTTACAAAACGTTAATGCTTTTCCTGTTCAAAGAAATAATGGAATTGATGGTTTTTTAAAAGATCATTTTGAAGGTATGCCAGTTCCTGTGAAAATTCAAGGAAAACATGAAACTATAGAAGAAGCGATTGAGAAATTAGAAAAAGCATCTTATGGAAAAGATTATAGAATGAAAATCTTAATCCAAACAAAGGAGACAGGAACAAGTAGATTTTTAAATTTTCAATCGGATGTAACAATAATAAAGTCACTTGAATTGCAGACAAAAGATTTGATAAAGAAAAACAACAAAGAGATAATAACAAAAGTTTTGTAAAAACTGGTTCCAAGGTTAATGAACTTTTATTCCATATTAATTCTTATGGTAGATTGACTTTTGGACTTAGATTTTCATTATATAGCCAAGCTGAATAATACTGAACTTGATTGAAGTTCCTATTATTTAAAAGGTCATTTGCTTTGAAAAGAAAGTAATAGTTGCTATTCATATCGTTAACTCTTTTGAGATTATATTAAAGGCCTTGTCTTTAAAAAGCTATGTTTTTTTCTGAAAACATTAGACAAAAAACCGGGATTAATCATATGATCAATCCCGGTTTTACTGTTAAAAAAGGAGCTTTATTTTTTCACCACTTTTCGGATATATTCTTTATTTCCGGTTGTGATTTTTAAGATATACATACCTGTTGCCAGGTTGCGAATATCGATTTGCTCGGATAATGTATTATTGGTTGGCATCACGTTGCTTTCCAATACGATACGGCCATTCGTATCCACCAACATCAGATTCACTTTTTGATCGGCGATATTCTCTACCGAAAGGTTTACAAAACCATCGGATGGATTCGGATACAACTGTAGGTTTTCAAAACCATTTACAGGACTTTCAGCAGCCATTCGGGCGCCACAGCTAATCGCTACAGCCGAACGCGTTCCGTTGGAGTTGCTCGTTGATCCGGCGCTGTTTTTCGCCACCATCGAATACGTATAGGTAGTACCCGCGTTGATCAAATATGTATTTAAAAACGAGGTACCTGTAACATCCGGCGCATATAAGTTTCCGTTACGATAAATGTCGTAGGTCGTCGCATTGGCAGAAGCCGTCCAGGTCACATTAATCGCGCTGGTTGTTCCGCTACAAGTAGGCGTTAAGGTAACGGTAAACGCACCCGGAGCGCCACAAGCCGGTGGTGTAGCCGACAATGTTCCGTTGGAGTTGTTGGTTGTTGTGCTTCCGGCATTTTTCGCTTTTACGTAGTACGTATAAGCCGTTCCGGAAGTAACCGCTGTATTCAGATATTGGGTTCCGGTAATGCTGCTCGCATATAAAGTCCCGTTACGATAGATGTCATAACTGGTTGCATTGGCAGAAGCCGTCCAGTTTAATCGAACGCGGGTGGCGCTTCCGTTACATTCCGGTGTAGCGGTTAGCGTAAATGCGCCCGGAGCACTGGTACTACAAGTTAGTCCTAAATTCGATTTAAAAGCATTAAAGTATGCGGATGCAAACGAATCCCTCCAGGTAGAACTGGTTAGTTTGGCTGCATCGGAAGTGGTATCCACAAAACCGATTTCATTTAAACAGGCTGTAGCGGAGGAATAACGCAGTACTCCAAGGTGGTACGCCAGGAAGCTGTTGTCTTCCACGCAGCGGCGGTTTGTCCACGAACCGTAGGATACCATATCGGTTTGGATTTTCTGAGCGAAAGCAATATCCGGAGCCGTATTCGTATCGTCGGCGGTACAATAGAAGGTTTCGGTACCGGTTCCACCACCTGCATTACAGTGAATACTCAATAGTCGGTCGGCATTCCAGTTGTTCGACATGGTCGCGCGTTGTGTTACCGAAATCCAACTGTTCAGATTGGTTGTACGGGTCATGTATACCGTCCAGGAACAACTCCCCTGGATGAGGTTACGGGTACGTAAACCTACTTCAAGTGAGGTTTCAATTTCAGTAGCGGTTCGACCATCGGGATTATCGCTGGTTGTGGCACCATAGCCATGTCCCGGATCGAGAACAATGATTTGTGCATTTGCGGCGAAACCTAGTATCAGGGCAAAAAGGAGTGTAGTTATTTTTTTCATAGCATTAGTTTTTTAGTTCAGAAGTGAAAATTCTACCGGTTTTATCATCGGCAAACAATACTTTGTTTTTTCCGTAGAATGAAGGGAACATTTCAGTAAAAACTTCGGTGTTCGTGATCTTTCTCGGTTTGAAAGCTTTGGTGTCAAACAGATACAATTCGGAATTGCTCACGCTATGTCCGTCTTCACTTTCGTCTAAAAATCCTAATAAGAACTTGTCGTCTGCCGACCATCCGGTTGCGATTCCGGTTCCGACTTTAATGGGTTTGTTTTCACCATTCAGATCGTAAACAAAAATATCCGCTCCGTTATGAACGGCCACTTTTTTACCATCGTTAGACAATATGGCATTGTAAAACTGCCCTTCGTCGTTGGTGATCACCCATGTTTTTTCTGTAGCAAGATCTTTTGCTTCGATCTTTAAAGTCATTAGATTGGTGTAAACCACAATTGGTGTCTCTTTACCCTGGTACGATGGCAAAAATGTGTGGTTGATGTCGTCTTTTAATTCGCGTCTTTGGGTCGCCACATCATAGGCGTACACTTTTGACTGCGAAAAGAAATCTTTTTCACCTTTTTCTTTAAAATAAAAAGTGGTGTTGTTACGATCCCAGGTATAGCCGTAACCGCTTCCGTCCTTATCGGAAATTTTTTGTACCGAATTTTTGGCCAGATCCAAAAGGTAAATTCCTTTAAAATGCTCGCCGGTTAAAAGGGCATGTGTTCCGTCTGGCGAAACTACGGGATTTGTAAAAAATCCCTCGACGTTTACACGATTAAAATCGGATAGTTTCTGAGCATGCCCGCAGATGCCTAAAAACAACATCGAAATGTACAGTAGGTTTTTTTTCATAATGTATAGATTTGATTTTCATAAAATTACTATTTATATGGTACAAAATGCGAAATATTTATTAACAAATAATTAATATTATACTTCTTGTTAATATTTACGGGGCTTGCGCATAAAAAAAGCACTTCTTTTGGAAGTGCTTTAGGGTATTTTTAAGCGATATTAACGTCGGAATTTATTCCGGGTGATGATGTTTTTGAGTTTTGCTTTTAAATCTTCGCCGGTATCATACACCATTTGTTCGTTACCTGGAAACGGAATCGGCTTGCGATCGAAATACTTAAAATAGTTGTCATCGCAGGCACGACGATCGCCCTGATAATTGGCATAGATATTTTGGAAAACATATTCGCTGCTCAATGGAAACGAGTCAATCAGCTGGTTGGTTTTAAAATCGATATAATCCACTTTCGCGGTTACCTGACAGGCTTTAAACTGCGTAAACTCGTAAATATCGATTCGAATCGTACGGAAATTATCCACTTTAACCGGTTTCCCCAAACTGTCGCGAACCACACGACCATTGGCATCCACCAGATTTTTAACGCCGTCTTTGATTTGCTTTTCTTTGATAAACTGACGCTCTTTGATTTGTTCCGGAGAAATTTTAATATCGCGGAAGTTAACAATCAGGCCATAGTCGTAGGTAACACCTTTCTGGCGGTTACTATGATAAACCGTCCATTTATCGTCCAAACCAAGCGTACTGAAATCCAGTAAATCCGACTGAAGTCGTACCGGAATTACCATATTGGTTTCGTTTTTGGTATATACATTTACAAAATCGGTTCCTTTAAACTGCGCTTCGTCCATTAATTTGGTAACGTCTTTAAAATTAGGACTTAGCGTTAGCAGATAAGCAAAATCATCATAAGCTCTTCTGTAATTCACCTTGTTATTCGTCGCCATTAAAGCTTTGGAATTGTCATACAGGAATTTTGCCAATGCATTTTTACTGCTAACAATCTGATCCGAATAGTCATCAAACGGAAAAATAGCATTCCGGTTTTCTTTTAAAAGGCGTAGCGGCAATAACGGACGAATACGCTCCTGACGGTTGTTTAGCTGTAAATAGGTATTGTACAATTTTTCCAGTTTGGAAGGATTGGCATCTTTCACAAGGAGTTCAATTGCACGAAGATCACGGTCTTTGGCTTTGGCAAAAGCTTCCTCAAGTAGGTACACATAATCCTGTTTTCCCTTTGCATTTTTATTGTTTTGCAATCCCTCGATAGCGCGGTCAATTGCGCCGTCGTAATCGCCTTCTGTTAGCATATTCCGGGTTTGCTTGACACCACAGGAGCAAACAAAAGCCAATAGGAATACTAATGCAGTAATTTTCCTCATAAATGAAATCGTTAAAGATGCCCAAAAGTATACATTTTGGACGGATTATAAGAAACGGGTATAAAAAAACTCCGGACAAGCCGGAGTTTCTATTTGGAATGGAGTCTATTATTTTCGTTCGAACGGAGGTAATAGTTTACTCGCAACTTCACCAAATCCGATGCGTACCTGATCATTCTGGCAGAAACCTTTCATAATCACGGTATCACCGTCGTTGATAAATTTACGTTCGGTACCGTCTTTCATTTTAAGTGGGTTTTTACCACCCCAAGTTAATTCCAACATCGATCCGAAGCTGTTTTCGGCTGATCCGGAAATCGTACCCGATCCCATCATGTCACCGGAATTCACACGACAACCATTAATGGTGTGGTGCGCCAACTGCTGACTCATGGTCCAGTACATATATTTAAAGTTGGATTCCGAAACGATAGTAGCATCGGTATTTTCAGGAGCGATAGACACTTCCAGGTTGATATCGAAAGCGTGATCGCCGGTTTGTTGCAAATACGGAAGTGGTGTTGGTTCTTGTTTTGGACTGGCCACACGGAAAGGCTCTAAGGCATCCATAGTTACAATCCATGGTGAAATGGACGACGCGAAGTTTTTAGCAAGGAAAGGTCCAAGTGGCACATATTCCCATTTCTGAATGTCACGCGCGCTCCAGTCGTTTAGCAATACCATACCAAAAATATAGTCTTCTGCTTCTTCCACAGGGATGTTTTCCCCCATAATGTTAGCATCTGTAGTAATAAAAGCGGTTTCCAATTCGAAATCTACTGATCGCGACGGACCGAATACCGGTTGCGTCTCACCATTTGGAAGGGTTTGTCCCATTGGACGGTGTACCGGAATTCCGGATGGAACGATGGTAGAACTTCTTCCGTGATACCCTACGGGGATGTGTACCCAGTTTGGTAGTAGCGCATTGTCCGGGTCACGGAACATTTTGCCCACATTGGTCGCGTGTTCTTTACTGGAATAGAAATCGGTATAATCGCCGATTAAAACCGGTAATTGCATTTCGATTTCATTTACGTTAAAAATAACCACCTCTTTATGTGCGTCATTATCACGTAATTGTGGGTTTTCGGCATCAAAAATATCAGCTAGTCGGTTACGTACCAAACGCCAGGTTTTTTTACCGTCGGAGATAAAATCGTTCAGCGTATCCTGCATGAACATATCATCAGTTAGTTCAATACCTTCAAAATAACCCAATTGTTGCAGGGCTCCCATATCGATCGCAAAATCACCAATACGGGTTCCGATGGTTACCACATCATCTTTAGTTATAAAAACCCCGAAAGGGATATTCTGTATCGGGAAATCGCTGTTCACGGGGACGTTTAACCAGGATTTTCTAGTAGGGTCATTGGCACTTATAGGCATATTGTATGTTTGTTTTTGTTGTTGAAAAATTCGAAATCAAATATAGTAGCTATTGTGAATTTAACAAACCATTTTCGTATTTTTGAGGTCAATTTAACGAAATATTATAAAATGCAACGCGACGAACAAATTTTCGACTTAATTCTTGAGGAACAAGATAGACAAATTCACGGATTGGAACTTATTGCATCTGAGAATTTCGTGAGCGATCAGGTAATGGAAGCAGCGGGTTCTGTTTTAACGAATAAATATGCCGAAGGCTATCCGGGTAAACGGTATTACGGTGGATGTGAAGTAGTGGATGTAATCGAGCAAATCGCAATCGACAGAGCTAAGGCTTTGTTTGGAGCGGAATATGTGAACGTACAGCCACACTCCGGATCGCAAGCTAATACAGCAGTTTTTGCAGCCTGTTTAAAACCAGGCGATAAAATATTAGGTTTCGATCTTTCACACGGAGGACATTTAACACACGGTTCGCCGGTGAACTTTTCCGGAAAATTATACAATCCGGTATTCTACGGAGTAGAAAAAGAAACCGGAATGCTGAACTATGACAAAATTCAGGAAGTAGCGACGCAGGAACAACCAAAATTAATTATCGCTGGAGCTTCGGCTTATTCCCGTGATATGGATTTTAAACGTTTCCGCGAGATTGCCGACAGTGTAGGGGCTATTTTAATGGCTGATATTTCGCACCCGGCCGGTTTAATCGCTAAAGGATTGATGAACGATCCGGTTCCGCATTGCCATATCATCACGACTACGACGCACAAAACGCTACGTGGACCAAGAGGCGGAATGATCATGATGGGTAAAGATTTTGAAAATCCGTTTGGAATCAAAACACCAAAAGGAGAAATCCGTATGATGTCATCTTTATTGGATGGATCGGTATTCCCAGGTAACCAAGGTGGTCCGTTAGAACATATCATTGCAGCAAAAGCAGTAGCCTTTGGCGAAGCTTTAAGCGATGAATTCTTTACGTATGCAATGCAGGTTCAGAAAAATGCAAAAGCAATGGCCGAAGCTTTTGTAAAAAGAGGATACGATATTATTTCGGGCGGTACCGATAATCATATGATGCTGATCGATCTTAGAAATAAAAATATTTCCGGGAAAGAAGCAGAAAATGCATTGGTAAAAGCCGAAATCACCGTTAATAAAAACATGGTTCCATTTGACGATAAATCACCATTTGTAACGTCGGGTATCCGTGTAGGAACGCCTGCGATAACCACTCGTGGTTTGGTGGAAGCCGATATGGAAACGATTGTTGCTTTGATCGATAAAGTGATTTTAAATCATACTGATGAAGCGGTATTGGAAGAAGTGGCCGATGCGGTAAATGACATGATGGGCGAACGCGCCATGTTTGTTTTCTAAACCCACAAAATTATATAATGTAAAATCCCTCTGAAAAGAGGGATTTTTTTATTTATAGGTCTTGAAATTAAAGATAAAAGAGTCGACAGCCATATAAACCCGATAGCGGATTTAGATAGTTTAGATGTTTTTTAAGGACGTTATAATTACAACAACTGGCCGAAATTAATGATCAGCAGTATAAATTGTTTAATTAGCATAATTAATAGCTGTACCATAAGTAAATCAATGATTTAAAGAAGGTTTAACGAGATGCAAGGTACAAAAAAAGAGAATAGCCAATTACGGTTTTTCGGATTATTTACTGTGGATTTGTCTTAAAAAAATCATAAATTTTACTGTGGCATTCCTTCCGGATCCATATAAACAATTTCCCATTGGTGTCCATCCAGATCGGAGAAACTATGGGAATACATCCAACCGTAATCCATCGGTTCGGGATACAGCGTACCACCGGCTTCGACGGCCTTGGAAATGATGTTGTTTACCTTTTCGCGGCTGTCGGTATCCAGGCACAGGAGTACTTCGGTCGTTTGTGTGGCATCGCTAATCGCCTTACGGGTAAAATCCTTAAAACGTTCGTGAACCAGTAACATCACAAAAATGGTGTCACTAACGACCATGCAGGTGGCCTTGTCGTCTGTAAACTGCGGATTAAAAGTAAATCCCAGTTTGGAAAAGAACGCAATCGATCGATTGAGATCTTTAACGGGTAGGTTTACAAAGATTCTTGTTGCCATAAATATGTCTGTTTAGTTGGTTATCAGCAGGAAGACTATGAAGGTACTTCTTTTTTGATTGTGGTAGTGGTAATGAAACGTTAAGAATCAAAAGGATTAAAATAGCGTTAAAAGTAGCCGGAATATTTTCCGGTAGGACTGAATTTGCTATTTTTAGACTTTAAAAGTAAATCAGTGAAATCACTATATCTGTTGTTCATTTTAATCGGGTTCTCTGCAAGCGGTTGGGCGCAAAATGATTTTGTAACCAAGTCGAAGCCGATTCCCCGTTTGAAAATACCGGCTATTAGTCCGGATAAATCTTCTAATTCGACTGCCTTTCCATCGATGAATTTTAGTTCGTCTATTTTTGATACCCCATTAAATCCGCTGGAAACCTTAAAACCGAATACGTCTTCGTTTCAGATTGGGGAAGACAATTCTAAATTTGGCGCCGAAAAGGAGAAATTTGCGAATCCGGGTGATGTCTATGTCGAAAAACTAAAACAGGATTTTCAAGGAGAAGGAAATGGCGATTCGCGTATCTTTAAAAGAGACCAGTCGTTTGGCGAAATCCGTACCAAATCGGAATACGTTAAAATTGTATACCGCGATCACGAATATGTGGATGGTGACATGATCAAGTTTTTAGTGAACGGAAGGATCGTGATTCCACAGATTATTTTAGATGCCAGCTTTAAAGGAACAACACTCGGATTGGAAAAAGGATTTAACAAACTCGATTTCGAAGCCTTAAATCAGGGAAGTTCCGGTCCGAATACAGCCGAGTTCCATGTCTACGACGATAAAGGAACATTACTTTCGGCAAATCGTTGGGATTTAGCGACCGGGTTTAAAGCAACAATTATGGTTATTAGAGAATAATTACACCTGACAGGTTTCCAAAACCCGTCAGGTGTAGAAAAAAAGGTCGCTTGTAGCGACCTTTTTTTAATCTTGTTCCGGCATCATTTTCGTTGCGATGGCGATCCGGTTCCACGAATTGATCGTGATAATGGCTAGCATCACCTGAGCCAGGTAATTATCGTCATTAAGCGCTTTACGGGCGTTTTCGTAGGTTGTATCCGATACGTGGTTGGAAATATGTGTCATTTCTTCCGTAAGGGCTAAAATTGCCTTTTCCGCTTCCGAAAAGAAATTCGTATCTCTCCACGCATTTAACGCATAAATACGTTGCTCGGTTTCGCCGTATTTACGGGCATCTTTGGTGTGCATATTGATACAAAAAGCACAACCGTTGATTTGTGAAGCGCGAATTTTAATAAGTTCTTTGTGAATGGGCGTAAGCTTGGAAGTGCTTAAATACTTTTCGAAAGCATACATGATTTTATAGGCTTCCGGTTCCAGTTGACTGATGTTAATTCGATTGTCCATAGTGATTGAATTTTTATTAGGACAAAGTTCGGAAGTGCCAGCCGGAAAAAAATTAAGCTGGTTTAAGAAATGCGATTAACTCAGTTTTTTACGAACCTCGCTTACGTATTCCGGGCTGATTCCTAAAAAAGAAGCGAGTACATATTGCGGAATCCGTTGGGCAAACTCCGGATAAGTCCCCACAAATTGCAGGTAGCGTTCTTCGCCCGAAAGGAGAAAAAGATATTCAATCCGTGTAAGCGATGCCGCATAAGCCCGTTCGAGGTTTTTCCGGAAATAACTTTCGAGTGCCGGAATTTTTTCAAACAGGGTTTCCTGTTCCGGGCGACTGATATACAGGACTTCAGAAGCTTCTAATGCCTGAATATAGAATTTAGAAGGCCTTCCGGATGTATAGCTCGAATAATCGGTTATCCACCAGTTTTCGAGTCCGAATTGGATGACCTGTTCTTTTCCATTTTCGGTGATCAGATAGAGGCGAAAGCAACCTTTTATGATAAAATAATTATATTGACAAACGCTGCCTTCGGTATGAAGAATCTCTTTTTTAGCAACTTTTTTCGAATGGAAAGTCGTCGCGATGATTTCTTTCTCCTCCGGTGTCAGGACTACCGATTTTTCAATATGCCGGATCAGTCGTTCCATTTTACATCGGACTACAGATTTCCACTAAAAAGCCTTCCGGATCTCTCACATAGGCGACTTTTTGTCCCCACGGTTTGGTTTTAACCGCTTCGGTCAGCGTCGCGCCGGCCTGAAGTGCTGTTTCCACCGTTTTTTCTACATCATCGGACGTAAAACCCAATTCGATTCCAAAAGGTTTGGCCGTCGGAGCGCTTTCGATATAACCTTCTTTCAGATTGGATTTAGCGAGCGAATGAACCGCAAAGGATAGCGTGGTAGCACCGGAGATCAATTCCCCGTAATCTTCGTCGGGGGTGATAAATTTACGTTCAAAACCAAATGCATTTTCGTAAAACGTCATGACTTTAGTTACATTTTGAACATATAAGATGGTATAGGCAAAAGTGATCATATGAAATAAAATAAGATTTGGTGTCAGTACCGGTAAAATACCGGAGTCACTATTACAAATATACTAACTTTTTCTTACAGGGAATGGTGGATCGGTTTGCTTAATACAATCATATGTTTGCACTGGATACCATTTTCAAAGATCGGTTCCTTATAATGTTCCGTAAAAAAGTTCCGTTTAATTCCGGTGACTTCAAACCCTTGTTTCTGGTACCATTGCAATTGTGGAATACTGGAGTTTCCAGTGCCGATGATCACCTCATGAAACCCTCTTTTTCTGGCTTCAGAAAGCGCATGGTGCAATAAAAGCTTCCCAATGCCCTTTTGTTGGTGATCTTCCCTAACGGCTATGTTTTTGATCTCAACAGCCGTTTCATCTATCGGATATAATGCGTAAACGCCAATATAATCGTTTCCGGTAGGAATACCGTATAAAAACGATTCGTGTATATAGCTATTGATCATATCAATATACGGATCGGCCAATAGCAACAGGGGATAGGGGATGGATTTGCTGTAGATCGGTTGTATCGTCATAGGCGATTATTTTTTGGTTAAGGTTATGGTATTCAGGTCACCCACACTGTTTCGGAAAGTAACCTTAAAAGTGTCTTTGTCTTTATTACGCAACGGTGAAGGCTTGGTAATGATCTCGCAGTAATTTATGTTTTCATAGTTTACATCATCAATCTGTACAATTTGGTCCTCAATTCCCACAACACCCTTTATCGCATCGTCCCAGATAATCCCAACGACTAGTTTTTCGTTGTTCAGTGTCGGTTTAAAGCCCAATTGTTTTTCTTTCAGATCATAATTTTCATTAAAAGGCTCGAAATAGAAATACTTGTTTTTGTAATCCACCGTAATAAGTCCGTGGTTTAGCAGTTCGGAACCGATCCGGGAGTTTTTGTCGTTGGTGGTTTCGATGGTCATGTTTTTAAACGCAATTCCATTGATTTTTATTTGCGGAACAGTGTACCGGTAATTTCGGCTATCGTCTGAATTGCCAAATATTCCAATGGACGCGTTGCCATAGCCCTCTTCTATGTCGAGAAAAAGATTCTCTTCTTTTAGAATCTCATAAGCTCGTAACGACATGGAATATAGGTTGTTCATGCCGGTATCAAAAAGGATTTCTTCTGAAGCTTCTTTTTTATTTTTCAATCCGATTTTAATATATGGACTGCTTTGTGTGTCGTACATATAGAGTTTGGAAGCATGTTTTTTGCGCAAATTCAAGCGGGAAGGATTATCGGTTATGACAATCGATTTTTTGGGAGCAGACAATTGCAAAATGGAATTACGCAGGAGATTGCTACCAATAAAACCATCGATTTTAAGGCATTCAAAAATCATCTTGTTATCGTTAACCAACGCCGGAATATCCTGAAAAGTGACACCACCCAATGCTAATTTTGGTATAGCAACCATTTTCATCGTGTCGTTTTTGCCGTTAGAATCTACAATATTAATATCAGTCAGGAATTTCGTTTGTAATAATTTACTCAGTTCGGTAGTGATAATACAGGGTGCGCCGGTATCCAGCAAAAATCGATAGGTTTTATTTTCGATTACAACGGGTATGATCAATTTATTATTAAGATTTTCAAACGGAATTTCTGCAAAATAATCTTTTTGAGTAGTTGTACCTTGATTAAGCGTAATTTGTGCATTACTCTGAAATGAAATAAATAGTAGTGAAAAAAGGCATAGAAAGCGGGTCATACAGTTTTGTTTTTAAAGTATCATAATTTTTAGATGCGATAAAGTACAAAAAGTATGCCTATTATTTTGTTAAAATTATTGAGACGGTCATAAAAAAGGTTGTTTTTTAAACAACCTTGTAAAAAATGATCAGGTTTTGAATGCCTGACAGGATTATTGTAATCGGATTATTTTTTTGGTTTTGGAAGGTTTTCAGAGATCTTCTTTATTTTGGATACCTCTTTGACCAGTATGTATTTTACCGACGAACCATCGGCCGGTGGATTGTCAATTTTTTCTTCTTTAATTTCCAATACATATTCGTTACCTTCTTCATAAGTAAAACCTTCGATACCACTATACCAAAATTGCCAGTCTTTCTGACCGTCTTTTTTAACCAGAAAACACTTTTGTGGCGCCACACCGGTACAATCGGCTTGTTGTGAGGCTACGACAATCTGGAAGGTTTGGGTAACAGGCGCAGGCGCATCAACTTTTGCTGGTAAGCCTTCGGATGTTTTAGCCACTTTTGAGATTTCGTTTACCAAAACATACTTTATCGAAGGGGCATCGGCCGGCGGATTGTCGATTTTTTCTTCGCGTACTTCCAATACATATTCGTTTCCATCTTCAAAAATAAAGCCATCGATTCCATTATAAAGATTCTCCCAATTTGCTTGCCCTTCTTTTTTAACCAGCAAACATTTTTGAGGCGCTACACCAACACAGTCCGCTTCTTCGGAAGCTACTGTTAATCGTATCACTTCACTTTTGCTACACGATGCAAATAGAAAAAGGGATACCGCTAAATACATTAGGTTTCTAAACATACTATTTGATTTTAAAGTTAATGACTTGTGGATTTTGCCCGTATTCGGTTTGCTTTGGAATACGAAGCGGTGTAGTGAAGTGAATATATAGTACAAATATAGTGAATTTTGTTATAAAAATCGCGTTAAATTTTAAAATCTGACGAGTGATAGAAAAAGGATGCCGTATAATTTTGTTGGCTTTTAATCATTTTTCGAAACGAAAGAGGCTATAGCAATTCGATTTAGAATGGTAGCTTGCCATTGTTCATCATCAGGAGCGATAATGATTGTTTGGAAACCATGCCGGTCGCCTTCTATTTTTACCCCTAAAGCGTCATCTATATGGATGTCAATCCCAAATTCTAAGGGGAACTTAGATATATACTTTCCTTTTTTTAAAACGCGTTGAATGTGTAGTTGTTGGTTGATGATACAATCAACGGGAATGCCATACGTATAAAACATCAGCCAGATTTTAAAGCGACTTCTATAAGAAGTGGTGTAAATATAGATATGATGATTATTTGATCGTAACGCTTTGAATAATGCTTTTGTGCCAAATCGGACGCCTTCAATTTTTAAAAACCGTTGCAGCCAATTTTGCTTTTCCAGAGGGAAATGCGTCTTCGAAATTAGCGTATCGTCCAAATCAAATGAAATGATCATGTTTTATTTTGATTTCATATTAGGATTATAAAATAAAAGGGCTGCCTCATTTGAAACAGCCCTTTTAACTATGTTTTTGGGATCTTATAAGTGAATCACTTCTCCGTAAGCATCCGCTACAGCTTCCATTACCGCCTCACTCATGGTAGGGTGCGGGTGGATGGCTTTTAAGATTTCGTGACCAGTAGTTTCCAGTTTACGAGCCACAACCGCTTCAGCGATCATGTCGGTTACTCCGGCACCAATCATATGGCATCCTAACCATTCACCGTATTTCGCGTCGAAAATAACTTTTACGAAACCGTCTGGCGTACCGGCAGCTTTTGCTTTTCCGGAAGCAGAGAATGGGAATTTACCCACTTTGATTTCAAATCCTTTTTCTTTAGCTTGTTTTTCGGTCATACCCACAGAAGCGATTTCAGGAGTAGCATAGGTACATCCCGGAACATTTCCGTAATCGATAGGCTCTACGTGTAAACCGGCAATTTTTTCCACACAAAGGATTCCTTCAGCAGAAGCAACGTGCGCCAATGCCTGACCCGGAACCACGTCACCGATAGCATAATAACCCGGAACATTCGTTTGATAGTAAGCGTTAACCAGGATCTTATCTCTGTCGGTAGCGATACCTACTTCTTCCAATCCGATATTTTCGATGTTGGATTTGATACCTACTGCAGAAAGTACGATATCGGCTTCCAGAATTTCTTCACCTTTTGCGGTTTTAACCGTTGCTTTTACGCCGTTTCCAGTAGTATCCACTTTTTCAACAGAAGCATTGGTCATGATTTTGATACCGGCTTTTTTAAGCGAACGCTCAAATTGTTTTGAGATATCTTCGTCTTCCACCGGAACAATGTTTGGCATAAATTCTACGATGGTTACCTCGGTTCCCATAGCGTTATAGAAATGTGCAAATTCTACTCCGATAGCTCCAGAACCAACTACGATCATCGATTTTGGTTGTTCTGGTAATGTCATAGCCTGACGGTATCCGATTACTTTTTTACCATCTTGTGGTAAGTTTGGTAATTCACGGGAACGCGCACCGGTAGCGATAATAATATGATCGGCAGTATACTCGGTTACTTTTCCGTCTTTATCGGTTACATCTACTTTTTTACCCGGTTTTACTTTTCCAAAACCATCGATAACGTCGATTTTATTTTTTTTCATCAGGAATTGAACCCCTTTGCTCATTCCTTCAGCAACACCACGGCTACGGTTGATCACAGCTCCGAAATCTTTATCGAATTCGTTAACCGTTAATCCATAGTCGGAAGCATGTTTTAGGTAATCAAAAACCTGAGCCGATTTTAGTAACGCTTTTGTTGGAATACATCCCCAGTTCAAGCAGATACCTCCCAAGTTTTCTTTTTCAATAACGGCTACTTTAAAGCCCAATTGTGAAGCTCTGATGGCGGTTACATAACCACCTGGCCCGCTTCCTAAAACAATAATATCGTATTTCATAAATGTATAATTTCAAATGAATTTTCTGCGTACGAAAATAGGGATTTATTTGTTTTCTGAAAAGATTAATAGCATCAATTTTCAAAATATCCCAAAAACAGGCTGGCTAAAAATAACGTATTTCTATTTTTAAGGCCAAATGACTGTCGATTTTTTAATTATCTGTATCAGAATGTCTTGTTTGTCGCTTATTCTGTAACGGCAAACTGTGAGTAATACAGGTTTTTATAGAACCCGTTTTCCTTGTTCAATAACTGATAATGGTTGCCTTCTTCGACGATTTCTCCTTTGTCCATTACAATGATTTTATCGGCATTGATAATGGTCGCCAAACGGTGTGCAATCACAATGGATGTTCTTCCCCTGGTGATCGTTTCCGTAGCTTTCTGAATCAATTCTTCCGAATAGGTATCGATAGACGAAGTGGCTTCATCGAGAATCAGAACGCTTGGATTGCTCACATATGCCCGTAAAAAGGCAATCAACTGTCGCTGCCCGGATGATAGCATAATACCGCGTTCTTTAACGTTGTAATCGTAATCTCCGGGCAGACTCATGATAAAATCGTGCGCGCCGATTTTCTGTGCGGCAAGAATGACATCTTCACGGCTAATCTTTGGATTGTATAACGTGATATTGTTTAAAATCGAATCGGCAAATAAAAACACATCCTGTAGTACAATGGCAATTTGTTTTCGCAGACTATTGATTGTAAAATCGGTTATAGGCGTATTGTCGATGGTGATGGTACCGCTGTCAATTTCGTAAAAACGATTTAATAAGTTGATAATGGTCGACTTACCGGCTCCCGTTGCGCCCACAATGGCTATCGTTTCACCTGCATTGACTTTAAGATTGATTCCTTTTAAGACTTCCTCACCTTCGATATAGCTGAAACGCACATTTTCGAAACGGATATCCCCTTTAAAATGTGTCGCTTCCACCGTTCCGGAAGTTTGTAAGTGATCGTCAATATCCAACACCTCAAACACCCTTTCGGCGGCGATGATTCCCATCTGCATTACGTTAAATTTATCCGCAATTTGACGCAACGGGTTGAATAACATATTGATCAACATTGTATAGGCAAACAAATCGCCAAATGAGGTAGAAGCGTCTCCGCTAATGATATTCAGACCGCCATACCAGATAATACACCCTAAGGTTACCGATGATACAATATCAGCAATCGGGAAGAAAATCGAGTTGTATAGGATATTTTTTAACCAGGCATCGTTGTGTTTCTGGTTGATTACTTTAAATTTTTCATATTCAATTGCCTCGCGGTTAAAGAGTTGTACGATCTTCATTCCGGTAACGCGCTCCTGAACAAAGGTATTCAGATTACCCACCTGATTTCGCACTTCTTCGAAGGCGATTTTCATTTTTTGCTGGAAAACACGGGTAGCGTATAACAATATCGGCATTCCCAAAATCACGATGCAGCTTAGTTTCCAGTTCATATAAAACATGATACCCAGGATGACCACCATTTTAAGCAGGTCGCTGACAATCATAAACAAGCCCTGACTAAAAATACTTGCAATCGACTCGATATCGGAAACGGATCGGGTTACCAGTTTTCCTACGGGTTCGTTGTCGAAATATTTCATTTTGAAATTGCTGATATGACGGAACAGTTTTTCGCGGATATCTTTTACAATATCTTGTCCCAGCCAGTTGGCCCAGTAGACAAAATAAAATTGCGAAGCTACTTCCAGCAATAATATTACCGCCATTAGGAGGATAAAGAGTAGGAGTCCTTTGGAATCGTGTGTTGTCAGATAACGGTCGACCGTTTCTTTTAACATATACGGGCGTAATGCGGCAAATATCGACAACGATATAGCCCAGGCAATAACGGCGTTAAACCGCCCTTGATAGGGTTTGGCAAAACGCATTACTTTTTTTAGAGAAATGGATTTTATGGCTTTCATAGGGAATGGCGCTCTTGTATATAGGGGTAAACAACCCGGGTGAGGTAAAGTCCGTGTGCCGGTACGGAAAAGCCGGCTTTACTACGGTTTTTACTTTCGATTATTTGTCGGAATTCGTCCAGTGTTGTTTTTCCAAGTCCGACTTTGATTAAAGTTCCCACTATAGCGCGTACCATGTTTCGCAAAAAACGGTCGGCACTAATGGTAAACACTAATTTTGTACCGTTTTGTTGCCAATGTGCTTCGGTGATAGTGCAGTTAAACGTACGCACATCGGTATGCACTTTCGAAAAGCACTCGAAGTCGATATAGCTAAACAGCAATTGCGACGCTTGATTCATGGCTTCCACGTTTAGTGGATGGAAATGGAACCAACTACCTTCGTTTTCAAAGGGATCTTTAAAAAGATGGATGTGGTATTCGTAGGTTCTGCCGCTGGCATCGAAACGGGCATGGGCTTCGTCGTGTAACGGGATAAAGCGGTAAACGGCAATATCTTTTGGTAAAAACGAATTTAATTTTTGCACCATGCGATCCGAATCCAACGTTTGATCAATATCAAAATGGGCATACATTTGTCGCGCGTGCACACCGGTATCGGTCCTTCCGGCTCCGACAAGTTCGATCTCTTGTTTCAATAAAAGCGATAAAGCTTTATTTAACGTTTCCTGTACCGATATGGCTTCCGGCTGATACTGCCAGCCATGATAATTCTTCCCGTTATAAGCGAATTCTATGAAGTACCTCAAAGTTCAATTTCCAGATTAATACAAAAGAACAAAGATACGGGAATTCGAGAATTGACAAATTTGAAAATACCATAATTTTAAGTTAAAACACGGTTAAGTATGATTATTTTTGTGGGAATTATAACTAGTATGTGCCACGTTAAAAAAGACTCGTTGTGAAAAAGATTTTATTGCTTTCGGATACGCACAGCCATATCGATGCGACCATTTTAAAATATGTAGACCAGGCCGACGAAGTCTGGCATGCCGGTGATATCGGCGATTTGTCGGTTACCGATGCGATCAAAGAGCGCAAACCGTTGCGTGCCGTTTATGGAAACATAGATGACGCGAAAGCCCGATTGGAATTTCCGTTACACAATCGCTTTTTCTGCGAAGGTGTTGATGTTTGGATCACGCATATTGGCGGCTATCCGGGGAAATACAACCCGGCGATTCGTACGGAAATCAAAACCAATCCGCCGAAATTGTTTATTTGCGGACATTCACATATTTTAAAAGTGCAATTCGATAAGGAATTGAATTTGTTGCATATGAATCCCGGTGCGGCCGGTACGCATGGATTTCACCAGATGCGTACGATGTTGCGTTTTGAGATCGATGGCGATAAAATTCAGAAACTGGAAGTAATCGAAATCGGAAAAAGAGGTTGATTTAATCCGGAAGTTCGACTTTGATATAGATCAATGTTCCGGTATTGGGTTTGGAATTGATCGTGATGCTTCCTTTCATACTTCGTATCCGGGCCTTGATCTGCGTTAGTCCGAAACCTTCTTTGTGCTCGGTTTTTTTGGTGTCGAAACCAACGCCGTTGTCTTCTACATTGATAAAAAGCTGGTTGTTGTTTTGTTCGACCGAAAGATAGGCTTTGGATGCCTGACTGTGTTTCATGATGTTGTTGAGTAATTCGGCCACAATAAAATACATTTTCATTTCGAATTCACTGTTATAGCGGCTGTCTTTGCCGATATGATTGGTGAATTCAAACTGGATCAGGGTATTGGAATTTTTTTCGCATAAATCCTGTAACGCCGACAAAAGGCCGAGTTTTTCCAACACTGGCGGAATCAATGTATGCGACAAATCACGGATTTTATCGTGCGCTTCTTTAATGATCGCTTTGGTTTTGATTAGTTCGGGCGACGATTCGTCCAGATGGTTGGTCTCATAAGCCATTAAATGCAAACTCGCCGATGATAGTAAGGCGCTAATGCTATCGTGGAGGATACCGGCAATGCGTTTTCGTTCGAATTCCTGTCCGTCGATGGTGGCATTGATAATATTTTGCTGGATTTTATTATTCACATCCTTCAGCTTGTTTTTCTGTTTCAGTCGCATGTTCTGGTAGAAGAAATAGAAAAGAATACTACAAAAAGCAAACAACGTAATAAAAATATAGAGTAGTTTTTTATTGCGGGCTTCCTTCTCTTTGAGCAGTTGTTCTTTGGTTTTGTAATTGTCTTCAATTTTGTAAATCTTATATTTTGTCTCCGTATCCCGTAATTCCGAACTCACCCTTTCGTTAAACAACGCATCTGTATTGTCGATGTATTTGTTTAGATAGTGATTGGCTTTTTGAAAGTCGTTCATTTTTTCGTAGACATACGACAGATTCAGATAGGTATCGGAAGTGGAAAGGGAAGTGGTGTCCTTTGGTTTTGAGGCCAGAATTTCTAAAAACAGGTTTTCCGCTTTTTTATAATTCTTTTCAACTTCCAGATAATAATAGGCAATATTGCTACGGGTATTGTTCAGGCTAT
The DNA here is from genome assembly GCA_023446155.1 of Bacteroidota bacterium. GTDB lineage: Bacteria > Bacteroidota > Bacteroidia > Flavobacteriales > Flavobacteriaceae > Flavobacterium. Next base: position 32,651 of record JAEXIT010000014.1, read on the forward strand.
TCAGGTTTTTTGAAGCCTGGGCGTATAACAACGTAGTATCCAAATATTTTTTAGCTTTTTCGTATTCTTTTGTTTTCAGATAATAGGCCGCATAGTTGCTGTATCCGGTATATTTTTGGTGATTCGTTCCGTTATTTTTGGCAATATGCAGTATGCGTTCCATATAAAAACGAGCGCTGTCCAGATTGTTTTTCTCGGCAAAAATTTTAAAAAGACCCTGTTGCGCCCAGGCCGATAGCGTATCGTTTTCCTGAGCATAGGCACTTTTTTCACTTTTTCGGAGATAATATACCGCTTGTTTGATGTTTTTGGTTTGCTCGAAACAAATCCCGATATGTTTTAAGATGATGGCTTCCTGTAGGTTGAGTTGCTCTTTTTCGGCTATCTGAAGGGCGTTAAAGAGTATTTTTATCGCTTTTGAGTAATCTTTTAATCGTGTGTATATCTGTGCTTTGTGAATGCTTTTATGGCATAACTCGGTGTAATTTTTATCACGGTATAGTAACTCCGATTCGCGTTGCAGGTAGCGCAATGCTTTGAGTTCCTGGTGGCGCTCCAGATAATAGTCGGTCGAGTCGCTGCCTGTTAGGGTTTGACCCCAAAAAGCGCCACTGTACAGAAAAATAAAAAAAACGATACTATTTTTCAATCTCAGATCTCTATTATGATTTTGGGTTTGGTGGCCGTAACGCCATCTTCGGTTTGGGTTACGTCAATTTTTAACTGATTATTATACGGTATAATCGTTTCATTACGGGTAATGAAATTGGAGGAGGGCTTTTGTGCCATGCTCAGGATAATATCGATATGATTTTTGGATGTTGCGCTATCGAAATAGTAGGTATAGCTGCAATTGTCCGGAAAAGTGATCAACAGATCAAACGAATTGTTTCCATTGTCACGTACTTCGTGTTTTTTTAGTAAGGCCATAGTGATGCTGATTTATTGGTTAATCAAATTGTTACGGATAGCAAATTTTACAAGTCCTATGGTATTTTTTACATTCAGTTTTTTAATCAGGTTTTTGCGGTGTGTTTCAACGGTATTGGTGCTGATAAAAAGCGCCTCGCTGATTTCTTTGCCGCTATATTCTCTGGAAATTAGTTTTAAGATTTCAAGTTCCCGATCGGTTATCAGGAGTAATAGTTCACTGTTGTCGATCGATTTGTCGTTGTTGATTCCGGTAAACGACAGGAATATTTTTTCCCGTATGGCTTTGGAATAGTATTCTTCGCCTTTGCTTACACAGGTTATGGCTTCTACAATGTTTTCACTGGCACATTGCTTGGTGAGGTAGCCTTTGGCGCCCAATTGGATGACTTCTTTGATCAGTTTTACGTCGTCATAACTCGATAAAACGATCACATGACAGGGAAAACCTTTCCGGGCAAACTCTTTTAAGACTTCAATGCCATCTTTACAAGGCATGTTAATATCGATAACCAGAACATCTACCGACTGGGTATAGATTTTATCTAATAATTCGCTCCCGTTAAGGGAATAGCCAACGACCTCAAAATTCTTGTTTGTTTTTAAAACAGCAAGAATTCCTTCGATTAGCACCAAATGGTCATCGGCAAGGTGGATACGTATTTTATCATTCATTGCTGTTAGTTTTACCCAAATTTACTATTAATTGTGTTATATTTTTGATTTATATTTAATTAATTGGGTTTGTATTTGTGAATAAACGATAAAAGGAGCGAAATAAACGATGATTGGTTTGTGGTTAAAATAAAAAAACCGGATCAATACTGATCCGGTTTTTTAACGCACTAATAAACTAAGATGATAGGTTTATCGTAATCGATCTACAGATTTTACAAGATCTTCATCCTTCTTGATGGCTTTATTGGCTAAGACCAAAAAAACGATAGAAACAATAGGAAGAAACATCCCAATACCTTTCTCAGAAACGTGTGTTTCTCCAGATAAATTTAGTGAGCGATACACAAATAATCCTAGTAATATAACGTTTAATATCATATTCAACCGGTTCATTACAAACTGGTTTTGTCTGTTTTTATAACTAAAGATACTCACCAACGAAAGTGTTGTGCTTAAACCGAAAAGGGATGCATAAACCAGATTGGTCATGAAAAATACTTTTTCACCGGCAGGATTTGTCCAAAGCGGAAAAACAAAAGGTAGTATTCCCGAGAAGACAAAAGCGATAAAAAGGTATACGGTTTGAATTCGTTGTAACATTGTGATCTGAAATTGTTGAGCAAAAATAGCATTTCTTTTTTAAAAAAATAGGATACGAAACAAAATAAATTCGTATTATTGCATAGTCAAACCGTAAGTACTTCATTTTACGGTTCTTTCATTTCACAAAAATATTACTACCCAAATTTAGATCTACATTACATTTAATTTAACTAGAAAACGATTCATGTTTGATATTTCTGTATTAAAAGAAATGAAGCTTACTGAGCTTCAAGAGATTGCGAAGATTGCTAAGATTAATAAGTATCGAAACCTAAAGAAAGACGAATTAATTTATCAGATTCTAGATCATCAGGCAACAAATCCGGAAGTTGTAAAACCGGCTTTAAAAGAAGAAACGCCTGCGGCAGAGGGTAAGGTTAAAAGAGCAAGAATAGCAAAACCACAAAGAGAGGTTAAAAAAGAAAATAATCCGATTCCCGTTGCTACTAAAGAGACGACCAATGTAAAGGCAGATGCAGCAAATGCAGCCCCGAAAGAAACAGTAGCGAACCCTTCAGAGAAAAACAAAGAAAAAGCAAGTCCGGAGGCTACAGAACCAAAAAAGGAGAACGGCTTTACTAAGAAAAAAGAATTCCAGCAAAAACAGCGCTTTACCAAAGATAATAATTCCAAAACGCCAGCGCAACCACAGGCAAACGCATCCCAACAGCAATCCCGCCAGCAAAATCAGGAAGAAACCCCGTCAGAGGGTGTATCCGAAAAACCACAAGCCAATACCAATACAGGTAATCCCCAAAATCAGAATACCAATCCCAATCAGAAAAACAAAAAACAAAATTTCAGAGAACCGGATTATGAGTTCGACGGAATTATAGAAAGTGAAGGGGTATTGGAAATGATGCCGGACGGATATGGTTTTTTACGTTCTTCGGATTATAATTATCTGGCTTCTCCGGATGATATCTACCTGTCGCAATCCCAGATTCGTCTGTTTGGATTAAAAACAGGAGATACGGTAAAAGGAGTGGTGCGTCCGCCGAAAGAAGGGGAGAAATATTTTCCTTTGGTACGTGTGTTAAAGATCAACGGACATGATCCTCAGGTGGTTCGTGACCGTGTTTCTTTTGAGCATTTGACGCCTTTGTTCCCGGAAGAAAAATTCAAACTGGCCGAAAAGCAAAGTACGATTTCAACGCGAATTATCGACTTGTTTTCGCCAATCGGAAAAGGACAACGGGGTATGATCGTGGCACAACCTAAAACGGGTAAGACCATGCTTTTAAAAGATATTGCCAATACCATTGCAGCCAATCACCCGGAGGTGTATCTGATAGTATTGTTAATTGACGAACGACCGGAAGAGGTGACCGATATGCAGCGAAGTGTACGCGGAGAGGTGATTGCGTCGACTTTTGATGAGCCGGCAGAACGCCACGTGAAAGTTGCTAATATTGTATTGGAAAAGGCAAAACGTCTGGTAGAATGCGGGCACGATGTGGTGATCCTTTTGGATTCGATTACACGTCTGGCGCGTGCCTACAATACCGTACAGCCGGCATCAGGTAAGGTGTTGAGTGGTGGTGTTGATGCGAATGCGTTACAGAAGCCAAAACGTTTCTTTGGAGCGGCCCGTAATATCGAAAACGGAGGTTCTTTGAGTATTATTGCTACGGCATTAACCGAAACCGGTTCGAAAATGGACGAAGTGATCTTCGAAGAGTTTAAAGGTACTGGTAATATGGAGCTTCAATTGGATCGAAAAATTGCAAACAAACGTATTTTCCCGGCTATCGATTTAACATCGTCCAGTACGCGTCGTGATGACTTGTTATTGGATGAAGGAACGATTCAGCGTATGTGGATTATGCGTAAATATCTGGCGGATATGAACCCGGTAGAAGCAATGGACTTTATCAACGATCGCTTTAAGAAAACCCGAAATAACGAAGAATTCCTGATTTCGATGAATGACTAACGAACAGGGTGTTAAATATAAAAAAAGGCTGCTTCCAATTGGAAGCAGCCTTTTTTTAAACCTGACAGGTTTTTAAAACCTGTCAGGTTTAAATCGTATCTTGTTTTTTAGCGCGAATCAGCAGAATTAGTCCTACAATGATAAATGGAATACTTAACCACTGACCGGTTGAGAACAGTCCTAATTCGTTTTCGAAACCACCTTGGCTTTCTTTTACGTATTCTACGATAAAACGTACCGTCCAAAGTAATACCAAGAACAAACCGAACAGGAAGCCTAACTTCTCCCGTACGTTTGTTTTCCAGTATAGGAAGAACAAGATCAGGAATACAAAAATATAGCCGAATGCTTCGTATAACTGTGCCGGGTGTTTTGGGATTACATTTTCCAAAAGCGGCGCAAATTGTGGATTGCTCTCGATGGCTTTATACGCTTCGGTGGCATTGTTAATATTGGTCAATCGCATGGCTTCGCCCGGAGTATATTTGTCCTGAATAAAACGGATTCCCATAGAGGAAGCGGTTTCGTGACCTACGATTTCGGAATTGAAAAAGTTACCCAAACGAACAAAAATACCACCACAGGTAACCGGAATGATAATACGGTCTAAAATCCATAGTATTGGTTTGTGGATGATTTTTTTGCTATAGTAGTACATCACCAAGATGATGGCAATTGCAGCACCGTGGCTGGCCAATCCGGCGAATCCGGTGAATTCGAAATGCGGTTCAAAACGGAACGGTAATAAAATCTCCAGTTTGTGGTCTTTAAAATAATCCCAGTCGTAGAAAAATACATGTCCTAGTCGGGCGCCAATTAAAGTAGCGAATACGGTATAAATAAAAAGAGAATCCAGTTTTTCAATTGGAATGTTTTCTCTTTCGTAGATGTGTTTCATAATATACCATCCTAATCCAAAGGCGATTACAAACATCAAGCTGTAATAGCGAACGGTAAAAAAGCCTAAATCAATTCCGTGTGAAGGATTCCAGACGAATTGTAAAGCGTGTGTCATCATAGTATTAAGTGCTTATATTTTGGTAAAAATAGAGAAATGTGAGCGAACCGTACTCATATTTAAGGGAAATTTAAAGATTAAATCACGGAACGGGATCATAACCTTTTCCGCCCCAGGGGTTGCAACTGATGATTCTTTTTGCCGCCAGCCAGCTTCCTTTAAAGAGCCCGTGTTTTTGTAAGGCTTCAAGGGAATACTGCGAGCAGGTTGGAGAATAACGACAAACCGAAGGGGTGAAAGGGGAGATCGCCACCTGGTAAAAACGGATAATCCAGATAAAAGGGGTGATGAGTATTTTACGAATGGTCATGGATGTTTAAAATAAAAATGATGAAGTGGGAGGCTTCATCATTTTGGTTGTATATTTTAGTTTAAGGAGAAGGAAGTGCCTTCTTTTCCGTCTTTTAATTGAATGCCTAAGGCGATTAACTGATCCCGGATCTGATCGGATAGTGCAAAGTTTTTGTTCGCCCGGGCTTCGTTTCGCATGCCGATTAACATGTTGATCACGCCTTCCAGTTTTCCGTTTTCGGCATCATCTGCTTTTTCATTTTTCAGACCTAAAACGTCAAAAACAAAGGCTTTTATTACTTTTTTAAACTGCTCCAGATCGGTTGCATTTAAGCGTTCTTTATTGTCTTTTAATAAATTGATATAACGAACGGCTTCGAACAGCTGTGCGATTAGAATCGGACTGTTAAAATCGTCGTTCATAGCGTCGTAGCATGCCTGTTTCCAACTATTGATGTCTAAAGTGGAAGTCGCTTCCGGTTGGATGTTGTTCAATGTATCGATCGCTTCCATTAATCGGTTGAAACCTTTTTCAGAAGCCAATATTGCTTCGTCCGAAAAATCAAGGATGCTTCTGTAATGTGCTTGTAGGATAAAGAAACGGGCTACGGCTGGTGAAAAAGCTTTGCTTAAAATTGTGTTTTCACCTGAAAACAACTCTCTTGGAAGAATGTTGTTTCCGGTTGATTTTGCCATTTTTTTACCGTTTAAGGTTAACATGTTGGCGTGCATCCAGTAATTTACCGGCGAATGACCGGTACAGGCTTCGTTTTGAGCAATTTCACATTCGTGGTGCGGGAATTTTAAATCCATTCCACCACCGTGGATGTCGAATTTTTCGCCCAGATATTTCGTGCTCATTGCAGTACATTCCAAATGCCATCCCGGAAATCCGTCGCCCCATGGTGATGGCCAACGCATAATGTGTTGCGGCTCGGCATTTTTCCATAACGCGAAATCCTGTGGATTCTTTTTGTCCGACTGACCATCCAGATCACGGGTGTTGGCAATCATATCGTCGATATTACGGCCGCTTAATATTCCGTAGTGGTGCGATTCGTTGAATTTAACCACATCGAAATAAACGGAACCGTTTACCTCGTAAGCAAAACCATTATCGATAATCTGTTTGATGATTTCAATCTGTTCGATGATATGCCCGGTAGCAGTTGGTTCGATACTGGGTGCTAAATTGTTGAAAAGCTCCAGAATCTGATGGAAATCCACTGTGTATTTCTGAACAACTTCCATCGGCTCGATTTGGTCGATACGTGCTTTTTTGGCGATTTTGTCTTCACCGTCATCTTCATCGTCAACTAAATGTCCGACATCGGTAATATTACGTACATAGCGAACTTTAAAACCAAGATGTTTTAAATAACGATAGATCAGATCAAAAGAGATAAAAGTTCTACAATTTCCCAAATGCACATTACTGTAAACCGTTGGTCCACAAACATACATTCCGACATTTCCCTCGTGTATAGGAGTGAAAAGTTCTTTTTCTCCGGAAAGAGAATTGTAAATCTTCAAATTCTGATTTTGAAATAATTGCATCGTATACTATTTGTTGTTTGGTTATTTAATTGTCTAAAATAAGAAATTAAAATTGAGTGTCCAGTTTAATATAGTCCAAAAACTCGCGGCGTACCTTGTCTTCTTTGAATTTTCCGCCAAATTCGGCAGTAACGGTACTGCTTTCGATATCGCGGATTCCACGTGAATTCACACACAGGTGTTTGGCATCGATAACACAGGCTACATCCTGAGTGTTAAGTACGCGCTGTAATTCCTGTACAATCTGAATTGTTAAACGTTCCTGAACCTGTGGTCTTTTGGCGTAGAAATCGACGATACGGTTCATTTTGGATAATCCCACTACGGTACCGTTGGAAATATAAGCCACATGAGCGCGCCCTACGATAGGTAATAAGTGGTGTTCGCAAGTTGAATAAACGGTGATGTTTTTTTCAACCAGCATTTCGCCGTATTTGTATTTGTTGTCGAAAGTAGAAGATCCCGGTTTTTTAGCGGGATTCAATCCACCGAAAATTTCTTTAACAAACATTTTAGCAACACGGTTGGGTGTTCCCTTTAGGCTGTCGTCGGTTAAGTCTAGTCCTAAAGTGTTTAAGATACTTTCAACGTCTTTTTTGATAGCATTTATTTTTTCTTCATCGGATATGTCAAAAGCATCAGGACGTAATGGTGTTTCAGCGCTTGAAGCGATGTGATTGTCACCCATTTCGTCGTGCAAATCATCATTATGGATCATTAGGTAGAAGTTTAGTGTAAAAAAATTAGCTGCAAAGATAACTAATAAACTTGATTTTGTATTCGGATTCCTACTGTAAATTGTGTTTTATATGTGTTAATCATTTGATAAAATAAAAAAAGGTTAAGCAAAACGCTTAACCTTTTATGAGAAATAGTTTTTGAGAACTATTGTTGGTTTTTGCAAGAACCGTCTTTTTTTAAGAAAGTGGTACAATAATCACTCCAAGAATAGCACATCCATTCGGAAGTTGTACCTCTGCTATCGATAACTCTCCAACGGAACCATTTTGATGATAATAAACTCAAGGTTAGGGGAGATGTAAAAGTGTAATCGTTGTTTGATCTGGTGAAATTGCTCGCATACTGGCTATCGTTTGATTTGAAGAATACGGGTTTTTCCAAATATTCGGATGGGTTGATTCCACAGGCATTGTTTTGTACTTCAATAGTGTATCCTTGAGATAAATCCTGTGTGGTAGTAACCTTTAGTATCGCGTTAGAATCGGAACTTACGGAAGTCAGCGTAAAAGGCGACTTTGCGTTTTGAGCCGATAAAGAGGTAATGAATAATAGAAATAATCCTATAATACTTTTTGAATAAAATTGTTTCATAATGAAATTTCAGGTTGGTTAAGATTGTAAAACTATAAAAAAAAACGAATAATTATCAACGTAGTAGAATTATTTAACTAGATGTCGTCTTTTTGTTATGGTATTTTATGTGAAATGTTAATTTTTAGGGTTGAACTTATTTTTTACGCAAATAAAGTTAATTGTTTCTTAATTTTATGTAAATTTCGCGTTCCAAAAAACTAATTATAATGAGAAATAATTACCTGTTATTGTTATTATTTTGCATTTTCTCGGTCAATATGTTTGCGCAAGCTCCTGGTTGTGCGAACGTTCACGGGGGAGATGTGAATGGTAATCCCGTAGCTCCGATATGTAATCCGGGGGAATGTAGGGATCTTACAGCAACATTTTTACAAACCGGAGGGACGAATACCTATTCGGTTACCCCGGTAACTTATGCCCCGCCATTTCCGTTTACCGGCGGAACGGCAGTATCTGTAAATACGGATGACGTTTGGTCGAATGCCATTTCACTTCCTTTTAAGTTTTGTTATTTCGGAGTAAATTACACAACTTGTTATATAGGATCGAATGGTATTATTTCATTTAATCCTCAGACAGCTGGGGCATTTTGTGATTATGCGATTCCAAACGCGACGCTCCCAACTACATCAGCCGGGATGCACCGCAATGCCATAATGTTGTATCAGGATATTGATCCAAGATTTGCGCGACCTGCTAACCAACCACAAATTTCTGTTAATTATCAGGTATTGGGATCGTATCCTTGTCGATCACTTGTCGTGAATTTTACGAATGTACCTTATTATAGTAGTGGAAACGATAGTCATGTTGACAATACGTTTCAAATCGTTTTATATGAAACTACAAATGCTATTGAGTTTTATGTAAAAGCAAGACCAAATCCAAGTCCTACAGTTTCTTCGCCTATTAATGGTGGAAGAGTAGTGTTGGGAATTCAGAATGCAGCTGGAACGGTAGGATTTACACCTACTGGCAGAAATACAGGAACCTGGACAGTTACGACTCCGGAAGCATGGCGTTTTACTCCATCGGGACCGTCTAATGTAACATTCCAATGGTTGGATGCAGCAGGAACACCTATTAGTAGTAATACTTCGGTAACCGTTTGTCCTACCGCCAATACTTTTTATACTGCCGAAGCAACTTATACGGCTTGTGATGGAACAAAAACAATTGTACGTGACAATGTACAGGTGAGCGTTAGTGACTTTGATATTAATGAGCCGAATGATTTGAATAAATGTCCGGACGATCCGAGTTGTTGGGATTTATCACCCAATACGGCTGTCGTTTTAGGGACTTTAAACCCTGCGGATTATATCGCAACCTATTATCCGACTCAGGCGGATGCCGAAAATGAGTTTAACTGGATCAATGATCCAACGTGTTATAATCCGGTTGCCGGAAATAACTTCGTATATGTAAGAGTGAATGATCCGAATTCAAACTGTTTTAAAATTAAAGAATTCGAATTGATTCGCGGTGGGGCAACGCCTCCTGCATTTACACAAATTGGACCACTTTGTTTAAATACACCACCACCAACTTTACCAACGACTTCCAATGATGGTATTACAGGATCATGGAGTCCGCTAACGGTAAGTACCAGTTCGGTGGGAACAACAACTTATACTTTTACACCGGATCCTGCACAATGTGCAAGTACCACTACAATGGATATTCAGGTGATTGCAGAGCCTACGGCAAGTATTACCGGAACGTCTATCTGTGAAAACACTTCAGGTACGCTTACCGTTACTGGTACGCCTAATGCTTCTGTAGATTATACAGTAGGAGGAAGTACTACACCGGTAACCATTACATTAGATGCTTCAGGATCGGCTACCATTACAACGGGAGTTTTAACTGCTACGACGACTTATACTTTAGTAAGTGTTACTTCAGCAGGAACAACACCTTGTACGAAAACGTTAAACGCTTCGGCTACCGTAACGGTTATTCCGTTACCAACAGCTACTATTAGCGGAACGACTACGATCTGTACCAACCAGACTGCTGTTATCAGCTTCACGGGTACACCAGGTGCAACGGTAAATTACGATGTTGATGGATCAGCAGGAACGATTACATTAGACGCATCCGGAAACGGATCGGTAACAACACCGCCGTTAACAGTTAACAGTACTTATACATTAGTAGATGTAACCACAAATGGTACTACTCCACAATGTACTCAGCCTGTAACGGGAAGTGCTACTGTAACGATTGCAGCACAACCAACAGCAACTATTGGAACTGATGCAACAATCTGTTCCGGTGCTACGGCTACATTAACATTTAATGGTACACCAAATACAATTGTTACCTATAATAATGGTACAGCAAATACAACGGTAACTTTGGATGCTTCCGGAGATGCAACGGTAACGGTTGGGCCGTTAACCGCTACGACAACCTATAGTTTGGTAAGCGTAAGTACTCAGGGAACGTCTCCTTGTGTTGAGCCATTAACAGGAAGTACTACGATTACAGTAAACCCATTACCAACGGCAACGATTAGTGCTCCTGCGTTAATTTGTTCAGGTGATACGGCAGTGGTGACCTTTACAGGGCCTGCAAATGCTACGGTTACTTATAGTGATGGAACGGCTACTGCAACAATTATTTTAGATGCTTCCGGAAATGGAAGTATTACGACTCCGGTATTAACAGCACCGGCTACATATACCTTAGTAAATGTAGCGGTTGCAGGAC
>JAEXIT010000015.1 GCA_023446155.1 Bacteroidota bacterium
TATGCTTCCAGGTAAGTGGCTGCCAATATCGAAACGGTTACTATCAACGTAACGGTGATCGATCCCCCATTGATATCCTGTAACTGATTGTCATTTAGCTCTACCAATGCAGTTTTGGTGAAGGCTAGTTTGCTGTTGTGTGTTGTTTTCATGTTTTTTGTTTTTCGTTATACTTAATCAAGGTTTTTTCCTACAGTGTAACCCGCAGCTACTGATATTGCTACCACGATCGCACTCAGCAATAGAGAGCCTCCATTTACATTATTTAAATGATCATCGTTCAACTCCACGATGGATTTTTTGGCAAAGCCCAATTTGTTGGTATTTGATGTTTTCATAATTTTTGTTTTTAAGTTGTGAATAGCCATACCGATCCTGACGCAAGTAGCCATTCGCGCTCTTACCGCTGTTTTTTTCGTTATGTACTGTGATTTTTTTCCGCTTACTGTCCGGCCGACCTTGTATTTAAGCTACGGCAAATCCGTCGTTTACGATTGTTTGTACCGGTAAGCATACGCATCCCGAACAGGTTTCTCCCCCTACAATCGTCGATCCCCCGTTAATTGTGATCATCTCTGCAGCATTTAATTCCGCTACCGAACTTTTGGCAAAAGCCAGTCTGTTGTGTGTTGTTTTCATCGGGATTGCTTGTTGTGTTAGTCCTGTGTTGCTATAACTGTAGCAACCCCCAGGGTAAATGATACGACTATAACGATTGAGAGCCCTAATGATCCTCCGTTTACATTGTTTAAATGATCATCGTTTAATTCTACGATGGAATTCTTCGCAAAAGTCAGCTTGCTATTGTGTGTTGTTTTCATGTTATTGCTGTTTAGGGTTGTAACTTGGTGATATTTCGAATCGGTCCCGGTACCAGAATACAGTCACCGCAAATCAATGTCGTTTGTTCGTTAAGGGTATCTCCTCCGCCGGCAACCTGACGCATCGCGGATTGGCTTAATTCTGCAATATCATTTTTCTTAAAATGAAGTTTGTTTGGTGTTGCTTTTTTCATATTTTTTATTTTTAGTTGTTATCAAATTTTTCGGTGATCGTTTGAAAGGTCATCGTGATCAAAGTCGTACTCGACGGTGTGAGCGTTCCACCGGCAATAGCCGCCATGGTTTGTTCGTTTAACTCCGTTACCGATTTTTTGGCAAACGAAAGTTTGTGTGTTGTTGCTTTTTTCATTTCCCTTTGTTTTTACAATAAAGTCATGTCTTCTTGTGTCCCAACAGTCAGAACCAATGAGGTTGACCCGACAACGATTGTGACTAAGATTCCGGTTCCTCCGGCGATTGCATTCATTTTCTGTTCGTTTAATTCAACCAGTGAATTTTTACGGAACATCAGTGCGTTGTTTGTTTGCTGTTTCATGTTTTCTTATTTTTTGATTAATCTGTTTCGTGACGATATCACTTACCGTCGGGTTATTTTAATTCCCGGAACGACTGGCAAACGGACAGAATTGGCTGGTGTTGCGCTGTTGCAACTTACGGTTCCCTTCTATCATTGGGTTATAAATGCCCGTTTGCTATGGTTCACGGATGTTCTTTTTTTGATCTCCTGACATATCGCTATCGGATCCAGTCAATATGGCGCTTCTTTCTGATGAAAGTGTATTTTTCGTTTTATGAAATTCGGTCGTTGCTTTTAGCGCGCTACTTTATTGATGGCCGTATACATCGTCATCATTACTAATGAGGTGCCTCCTGCCATGGTTAATGTCCCACCGATAATGGCCGCCATTTTCGGTTCGTTTAATTCAACTAATGCTGTTTTATGGAATTCCAGCTTACTGATGGTTTTCTTTTTCATAGCGTTATTTTTTAGTTGATCTCCATTCCGTTTTTAATCCGACTGGTCACCACTACACAGTCACCGCATACGAAAGTTGTAGCCCCACCATTTACCTGGTTCATCGCTGCTAAATCCAGTTCGACAACCGCATTCGATTGGAATGCCAGTTTATTTTTTACGTGTGTTTTCATAAGACATTGCTTTTTGTTGTTAAATCGTGTTTGAATCCTACCGCCGTATGGTTAGTCCTGTGTGTTTTCGATACGGCTGGTAATTACTACGCAGTCGCCACAGATAAAGGTTGTGGCACCGCCATTTACCTGATTCATCGTTACTAAATCCAGTTCGGCAACCGCATTCGATTGAAATGCCAGTTTATTTGTTGCTTGTGTTTTCATAAGGTTTTGTTTTTTGTTGTTGTTCCATTTTTCACCCACTAGTGCAGGAATCGCATTCGAATTCCGGACCTATTGTTAGTCCAATGCCTTTTCGATACGGCTGGTAATTACCACACAGTCACCACAGATAAAGGTTGTGGCACCGCCAATTACCTGGTTCATCGCTGCTAAATCCAATTCGGCAACCGCATTCGATTGAAATATCAATTTGTTTGTTACTTGTGTTTTCATACTATTGTGTTTTTAGTGTTGTTATTGGGCTCTTCGTTACAGCGCATAGGTATCCTGTTGCCAAACAGCTCATGCTGTTCACATTCGAAATAATCGGACTGTAAAGAGAGGGGGTTTTACTTACATCGCTTCGACTTGCATGATGGTTCTGACCACCGAGACACATACGCATCCGGTACAGGTTTCACCACCCATAATGGTACTACCGCCATTAATCGTTCTCATTTCGACAGCGTTCAATTCTATGATGTCATTTTTCGCAAATAACAATCGGTGTGTTGTGTGTGTTGTTTTCATAGGACTGTAGTTTTAAACCTGTGGTTTCATCATATCTTTTATCTTATCACCAATATAATTGATGATCGCATCCATTGAACCCCCGTTTACGTTTTGTAATTGGTTGTCGTTTAGTTCTACTATTGCATTTTTTGCAAAATCAAGTCGATTGTTGTGTTTTGTCGTTTTCATAAGGTTGTATGTATTGTGTTAAACATTGTTTTTTTAAGGAAAAACCGTTACTATCGTATGGATAAGACCGGATAGTGCGGTTTTTCCTCTTTTTAAAATGGTATTAGAACTGTGCTTTAATGATCGTTCTGATTGGTCCCGGAACCGGAATACAGTCACCACAAATGATGGTTGTTTGCTCTTCAACGATGGTTGTTCCACCACCTACTACATTACGCATTGCTTTTTGATCTAATTCTGCTACTGAACTTTTCTTAAAAGTAAGTGCGCTTTTGTTTTCTTTTTTCATGATTTAAAATTTAAGAGTTATTACAATTGATTAAAATTTGTTTTTACGGTGCCTGATAACCATCATAGTGATCCGGCCATAGGGTTGAATTCGGTGGTATAGTATCCTTTGCTTGAGTTCACACAAAACGTGCAGCTCAATGGATTGTTTGTTAGCAATACTTCTGTACTACCACCACCGTTAATTCTTTTTAATTCTTCTCCGTTCAATTCCGCTACAGAACTTTTATAGAAGAACAGCATGTCGATTCTTTGATTTTTCATAATTCTCGTTGTATTTAGTTATTAGATATTCTGTTCAAAATACGTTTTGAATGCAATCATAACCACGAGGAATCTGATCAATCGGCTAGTGCTTTTTTTGAGGCTTCGCTGTAAAAAATCGGATTACAGCCCTAAAAAATCGCTTCACCGAAGCATAAAATCGGGATTCTCGTACCGCTTCGTCATTCAATTCGACGATGGTATTCTTTTTAAATCGCGACGGGTTGATCATTTTTTTCGTTTTCATGGTTTCTTTTAAATTTTCTGCTGTAACGTCCACTACAATGAAATGATTTCATTCCTGGAACGCCATTAATTTTCAGTTTGCCATTGGCACACGTAGGGTTGTGTTGTAACCATTCGAATAGCGCAATACCGTCTGAATAAATTCGGTTCATTCGGATCCGATAAATCGGCTCCTGAGCATTTTACCCATTAAGGGCTTAAAATTTACCAACGAAAGAAGGGAGTGAGTGTGTCTTTAGAAAGGAGGGAACTTTTTTTGTCAAAACTTGACTTTAATAAATAAAAAGTTATCTTTGTAAAGATACTCCAACCTATAATTTGTTGGATTTCGTTTTGTAATTCATTCTATAAAACAGGGCCTTCCACGCTCTGTTTTATTTTTTTATGCCTTCTGTGTTTTTTGAGTAGCTACTCATATTAAAAATACTTTCGCTACCTAAAAACCCATCCGTTAATGTTTTTAAAATGTTCTGATCAAATCATTTCATTTCTCATTCATCAACAGGACAAAGTAAAGCCGTTTTTTTTTCTCCCACAAACAAACAATGCCTATTTTTATAAAAAAACAGGCATCATTTATGGAGTTATTATTTTGATTTTCAGTATATTATAAAAAATATATTTTTATGTTGCACTTTCTTCTTTATGTTTCATTTCTTCTATTTTTTTGATGTAAATGGAAGGGGTTATACCTGTTGCAGCCTTAAAATATTTGGTAAAAGAGTCGGAACTTTTATAACCAATCTCATCGGCAATCGAACTAACCGAGTACGCACGTAACTTCGAATTGTTCTTTAATTCCAATATTACGTAGTTAATACGAAGCTCATTAATGTAGGTACTAAAGCTTTTTCCAAGCTCATTGTTCACAATCTTGGACAAATAGGCCGTATTGGTTTTAAGTTTTTTGGCCACATTATGTAGGGTACAGTCTTGTCGGAGGAAATATTTCTTTTCCTGAAGTTTTTCCAGTTTCTCCAATATATCATTCACCCGCTCATCTTTAATGATAAAGGTTGCATCGGTAGGAACCACATCCTGATGGCTAATAGCCTCCGCATCGGCATCAAATGTTTCTGATGCTTCCAAATGTTCCTCTTGTGGGGCTTCCAATTCCTCGGGTTCATCAGCCTCAATAATATCTTCTTCTTTACTAATCGTGATGTTCGGAATCAACTGACTTTCAAGTATGTCTTCTTTTGTTGTGCTTTTCGCAGTCTTTTCATGCTCTTCCAATAACTTCTTCGCCTCGAAATCGTTGATTTTTCCAATCAGAATCTCAAATTTCTCCTGGTTGACTCTGGCATTTCTTTTATTTCGGAAGTAGAAAAAGCCTAAAAATCCGATTAATAATAAAACCGCAACAATCAGGATGTTCTTTTGCTTTACCTCATCTGTTTTCTCCTGATCGATCTTTTCAATGTCGATTTTGTGTAAATCTTCCAGCGTTCCGATTTTTTTCGCAGATTTCTTGGAGTTTTCATCGATAAACTTCTGATAATAAAAGTTCGATAGTCCGATACTGTCTACCGCTTTATAGTTTTCGGCCAGCAATTTGTAATAATCCGTAAGCTCTTCCGGGGCAAATTCCGATTTGTTCTGTTTGGATAATCCGGCTTTTAATACCTGATTCGATTCATTATACTGCTTTTGTTCACTTCTCAAACCCGCTAAACTCAGCATTACCGTGGCTTCGGTTCGTTTGTTTTTGATTTTAATCGTTTTTTGCAGCGCCTCATTCAATATGGCTTCGGTATTCTTATAGTCTTTTTTCTTTAAAAAACTCAATCCTTTTACATTCAGGAAATAAACCTCCAGTTCTTTGTCATTAGCCTCTTTACAGTATTTCAATCCCTTATTGATATAAATCATCGACGAATCGGGCTGGTTCATTTTCAGATAGGTCTTGGCTATTTTAAGTTCCAACGAGGCACGTTCCGACTTGGAAATATCGCCATTGTTCAGGTATTTTTTAAAAACCGTTAGCGCTTCTCCGTGTTTCCCGATCTCATATTTGATATTCGCAATGCTGATGCTAATACTCCGTACACTATAGGAATCTTTTAATTTATTGGCCAGCTGAAGCGCTTCGTTATACAGTAATAAGGATTGTTCAAAATTATAGGTCTGATAGAGTAAACTCGCTTTGTTGATCTTGGCTCGCAAAACCAGATTCTGGTTATTGGCTCCGTAGGCCTTGATAATCGCTTTGTCACAAAAATAAAAAGCGCTATCGGTTTCCGATAACGTCATACATACATACCCCAAATAATTATACGCAATGATCACATCGTTGTCTTCTTTTTGCTTTTCGCTAATCGACAAATACCGATGAATGTATTTTTTGGCCAGCGCCGGATTGCTGTAAATATGTTTCTGAATAGAATCTTTTAACTGATTCTTTGTATCTGTTGCTAAAATCGATTGAAAACTCAATAGAAATGCACAAAGAAAAACTCTTTTTAGTAGGGATAGCAACATATTTTAACAGGTTTTTGTATAACAAAAATAACATTTTTTTATTATTAAAAATTTATTTATAACAAACTGATTCACAAATGTTTACAAATTCAAAAAACAGTATTTTTTTTATAAATTTAGGCATACTTGACTTTGATTATCAGGCTTTTAGGTCTAGTTTTGAATCAACAAATAAAAACCCACACACCATGAAAACTACAAAAAACAATTTACTTGCGTTCAAAAAAACATCAATTGTTGAACTATCAAAAAGCGACTGTTCTAAAATAAAAGGCGGTAACGATGTTACCGATCCAATCACCGATCCGGACCGAAGCGGAATCTATTCCTTACTGTGTCCGACCACTCACCCCACAAGACCAAATTAAAACACAGAGAGCCTCAATTGAGGCTCTTTTTTTTGCCCCTGTGTTAAACTTATTCTAATGCAAAAACCGGGATCGCAAATGCCGTTTTAAATACTTAAATTTGCAACACTAAAAACACGTTATTATGTTTCCATTACACAGAAATAGACGCCTCAGAACCAATGACGCTATACGTTCGTTAGTTCGTGAAACGTCTTTGAGCCCTACCGATTTTATGTTTCCGATGTTTGTGGCAGAAGGAAAAGACGTTTGTGTCGAAATTCCTTCGATGCCAGGTATTTACCGTCGTTCCCTGGACTTAACCGTTAAAGAAGTAAAAGAATTATGGGATCTGGGTATTAAAGCGGTCAATATCTATGTAAAAGTGAGCGATAACTTAAAAGACAATACCGGTAAGGAAGCCTGGAATAAAGACGGACTCATGCAACAAACGATCCGTGCGATTAAAGATGCTGTTCCGGGAATGATTGTAATGCCCGATGTAGCTCTGGATCCATATTCCATCTACGGACATGACGGTATTGTGGAAAACGGACTAATCCTGAACGATGCGACTGTCGATGCGCTTACCCGTATGAGTGTGAGCCATGCCGAAGCCGGTGCCGATTTTGTAGCGCCAAGCGATATGATGGACGGACGCGTACTCGCGATTCGTAAAGCTTTGGAACAAAGCGGCTTTCACGATGTAGGAATTATGAGTTATAGTGCCAAATATGCTTCCTCTTTCTACGGACCATTCCGCGATGCCTTGGATAGTGCTCCCGGATTTGGCGATAAAAAAACGTATCAAATGGACTATGCCAACCGTATCGAAGCCATTAAAGAAGCGTTACACGACGTGGAAGAAGGTGCGGATATCGTAATGGTAAAACCCGGAATTGCTTATCTGGACATTGTCCGCGAAATAAAAGACACGGTAAACGTACCGGTTGCCGTATATCAGGTATCCGGAGAATACGCCATGGTAAAAGCCGCAGCCGAAAAAGGATGGTTGGATCACGATAAAATCATGATGGAGCAACTACATTGTATCAAAAGAGCCGGAGCAAACATTATTTCGACTTATTTTGCCAAAGAAGCCGCTAAATTAATGCAGTAATCCCATGAAAAAAACACTACTTATCCTGGGTTGCACGGCACTTTTAGCTGCTTGTAACAAAAAAGAAGAAAAAAAAGAAAGCCTGTATCCGGAAGTGAAGAAAACACAAGCCCAGTTGACACTGGAATTGGGTCAGGAGGTTTTCGATGGCAAAGGAATGTGTTATTCCTGCCATAAACCCGATCAGAAAGTGATTGGACCCAGTATTGCTGAAATCGCCAAAATCTATAAAGAAAAAGGCGCCAGTATTGTGGACTTTCTAAAAGAAAAAGGAGATCCTATTGTCGATCCGTCGCAATATTCCGTGATGAAAACCAATTTTGCCATTACCAAAAACCTTCCTGAGGAAGAATTGGTCGCTTTGGAAGCCTATATTTTGAGTCACGCGAAATAAAATAGCAAAAACCGGTTTTAAAACCGGTTTTTTTATGCAAGCTTTTGATTTGCAAGCCAAAATCGAAACCGGTATCTTTACGCGATGGACACTATTTTTATAAAAACACCCCTTGGAATCGCAAAAATCGAAGGCGATACAAACGGTATTTCCGTGATATCGGTGCAACAGGATGGATTGGTTTCCGAAAGTATTCCGGAGCATTTTCGGGAAGTAGTTTCCCAACTAAACGAATATTTCGACGGCCAACGAAAAACCTTCTCCTTTGCCCTCAACCCAAAAGGCACCGATTTCCAGCAAAAGGTATGGCAGGCTCTTTTGGAAATTCCGTACGGCAAAACGATGTCCTATCTTGAGTTATCCAAAAAACTGGGCGATGTAAAAGCCATTCGGGCTGTGGCGGCTGCCAATGGCAAAAATCCGATTTGGATTGTCGTTCCCTGTCATCGGGTAATTGGTTCCGATGGTTCGCTAACCGGTTATGCCGGCGGATTATGGCGGAAACAATGGCTGTTGGAACACGAAAATCCGGTAAAACAGGAAAGCCTTTTTTAAATCCTTCCGAAACCGAAAAAAATCCGATAATTTCCTTAAATTCGTAAGATACGTTACTAATCCCGTGCTTATGAAGTTTCTGAAAAAATTCCTGTTGTGGTTTTTAATTAGCCTTACCGGTATCATTATCCTGATGTATATTTTCGATGTCGACTATTTGCTTCGCGCTGTCAGAACGATTTATTTTAAAGGCTATACCACTGCTTTTCTGGACGATTATAAAGAATTTCCAAACCGCGAAATCAAAAAAGGAACCGCCCAACCTTGGGCAATTGCCAAAGATTATAACAGCGTTCCCGCTACGGAAACACTCAATAAAACACATAAGGAACTTCAGACCGTTGCCTATCTGATCATCAAAAATGACAGCATCTGGCACGAAACTTATTTCGATGGCTACGGAAAAGATTCCAAATCCAATTCCTTTTCGATGGCCAAGAGTATCGTTTCGGCTTGTTTAGGGAAAGCCATCATGGATGGAAAAATTAAAAGTCTTGACCAGAAGGTGTCCGATTTCTTCCCGGAGTTAAAAGGAAAATACGCCAAAGATGTAACCGTAGGCGATCTGTCGTCCATGTCATCCGGTTTAAGTTGGGACGAACATTATTACAGTCCGTTTTCTATTGTAACCCGCGCTTATTTTGACAACGACCTGAAAAAGGTCATCTTAGGACTGGAAGTGAACGAAGCGCCCGGAAAAAGCTTTAAATACCTTAGTGGCGCGACGGAATTATTAGCCATGGTGATCGAAAAAGCCACAGGTGAATACGTATCGGATTATATGTCTAAAAATTTCTGGCAACCCATGGGAGCCGAAAATGAAGCCTTATGGCAATTGGATCATGCACCCGACGGAATTGAAAAAGCCTATTGCTGTATTGCCAGCAATGCCCGTGATTTTGCCCGCTTCGGAAAATTATACCAGCAAAACGGAAAATGGAACGGAAAACAAATATTGGATAGTACTTTTGTAGCAAAATCCATAACGCCACGTTTTCCGGAATCGCCGGAATATGGTTATGGCTGGTGGTTGCATAATTACCTGGGTAAGAAAATGTACTATATGAGAGGTCATTTGGGACAATTCGTTATCGTAGTTCCGGAAGACAATGTTATTATTGTCCGCTTGGGGCATTTAAAAGGCCTGCAAACCGAAACCGATCCCCATAGTAACGATTTTTATGTCTATGTGGGCGAAGCGTATAAAATGCTCGAAAAAAGAAAATAACAGAATACAATATAAGCCATGTTAGAAAAAATCAGATTGGAAAACATTCTTTTTCTGGATATCGAAACCGTTCCGGAAGAAGAAAATTTTAACGCCTTAAACGAAACCAAACAGGAATTGTATAGCCTGAAAACACAATACCAGCGAAAAGACGATTTCACACCGGAGGAATTTTACGACCGCGCCGGAATCTGGGCCGAGTTTGGAAAAATTATTTGTATTTCGGTGGGATACTTTACCTTTCGCAGTGACATCCGTCATTTTAGGGTCACGTCTTTTTTTGGGGATGAAGTCAAAATATTAAAGGATTTCAGCAATTTGCTGGCGAATCATTTTAATCAGCCGCAACATATACTCTGCGGTCATAATGCCAAGGAGTTCGATTTTCCGTTTATCGCCCGTCGGATGATTATCAACGGGATTACGATTCCGCCCAAACTGAATCTTTTCGGAAAAAAACCGTGGGAAGTACCACATCTGGATACGATGGAATTATGGAAGTTTGGCGATTTTAAGCATTATACGTCTTTACGGCTTCTGACGAACATTCTGGGAATTCCGTCACCAAAAGATGATATCGACGGTAGCCAGGTGGGTCATGTCTATCATGTTGAAAAAGATATCGACCGGATTATCCGCTATTGCGAAAAAGACGTTATCGCCGTAGCACAGATACTGTTGCGCTTTCGCCGGGAAGATTTACTGGTGGAAGACGAAATCGTCTTTGTTTAACTACCTTTGCACTAATGAAAGCGCCTCTTTTACAACTACAAAATGTAACGGTTTCGTTCCGCAAAGAAGGAAACTGGACACCTATTGTCAAAAACAGTCAGTTTGACCTGTATGAAAATGAAATTCTGGGCATTGTTGGCGAATCCGGATCCGGAAAATCGGTGACTTCACTGGCCATTATGGGACTTTTACCCAAAGCGATTGCCAAAGTAAGCGAAGGTGAAATTATACTGGATGGCAAAAATATCGCGGCTTTATCCGAAAAAGAATGGCAAAAAGTAAAAGGAAACGATATTGCTATGATTTTTCAGGAGCCGATGAGTTCTCTGAATCCATCGCTAAAATGTGGGCCGCAGGTGGCCGAAATTCTGACACAACATACCGCTTTATCACAAAAAGAAATCAAACAGGAAGTACTTTCCCTCTTTGAAAAAGTGAAATTACCCAATCCTGATAGTATTTATAACAAATATCCGCATCAGATTTCGGGCGGACAAAAACAGCGGGTGATGATCGCTATGGCAATTGCCTGCAAACCCAAAATTTTAATTGCCGACGAGCCTACTACTGCACTGGATGTGACCGTACAAAAGGAAATCATCCTGCTTTTAAAGGAATTACAGCAACAAACCCGGATGAGTATTCTTTTTATCTCGCACGATTTGTCGTTGGTTTCCGATATTGCCAATCGCGTATTGGTGATGTATAAAGGAGAAATCGTAGAACAAGGCGATGCACAGCAGATTTTTAAAAATCCGCAGCACAATTATACCAAAGCGCTGATCGCGTCGCGTCCTTCGTTGGAATACCGCGCCAAACGATTGCCTACGATTCAGGATTTTTTAAACGATACCATCGACACCGCCGTCATTACTGCCGACGATCGAGCCGAAAATCATAAAAAAATGTATGCCCAAACACCCATTTTGGAAGTACAAAATGTAGAAAAAGACTACTTTTCGACAGCCGGTTTGTTTGGTAAAAAAATAAGCTTTAAAGCCGTCGACGATGTTAGTTTTAAAATTTATGAAGGCGAAACCTTAGGTCTTGTAGGCGAAAGCGGTTGTGGAAAATCCACTTTGGGAAATGCTATTTTACAACTGGATAAAGCCACAGCCGGTCGTATTTTATACAAAGGGAAAGATATTACAACACTATCGGCTACCGAAATCCGTACGCTTCGAAAGGAAATTCAGATTATTTTCCAGGATCCGTATTCGTCATTAAATCCCCGAATTCCGGTTGGAAAGGCGATCATGGAACCGATGAAAGTACACGGTCTTTATAAAAACGATGCCGAACGCAAGCAAAAAACAATCGAACTATTGGAGAGAGTCGGTTTAGGAGAAGAATATTTTAATCGTTATCCACATGAATTTTCCGGCGGTCAACGCCAACGGATCGGAATTGCGCGTACGATCGCTTTACAACCTAAGATTATTGTTTGTGACGAATCGGTTTCGGCACTCGATATTTCCGTTCAGGCGCAGGTTTTGAATCTGCTAAATGAATTAAAAGAAAATTTTGGCTTTACTTATATTTTTATTTCCCACGATCTGGCCGTTGTTAAATATATGTCGGATCAGGTGTTGGTGATGAATAAAGGAAAAATTGAAGAAATTGGCGATGCCGATGCGCTTTATGCGAATCCGCAAAAGGAATATACTAAAAAACTAATAGCTGCTATCCCGAAAGGGAATTAACCGTATCGTTACACCTGACAGGTTTCGAAACCTGTCAGGTGTGCTTATCAGCGGCAAAATAAAAAGCCTGTTCGAAATCGAACAGGCTTTTTTATAAAATACGGCTTTGTATTAGTCGATTTTCATTTCCGGAATATCACCGTCAATAATAAGATTCGCTTCCGTAGCCTTAATAATTTCTTCAACCGTAACACCTGGTGCTCTTTCCAATAGTTTAAATCCGTTTGGTGTGATTTCCATAACAGCCAACTCCGTTACCACTTTTTTCACGCATTTTACTCCGGTTAACGGCAGCGTACATTCTTTTAATATTTTAGATTCGCCCGCTTTGTTTACGTGCATCATCGCAACAATGATATTTTCGGCCGATGCTACCAAATCCATCGCACCACCCATTCCCTTTACCATTTTTCCCGGAATTTTCCAGTTGGCAATATTTCCTTTTTCCGATACTTCCATCGCACCCAGAATCGTCAAATCCACGTGTTGTCCGCGGATCATTCCGAAACTTGTAGCCGAATCAAAAAAGGAAGCTCCCGGCAAGGTGGTAATCGTTTGTTTTCCAGCGTTGATCACATCGGCATCTTCTTCCCCTTCAAACGGAAAGGGTCCCATACCCAAAACGCCGTTTTCACTTTGGAATTCCACACTAATCCCTTGTGGAATATAATTGGCTACCAATGTTGGGATTCCAATTCCAAGGTTCACAAAATAACCGTCTTTTAACTCCTGTGCAATTCTTTTTGCAATTCCAATTTTATCTAATGCCATGATTACTGTCTTTGTCTTACTGTGCGTTGTTCAATTCTCTTTTCATATTTTTCGCCCTGGAAAATTCGTTTTACGAATATCCCCGGAATATGAACCTGATTCGGATCTAATGTTCCGGCCGGTACTAATTCTTCAACCTCAGCAATTGTGATTTTCGCAGCGCCTGCCATACACGAATTAAAGTTTCGGGACGTTCCTTTAAAGATAAGATTTCCGGCTTCGTCTCCTTTCCAGGCTTTCACGATTGCGAAATCCGCTTTATATGCCTCTTCCATGATGTGCATTTTTCCGTTGAATTCGCGCACTTCTTTTCCTTCAGCTACTTCGGTTCCATAACCTGCCGGTGTAAAAAAGGCCGGAATTCCCGCTTGTGCCGCGCGACATTTTTCGGCTAAGGTTCCCTGTGGTGTTAGTTCCACTTCCAGTTCACCACTCAACATCTGACGTTCGAATTCGGCATTTTCACCAACATACGAAGAAATCATTTTTTTAATCTGACGTTTTTGTAGCAACAATCCCAATCCAAAATCGTCTACTCCTGCATTATTTGAAATACACGTTAGGTCTTTCACATCCATTTTTACCAATTCGGCAATACTGTTTTCCGGAATTCCGCAAAGTCCGAAACCGCCCAACATAATGGTCTGCCCGTCTTTTATATCGTGTAGCGCTTCCTGCACACTACTTACTTTTTTATTGATCATATTGTGGTTGTTTAATTTTGGTTAAAAATATAAAAAAAACGCCTTTTTAAAAAGGCGTTTTGTATTTAGAAATCAAATTCTTCTGTAGTTGGCTCTTCGACGGCAAGACTGTCGACCACTTTTTTCGGTGCCCAGCAATCTACTTTTATCGAAAGATTCGCCGGTCGTTCGAATGGTTTTTGCGAAACATTCAACTTATCGTCGGCATAACATTTTTTCATAAATAATCCCCAGATTGGAAGTGCCATGGTGGCTCCTTGTCCCATTTGCGTACTTTTGAAGTGCGCCGAACGGTCTTCGTTTCCAACCCAGACACCCATTGCGAGGTTCGGTACCATTCCGATAAACCATCCGTCACTGTTGTTCTGACTGGTTCCCGTTTTCCCGGCAATCGGGTTTAAGAACGCATACGGTAATCCGGTTACCCTTTTATAGGTTGGTCCGCCCGATCCATAACGCAAACGCGCTCCGGAACCGGATTCGGTTACTCCTTCCAGTAATTTGATAATGGCATAGGAAACGTCTTTACTCAACACGTCTTTTGACTCCGGAATCGATTCGTATAACACTACTCCGTTTTTATCTTCAATTTTGGTAATTACCTGCGGTTTCATATAAACCCCTTGGTTAGCAAACGTACTATACGCCGCTACCATGTCGCTTACGGTAATTTCAACAGCTCCTAATGCAATCGCCGGACGTTCCGGAATATTGGAGCTTACTCCCAATTTTTTCGTTAAATCAACTACTGCATGTGGTCCTACTTTGTCCATCAATTTTGCCGAAACGGTGTTGATCGAATTCGCCAATGCCGATTTTAAGGTTACCAATCCTCTATAGTTTCCACTGGAGTTTTTAGGCGTCCAGTCGGCATCAATTCCATAACGCCCTTTTGGCATGGTAAACGGTGAATCGTAAATCGAATCACAAGGCGACATTTTTAATTGTTCGATTGCAGTGGCATATACAAACGGTTTAAATGTCGATCCCACCTGACGTGCTCCCTGTCCTACGTGGTCGTACTGGAAGTGTTTGTAGTTGATTCCTCCGACCCAAACTTTCACATATCCGGTTTGTGGTTCCATGGCCATTACTCCGGTTTGTAAAAAGTGTTTGTAGTAGATAATGGAATCTTTCGGCGTCATGATCGTGTCTTTTTCGCCTTTCCAGGTAAATACCGACATTTTTGTTTTGACATCGAATGATTTTTTGATCTGCTCTTCTGAAATTCCTTTTTCAGACATAATACGCCAACGCTCGGAATTTTTCATCGAACGCTCAATAATTTTCCTCGTTTCATCCGAAGTAATATTGATAAACGGTGCGTTTTCGTTTTTCTTTTGCTGAATAAAAAATTCTTCCTGAAGATTTGCCAAATGCTCGTCGACCGCTTCTTCGGCATATTCCTGCATACGGGAATCGATCGTGGTATAGATTTTTAATCCGTCACGGTAAATATCGTATTCGCCGCCACCGTCTTTTTTAGGGTTTTCTTTTACCCATTTCTTCATAAATTCACGTAAGTACTCCCTGAAATAGGTCGCTTTTCCTTCGATATGACTTTCCGGCGTGAATTTTAATACGATTGGTTGACTTTGATAGTATTCTTTTTTCTCTTTGGTTAGGAAATCGTTTTTCTCCATCTGGCGCAATACAACATTACGACGGTCTCTCACTTTTTCCAATCGGCGGATCGGATTAAATAGAGATGGGTTTTTAAGCATTCCCACAAACATCGCTGCTTCGTCTACCGTTAGGTCTTTCGGTTCTTTTCCGAAATATACTTTGGCTGCCGAACGAATTCCTACAGCGGTATTTACGAAATCCGCTTTGTTTAGGTACATGGCGATGATTTCCTGTTTCGTATACTGACGTTCCAATTTGGTCGCAATGATCCATTCTTTGGCTTTCTGCACAATACGGAACGGCAGGAATTTCGAACCTTCCCCGTGGAATAATAATTTGGCCAGCTGTTGTGTAAGCGTACTCGCTCCACCGCTTCCTCCAAAACTTAAAACAGCACGAAGTGTTCCTCTGGAATCGATACCGGAATGCTCGTAAAAACGTTCGTCTTCGGTCGCGATCAATGCTTTTACCAAATGATCCGGTAAATCGGCATATTTAATCGGCGTTCTGTTTTCCAGATAAAATTTACCGATCGTTTCACCGTCTGATGAAATGATTTCGGTGGCCACATTGGAATTCGGGTTTTCCAGCTCGTCGAACGACGGCATTGCTCCGAATAATCCCCATGAAGCAAAAAGGAAGAATAATATGATCCCTCCAAATCCGTAAAGAAAAAATTTCCAGAATTTCTTTACGTAAGGTGAAAAATCTTCTTTCTGATTTTTATTGTTTTGTGCCATTTTATTGAGTTATTCTGCTTTTTCAATTCTAAATCCAACTTCCGAAATTCCCTGTAGCTGTTCCAATCCGGATACTTTACCGGTTTCGCGAACCGCCTGCTGAATGTTTACAGTATATTTACCCGCTTTTTCAAAACGCGTATTTTCCTTATACCATAACTTACTTTCCTTAATATCCGAAAAGCCATTACCCAGAAGCGTTCCGTCTTCTTTGGCCATCTGATATTCCAGTGTATCCACTTTGGTTACACCATCCGGTTGCAGCATCGATACAATCAGGAATAAGTTATTAAACGGATAACTATTGTTATTTCTTATGTTGACAAACATATTATAGTTGGTTATCGTATCGTTCTGATCGAAAGCGAACGTTACTTTCTGGCCTTTATGCCAGGATCCGTCTATTTCCTGATATTCATCAAAAACCCTACTCCTGTCGCACGACAAGAATAGTACCGATAGTAATCCTACAACTAAAAAATTATTTTTTCGGAGCATTTTTTTCTCTTGAAGAATTGTTGGGTTTACGTTTTTTATTAGGTCGTTTCTTTTTCTTAGGTTGATCAAAACGCGTTAAGCTATCCTGTCCAACTACATTTTGGAAGTTGTTCTCAACCGCCTCTTCGGTGATTTCAATAGCAAAGTCTTCGATCGCTGCCACTTTCTTTTTCTGTTTGTTGATCGCGATGATTTCTTTTACCTGTTCTACTTTTAATACATGCCAGTGTGCGAAATCATTCGTATATGCAAACCACATTAGTCCTTTAAAAATGTCCAGTTTCTGACAAACCGCGTCACCTTTTTCGGTATATAATTTGGTTTCCGTTTCCGGGAAATCTTTTAAAGCATCCAGATAGGTATCCAATTCGTAGTTTAAACAGCATTTTAATTTTCCGCATTGTCCGGCCAACTTTTGTGGGTTTAAGGACAACTGTTGGTAACGTGCCGCAGCGGTATTCACACTTCTGAAATCGGTTAACCAGGTCGAACAACACAATTCGCGTCCGCAAGAACCTACACCGCCCAATCGGGCTGCTTCCTGACGGAATCCCACCTGTTTCATTTCGATACGGGTGTTAAATTCTTTTGCGAAATCTTTAATCAGTTGTCTGAAATCGACCCTGTCGTTGGCAGTATAATAAAAGGTCGCTTTGGAAGCATCTCCCTGAAATTCGATATCCGAAATTTTCATTTCCAGATTCAATTTGATAGCAATCTCACGAGCGCGTACTTTCATTGGCTCTTCCTTATCGCGGGCTTCAATCCAAATATCGATATCTTTTTGAGTTGCTTTGCGGTAAACCTTCGCTACTTCGCCTTCGGGATCCACATTTTTTTTCTTCATCTGAATCTTAACCAATTCCCCGGTAAGGGTCACAATTCCTACATCGTGTCCCGGTGACGCATCGGTCGCAACAATATCACCGATACTTAAGGTTAATTTCTCCGCATTTCTGAAAAATTCTTTTCGCCCGTTTTTAAAGCGAACCTCAACACAGTTGAACGGTTCCTGGCCTCCGGGCAGGCTCATGTTGGATAACCAGTCGAAAACCGTTAGTTTATTACAACTGTCGGTACCACAGGTCCCATTATTTTTACATCCCCTAGGAGTTCCGTCTTTGGCGCTCCCGGTGGAACAGTTTGTACATGCCATATGTTTTGAATATATATAGATCGTGACCGTGTCACTACTTGTTCGTAAAATGTTTTTGTGTGTAAAGATACTATTTTTTGGTATCATTCATATACCGTTCCCGGTGACGACCTCCAAATTATGAAAAAATTAAAAGCCTGTTATGTTTTTTACAACATAACAGGCTTTTATATACTGTATTCTTTCTTTATATTTCTTTTACCGTGATGATGTTTACCGGACAGGCTTTCGCTGCCAGTTCGCAGTTTTCGGCTATCGTATGATCGGGCGATTTTAAGGTATGAAACCCTTTGGAATCCACAGCTTTTAACAACACTGTTTTCCCATCTTTTTTGGACATCTGAAACTGAGCCGGTGCCATTTCGACGCAATAATTACAACCGATGCATTTGTTTCGCTGTAAAGTTACGACAACCATCAGGCTTCTACGATTTTATACATTTTATCAGACAAACGAATGCGGAACGGTACTTTAATCGTACAACTGTCGCCGCGAGTGGCTTTATCCGTTGCTGTATCATTGACAAACATTTCTTCAATGATCATTTCTTGCGCTCCGGTACTCGGACCGGTAATCAATACCGTATCTCCTTTTTTAATATCGTAGGCATCGATTTTGAATTCGCCGATTCCGGATTTTTGATAAAAATGCATGCCTTTTCCAACATATACTTTTTTCTGCGTCGCATTCGATCCCGGATTATCACTCCATTCTCCCAATTTCTGACCTAAATAATAACCGGACCAGAAACCGCGGTTGTAAACCGTATTCAGCGCTTCCATCCATACCGCTACTTTTTCTTTGGAATAGGTTTTGTCGTAATAGGCATCGACCGCTTCCCGATAGGTTTTGATCACCGTTGCCACATATTCCGGCGCACGACCACGCCCTTCAATTTTAAGCACCTGAATTCCGGAATCGATTACCTGATCCAGAAAATCAATTGTACATAAATCTTTGGGTGACATCATGTATTCGTTATCGATTTCGATCTCAAATCCGGATTCCTGATCGATAACGGTATATTTTTTCCGGCAGTTTTGTTTGCACGCCCCGCGATTGGCCGAGGAGTTATGCGAATGCAGACTCAGGTAACATTTTCCCGATACCGCCATGCATAACGCGCCATGGCCGAATATTTCAATTTCCACCAAATTGCCGGATGGCCCTTTGATTTGTTCTTTTTCGATTTGCTCGGTGATTTTTTTAACCTGACGCAAACTCAATTCCCGGGACAACACCATGGTATCGGCAAAAAGGCTGTAGAATTTTACCGTTTCGATATTCGTCACATTCAATTGTGTTGAAATATGCACTTCGATTCCCAAGGTTCTAGCCGAGGCAATTACCGCCTGATCGGAAGCAATTACTGCCGTTATATGGGCCTCTTTGGCTTTTGTCAGTAAGGTTTTCACCACCGACAAATCGTGATCGTATATAATCGTGTTTAGCGTCAGATAAGTTCTAACGTTTTTGGCCTCACAACGTCGGGTAATTTCCGGCAGATCATCGATAGTAAAATTCACCGTAGACCGGGCACGCATGTTTAATTGTTCCACACCGAAATACACCGAATCGGCTCCATTATCCAACGCAGCCTGAAGCGACTCAAAGTTCCCAGCGGGAGCCATGAGTTCAATTTTTCCAGAAGATGTCATTGCTAATTATTCTGTGATTTTAAACAATTTATCAGACAAACGAATGCGGAATGGCAAGCCAAACGTAACTTTATCACCTTTAACCGCTTTTTCAGAAACAGCTCCGTTAACCTGCATTTTTTCCACAGTTACTTTTTGTTCCCCGGTAGTAGGTCCAACAATCAGAATCGTATCGCCGAGGTTCAATTCTCCGTTTTCGATTGTAAATTGTCCTACTGCTGCTTTCGGGTAGTAGTGTTCACCTTTTCCGATCAATACTTTTTTAACTGCGATACGCTGACGGATTGATTTTGGTTTTTCCGCAACAGCAACCGCCAAGGGCTGCTCGGCAGAGGTTTCTGATTTTTTAAACTTCAGGGCATCTGATTTTCCTTTTTTGAAAATCATATTTCCATTTTTAATCCCACGACGCAATTGCACCTGTTCGGCCAACGTCATATGTGTAATTTCCTGACATTCGGACGAACAACAGTTTTCCATAGCCGCTTTACAATCGTCACACTGAATAAATAACAGGTGGCACCCTTCGTTCGCACAATTGGTATGATTGTCGCATGGTTTTCCGCACTGATGACACTGTGAAATAATATCATCCGTAATACGTTCGCCTAGACGGTGGTCAAATACGAAATTTTTACCGATAAACTTACTTTCCAATCCTTCTGCTTTTACCTGACGCGTATATTCGATAATTCCGCCTTCCAGCTGGTATACGTTTTTAAATCCTTTGTGTCTGAAAAAAGCACTCGCTTTTTCACAACGGATACCGCCGGTACAGTACATCAACAGGTTTTTATCTTCTTTATGTTCGGAAAGTTGTTCTTCTATAATAGGTAAGGATTCTCGAAATGTATCGACGTCGGGCGTAATAGCCCCTACAAAATGTCCGATTTCACTTTCGTAGTGATTTCTAAAATCTACCACAATGGTATTCGGATCTTCCAACATCGCATTAAATTCAACTGCTTTTAAATGCACCCCTTTATTTGTCACATCGAATGTACTGTCGTCCAATCCATCGGCAACGATTTTGTGACGTACTTTGATTGTCAATTTCAAAAACGAGTGATCATCATGTTCTACCGCTACATTCAAGCGAATGCCTTTCATAAAATCGTAGGCTTCGATAGTATCTTTGAATTGATAAAAATGATCGGCAGGAACCGACAACTGGGCATTAATCCCCTCGGTTGCTACATAAATACGTCCTAAAACACCTAACGGGTTCCAGGCTAAAAATAAATCGTCTCTGAATTTTTTTGGATCTTCGATGTTGGCATACGCATAGAAAGACAAAGTAAGTCTTTGTTGGCCCGCTTCGTCGATAAGCTGGGCTCTTTCTTCTGCGCTTAAAGTGTTATACAGTTGCATGCTATAAACGTTTAAGTGAGATATTATGTTTGGGACTCTAATTGGAAGAATCCGCGGCAAAGATACAAAAATCATCCGGGAAACAAAACCTGCTTTTTATTTTCTATTGCATTCGTTTTCAGAATAATCCGATTTGTTTTACACTTTTCATACCCTATTCCCGAATCGAATTCCTAATGTTAATAACATCCTGTTTGAAACTTAAAAAAAAGCGCTATTTTTACAGAAAATAAAAGCCAATTTTTAAGACTAAGAAAGATGAGTGCAGATAAAGAAGCGAAATTAAAAGCGTTACAATTAACGCTGGACAAGCTGGATAAAACCTACGGAAAAGGTACCGTAATGAAACTTGGAGACAGTGCTGTAGAAGAAGTGGAAGCCATTCCTTCCGGTTCTCTTGGTGTTGACTTAGCTTTGGGTGTAAACGGATATCCGCGTGGTAGAATAATTGAAATTTACGGACCGGAATCGTCGGGTAAAACAACCTTAACGCTTCACGCTATTGCCGAAGCGCAAAAAGCCGGAGGTATCGCTGCATTTATCGATGCGGAACACGCTTTCGACCGTTTTTATGCGCAAAAACTGGGCATCGATATCGACAACCTGATCATTTCACAACCGGACAACGGGGAACAGGCTTTGGAAATTGCCGAAAACCTGATCCGTTCCGGAGCGATTGATATTGTAGTTATTGACTCGGTGGCGGCTTTAACGCCAAAAAGTGAGATCGAAGGCGAAATGGGTGATTCCAAAATGGGATTACACGCCCGTTTAATGTCACAGGCATTGCGAAAACTAACGGCTACAATCAGCAAAACCAACTGTACCGTTTTCTTTATCAACCAGTTGCGCGAAAAGATTGGCGTAATGTTCGGAAATCCGGAAACCACTACCGGTGGTAATGCCCTTAAATTCTACGCGTCTGTTCGTTTGGACATCCGTAAATCATCACAGATTAAAGACGGCGAACACGTTATCGGTAACCGTACGAAAGTGAAAGTTGTTAAAAATAAAGTGGCACCTCCATTCCGTACTGCCGAATTCGACATTATGTATGGTGAAGGTGTTTCGAAAGTGGGTGAAATTTTAGATTTGGCCGTTGATTTCGAAATCATCAAAAAAAGCGGTTCCTGGTTTAGCTATGGCGATACCAAATTAGGTCAGGGACGTGACGCCGTAAAATACCTTATTAAAGATAATCCGGAATTGATGGATGAATTAGAGCTTAAAATCAAAGACCTAATCAAACAACAGGAAGGCTAAATAAAAAAACCCGAAAAAAATTTCGGGTTTTTTTATTTTCTGACGCAACCTTTTTTATTTTCGCTTATCTACCTATAAAGTAACAAAAGTAAAATACAAATGAAAAAGATACTGGCCCTACTTTTTTGTATCATTTTTCTGAGTGCATGCACTTCGGATTCTGAATTGAAAGATGTTTCTTTTGAATTGTTACCCGTTCAGGATGTCGAATTACCAAGCACTTTTAAAGCAGGCCAGCAAACGGTAATTTATCTAAAATATAAACGACCTACTAACTGCTATTCATTTAATGGCATTTATTATGAAAAAAACGGTAACACCATTACAATGGCTGTTGATGCCCTAAGACAACACCTGAGTAATTGTGAATCCGTTAACGAGAATCCTTTTGAAGTGAGCTACCCATTGTTCATTAAAACTTCAGGGATTCACGTGCTACGATTTTGGCAAGGAAAAAATTCCCAGGGCATAGATCAGTTTTTAGTCCGGGAGATTGATGTACAAGAATAAAATGTAATTCATTTGAGTCTCGAGCAATTAATATACGAGTGTAGAAATAACGACCGCAAAGCCCAGGAACAGCTTTATAAGCTCCTGTCCCAAAAGCTTTATGCCGTCTGTATGAAATATTCCCGTAATTATGCCGAAGCAGAAGACAATTTACAAGATGGTTTTATTTTACTGTTCAAAAAAATTGATCAGTATCAGTTTAAAGGTTCTTTTGAAGGTTGGGCAAAACGATTGATGATTAATAACATTCTGCAGAAATACCGCAATCAGGGTGTTTATGAGTTGGTGAATGACAATATTATTGATCAGAATCCGACGGTCGATTTTGATGATGAAGATGTCTCTTTGGATTATCTGATTTCCATTATCCAGGAATTACCGGATCGTTACCGGTTGGTATTTAACCTCTATGTAATGGACGATTATTCCCATAAGGAGATTGCAGAAATGCTGAACATTACGATAGGAACTTCAAAATCAAATCTGGCGCGGGCCCGGATGATTTTAAAAGAAAAAATAGAAGCACAACAACACAACAGAAAAGTAGTCACCTCGATACAATGAGTGAAAGAAAAAACATAGATCGTCTTTTTCAGGAAAAATTCAAAGATTTTGAAGCCATTCCTCCAAAAAACGCATGGAATAATATTTTATCCGAATTGGATGACGAAAAGAAAAAACGCAGGTTTATCGCTCCATTCTGGCTAAAACTTTCGGGTATAGCCGCTGTTTTTCTATTGGGCTTTTTAACCGCGACTTATTTTATTTCCGGTCCGGGTTTAGGTACTACTACCAATGCACCGATGGTAAATTCGGGTAACAAACAAGACAATACGAATACTACCAAAAACAACAACGGCAGTATTAATGATGATAATAACGGTATCACGACCGAAACGTCGAATGCTGTTGTAACAAATGAAAACACTCTCAAAGGTAATCGTAACGCTTCCGGTTTTCATTCGGAAGCGGAAACGACCGCCAGAAAAGAACATCAGAATCACGTTCAGAAACAATATAAAAAACACCGCAATACACATATCGCCGCTGCTAATGGTCGTAAGAAATCCAATACCGATGCAACCGATAAGTTACTTGCCGATCGTAACAACAACGATGGTAATGCTAAAAATAGCGGACGTTTTAAACAATTTAATTTTAAGAAAAACAATACGATTGCCAATTATATCGTAATGCCTAAAAAAGACAGTTCCGAAATTGCTACGGTTGAAGAACAGGAAAATGCATTGGAAAAAGTTCAGAAGGAAAAATTCCTGGTTGCCGAAAAGAAAAAAGTAAAAGACAAAGAAACCAAGGTTTCACGTTGGTCGGTTACCGCTTTGGCGACCCCTGTATTTTTTAGTTCTACATCGAATGGATCGCCAATTGACAATCAGTTTGCATCCAACTCGAAAGACTATGAAAATACCATGAGTTACGGACTAGGGTTACGTTATGAACTGAACGACAAGCTTACGCTTAGAACCGGTATCAACCGACTTTCATTCGAGTACAACACCAATAATATTGTCTATTATGAGAGTTCGAATGCGCGTTCTTTACAAAATGTAAACCAAACCAAAGGTAATATTCAGATTCAGAATAAAGATTACAACAACTTAGCCACCGGAACCAACGGAGAAGTTATCGAAAAAATGAATTCCGGAAGTTTAACCCAACGCATGGGTTATATCGAAGTCCCTATGGAATTATCCTATCAATTAATCGATAAGAAATTCGGGGTAGCTTTAATCGGAGGTTTCAGTACGTTGTTTCTGAATCAAAATAAGATTGACCTGGTATCGCCGGAGTTGAATACAACTATAGGAGAAGCCAACAATCTGAATAATGTACACGTTAGTAGCAATATCGGTGTAGGTGTTAAATACCGCTTCGCAAAAGCATTCGAAGCCAATTTTGAACCTACCTTTAAATATCAACTGAATATGTTCAGTAATGATGCCGGAAATTTCAAACCGTATCTGTTTGGTTTGTATACCGGTGTTAGTTATCGATTTTAAGCTTTTAGTTAGTTAGCTTGAATTTTAGTTAAGTTGAAAAAGCACTCTTTTGGGTTAGAGTGCTTTTTTGTTTTTATACAATTCGAGTAATTCGTTTAGTATCGTCTCCCGTACTTTTTCTTTTATCTCTTTTTTATCGTCCATGGTTTTTCCTGCCGTCACAATCGGTTGGTGAATTTTGATGCGCATACGTCCCGGACTTCCGCTAAAAAATGTAAACGAAAAACGTTCTTTCACGTCGCCAAATGTCATCGGTACAATTGGAATCTGATGTTCGATCGCCAATCGGAATGCCCCATCTTTGAATTCATCCAACACCACATTTTCGTTCTCCGGAACGCCACCTTCCGGAAAAATACAGATACTTAATCCTTGCTCCAGTCTTTTTTGTGCTCTTTTAAAAACTTCAAACCGACTTTTGGAACTGCTTCGGTCCACCAAAATACAGGTGCGCTTATAGAAAAATCCGAAAATTGGAATTTTAACCAGTTCTTTTTTTCCTACAAAAACAAACGGGTTGTCTTTAACCAACATCAACATTAACATAATGTCGATCATTGAAGTATGATTGGCCACCAACATATAACTCTTTCCTTTCTCCAGTTCGACTTCCTTTTCCAGCGTATAGCGGAATCCCATACCATAAAAGATAATCTTAGCCCAAATCCGGGCCAGGACAAAAAACTGTGGATATGTTTTTTCCGACAGTATCGACAGGAATAGAAACGGGAATAAGAGTATGATCGGTACCGTTACCAGGATATAGAACCAGATCCGCCAAAGGGTCCAAAAAAGGATTTTTAGTATTTTCATCAGTATTATAAATTGTTTTCCGCTATAAGGGCAATAGTTCCTTTTCTATCGGATAATCAAAAGTAAGAATTCTCCAAAACTTTTTACTAAAACCGTTACCTTTGCGAAAAATAATTTAACAATGGCAAAAATCTTAACCGGTGTTCAAAGTACAGGAACACCACACTTAGGAAATTTACTCGGCGCTATTTTACCGGCTATTGAAATGGCCAACAAGCCCGAGAACGAATCTTTTCTTTTTATTGCCGACTTACATTCGGCTACACAGATAAAAGACGGGAAAACATTACGTGAAAACACCTATAGTGTTGCTGCAACCTGGCTTGCATGCGGTTTGGATATCAATAAAATTACGTTTTACCGCCAATCGGATGTTCCACAAACGGCAGAACTAGCCTGGTATTTAAGTTGTTTTTTTCCGTTCCAGCGTCTGACTTTAGCGCATTCGTTTAAAGACAAAGCCGATCACCTGAGCGATGTTAACGCCGGATTGTTTTCGTATCCAATGTTAATGGCTGCCGATATTTTATTATATGACGCCGAGTTCGTACCGGTTGGAAAAGATCAGTTGCAACATCTGGAGATCACTCGTGATGTCGCTTCGCGATTTAACCATCAGATGGGTGATACATTTGTATTACCGGAAGCGAAAATCGAAGAACATATTATGATCATTCCAGGAACGGACGGTCATAAAATGAGTAAGTCCCGAAATAATTTTATCAATATTTTCCTGGATGATAAAGCATTGCGCAAACAGGTGATGAGCATTGAAACGGATAGCACGCCGTTGGAAGCGCCAAAAAACCCGGATACGTGTAATACGTTTGCGATTTATAAATTACTGGCAACTCCGGAAGCTACCGAGGCGATGCGGGCGAACTATTTGGGCGGTAATTATGGATACGGTCATGCCAAACAAGCCCTTTTTGAACTGATAGTAGAAAAATTCAAAAAAGAACGAGAGCAGTATCATTACTATATGAACCATCTGGACGAAGTAGACGCGCTACTCCAAAAAGGTGCCGAAAAAGCCGGCGTAATTGCCAACGGTGTTTTAAAACGTGTTCGTGAAAAATTAGGCTATTTATAAAAAGACAGAGCGGAAATTTCCGCTCTGTTTTGTTTTACAATATTTCGAACAGCTTACCGGGTAGCGGACGGATAACGCCTTTTAATTCCATTGCCAATAGCAACGACGAGACCTTATGAACCGGAAGTCCACAATTGAGCGCAATCAGATCCAATAGTTCTCTTCCATTTTGAGTCAGAAAATCGTAGATCCGTTGTTCGTCTGGCTCCAATGCGACAAAAAGCTGCTGTTGTATCGCTTTTGCGGCGACCTTTTCCATATCCCAGTTGAGCATATAAACCAGATCGGCGGCGGCTGTTAATATATGCGCCCGTTGTGTTTTTAAAAGTTTATGACATCCGGCACTGTACACATCGGTGACCCTTCCCGGAACAGCAAAAACATCCCGATTATAACTCCCGGCCATATAGGCCGTAATCAGCGCTCCTCCTTTTTCGGCGCTTTCGATAACGATGGTTGCTTCCGATATTCCCGCTATAATACGGTTTCTCCGGATAAAATGTTCCCGCTCGGGTTTCGAACTACTCCAGAATTCGGTCAGGAAACCGCCATTTTCCATAATCGGACGCTGAAACCGGGAGTGCACCGCGGGATACATCCGATTTAAACCATGTGCCAGAATACCAATGGTTTGCAAGTTGTTTTCCACAGCTGCCATTTGCGCGGTGATATCGGTTCCATAGGCAAATCCACTAATGATTACCGGATTCCATGGCAACAGTTCCGCGATAAGCTTCTGACAGAAGGCAATTCCATGACTGGTAATCTGCCGCGTTCCCACAATACTGATGCTCTTTGACTCCTCCAATCGGATATTGCCTTTCGAGAACAACAATACCGGGCCATCATTGCAATATTTCAGATGCCGCGGATAATCATCGTCCTTAAAAAAAAGGACTCTTATCCCCTGGGTTTGGATACATTTCAGTTCGGCTTCTGCCGCCTTAAATATGGCGCTATCCCGAAGTTTCACACTAAGTATCCCCCCTATTCCTTCAACCGCCATTAATTCTGACGATGCGACTCCGAAAATTTTTTTAGCCGTTCCAAAATGATTGATCAGTCGTTTTGCGATTACATCCCGTATCCCAGCAACTTTCAATAAGGCCAGTGTATAAAACAATTCCGTATCTTTCATGGCGTATCGTCAAAATAAAAAATAAATAAGATACTCCATTATACGCCTATTTTCAAACAGATCACTCAAACAGGTAAATTCTGACCATCATCCGGCCTTATTTAACCTCTATTTTGAAAGCAATAACAACAAAACACTAACAGCCAATCGTTTACAATTATATTTCAATTGTTAATAAAATTTGTTGATAAAATTTGGGATTCACTATTGAATATCTAATTTTGTAGATATGAAGATAGAAAACCACATCTCGGCTTTGTTATATCGTTATCAATGTGTTACCGTTCCTGGGTTTGGCGCATTTTTAACCGAAATCCAATCGGCACAACTGAATGGAAGTACGAATACGTTCTATCCTCCAAAAAAGTTAGTGTCTTTTAATCCGCATTTAAAAAATAATGACGGTCTTCTGGCCAATCATATTTCCCTTCAGGAAAATATGCCGTATGAAGAAGCAGTGCGTGCGATCCAACTGGAAGTAGGCACGTGGATTGAAACATTACAACGCCGTGAAACACTACCGTTAAAAAACATCGGGCACATTGCTGTTAACTCCGAATTAAACTGGGTTTTCGAACCGGTGACTTCGGTAAATTACCTTTCGGATTCTTTCGGACTTACTTCCGTTGTTTCACCTTCCATCAAAAGAGAAGTCTTAAAAGCACAGGTTGAAGAACTGGAAGAAAAAGCACCGATTATCTTTACGCCAGAAAGAAAGAAAAATTATGCCTTCCTGAAATATGCCGCTGTTTTTGCCTTATCATTAGGTGTTGGTGGTGCTACATATAAATCGTACTACGACCAGCAAATCGAAAAAGAAAACCTGCTGGTTAAAAAAAATGTACAGGAAAAAGTACAACACGAAATTCAACAGGCTACGTTCTTTATCGAAAGTCCGCTACCTCCGGTAACATTAAACGTTAAAGACAACCGCACTAAAGTGATCAAACCCTACCATATTATGGCTGGTGCGTTTCGAAGTGAGGCCAATGCCGAACGTATTTTTAACGAATTGAAACGTTTGGGATACGAACCGGTTCGTCTGGAGAAAAACAATTTTGGATTATATCCCGTGTTATATGGTAGCTTTACATCGTATGCCGACGCACAGGAAAAATTACGAGAAATTCACAAACACCATAATAAAGAAGCCTGGGTGCTTATTAAAGAGCTTTAAAATTATCAAATCCTGAATTTTTCAGGATTTTTTTATGCTTCTATTGTTATCTTTGCAATAAAAAAAGATGCAAGAAAGATTTCCGTCTGATTCGGTTACTGTTTTGACCGATTTGGTGTTGCCTGGTGAAACCAATCCTTTAAATAATCTTTTCGGAGGTGAATTGTTGGCACGAATGGATCGTGCAGCCAGTATTACGGCCAGAAGACATTCCCGACGCGTTTGTGTAACCGCTTCGGTAAATCACGTGGCTTTTAACCGGGCTATTCCATTAGGAAGTGTGGTCACTGTTGAAGCAAAGGTATCCCGTACATTTAAGACATCCATGGAGATTTTTATTGATGTATGGATCGAAGACCGTGAATCGGGTATTAAAAACAAAGCAAACGAAGCCATCTATACCTTTGTTGCTGTAGATGAAACCGGGCGCCCTGTTGAAGTTCCGGCTATAGTTCCGCAAACCGAAGAAGAGAAGAAACGCTTCGAAGCTGCATTGCGCCGCAAACAATTAAGTCTGGTTCTTGCCGGTAAAATGAAACCCCATGAAGCAACCGAATTAAAAGCACTGTTTATTCAGGAATCATAAAAAAATCCCCTTGAAAATTTCAAGGGGATTTTTTTTACACCTGACAGGTTTTTAAAAACCTGTCAAGTGTAAATATTACATATTCGCCAACCAGCTTTGTGGATTTAGCGTCGTGGTATTTTGTGAAATCAGGAATTTTAATACCGCTCTTCCGGATGAGTTGGTATGGATTTCGCCGATGCTCTGCTTAATGGATACTTTATCCCCTTTTCCAACAAACACCTTACTTAAGTTCAGATAAACGGTCACATAATCCCCGTGCTGAATAAATACGGCCCTGTTGTTGGCCGAGATAACCTGTACCTGAAGTACTTCTCCACCAAAGACCGCTCTGGCATTGGTTCCCGGTTCGGTACTGATTTCCACACCACTGTTGTGAACAATCAGACTTTTATGGATCGGGTGCGGTTGATCACCAAATCCTAAGGATACAAATCCTTTTTCTACCGGCCATGGCAAACGCCCTTTATTCGCTCTGAAGTTATCCGCCAAGGCTTTGCCTTCCGGTGTCAGGTAGAATTTGGTAGTCGATTCGGCTGCTGCCGGCGTCGCTTCCGCTTTTTCCACTTTTTTACCCGCTGCTTTATTACGTGCTGCCAATGCCGCTGCCGCTTCTCTGGCTTTTCGGTTGGCTTCGGCAATTGCTTCACGAATCAAACGCTGAATCTGTCGGTCGATCGCTTTGGATTCTTCCTGTTTTTTCCTGATGTCACCAGCCAGTTTTTTCTGATCTTTCTGAATGACCTTCATCAATTTTTCCTGTTCTTTTTTGTCTTCCTCCAGTTCGTGTTTTTCCTTTTCACTTTCAACGATCAGTTTTTCCTTTGCCTTTTTCTTGGTTTCTAAAACAACTGTAGCGCCTTGAAGTTGCTGGGTCTTGTTTTTAATTTCCACCCCTTGCATTTTTCGGAAACTGGCATATTGCTTCATATACTGAATCCGTTTATACGCCTGTAAAAAGTTTTCGGAGGAAAGAACAAACATAATTCGGCTTTGTTCCGAACGGCTCTTATACGATTTGACAATCATCTTGGAATAATCCTCTTTTAAAACTGTCAGCTCCCGCCCAAGTTTGTTAATCTCGAGTTGTTTTAAATAAATATCGTCCGTTAATAAGCGTGTTTGTTTTTGCGTAGTATTGATTAATTTCTCGCTTAGCTTGATTTTGGTGTTTTGCTGTGATATCTGTACCAATACCGATTTCTCCTTCTTTTTTTCGGTTTGAAGGAGTTTCTGTACTTCTCTGATTTCTTTCTGGATTTGCGCTTTTCGCTCCTCTAGCTGACGCTGTTTGTCTTCCGTCTGCGACCAAGAGATTACGGATAGCAATAACAACAATATACTAAAGCGGGTTTTGTACATTTTTTATATTTTTTTCAAATTTAGTCAATAATTATTTCTTCGTAACCTTCCGGGATATTATACGGAAAATTTAGTTTTTCGTCGAAACTAACACTGTTATAGCTTACCTCGATTTTTACTTTTCCTTTTTCATAGGCATCGATATTCATGCTCAACGGTAGGGTTGCCTTATCGTAGGATTTATAAGCCGGATAATTTACTTCCAGGGAACGCAACGGATTTTGTTGCGAAACAATCTGGTCTTTTAGCAAAAAATTAGCCCCTTCAAACAAAAACTCTTTGATGATGTTGTTGCCTTCTTTTGTTTTTAGTTTGTACTTCTCGCCTTCGATGGAAACGTTGTATTTCGCTTTTGTCAAATCGTCGATGGTTCTTCCCAACAATAGGTTTTGTACTTTGTTAAAATCCAGATCGGTTCCTAGCCACTTACTTAATAAACGGTAATCCCCATCAAAATATTTCCCGTCTTTGCTGTAAAAACTTACTCTTTCGGGTGTGATCAATGCTTTCGCTACCGTGATGAGTCCTAAAGCACGGGCGGTTACCATAATCGTTTCGTCTTTTTTGATCCGGATATCACAGTTGATCGACAGTGCTGTTTTACCATCGTCATAGCTTACCGTACTTCTAATACTGGCCGTCTGAAAATCGAGCTTATTGGCATAATGTCCCTGAATGATCTTCGAAACTTCCACTTTTTCGGATACGCCCTGTTCGGTCACGATATTTTGTTTGGATTTACAGGATACCAACACTATCAGGGTTAGTACGATACAAATTCGCTTCATTATTTTTTCTGTTTTAACAATTGATCGGCTTTGATAAAATAACTTTCTTTTTTCTTTTCATCACCTAAGCCATGATAGGTCTCACCCATCTGAATATTCAAGTTGATTTCCAATGCCCGGTCTTCTACCACAA
The DNA here is from genome assembly GCA_023446155.1 of Bacteroidota bacterium. GTDB lineage: Bacteria > Bacteroidota > Bacteroidia > Flavobacteriales > Flavobacteriaceae > Flavobacterium. The sequence goes on from JAEXIT010000015.1 coordinate 31,665, forward strand.
AATCCATTCCTGTTTGTAATAACTCGAGCGCTTTTTTATAATTCTTCAATTGATTTTGCGCCATTCCTGCGAAAAAGTAAAGCTTTGCATGCGTTGGAAATAAATCCAGATAAGCGGTTGCTTTTTTATATACCGCCTCATATTGCGCACTATCTGTATAGGCTTGCAATAACAATTCTATCGTACCGATATCGTCTTTTTTTCGCTCCAGACTTTTTTCAAAATACACAATCGCGTCGGCATATTTCTTTTTTTCCAAAAAGAAGGTCCCGATTTCTCTTACTACATTTACATTCGGATCATCAGCCAGATAATCAACCGCCTGTGCCAATTCTTTTTTAAAGGAATTGGTATTATTTGAAAAAATCAGGAATTCGTTTAACACCCGATGTTTAATTTTTGTGTCGATTTTTTTGCTTTTTAAAACCAAAAACATGGCATCCGCAGCTTTTTGCGGTTCTTTGTTATTCAGGTGAAATTTAAATAGACTAACCTGCGCCCAATCGGATGTAGGAATCGCCTTTTCCAGCTTTTTGGCCACTTCCAGCGCTTTGTCTTCCTGATTGCTTTCGGAATACAGATAAATCAGCTGGATATAGTTACTTTCTTCGTTCGGATTGTTTTTAATGGCCTGTTCGAGGTTTTCTTTTTCCGGTTTGCGGAATTTGGCATCACTCAGGATTTGCAGTTTGTACATTTCCAAGGTTGATGTTAATCCGGTGGTGGCATCCATTTCATTGATCAGCGCTAAAGCTTTATCAAATTGTTGGGTATACATATATAAGGACACCAGATCGTCCTGAAATTTTTTATCAAAACTGATCAGCTTTTCCACGACCGGAATCGAACGGTTAAAATCTTTGGTTTCGTAATACACGTCATACAAACCATTCCAATACCAACGCTGTTTCGGATCCAGATCAATGGCTTTTTGAAACGATTTTTCGGCCTCGGCATAATTTTTCTGAGCCAGGAAGTTTTTTCCCAGTTCGTGATGAATCACCGGGTTTTCCGGTTGTGTTTTAAGACATTTATAAAGCGACTGAATGGCTTTATCATAATTTTCGATTCCTTTTTGTTTTAACGATTCGTAGAAATTATTCTGAAATTCATCGTTTTCCAATGCAATCGCATCCGGTTCCTGTTGTGCCGATACCGATACCGGAACACTCAGAAACCCGAATAGTGTAAAAATTATAAGTTGTCTTTTTAGCTTCATCCTATTCTAAAACGGAATAATCTCCGATGCTGATACTGGTGAAATTTCCATCGAACGACGCGTGATTTCCGATCATTGCGTTGTCTAATGTTGCATTTTTAATCGTCGCATTGGTTTGCACCAGGCTATTTTTAACCGTACTGTTTTGTATGGTGGTTCCATTGCCTAATGATACATTTGGCCCTACTGTTGCGTTAACCAGCACTACGTTTTCCCCGATAAAGCACGGTGGAATGATCGTTGAATTTTCATTTTTAACCGTCGTCGACACCAGGTTCTCACCATCGTTATGTAAGAAGTTCAACATTCTGGAATTCGTTTCCACGGTCACATTTTTATTTCCGCAGTCCATCCATTCGTCTACCGTACCCGGAACGAATTTCAGTCCTTTTTGTTTCATGTTTTCCAAACCGTCCGTTAGCTGGTATTCACCTCCTTTTACCACATTATTGTCTAATAAATATTGTAGTTCGCTACGTAGGGTCTCCCCACTTTTAAAATAATAAATACCGATGATCGCCAGATCGGAAACAAATTCTTTTGGTTTTTCAACAAAATCAACGATTTCGTTTTTGTCGTTCAATTGTACGACCCCAAAGGCACTTGGATCTTCCACTTGTTTTACCCAGATAACACTGTCGGCAGTGGTGTCTAACGTAAAATCGGCTCTAAAAAGCGTGTCGGCATAAGCTACCACAATTGGCCCCGACATACTTTCTTTGGCGCACATAATTGCATGTGCCGTTCCCAACGGTTCGTTCTGGTAATAAATGGTTCCTTTTGCGCCTAATTTTTCGGCTATGGCAATTAATTCCCCTGGAACTTTGTCGCCAAAATCTTTATGAATGATGAAGGCTATTTCTTCGATTTCCTGATTTAAAACTCCAGCAATATCTTCTACCAATCGGTGAACAATAGGTTTTCCTGCAATCGGGATTAACGGTTTTGGAACCGTTAACGTATGTGGTCTCAGTCGTGATCCACGACCCGCCATAGGGACAATTATCTTCATTTATTTTAGTTGTTTTAGGGGGATACTTTCAAAAAACAAGTATCATTTATATATAACGGGGTTTTTCTTTTTATCGTTTATTTCACGCCAGTACTTCCAAATCCGCCTTCACCTCTTACCGTTTCCGTTAGAACTTCTACTTGTTCCCATTCTGCTCTTTCGTGTTTGGCAATTACCAATTGTGCCACGCGCTCTCCGTTTTCGATAACAAAAGGTTCATTGGATAAATTTACTAAAATAACACCTATTTCACCTCGGTAATCGGCATCAACCGTTCCGGGGCTATTTAGTACGGTGATTCCTTTTTTAAAAGCCAGTCCGCTTCGAGGGCGTACCTGTGCTTCATAACCGATCGGTAATTCGATAAAAAGTCCGGTTTTGACCAAAGTTCTTTCCAACGGATGTAATGTTATCGGATCGGTAATATTGGCTCTCAGATCCATACCGGCTGAGGCTATTGTTTCATATTCGGGTAATGCGTGTTGTGATTTATTAATTATTTTTATGGTCATTGTATCATTATTTGCTTTGCGAATTCTTTTTTGCAATTGTTTTTAAAATTAGAAAAAATCAGGCAACTTTTTTCTTTATAATTCGTAATAAGGTGTCTTTTTCGTTCCGGTAGATAAAATATCCGAAAACCAGAATTGCCAACACGCCAAAATAGTAATTATGAAGTGCCGGAACATAAAAGGAAAGTCCTGCCAATACTGATGAAACGATCAGGTACCCCATTATTCTTTTTTTATCGTATGGTATCGGATAATATTTATTCCCCATAAAATAGGAAATCGTCATCATGGTTCCATAGGCCGCCAGTGTTGCAATGGCCGATCCCATATAGCTATAGGTTGGAATTAAAGCATAATTCAGGACTAGTGTTACCACAGCCCCAACAATCGAAATATAAGCACCTACTTTTGTACGGTCAATCAATTTGTACCATACCGACAAGCTGGTATAAATCCCCAAAAAGAAATTCGCCAGGATGATAAGTGGCACGACTTTCATTGCTTCCCAGTAACTACTATTCGGAACCAGTATCTGTTTTAGGACATCGGCAAAAACGATCACCCCTAATAAGATCATCGATCCAAAAATCACAAAATATTTCGTAACCACTGCATAGGTTTGCGGTGCATCTTTTTTGTCGGCATGATTAAAAAAGAACGGTTCAATTCCCAAGGTATACGCCGTGCGGAATAATACCATAAAAAGCCCTAGCTTATAACAGGCCGAATAGGCTCCTACTTCTGCTTTGGCAATATTCTGTGGCAGTAATTTCCCCAGTAAAATTTTATCGAAATGTTCGTTGATCCCAAACGCCAGTCCAGCGAATAATATCGGTAATCCATAATCCATCATGTTTTTCCATAATGGGAAATTAAAATGCCATTTTAATCGGACATAATCCGGTAGGAAAACCAACAGCGTCGCTAAACTCGCAATCAGATTGGCAATAAAAATATACCCTACCTGATAATCGTGAATATAGAAACTACTGATAAATCCATCGGGATCGGCTTTTGCTATTTTAGGGAGAAATACTAAAAAGAAGACATTCAGCCCTACGTTAATGGTAACGTTAGCTATTTTGATTACTGCATATTTAATCGGTCGCTGGAATGCCCGAAGTTTAGAAAACGGTATCACCACCAGTGCGTCCAGCACCAGGATCCAAATGGCATAGGTCACAAATTGCGTTTCCACATCGGCCCATTCGGCCAACGTACTACGGAACAATAATCCCATAGCCAGGAATAACATGGACGACCAGAATAACGAAATGGTTGTCGTTTCGATAACGCTTTTTTTGTTTTCCTCTTTGTTGTAAAAACGGAAAAACGCCGTTTCCATACCATACGAAAGAATAACATTAAAAAAGACCATCCACGAAAGGACAATGGTCACATTTCCATAATCGCTCTTTGGCATCAGGTCCGTATGAAGGCGAACCAGTAAAAAGCTAAGCATTCTTGGCAGTACCGTTGCTACCCCGTAGATAAATGTTTGCTTGAATAGGTTTTTATATAATCCCAAAATAGTTGCTTATAACGAATAACGAACAAAAATAGGGATTTCTTTTTGTTTATTTACGCTCCTGTTTTTGGATTCCGATCAGTATTTTGCAGATAATTTAAAAAGGAATCGAATATCGTTTATATTTGATTCCAAATGACTTTAAAAATGGAAACAACCAACTGCTATCTCGAATTTAATTTCCCGAACGATATAATTTTTAGCGATTTAAAAGCTGTCTTTGATAAATTCAAAGAAGCTAGAGCTAATGACTTGGAACGAGATGATCAGTATTGGCTTAAGACCTTTCCGGACTATGCCATAGCAGAATTCTGGTTTCTGGAAACCGATATAAAATCACTTCATGCGAGTGTTGTAAGAACCGGGCATCGTTGGCATTTTTATTCGTTAGTGGAAGCCCTTTATCAGAATTATGAGGTTGATTTTGTCGATGTAAGGAAACTTAGCCCCCGTACTGGAGTTCTGGAATATGAGCCTTATTCGTATCCTTATGGCGGAACGGAAGGATTTATTGCATTTCTGAAATCTTTTAATTGTACTCCCACGGTCGTTGATGATGGAACAGGGCTTTATAAAATTGAATTTAACAATAACGGAAGCTATTCTCTTATAGATTTAGGGACTTAAACGCAAAAACCGGGGTTCGCTCCGGTTTTTTTATACCCGACAGGTTTTAAAAACCTGTCGGGTATATCTCGTATTCTTTTAAAACAAAAAACCCTATCCGGTATGGATAGGGTTTTCAAAAGAAAGGCGGCGACATACTCT
>JAEXIT010000016.1 GCA_023446155.1 Bacteroidota bacterium
TATTTGACCGATACGGAAAACTATTGAAACAGATCAAACCATCCCGTTCAAGTGGATGGGACGGAACGATGAACGGTCAACAGCTGCCATCGACGGATTACTGGTTCACAGTGACCTATACCGAGAATGGAGATATTAAAGAGTTTAAAGCGCATTTCTCATTAAAAAGATAACCCAAATGAATATTTTTAAAAAACGTTATTTAGTTTTAGCATTATTTTTATCCCAGATGTCTTTCGCACAGGAAGGGATAGCAGTTTATTCTGATTATTTATCGGATAACTATTATTTGATCCACCCGTCTATGGCTGGTGCTGCAAATTGTGGAAAAATCAGATTAACAGCCAGACAGCAGTGGTTTGGACAAGATGATGCTCCTGCATTACAAACCTTGAGTTTTAATACCAGTGTAGGGGAGCAATCCGGTATCGGTATTATCGCTTTTAATGATAAGAACGGGTATCATTCACAAATGGGAGGTAAGATTACCTATGCTCACCATATTCGTTTTTCAAGAGGGGTTAACGATTTGAATCAGTTATCATTTGGTATGAGTGCCGGTTTGGTGCAGAGTACGTTGGATGAAACCAAATTTGGAAACGATTTCGATCCAATCGTAGCGGGGATGAAACAAAAAGATTCGTATTTTAATATCGATTTAGGGGCATCTTACCATTACCTGGATTTCTATACGCACTTTACAGTTAAAAATGCGGTATCGAACAAACGGGATATCTATACCGATATCGAAAGTGATAACCTAAGAAAATATTTATGGAGTGTGGGTTATGTTTTTGGAGACAAGAATAGCGATAACGGATTATCATGGGAGCCTTCTATAATGTTACAGTACGTTGATAAAACCAAAGAGAAAACCTTCGATATCAACTTAAAAGTCTATAAAGAGATGGAGTTCGGTAAGTTATGGGGAGGTTTGTCCTATAGAAGAAGTTTCGACGGTGCGCAATTCGTTGCGGATAACAGCGTTAGCGACCAGAAATTACAATATATCACTCCTATCGTTGGGGTGAATTACAAGAACTTTATGTTCGCGTATACGTATTCACACTTAACGGGTGATGTAAAATTTGATAACTCAGGATTCCATCAAATTACACTTGGTATCAACTTATTCTGTAAGCGTGAGCCATACGATTGTAACTGTCCTGCAGTTAACTAATTATAAAGAGATTATTAATTCTGTCCCGATTTATTCGGGACATTTTTTTAAAAGATAGTTATGGTTATAAAAGAAGTTAGAGGCAAGTATCCTCAAATCCCGGAAGATTGCTATGTGGCCGAAAATGCAACGATTGTCGGTGATGTGTCCTTCGGTGCCTCATGTAGTGTATGGTTTAATGCGGTTGTACGGGGCGATGTGCATTTTATTAAAGTCGGTGACAAGGTTAATATCCAGGATGGCGCGGTTATTCACTGTACGTATCAGAAGCATCCAACGGTGATCGGAAGCAATGTTTCCATCGGACATAATGCGATTGTTCACGGTTGTACGATCGAAGATAACGTGCTGATTGGCATGGGAGCAATTGTAATGGATAATTGTGTTATAAAGAGCAATTCGATTATTGCAGCGGGATCGGTGGTAACACAGAACACTGTGGTGGAATCTGGGGTGATTTACGCGGGTATTCCGGCTAAAAAGGTAAAAGATATCAACGCGTCAGATTTCGCTGGTGAAATCGAGCGTATTTCGAATAATTACGTAATGTATTCCAGTTGGTTTAAAGAATAGGTTTGCTTTCTTTTCCAATCGGGAAAGTTGAAAATATAAAAGGCCATCTTAAGATAAAAGATGGCCTTTTTTGTATACTGAATTTGTGCTTAAAAATCGGTTATGGCTACATTGTCGGAGAAAGGGGGACCCAATAGTTTTTTGAGTACGTCTGCCTTCGAATTGGTATAGAACAAATGCTGTGTAGCTTCGTCGGAAGTATTTAAAAGTCCGTTTTGTTCCAGTATGTTTTTGGTCTGTTTTGCGACCGCTTCTCCAGAGTCAATAATCTTAATATGATCCGGAATAATCTCTTTAATCTGTGGAATCAGGAAAGGGTAGTGGGTACAGCCCAAAACCAGATAGTCCATATTTGCAGCGACCATCGGGTCGAGATAGGTCTTAAGGAGTTCTTTGATCTCATCGGATTCAAGGTCGCCGTTTTCGATCAATTGAACCAGATTATAGCCCACCTGCTCGATGATATTGAGGTGTTGGTAGTTCGATATTGTTTTGTGGAATAACTCGCTGTTTAACGTCCCTTTTGTGGCTAGAATTCCAATGGTTTCGGTTTGGGTCTGATTGGCGGCTGGTTTTATAGCCGGTTCGATACCAATAAAGGGGATGTCATAACGGGCGCGTAGTTCTTTGATCGCATTTGTTGTGGCGGTATTACAAGCTACAATTACCATCTTGCAACCGTGTTCAATCAGGTAATCGACATTTTTACAACTCAAATGGATAATATCTTCTTTGGTCTTCTGACCATAAGGGGCGTTTTTACTATCGGCCAAATAGATGGTGTTTTCATGTGGAAGGAGTTGATGTACCTCTTTCCAGATCGAAATGCCTCCAACACCGGAGTCGAATAAGCCTATGGGGTTTTTACTACTCATTACACAAATATAAAAAAAAAACTGCCCTTGGAAAAAGAGCAGTTTTTATTTTTATGAATCGAATGATTATTTGAATCCTAATTCTTTTTTAACATCACCTAATAAATCCGGACCGTCAGCTAAGATTACGCCGCTTCCGTCAGTTGAATCTAAAACGTACTGGTATCCTTTTGCTTTTGCTACTTTTTGGATTGCAGTTCTTGCTTTCTCCATGATTGGTTTTACTAAATCCAATTCTTTTTGTTGCAATTCTTTTCCGGCATTTTCTCTGTACTGTTGGATTCGCTGACCCATATCCTGCATTTCTTTAGAACGTGTTTCGTTTACCGCTTCTGTTGAAGTTGCTGCTTCCGACTCGTATTTTTTCAATTTGGTTTGATACTCACTAACCATGGTTTTATATTGTGCATCGTATGTCTCACCAATCTTTTTTACTTGAGCCTGTGCGGTTTTCATGTCAGGGTAGCTTGTCATCAATTCACTTACGTTGATATGCGCTATTTTTGCCTGTGCAGAAATAGTTTGACTTGCACCAATGAAAAGTGCAGCAGCGATAAGTAAAGTTTTTAACTGTTTCATTGTTTTAGGTATTTAATTTAATTTTCTGATTTATTTTCTGTTGTCTTATTCTTCAATTTTTCCTCGCGCTCTTTTTTAGCCTTTTCCCGTTCTTCCAATATTTTTTGTTTGCGTTCTTCCAAGGCTTTTTTACGCTCTTCAATTTTTTGCTGACGTTCCTGTGCTGCTTTTTCGCGGGCTTCCTGTTGTGCCGCTTTAATATCAGCTTTTGGGTCTGCCGCCGGTGCAGTTACTGCAGTTCCGTCTGCTGCTTTTTCAGCTGGCTTATCAGTCGCTTTATTCTCTGTTTTGTTACCGCCTTGTTTGGCTTTTCGTTCCTCAAGCAGCTGTTTTCTCTTTTCTTCCTGCTCCAGTTTTTTAGCTTCTAAAGCCTCTTTACGTTCGGCAATTAGTTTTTCACGAGCCGCTTTTCTTTCGTCAATTTTACGTTGACGTTCCACCTGATCCGGATTGGCATTATCCATATCTTCTTTGCGTTCCTGTGCTTCCAGGTCTTTTTGCTGTTTTTTGGTCAACTGTTCTTTTTTCTGCGAACGGGTTAGTACGCGAAGTACCTGATCACTGATGTCAAAACGTTGTGCTGCAAAAAGCATGGTCAAATCGGATGATTTATCAAATACGAAATCGTATTTTTTAGCTTCGGCAATATCCTGAACCGCATTAAATACCTGATCCTGAATTGGTTTTACCAACATGGTTTTCTGAGTCATCAGATCTCCCTGTGGTCCAAAACGCTTTTGCTGATAATCCAACATTTCCGTTTCAAGGAACTTAATTTCTTCTTCTCTTTCGGCAATTAATTCTTTTGTAAGCAAAACCTTTTCTGTTTTAAGGCTTTCCTTTAATTTATTGACTTCATTTTTTTTGGCTTCGATTTCCTGTTTCCAGCCCTGGGCTTTTAATTCCAACTGATTTTTCGCTTCGGCGTACTCCGGTGCTTTTTCCAGAATATACTCCATATCGATATAACCTATTCGGATTCCTCTACCTTGTGCATTCGCTGCTATACTAACAAATGTTACAAGTGCCAATAAAAAATATTTTCTCATAGAATTAAATATTATTTTTCAACTATCGTGCCAAACTTTATTAAAACTGTTGTCCAATGATAAAGTGCGTTTCCCAGCCATTTTTCTGAGTTTGTCCCGGTAAGGCATCAAATCCGTATCCGAAGTCAATTCCCAGTAATCCGAAAGCCGGCATAAATACGCGTAATCCAAATCCTGCTGAACGTTTCAGATCAAATGGATTGTAGGATTTGAATGAATCAAATGAGGCTCCTGCTTCTAAGAATGTTAATCCGTAGATGGAGGCCGATGGATTCATGGTAATCGGGTAACGCAACTCTAAGGAGAACTTGTTGTAAATGGTTCCTCCGGATTGTTGCCCTTTTTGAGAACCTTCCTGGATGATTGGTGTTAACGATTGATTCGGATAACCACGTAACTGAATCACCTCTCTACCATCCATGGAGAAATTCGCTAATCCGTCACCTCCTAAATAGAATCGTTCAAACGGTACTAATCCTCTCGATTGATTGTATGCTCCAAGGAATCCAAACTCTCCTAACGAACGCAATACTAATTTATTGTAAATGGTCGTATACCAGTCGGCTTTAAATTTCACTTTGTAATATTCCAACCAATTAAATTTCTTCTGATCTACTAATGATTGATCTGCTGCAGCATCGTGGAAATTCGTTACCGGATTTCCATTGGAGTCAATATAGGATCCCGATGGTACAAAAATATTGTTTGAGTTCAGATATCCGGCACCGTTATTTTTCAATTTATAAGCCTCCTGATTTCCTAAATCACCGTAATCTACCCCGTTAAATAACGAGTAAGGTAAGGTAAATTTTCCAGAAATACTAAATTCTGAACCATAAGTTGGGAAAATAGGATTGAATCCTTTACTGTTACGGGTTAGACCAATTGTATAAGTAAGGTTTTTAGACGAACCGTTACCAAAGGTAAATAAGCCCGTGTTATAGTTGTTCAAATCGTAATACTGGAAACTCACTACGTGGGACAATTGGAAATAATCATCCGGAATCGATAGACGTTTTGCCAATCCAACCGATAAAGTGGTAATGTTGAAACTTTGGTTTCGCGTTACATCACGCGTCTGATAGTTGTATAAAAACTGCTTACTGTGTGAAATCGAAGTAGAGAAACTCACCGGTTTTTTACCGCCTAACCATGGTTCCTGGAAGGAAATACTATAGGTTTGGAAATAACTACTACCCTGAAGACGTAACGACATTTTTTGTCCGTCTCCCATTGGTAATGGTCGGTAAGCACTTTTGTTAAAAATGTTTTTAATCGAGAAGTTGTTAAACGATAATCCAAGCGTTCCGATGAATCCACCACCACCGTAACCACCTTGTAGCTCTACCTGGCTGGAACCTTTTTCAACTACGCTCCATTCCACATCAACACTTCCTGAAGATGGGTCGGCATTTTTTACCTCCGGACGAATGGCTTCCGCATCAAAAAACTGTAAGGCTCCCAAGTCACGAATGGTACGGATTACGTCCTGTTTGTTCCATTTCTGACCTGGACGTGTACGCAATTCACGGTAAATTACATAATCGTTCGTTTTGTCATTTCCTTTTACCGTTACGTTGTTGAAGTAAGCAATCGGACCTTCTACGATTCGGATTTCGAAATCGATGGTGTCGTTTGCCGTACGTACCTCAACCGGATTGATGTTCGAAAACAGGTAGCCGTTGTTTTGGTATAGGTTGGTGATATCTTCCGCATCCGGACTTTTTTTGTTGGCAATACGCTCCTGTAATACCTTTCCGTTGTACACATCCCCTCTGTTAATACCCAGAAGTCTTCGCAATTCACGATCGGTATAAACGGTGTTTCCAAGAAAACGGATGTCACCAAAATAGTAACGTTTTCCTTCTTCAACATTTAATTTGATCGCTACGGTATTGTCTTCTTTGTTGTAAGTAACCGTGTCGGATGTAATACGGGCATCGCGATATCCTTTTTCTTTGTATTTTTCAACAATGGAAGTTAAGTCTTCCTTGTATTTGTCTTTGATGTATTTCGATGTCTTGAAAAGACGCATCGGGTTGAAAGGATTGCGCACTTTGGTATTGCTCATCGCTTTCTTGATTTTGGAAGTCGACATCATCTGGTTTCCGGTGATTTCGATGCCTGAAACCTTTACCTTTTTACCTTTGTCTACCAAAATAACCATGTTGACATTGTGTTCGGTCGAATCCGTTGCAATGGTGTTGATGGTCACTTTAGTGTTGAAAAACCCGTCTTTTTTATATTTGTTTTCAATGTAATTACGCGTAGTGGTAATTAAGTTTTCATTGACTACTTTTCCTTTTTTAAGGTCGTTGTCTTTGATGAATTCTTCGCTCTTTCCTTTTTTAACTCCGGTGAATTTTACATCCTGTAATTTTGGTAATTCATGGATATTTAATTCCAGAAAAATACTGTCTCCCTGTATTTTATTGAAATAAACGTTGATGTCGTTGAAAAGACCAAGCTTCCAAAGTTTTTTAATGGCATTACTGATTTCCTCGCCGGGAACACTAATCATTTGCCCTTTCTCTAAACCGGAAAAGGTCACAACCGTTTGCTGATTATAACTGATTTTTCCCGTAACGTCAACATCTGCTAATATGTATTGGCGACCCGATTCAGGTCCGGTATGCGGTTGTTCCTGAGCATTTATTTTGGAAATATTTCCTAAAATTAGAATGGCAAAAAGTAGTTGTATTCCTTTTTGAAGCATTTGTAAATTATTTAATTTGTTCGCTGGTTTTTCCAAATCTACGTTCTCTTTTTTGATAGCTGATGATTGCTTCATATAAATCTTTTTCTCTAAAATCAGGCCATAGTACGTCAGTAAAGTAGAACTCTGCATAAGCAATTTGCCATAATAAAAAGTTGCTGATACGGTGTTCTCCGCTTGTTCTGATTACTAAGTCGACGTCGGGTAAATTATGCGTGTAAAGATGCTGATTTATAATTGATTCATCAATATGGGCTGATGAAATTATATTATTTTTAACTTTATCGCTAATGTTTTTTACAGCCGAAATGATTTCTTCACGGGAACCGTAGCTCAGTGCCAGTGTTAAGGTCATTCGGGAGTTGTTTTGGGTCTTTTCAATAACTTCCGTCAGCTCTTTTCGAACCGAATCCGGTAAATGATGTAGCGATCCGATAGAATTTAGACGGATGCTGTTTTTTTGTAAGGTCGGAAGTTCGCTTTTTAGGGATTTGACCAAAAGTTTCATCAGGGTTTCCACCTCAACTTTTGGGCGGTTCCAGTTCTCGGTCGAAAAAGCGTAAAGGGTAAGATATGAAATCCCGAGTTTGGCACAACATTCTACGGTTGTCCGTACCGATTTGGTGCCGTTTTCATGGCCAAATGCACGGAGCATTCCTTTCTGTTTTGCCCAACGACCATTGCCATCCATAATGATGGCCAGGTGTCTGGGAAGCGTCTCTTTATTAATTGTATTTTCTAAATCCATTTATTTATTCTGCACAAAAACATGGGTTCTGACCAAACGTATACGTTAAGGTTATCCCCGAAAAAACATACCAGTCGTTACTGTTTAGATTTCCGAATTGTAATCGTTTAAACTGATCGTTTTTGGGATTACTTCCGTCCAAATTATCTGTAAAGGTATAACGCGCACCCACTTCAAGTCCTAAGATAAGGCTGTCCGTCAGTCTTGTTTTGATACCCGCAATAATCGGAATCCCAAAAGCATTTCGGGAATCGTCTGTACGGGTCGTACCGTTCAATACATACAATTCGTCATAACGGAACAGACTTACTCCTGTTGTAATATATGGAGTGGTCATTGGTCCGGAATCATGTAAATCGAAATCAAAAAAGTTGAATTCGAGTGCTAAAGATAATTCTTTTACCGAATTTTCAAAGCTGTAACCCCGGTCCTTTCTTCCGGAAACCTTCGAGTCGGCATCACTTGCGCTTATTTTTCCCTGTGTATAGGAAATCCTGTAGGAATGTCTTTTGCTTCGGTTCCATTTGTATAAAATACCAAAACTAAAGTCTTTCGGCGCAATGTAACTCGTTGGCCCCACATCTCCTACATAGTTGCTTCCGCCTAAAAAAATACCCAGCTCATTAATCTGAGCATGCGAATTTGTGTAGGTGAATACCAGTAAAAATGCAATAAGAATTCGACTCATTTTTCTAAAATAGTGTGCAAATATAATAATATTGATTTCTAAACCATTTAATTGCTCGCTTTTTCGGCTTTTTTTTGACGGAGGCGAGTTGGCATAGAACAATAAAACGGGATATTGCCGTTTCTAGTATGACTTCAATTTCAAAAAATCGTTTAATTTCTTTTGTCTTCTCCCCAAAGTAGCTTGTTGCGAAGTGTTTTTAAGAAACCTTCCTCCGGGAATTCGACCATGTTGATGGTAAATGGGGCTTTTTTAATGTGGATTTCGGTTTCATTGTCGATCGCCTTGGTGCCGGAATCCAGGGATACCAAAAACTGAGGTTCTCTTCCGGAAACCTTAAGTTTTATTTCGGTATCGTCGGAAATGATTAATGGGCGTACATTTAAGTTGTGTGGCGCTATCGGCGTGATGATAATACACTTTACTTCCGGTGTGATCACAGGTCCGCCACAACTCAAAGAATAACCGGTGGATCCGGTTGGGGTGGAAATAATCAATCCATCTGCCCAATAGGAGGTCAGGTATTCGCCATTCAGACAGGTTTCAATGGTGATCATCGACGTGGTGTCTTTTCGGGAAACGGTGATTTCGTTCAGGGCGAAATTCAGATCGTAAATATTGCATTCGTCCGGATAACACTCCAGACTTAATAAGGAGCGTTGCGAAATTTTATACTTGCCTTCGAATAATAGCGGTAGCAAATGTTCGATGGCGTCTTGTTGTACATTGGCTAAAAAACCCAATCGCCCGGCATTGATTCCAACAATCGGGATGTTTTTGTTTTTAACATAGGTTGCCGCGCGCAACATGGTGCCATCACCGCCAATGCTAATGAAAAATGCAACAGAACTGTCGAGCTGGGTATGGTTGGAAAAGGTTGGATACGACTTGTCGATAATTCCTTTTTCCAGTAAAGTCGTATGAAAGTCGGCTTCAAAAACCACCTCTGTCTCATAGTTTTTAAAAACATCGAATACTTTATGGATAATCTCTTCGGTGTTTTTCTGGTAGTAATAACCGTAAATTGCTATTTTCATACGTATCTTTTATATGTTTAAATATTTGTCCAGGTAATCCGATCGGTCTTTGAGGTTGTTCAGATAGGCATCTTCCTGATGTTCGGAAACGATTTCATAATTGTAACGACGGAAGGTCTGAATAATTTCGTTTAAACCGCCAAGGCTTATTTTTACTGTAATCTGAACGCGGTCCATTTCGGCTTTCGAAATAAATAGCCCCAATATCCGGGCATTGTTGGTTTCGACAATCTGACTGATTTCGCTCATGCTGTAGTCTTCTGCGCCTTTTTCGACAATCAGAATACCGCCTTCTTCCCGTAAGAAAGGCGTTTCATGGAAAAAACGGATGATGTCGTCCATTTCGTAATACCCCAGATAGTTGTTGTCGTTGTCGAGAACCGGAACCAAATTGGTTTCGTTTTTGGCAAAAACTTCGAGAACATCCAGCCACATGGTGTCTTTTCGGGCGAAAAAGCGTTCGAACGTATACCGGAAATCACCGATTTTCATATCGTGATCCAGTAATTCCACATCGTGTGCGCCAATGCATCCAATATAAACGCCATTTTCAACGATCGGAAAATGACTGTACGGGAATTCCAGAAAAAGGTCTTGTGCCGTTTCGATACTTTCGTCGGTGCAAAGTGGATTGATCTCCTTGATGATATAATCGGAAATTTCAGTCATGGTAAGCGGGTCTTATAATCGAATGCAAAATAATCAAAAATTAGGATATTACCGCTTAATTATACTTTGTATTTTTGTGGGAAAATAGATTGATTATGACAAAACTTTCAGTAAATATTAATAAAATAGCGACGTTGCGAAACTCGCGAGGCGGTAATGTGCCCAACTTGTTGCAGGTGGCTATAGATATTCAGAAATTTGGAGGGCAAGGAATTACGGTTCATCCCAGACCGGACGAAAGACATATTCGCTATCAGGATGCGCGCGATTTGGTTGCTGTTGTGCATACCGAATATAATATTGAAGGGAATCCGGTAAAGAAATTTATGGATCTGGTTTTGGAAACCAAACCGACTCAGGTGACATTAGTGCCGGATGCAGACGATGCGCTGACGTCAAATGCCGGATGGGATACCCTTAAAAATAAAGATTTTTTAAAAGAAGTGATAACCGAGTTTAAACGCAACGGAATCCGAACGTCTATTTTTGTCGATCCGGTGCTGGAAATGGTAGCGGGTGCCAAAGAAACCGGAACCGATCGGATTGAATTGTATACCGAGGCGTTTGCACACGAATACGGTTTGGGGAATCCCAACGGTATCGAACCCTATGCGGCGGCGGCGGCTTTGGCCAACGAACTGGATTTGGGGATTAATGCCGGACACGATCTGAGTTTGGATAATATCAAATTCTTTAAAGAAAATATACCGGGATTGTTAGAGGTTTCGATTGGACATGCACTGATTTCGGAATCGATTTACCTTGGGTTGGAAAATGTAGTGAATATGTATTTACAACGAATGAAATAATGAGTTTGTATTCAAGAATTGAAGGGACGGGTAAGCCATTGCTTATTATTCATGGTTTTCTGGGAATGTCGGACAACTGGAAAACATTGGGAACCCAGTTTGCGGCCGAAGGCTACGAAGTACATGCGCTGGACATGCGAAACCACGGAAAAAGTTTTCACTCGGAGGACTTTAGTTATCAATTGATGGCCGATGATGTGTATGAATATTGTCGGCAGCACAATCTGACGCATATTGATCTTTTAGGGCATTCCATGGGGGGTAAGGTGGCGATGCTAATCGCGGTTAACTATCCGGAATTGGTGGATAAACTGGTTGTGGCGGATATCGGTCCAAAGCAATATGCGCCGCATCATCAGGATATTTTAAAAGGTTTAAGTGCGGTCGATTTTTCTCAAAAACCAGGTAGAAGTGAGGTGGAAGCGATTGTGGAAACCTATATCCCGGATTTCGGAACACGTCAGTTCCTATTGAAAAACCTCTATTGGAAAGAACCCGGGCAATTGGCATTCCGATTTAACCTGGACGTGTTTTTGAGAAATCAGGAAGTGATAGGAGAATCGTTGCCGTATGAAGGACATTTCGAGAAGCCGGTACTGTTTTTAAAAGGGGAAAACTCAGGATATATTAAAAGCGAGGATATAACACTGATCGAACACCATTTTCCGTTTTTCAAAATGGAAACGATTCAAAATGCCGGTCACTGGTTACACGCCGAAAATCCTACCGCTTTTTTTGCCGCAGTAAATTCATTCTTAAAGGCTTAAATTTAAAAGGTTCTTAATATACAGGAATAAATATTATGAGTGCATAATATTTTTCTTAAAAAAATTGTAAAATCCATATTTTGTTATAAATTTGATATAATCAATATTTGAACGTAACAAATAAAACTAACACATTTTTAACTTATGAGAAAACTGCTATCTTTAACATTGTTAGCTCTGGCTTCCTCAAGTGCTTTTGCAGGCGGGTATCGGGTGAGCCTTCAAGGACAGAAGCAATTGGCAATGGGACATACGGGAGTTGCTGTTGTAAATAGTGCAGAGGTATTGTTCTTTAATCCGGCGGGGATGTCCTACCTGAAAGATCGATTTAATGTCTCTGTTGGTGCTAATATCCTTACAGCAAAAACAAAATTCCAGAATGAAATGTACAACTGGAATGCTTCTACAAGTAATACCGGAACCCCTTTCAATATTTATGCTTCTTACCGAATAACCGACTGGCTTTCTGCCGGAATCGCGGTGTATACACCATATGGTAGTGAGGTGGCCTGGGATCAGGATTGGCAGGGGGCTCATTTAGTGAATAAAATCGATTTGAAATCGTTTTATGTTCAGCCAACCATCTCATTAAAAGTAAACGAGTATTTTAGTGTAGGTGGTGGTCCTATCTATGTGAACGGTTCGGTTGAATTCAATAGAAACCTGTTCCGTGGTGAGAATATTACCGATGCTAACGGAAATCGTCCGGATGTAACATTGGATGCTAAAGGAATCACCGGATGGGGATATAACGTAGGTTTTATGTTTAACCCAACCAACAAAATGCGTTTAGGGGTGAACTACCGTTCTAAAATCGTAATGGAAGCTCGTGATGGCGATGCTACGTTCCACGATATCCCGGCGTTTTTACAAGGGACTTTAACGAATACGCGATTTAATGCCGATCTACCGTTGCCAGCTGAATTAACAGCAGGTTTGTCGTACCAGATTACCGATAAATTCCTGGTAGCATTCGATATCAACAGAGCCATGTGGAGTGCATACAAAGCATTGGTAGTTGAGTTCGCTAATGGTGCTCCAACGTCTGTCAACCCGAGAAATTATAAAGATGCAACTACCTACAGAGTGGGAGCACAATATAAAGCGAATGAGAAATTTACATTCCGTGCCGGATGGTACCATGACGAAAGTCCGGTTCAGGATGGTTATTTCGCTCCGGAAACACCAAGAAACAGTTCTATGGGATATACGGGTGGTTTAACCTATCAGGTCGGAAAACGTTTTGGTATTGATGTTTCATTCCTTTACCTGCATTTCGACGAAGTGGATAACAGTTATGATCACTATACAGAAGGTGCTAACCAAAATGTTAGTTTTGGTGGAACGTACAAATCATCAGTGTTTTCACCAGGTTTAGGGGTAACATATAGCTTCTAAATCTTAATGGTCTAATCTTTTTATCGGAATTTAACATGAAAAATAAATTTATATATTTTGCCGTTTTGGCCGCATTAGGATTGGCATCCTGTGAGCCGGAATTTGAAAACGAGGTGAGCAATGCGAGTTACTCGGCCGGAGATGCTGACTTTAGTTCGTATGTGGCTATCGGAAATTCATTGACTTCGGGTTATATGGATGGTACGGTATCCCGAGTAGGACAACAATACTCTTTCCCGAATATCCTGGCACACCAGTTTGCGGTTGTAGGTGGTGGTGAATTTACACAGCCATCTTATGCAGAAGATACCGGGAATCTTGGTGGTTTGTTGATTAACGGACAACCGTTTCCTAGCGCTCAGGCAAATGCATTTCCAACACGTTTGATCATCAATGCATCTGTTGGAGGGCCTCAAAATATTGCCGGAACCTCAACAATCAACGTAAGTCCATCTACATTACAAGCTACGGCTTATAACAATATGGGAGTGCCCGGAGCAAAAACCTTTCATTTAACCTTACAGGGATATGGAAATATCGCTAATTTGGCGACCGGAACTGCAAATCCGTACTTTGTACGTCATGCGGTAACACCTAACTCAACGGTGATTGGTGATGCGATGACTAAAAATCCGACGTTCTTTACCAACTGGATAGGAAATAATGATGTGTTAGGATATGCAACCAATGGAGGTGCGGGTTCTACTTCAGGAACCGGTTCGGCGGATATTACACCGTCTGCTGTGTTTTCTATGGCCTATGGCGCTATCATCGACCAGTTAACGGCTAACGGTGCTAAAGGGGTTGTCGCTACAATTCCTTCGGTAACGGCGATTCCGTTTTTTACTACCGTTCCGTACAATCCGATCACGGCTGCTTTATTGGCAAGTCCGGCAGATCCTACCGGTACGGGAACAATTCAGGCGTTAAATACACAATTATACGGTCCGCTTAAACAGGCTTTAACTGCTTTTGGTGCGGGTGATCGTGTTAACCTGCTTTCGGCAACGGGTCAGAATCCATTGTTGATTAAAGATGAAACATTAACGAATCTTTCAGCGCAGTTAACAGCGGCATTTACGCCAACATTAGGTCCAACATTGGCAGCGCAATACGGGCAAATCTTCGGACAAGCGAGACAAACTACGAATAATGATTTGGTATTGTTAACAACCAGAACAGCTATCGGAACAGCTCCGGCTGGAATCCCGGCGCCACTGGATAAATACGGTATTACATTCCCATTGGAAGACAAACATATTTTGATCCCGTCTGAAAAAGATGCGATTGCGGCAGCAACTACCGATTTTAACAATATTATCCGTGCAAAAGCTGCTGCTAAAAACCTGGCTGTTGCCGATATGAATGCAATCATGAACCAATTGGTAAGTGGATTGCGAGTGGAAGACGGTCAGATTTATACGGCGAACTATTTTAGTACGGCTGGTGTTAATACTGTATTGTTCTCATTAGACGGGGTGCACCCGAATGCTAGAGGATATGCGGTTATTGCGAATGAGGTAATCAAAGTGATCAACAACTACTACCATGCGAAATTACCATTGGTAAGCGCCGGAACTTATCCGGGAGCAACTATTTTGATTGAAAATTAAAACGCTGTAAGGCATTACACTATAAAAAGCACTGATTATTCAGTGCTTTTTTATATTTTTATAACACGAAAACGAAACCAAATAATATGAATTTACTTGTTAGACTCCTCTTAACCACCATCCTTGTTGTGGTATTGGCTAAATTTTTACCGGGTGTTACGGTAGATAGCATCAAAACAGCACTTATTGTGGCTGTAGTTTTGGCTTTGCTGAATACGTTTTTAAAGCCCATTCTGGTGTTTTTTACCTTGCCGGTGACGGTGATAACACTGGGATTATTCCTGTTGGTGATCAATGCGGTGATGATTTTAATCTGTGATTATCTGATCGATGGCTTCGAAGTGAAATCGTTTGTAAGCGCTTTACTTTTTAGTATTGTCCTTTCCGTTTGTCAGTGGTTACTGAATCTTTTTGTGAAAGACTAAAGTAGAAAACGCGATTTTAAAAGATATTTTTTAGCTTATTGAGATACAATAAGTTAAAAACTTGGTTGGGTTGTAAAAAATATATAATTTTGCAACCCAATTTTAGTATGTAAAAAATAAAATAATGAATATTACAAGAAACAATGTTGATGCATTAAATGCGATTGTAACAGTTGAAGTTACAAAAGAAGACTATGCGGGTCAGGTTCAAAAAGTTTTAGCAGATTATCGCAAAAATGCTAGTATCCCTGGATTCAGAAAAGGTGCTGTGCCAATGAGTTTAATTGAAAAACAATATGGTAAAGCGGTTCTTCTTGATGAAGTAAATAAATTGTTGCAAAATTCATTAAACAATTATTTAGTTGAAGAAAAATTAGATATCCTTGGAAATCCACTTCCAAAAGTTACGGAAGATTTCGATTGGGATACCGATAACTATAAATTCGAATTCGAATTAGGTCTTGCTCCGGAATTCTCGGTTGATTTAACAGCTAAAAACGATATCACAAAATTCAACATCGTTGTAGACGACGCTATGTTGAACGAGCAAGTGGAGCGTATCCAAAAACAATACGGGAAATTGGTTTCGAAAGAGAAAGTGGAAGAAGGAGATGATTTAAGAGGTACTTTCTCAAATGAAGAAAAAGGAATCAACAATACCACAAACATCACGTTGGATATCTTTAAAGATAAAAAAACGATCAAAAAATTCATCGGTAAAAAAGTGGGCGACGTAGTAACCGTTAGCACTAAAGGTTTATTCGATGACGATCACAAATTGATGGATTATCTAAAAGTTGGTCACGATGATGTTCATGGTTTGGATATCGAAGTGAACTTCACCATCGAAGAAATCAATACTACTGAAAAAGCAGAATTAAACCAGGAGTTATTGGATAAATTATTCGGAGAAGGAATCGTTAAATCGGTTGAAGAATTAAAAGAAAAAATCAAAGAAGATGCGGATAAGCAATTTGCAACGCAAGCTGATCAAAAATTCTTAAACGATGTTACCGAGTTCTTAATCGAAAATACAAAATTCGAATTGCCAGCAGAGTTCCTTAAAAAATGGATCCAGACAGTAGGAGAGAACCCATTAACACCGGAACAAGCTGACGAAGAGTATGCAAAATCTGAAAAAGGATTGCGTTACCAGTTGATCGAAAGCAAAGTAATCGTTGAAAACAACTTACAAATCACTTTCGAAGACTTAAAAGCGTTTACTGCTGACTTGATCAAAAAGCAAATGGCACAGTTCGGACAAATGGATCCGTCGGATGCTGAGGTAGAAAATATCGTTGCGCGTGTATTGTCAAACCAGGAAGAAGTAAAACGTCTTTCAGAGCAGGTAATGAACGAAAAGATGCTAAATGTTTTCAAAGAAAAGGTTTCTGCAAAAACTAAAGAAGTTTCTTACCAAGACTTTATTAAAGAAATGTACGGAGAATAATTTGTACTAAAAAATAAGTATATTTGAGCGTCAGACAAATTTGTTTGACGCTCTTTTTAATTTTAAACAAAAAAATTACTATGAATTACGGAAAAGAATTTGAAAAATATGCTACCAGACATCACGGTATCAATAGCATGTATTACGATAAAATCGTAAGTAGTATGACACCATATATCATAGAAGAACGACAAATGAACGTGGCTTCTATGGATGTTTTCTCCCGATTAATGATGGATAGAATCATCTTTTTGGGAACAGGAATCGACGATTATGTGGCCAACATTATTCAGGCGCAATTGTTGTTCCTGGAAAGTGTAGACGCTTCCAAAGACATCAGTATCTATATCAATTCACCAGGAGGAGGCGTTTATGCCGGACTTGGGATTTACGATACGATGCAGTTGGTTAAACCGGATGTGGCTACAATCTGTACCGGAATTGCGGCTTCTATGGGGGCGGTGTTACTATGTGCCGGAGCCGATGGAAAACGTTCGGCTTTACCACATTCCCGTGTGATGATTCACCAACCGCTTGGAGGAGCACAAGGTCAGGCTTCCGATATCGAAATCACAACCCGTGAGATCTTAAAACTGAAAACCGAGTTATACGAAATCATTTCGAAACACTCCAAACAGCCAATGGAAAAAGTACACCATGACAGTGACCGTGATTACTGGATGATCGCACACGAGGCAAAAGAGTACGGAATGATCGATGAAGTATTAATCAGACAATAATTTTTTTGAAGATGCTTCACGGCATCTTCACTTTTTAAGAAAATAAAAATGGCTAAAGAAGTATTAGAGTGTTCTTTTTGTGGAAGAAAAAAGCCAGAAACAAACCTGCTGATTGCCGGGATCAATGCGCATATCTGCGACCGATGTATTGAACAGGCACATGGGATTGTTTTAGAAGAATTAAAACAGCATGAAAATTCCGGCTTGCTGGCCGATTTGGTGTTGAGCAAACCGAAGGAAATACGCGCGTTTCTGGATCAGTATGTGATCGGACAGGAGCAAACCAAGAAAGTATTGTCCGTTGCCGTATACAACCACTACAAACGTTTGTTGCAAAAGCAATTGGACGATGAGGTGGAAATTGAAAAGAGTAACATCATCATGGTGGGACAAACCGGTACCGGAAAGACATTAGTGGCCAAAACCATTGCCAAAATGCTAAATGTACCATTGGCAATCGTAGACGCTACGGTATTGACCGAAGCAGGATATGTAGGGGAAGATGTGGAAAGTATTCTAACCCGTTTGTTACAGGCTGCCGATTATGATGTGGCAAAAGCCGAACGCGGAATTGTATTTATCGACGAGATTGATAAAATTGCCCGTAAAAGCGATAACCCATCCATCACCAGAGATGTGTCCGGAGAAGGCGTACAACAGGCCTTGTTAAAGCTATTGGAAGGAACTGTGGTAAATGTACCGCCTAAAGGAGGACGGAAACACCCGGATCAGAAGTTTGTGGAGGTGAACACCCAAAACATTCTTTTTATTGCAGGTGGTGCTTTCGACGGTATTGAACGTATCATTTCGAAACGATTAAACCATCAGGCGGTAGGATATACTGCCTCTAAAAATTCCGATCAGGTAGATAAAAGCAACCTATTGCAGTATATCATCCCGAAAGACATTAAAGATTTCGGACTGATTCCGGAAATTATAGGACGTTTACCGGTGCTGACGCATATGGACCCTTTGGATCGCGAAACCTTACGCGCTATTCTAACAGAGCCTAAAAATGCTTTGGTAAAACAATACAAAAAACTATTCGCAATGGACGAAGTGGAGTTTTCCATTACCGACGATGCGTTGGATTTTATTGTAGACAAAGCGCTGATGTATAAATTAGGTGCCAGAGGATTACGTTCGTTATGTGAGGCGATCTTAACCGATGCGATGTACGAACTACCAGGTTCGGATGAAAAAGAACTGGTAATCGACAAAAAATACGCAGAACATTCGTTAGACAAAAATCTGTTACAACGATTAAAAGCAGTATCATAATAAAAAAGGGCTATCCAATTGGATAGCCCTTTTTTATTATACCAGACAGGTTTCTAAAAACCTGTCTAGTATTGTTATTTCTTAACAATCAGGAATTCTGATCGTCTGTTTTTCGCGTATTCTTCTTCCGTGCAGTTATCACCACAGTTTACTTTCGGCTCACTTTCTCCGTAACCTTTTCCGGAGATTCTGTCCTTAGCAATTCCTTTAGAGATAATATACTGAACTGTAGATTTTGCACGACGGTCGGATAAATTCATGTTGTATTTATCACTACCTCTGCTATCAGTATGGGATTTAACCATGATCACCATAGCAGCGTTGTTTTTCATTACCTGAACTAACTTGTCTAACTCAAAAGCACCTTGTTGGGTGA
>JAEXIT010000017.1 GCA_023446155.1 Bacteroidota bacterium
TTTCGTCCTTTGGCATAAGCCGATTCGGTTCGTTGTGCTTTTTTGTAATGGAACTGAATACGGTTCACAGGAGCAATACCATTTGTGTTGCCACTAAATTGGATTTCACTAATGCATAAACTTTTAGTAAAAGGCTTTGTATAGCGATAGGTGATATAATTCCCAAGTGGATCTTCGTGTCGGCGTATATAAAAAGCGGTCAGATCGGAACTGATATTGTTATAATTGCCATACCAGGATCGGGAGCCATCCGGAGCGGTAACAATAAAATAGAGGCCAAATCCGCTTCGTTGTAACTCAATCCGGAGATTGGACTGGGTTTCGGTTTGATAAACGGAACCGATTTGCCAATATTCGCCGGAAACCAAAAGTAGCCGCTGTCCGTCGAGAGCCAGCTTATCGGTAGTGTCGAAATGGATCCCTTCGCAGGAACCATCGAGATCTTTTCGGTCAGCAATACGAGTGATGGCCGAAATGGAATGAATGTTCCATCCTTGTCCGGCTATACCGCCAAATTGACCGCTTTGGTAAACGATATTGATCACCGGTCCGGTGTTTTTCAGACTTGGCGGCATGGCAATAGGTAACGTATAGGTCGCCTGTCCGGTATTCGAAATTTCCAGTTTTCCCTGGGTATCATGGAAATGTTGTGCGGATACCGAAATAGAATAAATAAGAATCCACGACAATAATGATCTTCGCATAAAAAGTAGGTTTCAAATTATGGGGACTCATATAATTATTCTAGGGATTAGGGAGGAGAATGCTGTTTAAAGGCTAATGACTTTAAATCGAATTTTTGAAGTTGTTTTTTAGAGATAGGCAATTATTTGATTAGTAAAGTATTACTTTTTTTTCGTTTACTATTGTAAGATGATATCTATAGAACCGTTAAAATAGTATTTGGCTTATTTTTGGTTTAAAGTGACTATTTGTTTTTTGTTGATCAAACATCTTTTATGACTGGAAAAAGTAAAAAGGGTTTGATTTTGGATCCTATTTTAAAAGAAGCTTTTCTAAAATACGAAAGCATTCAATTATCTCATTATCTTTGGAAGTATGAAGATTGACAATCAAATTGCAAAAATATCGAGCTTTCAGCATTTGGAACTTTTGGCGAATCAGATCGTGGAAGGCTTTATTTCCGGGATGCATAAAAGCCCGTTTCATGGATTTTCGGCCGAATTTGCGGAGCATAAAGTTTATAATCCCGGTGAAAGTACCCGACATATCGATTGGAAGTTGTTTGCCAAAACCGATCGTTTGTACACCAAACGTTTTGAAGAAGAAACCAACTTGAGATGTCACCTGATTCTGGATAATTCTTCGTCGATGCACTATCCCGAATTAGGAAAGGAGCAGTTGTTTTACGAGAATAAAATCGGATTTTCGGTACTGGCATCCGCAGTATTGATGAACCTGCTTAAAAAGCAACGGGATGCCGTAGGATTGAGTGTTTATTCGGATACCTATGAATATTACGCTCCGGAAAAAGGAAGTGAACGCCACCACCGGATGTTGCTTAATGTGTTGGAAAACGTTTTGCAAGCGCCGAAAGCATCTAAAAATACCGATACGATTACCTTTTTACATCAGATTGCGGAAAAGATTCACAGAAGATCGATGGTGATTCTGTTTACGGATATGTTTCAGGGTGAAGATGACGAACGTCTTTTTAAAGCGTTACAACATCTCAAACACAATAAACATAAAGTAGTCTTATTTCATATTATCGATAGAAAAACAGAATTTCGATTCGATTTTGACAACGCACCGCGAAAATTTGTGGACATAGAAACAGGTGAGCAGATTAATCTTTTTGCCGAAAATGTTAAAAAAGAGTATGAAAAACGAGTGCAGGATTACTTTGCGAAAGTAGCAAACACCTGTACACAGTATAAAATTAAGTATGTTCCGGTTTCGGTAGACGAAAAATTCGAAAAAATTATGACGACCTACCTGGTTGAAAAACAAAAGTTTGGATAAGTACTTGAAATAATTTCTGAATTTTTTTTAGAAATTGTTTGGAGAAATGGAAAAGGGTTGTATATTTGCAACCGCAATAAAGCACTGGTTTGGTAGTTCAGTTGGTTAGAATACATGCCTGTCACGCATGGGGTCGCGGGTTCGAGTCCCGTCCAGACCGCCAGTAAAGAGGAAGCCTTTCGAAGAGAAAGGCTTTTTTGCCCTCTTAAAATATTTAAGATTAGTTGTGTTGTTTAGGTACGCAAGTACCAGGTTTAGTAGTTAGACCAATGAAAAGCTTTCCTATGTTTCTGAGTGCTCAGATTCGGGAGGGCTTTTTTGATTTTATAAGTCGCAGTTATTGTAAATGCTGGTGTTCAAGGAGTTATAAAAAACATGATTTTTTCTTTAAAAAATGTTTGCAAATCATTAAAAACGTTCTATATTTGCAACCGCAATAAAGCACTGGTTTGGTAGTTCAGTTGGTTAGAATACATGCCTGTCACGCATGGGGTCGCGGGTTCGAGTCCCGTCCAGACCGCCAGTAAAAAAGAAAGCTTCTCTTCTCGGGAAGCTTTTTTTGTTTATATTATTTAAAGGTTCAAATAGGTGCCTGTCATCTCGTCTTTGAGGGCGAGACGGGTTCGAGTTCCGTCCAGACCGCCAGTAAAAAAGAAGGCTTCTCATATGGAGGAGCTTTTTTTGTTTGTGTTGCTTTCTAAGACTGGAATTGGAGTCTGTTGTCCCGTTTTTAAGCGTGAAACGGGTCTGCGTCCTGTCTGTACCTCAGAAAAAGCGCTCTGTTATTACTCTGTATGAATAACACCTGTGGCGATAGCAATGGCGGTGATCTCCTTTTTGTGCAATTGAAAAGGTAGGAATTCCGGATTTTCAGAAACAATCAGAATGTGATCATTATCTTTTCCTTCCAAAACCCGCTTGATTAACAATCCTTGTGTGGTACTTATAATATAAATGTGGTTCCACTGCAGGTAGCTGTCAATTGCTATTCTTTTGCAGGCAACCAAATCTCCACTATTGTATTTCGGACTCATGGCGTTTCCTTTTACGCTAACCAGGAAGTCCGCCTCTTTAAATGTCGGAATGTGATATTTCTCAAGAATATGATCGGAAGCGATAAGGGCTTTGTATTTAATCTTGGAAAAAGCGGTTTCGGTAATCAACGGGATTAATGTGGTGTTTTTAAAAGAGACACTGTCGAAATTGGTATTGTTTGCTACCGTTTGATAATTATCACGATCCTCGTTGGCAACCGTGCCGGAGGAGGCGTTTTCGTATAGATTGTCTTTTCGGAACATTTTTCCGTTGCCAAGCAATAGCCATTCGGGTGAAATGTCCGGAAAAGCCTTTAGGATGTGGATTAAAGTCTCGTCTTTCAGACTGGCAGTTCGTTTGATTGCGGTCTGAATGGAGTTGTTGGACATCTGGATTTTCTTTTCAAAACCACTGATGGATAAACCGTAATACCGGATTATTTCTTTGACACGTTCTATAGGCTTCATATATGGAATATTAGGTTTGTATTGGTTTGCGGCTTTTGGAGTGCATAAACGATGATGTCGGTTTCTTTATTTGAAACAAAAACGTTAATATGTAAAGTTATAAAAAATAAATAAAATCATTTGAGACGGTTTGGTCTTTGAGTTCTGTTGATTAAAGCGCAAAAGGGAATCGGGTATCGAAAGGCTTGTGCTAAATTGTTTCGTTTGTGTATGGTTTTGGCCACGTTATACGACTGGTTTTCAAACAATGTTCTTTTTTTTGTTAGAATATTGTGCTATATTTAGAATGAAGTTAGTGTATGAGCTTTTCTGTGTAAAACAAAAAAACAAGATACAAAGTTATGGAGAAAAACAAGTATAATAAGTATAATGTGCTTGTAGTTAACAGGCTTGCAGAGAAATATGGATTCACCGGATATTATATTCGACAATGTTTGCGTGGTGATCGTAAGAATCTGACAGCAGATCAGTTGAGAAAAGAGTATAATAGTCTTAGCAGAGCAATTACAAAACTACTGGAAGAAAGCTGAGTTTAAAAACGGGTTTCAAAATGATGTGCTATAGAATACGGTATTTTGTAACACCGTTGCAGTGTGTTTTTTCAGTTTTAATTTATAAAAGTTAGAATTAAATAAAATAACATTTTGTTATTTTGAATGAAATATTTTAAAATAAATACTATTTAAAAGGTGTTTTTGTTTTAAAATTGTATTTTTGTGCTTGAAATGCTGTTTATTTGTCGTTTGGCATAGTTTGAAACGATACAAAATAGCACTTTATGGTTGTAAAATTGTAGCATCGGCCATTTCCCCCGAACTTCCCAAACAGAGGAATTGCATTTAATAACACTTCCCCCTTCAGTAAATTGTAAAACAACTTCGATTTATCGAAGTTGCAGTTATGTGTTATAAACAAATTAAGGAATGATTTTGTATGAAATATAACCTTTTCTTTTCAGGGTTGTTCGGAATTTTACAGCTGGTATATGGTCAGTCCAAACAGGCTGAATTCGACAGTTTGTTCCAAGAAACCGTGCGCCTGGACGCCATCAATTCACCACAGGCGTTTACCGAAGCGATAAAAGCAATTGCATTTGCCGAACAAACCGACTATAAACCGGGGATTGTGCAGGGGACATTGTGGATTTGTGAACATTATATCAGAAATGGAAACGATTCACAGGCTCTGTTATTTGCAGTTAAAGCAGAAAAAAAAGGACCTTTTTCAGACAATAGTGATAGAGTAGAATTAAAACGGATTAAGGCAAAGAGTCTGATTCGGATGGGGTTTTATGAAGAAGCCGAAAAAACACTAAATGAGGCTTTGTCGTATGCCGTAAAACTGCAAAATGGTAAAAGTATAAGGTTACAAGGCGCTGTTTATGCAGATATGGGAACCAATTATGCCGAAAGTAATATAACCTCCCATCAGGCTATAGAATACTATCAGAAAAGTTTGCAGTTGTTTCAGAAAATGAACGACTCGGATTCGCTCAAACCGCAATATACGTTTTGGGTCTTGGTGAAAATTGCGTCCTTTTATCGCAAGCAGCGACAACCGGCCAAAGCACGGCAGTATTTGAAGAAAGCGGAGTTGTATAGAGAACAACTGAAAAATGATTTGGGCAAAGCCGAATTTTATTACAATAAAGGGATCGAAAGCGATGCAGATGATCAGGTAAATGAGGCAAAACAATACTTTCAGAAGGCATTGGAAATCGTAAAACGAGAACGTAAAATAACCAGTAAAAAAGAGTTGTATTACGAACTGTTTAAAGTCTGTCAGAAATTAAAAAAAATAGACAGTTGTCGGTATTATAGGCAACAGTATATGTTGTATAGTGATAGTCTTCACCGAATGTATAAAAAGGATGCCAGTACAGCCCTGCGTTTTTTTGAAAAAGAAAAACAACAGGAGATAAAAGGGCGTTCACTACAGTATTTTCTGATACTGTTGATTTGTATACTTATCATCTTGCTTGGTAGTACAAAATTATTCCGGGATCACAGAAAATTTATAATACTACAGGAAGAAAAAAATACACTGGAAGGACAATTGCAAAAAAATGAAAAAAATCTGAACCAGTTAAAAAAGAAGAGTGATCTCGAGGTGGGCACGACAGTAGCACTGGATCGGTTGGTAAGAGAGGGAAACCCGGCTTTTCTGATCGAGTTTAAAAAACAATATCCGGATTTTTATAACCGTTTGTTGACCTGTAACCCGGAAATTGGCAACGACATGAAGTTTTGCGCTTTAATACGGTTGAATTATACTACGGCACAGATGGCGGAGTACACCAAAAGTACGATTCGTGCAGTAGAGTCCAGAAAATACAGGCTGCGGAAGAAATTAAATATTCCAAAAGATAAGAATATTTATGCGTGGTTTCAGGAATTTTAAAAGGGAGAATAATGAAAAAGATGTTTTTAGGAGGTATGATGCTGCTGTTGTCCGGTTCCGTTTTTGCGCAGCGCTATACCGAGTGGCAAATCGATCAAATGATAGAAGAGATCAATCGTATGGCCGAAAATGAGCCGGATAAGGTGTTGCCGGCAAGTTTTAATTGTTATAACTATTCCAGAGACATCGATTATAAAAAAGGAATGGCGAATAGCCTGCTGCTAACCGGAAAAGGCTTGTTGTCGTTGGGACAGTATGATACGGCTCTGGAGTATGCCGCCAAAAGTGAAGCGATTGCTGCCAGACAGCATTATAATGAAATCATGTGTGAAGCCTGTCGGATGGAAGCAGAATGTTATCGCTTATTGGGAGTCGAATACCAGGTGCATAAAATGTTGCAAAAGGCAATGCGATTTACAGGGGATATTCGGGATCAAAATAAACAGTACCATGAAAAAGGAGCTGTTTTTAGCGATATGGCGCATTATTATGAGCGTATGGAAAAACAAGATTCGGCCTTGGTGTATTATGAAAATAGCGATAATGTATTTCGACAAATGAAAACCGGCCCGGTCAAAAATGGCGATCGGTCACTGGTGGCTTCCGGAATGGCTATGGTGTGTATGGAAAAGCAACAATACGATCTGGCGGAAATGTATCTTAAAAAAGCGGAAGACTTGGCAGAATCGACAGAGGGTACCGAAGTAAAACTGAAAATTTTCCGAAATAAAGCAAAACTGGAAGCCGCCAAAGGAAATCATACCACTGCAATTGCATATTACGGGAGAGCACTATTGTTGGCAAAACAATTAAAAAAAAAGGAATTGCAGGCTCTTATTTTTCAAAGACTTTCGATTTTATATGAAAAAACGGGTGAGGAGGAAAAGGCGGTTCAGTGTTTTTTGGAAGGCCACAAAATAAGTAATCATCTGGAAAAAAATAAAACAACAGCTCGTGAGCTTCCGGTGAAGATGGTGGTCAAAAATACAGAACAGCAATTTAAAAAAAGCAAAAGGGAAATCATAACAGGCTTGTGTCTGGGGGCATTCTTTATCGTGTTTTTAATCGGACGAATGATGTGGTATTGCAAAAAGATGAAAGAAGAGCAACAGGCGATGAATTATACCGAACGGCAATTAAAGCGCAAGGAAACGTTTTTAAAGCAAGTGAAAAATATTGACAGGATAACAGTCGAAAAAGTAGTACAGCTGGGAGTTGAGAATGATCCGCAGTTTTTAATTCAGTTTGCAATCTTACAGATGCCGTTTTACGAACGACTGATAGAACTTCAACCGCCATTTAAAGAAGAGGAATTAAAAATATGTGCCATGCGGAAATTGGGATTTTCAACAAAAGAAATTGCAATTATTACCGATGTCTCGGTACGGTCTGTGGAGGCACGGATATATCGGATCCGTAAGAAAATTAAAGAGTCTGTTAGTGAAAGCGAATACCATTGGTTTGATATGATATGATAAAAAGTATAGCGGAAAGATAAATTTGTTATAATTATTTTGAGTGTGTTTTATTTTGATTTTTATGCTTTTATGTTTTTTATTTTTATATAAAATACTAATAAAGTATGGATGTGGTAAAAAAATACACGATAGGGTTGTCGATGCTTGCTTTTGGAACACTACAGGCACAGGAATTTTTGATCCGGGAAATGCCCAGTCTGATCAACGTACAATATAGCGCGGTCGCCTTTGCCGATGTCAATGGTGATGGAAACCTGGATTTGTTACTTAGTGGTGCCGATGGTGGGTATGCATTGCGCTCCAATTTATATCTCAATGACGGAACGGGGAATTTTACCTTATCCAATAATCCCAATTTAATGGTTATCCGGGAAGGTGCTACGGCTTTTGCCGATATCGATGGCGATGGCGATCAGGATTTACTGATTACCGGCATAACCGAAGTGGTGACTCCAGCAGGAAACTATGGAACCCGGGTAAAACTGTATCGGAATGACGGAACGGGGATGTTTTCGGAAATCGCAAATCCCGGTTTAGAAGCCGTAAGCCAGAGTGCAGTTTTGTTTCGGGATATCGATAACGACGGTGATGTCGATCTGTTTATGGCTGGTCAGGGAGGAGGTACACCGGTTACTAACCTATATGTTAACGATGGAAGTGGAAATTTTACATTGGCCAATGCCAATATACCTGCCAAAATTAATCTGACGTATGCTTCTATCGCAATGGCGGATATCGATGGCGATGACGATCCGGATTTGTTGTTAACAGGAATGGATGGATCCGATAGCCAGATCAAAATGGCTTTGTATAAAAACAACGGATCGGGTGTTTTTACCAAAGTAAATAATCCGGGTATTGAGCCGGTTTTTACCGGCGGAGCGGTTTTTGAAGATATCGATAATGATGGTG
Source organism: Bacteroidota bacterium (assembly GCA_023446155.1). GTDB lineage: Bacteria > Bacteroidota > Bacteroidia > Flavobacteriales > Flavobacteriaceae > Flavobacterium. Next base: position 8,279 of record JAEXIT010000017.1, read on the forward strand.
ATTCTGATCTGATGATGATGGGCGCAGATCCGCTATATGCTAAGGTCGCAAAATTATACCGGAACGACGGTAGCGGAAATTTTACTGTAATAGCCAATACTCCTTTTATTGGGGCGCAATATGGCGATGTGAAATTTGCCGATGTCAATAACGACGGTTTAAAAGATGTGTTGATCACAGGATATAGAAACCCGAATACGCGTGCCGATTTATATGTTAATAATGGTAATGCCGGGTTTGCTATGGCCACGGATGTGCCTTTTGTAGGAGTGAATAACAGTGCGGCGGCTTTTGCCGATGTAGATAATGATAACGATATGGATCTGATAATTACCGGTCAGAATTCACCATTAGGGACGCTAACCAGGTTATATATCAACCAGACAAATGCACTGTCGGTTGCCGATCCGCAGACGATAACGGTAAAGTTGTATCCAAACCCGGCACAGCATACGATTACTGTTCAAATCCCGACAGGCACAGTGGTGGAAAAAATGGGAGTATACGATAGTTTGGGTAAATTGGTTGTACAACAATCCGGACCAACAATAGCGGTTGAAAAGCTACCAACGGCGCTATATACGGTTGTAGTCTATACCGATAAGGGAATCAAAACCTGTCAGTTCTTTAAGAACTGACAGGTTTTGATTTAGTAGGAACTAAAACCAGATAGCGCGATAGTCCCATACTTTGACCAGAAAAAGACCAAGGTAGACCATACAAACGACAAACTTGATAAAAGTGGACGCCAGAAAGCCAATAAAGGAACCGGTTGCCGCTTTAACAGCCCGCTTGTGGTCTTTTGCATCATAAATTAATTCGCCGACCAAAGCGCCCACAAAAGGCCCGATTATAAAACCAAGTGGAATAGGTGCAATAAGTCCAACAACTAATCCGATGTTCGTGCCCCAAACGCCATACCGACTGCCGCCAAATTTTTTAGTGCCTTTGGCCGGAATAACATAATCCAGTATGGCCACAGCAATCGCAATGAATAGTGTTATACCCAAAACCCAGTAACTAAACGGAATGCCCTTGGTTAGATAAAGTAATAATAATCCAACCCAACTGATGGGTGGCCCGGGTAAAACGGGAAGAAAACTACCCAGTATCCCTACAAGCATACAGATGAAACCCGTTATTAGTAAGAAGTATTCCATGTTTTTTTTAGTACTTTTGACGACTTAAAGTTACGATTTATCATTGTAAGAAAGAATAACAGTATTTAGAAACCTGTTTAAAGAAACATAAAAATGAAAAAACACTGGCTTTTATTCTTTATAGTAGTTGCGACGACTTCCTGTCAGTTTTTTGATAAAAAAGTACAATCGGAAGACGAATTGCTGCAAAAAGAACTTAAAAAGATCGACTGGAAAAAAGTGGATGCTTTCCCAACCATCGATGCCTGTGAAGTGATTTCCGATGAAACCCAGCGGCGCCAATGTTTTTTCGAATATCTGACACAAACCATACAGGAAAAACTCAATATTGATACACTGGCGGTTTTATACCCCGAAATCGATACCATAGCCGTAAAGGTGACTGTATTCCCGGATGCGACCATTAAATTTGAACCGCAATTTCCAAAAGACAGCCTAGCCTACGACAGCGTAAAAATCGACAGTATTCTACACAGTCGTTTAATTGATTTTCCAAAAATCAATCCAGCGATAAAAAGAGGGGTTCCGGTAAAAACACAATTCGTTTTGCCAGTTATTTTGAAAATGGAGTAAAGCGTCGCCCTTTCCAGGTATAAGCACCCCTAAGGGAAAATAGAGCCACCAGAACCGAAAAGAACGGATAGACAATACTACTGATCAATATTGAGGTCATTTTTAAGTTCAGTAAACGATTCGTTTGCCACATCAAAATCCAGTCGATAATAAACTTCAGAATCGTAGCAACAAGCAAAACCGACCAATGTATTTGTTCCGTAATTGCAAGAGCCAGTAACGCCAAAAGACTACAATTCGCCAAAAAGACCATAACTGCCAGACCTTTTGAAAAATCCGATTGATAGGCTCCGGATTTTGAAGCCCAGCGTATATGTTGTAAGAAAACGGCTTTCCAGCTTTTTAGCGGTTTGGTTTCCACAATGGCCGCTTTGGTCTTGAGGTAAAATACCCGCTTCGGATTCTGTGCTATCGCTTTTTGTAATAAAAAAACATCATCGCCACTGGCAATATTCGTGTTTCCTTTAAAACCATCCAGTTCGGAAAACAAACACCGATCGTAAGCCAGATTGGCACCATTGCACATAAAGGCTTCGTTAAGTCCGAAACTGCCTAAAGTTGCCCCTTGTAAACTCAACATATCCATTTGTTGAAAATGCGATAGGAATCCGGGGTCTTTTCGGAGATTGACCGCTCCGACGATCATGCCGGGATTTTGCAATTGAATACAGTTGTCCAGAGTTAATAACCATTGGGACGGAACACGACAGTCGGCATCGGTGGTCACAATCCAGTCTTTTTTTGAAATGGAAACGGCCCGGGTAATGGCATCTTTTTTAGGAGCATTTGTGGTGCGTACATTGTCCAATATGGTTACGTGAAAAGCGGTATGTTCCATTCGCCAAGTATTGATCAAGCGTACCGAATCGTCTTCGGAGGCATCGTCCACAAAAATAATGTCAAACAATTCCTTCGGATAATCCAAGGCGACAAATGACGCTAATATGTCGGGTAAATTCGAAGCCTCATTTCGAAAAGGAACAACGATCGAAAACGAAGTTTGTACCGTTTTAGTTCTACTGTCAAAGGGTTTTACTTTAGAAGATCCATAGATTAACAAGCCGATAAAAAGCGTATAATCGATAAAAATCAGACAAAAAAAGAGGATTAGGATTTCCATTGGGATTTAAAATTTAAAACAAAATAACTGCCGATGATAACCGGAAGTACCACGTTTAAAAACCACATCAAGGTACTAATAAAAACGACAATCCATTCGTTTACGCCCAATAAACCAAAAAAATACAACGCGACACTGCCTTTTACGGCAAAATCCAGAAACTGAAATGTAGGAAGCGATGAGGCTAGAAAATACACGCTGGTTATCGTAGCCATTAGTAATGGATAGGGGAGATCAACGTCGAATACAAGGAAAAGGATATAATACTGATGCGAAAAAACCAGATACCGACCGATGGCCAGCGCTATATTTTTTCGATGTACGGATTTTGGAATTTCGTTTATTTTATGGATCAGTTTTTCAATGGAATACCCTTTTATGGTGATGCGTTTTGCGAGAAAGAGAACTATAAGTAAGACAAGTAGCGAGCCAAATAACAGTAGTACGGTTTGTGTTGTGATTACCTGAAAAGAGGCATTAAAATAAAGAAGTCCAAAAAGGCCGAATAGCACGGTTAAAACCATTTGAATTCCATTGCAGATCAGGTTTAGAAAAACGATCTTTTTAGTCTGCGATTTTTCAAAAAATAAGGCTTTTCCTGCATACTCGCCGATACCGTTAGGGGTAAAAATAGCGGCTGTTAAAGCGCCTAAAACCTGTTTTGAGGCTTCGCCAACAGTAACCGGACGGATTACCGAAACCAGATTCTGCCACTTTAAAATCTCCAGAAAACGATTTAAAAACGTCAGTAACAGAATCAGGACAATACTGCCAAAAGACTGCTTACTTTGTATCAAAGTGGTGAATTTGTCCCAATCGAGCTGGTCGTTTTGCATCAATTGCTTGTAAATAAAATAAAAAGCGGCGCCTACAATCAAAAGTTTGACTACAAGAACGAGGAATTGTTTAGCTTTGTGGGATACAGAAATCATCGCTGCAAAATAACAAATTAAAATTGGCAAACGAACGCATCATATTAGGAATTGATCCCGGTACCACGATCATGGGATTCGGTTTGATAAAGGTTATCAATAAAAAAATGGAGTTTTTACAATTAAATGAATTGCAATTGTCTAAATACGATGATCATTATACTAAACTGCGGATCATTTTCGAACGTACCATCGAACTGATTGAAACCCATCATCCGGACGAAATCGCGATTGAAGCGCCGTTTTTTGGTAAAAATGTCCAGTCGATGTTAAAACTTGGACGCGCGCAAGGTGTTGCCATGGCGGCGGGTTTGTCACGTCAGATTCCAATAACGGAATACGAACCGAAAAAAATCAAAATGGCGATTACCGGAAATGGAAATGCGAGTAAAGAGCAAGTGGCAAAAATGCTTCAGCAATTACTGGGATTAAAAGAATTGCCAAAAAACCTGGATAGTACCGATGGTTTGGCAGCTGCTGTTTGTCATTTTTTTAATTCCGGAAAAGTGACTGTTGGTAAAAGTTATACCGGTTGGGATGCTTTTGTAAAACAAAATGAAGATCGGGTAAAAAAATAACATTCGTTTTGGCAGGAATTTATATCCACATACCGTTTTGTAAGCAGGCATGTCACTACTGCGATTTTCATTTTTCGACTTCTTTAAAGAAAAAGGACGAAATGATCGCTGCATTGGTTCGCGAATTGCAACTACGTCAAAAGGAATTTGACAACGAAATCGTGGAAACCATTTACTTTGGCGGTGGTACACCGAGCATTTTACCCATAACGGATATTCGCTTGCTGATCGATATGGTCTACGACCTTTTTAAAGTGGCGGATAACCCGGAAATTACGGTAGAAGCCAATCCCGACGATTTATCGGAAGAACGCATTATTGCTTTGTCGGATAACGGAATCAACCGATTAAGTATCGGGATTCAATCGTTTTTTGAACAGGATTTAAAACTGATGAACCGTGCGCATAATGCTACCGAAGCATTGAAATGCCTACAGATTGCGACACAATATTTCGATAATATTTCAATTGATCTAATTTACGGAACACCGGGAATGGACAACCAACGTTGGCTTGAAAACATTCGTCAGGCATTGGATTTAGGTATTCCGCATATTTCGAGTTATGCCTTAACGGTTGAACCCAAAACCGCTTTACAACAATTTATCAAAAAAGGAATCGTACCGCAACCGGATGATGCCATGGCACACGAACAGTTTTTGTTGTTGGTCGATCAGTTGGAAGCAAACGGATTTGTACATTACGAATTGTCCAATTTTGGGAAAGAAAACTACTTTTCGCAAAATAATTCGGCCTATTGGTTGGGGAAAAAATACCTGGGAATAGGACCTTCGGCCCATAGTTATGACGGTATTCATCGCAGTTGGAATATGGCGAACAATACGCTGTATATCAAAAGCATTGAGGCCGATAAACTGCCTTCGGAAATAGAAGAATTAACAGCAACCGACCGCTATAACGAATATGTGATGACCGGATTGCGAACCATTTGGGGTGTATCGATTGCTCGTATTGCGTCTGAATTTGGCTCGGTTTATTATGATTATCTTTTACAGGAAGCGCAACAATACCTGGATAGCGGAAAACTCGAACTGAAAAATAACATACTGCGAACAACCCGTGAGGGGAAATTCTTTAGTGACGGTATTGCGAGCGACTTGTTTTTTGTGGATTAAAAATACCGTTTAAAAAGGATGGTTAGGAAGTCAAATCCTAATGGAAAAGGTTTATATTTGATGGTATAAAAGACCTAAATCAGAACCATGAAAGCCATCATCCATCATAAAAACAAGGATTTTGAAGTCAATTTAGCACAACCTATCGACATTTCAATACCGTTAACCAATACCGATCAGAATCCGATTGCCTGGTATATCGAAAAACCGGTTATCGAACCGGTACGCTTTGGCGTCTGGATCGGAAAAGTGAGCGAAGGAAAATCATCGACCAATTTCAATAATATCTTTTTTAATCCGCACGGACATGGTACCCATACCGAATGTTTGGGGCATATTACCCGCGATTTTTACAGTATTAACCAGTCGTTACAACAATTTTTCTTTACGGCTGAATTGATTTCGATAGAACCAGAGCAACAAGGAGACGATTGGGTGATTACCAAAGCGCAAATGGTAACGGCATTGGCCGATAAAAAGCCGGAAGCCATTGTAATCCGTACCCTTCCGAATGTTGCCGAAAAAAAATTCCGAAACTATTCGAATACCAATCCGCCGTATCTGGACGAAGCAGCGGCTACTTTTATCCGCGAAACGGGAATTGAACATCTGTTAATCGACCTGCCAAGTGTCGATAAAGAACATGACGAGGGGAAACTATTGGCGCATAAAGCATTCTGGAATGTGACGAATGTTACTACTTTAAATTCGGATGCCCGAACAAATGCGACCATTACAGAGATGATCTTTGTAAAGGATACCATTCCCGATGGGAGTTATCTGCTAAATATACAAATCGCCTCTTTTGAGAACGATGCATCACCAAGTAAACCAATACTGTACACAATAGAATGAAAAAAGTACTCCAACTTGAAGAACTGGCGCAGTTTTTAGCCGGATTAATACTGTTTTTGCAACTGGATTTTGCCTGGTGGTGGTTTCCGCTATTATTGCTGGCACCCGATTTGTCGATGGTGGGCTATCTGTTTGGAAATAAAATAGGAGCCTGGAGTTATAATTTCGCCCATCATAAAGCGGTGGCGATTATCGTATACTTCATCGGAATTTATACCGTAAATAAAAATCTGGAACTGGCCGGCATCATTTTGTTTTGTCATTCCAGTATGGATCGGATTTTTGGCTACGGCTTAAAATATATCGAAGGCTTTTCGAAAACACATTTGGGAATAATAGGAAAACATAAAACACAATAAAATGGATATTCAGGCGTATTATGAGTATTGTTTGTCTAAAAAAGGGGTAACCGAACATTTTCCTTTCGACGAAGAGACTCTGGTGTTTAAAGTTGGCGGAAAAATGTTTGCGCTTTCATCGTTAAAAGAATGGGAAAATGGCCGTCCGTCAATAAATTTAAAATGTGATCCAGAAAAGGCACAAGAATTGCGGGGACAATATGACGATATCAAACCGGGATATCATATGAGTAAAATACATTGGAATACCGTTACGGTAAACGGGGAATTACCGGATAAATTTGTCAGAGAACTAATCGCACATTCGTATGATTTGATCTTTAACAGTCTGACAAAGAAAATACAAAGTGAAATTAATCAGTCCGAAAATTAGAAAAATCCAAAAGGACTTTGCAATTTTGTGTTCCGAAAAAAGAAACCAAATAAAACAGCCGTTGCTGAAAGGATAAAATATGAAAGATCAAATTAAAAAGTTTTTAAACGAAGACCAGGATCCGAAAGCCATTGAGAAAATCACATCCAAATTGCAGGATTTACTGATGCGAAATGAAGAGGTGGGCTATATTGGCGTACAGAAAAAACCGGCGATAACCGTATTTCCGGATAGTATTGTACTGACGAACAAACGCATCATCATGTGTCGTCCGAAAAACCTGGGACTATCGATGGATTTTGTGGATTACAATTGGGACGATATCGCCGGAGCCTTTGTAAAAGAAAACATTCTGGGTTCGGAATTCTCCTTTTCGACCAAAAGTGACCTTACGATCTCTATTGACTATATTCCGAAAACACAGGCGCGAAAACTATACACCTTTGCAAAAGAACAAATGGACGCCTTGAAAGAACCGGCGAATCCGGTACAGGCGGCATCAGTTGCAGAACAAACACCAGTTGCGGAGCCATTCGTAGAGGAAGTGGAGGAAGTGGAAGAAATCGAAGCGGAAGAAGTAACCAGTTTTGCTGAAATATTGCCGGCTACTCCGGTAAGCTATCAGGATCCGGTAGTAGAAACGCCACCACCGGCACCAGCTACTCCAGGTGAAAAAAAATTAAGCGAACTGACCAAAGAGGAGCTTTTCGAAAAACTTCAGAATTATAAAAAATTACTGGACAACGGATTGATTCTTCAGGGGGAGTACGATACCTTGAAAAAAGAGATTTTAACTTATATGTAAACACTATCGTATGGAAAAAGGTAAAGACGTAGAAGCACTGATTCCGCACCGGGCACCGTTCCTGTTTGTAGATGAAATTCTTTCGGCTAACGAAAAAGAAATCATAGGAGTATATACCTTTAAAAAAGATACGGATGTCTTTATAAAAGGTAGTTTTCCAGAACTCGAATTCGTGCCGGGTACAATATTAATAGAATCGATGGCGCAATGCGGAGGAGCCGGTGTACGGCTATTAGGGGTTTCAAAAGGCGTTTTTGCCCTGGCGCAGATCGAAAGTGCCCAGTTCTTTAAAGCAGTAACCTATGACGAACAGGTACGGTATGAGATTGCCATACAGCGGATGAGTGAAAAGATCATCAAACAATCCGGAGTTGCTTATGTAGGTGATGCCAAAGTAGTAGAAGCGTCCTGGATGTCCATCCGGATCGATTCGGCTCAATAAAATAAAAAAGCTCCGTTGTATAACGGAGCTTTTTATTTAGAGTGCTTTTTTCTGTTTTTCCGAAAAATTGTCGGCTTGCATTTCCAGTAATTCGATTGCTTTTTTCTTTTTATAGTCGTACAATCCACGATCCTGTCGAATTTCGGCATATACATCGTCATAAATACCGGCATCGGTAGTACGTTGTAATTCCCGTTGGTAATTGTTTTGTTCCAACAACGTTTTGAGCGCCATTTCGGAATCTTCCAGTTTAAAATCGTATTCGCTTTTCGCGGCCAATAACTTCGCAATAATTGGTGAGGTTTCGATTGCCAGAAACAACAACATGATAAAAATGGAAGGCAAGCTGGGTAGTTTGTTTAGCGCATTGATACGTGCCATTAAGCCGTCGAAACCGTCGATTACCGGTTGGGTGTCACTTACTTTTTTATCGAGTTCGGCTTGTAATGTCTTTGCTTTGGTTTCTTTTTCGGTAATCTTGGCCAGGTTTGTTTTTCGCAAGGTATCCAACGCTTTTAAAGCCGCATCGTGTTTGTCGCGTTTTTCTTTGTAAACCGGACCTTTACCCAGTTTTAGGGTTCCTTTGGTTCCTTCGGCCTCGGTGATATAGGTCGTGTATAGATCGTTAACCTCTTTTTCTTTTTTAAGGATTTCCGATTTCAAACCGTCGATTTCCGCCTGATTTTTGGTGAGATCCGTTTGAAAATAATTGGAAACCTCCTTTTTATTGGCCAACGCCATGGCATTTTTTTCTTTAAGTAAGACGGTATTGATTTCCTTTTCGAAAATTTTAATTTCTAGTGGTTTGGAAATGACAATAGCAATGATCATTGCCAGAATAATTCGTGGCGTTGCCTGAAGGAATTCGCTCCAGAAACGGTCGCGTTTCCGAATGGTCGAAACGATAAAACGATCCAGATTGAAAATAAGTAAACCCCAGACGATACCGAAAAATACGGCCATATATACATTGTCGAAAACCGTATACAAGGCATAGGCGCTTGCGATAAAAGCCATTACGGCTGTAAAAAATACGGTGGCTCCGATTCCGGCGTATTTGTTTTGTTCCCCGTTACTACAGGAGTCGATGAGGTTTTTGTCTGCGCCGGAGCACAGCATAAAAAAACGTTTTAACATGATTGATGATTTTGATTGATGATGATGCAAATTTAACGCCAAAAAAGATATAATGTTGTAAAAGCTTGATATATTTTGGGTTAATGGCTAAAGTGACGTCTTAAAAGGGTGAAAAGTGTAGTCTTACTTTCGGCAGATAAAAACAAAAGCCGGTGGAATATTGAAAAAAGTAAAGCGGATTTTCACTTTCGAAAAAACGGATTTCAACTTCGAACGCAACTTTAGCGAATATTGAAACTGTATAAAAGCACCGGATTCCGAAAGACAATATCGAGAGTTGATCAATATATTATGAACCATATTTTCCGGTAATACGGTAAGTGGGAGCGAGGAGACTATAAAATCGGCCTGTGAACATTGATACTCGCGTAGATAGGATTCGATTTTTTCGGCACTGTCGTTGATCACAATCAGACGCGGATCGTTGATTTGTTTTAAGGCTTCGTAAAACTCTCTGTTGACTTCAAAGGCGAGTAGTTTTCCTTCCGGGTGTAGTCTTTCCAGTAGTTTTAAAGTAAAAATACCGGTTCCGGGACCGTATTCTACAATGCAACGTGCGGTTTTAAATCGGATCGGGCGCAGCATTTTTTTAGCCAAAAAGGAGGAACTCGGTGACAAAGCACCAATAGTTCCTCCTGATTTCAGGACTTCGGATATAAATTTTTTGTCCAAAGTGCGCTATGTTATAACGGTTCTATTTACTCAGTTCGGTAAAATATTTATAGAACAATGGAATGGTTTCAATACCTTTTAAATAATTGAACACCCCAAAATGTTCGTTGGGTGAATGGATGGCATCGCTATCCAATCCGAATCCCATTAAAATGGTTTTGCTTTTCAATTCTTTTTCAAATAGTGCTACGATTGGAATACTTCCGCCGGAACGTACCGGAATGGGTTGTACGCCAAATGTATCATTATAGGCTTTGGCAGCCGCCTGATACCCGATACTGTCGATCGGGGTCACGTACCCTTGACCGCCGTGATGTGGTTTTACAACCACTTTAACCGATTTAGGTGCAATGCTTTCGAAATGCTTCTGGAACAACTCGGTAATTTCTTTCCAATCCTGATTCGGTACCAAACGCATCGATATTTTGGCATGTGCCTTACTGGCGATAACGGTTTTAGCGCCTTCTCCGGTATAACCACCCCAGATTCCGTTTACATCCAATGTTGGACGGATGGAATTTCTTTCGTTGGTTACATAGCCGGTTTCGCCATAAACATCGTCAATATCCAATGCTTTTTTATAGTTGTCCAATGAAAAAGGAGCTTTGGCCATTTCGGCTCTTTCTTCAGCCGAAAGTTCCTGTACCTTATCATAGAATCCCGGAATGGTAATATGATTGTTTTCATCGTGAAGGGAAGCAATCATTTTGGCCAATATATTGATCGGATTGGCTACAGCACCTCCGTATAATCCCGAGTGTAAATCGCGGTTTGGCCCGGTTACTTCTACTTCCACATAACTCAGTCCCCTAAGTCCGGTAGTGATGGAAGGTTGTGTATTGGAAATCATTCCGGTATCGGAAATCAGGATCACATCATTGGCTAGTTTTTCCTGATTGCGTTCTACGAACCACCCTAAGCTGGCAGAACCCACTTCTTCCTCACCTTCGATCATAAACTTAACGTTACACGGAAGCGTATTGGTTTGTACCATGTACTCCAATGCTTTTACGTGCATGTACATCTGACCTTTGTCGTCGCAGGCGCCACGCGCAAAAATAGCACCGTCAGGGTGTAATTCGGTTGTTTTGATCACCGGTTCGAACGGCGGAGACGTCCATAATTCGATCGGATCGGCCGGTTGCACGTCATAATGACCGTATACTAAAACCGTAGGTAATTTCGAATCGATGATTTTTTCACCGTATACAATAGGGTAGCCTGGTGTCTCGCAAAGCTCTACAAAATCGCATCCGGCTTTTTCCAGACTGGCTTTAACGGCATTGGCGGTATCGATAACATCTTGGGAGTAAGCACTGTCGGCACTTACAGAGGGAATTTTTAATAAATCAACTAATTCGTTTATAAAACGTTCTTTATTTTCCTGAACGTATTGTTTAATAGTATCCATTTATAATGCTAATATGATGAAAGCCAAATGTACAAAAAAAACTATCAAAATTTTTTTCATTTTTTTCTTGGATGGTAAGAAGTAATGCGTATATTTGCACCCACAATAACAAAGCAATTACGCTTTACGAAGTTGTCCTGCGGGTGTGGTGAAATTGGTAGACACGCCAGACTTAGGATCTGGTGCCTTCGGTGTGTAGGTTCGAGTCCTATCACCCGCACAAAAAGCCTCTGAGAAATCAGAGGCTTTTTTTATATACTGCATTGCTTTTCAGAATGGTAGTGTGACTAATAGAACGTGTTTTACGTTTTTTGTATTCCGTATACATTTTGATTCCTCTTGATCAACCTCCGGAACTCTTTTTTCTTAATTCTTCTATTTCGTATTATCGGAATTTAAAATAAACACTATTCGCTGATTCCAATCGGTTTTTGGGTTTGTTTAGAATATCTTTTGTAGAAAATAAAAGACAAATTGATTATCCGAAATAGACAATACGATGTGAATGAATTGTTTTTTTAGGATTCTTCAAGGGTTAATGCTGGTACAACTGTTTAATATGACAGATGTCATAAAGTGGTAAACTATAGTGCTTTAATTTTGAGGGTAACAGGTGTAATGATCTTCCCTCACTACTATCAGATTAAATTAAAGCGAATATAGTTTATGAAAAAATCATTCTTTACAATCATTTTCCTTACTGTAGTAACGGTAACGGCGTTTTCACAATCGGAATACCAACCCATAGATTTCACATTTCAGTTGAAGAGTATGCATTTGGATCGTGGCTTTCCGGTTACAAGCACTCCTATTACAGGTATAAATCTTTGGTATCAGTCGGAAAACAAAAAATTCAAAGCCGGTGTTTGGGGTGGTACCGGATCAACCGGGGAATATCGGGAACTGGACCATTATATGGCGTACTCGTGTCATGGATTTAAGGTGGAACTTTGGGATATCTATAATTTTTCAACTGGTGCGACCTATAATAACAAAGAGTTTTTTAACTATAAGGCAAGCGAAACAGGTCATTTTGTGGATTTCAGACTGGGCTATAAATTTGCTGAAAATTTTCCGCTGAGTGTCTTGTGGAGTACGTTTATTTACGGAAGAGATCGCGGGAAGTTGAACCAACGAAATATATACTCAACCTATACGCAATTGGGGTATACATTGTTGAAAAAAGAACCGATTACGGTTGATGTTTTTGTCGCAGGTGTTTTTGCACTTCACCCGGAAAAAGGATCCGCAGCCAGTATTTATATTTCCAAAAGTGATTTGGTAAACCTGAGTTTATGCGTTACGAAAACTTTAAAAGCAGCCGGTTTTGATATTTCGGTTTCGGCTATGCCAGCCTGGAATCCGGGGCTTAACCGGGGAAATATTCAGCTTGCACTAAGTGTCTTTTAAAAAAGAGCAATTTTTACATTGGGCGTAAGGTATTACTGTAGGTAATCTTATAGGGATTTTTTGTTTCGGCATTGTCTTTCATAATATAGATAAACTTGTATTGCCGGGCTTTTTTAGGTTCGATGACCACTTCCTTATTACTGATTTTGTCGGTAATCGTTGTCGGAAGTGTAGTGTCGATCCGTAGGCTATGGGCAATACCATTTCCGAGATTGGTGATGGTGGTTCCTTTATATAGCGTCTTTTTCTCGTTCGAGATTGTAACCAGTTCACCTTTATAACCTTTTGTTAGAATAAGGACCGAAAAGTTTTCTCCATTGGCATTCATATCCGACAAGAATTGTTTTTTCTGACTCTCGGAAACCGAACGGAAATCGTCGCGATATTGCACATTGGATGTGCTACACATAGTAAACAATAAAGTGAAAATAAACAGGGCAAATGTTCTCATAAAATCAAAATCAAAGGTTCCTATTATAAAAGTAACGGGTTAAAAGGTAATTCTATTATATCTTTGTAGGATTAAATCTAATCGGAACCGGAGATGATTCACAAAATTGGCCATAGAGGAGCAAAAGGTTTTCTGGCAGAGAATACGCTCGAATCGTTTCGCAAGGCGTTGGATTTGGGGGCCGATGCGATCGAATTGGATGTGCATATTTGTGCCACCGGTGAAATTGTAGTGCTTCACGATTTTACGGTCGACAGGACAACAAACGGTTTCGGAGAAGTACATCAATTATCCCTTTCGGAATTAAAAAAACTAAAGGTTGAAGGAGTATACCAGATTCCGTTACTGGGAGAAGTATTGGATTTAATCGCTGGAAAATGCTGGATCAACATCGAATTAAAAGGACACGGAACCGCCGAGCCGGTAGCTGAGATGATTCAACAGTATGTAGTTGAAAAAGGCTGGCGATACGGCGATTTTGTGGTTTCCAGTTTCCAGAAAGAAGAATTAAAAAGAATAAAAAAAGTAAACCCTGAAATTCCAATCGGAGTACTCACTCAGGCCAGTGTGGAACAAGCAATTCATTGGGCGGATCAATTATCGGCCAAGGCGATACATCCACATTTTTCATTGCTAACCGAGGACAATTGCCGGGAAGCGCAAGAAAAAGGATATGCGATTTTTACCTGGACTGTTAATGAGGAAGACGATATTCGGCGGGTAAAAGCGTTGGGAATAAATGGTATCATTTCCGATTATCCGAACAGATTATGAATGCAAACTACGATGTAATACTAATAGGTGGTGGTGCGGCCGGTTTTTTTACGGCAATCAACATTGCTGAAAACAATTCCAAATTAAAAATAGCCATTCTGGAACGCGGAAAGGAAGTGCTTTCCAAAGTTCGGATTTCCGGCGGAGGGCGGTGTAATGTAACACACGCCTGTTTTATTCCGAATGAATTGGTTAAATTTTATCCACGAGGCGAAAAAGAACTAAAAGGACCTTTTCATCAGTTTTGCTCGGGGGATACGATCGAATGGTTCGAACGCCATGGGGTAGAATTAAAAATTGAAGACGATGGAAGAATGTTTCCGGTAACCGATAGTTCGCAAACCATAATAGACTGTTTTCAGAAGGCTGTAAAAAAACTTGGAATAGAGGTGTTAACAGGGCAAAGTGTACAGTCGCTTTTCCGTGGTGAGGGCTATTGGAAAGTCGAAACGACAAGAGAAACCTTTAAAGCAGCGAAAATTGTAATGGCAACGGGTAGTAATCCGAAAATGTGGGAAATGATGCAAACTTTAGGGCATACGATTGTACCACCGGTACCCTCTCTTTTTACTTTTAATATAAAGGATCCCAGAATTAAAGATTTGATGGGAGTTTCGGCATTGGCTACCGTCAAAGTAAAAGACAGTCGGCTACAAGCTTCCGGGCCGTTATTAATTACCCATTGGGGGATGAGTGGTCCTGGGATTTTAAGACTCTCTGCCTGGGGGGCTCGGGAATTATTTGCTAAAAATTACCAGTTTGTATTGCAGGTCAACTGGCTAAATGACCTCGATTTTGAAGAAACGGCCGAAGTACTTCGCGAACTCAAAATAGAACATGCCAAAAAAGTAATCACAAAAAAATCACCATTTGATTTTCCCAACCGTTTATGGGAAAGTTTGGTGTTGGCCTCGGGGATTTCGGCGGAAACCAAATGGGCCGATTTATCCCGTAAACAACTCGATGATCTAACCGGACAATTGGTAAACGGCTCGTATCCGGTAAATGGAAAAAGTACTTTTAAAGAAGAGTTTGTTACCGCGGGCGGAGTCGATTTAAAAGAGGTTAATTTTAAAACGATGGAAAGTAAAATCGTACCGGATTTGTATTTTGCGGGTGAAATTCTGGACATTGATGCGATTACTGGGGGCTTTAATTTTCAAAATGCCTGGACTGGTGGATTTATTGTAGCTAAAAACTTCTCAAATTGACATTTTAATAATCAAAATTGTGAGAATTATTTTTATTTTTAACACACAAGATGTGTTAGAATAAAAATTTATGCCCCTAAAACCCATTTACAGGTTAATCCTGTTAGTATTTCTATTGCCATATATGAATATAGTGGCACAAAATGTCACTCTTAAAAACTTTAAACAAGAAAATGGACTGCCTAGTAATGAGGTCTACGATGTTTTTCAGGATAAAAATGGCGTTATGTGGTTTGCAACCGATCGGGGATTGGCAAATTACAATGGTTCAAAATTTAAAAAGTTCGAACCAAAAGATGGATTGACCGATATTACAGTTTTCGATTTCTTTCCCCAGGAAAACAATCAGATATGGTGTACCACCTTTAATGGGAAACTGTTTTACTTTGAAAACGGATCCGAAAAGTTTATCCCGTATCGCTATAATAACGTTATCGAAAACTTTTTTAAAGAAAAAAAACTGTCCGGATTTTTAATCATTTCGTTAGCAGTTGATGCTCAAAACGCCTTACATTTTTTTACAGGCTCGGGTTTTTATCTTAAAATCGATCGGAATGGTACGCTTACATGTCTCTCTGAAATAAAACTTCCAACAGAAGAGCCGCGGTATTTTCACTATAAAAAGATTAATAAAAAACAGGGTATCGAATATTTTTCCGAACGAAAATCGGGGTTTATACCCTATTTTGGAATAAAGGAATCTATAAAAAGGTTTTTTAGTTTTAAAGATATCAAAGTCGTTTATTCGGAAAGATCGGTGTGGATTTACCCCAAAAAAGGGAATCCACGCCTCATCTCAGGTGAAAATTTCGAACCCTTGGAAAGTGGCGAATATGATGCAGATCATTTTTGGATCAGTTACAGAGGGAAAGGAATAGTGGTATATGATACAAAGGGAACTGTTGTAAAAAGAAGTCTTAATGGTCATTCCGTCTCAAGAGTTTTTAAAGATAATTTCAATTCGCGATGGTTCTCAACAATTAATGGAGGTGTTTTTTACGAGCAGGAAGAAAAAATAGCCAAAAATATATTAAAAGGGACTTATGTACATTCGTTGACCCGTAATGAGGACGGAGAATTGTTTATAGGGTGCTATAATGGCGATGTTTATAAAAGAACCAAAAAAGGAATGCTCGTGTTGTTGCATCGCGGATTGACCAATAAACCGGCAATTGTTCAATATTATAAAGCTGAAAAATGTACCTATTATATGGTTGATGAGACACTTTATACCGACTCAGGGAAAAAAATGATTTGTACTGGAGGTGTTTTAAAAGCATCGGATGATACTCCGGAGCCAATCATTTCACGATTTGGTCTTTTGAATGTAATTGAGGGGGTGCAGGTTCGGAAAATAGACACTTTAATGTTTCGAATACATGATGTTTCGGAACATGACGGTAATTATTATTGTGCTTCCATGAAAGGCATAAAAGTGAGTAATGGTGGGAAATATGTTGCGATAAAAAATCGTTTGCTCAATTACCGATTTGATGATATGGATTATGAGCCTGAACGAAACGTCTTTTATCTCGCCAGTTTGGGTGTCGGAGTAGTGGTGTACAATCCGCAAACGGGTAGGACAATGAATATTGACAAATCTAAAGGGCTGTCGGACGATTTGGTTACGGAGGTCTATATTGAAGATAAAAACACCGTTTGGGCTTGTACCAATTATGGTCTTAGTCAGATTGCATTCCGCGATGATGGTACGTTTAAGGTACGTTATATTACCACTTCCGATGGCCTGTCCGAAAACCAGATCCGGGATGTTGAAGTTGTGAACGATACGATTTATGTGGCCACAGCCAATGGCTTATGCAGTTTTTCTAAAAATGATTTTGAATCGATTTTTAACAAGCGAAAATATTATTTACGACTAAAAGACATTGCGGTTAACAATGAGGCGTTTGACAATGAAAAAGAAAAGTTGTCATTGGCTTATGATAAAAATCAGCTTGATTTTTGGGTGGAATCGGTAACCTACGGCCGGGAAAAACCAGTGTATCGCTATAAATTAAAAGGGCTGCATGAGAATTGGAATTATACCAGTGATCGCAAAATTGCCTATGAATTTATTCCGCCGGGGCATTACGAATTACAAGTGCAGGTTTTGGAAGATAATCGCCTTTTTTCTGACGAAATGATCCGATTACCCATCACAATTCGCAATCCGTTTTGGACTACCTGGTGGTTTATTATTATCGTAATAGCTGGATTAGCAGCGTTGATTTACCTGTTTTTCAGGATTCGGGTGCTGACGTATAATAAAGATATCATCCGGGAATTACTGCGTTTGTGGGTGCGGAAAATCAAAAAGAAAGAAAAGTATTTTGTTTTTAAAGAACAAGGCAAGGAAATACGGATACCAACTAATACGATTTTATATGTCAAATCCTCCGGAAACTATATGGATATTGTGACCGAAGAGAAAGTGTATGTCATGCGCTGTAAAATAGGCGATTTTATCGGTAAGGTACCCGACCCGCTGGAATTTTTGCGTGTACATCGTTCGTATATTATACGAATTGATAGGGTGGAACAGAAAACCAAAAAAATGGTATTGATCGGAAAACAGGAGATTCCTGTAGGGGAAACTTATATCGAAGAACTGGATAAAATCGTCTTTTAAAATCAAGATCGTTATAATGGGAAGGAAATGTCATCCCAAAATACAAGGTGTTTGTAAAACAGGCAGTTATTGGGGGATAATTTCGTCACTATTTAAGATGGTATTCGTCACAAATTGCGATTTTACTGGTGTTTTTGGATATGATGCTAATAGTTTTGTGTTATTAACTTTTAAAACTAAAAACATGAAAAAAATTATTTTCGAGGTAAAAAGAGCTGCGATTATGTGCGGATTGTTTTTACTAACAACCTTGTCGGCAAACGCGCAAACGTTGACTTTAGGGACTACAAATGCATTGAGTATGCCAGCTCCGACAACTTCTGGAAGTCCGGTTACGTATACGTACAATGTAACCATACCGTATTTTGCAAACCAATTAACAGGAACGTTTAATGTGAATGTCCCGTATTCTTGTCAGGCGAATTATACAAAAAAATTATTTTTAAGCAATGCATTTGGTAGTGTAAGCTCATCGACTAACAGTAATATAATAACAATTCCTGGACCATTGGCTGTAGGGATAAATAGTTATACTGTAACAGGATACTGTGATGATGGGTCGAGTTTGCCAGATCCGGTAGTAACAACATTTAACATCAAAGTTATAGTGACCAGAGAAACTGCACCGGCTGTTAATTTGAGTTTTGCCCCTTATTGTAAATATACACCACATACGAATCCACCAACATACAGTGGGTATATCGGATTTAATGTAACGGGAAATTATGCAAATGCCGGTAAATTATATTTGAGAGTAACAAACGCATTGAATACTTGTCCTACTGCCG
This sequence comes from Bacteroidota bacterium, assembly GCA_023446155.1. Lineage (GTDB taxonomy): Bacteria > Bacteroidota > Bacteroidia > Flavobacteriales > Flavobacteriaceae > Flavobacterium. The sequence goes on from JAEXIT010000017.1 coordinate 27,098, forward strand.
ATTATAAAGTAACCTATTTAAATAATTCAGGAGCGGCTACGGCTACGATTAATCCTACTGCCAGTTTTTACGATTGTGCCGCTAGTACAACGTATACCATCAAGCTTGTGTATAAAGCAACCAGTACTTCGGGAACGGCAATTACCTATGTTGTGAATAGTGGTGAAATTGGTTGGACGGATTACAGTTGGACGAAAACATTCCGCTCATGTCTAAACAAACTTGAACCTGTACCTGGGGATCCGGTGTTTGGACGTAACGTAGCTGAAGACATGACGGCTGAGCTTGCGGCGGTTAAAAAATATAACGTATATCCAAACCCAACAAACAATGATTTGAATATTGCGCCGGCCGAAGGTAAACAGATTCGTAGTGCGAAAGTGATCGATCCAAGCGGATTTGTATACGAATCCAAAGCGTTCCGTAACGGAAAAGGAGAGCAGTCGATCAACTTAAGTCACTTGAAACCGGGAATCTATTTTGTTGAGATCGAAACCAACGAAGGGGTGTTTGTAGAAAAAGTTGTGAAAAACTAAATAACGTTAAAAACGGTTTAGAGCTTACCGTCTTTATCGCAAACCTGTCAGGACGCAATAGGCCTGACAGGTTTTATTTTTTTAGCGGATTGGTGTTTTATTCCCGTCCACCGTCCAGTTTGTCCTGCCAGTCTTTGAGTTCCTGCCATTTGCCTTCGTAGGCCATCCGGGCTTGTCGTGGCCATGTGGTGGGATTGTGCATGGCAAAGCGTTCACCGGCTTTGTGTAGGATTTCGTTACAACGGTCTACCGAAATTTCCGAAAGCGCTTTCCAGGAAAATATGCCGGAAGTGTTAAATAATTCTTCAATTTTCGGACCAATACCTTCAATGATTTTTAAATCATTTTCAGTAATTTTTCTACCCAGTACCGAAGCGGCCAGTTCAGCATTAAAAGGTGCTATGGTAGTGGTGGTGGCAAATCCTAAAGAAGAACCTTGGCGTTTCAGGGCATCCAGTTCGGCGGTAAGTGCAGCAGACATAGACCGGCAATTGTCCAGATCAATTTCTAATTGTTTGGAATTAGTATTGCCAGCTGCAGCTGATTTACCAAGTAAATAACCTAATAAGGCGCAGATTAAACCTGTTAAAGCGGGAATGAGTATACATGGTGCGTTCATATGTAAGGGTATTAGATTAATGGATCGTGATTACGGTACGTCTGTTTTTGGCTTGTCCTTCCTTGGTTGCATTGCTTTGTAGCGGATCGTCGGGACCTTTGGAGTTGCTGTTGATTTTATCCGGTGCGACGCCATTTTGAATAAAGTAATTTTTGGCAAAATCGGCCCGCTGCTGACCAATATGAATGTTGGTCTCGCGATTGCCAACATTGTCGGTATAGCCCACAACATCCAGTTTTGCATTTTCTACATGATCAATATAGCGGATCATATCGGCAATCTTCAAACGGTCGGTTTCAGAAAGGAGAATCTCGGTTTGGCCGGTGTTAAAATAGAGTTTCAGCGGATTGGTGTTCAACTGGGTTTTCACAGCTTGCCAGTCGGTTTCGGACTTGGTTTCGGGTGTAGGTTCGATGAGATCAAAAGTGATTGGCCCGAGCAGTGTTCCGTTCTGAATAATTAAATCATCGCTAATGGCGCCATTGATTTCAATTTTTGCGGAGGGGATTCCTTGGGAAACGAAATAATTTTTAACATCGTTTGCCCGGGCATAGCCCAAATTTGGAAAAATGGAAGAATTGACTTCATCTTGCAGGGCAAACCCATTGATCTTTAATAGGGCAGGGCTGCTTTCAAGAAATGATTTTAAGGAAGCCGCACCGAGTGGTATCGAATCGTCTACAGGAAGTAGTTTTTTAAAATCATTTTTTAGAAAATTAAAATTATCCTGCGTGTTAAAATGAATACCCTGGCCCTTCAGAGCAAACGGATAGGTCGGATGAAGTACGGTGCTGTCCGAACTGAGAATAACCGTATTGTCTTTTTTAGAACAGGAAGCATCGCAGGAGGTACAACAAAAAATATGGTACAAAAAACAACCGATAATTAGGGTTGCTAGTATACCAAGTAGGTAAATAGCTTTTTTTGACATATCGATCAAATTTGATTATATTCTCAAATTTAACCAAAAATGTCTTTTATTTATTTGTTTTTAGTTAAAAAGTACGGATTATTGATGATTAAGTTGCCATATGCTCGCGTTTAGTACTCCCGCGAAAGTAACCCAGGCGAGATACGGTAGCAATAGATAACCGGCAATTTTGTGAATTTTTCGGAACGATTGGAAGGTTTCATAAATCATCAGCCAAAGTAAAACCAACTCGATTAAAGCCAGTAAGGTATTGTGAAGTCCGAAAAACAAATACGACCATAAGGCGTTTAATCCCAGTTGAATCGCGAAGAAAAGTAAGGCTCTTTTTACCGCGTCGCGTTCAAAATCGATCCGATTCCAAACCAGTCCGGCGGCAATTCCCATCAAAATATAAAGCGTAGTCCATACCGGAGGAAACAACCAGTTGGGCGGATTAAACGAGGGTTTTACCAAGGTAGGATACCAGGTTTCAATACTGCCACGGGTTACAATTCCGGAAAAATAACCTACCACCAGACAGGTTACCACGATCATTAATATACGGGTGATGTTTTTCATAACTTTTAAGATTTGGCAAACGTTGAAACAATTGAATTTTGTCTAATCGTGCGCAAAATAAATTGTAGCGAATATATTGAAAAAAGAGAAAAAGAACTATTGTATTCTTGCTAGGATTAAGAGGAGGTTAGTCGATTTGGTGTTGTGTTGGTTGATTTTGCTCTAATTTGTATTTTATAGCTTGTAATAAGCGCTCTTCAAAATCTTTAATGATGGTTTCAGCCCAAAAATTAGCATAAGAATTCATTTTTGAGTTGATTGTATATTCACAATTTAAAATAACTTTTGTTTTATTGTTTGTTATAGGGATTAACTGGTAATAGATGTTTTTAAAATTAAAATAATCGTTTTTTAATAAATGTTGATCAGTAGGAGTGTCCCGGAGTGTTGATTTGCTTAAATCAATTTTAAAGTTTACAAATTCATCTTGCTGAATTTCGGATACCGTTTCGTAAAGTTTCAGGTTGTCAGTAAATACTCCGATCCGATATAGACCGGTACTATTTTTGAATGTTTTGGATTCTATCGGACGTGGAATGCCGATTTTTTGAAAAAAACCAATTGAATATTCTTCCTCAGAGATTTTGGGAACTTCAAGTAAATTGGGAAAGATATTTTTTTTGTCTGAATTTATAAGAATCGCTGTGGAAACATTAAATACTTCCGTTTTGTTTGGTAATATATTTTCGATTGGGTTTAGAATCAATGGTAATAAGAGAATAGAATATAATGCTTTATTCTGAATACGATGCCTAACAAAGGCACCCGTCAAAATCCCGATGATTCCGGCAGCAATTAAAAAGGGAATTCCAATGATTAAAATACAAATAAGGTCTTCAATTCTGGTCAGTAATGCGCTAATTAAGAAAAGCAGTATTGTGATAATGGGATAGAAGAAAAGTTTCAGTTTTGATTTGTAAATTTCCGTATTAGCGAATAAAATGGGGAATAAACCAATTAACATTGGCGTTATCCAAATAAAACTAATACTATAAATACTAAAAATATGTCCGAAACAATATTCGCTAGAAATTAGTCGAATGAATAAACCATATAATACACCGAGTATAATTCCTAGATATTGGGATTTTTGCTTCATAAAGAATCGTGATACTATTTTTTAATGAGACACAATTACTGCTAAGTCTTAAAGAATGTTTGTCAAAAATAGGATTCTTTAATGGAAAATATTGTAGGCTTTGCAATCAATGATGACAAACAAATAATAAATACAAATATATAAAATAAGTGCATTCCGTTAATTTTTTCCAATGGATCGCTATTTCAAAAAAAGTATCTTTGCGTAAATTTTTAAGGATATGTTTTTAGAAAAAGATTTTGTTTACAACGGAACGTTGGAGGGTGTGAAAAACGGGAGTTTCGAATGGAGTGCGCCCAGTAATATTGCGCTGGTAAAATACTGGGGGAAAAAAGAACACCAGATTCCGGCCAATCCGTCGGTGAGTTTTACGCTCAACAATTGTAAAACCATCACAAGACTGTCTTTCTCTAAAAAAGAATCCACAACCGATTTTTCTTTTGATCTTTTATTCGAAGGAAAAGAAAAAGAGTCTTTCAGACCCAAAATCCTAAAGTTTTTCCAGCGGATTGAGCGCTATTGTCCGTACCTGACAAATTATCATTTTGTTATCGATACCATGAATACTTTTCCGCACAGTTCCGGAATCGCATCGTCGGCATCGGGAATGGCGGCTTTGGCAATGAATATCATGGACTTGGAAAAGGCTTTAAACCCGCAAATGGACGAAGCTTATTTTTATAGTAAAGCCTCGTTTTTGGCACGCCTTGGCTCCGGAAGTGCTTGCCGTAGCGTAAAAGGAAATGTGGTGGTTTGGGGCGCGCACAGAGAAATTGAAGGCAGTTCCGATCTGTTTGGAGTGGAATTCCCGGGACAAATTCATAAGAATTTTGAAAACTATCAGGACACGATTCTGTTGGTCGACAAAGGTGAAAAACAAGTTTCGAGTACGGTGGGACACGATTTGATGCACAATCATCCGTATGCCGAAAAACGATTTGAACAGGCGCATGTTCATCTGTCGCAAATTAAAAAGATCCTGGAAACAGGCGATGTGGACAATTTTATCAAAATCGTGGAAAGTGAAGCCTTAACCCTACATGCTATGATGCTTACCTCTATGCCGTATTATATCCTGATGAAACCCAATACGCTGGAGATCATCAATAAAATATGGAATTTCCGTAGCGAAACCGGAACACCGGTATGTTTTACCCTCGATGCCGGAGCAAACGTACACGTTCTGTATCCGGAATCGGTAAAAGAAAAAGTATTGGCATTTATTCAGCAGGAATTAGTTGGCTATTGTCAAAACAGTCAGTACATTTGTGACGAAATTGGAAAAGGAAGCGAAAAGAGTAATTAAAACTTTTTTTTACTACCTTTATACTAGATTTAGCGGTAAACCGTTTCTAAAGCAGGAAAAACGTATATGAAAGGACCACTTTTTTACTCGAAAATTTTACTCTTCGGAGAGTATGGTATTATCAAAGATTCCAAAGGCTTATCCATCCCGTATAATTTTTATAACGGAGCCTTAAAAATAGCCGAAAATCCGACAGCGGAATCGATAAAATCAAATGCGGCTTTACAACGTTTTACGGCCTATTTGGAAGATCTTCAGGAAGAAACTCCGGAATTGGTTACCTTCAATATGGACGCGCTAAATGCCGATGTAGCTCAGGGAATGTATTTCGATTCCAGTATTCCGCAAGGTTATGGAGTGGGAAGTAGCGGTGCTTTGGTGGCGGCGATTTACGATAAATATGCCAACCATAAAATTACCGTACTGGAAAACCTGACACGCGAAAAATTACTACAATTAAAAAATATCTTTGCCCAAATGGAATCCTTTTTCCACGGGAAAAGCTCCGGACTGGATCCGCTTAACAGCTATCTGAGCCTGCCTATATTAATCAATTCCAAAGACCATATCGAACCAACCGGAATTCCGTCGCAAAGTACCGAAGGGAAAGGCGCCGTATTCCTGATTGACTCCGGAATTGTTGGCGAAACGGCACCAATGGTGAATATCTTTATGGAAAGCCTAAAAGATCAGGGGTTCCGTAAAATGCTAAAAACACAATTCGTAAAATATACCGATGCTTGTGTGGAAAACTTCCTGCACGGCGATGTGAAATCCTTATTTTCCAATACCAAAAAATTATCGAAAGTAGTTTTAAACAACTTTAAACCGATGATTCCGGAGCAATTCCACCAGGTATGGCAAAAAGGAATCGATACGAACGATTACTACCTGAAATTATGTGGCTCCGGTGGTGGTGGCTACATACTCGGATTTACACAAAATCTGGAAAAAGCTAAAGAATCCTTAAAAGATTATAAGTTAGAGGTCGTTTATCAATTCTAATTTATAACTTTTCGGTCGGAAAATTCTCCGGACGTTAAATTAATAGCCAGAACCATGCTTACCCGTAAATCCAAATTGACTTTGATGAAGATCCTCAGTTTGTTTTCTGTGGTGCGGGGTTACAATATACCGATTATCGTATTGGCGCAATACTTGTCGTCGATCTTTATTCTGGCCAAAGACGAACGCGCATTGGACGTGATTCTCGATTGGCGTTTGTTTATCCTGGTTTTTGTGTCGACACTAACGATCGCTTCCGGTTATATCATCAATAATTTTTACGACGCGCAAAAAGACTTGATCAATCGGCCGAATAAATCGATGCTCGACCGGTTAGTAAGTCAGCAAACCAAATTAAAAGTTTACTTCGGATTGAATTTTCTGGCAACGGGTTTGGCATACATCATTTCCTGGCGGGCGGCGTTCTTTTTTGCAGCCTATATTTTCCTGATTTGGTTTTATTCGCACAAACTTAAAAAATACCCGATTGTCGGGAATCTGACCGCTTCGGTACTCGCGGTCATGCCGTTTTTCGGAATATTACTGTATTTTAAAAACTTTTACCATGTGATTTTTGCACATGCGGGCTTTCTTTTTCTGTTGATTTTGATTCGCGAAATGATCAAAGATCTTGAAAATATTAAAGGGGATCTGGCATCCGATTATCAAACCATCCCGGTTCGTTTCGGAACAAACGTATCCAAAAAAATGATAACGGCTTTAACGATCACAACGGTTATTCCGGTGTTTATCCTGATCGAAAAATACGACGTGGGGTATATGGATATTTATTTCTATATCGCGTTGATCATCCTTATGTATTTTATTCGGTTGTTGTGGAAATCGGAAACCCGGGAGGAATATGTTCAATTGCATATCATATTGAAAACGCTTATTGTAGCCGGCGTTTTCTGTATTGTACTGATCGATCCTACGGTTTTGATAAACGGAAAAAAACTACTGGCGGGGCTATAACAATCTTTCAAAATACTTTTTTAACACACAAAGAGATAAATAGTATCTTTGCAAAAATTTTTTAGCGAAATGAACAACGGAAAAGGAAATAATAAAAGAGGTTCTTCCAACGGCAAACCGGGTTTTGGACCAAAGAAATCAAATGCGGCCGGAAAACCGAATTTTAAAAAAGACGATAGAAAAAGTAATTTCTCAAAACCGAAACCGGACTTTGAAAGAAAACCGAAAGCACCTAAAACCGCTGCTTCGGATGATATCCGTCTGAATAAATATATTTCTAATTCTGGCGTTTGCTCCCGTAGAGACGCTGATATTTATATCCAATCGGGGAATGTAAAAGTAAATGGAGAGGTGGTTACCGAAATGGGATATAAAGTAAAACCGGGTGATGTTGTTAACTTTGACGGAACACTGATCACGCCAGAGAAAAAAGAATACATCCTGTTGAACAAACCAAAAGGGTTTACCACAGCTGGCGATGGCGACGGAAATGCTACAAATGTATTGGATTTGGTACGCAATGCAACCCGCGCCAAATTGCAACCCGTTGGACGTATGGATAAAACCACTACCGGATTGTTACTTTTTACAAACGATTCGGATATGGTGCGTAAGTTTACGGCACCAAACCAACGTTCGTCAAAAGTATACCAGATCAGTTTGGATCGTAACCTGAAATTTGAAGATCTTGAAAAAATTCAAGGCGGACTTACGATCGACAATTTTAGAGTGTATGTAGAGGAGATTTCGTATATCGAAAACGAACCGAAAAGTGAAATCGGTTTAAAGATGAAAACGTCCAATGTAAAAGTTGTTCGTTCTATTTTTGAACATCTGGAATATGATGTTATTAAAGTAGACCGTGTCGTTTTTGCGGGACTGACAAAGAAAAATTTACCACGTGGAAACTGGCGTTTTCTGACGGATCAGGAAATTATCAACCTTAAGAATATATAAATCCACAATCCTGAAGCCTGCTTCGGGATTTTTTTACTGTACTAATGACACCAGAAACATTACAATCGATTGCTTTTCGCTGGTTTGAGGCGTTCAATACCAAGCAACTCGACAAATTGTTGTCGCTTTATGATGATGAAGCACAGCATTTTAGTCCGAAATTAAAAATCCACCAACCGGAAACCAAAGGATTGGTAGTTGGAAAAGAGGCGATGCGCGCTTGGTGGCAAGATGCTTTTGATCGTTTGCCAAGTTTGCATTATAAAGTAACGTCGTTAACAGCCAATTCCGATCGTGTCTTTATGGAATATATCCGTCAGGTAACCGGAGAAGAAGATATGCTGGTTGCGGAAGTACTCGATGTTAAAAATGGAAAAATAATCGCTTCACGTGTATATCACGGATAAAAAAAGGCTGTCTATTACGACAGCCTTTTAGTTTAGTTTTTTAATGGTTTGGCACCATTGTTCAAACCGCGTTTGTTGAGTAGCGGAGTGATGTTCGGTTCCTCACCACGGAATTTTTTATAAAGGACCATGGGATCTTCCGTTCCTCCTTTTTCAAGGACATATTTACGGAAAGCTTTGGCTTTTTCCTGATTGAATAACGAAGTGCTTTTAAACGCTTCGAACGCATCGGTATCCAAAACTCCGGACCAGATATAGCTATAATAACCCGCCGAATAACCTCCGGAGAAAACGTGGTTAAAATACGTACTTCTATAACGTGGAATAATAGAATGGATCAAACCGATTTTTTTCATGGAATTGGCTTCAAATGCAGTGGCATCCTGTGTGATGGCTGCGGTTTGCGTGTGGTATTCCATATCCAGTAACGAAGCGGCCAGATATTCGATGGTCGCAAATCCCTGATCGAAAGTACCGGATTTTTGTAATTTTTCAATTAACGAATCGGGAATTACAGCTCCGGTTTGGTAATGCTTGGCATACATTTTTAAAACTTCCGGCTCGGCAGCCCAGTTTTCCATAACCTGCGATGGTAATTCTACGAAATCTCTTGGAACGGCAGTTCCGGCCATGCTCTGATAATTCACATTCGACAATAAACCGTGTAGCGCGTGACCGAATTCATGGAAGAAAGTCGTCGTTTCATCAAACGTTAATAAGGTAGGGGCGTCGCCAATCGGTTTGGAATAATTGCAAACAATGGAAATTACCGGAGGGATGCGTTTTCCGTTTTCCATTTGTTGTGCACGGTAGGAAGTCATCCAGGCACCGCCATTTTTGGACGCGCGCGAATAGAAATCCATATATAGTGTCCCCACTTGTGTGCCGTCTTTTTCCATGACTTTCCATACGGTAACATCTTCATGGTATTTCGGTACCTCTTTTAGCTCTTCGAACTTTAGTCCGTAAAGATTTTCGGTTACTTTAAAAATCCCCTGTTGTACATTCTGAATGCTGAAATACGGTTTTACTTCCTGTTCGTCCAGATTGTAACGCTTCTTACGGATTTTTTCGGCATAATAACGCCAGTCATACGGTTGTACGTCACCGGAAATCCCATCGGCAACCATCATCTTTTTGATATCGGCCGTTTCTAATTTTGCTTTTTCAAGCGCAGGTTTCCAAAGTTTGGTTAACAGCTCCGTTGCTTTTTCCGGCGTTTTAGCCATACTTTCTTCCAACACATAGGCCGCATGGTTTTTATAACCTAATAAGCGTGCTTTTTCACCGCGTAGGTTGGCCATCTGGATCAGATTTTGCTTGTTGTCGAATTCGTTATTGTTGTTTCCACGGTTTTGATAGGCCGTCCAGATTTGTTTGCGCAATTCGCGATTGGAGGCATATTGCAGAAATGGCATAACACTCGAATTGCTGAGTGTAAAGACCCATTTTCCATCTTTTCCGGATGCTTTGGCTTTTGCAGCTGCGGCAACGATCAGTTCGTCCGGTAAACCGGCCAGATCCGCTTTTTTATCAATTACCAGTTCGTAGGAATTGTTTTCTTTTAGAATATTGTTGCCAAATTTTAACGACAACAGGGATAACTCCCCATTAATTTTGCGTAGCTTTTCTTTGTCGGTTTCCGAAAGATTGGCGCCACTGCGTACAAAGGCTTTGTATTTTTTTTCCAGTAAACGGGATTGCTCCGGAGTTAATTTCAAGGTTTTACGAGCGTCCCAAACGGTTTTTACACGGGCGAATAATTTTTCGTTCAGGTTGATATTATCGTTGTGTTTGGACGAAATCGGCGCCATTTCCTGAGCAATCGCTTGTAGTTGATCATTTGTATTGGCAGAACTCATATTGCTAAAAACAGTGGCAACCCGGTTTAAAAGTTGTCCTGCATTTTCAAGTGCCACAATGGTATTGTCGAAGGTCGGTTTGGCCGGATTATTGGCAATGGCATCAATTTCCTGTTGGTGTATTTTAATCCCCTCCAATAAGGCCGGTTTAAAATGTTCGTTTTTAATCAGATGGAAAGGAGGTACTTCGTAGGGAGTGTTGTATGCAGCCAAAAGCGGATTGGTAGGATCGCCATTTCTCTTGGACTTGTCTTCGTTCCCCGAAAGTAAAGACATTCCCACAGTTGTAAGAATCAGAACAGTTTTTGTAATCATGATGTTATTTTGATTAATTTAGTTATGTAAAAATAACAGAAAAAGTGATTACCGTCGGTTATGGCACATTTTGTTAACGAATTTTTATGAGCCGATTACGGAATATTCTGTTAAAATTTGAAAATTTGATAGTACTTTTGTAGTATGAAGCGCTCTCCTAAAAAAATAATCCTTAAGACCCTTAAGATCGTTGGAATCACAATCGGTAGCATATTGCTGTTGTTATTCCTGATTCCGTTACTGTTTCCGGGAACAATTGCCGAACAGGTGAAAAAAGCCGCAAATCAGAAACTGGATGGCGAACTGAATTTTAAAGAAACACATTTGTCGTTTTATAAGCATTTTCCGTCGTTAACGGTTTCATTGGACGAGTTTTCATTAAAAGGATCGGCACCGTATCGAAATGATACTTTGGTGGCGGCAAAAGAGGTGGCTTTTGGGATCAACCTGAAACGTCTTATTTTCGACAATCAGGTGAGTATTGACGAGATCTATTTATCCGATGGACAGGCGAATATTAAAGTGGACGAACACGGACATGCAAATTATAACGTTTATATTTCCAATGCACCCAAAACAGCCGATACAACCCAATCGGCTTCCATTCGATTGGATCGGATCGAAATTAAAAATGTCGATTTAAAATACAACGACCTTTCGGCCAAATTGGCAATCGACGCAAAAGATTTTAATTATATCGGAAAAGGAGACTTGGATAAGTCTATTTTTGACTTAACGACTAAGGCGCGAATCGGATCACTGGATTTCGCTTTTGACGGAGAAACCTATCTGAAAAACAAAGTGGTTAATGCCGATTTGCTGACGCGAATCAATACCAATTCCCTGTCGTTTGTTTTCAGACAAAATAATCTGAAAATCAACAAGCTTCCGGTGAAATTTATCGGAAAGCTCAACTTCCTGAAAGACGGATATGATATCGATATTCACGTAGAAACCCAGAATAGTAACCTAAACGATTTGTTTACGGCGATGCCACCGGCGTATGTGACCTGGTTGGAAAAAACAAAAGTACAGGGACAAACGGATGTACTGTTTACGTTTAAAGGAATCTATAACGCTTCTCAAAATAAAAAACCCGATTTGGGACTGGCGGTTAACATCCGCGACGGTTATATCGCTTATAAAGACACACCGTTTCCGACTTCGAATATCTTTTTAAAATTCAGCACCCGAATGCCGTCGTTAAATCCGGACTTACTGGAAATCGATATGGATTCGATCCATTTTAATGTTGGAAAAGACTTTTTGGCAGGGAAACTGTACTCCAAAGGAACCAAGCATATCAATGTAAACACGGATATGAAGGCCAAATTGGATCTGGAAAAATTAAACCGTGCTTTAGGATTGGAAAAAGTGGAAATCCAGGGATTGCTAACATCGAGTATCAAAGCCAAAGGCGATTATGATGCGGCTCAAAAACTATTTCCGGTTACCGATGGATTTTTAACATTACAAGGCGGACGTTTAAAAACCCCGTATTATCCAAACCCGATTGATTCGATCCGAATTAATGCGCGCATCAAAAATACAACCGGAAACTATAAAGACCTGATCGTAAAAGTAACCCCGGCTTCCTTTAACTTTGAAGGCAATCCGGTATTTGTAGCAGCCGATTTATCAAATTTTGAAGATCTGGCTTATAAAGTCAAAGCAAAGGGCGAAATTGACGTTGCGAAGGTCTATAAAGTATTCCGTCAGGAAGGACTTGATTTGAAAGGATATATCAAAGCCGATTTGTTTTTACAGGGGAAACAAAGTTATGCCACCACGGGACAATACGGTAAAATGAATAATAAAGGAACCCTGTTGTTACGCGATATTACGGCAAAATCACAATTTTTTCCAAAACCATTCCTGATCAAAGAAGGATTGTTCCGATTTGATCGCGACAAAATGTTTTTCAACGATTTTAAAGCCGGTTATGGTCAGTCGGATTTTAATTTGAACGGTCAGTTGCAAAATGTGATCAACTTTGTATTAAACGATAAAAGTGTGCTTTCCGGGAACTTTTCATTGCATTCCGATTTCCTGAATGTGAACGAATTTATGGCCTACAATCCGGATGGTGTAAAAACGAATAATTCCAAAATCACTGCCAAAAAAACAAAACCAAAAGAACCAACAGGTGTAGTTGTGGTACCGACAAATTTAAATGTCTCGGTTGTAGCCAATGCTAAAAAAGTCGACTACGACGGTTTGGTACTAAATGACATGTCTGGAAAAGCGATGGTCAAAAAAGGAAAAATTATGTTGCGTAATGCGGGTCTTGGAATTATCGGAAGTCGGATGACATTAGATGGTGTTTATGACGATGTAAGTGCCGATAAAGCGAACTTTAGTCTGCGTTACCGTGCAAAAGATTTCGATGTAAACCGTGCGTACCGCGAAGTAAAATTATTCCGTGATTTAATGACGTCTGCCGAAAATGCCGAAGGAATAATTGGCGTCGATTACCGTTTGCGAGGTGTACTCGATCAGAACATGCAACCGATTATGCCATCGTTAAAAGGAGAGGGTGTGGTAACGGTTAAAAAAGTGAAAGTAAAAGGAATGAAATTGTTTTCGGCGATTAGTAAAAAAACCGGATCCGATGGTATTGACAATCCGGATTTAAGCGAAGTTGAAATCAATTCGAATATTAAAAATAATGTGATCACTATTGACGAAACACTGATCAAAGTGGCTTTATTCCGTTTAAAATTCAAAGGACAAACCAATTTCGCCGGTCAGATGAATCTTAGAATGCGTTTGGGATTACCACCATTTGGACTCATCGGTATTCCGGTTGTGATCACAGGAAACAAGGACAATCCTAAAATAAAAGTATTTAGTAAAACGGGTGAAGAAGTGCCCGAAACCGAATACAAAGGAACACCGGTACCAGCGGCACCGCCAACACCTTCGGAACCAAAACCGGAACCGACGGCAACACCAAAAGAATAATAAAAGGCTGTCTTTAGAGACGGCCTTTTTTGTAGGATTTAAAATCCGATGGGTTTGGCTCTTTTTGTATAAAAAAATAGTAACTTAATTCCTGTATTCAGAAATTCCCAAAAGAAAACAGATTTCGGGTTATTTATATTCATCGATTCTAAAAATACAACGATGGAAAACACAACTGTAACAAAAAGCCTCTTTGTCGGAATAATAGTAATCAGTACGCTTGTGCTGACTTCCTGTTCCGGATTTCAGCCCAATCGGATGAAATCACAATTGTATACGAGTAATTGTAATCAGCAGAATGTTTACAATTATACGGTAGCCGAAATGCCGCACCCCATGCATACAATTCCGGTTGATACGGCCTTGGCGGCGCGCTTTAGTTTTAAAAGTCTAAATGCGGCCAATGCGATTGGTGTTTTGGATCTGGTGTCGGATTATGTGACGATACGCAAAAAATATAAACAGGATCCAACCATTGAAAACCGACTAACACAATTGGAGTTGGTTCAAAAGTTAAACCAACGAATCAATATCGCGTCACTGGAAGTGTCGGCGGTATCTTCGGAAATGGATTGCGAAGAAGAACGTACCAGTCAGATTGCCGATTTTTTAAAAGGGAAAGAAGACGAAACCGAGAGTAAATTGACCGTTGGTGCGATCGTAATTGGCGCAGCCGGAGCAATTGCTTCCGGATTGTTAATCGACAAAGGAAATACCGGCGATTATATCGGACTCGGAACCGGGATTACCGAAGCGACCTTAGGAATGTTGATTCTACGGAACAAACGCAGCATTGAATTTTACCATAACCGGAATGCGCTGCGTGATATCTGGGAAGGTCGGCCAACCTCTTCTATTTTTCCGCCAACGGTTTGGTATTATCTGAATTATAGCAACCCGAACGAACCGGAAAAAGTCTCTTTCCGTCGGGAGATTATTGAAAAATGGATGAATTTTGGTCAGATTGCCGATGAAAAGTCTAAAAAGAAAACCCAGTTGTTGGAGTTGTATTTTGGGAATGGGGGTAAATATTCGGCTCAGGAATTGGACAACCGTGCGAATATGTACGATCAGTTGGAATCGCAGATCAACCTGATGAAACAGGATTTAAAAGCCCTGTCGATGGAATTGGAAAACCTGAAAATATAAGTGTAAAATCTTCCGGGCAAAATGATATTGCCCGGAAGATAAAGTTGTATTACCAACCTAAATAATAAGCCGGATCCAACCATTCCGGACGGTCTAATCCAAAATGGGTTTCCAACATTTTTTCGGCTTCACATAAGGCGCCTTCCACCCATCCCTGTTGATCAGAATAGGCTTCCCCGCAAATATGAATTTGTTCGCCTGGTTTTGGTTGACGCATATACGGCATCACATTTTTAACCTCATATCCGGCTTTCCAGGCGTGATATCCGGCACCAAACGGATCATCAGACCAATCTCTGAAGTACGTTACATACGGATCCGGGATTTCAACATCCGGTCCGTGTAACTCGCGTAACTGGTTCATCACTTCGTTGACCATCATTTGAGAAGCCTGAACGCTATCCAATTCGTGTAATTCTTTTAACGAAGCCGAATTGGATGCTTTTACTTTAAAAAGAATCTTGTCGTCCGATAGGGCTTTCCAGAACGTTTCGGTTTCCATATCGCCGTAACTTCCCAATAACATTGAGTTGTCGGTATGTGTATCGGTACCGAAATAGTAACACTGACGCATTGGTAAATCGGTGATGGAATGTCCGGAATCGATACCGAGCTTTTTCCACCATGGATGCGGGAATCCCATCAGGATTTTAAATGCCGGTTCCATAATTACCGAACGGATATTGTGGTTTAGCGTACTGTCTTCATTCACATTAAAAAAGAAGTTTTCCTGATCCAATAATTCCAACGATCGACGCGGCATCGCCAGGACGATATTATTGGCGTAAACATGCCATTCCTCGTTGGTTTTGATGTTTAGGAACGTCAGTTGGTATTTGTGCGAATGTGTAAAAGCGTGCTCTTTTGTAAAAGTAATCAATTTGTTTTCCGACCAGATACAAGCGCCAGGATTGTCCATATACGTATTAGCAATGGCGTAGGCAATACTGTCAAAACCTTCTTCAATGGTTTTATAAACGGTACCTTCGGAGAAATCGCCCACCATATACGGGAAGGCTTCCGCCGAATTCCAGTTGATCGTATTCGAATAATAACCACCGGCATTGGCTAAAAAAGTATAACCTTCCTGCGATACCTGATCTTTGATCAAATTCCAGAAACCGATGTCGTTTACTTTCCGGCCTTCGTAAGGGGAGTCTTTAAAATTATAGCGCAATTTCGGTTTGATATCATCCCACTGACGGCTGGTGATTTCGAAAGTATACTCATACTCGGATGTTTTTTTAACGAAATCGGAATAGTTTTCCCGGAACCACGGATCGGCCATTAATACGTCATAAATGATTTTATTGAATAACTGATCGGAACTAAAACCCAGATCATCTTCATTCAGATAATAACGCGTGATCAGCTTTTTGCCGGCATCCTGAGCCACATTCCAGGCATCCTGTTTAAAGCGCTCTTTTCGCAAATACATTAGTAATTTTGAAGGATCCCCCATTGGAAACGGAACCGGATCCATTTTGTCGACCAATACCTGTTTGCGTTTGTTCAAATCCGGTTCGGTTAACGGATATCCTTCGATAAGGGTCGTTACGATTTCCTGTGAGGTCAGGTAACGCATGCCTCCCAATTCGCCCCAAAAATCCATCCCGGGCATGATAACCGACTCCAGTCGGCCGCCTAAACGGTTATTCAGATCAAAAACCTGAACCTGATCGGCTTTGAATTTTTTATCGGAAACCAATCGGTAAGCCGTATATAATCCGGAAGTACCGGCGCCAACAATGGCTACTTCGATTTTTAAACCGGGTTCCATTCCCGGATTTAAAGGCGTATTTTTATTCATAATGGTAGATTTTGGTTATCGGTTTAAAGTGCTCTAAAGAATTTATAACCCAATTGGAAGTTGGAAATGTCGTATTCGGATTTACCATCTATAGCCATGTCGGATAATATTTTGCCTAACAATGGTGTGAATTTGGCCGCCCATCCGGTCGCATAGACCACAATGTTTTTATGATTCGGTACATAGCTCGGTGCAAAATCGATGATCAATTCTTTATTAGGAATTTTGCTCAACGCGATCAGACAGGTTGACGCAAAACAGGTTTCGGTATCCAGTCCGGTCATATGGTTTTTAACCCATTCGGACGTATAGTCTAATTCTTTTTGATTCGGAATAAATGAGCGGTCGTAGGGTTCGTCCAACGGTTCGATTACAAAATCGGGCGCAACGCGGATATAGCCCGGATGATCCCAGTCGACTTCCGGGAAGCCATAAAATTGATTGCCATTGTCGCCTTCGGCGTTTTGGAAGACAAACCAGGTTGGATATTTTACTTTTTCATCCGTCTTTTTAAAATAGGCTGAAGCCATATTCCAATAGGTCGCTTCAATCGTAAAATCCAATAAGTTGATCACGCTATTAATATATGGACCCGGTGTGATGACGATTTTTTTAGCGGCATAATAACCGTTGGGCGTGGTAAGGTGAAATAAATTGCCTTTTCGCTCGATATTGGTTACCGGCGATTGTTCCATCAAAGTGGTATTCGCATCTTTTTTACAAAGCTCCAGTAAGGTTTCGATAGTCGCTTTAAAGTTGATACTTGCCCCGTCGGCCTGAAATAACCCGGTATAGGTATCGGGCAGGTTACGGAAGTTGTATTGTTCTTCGACTTCCTTTGCGGTTAGTTTGGTATACGGAACATTGAGTTCTTTTAGTGCGATTTCGGCTTTTGCGATATTTCCTTCGGTAGAATGTACGTCCGGATCACCAAACCAAAGGGTACCGACTTTGTCGAGTAGTTCGGTTTCGGTATGACTTTGGAGTTCTTTCCAATACGGTAACGAATCCAGTGCCATCTGAACCATATATTTTTCAGGATACGGAATACGAAATTGTCGGGAAACTCCTGCAGAACTTCCTTGTTGGTTTACAAAAGTAAACTGTTCCAATACGAGTGTTTTAGCATTTCTTTTTCCCGAATAGTAGGCTGTGGATAATCCCATAGCGCCACCACCGATCACGATCACGTCATAAACGTCATTTGCAGTAGTCTCCATAATAAGATGTAAGTTGTCTTGGTTATGAAGCTAAAATTAGGCGCTATCCGGGAAGAATTTTACAGTATAAACACCTGTTTTTAACGTTTTGTGATAAAATGAGAAGTTGTTTATAATGTATATAGAAGTTGTACTAGAAATTTGTTTTCGGTAAACTGGTTTTTGGTTTTAAAGAATTGATTTTTGTCGCCACGCTTGGTGAAAAGCAAGTTATTCGATTTTCCGGAGCTAAATTGCAACGCTACCGAGAGGTGTTTTGATAGCGAATAATGCAGTTCGATGAGGTAACCTATTTGAAGTGCTTCGGCTTTAAAATCCTGAGTTTCATCAAAGGTTAGCGGCAAGTTTCCGGACGAACCGATAAATTGCGATTTATAGGTACTATTACTCACAAATGCTCCCAAAGAAGGTGTGAATTTGTTGAGGTTGTAATAGAATTGAACGGGAAGTTGTAATTGGAAATTTTTATTGTCGATCGTTTTAAAAAGCTTCGGCTGCTTGTTGTTTGTAAAATAATAACCGTTAAGAACACCCTCACTTTGTGCGGCATCAAACGAAAAGGAACCCATCCAGTAAAAGGCATCGAATCCAATTCCGACAGAAAAATCAGAATTAAAAAGTGCTTTTCGGGTCCAGATTCCCAATCCCAAACCAATGGTGTTGGGCGCGTTCATTTCTTTAAGCAGACTATTACGGGCGAGGCCAAGATGTAATTTTCCACCAAAAAACCAACTTTTCGGTCGCTGTTTTTCGATTCTTTTTTTATCGGTTACCAAAACCAACGTATCGATCGCGATCTCGAATTTTTTTCCGTTTTGGATTAATTCCAGTTTGTCTTTTTTATCGGATTCGGAAGTAAAAACCGCCTTGTCTATTTTGGAAAAAGGTTTTTCCACAAAAACAGTGTCGTACACGATGACTTCTTCATATACAAAAATGGTGTCTGTCTTTTTTTCCTGTGAAAAAACAACGCTGGTCAATGCTAAAAAAAGGAGTAGAAGTTTATCGCGTAACATAAATAGTATCTTTTTTTACAATTTGTTTTTTAACGACAACTACTTTTGGAGGTTCTTCCTGTATTGAATCTTTTAGTGAGGCAACAATTGAATTTGCAGTTGTTTTGGGCGTATTATTTTTTAAAACCGATGCTTTTTCCGGTGCCGCAATCGTTTCTGTTTTATCTGGTTTTGGAATAGCGATTGTTTTGGTTTTTGCGGAATCTGTTGCGTTTGTATGCGTTTGGTTGATAACGGTAGTCGTGATTGGCTTTGGATGTAATACCGGCATTTTTTGCTCTGGATTAGTGTTGTCATGGAATAGGTAAGCGTACATACAAACGCTGAGTATGCTGATCAAAATCAAGCTTGCGGCGATCGTTTTTACAGCGAAAACGTTTTTGGTCAAACCGATAAAATCCTTTGGGAAGGGCACGTTTCCGGAATGTAATTCTAATTTTTTCTGCGGTTGTATTTCAAAATCCCGGAACGGTTTTCTGTAATAGTTAGCAAACATCTGATCGCCGAATCCTAAGAAAAGTAGAAAAGCAACGCGGCGTTTTTTCTTTTGATCAACAGGTTTTTCCTGAATTTTTTCGAGTAAAAAGGCCTGAATGGCTTTTCGGGCGCGGAATAAATGTGATTTTGAAGTTCCGGTCGAGATGTTGAGTATTTTGCTGATTTCAACATGTGAAAACTGGTCGATCACATAGAGGTTAAAAACCGATTTATGATGTTCCGGCAAATGGTCGATCGCTTCCAATATATCGTTCTTTTCCAAATCGGAAGTCAGTAGTATGCTCTTGGTGTCTATTTCTGCAATGTTCATAAGGGTAGTGGCATCAGCAATTTCACAGTCTTGATCAGTTGAAAAATTTATTTTTTTGGTTTCTTTTAAATGATGGAGCGCCATGTTGATCACGATTCGGCTTAACCAGCCATTTAAAGCGTTGGCGTCTTTTAGGGTGTTTTCTTTTTGGATGGCCACAATAAAAGAATCCTGAATAATGTCTTCGGCCGTGGCCAGATCTTTTATATACCTGCGACAAATCCCCAGTAATTTTGGGGATGTGTTGTTGTAAATTTCGTTCCAGTTAAAAGTCGCCATAGTTTAATTTTGAACCACAAAAACCGACATAAAGGTGCCATCTGAATCATTAATGTGCATGGCTTCCACGCCGTTTACCACTAAATGACTGGTATAACCCTCTCCAACGGCTACCTGCGTTATTTTGTAGGCGCCATTGTTTTGAATTTTAAAATCGATAATACCGCCCAATTCCGGCTGACTGTTATCGAATGAAATTCCGTTTTTGTAAATGGTATTCGAACCATTCGTAAGATATAGATCCGATGCAAACTGCATTTTTGTGATTCCGTTGATCGGAGCCGGAAGTGACGTTTCTGCATTGGTGTTGGTATTTTTATAATAACCGGCATTGTTCAAGGTCCCGTAAACAAACATTTCGCTGCCATTGGAAGCCAGGCCATTTATGATCGAATTTGGAATTGGGTTAAAAGTACTGTTGGCATAATAACCGTTAAGCGTCTCATTACCGTTGGCAGAAGCCGTGATATAAACCGTGTTGTTTAGTATTTTAATTTGCGGAAGATTCTGAACATAACTACCGTAATTACGAACCTCGGTTTTAACGCCGTTTTTCCAATAGGCAAGCGTATAGTCATCGAAAGCGATAATCGGTTTTTTGGTATAACCTACAAAGTAAACATCGTTTCCAACGACTTCCATATCGGTGATGGTCATCACTTGCTCCTCATCGGTACTTAAGCTGGCTTTTAGATTGGTTAGTAGGCCGTTTTTCCAAAACATCGGAACGTTTTCAAGTGCCGTTGTTGTCGCTCCTATGCCGATTCCCAAAACATAGACATCGTTATTAGATACAATTATTTTGTTTGCCGATGGACCTGTAAATCCATTGGAATCGAGAAAAACAGGTTGGTTGTTTTTCCAATAACACGCCTGATTGTCCTTTTGTCCGGCAACATAAACATCGGCCGAGTTCGTCGCTGTAACATTGGAATTCGAAACCAGATCTTCACTGCAGGAAGTTTGTAATAACCCGGTTGCCAGAGTCAGAACAAGTAAAATTTTTTTCATAATAAAAATAAAATTAGGGTTAATATACTTTAATTTTATTATAAGAGTGAAAAATCAATAAGGGTTGCAGTAAAAAAATAAAAATAATTAAAAATATTTTAGTGCTTACTTTGATCGAAATGATTATTGCTGATTTGCAAATGGAAAGGAGTGATTTTTGAGAAAGTATATAAAAACAAAAAACCACTCGAAATGAGTGGTTTTGTAAGTGGTGCCTCTAGAAAGAGGTTTTTTGCTTATTAGTTATGGACTATCAGTGATTTTTTTGTGTTTTTGTCTCTTGGCAGAAAAGAGGAATAGAAAACTTTAATTTATTTTGATTCTAAATTTTTTGTGCTATTAATACTTAATTTAAGATCAATATTTCCTTTTTTATTTGATGCTTTTATTGTGTTAATTTCACTTCTCAATTCTTTTACCTCCGCTTTGTGTATTTTGGACAAAGAATCAATATGTTTTTTGATAAGTTTTTCAACTGTACTCTTTTTCTTTTTTTCGTCTAATTCGTCATTCTTTTCTTTAAAGAAGAATACAGAAGACAATATCACGGCAATACCAATATAGATCAATAGAATAATTTTTTTAAACCGATATATTTTTTCAAATCCTTTAGTTGAAATAAAAACAAGTAATAAAAAGGATAGGAGGGATGTCGAAAAAATTAGCAAAAATATTATTGCTTTATAAAATGAATTAATGAATGAAAATCCTGAGACACTACCTACTATAAAAGAAATAATTGCTGTAAAAATAGTTATTGTTTCAATTGACTTTTTATCATTATTTTCTACGCTCTGTTTTAACGATTTTATTTGATTAAATTCGTTATTCAATGAAGTGAAAACTTCTAAATGATTGAACTCGTTAATAAAATCAATCTTTATTTTTTGAAAACCATAATTATTTTGCTCGATGGATAGAGGCAATAAAAATGAAGATGCAAAATAAATTTTTTCAAGAGTTTCGGAATTATAAGATACTAAGCTTTCTTCGTATGGAAGTTGGTATAATAAGTTGTGATGATTCTCCGACCAATTTATTTTTCTCTCACATTCTGAAAATAATTCACGTATCTCCTTTAAATGTTTTTTTATTGGTATTTCAGTGTCAAAAGCTACTCTATTAGCAATTAGGTTTTTAAACTTCTTTACACGATATTGCAAATACTTGTAATCCACCCAAAAGTTATCATTACTCGACTTGTTTTGCAAAGTTTTTATTTTATCCTTTAACTCAATTACCTTCGTTTCATTTACATCATCTTCATTAATTAGTAATGAAAATTGATTATTTAGAGCATAATTTAAATTTTTATAAAAAAGATTTTTATTTGAGGAATATGAACTTTCCCTTTTTTCAATTTCAGTAATTACTTCTGATAAATTTTTATAATCAGGTTTAATGTCTTTATGATATTTTATTAAAAAATGTAAATCATAAAAATTTAAAGTACTTAAGTCTTGACTTAATTCACTGTATTTTTTTAGATAAAAGTCTTTGCCATTATATCCATAATGGTATTCTAAATATAATTTCCAGTCGTTTAATTTTGGGTTTGTATTATTATATTCAGGAGTATCTAATACAGAAAATAAATTATTGTCAATTAGATAACTTCTCACTGAAAACTGCATGTTCATTGTTAGGTGAGTAGTCTTCTGTCTGATTGCCCACTTGTATTTTAAAAATGAAATCTTTAAATTTAATGCACTTACATGCTTAAAAGGATATTTGTTTTTATTGATTGAATTTTCTAATTCAATCAAATCTTTAAAATAGTCAATTCCTTCATCGAAAAAATGGTCATGTCTGTTAAGTTGTAATGTTGAATAAAAACTAATAATAGCTCCAATTATTTCATCGTCAAATTTGGATTCGTCAAGCATTGCTAAATTGTCGGGAGAAGATGAAAACAAAACATCATAATTAGGTGATGATTTGTTAATCATTATCAATTTGAAAAAATTGCTGTAACCTGATAGAATAACTTTTACACCCTTTATAAAGTTTTGGGTAGAATCCAATAAAATAGGGTCTTCTATTAGTTTAGTTACTAAACTATCATAGATAGAAGTTGCTTCCTTTTGAATCTCATCGAATGAGTTTTCTATATTTAGATCTTGTTCGTATTCTCCAGCAAGTATTGATTCAATAAAAAGATTTATAATATCAATCAATGTGCTCTTTAGGAACTTTTCTAAATCTTCTTTTTTTATCTCATTGGCTTCGTTGGCAAAGGGTTTATGCCATTCAGTATTATCTAAAAATTGACTTTTTAGTAACTCGGGAACTTTAGCAACCATTTATATTTGATAAAATTTATCTTCGCTTTTTATTTCATTTATAGCAATAGGCGAACTAAAAATATTTTTTTGTAATGCTATTTGATAATTTTTCTTCCATGAAAACCATCTATGACTTAATTCAACAAGTTCAAATGAAGAAAGTTGAATCAATTTATAGTTTGCTTCCTTAAGTTTTTTGATTGCTGTATCTATTTTCTGTTTTATTTCAGAATCTAATTCTAAAACACTATCAATATCTCTAATTATAGTTTTACTATTATCGATTTCAATATTAGTAATTTCTCCTCTTTTAATAGAATCATATATTTCACTTTCAACATGTCCGTAGGGCATGGCAACAAAATTATTAAATGGTGAATCGAGTAAAGTGTCCTTGGAGTCTTTAACAGTGTTAACAGATGAAACAAAAAAAAGCAATTTAAGGGCTTTTAGAGTACTAATGTCATTTTCTTCAAGCGAGTTTACACTTTCTTTATACCACTCTACTAATTTAAATAGCACGTATTCAAAGGCTTTTATTTTTAAAGTGTCTGTTGCCATTTGTTTTTTTAAGGTGTAAAAATATTAGGATATAAGTAAATATATGATATTTTAAATATTGTCTTTGGTTTTTAACTTATATTTTTGGTTGAATGTAAAGGTATTCTTTTTTTATATGAACTATTGAATATGGTTATCATTTGTCCGTTATTTCAATTGATTTTACTGTTTTAGAGTGTTTTTAAATATTGAATATGAGTCCTGTAAATTCTATAATAATGATTATTTTGTTGTTGAAAAACGGCTGAGATTCAGAAATGATTTTCCTGTATTTGTTAAATTCGACGTAGGTTCTTTTGAATTTCTAATTGTTTTGGAAATCTGTTTTTGATTGTTCGGGTTTTGTGATTTTAGCCTTTAGGTTGGTGTAAATTTGATTTGAAAACCTATTTATATTTATTGTTATTACTTCTATTTTAAAATGCAGAAATAGTTGTGAAAAGTATATAAAAACAAAAAACCACTCGAAATGAGTGGTTTGTAAGTGGTGCCTCCAGGAATCGAACCAGGGACACATGGATTTTCAGTCCATTGCTCTACCAACTGAGCTAAGGCACCGTCCTTATTGCGGTTGCAAATATAGAATCATTTTTCGGTTTTCCAACACTTTTTTTTGGAAAAAAGAGACTGTTTTTGTAACTAACTCAATGTTAAGTAATTATTTTCTTAAATGTTTTTTTAGATTACCGTTTTGGCTTGTTGCTTAAATAAAAAGTTAACTCAGTATTTTCGTAAAGCTCGCCATGTAACAAATAATCGCGGTCGATTTCCGTATCGTTTAAGGTGATTTTCTGAACATATACATTTTTTGGACCTTGGTTAACCGTTTTTATTTTTAACGATTTCCCGTTTTCAAAATGCAAGGTGGCGGCTTTAAGCAGCGGACTTCCGATGGCATACTGATCCGATCCCGGAAGTACCGGATAAAAACCAAGTGCGCTAAATACATACCAGGCGCTCATCTGACCGGCGTCGTCGTTTCCGCACAAACCATCGATGGAATTGGAATACATCGTATCCATGATCATACGAACGCGCTCCTGAGTTTTCCACGATTTCCCGGTCCAATTGTATAAATAAGGGATATGATGTCCCGGTTCGTTACCGTGTACATAGGCGCCAATAATACCGTCGCGGGTAATATCTTCGTTTTTCTCAATATATTTATCATCCAGTTTGATCGAAAATACCTGATCAAGCTGCGCGGCAAATTTATTTTTGCCACCCATCATTTCGATCATGTGATCAATATTGTGCGGGACGTAAAAACCGTAATTCAGGGCGTTTCCTTCGATAAAACCCTGGCCATGTGTGTCGAGCGGATCAAATGGTTCTTTCCATTTTCCGTTGTTTAATTTCGGACGCATATAACGCGTCGTCGGATCGTAAACATTTTGGTAGTTTTCAGAACGTTTCATATACGTCTGATAGGTAGTTTCGTCCTTCGCTTTTTTGGCGATCTGTGCGATACACCAATCGTCGTAGGCAAATTCCAATGTTTTCGAAACGGAGTTGCCGCTTTTGTCTTCCGGAACGTAGCCCAGGCGCATATAGTTGTCCAATCCGTCGAAATAGGGAACGGTCGAGGTATTTTTTCCGGCGGTAAGCGCACGGTTTAGGTCGACATCGGTGGTGTTTTTGGCAATGGCGTCGGCAATTACGGAGATCGAATGGTACCCAATCATACACCAGTTTTCGTTGGCATAATGACTCCAAACGGGTAGCATTTTATGAACACTCTGATCGTGGTGTGCCAACATGGATTTGATCATGTCGTTATTCCGTTTGGGTTGTATCAGATTGAATAGTGGATGTAGCGCGCGGTAGGTGTCCCAAAGGGAGAAAACAGTATAATTGGTAAATCCGTCTGATTCGTGGATGTTCTGATCCAGTCCTTTGTATTTTCCGTCGACATCTTCGTACACAATTGGGCCAAGCATGGTATGGTATAAGGCGGTATAAAAGGTTTCTTCGTCTTC
This sequence comes from Bacteroidota bacterium, assembly GCA_023446155.1. Lineage (GTDB taxonomy): Bacteria > Bacteroidota > Bacteroidia > Flavobacteriales > Flavobacteriaceae > Flavobacterium. The sequence continues at coordinate 52,750 of JAEXIT010000017.1, forward strand.
CGGTTTTTGGGTTTCGATGGTGATTTTGGACAGTTCCTTATTCCATTTATCGCGCGTTTCGTGTCGGGTTCTCTGGAAGTCCCAATGTGGAATTTCGGTTTTTAAATTTAACAACGCGCCTTCGGTACTCACAGGCGATAAAGCAAATTTAACTTTGATTTGTTCGTTTTCTTCGGTTTTAAAGTTGAAATACGCACGGATGTTTTTGCCGGCCATTTCCGGGAAGTTTTCTTCCTCATTAAAACGACGGTAAAATCCATTATACGGACTGTTGTCGTATTTTTTATGACCGTAGGAAAGGAATGGTTTGGAAAATTGCATCGCAAAATACACCGTTCGGGTTCGTCCCCAACCATGAGTCTGACGGTAGCCGGTTACGGTTGAATCGTTTTCCACGCGGATAAACGTCCAGACATTTTTGTCATCGTAATTATAGATATTATAAACGAGGTCTAATAGTATATGTGCGGATTCCGATTTCGGAAAAGTATATTGGTGGAATCCTACGCGGTCGCTGGCAGTGAGCTCGGCTTTGATGTTATAACGGTCGAGTTTAACCATGTAGTAGCCGGGTTTGGCAAATTCGTTTTCGTGGGAGAAATTCGAAAAATAGCCGCTTCCGGGTTCGTTCGCTTTTCCGGGGTTTAAATCGAGTTTTCCAGTCGTGGGCATAATCAGGAAATCGCCTAAATCGGCATGACCGGTTCCGCTAAAATGGGTGTGACTAAATCCGAAAATCGTTTTGTCGTCATATTGATAACCGGCACAGTATTTATAGGCATCCGGATTGTATTTACCGTCGACAAACATACTGGTGTAATTGGTTTCCGGACTTAATTGTACCATTCCAAACGGAGTAGTAGCGCCGGGAAACGTATGGCCCATTTTATGGGTTCCGATCATCGGGTTGACAATATCGGCCGGTCCGGCAACGCGTTTCTGACTAAAGCAAACGGCGGTAACCAGCAAAAAGAAAAGGGATAGTTTTGTAGACATGAGCGATCTGATAACAAAAATGATAGCTCAAAGATACTTTATTTTCGTTTTCAGAAAGTTGAAAATAAATAGCCGTAAAATAAAAAGAACGCCCTTGAAAGGAGTGGTTTCAATTTGTCTTACGTTAGACGCCATTCGGCAAGCGTCTTGGTAAAATAGTTTTGGAATGTTCCGGTACTATTTTTTCCATTGCAGATATAATAAGCTATAAAATGCTCCGGGTAAAAATCATGTTTGCCAATAGTTATTTTGCAAAAATAATAGTTGTTTCCGATCCGACTTTTATGGCTGTAAAATGCTCCGCTCCAAAAACCATTTAGGTTTTGACACATGGCCTCGCCGATATATGCAGTTAATTTTGCTTCAAGATCATATTTTGCGTCTTGGGAGTTGAGAGGGAAAGTTTCTAAAATACGATCGATTTCTGATTCTAAACTTTGAAGACTAAAATCAAGTTTATAACCAAATGCTTGCATTTCTTTTGAAAAGAAACTAGCGGTCAACTTTGGATCGTCGGGTTGGTTGTTGGGAGTCATTGCGGTGTAAAGTGAATAACAAAACTAAACAAAAAACCCTTGAAATCATAAGATATCAAGGGTTTTGTAAGTGGTGCCTCCAGGAATCGAACCAGGGACACATGGATTTTCAGTCCATTGCTCTACCAACTGAGCTAAGGCACCGTCCTTATTGCGGGTGCAAATATAGGGGCATTTTTTATTTATCCAAAACAATTCGGAAAAAAAATCTATTTGTATCTTTGGGTTTTAATCAGAAAAAGAATGCTTTTAGCAATAGATGTAGGGAATACCCGGATTAAAGTCGCTGTATTTGAAAAAGATAGCTTGCTTGATCAGGATGCTTTTGATAAAACGGAAGCCGTAAATCGCTTTTCAAAAATCCTTGAAAAATATACGCAAATAGAAAATGCGGTGCTTTCCAGAGTCGGATTTTTGGACGAAATGGTGCTGAAATGGCTGGAAAGTCAGCTAAAAGTATATGTTATTACTTCGGATAGTCCGATGCCGTTTCAAAACCGTTATGAAACCCCAAAAACATTAGGTATCGACCGAATGGTGCTCGCATCGGGTGCGGTATTTCAGTATCCCAAACAAAACCGACTGATAATTGATTCCGGAACCTGCATTACCTACGACTTTATTGATGCCGACGACAATTATCTGGGTGGTGCCATTTCGCCGGGACTTCGGTTGCGGTATGAAGCACTACATAATTATACGGCAAAATTACCGTTATTAACCCTTGAAAACCCATCGGGGCTAATCGGAGGTTCGACAAAACAGTCGATTCATTCCGGTGTGGTGAACGGATTTTTGTATGAAGTAGAAGGCTTCATCGAATGCTATCGTCAACAATATCAAGTTTTAACAGTAATTTTAACAGGAGGTGATACGGATTTTTTGGCGAAAAGCGTAAAAAACACCATATTTGCCAATCCAAATTTTCTATTAGAAAGTTTGAACCACTTATATCAATATACAATCAACAAATGATTAAAAAGATAATTCTAGGCACTAGTTTGCTTTTTTCTTCCGTAATTTTTGCACAGGAAGGTACCGCTTCACCGTATTCATTTTATGGTATCGGAGATGTAAAGTACCGCGGAACCCATGAAAATAAAGCCATGGGAGGGTTGGGGATCATACCGGATAGTATTCACCTGAATATTCAAAACCCGGCATCGCTGACAGCCTTACGATTAACGACATTTTCGGTGGGAGCGACAAACCGCAGCACAACATTTAAAACGGAAACGGAAAAAGAAACGGCAAGCAGAACAACATTCGATTATCTGGCATTGGGATTCCCAATCAGTAAAAAAGCCGGTGTCTCGTTTGGAATTATGCCGTATTCATCTGTTGGATATAAGGTAGATCAGACAACCACAACACAATTGTCAACCGGGGACGTCCTAAAGACGGGTAAACGTTTTACCGGTGAAGGTGGTTTGAATAATGTATTCTTAGGATTGGGGTATAAAATTACTTCAAAATTAAGTATTGGAGCGGATTTTCAATATAATTTCGGACGAGTGGAGACCAAATCCATTGTTTTTATGGACGATGTATATCTTGGAAAACGCGAAATCAATACAACCCGTTATAGCGGTGTAGCCTTTAATACCGGTTTGATGTATCAGTCTAAAATTAACAAAAAATACGATTGGTACAGTAGCTTTACATATTCGCCACAGAGTGATCTGAAAGCGGATAATAGCGGTTCGGTAGCGGCAATTACCTACTCGGGTACCGGAGCAGAATTGGAATCCGATAATGTGGCTTATGAAGCAACACAATCTACTTATAAATTACCGGCCAAATATGCATTGGGAACCGGTTTTGGAATTGCAAAAAAATGGTTTGTAGGAGCCGAAGTTACCCTGCAGGATAAAAGCGGTTTCGTAAATCGTTTTGATCAGATTACAAATGTTGGCTTCGAAAGAGCACAGCGTTATGTAATTGGAGGGTATATTACACCAAAATTCAATTCCTTTACAAGTTATCTGGAGCGTGTAACGTATCGAGCTGGTTTCCGATATGAAAACACCGGACTTGTGATCAACAATCAATCCATTAAAGATTATAGTGTGAATGCCGGTTTTGGATTGCCAATCGGACGAAGTCTTTCGAACCTGAATGTTGGATTTGAATACGGTAAAAAAGGAACGGCAAGCAGTAATCTGGTTCAGGAAAACTACTTTGGGATTTATATCGGACTGTCGGTAAACGACCTGTGGTTTAAGAAAACTAAATACGAATAGTATTCCGATGAAGGTACACTTTGGAAAATATTTTCTAGCATTAGTCACAGTTCTCACTGTGACTGTGTTTTTTTCATGCGAAAGCAATTTTAAAGAGGTACAGCGTATCAATGCGGTGCCATTTTCTCCCATTGGAGAAGCCGAAAATGTGAATTTAAAATATACCGATTCGGGTAAGATTAAAGCGATATTGGTAAGTCCGTTATTATTGGATTTTTCCAATTTAAAATACCCGTATACCGAATTTCCGAAAGGCGTATTCGTAACCCTTTTTGATGAGCGCGGCAATAAAAGCTATGTGGAATCCGATTATGCGATTACCTATGCTAAAACCGATATCATCGATTTGCAGGGACATGTAAAGATTACATCCAGCGACGGTAAAGTGCTTCAAACGGAGCAATTGTACTACGACCAAAAAAATGAATGGTTTTTTACCGAGAAATATTTTAAATTTACAGATGCGAATAGTTACCTGGAAGGAAAAGGTATCGATTTTAGTAAAGATTTTTCAGTTATGAATGCCCAGCAAAACAGGGGCGAGATTTCAAAGATAGAGTAATTATGGGATTATTAAAGTACGTCCATTTTTTGTATTTGGTTTTAGCAGTGTTGTTTATTTATGAAGGTGTACGGCGACAACAAGCCGGAGAAAGTTACCTGATTAATTTTCTTTTTGCGGCAGTAGCCATTTTTATGTTTTTCTTCAGAAGGCATTTTTCAAACAAAATGAAACGATAGGCAAACAATATGGAAATAGCGATTATCATAACGTGTCTGATTTTGTCCGCGTTCTTTTCCGGAATGGAAATCGCCTATATCGCTTCCAATAAAGTTTACCTGAGTATCGAAAAAAAACAAAACACTTTTTTTTCAAAAATACTAACCCGGCTCACCGAAAAACCGTCGCATTTTATAGCGTCGATGCTATTGGGGAAAAGTATCGTTTTTACGATCTACGGTTATTTTTCCAGTGCACTGGTGGTGCAGTTGCTTCGGGAGCACGGCTTTTTAGTAAGCCCTTTTCAGATGATTGTGATGCAGGTGGTTATTGCAACCGCATTGTTATTGCTTACCTCCAGTTTTCTTCCGAAAGTTATTTTTCAGATTTATCCGAATACACTGATTAAAGTACTGGCGTTGCCGGCCTACTTTTTTTACCTGCTATTTTCCGGGATTTCCAAGATTGTCGTAACGATCGCCGATAAAATCCTGATTCATATTTTTAAACTCGAACGGAATAAAGAGGTGCTGTATTTTAACCGGGGCGAATTGGGGACCTATATCACCGAACAGGTCAATGCGGCCGAAAACCAACAGGAAATCGATACCGAGATACAGATTTTTCAAAATGCATTGGAGTTTTCCGATGTCAAAGTGCGCGATATTATGACACCGCGAACGGAAATCGCTTCGGTGGAATTGTGTGACAGTGTCGCGGAATTGCGGGAATTGTTTGTCGAAACCGGCTATTCTAAAATAGTGGTATACGAAGGTACGCTTGACAATAGTATCGGATATGTGCATTCGTTTGAATTGTTTAAAAAACCGGATGATATCCAATCGGTTATGATACCGGTGGAATATGTGCCGGAAACAGTATTGATAAAAGAGGTCCTGGACCTGCTCACGAAAAAGCGGAAAAGTATGGCGGTAGTGATCGACGAATATGGCGGAACGGCTGGTATTGTGACGGTAGAAGACATCATTGAAGAATTATTTGGCGAAATCGAAGACGAACACGACCTGGAAGAATTGGTCGAAGAAAAGCAAAGTGACCGCTCTTTTTTATTTTCGGCGCGTTTAAATGTGGAGTATGTAAATCAGAAGTACAATCTTTCGATCCCTACAAGTGATTCTTATGTCACCTTAGGAGGTTATATTGTCCATGCGACCAAAGAAATACCGCAGCAGGGACAGGAGCTGGAGTTGTCTGGGTATCGGATTGCAATACGGGAGGCTTCCAGTAAACGAATTGAATTAATTGAAGTTCGTATCAAAGAATAAAGAAATATCCAAATAAAAAAGTAAAAATATTTGAAAATATAGTGGGACATCTTTTATTATTAAATAGATAATTGTATTTTCGCCCACTGAATAAAAAAAATAATATCATAAAAGATGGCAGTTTTATCAAAAATTAGACAGCGTTCGATCCTTTTAATTGGAGTTATCGGATTTTGTTTGCTAGCATTCGTAATTGGAGATGTTGTTCAAAGCGGAGGATTTAAACAAAGTACACACAACGTAGGTAGTGTAAATGGAGTCGATATCTCAGCTGTGGACTTTCTGCAAAAAGTAACCATGGCGGAAAAAAATGGCCAGGGTATGAGCAACACACAAGCTTCAAACGGAGTTTGGGAGCAGGAAGTAAAACAAATCCTATTAGACGCTGAATTTGAAAAAATCGGTTTAAAAATCGGAAAAGAGCAAATGATTAACGTAATCAAACAGAATCCTAACTTTGCTCAGGATCCACGATTTTTAAATGCTGCCGGTCAGTTCGACGTAAATAAATTCAACGAATTTGTTGCCAGTATCAAATCATCACAGCCGGATCAGTGGAACAACTGGTTGGCCTATGAAAAACAATTACAGCAAATGGCTACTGAGCAAATGTACTATACAATGATCAAGTCAGGTCTTGTGGCGACTAAGAACGATGGTAAATTTGCGTACGAAAGAGAAAACGACAAAGTTAATTTCGACTATGTAGCGGTTCCTTATACTACAATCAACGATGATGAAGTAAAAGTTTCTGATGCTGAAATCATGGATTACGTTAAGAAAAATCCTAAAAAATATAAATCGGAGAACTCTCGTGAAGTAGAATACGTGTATTTCGAAAACAAACCGTCTAAAGAAGATGAGGACGAAATGAAGAAAACAATCACAGGATTGTTATCCGGACGTGTGGTTTACAACGAAAAAACAAGTACTAACGATACATTACCAGGTTTCAAAGGTGCTAAAAACGTAGAAGAATTCGTAAACGCGAATTCCGATATCAAATACGATTCATCGTATGTAGCGAAAAAAGACTTGCCATTGGAAAACCAGGAGCAATTATTTAACCTGCCTACAGGTGATGTTTTTGGACCATACATTCACAACGGTTACTACTGTTTGTCTAAAATGATGGGAAGAAAAGGTGGTGCTACTGCTAAAGCAAGTCACATCCTATTGAGTTATGCCGGGAAAATGCCAGGTATTACCAGAACAAAAGAAGAAGCAAAAGCGAAAGCAGAAGAATTGTTAAAACAAGCTCAGGCAAATCCATCAAGCTTTGCAATGTTGGCAATGACTAATACAGACGATCCGGGATCAAAACAAACCGGAGGTATGTACGATAACATTCAGCCAGGGCAAATGGTGAAAACATTCAATGATTTCGTATTCAATAATCCGGTTGGAAAAATTGGAATGGTAGAAACGGAATATGGTTTCCACGTAATTAAAGTAGACGACAAATACGATGCGGTTCGTTTGGCGACTATCGCACAAAAAATTGAACCATCGGAGGCAACTGCTGATGCGATTTATGTAAAAGCAACAAAATTAGAAGCAGAAGCTGCAGATAAAGATTTCGACAAAGTAGCAAAAGAAATGGGATTAACGGTAGTTCCTGCAATGAACGTTAAAGTTACTGACGAGAGTATCCCAGGACTTCAAAACCAGAAACAAATTATTTTCTGGGCATTTGGAAAAGACACTAAAGAGGGTGATGTTAAGAAATTTGACAACCTTGGTGGGCATGTTATTGCAAAATTAAAAGGGAAAAACGAAACCGGAATGATCTCTTTAGAAGAGGCTAAACAAACGGTATTGCCAATCCTGAAAAACCAGAAAAAAGCGGAGAAAATCAAAGCTAAAATGGCAGGTGCTACTTTGGAAGCGGTTTCACAAAAATCAGGAGCTGCGGTTAACGTAGCGGCAAATGTGTCTATCGACAACCCAAGTATTCCGAACATCGGACAAGAGCCTAAAGTTGTAGGAACAGCTTTCGGATTAGGAAACGGAAAAACTTCGAAATTGATCGAAGGGCAAATGGCTGTTTTCATGATCAGAACGAAAGACGTAGTTAAAGCGCCGGCTTTACCAAACTATGCGACTTACACGTCAAAAATTAAAACACAAACACAAGGGGCTTCTTCATACCGCGTAATTGCTGCTTTAAAAGCGGCTGCTAAAATTGAAGATAACAGAGCTGCTGTGGTACAACAATAATAGTAGTACGATTCATAAAAAAAGGCATCCGATATTCATCGGATGCCTTTTTTTATGAGGTTGTTTTTATAAAATCATTTCCGAATAGGGAATAACAATCGGAAAGCCTTTTTCTTTAAAATATGCCGTAGGGTCATTTGGAGCTATCGCAAGGATAAAATCACCACCCCAGGCACCAAGGCTTTTTAAAACGCCTTTAAAGTCGTAGAAAAAGCGTTCTTTCACCGTTTCCATTTCCAGAATGTCACTCAGGATACTTTCGTGTTGGTTGATGAGGGAACCAAATTGATACAAATCCTTTGCGACAAGGATTGCTTCGGTTAACGCATCGATTTTTGGAATCATTTTGTCAATACGTTGTTGCTTGTCGTAATAACTCATAATCGCCGATTTGCTGCTTTGTTTCTGATTCAAATACACAAAATACAGATTTTGACGAAACGATAAATCCAATTGTAAAGGTGTTACTATTGGTCGTTTAAAGCGGGTCAATTGGTAAATGATAGGGGTATTGTTTTGTGCACAGGCGATGTCGTATCCACTACCGCCAAAACTGGATTCCAGCAAGCGATATGCGTCGACCTGAAGCCACTGCGCGATATTGTTGATCAATGTAGAAGATGTCCCAAGTCCCCATAAACGCGGGAACGTTAAACGGGTCGTTACATGATATCCGGTATCGGAAGTGAGAAACTCCGGATTGAGCTGGGCGGCTTCATGCAGGATCGCAATCAGCGTGTTTTTGATTCCGGCTTGTGATCCGAAATTTTCTTTACTGCGGATGCTGTCAAACGAAATACGGTCTTCAAACCAGATCGTAGAATCGGCATCATAGCTTTGCCAGCGGATCATTTGCTCCGTTCCTTTTTCAATATCCAGATACTGACCGTATTTTGTGGGAAGAGCAATGGCTTTTGCACCATCCAGAACGACATATTCGCCGGTGAGCAGGAGTTTTCCGTTGCTGTAAAAAGTCTTTTTCAAAATGAATTATTTACGTAATGAGGCTAAATAATCAACTACGGCCGCATGACTCACGGTGTTGTGCTCGAAATGAGCGGCGACACTCTGGCGTTCGGCTTCGGTAGCCTGAAACTGATTCAGAATATTCATCAGGTGCATTTTCATATGACCTTGTTGGATTCCGGTAGTCGTTAACGAACGTAAAGCGGCAAAATTTTGCGCCAGTCCGGCCACAGCTACGATCTGCATCAACTCTTCGGCCGATGGATGGCCCAACATTTCAAGGGCTATTTTTACTAAAGGGTGTAAACCGGTTAAACCGCCTACGGTTCCCAATGCCAATGGGATTTCCATCCAAAATGTAAAAATGCCGTTTTCGACTTTGGCATGCGAAAGGCTGGAATATTTTCCGTTTCGGGACGCAAAAGCATGAACACCGGCTTCCACGGCACGGAAATCATTTCCGGTCGCAATCACCACGGCGTCGATACCATTCATAATTCCTTTGTTGTGCGTTACGGCGCGATACGGTTCGATTTCGGCTATTTGAACGGCACGAACAAACTTTTCGGCAAACGCTTCCTGCGAAATGTGTTTGTCTTCTTTCAAATCGGCTACCGGACAGGAGACTTCGGCTCTGACAAGACAATTCGGAACATAATTAGACAAAATACTCATCACCACCTGGATTTGTTTTTCCTCTTCCGAAAAAGCAGCGTAGTGAAGCGCCTCGTTCTGTACTGTTTTGGCAAACTGCTCCAGGCAGGAATTGATAAAATTGGCACCCATACTATCTTTGGTGTTGAAAGTAGCATGAAGTTGGTAATATTGATCCAGTTCTCCGGTTTTGTCGCGCAGGGTAATATCGATAATGCCGCCACCTCTTTTTTGCATGTTTTTCGTAATGCTTTCGGTGTCGGAAAAGAATTTCGGTTTGATGGTCTGGAAAAAAGCCTCCAGTTTGTCGGCAGCACCTTTATAGATAAAGTGTACCTGTCCGATTTTTTCGGTACTGATCACTGTGGTTTTAAAACCACCGCGATTGGACCAGAATTTTGCTGCTTTTGACGCTGCGGCTACGACGGAACTTTCCTCGATCGCCATTGGTATTGTCACATTTTTTCCGTTGATCAAAAAGTTAGGCGCCACACCCAATGGCATATAAAAGTTGGAAATCGTGTTTTCAATAAACTCATCGTGAAGTTTTTGAAGGGCTTCGTCCGAATTCCAGTATTGGGTGATAATTTGTTTGGCACTGTCGGGATTGCTAAAATGGGTGTTTACAATCCAGTTGATTTTTTCTTCTTTCGACAACTTCGAAAATCCAGCAATAGCTTTGGTCATTTTTAGGCATCTTGAATTCTACTGCAAAGATAAGATTTCGAAAATGCAATCGGGGATAATTTTTTAAATACGTTTTTTAAAGGAAAAAAATACAGTAAAAACTTATAAAATTGGCTTTAAATGCGAAAATTGAATTTGCATTTAACACATAAAGTTATGGCTAATTGATAAATTTTCACTAAAATTGGAAGTTTTTTTACCATTTGACAAAATGAATTACTTTAAAAAATCGTTATTTCTACTGTTACTGACATCATTGTCGGCGGTAGCACAACAGAAAATTACGCTCGAAGAGATTTGGAGCGGTGCTTTTAGAACGCAGGGAATGACTGCTTTAGAAGCGATGAAGAACACGAATCAGTATACGGTTCTGAATTATGATCGGAATACACGGTCGTCGCAAATCGATCTGTATGATTTTGCAACACTGAACAAAGTGACCGCGCTGATCGATTCGAAAGACCACAAACAACTGGACGGAATAGATAGTTATACCTTCAGTCCGGACGAAAAGAAAATTTTAATCGCTAATAATTCCGATCAGATTTTCCGCCATTCTTTTGTAGCCGATTATTTTATCTACGATATTGCCAAAAAGACCCTGACCAAACTGGCCGACTATAAAGTTCAGGAGCCAACTTTCTCACCGGACGGGACCAAAATAGGATACGCACACGACAACAACTTATATGTGTACGACCTGACTACTCAAAAACACACTCAAATCACACAAGACGGAAAGAAAAACCACATCATCAACGGGATTACCGATTGGGTGTATGAGGAGGAATTTTCGTTTGTACGCGCTTTCGACTGGAATGCCGGAAGTGATAAAATCGGATTTATCCGTTTTGACGAAACCGCAGTGCCGGAATTCTCGATGGATATGTACAACCAGGGATTGTATCCAACGCAATATGTATTCAAATACCCGAAACCGGGAGAGAAAAATGCAATTGTATCGTTGCATGTATACGATGTGAAAGCAGGAACGACTCAAAAAATCAACCTGGATAAATACAACGACTTCTATATCGCCCGTATCAAATGGACGAATGACACGAATACGTTAAGTGCTCAGGTATTGAACCGTCACCAAAACAATCTGGATCTTTTATTTGTTGATGGAAATTCCGGAGCGACGAGAATCGTTTTAAACGAAAAAGACAAAGCCTATGTAGATGTTACGGATAACCTGACGTTTTTAAAAGACAACAGTTTTATCTGGACCAGCGAAAAAGATGGGTTCAATCATATTTATCATTACGATAAAAACGGAAAGTTGATCAATCAGGTTACCAAAGGGAAATGGGAAGTGACCAACTACTACGGATTTGATACTAAGACCGGAACCATCTTCTACCAGTCGGTAGAAAACGGATCAATCAACCGTGATGTATACCGCATCAAATTAAACGGAAAAGACAAAAAGAGACTAACTACAGAAACCGGTACCAATGCGGCAACATTTAGTCCGAATTTTGAGTACTTTATCAATTCGTTTTCAAGTGCTAAAAACACACCGCGTTATACGCTTAACGAGAGTAAAACCGGGAAGCTTGTAAAAACCATCGTTTCGAACGAAGCATTGGAAAGCAAACTGGCAAAATACGATTTACCAACAAAAGAGTTTTTTGAATTAACCACCGAAAAAGGGAACCGCCTGAACGCGTGGATCATCAAACCAAAAGATTTCGATCCGAATAAAAAATACCCGGTATTTATGTACCAGTATTCCGGACCGGGATCACAACAGGTAAACAACGACTGGAACAGTACCGACGATTACTGGTTTATGATGTTAACCCAACAAGGATACATCGTAGCCTGTGTAGACGGACGTGGAACCGGTTTTAAAGGTGCCGATTTTAAAAAATGCACCTATAAAGAATTAGGAAAATTTGAGGTAGAAGACCAGATTGATGCTGCAAAAGTAATCGGAAACTACCCTTATGTTGACAAGACCAGAATTGGAATTTTTGGTTGGAGTTATGGAGGTTTTATGTCGTCGAACTGTATTTTCCAGGGAAGCGATACCTTTAAAATGGCCATTGCTGTGGCTCCGGTGACCAGCTGGAGATATTACGACAGCGTATATACAGAACGATACATGCAAACGCCTCAGGAGAATGCATCCGGATATGATAACAATTCACCAATCAACCATGTGAGTAAATTAAAAGGAAACTTCCTTTTGGTTCACGGAACTGCCGATGACAATGTACACGTACAGAATTCCATGAAAATGATCGAAGCGTTGGTACAGGCAAACAAACAGTTCGACTGGGCGATTTATCCGGACAAAAACCACGGTATTTACGGTGGAAAAACCCGTTTACAGTTGTATACTAAAATGACCAACTTTATCAAAGAAAAACTATAATTAAACCAAACCAAAAACCAAAAACGAAGCAAATGAGCGAACAGAAAGTAAAACAAGGACATCCAAAGGGACTTTGGGTATTATTCGGGACCGAAATGTGGGAGCGGTTCAACTTCTACGGAATGCGTGCATTGTTAACCTTATTCCTGGTTAACTCCTTAATGATGAAAGAGGAAGAAGCTTCCTTAATTTATGGTGGATTTCTTGGTTTATGTTATCTGACACCTATGTTGGGTGGATTTATTTCCGACCGTTTTTTAGGAAACCGTAACTGTATCATGTTGGGTGGTTCGTTAATGGCCATCGGACAATTATTGCTTTTTGCCAGTGCTACGGTATTTCCAAACAATTTAGAATTAGCCAAAACATTAATGTATGCGGCTTTAGGAGTTATCATTTTTGGTAACGGATTTTTCAAACCGAATATTTCCAGTATGGTGGGAAGCTTGTATCCAAAACAGGAAAAAAGCAAATTGGATACGGCTTTTACCATTTTCTATATGGGGATCAACATCGGAGCTTTCTTAGGGCAATTTATCTGTCCGATTGTAGGTGACGTGAAAGATGCCGGTGGAATGCGCGACATTCATGCGTTCAAATGGGGATTCTTAGCAGCGGCTTTAGCAATGACTATCGGTACGGCGGTATTCTTCTTCCTGAAAAATAAATATGTGGTAACACCGGAAGGAAAACCACTTGGAGGATTGCCATCAGGACATGATGCATCCGATTTCGAAGAAGGAGAAGCACAAAAAGCAAACTTCTCAACAACTTCTTTAATTGTAGCGGTTTTCGCTTTTGTAGGACTAGGATTTTTCTTCCATTATGCGGTAGGACAAAACGTAATTTACTCGATGATTTATGCGAGTGGGCTTACCTTAGCCGGATTGATCTTATCGGATAAATCATTAACTAAAATTGAAAGAGACCGTATTTTAGTAATCTATATCGTTTCGTTTTTCGTAATCTTTTTCTGGGCGGCTTTCGAACAGGCAGGATCATCGTTAACGTTTATCGCCGATAACCAAACCGATCGTAATTTCTTCGGATGGCAAATGCCTCCATCAATGGTACAGATCTTTAACGGATTATTCGTGGTAATGTTGGCCGTTCCGTTCAGTATCTTATGGGATAAATTAAGAGCAAAAGGAAATGAGCCAATTTCACCAATGAAACAGGCTTTCGGATTATTATTGATCGCGGTGAGTTATTTTATCATTGCTTACAATGTAAAAGATTTAGGCAACAGCGGATTATTAGCCATCAAATGGTTAATCTTATTATATTTAATTCAAACTTGTGGGGAGTTGTGTTTGTCACCAATCGGATTATCATTGGTTGGGAAACTATCACCAAAACGTTTCGCGTCGTTATTATACGGTGTATTCTTCTTATCGAATGCTTCCGGATATGCATTAGCAGGAACATTAGGATCGATCTTACCGGCAACAGGTGATAAATTCAAAAAAGCACAGGAATTAGGAATCGACCTTCAGGCGGTTTTAGACAAAACCGTTACACCAACTGCAGAGCAGTTAAAATTATTAGCCGACAATCAGATCAGCGCAGAATACCGTGTTTTCGCTGGTTTTGAAATCCACAACCTATTCGAATTCTTTATGGTATTCGTAGTATTGTGTGGCGCCGCATCAGTAGTATTGTTCTTATTGACTCCGGTTCTTAAGAAAATGATGCACGGTGTAAAATAATTTTAACTCCTTTAAAAAGCAGCTATGTGGAATAAACATCCAAAGGCATTGCCATTTTTGTTCCTGTCTGAAATGTGGGAACGCTTCGGGTATTATCTGATGATCGGTATTTTTACGCTTTATCTAAAAGACGTGGAAGCCGGTTTTGCGATGACCGAAAAAGAAGCCTCCGATTTATACGGAACTTTTATCGCATTAGTATTCCTGACACCCTTTTTGGGCGGATTAATAGCCGACCGATATCTGGGGTATCGCAAATCGATTATATTGGGAGGTATCCTGATGGGAATCGGATATTTCCTGATGGGCGTCCATTCGATCACGGTATTGTATATCGCGATGACGCTGGTTATTGTCGGAAACGGATTTTTTAAACCGAATATTTCCACCCTTTTGGGGAACTTCTATTCCAAAGAAGAATACAAAGACAAAAAGGACGAAGGCTACAATATTTTCTATATGGGAATTAACGTAGGAGCGTTTATCTGTAACTTCTTCGGAGCGGCACTGCAAATCCTTTTGGGATGGCACTGGGCTTTTATGGCTGCCGGAGTAGGGATGTTTATCGGAGTATTGGTGTTCATGGCAGGAACCAAGCATTACGTAGGTTATGATCAAAAGAAAGGCGTACAGGATGGCGACATGCCGTTCTGGAAAATCGTATTATTTATCTTAGTACCGTCGGCGGTATTTGGAGTAATCGGATGGTTGCTAAAAGGAGTAGCATCCGAGTCGAATCCGGATAGTTATATCTTCGGATCGGATAGTACCGATGCCTTTATCTTTGCCTGTATTCCGGTAGTGTTGTTTTATTCCAGCTTGTATTTTAAAGCAAAAACAGAAGACAAAAGACCGATTGCGGCTTTATTGGCCATTTTCGGTGTCGTAATATTATTCTGGGCCGTTTTCAAACTAAACGGCTCGGCATTGACTACCTGGGCCGATCGGTATACCGATCGGCAAACAACCGGTACCACTTCCAAAGTATTTAACGGATTGAAACTGGCCAAGGAAGTCGAATACAAAAAAGATTCGGTCGAATTATACGATGCGCAGTTCCGTTTGCAAAAAGAAAATGGCGTGGTTAAAAAAGAAGTCAACTACCCGTTGTATTTTAGAAACGTAGCACCGGAAAAATTACCGGCCGAAGGATCAAAAGTAAGTTTATGGGCTACCAATTTAAGTCAGTCGATTAACCCGGGTTGGGTGATCATCCTGACGCCTTTGGTTGTCGCCTTTTTTACCTTCCTGCGCAACCGACGTAAGGAACCGTCAACACCAACTAAGATCGCTTTTGGTTTACTGATTTCGGCCTTATCGGTATTGATCATGATCGCAGCGGTCAAAATGGGAAGCAACGGAACCGAAAAAGTAAGCGTTTGGTGGTTGGTGGCCAACTATGGAATTATCACCATCGGAGAACTGTTTTTAAGTCCGATGGGATTATCGGTGGTTTCCAAACTGAGTCCAACCAATATTACTTCATTAATGATGGGGGGATGGTTTTTAGCAACATCAATCGGAAACAAATTAAGTGGCGTATTAGCGAGTATGTGGGACACCTACGAAGACAAAACGGACTTCTTCTGGGTAAATTTCGGACTATTGCTGACGGCTTCCTTGATGATGTTTGTGTTATTGAAATGGTTAAATGCCATTATGAAAGAAAAAGGAATTAATTAGAATATGTATAAAACAGATAATTTAGAAGCAATTCAAAATTTCAAAGGCAAGTACCCCAAACAATTGTGGTACTTGTTTTTTAGTGAAATGTGGGAACGTTTCAGCTTCTACGGAATGAGAGGAATGTTGGTGGTCTTTATGGTAAACCAACTAATGATGAATGGAAAAGTGGCCAACCTGCAATATGGCGCCACACAAGCCTTTGTATATGCCTTTACTTTTATCGGTGGATTATTTGCCGATAAAATTCTGGGGTATCGTAAATCCCTGTTTTGGGGTGGTTTATTGATGATCGTAGGAAGTGTGATTCTGGCAATCGATCCGAAGCAGTTTTTCTTTTTTGGAATCAGTTTTACGATTGTAGGAACCGGATTCTTTAAACCGAATATCTCAACCATGGTTGGGAAGTTGTATAAAGACGACGATATCCGCAGAGATGCGGGATTTTCATTGTTTTATGCCGGGGTGAACCTGGGGGCATTAATCGGTGGTTATATCTGTATCGCGGTAGCCAACGGAAGCATGCTGAGTAGTATGGTGCCAGAACACTTGCGTTGGAATGTGGCCTTTGGTTTTGCGTCGGTGGTGATGTTTATCAGTTTGATCACATTTACGCAAACGCAGAAAAGTCTTGGTCCAATCGGACTTTCACCTTTATCACATCTGGAAACATCCAAAAGAAAGCTATACGAATATGCAACCTATATCGGATCGTTAATCGTATTGCCAATCATTATGACAATGGTGTCCAAAACGGAATATACCGACATCTTTATGTACATTATCGGACCGTGTTCATTGTTGTATCTGTTTTATGAAATGAAAAACTACTCGGCAGCCGAAAACAAAAAATTACTGGCGGCCTTAGTATTTATCATCTTTTCGATTTTCTTCTGGGCGTTCTTCGAACAAAGTGGCGGATCGTTAAGTCTTTTTGCAGCCAATAACCTAAACAATACCATATTCGGAATGAAATTCGATCCGAATGGTGTGAACAACTCGGCAAACTCTTTGTTTGTAATTGTCTTCGCGGCTTTGGTCGGCATGATATGGTTGTGGATGGCGCGTAAAAAAATCGAGCCGAATACCATCGTAAAATTCGGATTGGGCTTCCTGTTTTTAGCAGGTGGTTTCTACGTATTTTACTATACAAAATTCTTTGCCGATGCAAACGGTATGACAGGATTAGACCTGTTTACCTTCGGTTGGTTTGTAATCACCTTCGGGGAATTATGTTTGTCGCCAATCGGAATGTCGGTGATGACTAAATTATCACCCGAAAAATTACAGGCGGTATTAATGGGAAT
Organism: Bacteroidota bacterium; assembly: GCA_023446155.1. Lineage (GTDB taxonomy): Bacteria > Bacteroidota > Bacteroidia > Flavobacteriales > Flavobacteriaceae > Flavobacterium. The sequence goes on from JAEXIT010000017.1 coordinate 70,141, forward strand.
GTGGTTTTTGGCCAGTGCCTACGGACAATATCTTGCCGGAATATTAGGCGCCAACATTGCCGAAGCGTCCGAGCATGCTACCAACCTTGAAAAACTGAATATCTATGCCGATGGCTACAAGCAATTGGCTCTTTACGCCCTGATCGCAGGGATTATACTGATCGTTATTTCGCCACTCGTTAAAAAATTAATGCAGGGCGTTAAATAACACACTAAATTAAGCATACCATAATGGCAACTATTTCATCAAACCCGGATTTTTTTAAAACCAAAGTATTAGGACATCCGTCAGGATTATTCGTATTGTTTTTTACCGAAATGTGGGAACGCTTTTCGTTCTACGGTATGCGCGTATTATTGGTAAATTTCCTTACTATGGCCGTAGCCGGAGTCGATATGCCGGGTTGGGGATGGAGTAGTGAAAACGCCGGTGCTTTATTCGGAACCTATGCCGGATTGCTATATTTAACCCCAATTTTGGGTGGAATGATAGCCGACCGTTATATCGGGTACCGATGGGCAATTGTAATCGGAGCCGCCATTATGACACTTGGACACGCCGCGATGGCGGTGGAAACCGAGTTTATGCTATATCTCGGATTGGGATTACTGGTTATCGGAACCGGATTTTTTAAACCGAATATGACTTCGATTATTTCACAGATGTACAAAGACCTGCCGGAGAAAAAAGACGGTGCCTATACCATTTTCTATATGGGTGTGAATGCCGGAGCTTTTTTCGGAATGATGCTTTGTGGTTATCTGGCGGAAAAAATCGGATGGAGTTGGGGCTTCGGATTGGCCGGGATCTTTATGTTGTTAGGAACCTTGCAATTCTGGATGGCCAAACCGCTATTCGGAACCATTGGTGACGTACCGGATAAAGCGAAAAGAGATGCCGAAATCGATGCCACCGAAAAACGGAATCCGTTTACTGTAATCGATAAGATTCTGATTGTGATCACTTCACTAATAGGGGTGTTGTATATCTTTAATGATCCACTATCCAAAATCGGAAAAATCAATATTTTACCGCAGGAATTTTTACTGTCAAAAGATACCTTAACAGGGCCTTTGGTTGTGATTCTAATCGGATTGGTATTGTTCCTGTTTTTGGTGATCACCCGTATTCTACGGTACGAGCGTGTGGTACGTGATCGTATGTTTGCGTTTATCGTATTTGCGTTTTTTACCGTTTTCTTCTGGTTATCGTTCGAACAGGCGGCGACGTCATTGGTTATCTTTGCCCGTGATTTTACCGATCGTACATTGGATGGGAATTCATTGATCATTTTTAATATTGTAAATACTTTACTAACGGTAATTCCGTTGGCCATTATCACTTGGGTTTTGGTTTTGTTGTTTAAACAAACACGATCTCAGATTTTGCGCTCCAATATTACCCTGTTTATCTGTTTCGGATTGATGTGGGGAATTGTAATCTGGATGTTATACCGCGAATTCACAAGTACGGCGTCGGAAGTGACGGTTTCCTGGTTTAGTATCCTAAATTCCTTTTTTATTATTGTTTTTGCCTCGTTATATACGCGTTGGTGGGATAGTAAATACAACCCAAGTGCGGCAGTTAAATACGGACTTGGATTGATCATTATGGGATTGGGGTATGCGGTGCTAGCCTATGGTGCGACAGTGATTCCGCAAGGTGCTGTAGCCGGAACGGTACGTGTTAGTATGATTTGGTTGATTCTGGCGTATTTATTTCATACTTTAGGGGAGTTGTGTCTGGCACCGGTAGGGCTATCCTATGTGAGTAAATTGGTACCGCCGCGTATGATTGCCTTTATGTTTGGAATGTGGTATTTGGGTATTGCTATCGGAAATAAACTGGCGGCTAGCGTTGGTGGAATGATCGACGATGTGGTGCGCGATTATGATATGACAACCTTTTTCCTGATCTTTACCTTGGTGCCGATTGTAGCAGGTAGTTGTATCATGTTGCTGAATCCGGTGTTGAAAAAATTAATGCATGGTGTTAAATAAATGTTTTAGTATATGAAAAAATTAGTTTTTGTATGCATATTTGCATTGGTTTCGATGCTAACAAACGCACAGGAGGCATCGTTGGAATGGCATACGGATGTTAAAAAGGCGGTACAACTTTCGCAAAAAGAAAACAAACCCCTTTTTCTGTTTTTTACCGGAAGTGATTGGTGCGGATGGTGTATCCGATTGCAGAAGGAAGTGTTTTTCAAGCCGGAGTTTGTCGCTTGGGCAAAAGAAAATGTAATTCTGGTAGAATTGGATTTTCCGCGGAGAAAAGCCTTGGCGCCCGAAGTACAGCAAACCAATAACCAGCTGATGCAGTTATTTGGCGTTCGGGGGTATCCGACGGTTTGGTTTGTTAAGGCATCGGAAAAAGAAGGGAAAATTAATTTTGAAAAACTGGGGAGTACCGGATATGTCGCTGGCGGACCGGAAGCCTGGTTAGCAGGAGCGAATCAAATACTTAAAAAATAAAAAGAAATGAAAAAAATACTCGTACTATTGTTCCTGACGTTTGGAGCAATTGCTGCCCAGGCGCAGGAGATCAAATGGATGACATTTGATGAGGCGATCAAAGCCCAAAAGAAAAATCCAAAACCCATTTTTATGGATGTGTATACCGATTGGTGCGGTCCGTGTAAATTATTAGATAAAAATACATTTAGCGACAAAGCCGTTGCGGATTTTATTACGAAAAACTACTATGCCGTAAAATTTAATGCCGAAGGAAACTCGGAAGTAAATTACAAAGGCAAAAAATATACGAACCCTACTTTCGATGCGAATAGAAGGGGAAGAAACGGAATCCATGAATTTACCATGTTCTTACAGGTTCAGGGATATCCGTCGATGTTTATCTTAGATAAAAAAGGAGATGTACAGGCACCATTGGTGGGTTACAGAACTCCTGAGGAATTGCTAAAAGATTTAAAAGGTTAATTGATACTAGCAATTGAAAGAATCCCTTTTTACCGGTAGCGTAAAAAGGGATTTTTGTTTTCCGGCAACTCACTTCCCAACGCGTTGTTTCGCTTTTATAATTCGTACCATCGGCGATGATCAATTTCGGATGTATCTGGTCAATCAGGCGATCCAAATTGATTTTTGGATTGTTGATCAATAGGATGATATCGGGCTTTTCTGGAGTGTTGTATATCCCATCACCATCCACAATCAGAATTTTTTGACCGTTATAGAAAAGCGTATTGCGCAACGGAAGGTATTGGATTTCGGGATAAAACAACCCGCTTCGGTAGGCTTGTATGTCGCGATTTGAAGCGATAAGACTGTCGTTCGAATAAGCCGTAATACGGTTATGCGTTTTTATCGTGATCAGACTATGTTGCGGTTGCTGAAAAACAACCAGTTCGTCTGTTTTTCGAATGTTATATAACGTAAGCCAATAGATAATTTGAAATGCAATCAGCGTCGAAAGGAATCCTATAAATCGCGGGGCATTTCGTTTTTGAAACCAAATAAAAAAAGCGATCAGCACCATATAAAGTGCCAACAACAATCCAAGGTTAAAAGAAATGTCGCGGAGGATTAGCGATCGGAACGAGGCAATCCAATCAATGTAGCCATTCATGGTTTCGATAAGAAACGACAGTACTTTTCCTAAAAATAAGATGAGATTTCCGGGGATAAAATTAAGAATCGTCAGCAGGATACCTAAAGTTAAGATCAAGGCAGTTAGCGGCAATACGACCAGATTGGACGCCATAAACAATAACGGAACCTGATGAAAATAGTATAGGCATAACGGCAGTACGCCGATTTGGGCGGCGAACGAAACAAATGCGATTCCAGTGAAATAGCGAACGATCGGGTTTTTGGGTAAATGAATTTTCCGAAAAAGGGTGTTCAGAGCAATAATGGAAAAAACGGCCATATAGCTCAGTTGAAAACCAATGTCGAAAATATAATTGGGTTTTAAAACCACCAGGAAAAAAAAGGAAACCAAAATACCCTGATAGCGATTGGTCGGTCGGTTTAAAAAAAGCCCTAAGCCGATACAACTCAACATCGTTACCGAACGAACCACGGAAGCGGAAAGCCCGGTAAGCAAGGCATACGACCAAAGTAGTATTATTGGAATGAGGAGTTGTAGTGTTTTGCCATTTTTAATCCGTTTAAGCGGTTTTGTCAGGAAAAGGAGGATTCCGTATAAAAGTGCGACATGGAGTCCGGAAATGGCGAGTATATGTGCCGCACCGGCATCGGCATAGGCGGAGGTCGTATCGCGATCCATATCCTGTCGTTGTCCCAATACCAAAGCATTGATGATATGCTGCGTTTCCGGTTTAAAATGATGTTTTTTAAAACCCTCGAGTAACCGATCGCGATAGGTTGCAATCCGACTCAAAATACCATTGGAATGACCGGTTCGTTTAAAATTGTTCGCGTTAAGATAGACCTGATGGAATACATTCCGTTTGGCCATATAATCGGCATAATTAAACTGAAAGGGATTTCTGTTTTTCGGTAAAGAAGCGACGGAATCATGGATCAGAATTTCGGAGCCCGTTACAGGTTTGTAGAGGACGATGGTTTTGGGAATATAGAGCAAAAGCGTTCCGTTTGCCTTTTGAGAATTAAGCTCGGCTACCTTAAAAAGATACTTTTCGAAATCTGGACTATTTTTTAGCCGTTCTGTGATTATTCCCCGAATGGGATAATGTCCGGAATGAGGAAGATAATGACTATAATGTTTCGACTGATTTGGTGCATAATGGAGGTGATGACTCCAACTTCCGCAGCAAAAAAACAGCAAATAAACACTAAGGCCAAAATAGTTTTTCTGTATAAAATGCCGATTGGAATAGCCATAACAAATACAAAACAGGACAAATGAAATTGCAAGGGCTATAAAAAGAGCGATTGTGTCCGGTTTTGTATAAAAATCGACTACAATCCCGAATACAAAGCAACACGTAATACCGAATATGGGATACCGCAATACCTTCATGGAAACAAAAAGGTACTGAAAATTCAGAAAAAATAAAAACCAGGATTTAGTTCACCACTCGGTTCGCCTGTACAAACGAACGTTCGTAATACGGTTCTTTGGTCGAAGAAATGATCACACCACTGGAAGTCGACGAATGGATAAACTTGATTTCGTCTTCCACTACTTCCACAACCAATCCAACATGATTGATGATACGCCTGCCGTTGGTTTTAAAGAAAACCAGATCACCGCGTTTAATGTCTTTAAATTCGAGTTTTTCGCCCACTTTGGCCATATCGTTGGAACTTCGGGGTAATTGCATATCAAACGCACTGAAAACAGCGGTTACCAATCCGGAACAATCCATTCCTTCACGGGTTGTTCCGCCACCGCGGTAACGAACACCAAGATAATCCATGGCGCTATTGGTGAGCTGTTCGGCCATATAGCTTTCGTTTTCGTTACTTACGAAAATGTCACTTTCGGGAACATCACTGTCCACAACTTTTCGTTTTTTCTTATCTGCTTTTTTAGATTCAGACGGTTTGGCGTTTTTATCGGAAACGGCTACAGTTTTAGATTTTGTTCTTTCGGAATAGGTATACACTCCTTTTTTTTCGGCTTCTTTTTTAGAAGTGATAATCGTTGGAGCGGCGGTTTTACAGGAAACCACCAGAAATAATAAAACCAATACTTGTACAACCTTTCTCATATTTTCAAACGCTTTTCAACAAAATTAGGGAAATAATTTTTTGGACTTATGTTAAATTATCCATAATTAAACGGGCGGTTTTGTCGCTTGCGCCTTCTCCGCCGAGCTTTTCTTCCAGTAAATCATAAGCGGCCAATACTTTAGAACGGTGATTTGGCTCTAATATTTTATGCAATTCCGCTTTAATTTTTTTAGGATTGCAATCGTCCTGTATCAATTCGGTTACCACTTCCTGATCCATGATCAAATTGACAAGGGAAATATATTTTAAGGTGATAATGCGTTTGGCAATCTGATAGGAAATCCAGTTTCCTTTATATAGTACGACTTCCGGGACTTTAAAAAGTGCGGTCTCTAATGTTGCCGTTCCGGAGGTTACCAACGCCGCATGCGCTACACTTAGCAGATCATACGTTTTATTCGAAATAAAATGCACTCTTTTGTTTGTCAGAAATTGTTGGTAAAACTCAAAATCCTGACTCGGGGCGCCGGCAATCACAAACTGATAGTCCGGAAAACTGTCGACAACCGATAGCATTTCGGAGAGCATTTTGGAAATTTCCTGTTTCCGGCTACCGGGCAATAACGCAATGATCGGTTTGTCGTCCAGATCATGGTCTTTTCTAAATTTTTCGGTATCGGTTTTCGGTCGGTTATGAATGGCATCGATTAACGGATGCCCTACAAAATCGACCGGATAATGGTGTTTTTTCTCGTAAAAATCCTTTTCAAACGGAAGGATTACATACATTTTGTCCACATCGCGTTTAATGGCATGGATACGGTTTTCTTTCCAGGCCCAGATTTGCGGTGAAATATAATAATGCGTTTTCATGCCAAGCGCTTTCGCCCATTTGGCAATACGCATGTTAAAACCGGGATAATCGATAAAAACCAGCACATCCGGTTGAAAAGCCAGAATATCGGCTTTACAGATTTTAATATTATTAAGGATCGTTTTCAGATTCATAACAACCTCTGCAAAACCCATAAAAGCCAGATCACGGTAATGTTTTACCAATGTTCCGCCGGCTTGTTGCATCAAATCACCACCCCAAAAACGGATTTCGGCTTTGGGATCGCATTTTAAAATGCCTTTTATCAGATTGGAGCCGTGCAGATCGCCCGAAGCTTCCCCGGCAATAATATAGTATTTCATGTTGATGCTTATAATAGAACGGTTAGAATCGCCAGAAATATGGTTGCTAACAGGACACCACGTGCCATTTCTTCTTTCTGGAATTTTAATAAAACAAAGAAACTAATCAGGTTGGCAATAGCGCCCAGAGTGATCACTTTTCCAAATAAATGTTGCTGGCGGATAAAATGCAATCCTTCAATACTGCGGATATCGGTAAACAACAACAGAAAAAGTCCGGCGCCAATACATGCCGCCACGATACCAATAAGAAATCCGATGATAAGCTCTTTTTTTGTCATAGTGTTTTTATGGATTAAGATTCCAGGTATTCAGTTGCTGAATGGCATGATGGGCTGTTAAATCAAATTGAACCGGAACCACCGAAATATAACCGTTGGCCAACGCCCATTCGTCGGTGTCTTCACCTTTATCCTGATTGATAAATTCGCCGGTCAACCAATAATAGTCTTTCCCCTGCGGATTGGTTCTTTTGTCAAAACGCTCTTCCCACACGGCTTTGGCCTGACGGCATACTTTGATTCCTTTGATTTCGTCTGCCGGTAATTTTGGCAAATTCACATTTAGAATAACACTATCCGGTAACCCTTTTTCCAGTACTTCCAAAGTGATTTTTTTGACAAAAGCCTTTACCGGTTCAAAATTGGCATTCCAGCTAAAATCCAGTAACGAAAAACCAATGGCCGGAATGCCTTCGATACCGGCTTCTACTGCGGCACTCATCGTACCCGAATAGATAACATTAATAGACGAATTCGAACCGTGGTTGATTCCCGAAACACAAAGATCCGGTTTGCGCTTTAAAATTTCGTGTACGGCTATTTTTACACAGTCAACCGGAGTTCCGGAACAGCTGTATTCCATATCCAGATCAGCATCAATTTTGACTTTTTCGATATGTAGCGTATTGTTAATGGTAATCGCATGTCCCATAGCCGATTGCGGGCTGTCGGGAGCCACCACTACCACATCGCCGATTTCTTTCATAACCGCAATTAAAGCGCGTATTCCGGGAGCGACAATACTGTCGTCATTGGTTACCAGAATCAAAGGTTTTTTGTTCATTTTGGGCATTTTTTTAACTTTCGCTAAAGTACGTAATTTCTAAATTTGTTCTGGTACAATTTTTGATTTTTGGAATTTTAAGAAAGGACTGATGATTCGCTAATAAAAAGAAACCTTTAACAAAAAATTATCCGTATATTAAGAGAGTGGCGTCCTTTTTTATGTAATTTAGTTGAAAAATAGTAATGAATACTTTTTGGCAGTTTATGAAGAGAAATTATAAGATTGTATTGTTGATAACCGCTTTGTCAGCAATACTTTGGAGTTTTATGCCCAGCAAAAAATCAGATCCGGAAAAAGACCGTCTTTTACTGGAATTGCTGACATTCGTGTTGGAAAAAGGGCATTATGATCCGGTGCAGATGGATGACGCGTTTTCAAAAAGTGTTTATAAAGAATACATCTCGGCGCTCGATCCGTCGAAACGATTCTTTATCCAGTCGGATCTTGATGAATTTTCGAAATACGAAACACAAATCGATGATATGATCCGCAATAAGGATCTGACCTTTTTTGACCTTACGTATACCCGTTTGATGGAACGAATGGGAGAAGCCAAAGGGATTTATAAAGACATTCTGGCGCGTCCGTTTGATTTTAATACAGACGAGCAAATCAATCTGGATTATGACAAACAGCCGTTTTCCAAAAATAAACTGGAATTAAAAAACCGTTGGGAAAAACAGTTAAAACTTAATGTATTGTCTTCCGTAACCGATAAACTGAAATTACAGGAAAAAGAGAAAGAAGATAAAGGAACCAAAAAAGAAGGAACAACCGCTAAAAAAGAATCCGATTCCAAACCGAAAACCATGGAAGAACTGGAGAAAAACTCCCGTGAAACCACTTTAAAATCGTTGGATGAATATTTTGGATTTGTTCAGGAATTAGGTCGCGACGACTGGTTTTCAGTGTATCTGAATTCGATTGTAGAGCGATTCGATCCGCATACCTTTTATTTCGCACCAGACGACAAAGAGAAATTCGACATCAGCATTAGCGGAAGTCTGGAAGGAATCGGAGCGCGTTTACAAAAGAAAAATGACTATACCGAAATTACCGAACTTATCCCGGGCGGACCGGCATGGAGAGGTAAACTATTAGAACAGGGTGATGTGATCATGAAAGTAGCTCAGGGGAACGGAGAACCGGTAGATGTAGTGGGAATGCGTTTGGATGATGTGGTGAAAAAAATCAAAGGTAAAAAAGGAACCGAGGTTCGTTTAACCGTTAAAAAAGTGGACGGTACCATAAAAGTGATTCCAATTGTCCGTGAGGTGGTTGAAATTGAAGAAACCTATGCCAAATCATCGATCGTGAAAAAAGGGGATATGACCTATGGTATTATCAACCTTCCGAAATTCTATATCGATTTTGAAAATAAAGATAAAAGAGATGCTTTTAAAGATGTCGCTCAGGAAATCGAGCGTCTTAAAAAACAAAATGTTCAGGGTATTGTCATGGACCTTAGAGATAATGGAGGAGGATCATTACAAACCGTAGTGGATATGGTTGGTTTGTTTATCGATCAGGGACCGGTGGTTCAGGTGAAATCGGCTAACGGTAAAAAAGAAGTATTGTACAACAAACAATCAAAAGTACATTGGGACGGACCGTTGGTGGTTATGGTGAATAATTTCTCGGCTTCGGCATCGGAGATTTTTGCAGCAGCTATCCAGGATTACAAACGGGGTGTGGTTATCGGAAGTAAACATACCTATGGTAAAGGAACGGTACAAAATGTAATCGACCTGAACCAGTTTATCCGAAGCAATCCTTATGGCGACTTAGGGGCGTTGAAAACGACCACACAGAAATTCTACCGTGTTAACGGAGGTTCTACGCAACGCGAAGGGGTGTTGAGTGATATCGTAATGCCGGATCGTTATTCGTATATCGATATGGGTGAGCGTGATATCGACAATGCGATGCCATGGGATAAAATTGACCCGGCGAATTACCAACCGGTAAAAGGATTGGATTTTACACCGGCTATTGCAAAAAGTAAAGAACGTATGGCGACTAGTGAACAATTCAAATTGATCGATGAAAACGCCAAGTGGATTAGTTCCCGTAAGGATGTAAATACACTAAGTTTGAATTTTAATAAATTCCGCGCAGAAGAAACAGCCGTTGAAAACACCGCTAAAAAATTCAAGGCACTGGCCGATTATAAAAACAACTTGTCTTTTAGTTCGCTACCGTACGAAAAAGAACTGTTTAAAAATGATACCGTTTTGGCTCAGAAAAGAACGCGTTGGCATGAAAGTCTTGGAAACGATGTGTATGTAGATGAGGCGGTTAATATCTTAAACGATATGAAAAGTAGCGGGAAAGATATTAAAGGAACCATCACCTTAAAAGACAAAAAAAATAAAATAGTTGATAAAGTAAATTAATGAGTTTATCAAATCAATCGCTTACTGCTTTAGCGCTTCAGAAGTTCCGCAGGAACTTTTGGGGCGTTTTCAGTTTTGTATTTATAGCCGTTCTGGTGTTCATTTCCATTTTTGGGTATTTTCTAGCACCGGATACCACCAAATATGCCAATTGGGGTGATTTGGCAATTCGTTCCAAAGAACCCGGATTTAAGGTGACCATGCTACAGGTTCCGTTGGAAAATCAACCCGAAAGCCATTGGTATGATTATTTTACGGGGCATCCGGAGACGATGATGCAAAAGCCAATTAATAGTTATAAGATAGCAAACGACAGCTTGTATTTTGACGAATATTCGGAAGATAAGAGTATCGTCATTTCCGATAAAATTCCATTATCCGCTTTTGGAAAAAATGCCGACAGTAAGACGATTGAAAAAGAAAATATTTCCGAAAAGAAGTTCCTTCTGGGGACGGATAATCAAGGACGCGATTTGCTTAGTCGCTTGATCATTGGATCGCGGGTTTCCATTGCGATCGGATTTGTGGCGGTTTTAATCTCATTGGTAGTTGGGATTTTCTTTGGTGCTTTGGCGGGTTATTACGGCGGCAAGATCGATGCGATGGTGATGTGGTTGATCAATGTGATCTGGTCGATTCCAACCTTGTTGTTGGTTATCGCGATTACACTGGCATTGGGAAAAGGATTCTGGCAGGTATTTGTTGCCGTAGGACTTACGATGTGGGTGGAAGTCGCCCGTGTAGTACGCGGACAGGTTATGGGAATTAAAGAAATGCAATACGTAACCGCGGCACGTGCTTTGGGATATACCAATAGTCGGATTATATTCCATCATATATTACCAAACAGTATGGCGCCGGTGATCGTAATTTCGGCGGCCAATTTTGCCTCGGCGATTCTGGTCGAAAGCGGATTAAGCTTTTTAGGATTGGGCGCACAATTACCGGTACCAAGTTGGGGTGCTATGATCAAAGATAACTACAACTATATCATCCTTGGAAAACCATATCTGGCAATTATTCCGGGTGTGGCCATGTTGCTACTTGTTTTGGCCTTTATGATGATCGGAAATGCCTTACGCGATGCACTTGATGTAAAAACGTAAAAACAAAAAAGCCTTCATATGAAGGCTTTTTTGTTACGCATTAGGATTGAGATTTTTCAGGTTTAATTGCGCTTCCTGTAATTCAATTTTGCGCTCTTTATTTTTGTTGCTCAGTTTTAAAAGCTTTTTCTTCCATTTGATATCGTCTTCAGCGGTAAGCTTATTTTTGTCTTGTAAGGTTTTATACTTTGAAGATTGTTTGTCTAAATCCTTCTGACTGTCGGCTAATCTGTCGGTTGCTTTGTGTACGTTTTTCTGAGCCTTTTCAATATCTTTTTTGATTTTTTCGGCTTTTTGTAATTCTTTGGCCAGTCGTTTTTGTTCTTTTTCGGCGGCTTTACGCTGCTTTTCGGCTTCCTTAAGCGCTACTTCATGTTCTTTAAGTTTTGCTTTTTCCAGTCGCTCTTTTTCTTCTTTGATTTTTTTTAAGTCTTCAAGACTTTGTGTAAGGTGGGTTTCGGCATTGTTGCTAACGGTTTCTTTCGAAATTTCCTGTCCAAAACTAAACTGCGTTGTAATAACAGCTAGTGCAACCATCAATTTTACTTTCATAGATACTACTTTCATTAATTTTAAGAGGGTTATAACTATTTACTATCTTTACAAATGTAACAAAAATTAAGCCATGCCTTTAGTAATAGCGATGAAACGACCTGTATTTCTGATAAAACTCTTTTTCGTGTTTGTTTTCTTTTTTTCGTGTGATAAAAAGACACCCGCAACACCGGATACCGTTTTGTCTGAAGTGTCAGAAAATGGAATTGTGGCTTCGAAAGATACCGTGGCAACAACTTTTAGAACGACGGATTTTGATTATTTCCCGACATCAACAACCGGAGTGGTGATCAACCATGAGGCGTATTCCTTTTCCTATGCCGAACCCTACGAACAAGCGGAATGGGTAGCCTATACGCTAACAAAAAACGATTTGTCGAACCAGAATTTTAAGCGTCCGTTGTTTGTGGAAGATAAAGCTGTGAAGTCGGGATCGGCGAGTTGGCGGAACTACAAACAATCCGGTTATGATAAAGGACATTTGTGTCCGGCTGGTGATCGGAAAAAGAATTATAAAATGTTTGAAGAAACCTTTCTGACGTCTAATATAGCGCCGCAATTGCATCATTTTAATGATGGTGTCTGGAACCGACTGGAGCAGAAGGTACGCTATTGGGCTACAAAATACGACGGATTATATGTGGTAACCGGAGGCGTTTTATCTGAAAACTTAAAAACCATCGGCAAAGAAAATGTCGCCGTTCCGAATTATTTCTATAAAGTACTGATGACCAAAAAGGGCGATAAAATGATCGGATTCCTGGTGCCGCATGCCGTTAGCGACCGACCGTTATACGAATTTGTAGTCGACGTGGATACGATTGAAAAACTGACCGGTATCGATTTCTTTCCGCAATTACCGGATGCGATCGAAAATAAATTCGAAAAGAACAGCGATTATAAAGCCTGGAGTTTTAATTAGATTACCATTCGTTTACTTTGTTGGCATCCATTTTCAGGAATACAAACAGTAAAATCGTAAATGCCCATAAACTCGATCCACCGTACGAGAAAAAGGGTAGTGGTACTCCAATGGTCGGGAACATCTTAATTAGCATCGAAATATTTACAAAAAAGTGGGTAAACAGGAACGTTGCGACACAATAGCCGTATACCCGGCTGAATTTTGTTTTTTGATGTTCGGCCAGATAAATAATCCGCATAAAAAGAGTGACAAATAATACGATTACAACCGAAGCACCGGCAAATCCCCATTCCTCACCAACGGTCGTGAAAATATAATCGGTATGCTGTTCCGGTACGAAACCTCCTTTGGTTTGGGTTCCTTCGAGATAGCCTTTGCCAAGCCAGCTTCCGGATCCAATGGCAATCATCGACTGATTCAGGTTATATCCTTCACGCTGCATGTTTACATCTTTTCCTAGAAGTACATTGATACGGTCTTTTTGGTGAGCCTCCAATACGTTTTCGTAGACATAATCCACTGAAAACACAAATCCCGTTATCAATACAAAAATAATCCCGTAAACAATAGGATTCCGGTTGATACGACGGTTAAAGATATAATGGATGATCATTATAATAAGTGCCAGTATAACGATAAATACCGGTTTAACAATGAGTGCCAGAATAAAGAGGGCGATGGCAATAAAACCGGTCCAAAGATACCAACTGGGTAATCCTTCGCGATATAATACGAATACCAATGAAATAAAAATCATGGCACTACCGGCATCGGGCTGTAAAAGGATCAAAACAACCGGAAATCCAAATACTGCCAGTGCAATTAACTGGTGTTTAAATAGTTTGATATTGATCTGAGTGTCACTGAGTAACTTAGCCAAAAGTAAAGCGGTGGCCGTTTTTACGAACTCAGACGGCTGAAACCCAAAACCGCCAAACTGGTACCAGTTGGTCTGACCTTTAATGGTCTTACCAAAGGCAAATAGCCCGAGGAGGAGAACAATACCAAGCGCGTAGAATACAATGGCGTACTTTTCGAATATTTTGGCATCTACAGAAAGTATGGTAAAAATCAACGGGACGGTTAGCATGATAAAAAGCATCTGCTTACCGTAGGTCTGACTTAGGTCAAAAATTGAGGTTTCCTCAAGGGGTAACGAAGCCGAGTAGATATTCATCCACCCCATGATCACCAATACTACATATATAAGTATGGTAATCCAATCGATATTATTCGCTACGCTCTGATTCTTCATTATCTGTTATTGATTGTAAAAGGTACCCCACTGGTTACCTTGTCGTATTCATGTTGTAAACTGCCTTCCAGCATTCGTTTTTCCAAATCGGTACGGGTGATGGTCTTTTTCAGATACTTCTCAATCATCAAACTGGAAATAGGCCCGGCCCAACGTGCTCCCCAATAACCGTTTTCTACCAATACGGCGATGGCGATTTTAGGATCGTTACGCGGTGCAAATGCTACGAAAACCGAGTGGTCGGTTAGCTGTACTCTTTTTCCGTTGATTTTGGTAAAGTTTTCGGCCGTACCGGTTTTACCGCAAATCTCAATTCCTTCTACGCGAAGGCTGGCTGCAGTACCCATGTTGTATACGTCGAATAAACCATCAATAACTGGTCGGAAATATTGTTTGTCGATAGAAGTGACATGTTTTGTGGTGAACTTCTTGTCGATTTTATGTTTTTCAATTTTTCGGATTACGTGAGGCGTATAATAATATCCTTCGTTTGCAATAGTAGCCATCATATTAGCCAGCTGAATAGGTGTCATAGTTACCTCTCCCTGTCCGATGGAATTGGAAATAATGGTCGTACTTTTCCACCCTCCGTTTGGATACCAACGATCGTAATAGCGAGAAGTCGGGATATGTCCTTTTCTTCCCGGTGGAAGATCGTATCCCATAAAGTTCCCCAATCCGAAGCTTTTCATGTGGGCACTCCAGGCATCTACACCAAAACGCGGTTTGTTGTATTTTTCGATGGTTCGTTTAAATACGTTGGCAAAATAGGCATTACAGGATTTGTAAATACCGTTGTGTAATTTGATGTTTCCACCCGGACAGTGGCATTTCATAAAGGCGCCTCTACCGTAAGAGAATCCATGGTGGCATACAAAAGTCGTATTTTCGTCGATTACTTCTTCCTGAAGTCCGGCCAAACCGGTTAGTATTTTAAAAGGCGATCCCGGCGGATATTCAGCTAAAAGTCCACGGTCGTATAATGGCTTTGCAATCGAATCGTTGTAAAGCATGGTATAATTCTTTGAACGCTCGCGGCCTACCAAAATTGCCGGATCGTACGATGGAGCAGTCACCAAAGCCAGAATTTCACCGGTTTTGGGTTCGATGGCAACAATACCACCGCGTTTGTTTACCATCAAAGCTTCGCCATACTTTTGAAGTTCCGAATCGATGGTCAGGGTGATGTCTTCTCCCTGAACGGCAATCGTATCGTAAATACCTTCTTTATAAGGGCCGATTTCGCGGTTAAAACGATCCCGCTGAATGTATTTCACACCTTTGGTACCGCGTAGAACCTCCTCATACATCTGTTCTACACCCTGCATACCAATTAAATCCCCACTTTTATAATAGGGCTTCTTTTTGATGATATTGTCGTTTACCTGTGTGATATACCCGAAGATGTTGGCACCCACGGTAACCTGATAGTCCCGTAAGGAACGCTTTAAAACTTCAAAACCCGAAAATTTGCGGATCTTTTCCTGAAAAGCGGCATATTCCATTTTGTTTAACTGAGCGATAAACACCGAGGGTAGCATCGGACTATAAACGCGTGCCTTTTCAATTTTTTTGATAAACTCTTCTTTGGTAATATTAAGAAGATTACAAAATTCCAGCGTATCGATATTTTTAACATCTTTAGGTGTTACCATAATATCATACGACGGTTGGTTGGCCACCAATAACTGGCCATTACGATCGTAGATATAACCGCGTTCCGGATATTCGTATTTGATTTTGATGGCATTATTATCCGATTTTTGAATATAAGAATCGTCTAAAATCTGCAAATAGAAAAGCCGTGCCATTATCAGCAGTGCTGCAATAACAATCAACCCGGGTAATAAAAGTTTTCTCATCGTTTGCTAGGCTTAATTAAATAAATAATTATGATGCAAAGCAGTAAGGTAAATATAGTGCTTAGTAAAGTTCGCAATAAAATATCCCAAATAAAATTAAAACGGAATATTTCTAATAAATATAATACTAAATGATGGGTGACTACAGCAATGAGAATAAACGAAAAGCGTTCGGGTGTTAATTTATCGGTGATTTTAACCGTTTGGTATTCATAACTCACCCCAAATGAGAATTTAAAAAAGGTAGGTCTCAAATAAGCCAGGGTTACGCAGGCAGCCGCATGTACACCTCCGGAATTGGAAAACATATCCATTACAAGTCCGAGGAAAAAACTGGCTACCAGCAAACCGGCTTTACTACCGTTTACCGGGTACAAAATAATAAAAAGAATGTACGGATAGGGGTTAATAAAACCCAGAAAGTCGATGTTGTTAAAGATAACAACCTGTATAGCGAGCAGCACGACAAATCGTAAGCTATTTGTAATAAACGTACTATTCATTTTTTGTTTCTTCTTCTAATTTCTGGATTTCCTGTTTTTTCACGTTTTCGATTACGTACACATGGCCTAAATTGGTCATGTCGTTAAATAAACGAACGTTTAGTGTATAATAATTCGTTGCCTTGTCGATATACACTTTGTCGATGGTACCGATAGGGATATTTTCAGGGAAAATTTCCGAACGACCACCGGTTACAATGGTATCGCCTTTACGTACTGAAGCCAGACGAGGGACATCGATCAATTGCGCAAATCCTACGTTTTTACCATTCCAGGTTAAGGATCCAAAATGATTCGACTTTTTGATTTTAGCATTGATTTTAGACTTGATATTCAAAACGCTTTGTACGGTCGAATAACCATTAGAAGTCTTTTCGATCATACCAACCACTCCCAAACTGTTTACGACACCCATATCGGGTTTGATACCGTCTTTTTCACCGCCTAATAACGTGAGGTAATTTTCTTTACTGTTAAATGTATTGTTGATTACCTTGGCATTATACACTTTTACATTTTCCATTCCCGCCGGTTTTGGCAAAGCATTTCCGGCCGTTAATGAATCGGGATTGTTAAAAAGCAGTTTTTTCAACTGGGCGTTTTCATTGGCCAGCTGGTTGTTTTGTTCGCGAAGGTTCAGGTATTCTTTAACGTTATTGATCTTTTCATATACAAATCCGGTAAAGACATTTGCCGAACTAATATAACGGCTTCTATGGTAGGAATGGGATTGTATGGTCAATGATAAAGAAATGCCCAAAAGCAGCAAAAACAGTAAGCGGTTACTGTTTTTTAATATAAAGTTAAAGATTTGCTGCATGAATTAGTTCTTTATTTGATAAGAATCCCTTTGAATTTCTGAATATTTTTTAATGCCATTCCTGTTCCTCTTACAACGGCTCGTAACGGGTCTTCGGCGATATAAACCGGTAAATCCGTTTTTTGGGAGATCCGCTTGTCAAGTCCTCGTAACATCGAACCTCCACCGGCTAAATAAATACCGGTATTATAGATATCGGCGGCCAATTCGGGTGGTGTTTGTGATAAGGTTTCCATAACCGCATCTTCAATACGTTGAATGGATTTATCCAAAGCTTTTGCAATCTCACGGTACGAAACGTCTACCTGTTTTGGTTTCCCGGTTAACAAGTCACGTCCCTGAACCGACATTTCATCCGGCGGCGTATCCAGGTCTTCCGTAGCGGCACCGATAGCAATTTTAATTTTTTCAGCGGTACTTTCTCCAACAAAAAGGTTGTGTTGTGTTCGCATATAATATACGATATCGTTGGTAAACACGTCACCGGCAATTTTAACCGATTTGTCACAAACGATTCCGCCTAAAGCGATCACGGCGATTTCGGTAGTACCTCCTCCGATATCGACAATCATATTTCCTTTCGGCTGCATAATATCGACCCCGATACCGATAGCCGCAGCCATCGGTTCGTGGATCAGGTATACTTCTTTTCCATTAACCCGCTCACAGGATTCTTTTACCGCACGCATTTCCACTTCCGTAATACCGGAAGGGATACAAACCACCATTCGCAAAGCCGGTGTAAACATTTTTTTCTTAAGCGCCGGAATGCTTTTAATGAACAAACTGATCATTTTTTCCGATGCGTCAAAATCAGCAATTACACCATCCTTTAGGGGACGTATGGTTTTGATGTTTTCATGAGTCTTACCCTGCATCTGGTTTGCTTCTTTACCAACAGCAATAATTTTCCCAGAAACACGATCACGAGCAACTATAGATGGACTATCAACGACAACTTTGTCATTGTGGATAATAAGGGTATTTGCGGTACCTAGGTCAATCGCAATATCCTCAGTCATGAAATCAAAAAATCCCATACAAAAAAGGGTTTAATACATTTATAAATAATTAGCCTACAAAAATAATAAAATTAATGTTTAAAATGACGAACTCCGGTAAATACCATCGCAACTTTATTTTCGTTGCAATAGTTGATACTCAGTTCGTCTTTTATAGAGCCACCGGGTTGAATAACAGCGGTAATACCGGCATTTTTTGCCAGCTCAACACAATCCGGAAAAGGGAAGAAAGCATCGCTTGCCATCACTGCTCCATTCAGATCAAAATGGAATGAATTTGCTTTTTCTACAGCTTGACGTAAAGCGTCTACTCGGGACGTTTGTCCGGTTCCGGAAGCGCATAGCTGTTTGTTTTTTGCAAAAACAATAGTATTTGATTTGGTGTGTTTACAGATTTTTGAGGCAAACAGTAAATCTTCAATTTCCTGTTCTGTAGGTGCTGTTACTGTAACGGTTTTTAAAAGCTCTTTATTGTCTGTAATATTGTCTTTATCCTGAATTAACATTCCATTAAGACAAGTGCGTACCTGTTTTGTAGGTAATTCCACATTGTTCTGGATCAGGATGATTCTGTTTTTCTTTTCTTCTAAAATAGCGATTGCTTTTTCGTCGTATGCCGGAGCAATTACCACTTCACAAAACAACTTGTTGATTTCTTCCGCAGCGGCTTCGTCAATTTTTCCATTGGCGATCAAAACACCACCAAAAGCCGAAGTCGGATCACCTGCTAAAGCATCCAGATACGCCTCTTTCATCGTCTTACGCGTTGCCAATCCACAAGCATTGTTGTGTTTTAAAATCGCGAATGTTGGATCGTCGTTTTTAAACTCGTTCATCAGGTTTACGGCCGCATCAACATCCAATAGATTGTTGTACGAAAGTTCTTTTCCGTGTACTTTGGTAAACATCGCGTCGAAGTCACCAAAGAAATACCCCTTTTGATGCGGGTTTTCTCCATAACGCAAAATCTGACCGTTGTCTACACTCGCTTTATAAACGGTTTCATCGGTGTTGAAATAGTTAAAAATAGCACCGTCATAATGCGAAGAAACGTGGAATGCTTTGGTGGCCAAAAGACGTCTTTCTTCCAAAGTAGTCGCGCCGTTTCCGTTGGTGATCATGTCAAGGAATAACGCATATTCGTTTACCGATGCTACGATAACGGTATCTTTAAAGTTTTTAGCCGCCGCACGGATCAGGGAAATACCACCGATATCAATTTTTTCGATAATGTCGGCTTCACTGGCTCCGGAAGCAACTGTTTTTTCAAACGGATATAAGTCAACGATAACCAAATCAATTTGCGGAATTTCGTACTCTTTCATTTGTTGTACGTCGCCTTCATGATCCTGACGGTTTAAGATCCCTCCGAAAATTTTCGGATGTAAGGTTTTAACACGTCCGCCTAAAATCGATGGATATGAGGTTACCTCTTCCACAGGAACTACCGGAATACCTAGATTTTTGATAAAATCTTCGGTTCCACCGGTGGAGTAAATAGTCACCTTATGATCGTGTAATTTTCTAACGATAGGTTCCAGGCCGTCTTTGTCGAATACCGAAATTAAAGCCGATTGAATGGTTTTTGTTGTGTTCATTGTGTTGTTGTGTTTTTTAAAGGTGCAAAAGTAATTATTGTTATACTAACATTCAAAAGAAAGGGCATGAGATTTTAGTCTTTTTTGATTTTTTTTCACGGTTTCTGATCTGATTCACAGCTTTATTGGGAGCAGAACTTTAAGCAATGGAAGATAATCGGATAAGGGTAGACTTCGGTTATGATAGGACTATTGGGTATTTGTGTAAATTTTCTGTAACATTTACGGTTTTTTATGGACTAATCAGCTAGGATATTGCTCAAAAAATACAGAATTTTACAAAAGTTAAACACGTCACTATGTTGTTATACCTACGACTGCTAAAAGAAAGTCTGAGTTTTGCACTCAATGCTTTGCGGAATAATAAATTGCGAACCCTGTTATCGCTGTTAGGTGTTACAATAGGTATCTTCTCGATTATTGCCGTGTTGGCGGCTGTCGATTCGATGGACCGTAAAATCAAAAATGACCTTAGCGGATTGGATAAAAATACGATCTATCTGATGCGTTTTTCATTTGGACCTTCGGATATCCCACAATGGAAACGCGAGCAATTTCCAGATGTTACTTATGAAGAATTCGACTATCTGAAACGCTCGTTAAACGATTTGGATAAAATTTCATTTAACCTGTTTACCCGTAAAGAAAATATAAAATACGAATCGAATACGGTTAGTGGGATTGATATCAACCCGTGTACCAGCGAGTTTATCGATATCGAGAAACTGAAATTTGCAAAAGGACGTTTCTTTAACGAATCGGAATCCAATTCCGGAACACCGGTGATCATCATTGGGAATGAAGTCGCGTCCGGTTTGTTTGGAAGTCTGGATCCGATTGGAAAAAAAATCCGTTTATACGGACAGCGGTTTACAGTAATCGGTGTTTTGGAAAAAGAAGGGTCTACTACTTTCGGACAAAGTAAAGACATCTCGGCTTTTTTACCGGTTAATTTTCTCCGACGGTTGTATGGCGATAACAGTGATATGCTAACACCGGCGATTCTGATAAAACCGGTAAAAGGCGTGGATATCGAAGCCTTTAAAGGCGAATTAATTCAAAAACTGCGTACTTTCAGAGGGTTAAAAACGGGAGATATCAATAATTTTTTTATCAATGTGCTATCCGGATTTACCGATCTGATCGACAATATCGTGGGACAAATGAATGTTGTGGGCTGGATTATAAGTGGTTTCTCCCTGTTGGTGGGTGGTTTCGGAATTGCAAACATCATGTTTGTATCGGTAAAAGAGCGAACCAACCTAATCGGAATTCAGAAAGCTTTAGGTGCGAAAAACCGATTTATATTATTTCAGTTCCTGTTTGAAGCCGTTATTCTATCGGTAATCGGAGGATTGGTAGGAATGTTTTTGGTATGGGTAATTGCTTTGGTATTATCGAAAGCTCTCGATTTTGAATTCGTTCTCGGTTTCTGGAATATCATTATCGGAACCTCACTAGCCGCATTTATCGGATTGATTTCCGGAATTATCCCGGCGATTTCGGCCTCCAAACTGGATCCGGTGGAAGCCATCCGAAGCGGAATGTAGAAAAAAACACCTGACAGGTTTCAAAAACCTGTCAGGTGTTAAATATATTACGCTGAAGCAGTCGCTGCGTTTTTATCGATTTTATTCACCAATCCAACTAAAACTTTACCCGGACCTACTTCTGTAAACAAAGTAGCACCGTCGGCAATCATTTGTTGTACGGATTGTGTCCATTTTACCGGAGCGGTTAATTGTGTGATTAAATTCTTTTTAATTTCAGCAGGATCCGAAACCGCATTTGCCGTTACGTTTTGGTACACCGGACAAATAGGGGTATTAAATGTAGTCGCTTCGATAGCGGCAGCCAATTCTTCGCGAGCCGGTTCCATCATAGGCGAGTGGAAAGCACCACCTACCGGAAGGATCAAAGCGCGTTTTGCTCCGGCTTCTTTCATTGCTTCGCAGGCTTTTTCAACAGCGGTTAATTCGCCGGAAATGACCAACTGACCCGGGCAATTGTAATTCGCCGCTACAACTACTCCATCGATTGAAGCACATACGTCTTCCACCACCTTGTCTTCAAGTCCTAAAACAGCGGCCATAGTTGAAGGCGTGATTTCACAGGCTTTTTGCATTGCCATCGCTCTCTGGGAAACCAGTTTTAAAGCGTCTTCAAACGATAAAGTGCCGTTGGCAACCAACGCTGAAAATTCCCCTAACGAGTGACCCGCAACCATTTCCGGTTTAAAATCGGCACCAAGGGTTTTGGCTAAAATCACCGAATGTAAGAAAACAGCCGGCTGCGTTACTTTGGTTTCTTTTAATTGTTCGGCAGTACCTTCAAACATGATGTCGGTAATGCGGAAACCTAATATATCGTTTGCTTTTTCGAATAGTTCTTTTGCCAGTGCTGAATTTTCGTATAATTCTTTACCCATTCCGGTAAATTGGGCACCCTGACCTGGAAATACATATGCTTTCATATTCTTATCTGTTGGTTTTGTTTGTTATTGACGGACAAAAATAGTGTTTTTTAGCATATTGGGAAGCAGATTGTTGTTGGGGGTATACTAAAAAACCGTTGCAGTATCCTTTAAAAGATATGCTGCAACGGTCCTACTTAAAACCAGATTATGAAATAATTATTGCTTTACAAGTTGTAATTCGATGTTTAAACGAACGTCATCGCTCACCAATACACCACCGGTTTCTAAAGCAGAATTCCAGTTTAAACCCCAGTCTTTACGGCTGATTTTTCCGGAAATGTTTAACCCGGCTTTGGTATTTCCCCATGGGTCTTTCATTAATCCACTGAATTCTACCGGTAGTTTTACAAATTTAGTAACACCACGTAAGCTAAGATCACCAGACAATTCGTAGTTGTCGTCGTCTACTTTGGTAAAAGATGACGCTTTGAAAGTCAGTTTTGGGTGGTTTTCCGCATCGAAAAAGTCAGCGCTTTTCAAGTGGTTGTCACGGTCGGCGTTTCGGGTATCTACCGAATTAACATCGGCTGAAAAACTAATCGAAGCATTTTCGAAATTGTCACCATCGGTTGTGATAGTCGCATCGTAGTTTTCGAATTTTCCGGAAACATTAGTAAACATCATGTGTTTTACTTTAAATCCTATTTCTGAATGTGTCGGGTCAATTGCCCATTTTGTAGTTGCCATACTGATATGTTTTAAAAGTTATAATAATATTTTGATTTTTTAGTTATTCAATTTCCATCGGAACTTCCATTAACAAAAATTCTGCATCGGAAGTCGCGGTAATGGTTGCTTTGTCGGTATTCCAGATTCCCAATCCGTCGCGGGTATCTAAAGCTTGATCATTTACAGAAACGGCGCCTTTTAATACAAAAACATAAAGTCCGTTTCCTTCTTTTTTAAAGGTATAATCGGTTGTCACACCAGCGTCGAATTTCCCCATATGAAACCAGGCATCCTGATTGATCCAAACCCCTTCGTCATCCGGATTTGGAGACAGAACCTGTTGTAATACATTATGTCTTTCGTCTTCGTTTAATGTGATCTGATCATAGCGTGGAGCCACATTGCGTTTGTTTGGGAAAACCCAAATTTGAAGGAACTTAACTTCTTTATCGGCGTTTTTGTTGTATTCGCTATGACGTACACCGGTTCCGGCGCTCATCACCTGGATATCTCCTTTTTTGATAACGGTTTTGTTGCCCATACTGTCCTGATGTTCCAGATCGCCTTCCAACGGAATACTGATGATTTCCATATTGTCGTGTGGATGGGTTCCAAATCCCATTCCGGCGGCTACGGTGTCGTCGTTTAAAACGCGTAAGGCTCCGAAATGAACCCTTTCCGGGTTAAAATAATTCGCGAAACTAAAGGTGTGGAAACTTTGTAACCAGCCGTGATTGGCGTTTCCTCTGGTGTTGGCTTTATGCAATACGATATTTTCCATAATCTTTGAGTTTGTGTTTTGAATATGATTAAATCCTACGGTTTCTTGTGGGTCGGAAATAGCTTCTTTGGCTAGTGCCGTTCCGGTGATGACTGCTCCGGTTCCCAGTAAACTTTTTTTGATAAAATCTTTTCGGTTCATAACGGTTATTTTGATAGTTCAAAGATACAACCGGTTGATACCGAATACACTTAACCTAGATTAAGAAATAAAAAAATCCCCGTCACAGTAGTGTTAAACGGGGATATGAAGTTTATTTTTTGAGTAATCGGGCTTTCATCTTACTGAAAAACTCCGGTGTTACTCCTATATAAGAAGCGATTTGTTTTTGCGGCAGGCAATGGATCAGATCCGGATGCTTTTTGGTAAACTTGTCATAACGCGCTTCGGCGGTAAAACTAAGGTTGTCAATTAACCGTTGCTGATTGGCGACAAGCGAATTCTCAATCAGTATTCTAAAAAAGCGTTCCATTTTAGGGACTTGGTCATAAAGGCGCTCCTGGTTTTCTTTGGATAATAGTATCACCTCCGAATCTTCGTTGGTTTCGATATACAATTGTCCGGGACGTTGCGACAGATAGCTGTACATATCGGCAATCCACCAACCGGGCGAGGCAAAACTCACCACATGTTCCACGCCGTTTTCATCGATCGTATAACTGCGTAAAATACCTTTGGTCACAAAATAGGAGTGAAGGCATATTTCGCCCTCCTTTAATAAAATGCTTTTGGCTTTATAGGATTGAAATTCCGTAGCCGCCACGACGCGCTCCTGTTCTTCGGGGGTGAGTGTGACATATCGGGCAATAGTATCAAGGAGTAGGTTCATGTTTTAGACGTTTACGTGTACGAAGGTAGCGGTTTCTTTGGCTCTTTCGGTAATCGATTCGATTGGCGTTTCCAACGTATCATTGGTTAAAACAACACCCATGCGACGGTATGGTCTGGAGGTTGGTTTTCCAAATAGTCTGAAATCCGTTTTGGGTAAAGCGGCTACTTTTTCAATTCCGGTATAGGTTGGATTTTCGGAATTCTCGGAAGCCAGAATCACCGCGCTGGCACCATTTTTTTCTAAGGTGATGGCTGCAATTGGCAGACTCAAAATCGCACGCAGGTGTAATTCGAATTCGTTAAAATTTTGTGTCCCGGCTAAAGTTACCATTCCGGTATCGTGCGGACGTGGCGATAATTCGGAAAAATAAACCCCTTCGTCGGTCAGGAAAAATTCCACACCAAACAAACCGGCGCCACCTAAGGCTTCGGTTACTTTACGTGCCATATCCTGCGCTTCGGCGATATCCTTGTCGGAAACACGAGCCGGCTGCCAGCTTTCCTGATAATCCCCGCGCTCTTGTCGGTGACCAATTGGTGCGCAGAAAAGCGTTGGATTGTTATTTTGGGTTACGGTTAGTAACGTAATTTCAGAATTAAAATTTACAAAAGCTTCCACGATGACTTCCACAACATCGCCACGCGAACCCTCTACGGCATATTGCCAGGCTTTAGCGATATCGCCTTCCGATTTAATAGTCGACTGTCCTTTTCCGGATGACGACATTAGCGGTTTAACCACGCAAGGTATTCCAACTTCTAAAACGGCTTTTTCCAATTCTGCGGCCGAAGTAGCATAACGATAATTGGCCGTACGCAAACCTAAATCTTTGGCAGCCAAATCGCGGATCGCTTTTCGGTTCATGGTAAAATTGGCTGCTTTGGCCGAAGGAACCACGGTGATACCTTGTTTTTCGTAATCGTAAAAACGTTCGGTACGAATGGCTTCAATTTCCGGAACGATAAAGTCGGGTTGGTGTTTGGCTACCAGGACATCCAAAGCGGCACCGTCGAGCATGTTGATCACTTCAAAACCATGCGCGACTTGCATCGCCGGAGCATTAGCATAACTGTCGACCGCAATTACGGTTTGTCCGATACGTTGTGCAGCGATTACAAATTCTTTTCCAAGTTCGCCGGAACCTAATAGCAGTATTTTTTTTGTCATTGTAGTGTGTTGTATTTTAGTTGTTTGTTGTTGTGGAATGTCGGACTAGCCGTTAAAAAAAAGTCCCGACAAAGTCGGGACAAATTTATGCTAAAACTTCCGAAGTTGCTACCGCTTCTTTAATACGGTGCAAAGCTTCTTTTAGTAGATCGTCGCTGGTTGCGTATGAGAAACGAATGCAATTCGGATTTCCGAAAGCATCGCCGGTAACGGTTGCCACATTGGCTTCGGCCAAAAGATACATGGCGAAATCATCCGCGTTGTTGATCAATGTGCCACGCAATGTTTTTCCGAAGAAAGCCGAAACATCCGGGAAAACGTAGAAAGCACCTTCCGGTACATTAATTTTCATACCCGGGATTTCTTTGATCAAACCAACCACAAGATCACGGCGTTGTTGGAATGCCTGAACCATATGGTGTAATACCGATGGATCGGCATTTACCGCTGCAATCGTTGCGCGTTGTGCGATGGTATTGGCACCACTGGTAACCTGTCCTTGCATTTTGGTACAAGCTTTGGCGATAAATTCCGGCGCACCAACATAACCGATTCTCCATCCGGTCATGGCAAAAGCTTTCGCAACACCGTTTACGGTAATGGTTCGTTCCAGCATACCCGGAATCGAAGCAATACTGCAATACGAACCGGTAAAATTGATATGCTCGTAAATTTCATCCGATACCACATAAACCGAAGGGTGTTTTTCCAACACTTGTACCAGAGTGGTTAATTCTTCTTTACTGTATACCGAACCACTTGGATTACAAGGGGAACTGAACCACATCATTTTGGTTGCTGGTGTAATGGCTGCTTCCAGTTGTTCGGGAGTGATTTTAAAGTCACTTTCGATGGTTGTTGGAACTTCTACCGGAACACCGCCGGCCATTTTGATAATCTCGTAATAACTTACCCAATACGGCGCTGGTAAAATAACCTCGTCACCAGGGTTGATCATCACTTGCGCGATGTTGTATAACGATTGTTTGGCACCGGTCGATACTACAATTTGTGACGGTTTGTAGTCTAATCCGTTATCTCGTTTGAATTTTTTACAAATAGCTTCTTTAAGATCCTGATAGCCTTCTACTGGTGGGTATGAGCTGTAATTGTCGTGAATGGCCTGAATTGCGGCTTCTTTGATAAAGTCGGGCGTGTTAAAATCGGGTTCACCAAGACTTAGGCTGATGATGTCTATTCCGGCAGCTTTTAATTCTCGGGCTTTAGCAGCCATGGCCAGGGTTTGCGATGTCGATAAATTATTAATTCTATCAGAAAGCGGATTCATAAAAAAGGATTTGTTTTGAAGTTTATGGTTTTATATGTAGTTTTAAGCGATGGCCGGTTTTTGGCCCATTTCTTTTAAGTGTTTGAAATGCGAGTAAATCGCAGCACGCATCGTATTAAATTCGTAGTAGGGAAGGTTGCATTCCATAGCCGTTTGTTTTACGATTTCCCCTATTTTGCTATAGTGAATATGGCTAATGTTCGGGAAAATATGATGCTCGATCTGATGGTTTAACCCTCCGGTATACCAGTTGATAATTCTGTTTTTCGGTGCAAAATTGGCAGTCGTGTATAATTGGTGAACCGCCCATGTGTTTTCCAATTCTCCATTTTCGTCCGGTTGCGGGTGTTGAATGTCTTCTACAACGTGTGCCAATTGGAATACCACACTTAGGATTAATCCGGCCGTATAGTGCATGATAAAGAATCCTAATAATACTTCCCACCAAACGATTCCTAGAAGCATCGGAAGGATTAACCATAGGGCAAAATAAATGATTTTGGTAATGACCAATGTTGTCCATAATTTAAACGGACTTGGGAATTCACCATACGATAATTTTCGTTTGATATAACGGCGCATCTGACGGAAATCGGTAGTAATCGCCCAGTTAAACGTTAGTAAACCATATAAGAAAATAGAATAGTATTGTTGAAAACGGTGTACCGGCGACCATTTGGCGTGTTCGGTAAAACGGATAATGCGTCCGGCATCAAGATCTTCATCATGTCCGTGGATATTGGTGTAGGTGTGGTGCAATACATTGTGTTGTACTTGCCAGTTGTACACATTTCCGGCCAGGATATACATACTACCGCCCATAATTTTGTTTAACCATGGTTTTGAAGAGTATGCCCCGTGATTTCCATCGTGCATCACGTTCATTCCCACACCGGCCATCCCAACACCAATCAGGATGGTCATTAGTAAATGAATCCAAAGCGGCATACTAATGGTAAGGATTAAAAAATAGGGAACCAGAAAAATACTGAACATGATAATGGTTTTCATGTGTAATTTCCAGTTGCCGGTTTTCTTGATATTATTTTCCTTAAAATAATCGTTAACTCTTTTGTTTAGTGTTCTGAAGAATTTTAAACTATCGGTTTTTGAAAAAAGTGGAGTCTGTTTTATCATAAGTTTATTAAAATGCAAAATTTCAGCTCAAAGGTAATTATTAATAGAAATGTAATAGGTTAAAAAGGGAAAAAAATGATGGACAAAATGATTACTTTTGTGGAAAATTTTGAATAATGCAGGATATTGTAAAGTATTTTCCTAATCTAACAGAAGATCAGGTTTCTAAGTTTCGTGAATTGGAAGTTTTGTATAAAGATTGGAACGCTAAAATTAATGTGATTTCGAGAAAAGATATAGACGAATTATACGAAAAACACGTATTGCATTCGCTGGGAATTGCGAAGATTATGGAGTTTAAACCGGGATCGAAAATTATGGATGTGGGCACCGGAGGCGGTTTCCCTGGAATTCCGTTGGCGATACTGTATCCTGAAGTGGATTTTTATCTGATTGATGTGATTGCCAAAAAAATCCGTGTGGTAAATGAAGTGGCAATGGCTTTGGGATTACAAAATGTAAAAGCCGAACAGATGCGTGCGGAAAACGTAAAAGGAGAATTCGATTTTATCGTAAGTCGTGCGGTGACTAACATGCCGGATTTTGTAAAATGGGTAAAAGATAAGGTGAAGAAAAAGCAAAATCACGAACTGAAAAATGGGATCCTTTATCTAAAAGGTGGTGATCTGACGGAAGAACTGCAGGATTTTCCAAAAGCAACCCAATATGATCTTGCGGATTATTTTAAAACAGAATTTTTTGAAACCAAAAAAGTGGTGCATTTGCCATTGAAATATAAGGCGTAGTCACACCAATTGGTGTGGAAATACAGGTACCAGAAACAAGAAAAGCGCACCAATTGGTGCGCTTTTCTTGTTTTACACCTGACAGGTTTTTAAAACCTGTCAGGTGTAGGAATATTGTTATCCTAAAAACGGATATCTGTAGTTTGTTGGCGGAACGAATGTCTCCTTAATGGTTCTTGGTGATACCCAACGCATTAAGTTTAATACCGAACCGGCTTTGTCGTTAGTTCCGGATGCTCTGGCTCCTCCAAACGGTTGTTGTCCTACAACGGCTCCGGTTGGTTTGTCGTTGATATAGAAGTTTCCGGCTGCGTTTTCAAGAGCTTTAGTCGCTTGCTCGATAGCGTAGCGATCCTGACTGAAGATAGCTCCTGTTAAAGCATATTCAGAAGTGCTGTCAACTAAAGCAAGGGTTTCTTCCCATTTCGCATCTTCGTATACATAGATCGTCAACACAGGTCCGAATAATTCGGTTTCCATAGTTGTGTATTTTGGATTTGTTGTAACAATTACCGTTGGCTCGATAAAGTATCCTACGGATTTGTCGTAGTTACCACCCGCGATAATTTCGGCATCGCTGTCTTTTTTCGCCTGATCGATAAATCCGGCTAATTTGTCAAATGAACTTTCGGAAATTACCGCAGAAACGAAGTTCGACGGATCTTCCGGTGATCCCATTTTCATAGAAGCGATATCGGCTACTAATAATTCTTTAACTTCCGACCAGGTCGATTTTGGTAAATACGCTCTGGAAGCTGCTGAACATTTTTGGCCCTGATATTCGAAAGCTCCTCTTGATAAAGCGGTAGCAACCTGAGCCGGGATAGCCGATGGGTGCGCTACTACGAAATCTTTACCTCCGGTTTCACCTACGATTCTAGGGTATGTTTTGTATCTGCTGATGTTTTGTCCGATTTTAGCCCACATATCGTTGAAAACGCCTGTAGATCCTGTAAAGTGGATACCTGCGAAATCAGGACTAGCTAATAAGGTGTCGGAAATCATCGAAGAGTTACCGTATACTACGTTGATAACACCAGCCGGTAAACCAGCTTCTTTGAAAACCTCAACAATTACATTAGCGGAGTAGATTTGCGTAGCACTTGGCTTCCAAACCACTACGTTCCCCATTAAAGCCGGAGAAGCAGGTAGGTTTCCGGCAATCGCAGTAAAGTTAAAAGGAGTGATTGCATATACGAAACCTTCTAACGGACGGTGTTCTACGCGATTCCAGATACCTTCGGAAGAAATTGGTTGCTCGGCATATACCTGAGTCATAAACTGAACGTTAAAACGTAAGAAGTCGATTAACTCACACGCAGAGTCAATTTCTGCCTGGTGAACGGTTTTTGCCTGTGCAATCATCGTAGCAGCATTGATTTTAGCGCGGTAAGGACCTGCTAATAAATCGGCTGCTTTTAAGAAAATAGAAGCACGGTGTTCCCAGGAAAGGGCAGCCCATTTTTTCTTCGCTTCCAAAGCAGTGCTGATTGCTTTTTCGATATGTTCTTTTTCGGCTTGGTGGTATTGTCCCACGATGTGTTTATGGTCGAATGGAGGGGTTAGGTTTTTGGTGTTTCCGGTACGAATTTCCTCGCCACCTATATATAAAGGTACATCAACATTAGCGTTGTACAATTCTTTGAAAGTTGCTAAAACAGCGTCTCTTTCCGGTGTACCCGGCGCATACGATTTTACTGGCTCGTTTACGGCTTTAGGTACATTATAAATTCCTTTTGGCATAACAATTTGTATTTATTAATTATCAAATTTTCGCGTAGCGAAGATACAAATTATTCACGAAAAAGGTGTTTTTTGTGGTGTTAATGCTTTGGTAAAATATGAATTAATTCAAGGCAAAAGGGGCACTCAATCGGAATGTAGGAATTATTACACGGAACGAACGGGTTGAGGTAAAATTAATCATGTTAAAATACCCGCGCATGGCGCCAAATGGGGATGAAAGCAGGCATCCGGAACTATAGGTGTGTTTTTCGCCCGGTTTAAGTACCGGCTTTTTGCCAATCACGCCTTCGCCGTCAACAATCTCAAGATCGTTAAGGGAATCGTAAATTTCCCAATGACGGGAGTTCAGTTGAACGGAATCCTTGCTTTGGTTTTCGATTGTGATCTCATAACTAAAGGCAAAGTGAATCTTATAGTTTTTGAAGTAAGTGCCTTCAAAACTAGTCAAAACTGAAATTTTTATGCCTCTGGTTATTTGTGAAACCATAATTTTTCCGATTGGATTTTAGGAAATAGACCCAAAAATAACAAATATTTGAATCGATTCGGATAATTTTAAAACTTTTTTAATTCGTAATGTTTTCGGAAGTGGCAAAACCACGCCCGATGATTTTGTCGTAACGGTCGTTGTTTCCGCGGTAATACACGATCACAAAATAATTGTTTTCCGTTTGGTAGAAATTGCCGTCAATTGCGTTCTGATTGTCTACTTTACCTTTGGCGTCCAATTGTACATATTGGTAGTTTACAAAACCCTGTTTGAGTAAAATGGCCTTTTCATAAACCCCTTTCTGCGCGTTAAAGTCCATTTTGTTTTCCGGTGTCAACGCATAATTGTTGAACATTCCGTTTACATAAATGTCTTTTTTGTCGATCGTTGTTGGTGGAATCAAAGTAAAATAAACCCAGGCATAATCGGCTTCGGTTTCACCGTTTTCGGAACCGATGTTGCGCACGAAAAAACTTCCGTTAATATCCGGATAATAGGTGTACGGTTTGTCGCCTCTTGGAGAATTGGCAAATAACAGCGAATTGTAAATTTCACCGGATGTCACCTTTCCTACGTTATTGCCGGGATTGCGGATGTCTTTATTGTCGAAATACAAAAATTCATTGCCACTCCAAAACTGGGTTTCCTGATTGTAACGGTAAATCAGATCGGAACCTAAGGTATATTGCGGTTTGATATTTAAAATGGCATTGTCCCAGCGTCCGTTTTGTAATAAGGCGACTTTGATATTCTGAATAGGGTTTTGAAATACGTTATTGTCACCCATTTTAATAGTAAAATCCAGATTTTGCTTTTTTTCAATATCGGTCAGATTACGGGAACGTTTGATCTGTAATGCAACGGATAGGTTTTCTTCATAAACGATAAAACGTCGGGAAAAAACCAGTTCCTGATTGTCGTTAAAAATCTTGATCATATAATTACCGGATAACAAGATACGGTTAAAACGATTCGGAAAGGCTTGTTTGTAGTGCGAATAAATCTGGAGTGTATTAAAAGAATTCTGATAGGTCATAATTCTTTGATTGTCCATTCCCTGAAGGTATTCCGATTTGGCCAACATGGTTGGTGTCCAGTCGTAATTGTATTGGGTAATGGTATAGTAATAATCGGCTTCGTTGCCAAATAAATCGTCAAATTGCAATTCGAAAGGATCGCCCAAACGAAACATTGGTATCGTATTGGCGCCACTTTGAACAAACGACACGGTTTTGATGTTGAACGGCGGATTCACTTCCTTTTCAACCTGAGAAAAAACGGAAGCGGAACCAAATAATACACAAGACAGAAGCAGTAAAAATCGTAGTTTTTTATAAAATAACATAGGGCTTTTTTGAATTGTCAGTGAGGTAAAGATAAACAATTCGCTACAACATTACGTTAAAAAAGCTGTCCGGGATGTATTTTATTTGCGACAAACGGGTATTATTTCCCCTTTAGCCAGACAATAGCGTTCTACGAGTTCCGGATCCATTTTTTGAGTGTAATCTTCTTCGGTTACGGTAAAGCCCATGCTTCGAAGCTTGTCGAAATAATCCCGTCCGTAC
Source organism: Bacteroidota bacterium (assembly GCA_023446155.1). Classification (GTDB taxonomy): domain Bacteria; phylum Bacteroidota; class Bacteroidia; order Flavobacteriales; family Flavobacteriaceae; genus Flavobacterium. The sequence goes on from JAEXIT010000017.1 coordinate 102,976, forward strand.
ACGCGCACATGATCATACTGACCGAAAATGGCGGCTCGTTCTTTGGGATCGGTAATGGAATCGTCTTCAAAAGTTGTCACACGGTTTAAATCCTGCGGAATCTGGAAAATTCCCATACCACCGGGTTTTAAAACGCGGTATAGTTCCTGCATGGCTTTGGTATCGTCCGGAATATGTTCCAAAACGTGGTTGCACAAAATCAGATCGTACGAATTATCGGCAAATGGGAGATTACAAATATCGGCCTTTACATCTGCCAATGGCGAAAGCAGGTCGGTTGTCGTGTAGTCTAAATTTTTCTGGTTTCGGAAGCGTTTATAAAAAGCCTGTTCCGGTGCAAAATGCAATACTTTTTTGGGTGCGGTAAAAAAATCGGTTTCATTTTTCAGATACAACCAAAGCAAACGATGCCGTTCCAGCGAGAGTGTGCTGGGCGACAATACATTATTCCGTTGTGTGCCGTAGCCGTAAGGAAGGAAACTTCGGAAGCTTTTACCATCGATCGGGTCGGTAAAGGTAGTTCCTCTCAGCGTCAAAGCCAAAACAGGACGTACAACATAACTCAGCCGGATCAGTAACGGTCTCGGAATCGTATTCAGTATAAATTTGAAAGCAGATTTCATGCACAGGGATTTATCATGCAGACACTACTATTATATATAGTGTCTGCACGGGTCTTGTTTTTTAGAGTACTAAAGCTTGTTTTCGGAATTCGTTTTCTTCGTCAGATTGAATACCTAATGCCTGATAAATGTATTGGAAAGTGGATAATAATTCCGGTTTTCCATCTACTATGGCTACATCGTGCTCAAAATGAGCGCTCGGTTTTCCGTCACGAGTTGAAATAGTCCACCCGTCTTTTAGGGTTTTGATGTTTCGGGTTCCCATGTTGATCATCGGCTCGATGGCCACAACCATTCCTTCGATAAAAAGTTTTCCGCGACCTCTTTTACCGTAGTTTGGCATTTCCGGTTCTTCGTGCATTTTACGACCCAAACCATGACCGACTAATTCGCGAACCACTCCATATCCATGACCTTCAGCATATTTCTGAATCGCATTTCCAACGTCTTCCACACGGTTTCCGATTTTAAATTCACGGATACCGATATATAAGGACTCTTTGGTAACCTGAAGTAATTTTTTGGTTTCGGGAGCTACATCTCCAATTTCGAAAGTATAGGCGTGGTCTCCGTAAAATTCATTTTTGATAACACCACAGTCAACCGAAACAATATCGCCTTCCTGAATTGGTCGGTCGGTCGGTAAGCCATGGACAACTTGGTCATTTACACTGGTCAATAAGGTCGATGGACATCCGTATAATCCTAAAAATCCCGGGATGGCCTGGTGATCTCTGATAAAAGTTTCGGCTAATTTATCCAGTTGAAGCGTGGTGATACCGGGTTTGATTTCGCCGGCAATCATCCCTAAGGTTTTGGAAACCAGCAGGGCGCTCTCACGCATTAATTCTATTTCTTCTCTTGTTTTAGGAATAATCATAACGTTATTTTTCAGACTGCAAAAGTACAATATTCTGTTGATTAATTTTTAATTGAAATGCAGGTATGAGTTTTATCATATTTTCGTAACTTCTCTGGGTTTAATTTTACCTAAAAGTTAAAGTGTATGAGCAAATATGTCACTGCAGCGGAAGCTGTAAAAGTAATAAAATCGAATGACCGTATTTATGTTCAGGCGGCGGCGGCAACGCCTACAGTCCTGACCAAAGCGCTGGCCGATCGGGCTGGCGAACTGAGAAATGTTGAATTGTGTCACCTGCATACCGAAGGGGAAGCAGCATATGCCAAGCCGGAACTGGCAGAAAGTTTTCATGTTAATTCCTTTTTTATCGGGCAAAACGTCCGGCATACGATAGCCGCCGGTAATGGATCGTATACGCCGGTATTTTTAAGTGAGCTACCGCATTTATTCCGAAAAGGCGCTATTCCGTTGGATGTGGCTTTTATACATGTATCGCCACCGGATAGCCATGGGTACTGCTCATTGGGTGTTTCGGTGGAAGCTTCCATCGCAGCGGTAGAAAATTCAAAAATTGTGATTGCACAGGTCAACCCGAATATGCCGCGAACATTTGGGGATGGTATTTTACACGTTTCGGAAATCGATTATCTGGTTGAGGTTAATGAGCCGATTCACGGACATGGCTCGAAAGAAATCAATCCGATTGAGGCTAAAATCGGGGAACTGGTAGCCGGACTGATTGAAGATGAAAGTACGCTGCAAATGGGAATTGGTTCGATCCCGAATGCGGTGTTGGCACAACTGGTGCATCATAAAAACCTGGGATTGCATACCGAAATGTTTTCGGATGGTGTAATTGATTTGATTGAAAATGATGTGATCAATTGTAATTTTAAAGGGGTTAACCGCGGACGTGCGTTGGCAACGTTTTTAATTGGTTCGCAACGGTTGTATGATTTTGTAAATGATAATCCGTTTATCGAAATGCGGGAATCATCTTATGTGAATGATACTTCTGTAATCCGTAAAAATCCTAAAATGATCGCGATCAACTCGGCGATAGAAGTAGACATTACCGGACAGGTTTGTGCCGATTCGATCGGAGCCAAAATGTATTCGGGTGTAGGTGGTCAGATGGATTTTGTTCGGGGGGCGTCACTGAGCAAAGGTGGAAAAGCAATTATTGCGCTGCCATCGGTTACAAAAAGAGGAGAGAGTCGTATCGTACCCTATCTGAAACAAGGTGCCGGAGTGGTAACAACCCGTTCGCATGTACAATATATTGTTACCGAATACGGTATTGCCAATTTATATGGCAAAACACTAAAACAACGTTCTGAGGAACTGGTGAAAATTGCCCACCCGGATCACCGGGAATGGATCGAAAAATCCTATTATGAACTAAGTCATTTTAAATAAAATAAAAAAGCTCCATATGGAGCTTTTTCTATTTTTGGATCGGATGTAATAACGAATGTTGTGTCATCGCTGCCGGTTTTTCGATACCCATTAATTCCAGTATGGTAGGTGCAATATCGCCTAAAATACCGTTGTCGATAAATTGTAATTCCTTATCCACTAAAATAATCGGAACCGGATTGGTGGTATGCGCCGTGTTAGGGGTGCCATCCGGATTGATCATGGTTTCGCAATTACCGTGGTCGGCAATGACAATGGTGGTATACTCGTTGGCCAAAGCGGTTTCGATGACTTCTTTTACACAAATGTCAACAGCTTCACAGGCTTTAATCGCGGCTTCCATAACACCGGTATGTCCAACCATATCGCCATTGGCAAAATTCAGACAAACAAAATCCACTTCCCCTTTTTGTAATTCCGGTATCAGGGCATCTTTAAGATCGAAGGCGCTCATCTCCGGTTTTAAATCGTAGGTGGCAACTTTTGGCGACGGACATAAGAGTCGGCTTTCGCCTATAAAAGGCTCTTCGCGGCCACCGGAAAAGAAAAAGGTAACATGGGGGTATTTTTCCGTTTCGGCAATCCGAATCTGTTTTTTATGGTTTTTCTCGAGGACTTCTCCCAGCGTTTCGGTAATATTTTCCTTGTCGTAAATAACATGAACGTTTTTATACGTATCGTCATAATTGGTCATCGTCACATAATACAAATCCAGTTTGTGCATGTTTTGCTCATGTAAGTCTTTTTGCGACAACACCTCGGTTAGCTGACGTCCGCGGTCGGTTCTGAAATTAAAGAAAATAACGACATCGCCGTCTTTTACCGTTGCAGTTGGATGTTGCTGTTCGTTTACGATAACTATCGGTTCGATAAATTCATCCGTCACATTATTATGATAGCTGGCCAAAACACTCAACACCGGATTGGTAGAAGGTGTTCCTTTTCCATTGACGATAAGATCGTATGCCAATTTGATGCGTTCCCATCTTTTATCACGATCCATAGCATAGTAACGGCCAATGATAGACGCTAGTTTGGCATTGGATCGATGCAGATAGTTTTCAAGATCTTCAATATATCGGGCACCCGATTTCGGATCGACATCACGGCCATCGGTAAAAGCGTGGACAAAAACGTCGTGCACTCCGGATTCCTGAGCAGCATCCAGCAGGCCTCTTAAATGGGAAGTATGCGAATGTACGCCGCCATCGGATACAAGTCCTAAAAAGTGAACCGCTTTATGATTCTTTTTGGCATAGTCGAAAGCTGCCTGTACTTCTTTTTCGTGATTCAACGTTTTATTCTGAACGGCAAGATTGATTTTTGCCAAATCCTGGTAAATAATTCGCCCGGCGCCAAGGTTCATGTGGCCCACTTCGGAATTCCCCATTTGGCCTTCCGGAAGGCCAACATTTAAACCGTCGGTACGTAAGGAAGCATTCGGATATCGGGTATAAAGACTATCGATAAAAGGAGTGTTGGCATTGTCGATGGCTGAAACTTTAGGATCGGGTGATTTTCCCCAACCATCCAGAATCATTAAAATAACTTTCTTTTTCATGTTTTGAACCATTTTTTGGCATTGTTGTAATCAATATAGTAACGAAAACTAATTGATAGTGTGTTGTTAAGATTGTTGCTTAAAGTGTGCTCTAAATTATCAATAATATTTTTATTTAAGCGCCTTTCGCTGTGAATTGCATTGTTTCGGTACAAAATTGACAACTGACTGCCGGGTGCAAACCACCACGAATAGGATAAATCGAAGTTCCAGATTTTAAAATTGGAGTTTTGGTTCTCGTTATACGACGTATTGGGAAGGAAATACCCCTCGTCGGTTAGCGTAAGGAAATTATGATTTTCAGCATACGACCAGTAATAACGCGCCTTCAGGTTGATGGTCATCTTGCTGTTAATCGAGAACTTTCCGGTTACGGTATTTTCGATGGTATTCCGGTTGCGATTCGCAAAGATGATCTGATCATTGTTGAAATCGACCCAGCCTTTTTCGTTGTTTTGACGACTCCAGTCCACCGCGTAAATCAATGTGAACTGATCGCTAAAACGGTACCTCGGACTAAGTCGGATTCCGTAATTGCGGCGTTTGTCCTGATCGTAAAAGTCTACAAACAGATTGGCATCCAGAGCAAATGGATAATTGTAATTGGTGGAAATATCAATCCAATTAAATACATATTTCGGATTGTACACATAGCGGCCATCCCGGCGCGGTTGGTAAAAATCGAAGGTTTCGAACGGCGATACTAAAAAACCGGCTCCGAAATAATGATTCTTTTTATCGGTGGTTTCCAGATTAAATTCCAAGGACGCTTCCTGTGGTTTTCCAGTTACGTTTTCGAATTCACTATAGGTAATTGAGCTGATTTTAAACGTGTTAAAGGTTTTGTTCGGATTTAAAATACGATAACTGCTACTAAAGGTGAAGTTGTGGTAGTTGGTCATAAAAATGATTCCTAAATCATTGATGTCGTATTTGTCTGATATATAACTGGTATTGGCGCTAAAGCGATAGTTTCCACTGGTTTTTCCAAAGTTCAGATAAGCCGTATACCCATTTTTATTTCCGTCGAAGTCATTCACGTGACTAAATTTTACATTTCCGGAAAGGTTATAGGTATTGGCTTTGGTATTCAGATCAAAAAGGAAAGCACTTACATTGGCATCCCGAAAAGCACCGTCGCGAATCACGCTGGTATTGACCACCGAAACGGAGGAATTTTTCCGAAAACGCTGATCCAGCACCAGAATGTTATAGTTGGCCAACGGTTCGACCACTTCGGTACGGGTTGCTCCGGTTTCGGAGTTTCGGATGGTTGCTTCGGTTTTTTCAGTAACCGCATTCATCACACCAATTCCAAGCCCTTTTGCCGTCCGACCGGAAATTTTTACCGCATTGATCAAATTAATTCGGGATGGATATTGCTGGATTTCTTCATTTTCGGCAATCGAGGGTGAAGTAGAAGGCGAACCGCCAATCCGGCGGGAATACAGTAAGCCTCCCTTATTGAACATATCGGTACCCTCGGTAAAAAAAGGTCGGTTTTCATTAAACTGCTGTTCAAACGGACCAAGATTCAGGACGACGTTATCAAAAGCGGTTTGCCCGAAATCGGGAACCAGAATGGCATCGAGCGTAAACGAATCGTTGATTCCGTATTTGATGTCCATTCCCGCTTTAAACTCGGTATTGGTGCCGCTGGCTTTGCTGTGATTTACATAATAGGAAGAATAGGGAATCAGAAACAGTCGGGTAGGCGGTTTGATATCGTGGATTCCGTCTAAAATCCCGGCCTGTGTAATGGTATTGCCGATTTTATTATCGATCCGATTCCAGGTGAATTTTTGTCGGTCGCGACGGATTTCCCTAAAAAAATTAACGCCCCATATTTGTTCTTTTTGTTCGGAAAAGCGAAGGGCGGCATACGGAATTTTCATTTCAACGGTCCAGCCAAAATCGGTTAAGACAACATTGCTATGCCAGATTCCGTCCCAGGAATAATCTTCTCCGCTTTCGGTAGCGAGACAATCCATTTGCGTTCCGGCGGTACTCACAAAAAAGCGGAAATCCTGTTGTCCGTCGTTATAACCATTAATAAAAATACCGAAAAAATCGGAAGTTCCGAACTTGTCTCTTTCGGTAATTTCTTTTACGATTTTGGTAGGATCGTCATAAAGTATGGCCGAAATATAAATACCGTCATCGTCGTATAAAACCTTCACCTCGGTACGTTTTTCGTAAGGAGCCGGGTTTCCGTTATCGGGTTGAAAGGTGATAAAATCGGATGCAGATTCCGTATTTTTCCATTCATTTTCGTCGGGTTTTCCGTCGAGAATAATGGAGCCTTTAAGAGGAGAAGCCTTAAGTCTTTTTTTATTTTGAAAATCGGGTGTAACCTCCTGTCCGAAAATAAATGTTGCATTTATGGCAATAAAAACGATAAAAATTACGTTTTTCATTTAATTTTTGAGTTGAAATTAACAAATATACTTTTTTTAAATCTGTTTTGTAAGAATAAAAGGTGTTTTAAATGTTAAAATGTGATAAAACGGAATTTAAATGTTAAAGTTAGGGGGTAAATGATAAAAAACATTTGGTTGTTTAAAATTTATCTATATTTTTGGGCTCGACACACAGTAATATAATTAATAGAGTATCAATGGCTTATAGAGTTTTGCCGGTTTTGTTCCTTTTTTTGTTGTCTTTTAAACCACTAAGCACAAAGGAAACAGACCCACCAAAGTTAGTAGCGGCCAACGCGAAAGCTTCGTTTGAATTAAAAGTTAAAAATTTATACACAGCGCTCAATCCACAAAGGTTCGCAATGCCTAAACTGGAGAGTTTTTCCAAGGCATTGGAAGGTTTTTACCAGTTGAAAGAACAAGGCCTTGTGAAAAAAGATATTTTAACTTTAATCGATTTTAGTTTGTCTTCTGCCCAAAAACGACTTTGGGTGATCGACATGGCTACCAACACCATTTTACTGCAATCGGTAGTGTCACACGGTCGTAACAGCGGTGACGAATTTGCTACGGATTTTTCCAACGAAAACAACTCCTTTAAGAGTAGTTTAGGTTTTTATGCAACAGGCGAAGTTTACCAGGGTAAACACGGAATGTCTTTGCGTTTGGATGGATTGGAATACGGTATCAATGACAATGCACGCAATCGTGCGGTGGTAATGCACGGTGCCGATTATGCCAATGAAAACATTATTTCAAAACAAGGCCGATTGGGAAGAAGTCAGGGTTGCCCTGCTGTTCCGGTTGCCCTTCACAAAGAAATTATCAATTTAATAAAAGATAAATCCTGTCTTTTTATTTATCACCCGTCACGAAATTATGAGAATAAGTCAAAACTAATCTCGTAATTTGGCGTAGAGTTCGAAATCAAGATCATAAATATCGTTTCTGAATTGAAGCCCGTCTTTGTCCATCCAAGCTGTCCAATACAGCTGATGCACAAAGGTGGTTTTTTTCAATACGATACTTTGCGTTTTGTTGGACGCAATCATTTTATCCACGCGTTCCTTGCTCCAGTTGTTCTCTTCTTTTTCCAGAATAAATCCAGACAATTTAAAAGGATCCTCAACCCGGATACAGCCCGAACTTAGTGCTCTGTTATTGAGTTTAAAGTAATCCCGGTGATTGGTATCGTGCAGATATACCAAGTGTTTATTGCTGAAATTAAATTTGATCAATCCTAATGAATTATTCGCACCCGGCTTTTGAACATAACGATAGTTGTTGGATTTTCCGGAGTTCCAGTTTTCCGGACTAACCACATTGCCTTTCATATCGTAGATGGTGATTCCGGTTGAGGCGAAATAATTCAGGTTTCTACTGGCCGATGGTGTCAGATCTTCTTTTAAAATCGTTGGCGGAACCGTCCAGGTAGGGTTAATCACCAGATTGCTGAACTTTGACGATAATACCGGTGTGCGTCTTTTGGCACGTCCCACAACGACACGGTGATTCTGAATCGTATCGTTATCATTCACCAGATAGAGATTAAAATCAGGTATATTGATGATCACATAACTTTCACCTAATTCCCTTGGGAACCAGCGCCAGCGTTCCAGATTGGCAATGATTTGTTTTTTTCGCTGTGCTTTTGAAAGATTCATCGCCGCGACTGTTCCTTTTCCAATAACGCCATCCGGTGTTAAACCGTGTCGTTTCTGGAATTTTTTTACTGCCAACTGTGTCTTGTCGTCATACACTTTTGTCAGGGAATCCGGTTTTTTATAGTCGCCCCAATACGCCAGTCGTTTTTTGACGTCGAGTATGGCCGCATTGGTATCGTTAGGGATCAATTTGTCTTTTACTGAAATGTTTTTCAGATTGTCATTCGGCATACTTTCGATTTTTCGAAGGGCATCTTTTAGCCTCAGATAGACGATATGTTTCGGTTTTAATGAATCCAGGCTTTCCAGAATCGTATGGTTTTTTAAGGCATACTGTAATTTGTGACTAAGGTCAATCTCCTTTGGATACATATCCCAATCGGAATATAATTTGGTCGGTTCCAGTTTACCGTTATACAAATGACTGGCTAGTTTGTAAAAGATTTCCGTATGCAGAATATCATTGGTAATCCGGTCTTTTTCCGCCAGACTTTTATGATTGTTGTCCTTTTCTGTAATGGTGTTGAAGTTATAGTCGTCCGGATTTAGTCCATCCAATTCACTGTTTTTAATGGATTCGGTCAACGCTATGCGATCCTTTTCCAATGTCCATACGGTTTTGTACAGGTTGTTTTTATAGAATTGTTTTACTGCATCCGAACTATTGGCAAAATAAGTGGAATCAATGGCAATGGCTTCCGGAAAAGCAAGTGGGGTTACTTTTACCGTATCTTTAACTATAATCTGTTTGTCTGCCATAGCAGTCGGCTCCTTTTTGCAGCCAAAAAGAAACATGTGAACCAATAATAGACAGTAGCGATGCAACATAGTCATATAAATTTATTCTATAAGTTACGAAAATAATGGTAAACCAAAAAACTGTAGGTTTTTATACCATTTTCCTCATAACAAAATGTATGCCGATTGTTGGAATGTCAAAAGCATCACCGACAATTTCATATCCCATTTTTTTATAGAAATCGACAGCAGCTTCTCGCGCATTAAACCAAATGAGGGATCCGTTTTGTTCTTTAATGCAGACTTCTGCTTCGCTAACAAGGCGTTCTCCATATCCTTTTTTTTGGAATTCGTCCAAAACTGCCATTCCTCGGAGCTGAAATTGCCCAACTTGAGGAAACGATTTGTGGCGGGAGGCAAAAATGGAAACAATTCCAGCGAGTTTACTGTTGTTGTATAACCCCAAATGGGTAGTTGTTTCCAAATCGTCTCCTTCAAAAATACAACTTTCGATAGGTTTCCCCGGTCGTAAAACCGGTTGGCGTACCTGAAAAGTAGTACTACTGTTGATTTTTTTTACGAAAACCATTTTTTGTTCTTCTGAATAAATTCAGGCAATATAATTATTTTGACACATAATATAATTATAACTTAGATGCAGGAAAAATGAAATAGTTGCTTCAAAAAAGAACTTTTTTTTAAATAAAGCCCAAAAAGTAGTTGGTGCACAACATTTTAAGCTCTAATAAGAGGTGCTTATTTTTTAGATTGCATTTTAAAAGCATTGTAAACCGCCTGGTGAATCACTGTGGCATGCGTTTCGTCGGCCATATAATCGAATACCACTTTTGCATTTTTATGCGTTTTGATGCTCTTGTAAAGTGATTCCACTTCCTGGTACATTTTCAAATCTTCGTCTTTACTGGGAGCGCCAATATAGATGGTAACCGGATTTTTTAGATTTTTCGTCAAAAGGGTTCCGGCATTTTTTAATAAGGCCTGCTCGCCCCACCATAAACTCGGACTAATAATGATATAGTTGGTAAACAACTGCGGACGCTTGGCTAAAATTTCCGTAGCCATTAATCCGGCCAATGATTCTCCGATAACAGTTTTTTGCTCGCTCACACGGTAGTTTTTGGTCATATAAGGCTGTAGTTCTTTTTCAAGGAAATCCATATAATTTTGCGAACCGCCATATTGCGGAAAACTACTCTTTTTAAAACCTTCTTTTTCGATAAAATCGGTGTTGGTCACGGCAAAAGTAAAATCACGTCTTCGGTTGGTGTTTTCAATTCCTACTACAATTGAGCCGGGTAGGCGATTCACCCACGATTGGGAACTGAAGCGTACGATTCCGGCAAGATGAATGAAATCCTCTTCCATGCCGCCGTCAAGGATATAAATTACCGGGTATTTCGCATTGGGATCGTCGTGATATCCTTCCGGCAGTGTGATGTTGATGGTTCGGTTTTCGTTTAAAACGGTAGAAAATAAAACGTCCGATTTTCCAATAACTAAGGGTTTGTCCTGAGCTTGTAGAGCCAGATTCGTAGCGAGTAGCAGTAAACATGTAAGTAGCAGATTTTTTAAAGGATGTGTCATATAATTGAATTTACTTTTTTGGATGTATAACTTGTAACGCGTTTCCAGATATTAGGTTTTACTTTTTTATTTCAGTACGGTGTAATCGGACAAAAGTATCCGAAATAAAAAAGAAAAGTGTTTACATATGTTGAGAATCGGCCATTATTTTAGTTTGATTCGACTTAGCTGCGTTGGCGTGATTCCGAGGAAAGAAGCGATATGATGTTGTTTGAGTCGCGGCACAATCGCAGCATAAGACGTCAGGAAGACATTATAACGAATTTTGGCGTCATCGGATTTTGTGGAAATTTCCAATAGCTCTTTTTCGATAACCCAGTTTTTCTCCAAATAATTAATGTAAAACAATGCCATGTCGTGTCGTTCGGCAACTAATGTTTTAAAACGATCGGCCGGAATGGATAAAACAAGACTGTCTTCCAAAGCCTCAATCGAAAAATGACCGGGTGTTTGTGTTAGTAAGGCCGATGCCGATGCGATGAATGTGTTTTCGGGGAAGAATTTTTTAATAACCTTTTCACCACTATCTGTCGGGAAATAGTATGCAAAAAGACCTTTTACTACATAATAATAGTATTTTGGAATGCTACCGGCAGTTAAAAGAGGATTGTTTTTTGGGATGCTAATTTCATGACAAAGTTCTTCCAGTAATACAATACTTTCCGGAGTTAGAATAGCGGCGCTTTCAAGATTGGATCGGAAGGAACTCAGAGGCATACGATTTGGGGTGTTTTCCATTTTGATAGGACTAAATTACAAAAACAGGAGACAGTATTTAGAAAAAAGAAACGGATTTTACAGCATATTTTTTTTGTTTTGGATCTTTTTAAAACTATTTTTTGATACAACCGAATGATGAAGGAGCACCGTTTGAAAACTCATTTTTTAATGTTTATTTGCTTAAATGGTTGAAAATAAGAAAGGTGAAGTAGGGTCTGAAGTCTTATTTTGTCGGGCCTTTTAAATGGTCGGCACACAGTCGGAAAACGACTATTGGCTATTTTAATTTTTTTCTAAAAAAAATTGCAGGGGAGTAAAATTATTAATTATATTTGCACTCACAAAAGCGGAAGTAGCTCAGTTGGTAGAGCTCCAGCCTTCCAAGCTGGTTGTCGCGAGTTCGAGCCTCGTCTTCCGCTCCATAAAAAAACCGAAACATTTGTTTCGGTTTTTTTGTTTTTATAAGGATGCTATTTCAGATCGCTCAAATCACTTTCAGGAGCAATTTCTTCCGCTTCCTGATGTTGACGGAATAAGCGGGCGTTTAGCGCTCCTTTAAGGGTAATCGTATTTCCGCGTACTTCCAGCCAGCTTCCTTCGCGCAATCCCAATACCGACTGTGGATTAAAATGGTGGAATTCGTTAATACGGGTCTCGCGGGTTTCGCCCATATGGGTTGAATTCGTATCCGGATCCAGATAATGCGGATTGATATTAAACGACACAAATCCCAATGTTTTAAAACTCGGTGGATATACAATAGGCATATCGTTCGTCGTTCCCATCGTTAGTCCACAGATGTTGCTTCCGGCTGAGGTGCCAAGATAAGGTGTTCCGTTTTTTACAGCGACTTCCAATGCGTCGATTACTTTGGTTTGGTATAATTGGGTGACCAATAAAAACGTATTTCCACCACCGGTAAAGATACCTTCGGCTGCGGCTACGGCTTCAGTAGGGTTTTCGTATTCGTGAATTCCTTTTACGGCAATGTTGATTTTGGAAAATACGTCGCGTACTTTTTCGGTATAGGCATCATGCGAAATGCCTCCGGGACGGGCATACGGAATAAATAACAAGGTCTTTACATTGTTAAAGTGAGTGGCCAGAGTGGGTAAAAGATAGTCCAGATAACTTCCGCCGTGAAGTGTGGAAGTGCTGGCAATTATAAGATTTTTCATGTTGTTGGGTTCGGTTTTGGTCAAAGATACATTTAATTACAAAAAGAAAGTCAATTGTGAAATACGTGCTTTTAACAAATTTTTACAAAGTTGTTGGCAATAAATTTGGAGAATAAGCAAATATTTTTACCCAATATATTCGGATTTATTAAAGAACGCATCTTTTTGCATGAAACAAAAACTACTATTTTTTTTATTGATCTGTACCACTCTGCTTGCGGCACAAAATGAAAGGCCGTTGAAAGGGAAGCTAATAGCTGAAAATAATAGTGATGTAGAAGGAATTTCAATTGTAAATCTGACCACGGATAAACAGGTGTTGTCCCGAAAAGACGGGTCATTTGCGGTTAATGCCGCTGCCGGGGATGTGATACAGTTTTCATCGCTTCAATATGAAGAAAAAAAGATAACGGTCAAAGAAATTGATTTTGAAGATTCAGAGTTGATCATAAAGATGATCGCCAAAGTGAATAAACTGAATGAAGTTTATATTGAGAAAAGTGGAATCACGTCCGAAAGCCTGGGTATTGTACCGATCGGACAAAAACAATATACACCGGCCGAACGCAAGTTGAAAACAGCGGGCGATTTTAAACCGATACACTTGTTGAATCTGTTGGGAGGAGCTTTGCCATTCGATCCGATTATTAACAAAATAACGGGAAAAACTGAACGGCTTAAAAAAGAACTGGCGGTGGAACGGCGTGAACTGTTGATGGATCGTTTAAAAGGGTGGTATCAGGAGCCTTTTGTTACGGATGAGCTTAAAATTCCGCAGGAGCATGTAGATGGTTTTTGGCTGTATGCGATGGAGGATACTGGTTTTAAAAAAGCGGTCAATGAAAAAAATAAAACGTTAGCTACCTTTTTAGTGACGGAACTGGCTGTAAAATATAAAAAAATAATTTCCGAATAGATGTCCGGTAAAAAAGCATATTGCGAAAAGACGCAACAAATGAATAAGATTTTTCCTTTGATTTTATTGGTAATTTCTGTAACTTCATACGCACAGAATGCAAAAGTCCTGAAAGGGAAAGTAATGGCTGCGACGTCAGAGTTGGACGGTATTCATGTGATCAATAAAAGAACGGAAAAAGCCGTCGTCACCGAAAAAGGCGGTTTTTTTGCCATAACAGCACAGCCTAATGATACATTGATTTTTTCGGCAGTCCAATTTAAAGGCCGGCAAATCCGATTGGAGGAAAAGGATTTTAATGAAGAGTTGTTCTATGTTAAATTGGATGTAATGATACGCCAGTTAAAAGAAGTGGTGATCAATGAATATGGAAATATCAATTCGGAAAGTCTGGGATTGGTTCCGAGAGGACAGAAGAAATACACGCCCGCAGAAAGGAAACTAAAGACGGCGACTGGAACCGATGCACAAATAGGAACGAATACGGTTGTAGGTCTTGATCCGCTACTCAACTGGTTTTCGGGGCGGACATCAATGTTGAAAAAAGAACTGGAGGTCGAGAAAAAAGAACAGTTCCGACAGCGGTTGGAAGGGATGTATGACGAAGAGTATTTTGTGAATACCTTAAAAATTCCGAAGGAGTATGTACAGGGATTTGTCTTTTATGCTGTCGAAAATGAACGATTTACAGCAGCGATAAAAGCGAAAAATAAAACGCTGGCTACGTTTTTACTGAATGAGTTGGCGGTCCAATACCGAAAAATAATTACAGATGAAAAATAAACTGCTGCTTATCCTGTTGTTGCTAACATTCCATGCGTTTTCGCAAACCAATACCCGGGAACTCCTAAAAGGTCAGATACAAATCGATAGTCTCGATGCCGAAAATATTACGATTTTGAATACGGCGACCCGCATTAAAACGAATACCGGTAAAATGGGGGAATTCGAAATCTATGCCCGGCCGAAAGATACGCTGGTTTTTTCGAGTCTGTCGTTTAGTCCGCTAATGGTGGTGTTGGAAAAAAGAGATTTCGACATGCAAATTCTTCGAATCCGACTTACTGTCGAAGTAAACCAATTAAGCGAAGTAATTGTAAAACGACTTTCGGGTGATCTGGAACGGGATACCCGAAAATTAAAAGATCGGAGCCAACGGATAGCCATGTCTGAAAATACCTTGTTTAAGATGGATTTTAAAACCGATTACCTGACCAAACCCACCACACCACCGGTTATTACCAGTATGAGCCCGTTAACCGGTGTTGACTTTATTAAGGTGGGAGAAATGGTGGGACGCCTCTTTAAATCCAAACGCAAGACCGATACCGGAACAGCTACTTTTGTTACGGATAAAATTTTTGCCGATGCGGTAAAAGAAAGAGTATCGATGCTGTTTTTTACCGATGTCTTAAAACTTAAAAAAGACGATATCGGACCGTTTTTGACCTATTGCGATCAGGGTGCACCTACCCGGGAATTATTGGAGCCGCAACACGAATTTGAGCTGATTGATTATCTGATCAGTAAAAGTAAAACGTATCAGCAGGCGAAAAAGAAATAATACTATCTTTGGGGGATGACAAAGTTGTTGCGATACGGTTTTTTACTCCTGTTATTGTTGAGTCTTAGTGCGGCGGGATTTCATAAATTCTATGTCTCCATTTTTCAGGTGAATTATGTGCCGGAAAAAAAAGCCCTGCAGATCACCGCACGGATTTTTACGGACGATTTGGAAAAAGCTCTGGAGCGGAAGGTTAAAAAAAAGATTTACCTCGCGACAACAAAAGAGGCACCCGAAACCGAAGAGCTTTTAAAAAAATACCTGACCGATAAACTGCATATCCGCATTAATAATACCGAAAAGGCAATCCGATTTCTGGGACGGGAAACCGAAGACGATGTCGTGATTTGTTATTTGACGGTGCCGGTAGCCGAAAAAATCACTTCGATGGAAGTGTACAATACGGTACTGACAGAAGTCTATCCGGATCAGCAAAACATTATTCATACGAATATAAATAGTAACAAAAAGAGTCTTTTGCTGACCAATAGTAATCCAAAAGAAAAAGTTGAATATTAGACTGTTATAACCATGAAAAAATCGGCATCTGTTTTTTCAATACTGGCTTTGGCAATTCCCCTGATGACCATGGGCCAGGATACAAAAAATTCCGGGAAAAGAGAACCCGGACATTACGATACAAACAAATTCAGCCAGATGTATACCCAAATGGCGACTCCGAATATGTTTCGTACGGCATCCGGCGCGCCCGGACCGGCCTACTACCAGCAACAGGCCGATTATAAAATAAAAGTCGAACTCGACGATAAGAATGCCCGCCTGAGTGGCGAAGAAACCATCACCTATTATAACAATTCACCCGATCCGTTGGATTATTTATGGGTGCAGTTGGATCAGAACGAAAAGAAACCCGATTCCAAATCGCCATTGGTGGAAAACCAGCGCATGGATGGCGCGATGACGCCCGACGGATTTACGAAAAAATTTATGGAACAGCCTTTTCAGGGCGGTTACACCATCGAATTTGTAAAAGATGCCAAAGGGAAGCCGATGAAATATACGATCAATCAAACCATGATGCGTATTGATTTGGATAAAACCCTTAAAAAAGGCGAAAAAATCTCTTTCTCGATAAAATGGTGGTACAATATCAACAATTATAGAGTCGATGGAGGACGTTCCGGATACGAGCATTTTGAAAAAGACGGAAACAACCTCTATGTAATTGCGCAGTTTTATCCGCGTATGGCCGTTTATAACGACGTAGAAGGATGGCAAAACATGCAATTCTGGGGCGAAGGCGAGTTTGCGTTGCCGTTTGGTAACTTTGACGTTAGCATAACCGTTCCGGCCGATCACATGATGGAAGCCACCGGAGAATTGCAAAACCGAAAAGACGTTTTTACAGCCGAACAGTTAAAACGTTACCAACAAGCCGAGAATTCATACGAAAACCCGGTTATCGTAGCGACGCAGGCAGAAGCCGAACAACGATCCAAAACCGTTTCGGATCAGAAAAAAACATGGAAATTTATAGCGACCAACGTACGGGATTTTGCCTTTTCGACGTCGCGAAAATTTATATACGATGCGATGGCAGTAAAAATTGGCGGTAAAAACGTTATGGCCATTTCATTATATCCGCCGGAAGCCAATCCGTTATGGGAACAGTATTCTACCCGTGTGGTAGCGCATACATTGAAAAGTTATTCCAGTTATACCTTCGATTATCCGTATCCGAAAGCCGTATCCATTTCGGCCGAAGATCAGGGAATGGAATACCCGATGATCTGTTGGAATTACGGACGTCCCGATGAAAAAGGATTTGTAAGCGACCGACTAAAATACGGTATGATGGGGGTGATTATACACGAAGTAGGGCATAACTTTTTCCCGATGATCGTCAATTCCGACGAACGGCAGTGGACCTGGATGGATGAAGGATTAAACACCTTTCTGGAATACCTTACCGAACAAAGTTGGGATAAAAACTTCCCGTCGAGTAGAGGACCGGCAGCTAAAATCGTACCGTATATGAGTGGTGATCAACGATTTTTGGAGCCCATCATGTCCAACTCGGAAACGATTCATCAGTTTGGTGCGAATGCCTACGCGAAACCGGCTACCGGATTAAATATATTGCGCGAAACGATTATGGGGCATGAATTATTTGATCACGCTTTTAGAACCTATGCCAACCGTTGGAAATTCAAACACCCGACGCCGGAAGACTTTTTCCGTACGATGGAAGACGCCTCGGCTGTTGATCTGGATTGGTTCTGGAGAGGTTGGTTTTATTCGACCGATTATGTAGATATTGGAATCAAAAACGTAAAACAATTCTATGTGTCGGAAGAGCCAACCAAAGAGATGAAAGACTTTGCGGCCAAAAGAGGACGCTTTCTACAAGACAACGGACCATTTGTATATATGGTATCCGATAGCAGTGAAGATTTGAAGCCGGGTATGAAAAAACCGTTTGGGATTCAGGATGTAAAACTACTCACGGATTATGTGGAAACCTTATCTGCGGAAGACCGAAAAGGTTTAAAAGCGCCGAAATATTTTTATGAAGTCGAATTCGAAAAACCGGGTGGGATGATGATGCCAATCATTGTGGATCTGGAATTTGAAGATGGAACGGTAGAAAACCACGTGTTTCCGGTACAAATCTGGCGTAAAGGAAACGAAGTGGTAAAACGCGTTTTTGCGACCGAAAAGCCGGTGAAAAAGATACAATTGGATCCGAAACTGCAAACCGCCGATATCGATACAACCAACAACGTATGGCCAAAAGAGGCGCCAAAATCGAAGTTTGATCAGTTTGAAAAAAACTAACAAAAGCACTCGGAAGGGTGCTTTTGTGTTAATAAAAATCAAAAACCGGGAAATAAAAACGGAACTTCGTAAATTTGCTACTTATAACTTTCAAACCTATAGACAATGTTTGGTATCGGAGGCGGAGAAATATTCCTTATTATATTAGTCGTTTTAATGTTATTCGGTTCGGATAAAGTGCCGGAAATCGCAAGAACTCTTGGGAAAGGAATGGCGCAAATCAAGAATGCAACGAACGACATTAAAAATGAAATTCAAAAGAGTGCCGAAGAAAACGGCCTGACCAAAGATCTGGATTTTACCAAAGATCTGGACATGGATCTGACTGGCGGTATTCGTAAAGAAATAGACAAAGCCAAAGAGGATATTGAAGATATTTCCGGACCGATAAAACGACAAATGTAATTTTGGAGCATTTAATTCAACTCGACAAACAACTACTGGTTTTTTTAAATAGTCTGGGTTCCGAACGTTTTGACGGACTCTGGCTGATCATTACCAAACAAGCCTATTGGACACCGATATTTTTATATGTATTCTACCTGTTGTACAAAAAACTGGGGTGGAAGCACATGCTATTGGTGATTTTGTCGTTGGCTTTGTTGATCGCATTTACCGATCAGATGACGAATCTGGTAAAAAACAGTGTGCAACGACTCCGTCCGTGTAACGATCCGGAAACCAAAGATATTATCCGTTTGGTAAAACAAAGTTCGTCGTTTAGTTACTTTTCGGGACATGCGGCCAATTCATTGGCATCGACTACTTTTATCGTGTTGGTCCTACGGAAATATTACAAATATGCCTTTTTGTTTTTCCTGTTCCCGCTAATCTTTGCGTATAGCCGTATTTACCTTGGATTACATTTTCCGGGTGATATCCTTTCTGGTTATGTTTTCGGAATCGCAACCGGTTATTTGTTTTCAAAAATATATGAACGCTATCGGAAAAAATATTTTCCAGAGAGTATATAAAATCAGACCTGATAGGTTTTTTGCAAACCGCTGAGAAACCTGTCAGATCTAGTTAAAAATAAAAGGGATAACACTGTTATCCCTTTTATTTTTTAAAGCACGCGGCTCACGGTAAGTCCGTCGCGAATTGGTAATAAAACCGTTTCGACTCTTGGATCGTCTTTTAGTAGCTGGTTGTACTCCAGTAATATTTGAGTACTCTTATCTTTCGCTTTAACCGTTTCCAGGACTTTTCCAGACCATAATACATTATCCGATAAAATAACACCGCCTTTATTCATTAACGGAACGATCATTTGGAAATAGTTGATGTAGTTTTCTTTGTCGGCATCGATAAAAACCAGATCAAATTTTTTATTCAAAGTAGGGATAATTTCCAAAGCATTCCCTAAATGCTGATGAATCTGGTCTTTCCATTCTGACCGATCAAAATATTTACGCTGAAAGTCGACCAATTCCTCATTAATATCAATAGTGTCCAATGTGCCGTTTTCTATTAAACCTTCGGCCAGGCATAACGCAGCATAACCGGTATAGGTGCCGATTTCCAGAATGGCGTTCGGACGAATTAATTTGGAAAGCATACTCAAAACGCGCCCTTGAAAATGACCGCTCAACATACGGGGTTGCAGGATTTTCTGGTGGGTTTCTCTATTTAGTGCGGCCAGCAAAGCCGGTTCGTTTTCGGAATGTGCCGCTACATAATCTTCTAAAGCTTCGGAGATAAAGTGCATAACGTAAAATTTTTACAAAATTACAAATTAGCAAAAACAGAAACCGCCAATTATACAAATAGTTACTAACTTTGTGCCATGCAAACGGAAAAGAAAGATATTAGAGCCTTAACTAAGGAACAGTTGCGCGATTTTTTTGTAGCTCAGGGCGACAAAGCATTTCGTGGAAATCAGGTATACGAATGGTTATGGAGTAAAGGTGCGCATAAATTTGACGACATGACGAATGTCGCCAAAGCAACGCGACAGATGTTGGAGGATAATTTTGTGATCAACCATATTAAAGTCGATCAGATGCAACGAAGTGAAGATGGTACGGTAAAAAATGCCGTTCGTTTACACGATGGATTGATTGTGGAAAGCGTTTTGATTCCAACCGAAACGCGCACAACGGCCTGTGTGTCTAGTCAGGTGGGATGTAGTCTGGATTGTAATTTCTGTGCGACGGCGCGTTTAAAACGAATGCGAAACCTGAACCCGGATGAGATTTACGATCAGGTAGTGGCTATCGATAATGAAAGTAAGCTCTATTTCGACCGTCCGTTGTCGAATATTGTATTTATGGGAATGGGCGAGCCGTTGATGAACTACAACAACGTCATGAAAGCGATTGAAAAGATCACCTCTCCCGAAGGTTTAGGGATGTCGGCTAAGCGAATTACCGTTTCAACTTCCGGGATTCCGAAGATGATCAAAAAATTGGCGGATGACGAAGTGAAATTCAAACTGGCGGTTTCATTACACTCGGCTGTCGATGAAATCCGTTCGCAGATTATGCCTTTTTCCGAAAATTTCCCGTTAAAAGATTTACGTGAAAGCTTAGAATACTGGTATTCCAAAACCAAAAGCCGCGTAACCTACGAATATGTGGTTTGGAAAGGAATCAACGATGATAAAAAATCGATCGATGCATTGGTCAAATTTTGTAAATATGTACCATGTAAAGTGAACTTAATTGAATACAACCCGATCGACGATGGCGAATTTCAACAAGCTCCGGCTGAGGCGATCGACGCGTATATTAAAGCTTTAGAACGAAACGACATTGTAGCAAAAGTGCGAAGAAGTCGTGGAAAAGATATCGATGCCGCTTGTGGTCAGTTGGCCAATAAAGAAGCAGAAGCATAAAAAAAGCCCCGTTAAGGGGCTTTTTCAATGGTAATAACCATGTAATCTAAAGTGATAATCGAAGTTTCTTTTTTGGGTTAAGGCGGCATTTTAGGAATACAACCTAAATATTGATCAACATAAAAACCGTATCTATCAGGCTTTTTTCCTGTAAAAACGGGTAAATGATTTGTTGGTAATTATATAGTAACGTAAAAAAATAGGGTTTAGTATAAAAATTATCATTTTTTACTTTCCGACCAAATTGGTATATTTGGAACCGATGAAAATTGTAGAGCAAATAAAACAGCCGATCGGTATGGAAATGGAACTTTTTGAAAAGAAGTTTCATGAATCGATGTCTTCAAAGGTTGCCTTGCTCAACAGAATTACCTACTACATTGTAAATCGTAAAGGGAAACAAATGCGACCAATGTTTGTTTTCTTAACTGCAAAAATGGTTTCCGGTGGTGAAGTAAACGAACGTACGTATCGCGGCGCGTCGGTAATCGAATTAATTCATACGGCTACTTTAGTTCATGACGACGTAGTAGACGACAGTAACCGTCGTCGCGGCTTTTTTTCGATCAATGCTTTGTGGAAAAACAAAATCGCCGTTTTGGTGGGCGATTACCTCTTGTCTAAAGGATTGTTGCTTTCGATCGATAACAATGACTTCGATTTATTAAAAATCATATCCGTTGCCGTTCGTGAAATGAGTGAAGGGGAGTTGCTTCAGATTGAAAAAGCAAGACGACTGGATATTACGGAAGATGTTTATTACGAAATCATCCGACAAAAGACAGCGACGCTCATTGCGGCCTGCTGTGCTTTGGGCGCTTGTGCGGTAAAACCCGAAGATGCCGAAGTGGTGGAACGCATGCGAAAATTTGGAGAATTAATAGGAATGGCATTCCAGATCAAAGACGATCTTTTTGACTATACGGACGATGCTATTGGAAAACCGACGGGAATCGATATCAAAGAACAAAAAATGACCCTTCCGTTGATTTATGCTTTGAACAATTGTACGACCAAAGAAAAAAACTGGTGCATCAATTCAATCAAAAACCATAATAAAGACAAAAAACGCGTTCGCGAAGTCATTGCTTTTGTAAAAGAGCGAAACGGTTTAAGCTACGCCGAACAGAAAATGGTGCAATTCCAACAGGAAGCCCTTTCACTACTAAAAAACTTTCCGGATTCGCCTTATAAAAGCGCCCTGACGTTAATGGTGAACTACGTGATTGAAAGAAAAAAATAATTTTTTTAAAAATAATTCTATTGTAAATAGCTGTTTTTCAGTGGTATTTGTGAAATAGAAAACTTTTTTTTGTATCCCATACAACCATTTAACGGGAATGTCCGTCTATACTAATAGAAACATCTGATAATTATTTTGAAAGTAATCAACTTACATCAGGAAGAGAAAGAACTCATCGCACTGGCAGTCGAAAACAATCGACATGCACAGCACAAGATATATTCGCTTTTTGCTCCGAAGATGTTAAGTGTTTGCCGACAGTATTTAAAAGATGTTCATCTGGCGGAAGATGTGATGATCACTGCTTTTATGAAAGTCTTTACCAATTTAAAGGCCTTCGAACACAAAGGCAGTTTTGAAGGATGGATCCGACGGATAATGGTTAACGAATGTATCTCACACATCCGGGTACAAAAACCGGTAAAATTTACCGAAGACGAAAGTTATTTTGAAGAGCGGTTTAACGATATCGAAAGCCAATTGTCGGTAGACGATATCCAGTTTCTGATCGATAATTTACCCGACGGCTACCGTATGGTTTTTAACCTATATGCGATTGAAGGCTATAAGCACCATGAAATTGGAAAATTGTTGGGAATTAGCGAAGGAACATCAAAATCACAACTTTCGCATGCCCGGAAAATGTTGCAGGAACAAATTAACAAACTAAAAAATTATCAAAATGGAACCGAATAAATTAGAAGGGGATTTCAGAGATAAGTTGAATTCAAGAACGATTCAGCCCTCCGAAATGGCATGGGACAGATTGGATGCAATGCTTTCGGTTGCCGAAAAGAAAAAGCCGAAACGCAACTACAAAAAATGGTTTTCTATGGCCGCTGTTTTTGTCGGAATGTTGTTTGTGGGAACGGTATTAATGGAACAGCAAAAACAAGAACTGAAAATAAAAGACACTATAAAGTCAATTCCGGCACAGGATTCGATCATATCGGAAACGGAAATCACGACAGAGCCTGGAACGGAGGCCTCGATTGTTTCGGAACCAGGAACAACGGATCGGAAAGAAATGGCTGCTGTTGTCAAATCGAATGCCAAATCAGCAACAAAAGCGCAATCGGTTATTGTTGAAGACAAACAAACAGAAATGACGACTCCGGAGGTGCAAATTGTGGACGTAATGCCGCCAAAAGAAATCAAAAAGACAGCGACTATGGTGGATGCGGAAAGCTTGTTGGCCTCGGTAGAAAAAAACACACCACTAAAAACAAATACGAAAAAAGGGAATGTAAAAGTCGACGCAAATTCCCTGTTAAGTACGGTCGAAGGGGAAATTACCACCGAGTATCGCGAAGGGGTGTTTCAGACAATCAACCGGAATTTTAAAACCGTAAAATCGGCAGTAGCCAACCGGAATACCGAATAAATCAATCAACAAATCGAATAGTTAAAATTTAGAATTATGCAAAAAATTATTTTTTATGTAGTGGCTTTCGTGTGCCTTGCAGTGACGAAAATCCACGCTCAGGAAACCTTTGAAAATCGGGCTAAAGTAATTGCAGCCAATATTGAAAAAATCACCAAAGAAGAAAAGGCTATCTTAAAAAACAAGGTGGATAGTATAAATGCCCGATGGGAGCAAAATCAGATTACCCGTGAAGAAGCCGATGCGCAGAAATTGGAAGCGGCCAATTACCACGCCAAGCGAATTGAAGAGCGTGTGGCTATGGAAGAAGCCAGTTTAAACCTGTTGGTTAAAGAGCAGGTGGATGGTAAAATCAAAGAGCGCGATACGGTGACAGTAGGAGACGAAGAAGGCTATTTCCAATTAAAATATAAAAAAGGAAGAAATAAATTCAAATCCGGCGAAAGAAGAACGACAACCCAATTGGTCGTAGCAGGCGGTGTAAACAATGTAGTAAGCGATGGTGCTTTGGCAAATTCGAAATTCAGATATTGGGGGTCCCATTTTTATGAAGTCGGATTAACACTGAATACCCGTTTGATGAAAGAAGACAACTTGTTGCATTTAAAATACGGATTTTCGGCGGTATACAACAACCTGCGACCATCCGATAACAAGTACTTTGTGAAAAACTACGATCAAACCGAACTGGTACAGTCGGCAACATGGTTAAAAGAATCCCGATTCCGTAACGTCCAATTGATTTTTCCGGTGCATTTGGAATTCGATTTCACACCGGTTAAAACCAACGATAAAGGAGAAAAGATTTTTAGAACACACCAAAAAGCGCGTATGGGTATCGGAGGATACATCGGTGCGAATCTGAGAACCAATCAGTTTTTGGAATACGAACGCGATGGTTATGATATTGAAGAAACCCAAAACAGCGGATTTAATACCAATGGTTTTGTTTACGGGTTGAGCACCTATGTAGGATACCGTTCGATGTCGTTATATTTAAAATATGATCTGAATCCGTTGTTTAAAGATAATGCGATGAAACAAAATAATATTTCATTGGGACTTCGTTTTGACTTCAATTAAAGTTTAGGTTAGTTATACTTTTTTTATCAGGTGCTCGTATCGGGCACCTTTTGTTTTTTTAGCGGATACACTTTTGTACAATATGCTTCCAGTATTGTATCTTTGTCGGACTATGATTGCACAGAATACTATAGATACCGTTTTTGAAACAGCCCGGGTTGAGGAAGTAATTGGCGATTTTGTCCAGTTAAAACGAGCAGGAAGTAACCTGAAAGGGTTGAGTCCGTTTGTAGACGAAAAGTCACCGTCTTTTATGGTCTCACCGGTAAAACAGATCTGGAAAGATTTTAGTTCCGGAAAAGGGGGGAATGTAGTGACGTTTCTGATGGAGCACGAACATTTTTCGTATCCGGAAGCCATTCGCTATCTGGCTAAGAAATACAATATCGAGATAGAGGAAACGGAGCAATCGAATGAAGAAAAGGAGGAAGCCAATGAAAAGGAAAGTATGTACCTGGTTTCCGAGTTTGCCCAGCAATATTTTCACAATATCCTGACCCTGTCGGAAGAAGGGAAAGCTATTGGCTATTCTTATTTTAAGGAAAGAGGATTTACCGCCGAAACCATTAAAAAATTCGGATTGGGGTATTCGCCCGAAACCTGGGATGCTTTTACCAAAGAAGCACTTGGAAAGGGATATCGTCTGGAGTATTTAGACAAAACCGGACTAACAATAGTAAAAGACGACAAGCAATTCGACCGTTTTAAAGGGCGGGTGATGTTTCCGATACAGAGTATGTCTGGACGGGTATTGGGATTTGGAGGTCGTATCTTGACGAACGATAAAAAAGCGGCCAAATACCTCAACTCGCCCGAAAGTGAGATTTACCATAAGAGTAAAGTATTATATGGCATTTTTCATGCCAAGCAGGCTATTGCCAAGCTGGATAACTGTTATCTGGTAGAAGGTTATACGGATGTCATCCAGTTCAACCAGGCCGGAATCGAAAATGTTGTTGCTTCGTCCGGTACGGCTTTAACACCGGATCAGATCCGATTGGTAAACCGTCTGACCAAAAATATTACCGTTCTTTTTGACGGTGATGCCGCCGGTTTGCGTGCGTCTATACGTGGTGTGGATCTTATCCTGGAAGCCGGAATGAATGTAAAAGTATGTTCGTTTCCGGATGGGGAAGACCCGGATAGTTTTGCCAAAAAGACGCCTTATGATGAATTGGTGCGCTATCTGGACGAAAATGCCAAGGATTTTATCCAGTTTAAAGCCTCGCTTTTAATGCGGGAAACGGGTAACGATCCGATTAAAAAAGCGGAACTCATCCGCGATATGGTGACGAGTATTTCCAAAATTCCGGATCGGATTAAACGCGAAGTATACCTACAGGAATGTTCCCGTATTATGGACATTTCAGAACAGGTTTTGGTTGATACACTGGCGCAAATGGTACAAAAAGATGTAGCCGATGCGGGGAAAAAACTAAAACAGGAACAAAAAGAAAAGGTTTTCGAAGTAGTTAAAAACCAGGAAGGAATGCAGGCATCCAAAGTAGATGTACTGTACGAGCTGGAACGTAAACTAATCGAAATCCTGTTGCTATATGGGAATGCTGTAGAGGAATTTGAAGATGTGACGCTCAAAACGAATGAAGAAGGGGAGATGTCGGAAGTGAGCGAAATGAATAATTATAAAGTGTACCACCGTATTTACCTGAGTTTACAGGAGGATGAGGTTGAGTTGGCGAACGATTCGTTCCGGGCAATTTATAATCACCTGATCAATTATTACCATCAGAATGAAACCTTCGAAATAGAGCAGTATTTAATGCGACTGGAGCCGGAATTGGCGCGTGAGGTAACCAATATCTTAATGGAAGAGGAACGCGAAACCTTGCATAATTGGGAAATACAGCAGATCATCGTAAAACAAAAAAACCAAACGATAAGTCAATACGTTTCAGAAACCATACTGACTTTACGTTGGTTTTTAGTGGACCGGATTATCAATGATCTTAAAAACTCCCTTAATATGGAAGTGACGGCAGATAATTCCGAGATTCTAATGATGGCAGTTGACTACCAAAAATTAATTAATACATTTTCAAAAAAGCTGGGGCGCGTGATGTCGCGTTACAGCTAGACAATTTCTAATGTTTTGGCCTTATTAACCAGGTCAACCAGATTCGTTACATGTAATTTGGTTAATAAACGAAGCTTGTAGGTGCTAATTGTTTTCTCATTTAAATTCAACAGTTTGGCAATCTCCTTGTTTTTCTTTCCATCGCTTAAATAGCGTAATACTTCGATTTCCCGGGATGATAATTTGCGGTAAAGTCTGTCAGTTTTACGTCCTTTGTTTAGAAGTGCAAGGTTTTTACGAACGGCCTCACTAAAGATAATGTTCCCGACAAAGACGCTTTTTATGGCAAACTCTAATTCTTCCAGTTTCGAGTTTTTATGCATATAGGCCGAAACACCGGCTTTTAATGCATTGGGTGCGTAAATTTGTTCAGCTAAATTTGTAAAAATAACAATCTTAGTGTTCGGGTACTCTTTGGTTAAGGTTTTAACGGTGCTAATGCTGGTTAAACCGTCCAATTCCAAATCTAAAACAACGACATCTACGTTTTTTTTTCGTAGTAATTCCTCCAGGCCATATAAATTACTAACAACTCCGACAAAATTGATCTCCGAATTATCCTTGAAAAAGGACTTCACCCCATACTGAACGACGGGATGATTATCTGCTAAACAAACTTTTATCATCTTCAATAGGTTTTAATAGTAATTATCTGTAAAGTTACTAAAAAAAATATAAACGATTGATAATCAGTGAAAGAAAATTATTTCAAATCTTCCGGGATGTTACAAACCGGTATTGGGTTCATTTTGTGTTGGTTAGCAGTGTTAAGTCTTCGGTAAATTCTCATAACTTCGTGTTCTCTTCCTACAAAATCGTTTTCAGTCTTACCATTTTTGTATGCTAGCATAGCAAATTCCAATTCATCGTAGCTTGCACCCAACTGATCTTCATCACTTCGATCGTCTCCAAACAGACCGTCTGTAGGTTTTGCCTGAATAATGCTATCGGGTACGTTCAGGTATTGTGCCAGTAAACGAACTTCCGATTTCATCAGGTCGGCAATCGGACTTACATCAACACCGCCATCACCGTACTTGGTGAAAAAGCCTACGCCGAAATCTTCGATCTTATTCCCGGTCCCGGCAACCAAAGCACTGTGCAATCCGGCAAAATAGTAAAGGGTGGTCATCCGTAGTCGGGCGCGTGTATTGGCTAAGGTTAGGTTTAAAATGGCTTCGTTGTCTGAAGAAGGGACTTGTTGTTTGAAGTTTTCAAAAACCGGTGTCAGATCGGAAATCACACTGGATACATTTTCAAAATGCTTTTTTAGTCGCTCAATATGTTCCTGACCTCTTGAAACCTGACTGGCGGCCTGGTGGATTGGCATTTCTACACATAAAGTCGGCAAACCGGTCTGTGCACATAGTGTTGAGGTTACTGCCGAATCGATTCCGCCGGATATACCCACAACAAAACCTTTAACCCGGGCCTGGGAGGCATAATCTTTTAACCAGTTTACAATATGAAGGTTGATTTTTTCAGCTTGGAAGGAGTTTGTATGCGCCATAGAAATATTATGAAGATTTTATAAAACGGTAATGTTATATTTGCAAAAAAATTAGTGCTATAAAAGTAACAAAAAAATGGCCGTGTTTGTTTGAGTGATCAAATCAAAAAAAACAACAGGGCTAAAACGCAATTATAAATTCACAGAGACATGAAAAAATATTTGACAGGGGTTTTTATGGTTTTGGTGCTGATCGCCTGTAAAAAGGAAGATAAAGTGGCAAAGGAAGTGGATAAGATCCCGGTGAAGGTAGAAATCAAACGATTTGATAAGGTTTTTTATGAATCTCCGGTTTCCGATTTTCCAAAAATCAAGCAGGAATTCCATTATTTCTTCCCGGCAGGAAATCCCGATTCGGTTTGGACCAATAGAATGCAAAATCCGTTAAACCGCGAGTTGTACAACGAGGTGAAGAAAAAATACCCGAACAACAACGCCTTCGAAGGGGATCTGGTCGATTTGTTCAAGCATATTCAATACTACTTCCCGGAATATAAAACACCACAAGTAGTGACGCTGATATCGGAAATGGATTATGAAAACAAAGCTATTTTTGCAGATAGTCTTGTGATCATCTCATTAGATATGTATCTGGGGAAAGACAATCGCTTGTATGAATTTCCACAGTATTACAAACAAAACTTCGAACCGTCGCAAATGATGCCGGATATCGTGGCGAGTTTGGCGGCTAAAAAAATAAAGGCTACGGACGATCGCTCTTTGTTGGCACAAATGATCTATTTTGGCAAGGAGTTGTACATGAAAGACCTGTTGCTACCGGATATGTCGGATGCAGATAAAATTGCGTATACCGAAGAGCAGCTAAAATGGTGTCAGGAAAACGAATCGGAAATGTGGAAGTACCTGGTTAACGAAAAATTGTTGTATGATACCAATCCAAAACTAACGCAGCGATTTATATCGACGGCTCCTTTTTCGAAATTCTATCTGGAAATTGATGCTGAATCACCCGGAAGAGTGGGAACTTGGTTGGGATGGCAGATAGTACGTTCGTATATGAAAAACAACCCGGAGGTTAATCTGCAACAATTACTGGTGACCGATGCAAAAGAAATATTTGATAACTCAAAATACAAACCCAAAAAATAATGGCAAAGAATTTTAAATCCGAAATAAAAATACAAATCGAACTGGACGAAAACCGCGTACCGGAAAAATTAAAATGGAAAGCGCAGGATGGTGGTGTAGAAGCAGCTGAGGCGAAAGCAATGTTGTTGGCAATGTGGGATAGTAAAGCGCAGGAGACTCTACAGATTAACCTGTGGACAAAAGATATGCCGGTAGATGAAATGAAAGTATTTTTTCATCAGACTTTAGTCGCTATGGCGGATACCTATCATCGTGCTACCGACGACGAGAAGATGACGGATACCATGCGGGATTTCTGTGATTACTTTGCGGAAAAGTTGGAGTTGGGTAAAAAATAAAAAAAGCGGTTGAAAAACCGCTTTTTTTATAAATCGTTATTTTTAAAAATATCGTCGTTCACGCCATCGATAAATTCCAATAGTGGTTCGCGCCCAACCGCATCGAGTGAAGAGGTGACAAAATGCTGAGGCATTTCTTCCCAGTTATTCGCTAATAATGCTTTGCGGTAAGCGGCAATATTTTGTTCCACTTTTCCTTTGCTGATTTTGTCGGCTTTGGTGAAAATAATACAAAACGGTATTTCAATTTCACCGAGGTAATTGATAAATTCCAGATCGATTTTTTGTGCTTCCAGTCGGATGTCAATCAAAACAAAAGCACACACCAGTTGTTCTCTTTTTTCGAAATAATCGGTGATAAATTTCTGAAAGGTCTCTTTTGTTTTTTTAGAAACACGTGCATAGCCATACCCTGGCAAATCGACCAAAAACCAGTTGTTATTGATTTTAAAATGGTTGATTAATTGGGTTTTTCCGGGTTTTCCGGAAGTTTTGGCCAGGTTTTTATGATTGGTTATCATGTTGATCAACGAAGATTTTCCAACGTTGGATCGTCCGATAAAGGCGTATTCCGGTAAGGGTTCTTTCGGGCATTTGCTTACTTCAGAATTACTGATCACAAATTCGGCAGTATTGATTTTCATGGTTTCCGGATTTCAGATTTGTGTTAAAAAAGCATTCGGTACCTTTTTGGAGTACCGAATGAAAGTATATTATAAGTTGGCTTTTTTGAGCCACTCCAACATGAGTCGGTTAAATTCGTCCGGATGTTCCATCATCGCGGCATGGCCACATTTGTCGATCCAGTATAAATCGGAATTAGGCAAAAGGCGGTTAAATTCTTCGGCTACATCCGGTGGCGTTACTTTGTCGTTTCGTCCCCAGATAATTCCGGTTGGCGTGTCCATTTTTGGAAGATCTTTAGCCATATTGTGACGAATCGCACTTTTGGCAATCGCCAATGTTTTTAAAAGTTTCATTCGGTCGTTCACGGTCGCATATACGTCGTCAACAATTTCTTTAGTGGCAACTTTTGGATCGTAAAAAACATCCTCGGCTTTTTTTCGGATATACTCATAATCGCCGCGTTTCGGATAGCTTTCGCCCATAGCGCTTTCATAAAGTCCCGAACTTCCTGTAATCACTAATCCGGCCATTTTTTCCGGATACATTTTAGTATGGTATAAGGCGATATGACCGCCAAGAGAATTTCCTAAAAGGATTACTTTTTCATAACCTTTATACGTAATAAAGTCTTTTACAAACTTTGAAAAAGCTTTCACATTGGTTTTTAAAATACTGTTGGTGTAAAGTGGTAACTCGGGAATAACAACCTTGTAACCTTGTTTTGGAAAAAAATCAGCGACTCCGTCAAAGTTACTCAGTCCGCCCATTAGTCCGTGTAAAATAATGATAGGCGTGCCTTCTCCTGCTTCAAAATAACGGTATTTGCCCTCTTTTTTTAACGTATGCTCCATGTATTTATGATACGGTTTCAAATTCTCACAAATATAGGACTTTCTAAAGAAATAAGAAGTTTTGAAAGGTAAAATCGAAAATACTTTGCCTTTAAGAAATTGTAACGCGTTTTTGTAACAGTAACCTGTTAAGTATCAGCTATTTTTTAGTGGTAAAAATCAAAAAAGGGCGATTTGTTTTACGTTTTGGCCGATTATTAAAAATGTATATAAAAACAGTACTTTTTTTAAGGATAATGATGTGATTGGTGGAAAACAATGCGATATTCTTAATGATTAGAAATGAGAACATTAGTGAAATTTCCTATATTTTAGGTTTTGAGGGTAAAAACTTATCAACAAAGTGGGAAGATGTGGTAAAAAGTGGTAAAAAAATCTGTACTTTTGCTATAAATCAAATCAAAAAGAACGGATTTTGACCAACATAATCGGGACATATGAGTGCAAAATTGATTCAAAAGGAAGGCTAATGGTGCCGGCTCCTTTGAAGAAGCAATTGCCTGCTCCGACGGACGGATTTGTGTTAAAACGCTCCATTTTTGATCAGTGTGTAGAGTTGTGGCCAAAAGCAGAATGGGATATCATGATGTTGAAAATCAACAAGCTGAATCGTTTTGTAAAAAAGAACAACGACTTTATTCGGAAGTTTATGGCGGGAGTGAAAATGGTGGAGATCGACGATGCTGGACGACTGTTAATCACAAAAGATCTGATCGAATATGCGGGGATTTCCAAGGATTTGGTTTTGACCTCAAAGGTAAATATCATTGAGATTTGGGACAAGGATTTGTATGAAAAATCAATATCGGGAGACGATATGGATTTCGCAGACCTGGCCGAAGAAGTAATGGGTAATTTAAATGACGACGACAATGGAATATCATAATCCGGTATTATTAAAAGAAACGGTTGGTGGGTTGAATATAAAACCGGATGGTATTTATGTGGATGTAACCTTCGGAGGAGGAGGTCATTCCCGGGAAATTATGCGTCATCTTGGGCCAAATGGAAAATTGTTTGCCTTCGATCAGGATACCGATGCTTTGGTAAATGTAATCGATGATGAACGTTTTACCCTGATCAACGAAAACTTTCGCTATATCAAACGGTTTTTGCGTTTTCACGGCGTAAAGCAAGTGGACGGGATCTTGGGCGATTTGGGGGTTTCATCCCATCAGTTTGATGTCCCGGAAAGAGGATTCTCAACCCGATTCGATGCCGAACTGGATATGCGAATGAATCAAAAAGGGGAGTTGAGTGCTTTTCATGTGGTGAACGAATATGACGAGTCGGATTTAAAACGGATGTTCTTTGATTATGGCGAACTGAAAAATGCCGGAGCGCTTGCGAATACGATCGTAACGGCGCGTAAAGAAAATCCGATCCGCAATACCGAACAATTAAAAAAAGTGTTAAGCCGTTTTTTGCCGGCACACAAAAGCAATAAAATTCTGGCGCAAATCTATCAGGCCATACGTATAGAGGTAAACCAGGAAATGGATGTGTTGAAAGAGTTTCTGGAGCAATCGCTGGAATTGTTAAAACCGGAAGGGCGATTAAGTGTGATTTCGTATCATTCATTGGAAGACCGACTGGTAAAACGCTTTATGCGAAACGGAATGTTTGAAGGCGAACCGGAACGCGATTTTTTCGGAAGATTTGAAGTTCCGTTCCAGTTAATAGGGAAACTGATCGTGCCTTCGGACGAAGAAATTGCGGTGAACAACCGGGCGCGGAGTGCTAAATTAAGGATCGCTGAAAAGCGCTGAAACAAACCCAAACAGAAAGAGTCATGATGAAAGAAGGCGTTTATAGTTTGTTAAAAGCAAAGTTTCTGATTAGCGATGATGCGTTGAAAAATTGGCGCTTTATCGTTTTTCTGATTTTATTGGCTATGATAATGATTGCAAATTCCCACCGATACGAACAGAAAACATTCCGTATAACGGAGCTGACAAGCGAGGTAAAAGAATTGCGATCGGAGTTTGTGGATCGCAGGTCGGAATTGATGGAGCTTAAGATGGAATCCACAATATCGACTGAGATGGAAGAAAAAGGAATTCAGCCCTCATCGGTTCCGCCGAAAAAGATAAAAGTTAAAGAAGAAGAAAAGAATATTCTAAAAAAAATATGGCAGTAGAAGATAAAAATATCTCTTACCGAATCTACCTGGTGGCCTTCGCGATTTTCGTGATGGCTATTTTCGTTGCTATAAAGCTGACGAATATCCAGTGGGTGGAAGGAGAATATTATCGAAAACTGGCTAAAGAACGCACGGTAAAAAACTTTGTGATTCCGGCGAATAAAGGAAATGTGTATTCGGCCGATGGCAGTTTGCTGGCGACCTCGATTCCAAATTATACGGTTCGTTTCGATGCGGTAGCGCCCAAAAAAGAAGATTTTGAAAAAAATGTAAAACCGCTGGCAGATTCGCTTTCCGGATTATTAGGGAAACCGTCGAGTTATTTTCAAACGGAATTGCGCAGAGCCCGTGCCAACAAAAACCGCTACTATCTGTTGGCGCGTAAGTTAAGCTATACGCAATACATGAAAATGAAAAGCTTTCCGCTTTTTAATTTGGGGGCTTATAAAGGAGGAATGATCACCGAGCAGAAAACGGTACGCGAACATCCGATTGGGAAAATCGCCGAACGGACTATCGGTTACGAACGTCAGGATGAAAGAGGAGTGGAGACACGAGTGGGAATTGAAGGTGCTTTTGGGGCGTATCTGAACGGAAAAGACGGTCAGCGTTTGATGCAGAAAATTGCGAAAAACCAATGGAAACCGATTAGTGATAATAACGAAATTGAACCACGCGACGGTTACGATATTATTTCGACCATCGACGTGTATATTCAGGATATTGCGCACCATGCGTTGTTAAAACAGTTGGAATTGTATGAAGCCGACCACGGTTGTGTGGTGGTAATGGAAACCAATACCGGCGAAATCAAGGCGATTTCCAATTTGGGAAGAACCAGCGATGGAAGTTATTACGAAACGATCAACTATGCGGTAGCCGAATCGCACGAACCGGGTTCAACCTTTAAATTGGTGGATCTGATTGCGTTACTAGACGACCGAAAAGTGGATACGAGTAAAGTATACGATTCCAAAGGTGGTGATATCACGTATTACAACCGCCACGTTCGCGATTCCAAAAGAGGCGGATATGGAAAAGTTAGCTTGGCTAAAGGATTTGAAGTATCGTCGAATACCGTAATGGTTCAGGCCGTTTACGACAATTATAAAGACAATCCGCGTCAGTTTGTAAATCGTATCAATAACCTTGGACTGGATCGTCCGTTAGGCTTGCCGTTTAAAGGAGAAGGAAAACCGTTTATCCCGCAGCCGGGCGAAAAAGGATGGTCGGGTGTGTCTCTTCCATGGATGGCTTTCGGTTATGGGGTTTCGATTACGCCTTTACAAACACTAACCTTATACAATGCCGTGGCGAATAACGGGGAAATGGTAAAACCACAATTTGTAAAAGAGATTAAAGAATGGAATAAAACCATCAAAAAATACGACAAACAGGTATTGAATCCGAAAATCTGTTCGGACGAAACGCTTAAAAAAGTACATGCCATTCTCGAAAATGTGGTAAAACGCGGAACAGGTTCCAAACTGTACTCGAAAGATTTTTCGATGGCCGGAAAAACAGGAACCGCTCAGGTGGATTATCACAAAGGCGACGGACAAATGTATTATGCTTCGTCCTTTGCCGGATATTTCCCCGCCGACAAACCGAAATATTCCTGTATCGTAGTCGTGCACAAACCGAATACATCGAAAGGATTGTATTATGGAGCCGATGTAGCCGGACCGGTTTTTAAAAGGATCGCACAAAAAATATTTACCGATGTGCCATCGACCAACGAAGTGAAAAAATTAAACCGCAAAATCCTAAATCAGGAGCAAAGTTATGCGGCTTATTATGATAAAGTACAGAAAAAAGAAAACATCGTGCCGAATGTAAAAGGAATGACCGGAATGGATGCGGTGGCGTTGTTGGAAAATTTCGGACTAAAAGTGAAAATAAAAGGAATCGGAAAAGTAAAACAACAGTCCATCTTACCGGGACAGGTATTTACGAAAAACCAAATAATAACATTAGAATTATCGTGACAGCCTTAAAAGACATATTATATAAAGTAGCGATCGAAGCGGTAAAAGGCACGACCGATGTATCGGTGGGCAAAATTGAATTCGATTCCCGAAAAATAGTATCGGACGATGTATTTGTAGCGATCAGAGGAACCGTTTCCAACGGGCATGATTTTATTGAAAAAGCCATCAGCTTAGGTGCCGTGGCGGTAGTTTGCGAGGTAGTGCCGGAAACTACTCACGACGGAATTACCTATGTTCAGGTGGAAGATACCAGTCTGGCGCTGGCTTATATGAGTGCGAATTATTACGGCGACCCGTCGGCCAAATTAAAATTGGTTGGGGTTACCGGAACGAATGGAAAAACCACCATTGCGTCGCTGTTGTATCAGATGTTTAAAAAAGCGGGCTATAAAGTAGGATTATTATCGACTGTAAAAATCATGGTCGACAACAAAGAATACAAAGCCACACATACCACACCCGATTCGTTAACCATCAATCACTATATGAATGAAATGGTCGAAGAAGGTTGTGATTATTGCTTTATGGAAGTGAGCTCGCACGGGATTCACCAAAAGCGTACCGAAGGATTGCATTTTACCGGAGGCGTTTTTACCAACCTGTCGCACGATCATTTGGATTACCATCCGACATTTGCCGAATACCGCGATGTTAAAAAATCATTTTTTGACAACCTGCCAAAAACCGCTTTTGCATTGACAAATAGCGATGACAAAAACGGCCCGGTGATGTTGCAAAATACCAAAGCTAAAAAACGTACCTACGCACTAAAAACCTACGCCGATTACCGCGCGCAGATTTTAGAAAACCAGCTTTCCGGTTTGCTGTTAAAAGTAAACGAACAGGAAGTTTGGGTGCGCTTAATCGGTTCGTTTAACGCTTATAACCTTTTGGCTATTTATGGCGTAGCGATCGAATTGGGAATCGAAAGTCAGGAAGCGTTGCGACTGTTAAGCGAATTGGAAAGTGTTTCCGGACGTTTCCAGTATATCGTATCGGCGGGAAACATCACCGCTATTGTGGATTATGCGCATACGCCTGATGCTTTAGAAAACGTATTAAAAACCATAGAAGATATTCGCACCAAAAACGAACAACTCATCACGGTTGTAGGATGTGGTGGCGATCGCGATACTACCAAAAGACCTATCATGGCCAATATTGCGGCAACAATGAGCGATAAAGCCATTTTTACGTCCGATAATCCGCGAAGTGAAAAACCCGAGGCTATTATCGAAGACATGGAAAAAGGTGTAGAACCGCAAAACTATAAAAAAACGGTATCGATTGTGGATCGCAAACAGGCCATCAAAACGGCTTGTCAGCTCGCACAACCAAACGACATCATCCTGATCGCCGGAAAAGGACACGAAACCTACCAGGAAATTCAGGGTGTACGTCACGATTTTGACGATATGAAAACGGTAAAAGAACTATTAGAACAACTTAATAAATAACCAAATGCTGTATTATTTCTTTCAATATTTAGATAAAACCTTAGATATTCCGGGAACAGGAGTGTTCCAGTATATCACGTTTCGATCCGGTTTGGCTATTATTTTGTCGTTAATGATCTCTACGATTTTCGGAAAACGAATCATCAATTTTCTACGAAAACAACAAATTGGAGAAACCGTTCGTGAATTAGGACTGGAAGGTCAAAAAGAAAAAGCCGGAACACCAACGATGGGAGGATTGATCATCATCTTTTCAACCTTGATTCCGGTATTGTTACTGGCCAAACTGGATAACGTTTATGTGATGTTGCTAATCGTGACCACCCTTTGGATGGGAACCATTGGTTTTATCGACGATTATATCAAAATA
Organism: Bacteroidota bacterium; assembly: GCA_023446155.1. GTDB lineage: Bacteria > Bacteroidota > Bacteroidia > Flavobacteriales > Flavobacteriaceae > Flavobacterium. The sequence continues at coordinate 140,083 of JAEXIT010000017.1, forward strand.
TTTAAAAAAGACAAAGAAGGATTAAAAGGGAGGTTTAAAGTCGTTGGACAGGTAGGATTGGGGATCATTGTAGGTTCGGTATTGTATTTCCATCCGAGTGTTACGGTGCGGACCGATACGGCTACCAGCAATATTTTCCAGACACCGGGGACAACAACCATTGCTCCGGCGCCAACGGAAGAAAAATCGACGGCGACTACCATTCCGTTCTTTAAAAATAACGAATTTGATTATGCCGAATTATTAGCCTGGACCGGTGATGGCTACGAAAAATACGCCTGGTTGATTTTTATCCCGGTGGTTATTTTTATCATCACAGCGGTTTCCAACGGAGCGAATCTTACCGATGGTATCGACGGACTGGCAGCAGGAACTTCGGCCATATCGGTGCTCACGCTCGGAATCTTTGCGTTTGTCTCCGGTAACATTATTTTTTCGAATTATCTGAATATTATGTATATCCCAAATTCCGGGGAAATGACGGTCTACATTGCGGCCTTTGTAGGGTCGCTCATCGGTTTCCTCTGGTACAACACCTATCCGGCAAGCGTATTTATGGGCGATACCGGAAGTTTAACCATCGGAGGGATTATTGCCGTTTTGGCGATTGCCGTACGTAAAGAATTATTAATCCCGGTATTGTGCGGAATTTTCCTGGCCGAAAACCTATCCGTAGTACTACAGGTGGCTTATTTTAAATACACAAAAAAGAAATACGGCGAAGGAAGACGGATCTTCCTGATGTCGCCTTTGCATCACCATTATCAGAAAAAAGGCTATCACGAAAGTAAGATCGTGACCCGTTTCTGGATTGTGGCGATTTTGTTAGCGATTTTCTCATTGGTTTCATTAAAATTACGATAGTATGAGGCTAGTAGTATTAGGAGGCGGAGAAAGCGGTGTTGGCACTGCAATCTTAGGAAAGAAAAAAGGATATGATGTATTTCTGTCCGATTTCGGAAAAATAAAAAACAACTATAAAGAAGTGTTGATTCTAAACCAGATTCCCTGGGAAGATGAAAAACATACGGAGGATTTGATCCTGAATGCTGATGTGGTGATGAAAAGCCCGGGTATTCCCGACAAGTCGCCAATTGTAAAAAAGTTAAAGGAAAAGAATATTCCGATTATTTCGGAAATCGAGTTTGCCAACAAATTTACACATGTAGTAACGGTTGGAATCACCGGAAGTAACGGGAAAACGACCACAACCATGCTGACGCATCATCTGCTAAAACAGGGCGGATTAAATGTAGGACTGGCCGGAAACATCGGGAAAAGTTACGCCTGGCAGATCGCCGAAAACAAGTTTGAAGCCTATGTGTTGGAGTTAAGCAGTTTTCAGCTCGACGGGGTTATCGATTACAAACCGCATATTGCCGTGATAACCAACATCAGTCCGGATCATTTGGATCGCTATAATTACGACTACGGTCAGTATATCGAAGCGAAATTCAGGATTACCAAAAACCAGACGGAAGACGATTATCTGATTTATGATGCCGATGATGAAGCCATAACCGACTGGCTAAGCAAAAACAAAATACGAGCAAAGAAAGTCCCTTTTTCACTCACAAAAACACTGGAAGAAGGCGCCTATATAAAAGACGATACGATTTACACCAACATCAACAACGAGACATTTATCATGCCAATAAACGAACTATCACTAGAAGGAAAACATAACGTAAAAAATGCAATGGCAGCAACCACAGTAGCGCAATTGATGCGTATTCGAAAAGCAACAATCCGTGAAAGCCTGTCCGATTTCCAGGGAGTGGAACACCGTTTGGAAAAAGTACTGAAAATACAAAACGTACAATATGTAAACGATTCCAAGGCGACCAACGTAAATGCGACCTTCTTTGCTTTAGATAGTATGACCACGCCAACCGTTTGGATTGTTGGTGGTGTGGACAAAGGAAATGATTATGCCGAATTAATGCCGTTGGTACGCGAGAAAGTAAAAGCAATTGTTTGCCTGGGTGTGGACAATTCCAAAATCATTGAAGCTTTTGGTAACGTAGTCGATGTAATGGTAGAAACTACCAGTATGACCGAGGCGGTAAAAATTGCCCAGAAAATGGCCGAAAAAGGTGATACGGTTTTATTATCACCGGCTTGTGCCAGTTTCGATTTGTTTGAAAGTTACGAAGACCGTGGAAAGCAGTTTAAAAACGCCGTACAAAGTCTTTAAAAAATAAAAAAGAATTATAATGAAAGCATTATTAACCAATTTAAAAGGAGATAAAGGGATCTGGGCATTCGTGTCCCTGTTAGCCCTGTTTTCTTTTATGCCGGTTTTTAGTGCCAGTACGAACCTGGTTTATGTGGTGGGAAAAGGGTCAACCATCGGATACCTGATGAAGCACCTCGTGCATATTTTTATCGGTTTCTGTCTGATCTATTTCGTACACAAAACACCCTACCATTACTTTAAGGCCATTTCGAAAGTAGCCTTGCCGATAGTAGTGCTATTACTGGCCTATACGATGGTTCAGGGGACAACAATTGGCGGCGCAAATGCCAGTCGTTGGATTCAGGTTCCGTTTATCGGAGTCAGTTTCCAGACCTCGGCACTGGCGCTTATTGTGCTCATGGTTTACGTGGCCCGTTACCTGTCAAAAATCGAAGGAAAAGAATATACGTTTCAGTCGTCACTTTTTGAACTTTGGTTGCCGGTTTTTTCAGTAATAATATTAATTTTGCCGGCCAATTTTTCCACTGCGGCCTTGATTTTTTCAATGGTATGTATGTTGGTTTTCGTAGGGAAATACCCGATGAAATACCTCGGAATCATTATTGGTGCAGGATTAGTAGGGTTAACGATGTTCGTTTTGGTGGCCAAAGCCTTTCCGGATGCCATGCCTAACCGTGTGGATACCTGGATGAGTCGTATCGAACGATTTAGCTCGGATGAGCCAAATGAAGACGATTATCAGATTGAAAAAGCAAAAATTGCAATTGCCTCCGGAAAGATTTACGGATTAGGACCAGGGAAAAGTGTACAGAAAAACTTTTTACCACAATCGTCTTCCGATTTTATTTTCGCGATTATCGTGGAAGAATACGGACTGTTAGGTGGATTGGCAATTTTGTTTATGTACCTGATGTTGTTCTTTCGTTTTTTGATCACCTCACACAAAGCACCGACCATGTTCGGGAAGTTGCTAATCGTAGGCCTCGGCTTTCCGATTATTTTCCAGGCTTTGGTGAATATGGGGGTAGCGGTAGAATTACTACCTACAACCGGTCAGACGTTACCGTTGATCAGTAGCGGGGGAAGTTCGATATGGATGACCTGTATTGCGATCGGAATTATTTTGAGTGTGACGAAAAAAGAAGAAGAAATCGCGCAGGAAGAAGAAGAAAAACGCCAACGGGAAGAAATCCTGCAACGTCTGATCGATAAGGAAATGGAGGAGCAGAAAGAAGTGGAGGAAGAAGATTATTCCATCGAAGATGTAGGAGAGAATCCGATGAATGCTGTTTTAAATAAAAAGTAAGCGTTAGAAATAACAACAAAATAAAATGAAAGAGAACCCTAAATTCATTATCAGCGGAGGCGGAACCGGAGGACATATCTATCCGGCTATTGCTATTGCCAACGAATTGAAAGTTCGCTTTCCGAAAGCCGAAATCCTGTTTGTGGGCGCGAAAGATAAAATGGAAATGCAAAAAGTACCACAAGCCGGTTATCCGATTAAAGGATTATGGATTGCGGGAATTCAGCGAAAACTGACGTTGCAAAACCTGATGTTTCCGTTTAAACTGATTTCCAGCTTAACCAAATCATACGGGATTTTAAAACAATTCAAACCCGATGTCGTTATCGGAACCGGAGGTTTTGCCAGTGGTGCCGTATTAAAAGTAGCCGCTGGAATGAATATCCCAACCGTGATTCAGGAACAGAATTCCTTTCCGGGAATTACTAATAAATTGTTAGGGAAAAAAGCCAACGCAATATGTGTGGCCTACGAAAATTTGGAGCGTTTTTTTCCAAAAGATAAAATCCGGCTAACCGGAAATCCGGTGCGTCAGGATCTGATTTCGGTTGCCGAAAAAAGAGATGAAGCCATTGCGCATTTCAAACTCGATCCGTCCAAAAAAACACTATTGGTGTTAGGAGGAAGTTTAGGTGCCAGACGAATCAATCAGCTTATTGCAAAAGAAATCGACTGGCTGCTGGAACAAGGAGTTCAAATCATTTGGCAATGTGGAAAACTTTATTTTGAAGAATACAAACACTTTGCTGAAAAGGAAAATGTACAGGTTTTGGCTTTTATTGACCGTATGGATTGGGTATATGCCGCTGCCGATATGGTGATTTCCCGTTCGGGAGCGTCATCGGTTTCGGAGCTTTGCATCGTTGGGAAGCCGGTATTATTTATTCCGTCGCCAAACGTGGCCGAAGACCATCAGACGAAAAACGCCAAAGCGATTGTCGATAAAAAAGGAGCTTTATTGCTCAAAGAATCGGAATTGGACAGCCAATTTGAAAACACGTTTGCAGCATTGCTGCACAACGAAGAACAACAAAAACAATTAAGTGACACGATCAAACAATTGGCTTTGCCCAACGCGACCAAGCAAATTGTGGATGAGATTGTTCAATTGATACGATAACCAAAAGAAATTGATTGCAGGATAATGAATTTACCGCAAATACATAACGTATATTTTATCGGAATAGGAGGCATTGGAATGAGTGCTTTGGCCCGTTATTTTAAAAACATCGGGAAAAATGTAGCCGGATATGATAAGACACCGACGCACCTTACGGCCGAATTGGAAGAAAGTGGTATTGCAATCCATTTTGAGGATAATGTGTCACTGATTGACGAAGCTTTCCGTAACAAAGAAAATACTCTGGTGGTAATTACACCGGCGGTGCCAAAACACCACGCAGAGTGGAATTATTTTTTGGATAACGGATTTGTGGTTAAGAAAAGAGCGGAAGTTTTGGGGATTATAACCAAAGATACCTTTTGCTTTGCGGTAGCCGGAACCCACGGTAAAACCACGACGTCCAGTATTTTGGGGCATGTGTTGTATGAAAGCGGAGTCGATATGACGGCCTTTTTAGGCGGGATTGTCGAAAACTATAATTCGAACCTGATTGGAAACGGAAAAACGGTTACCGTTGTGGAAGCCGATGAATTCGATCGTTCGTTCCTGCATTTGCATCCGGATATCGCTTGTGTGACGTCGATGGATGCGGATCATTTGGATATCTATGGCGACAAAGCTTCAATTGAAGCTTCTTTTATAGAATTTGCGAATAAAGTAGCCGATAAAAAACAACTGTTCGTAACGAATGGACTGCCCATCGAAGCGGTGACGGTAGGAATTGAGGACGACGCACAGTTTACGGCAAAAAATATACGAATTGTAGACGGATGGTATGTGTTTGATGTGGATACGCCTACCGGAGCAATAATAGATGTGAAGTTCGGATTACCCGGTCGACACAATCTGACGAATGCTTTACTGGCGTTGGCGATGGCCAAAACCTACGGCGTTTCGGATAGCGATATTGCAAAAGCACTGTTGAGTTTTAAAGGCGTACGAAGACGTTTTTCCTTCCAGATTCGGAAACCGGAGTTTGTGTATATCGACGATTATGCACACCATCCAACCGAAATCAATGCGGTGCATCAGGCGGTTCGCGAATTGTATCCGGGGAAAAAAGTACTGGCGGTGTTTCAGCCGCATTTGTACAGTAGAACCCGCGATTTTGCAGATGATTTTGCCAAAAGTCTGTCGCAATTTGATGAAATCCTGTTATTGGATATTTATCCGGCGCGGGAATTGCCAATGGAAGGGATTACCTCCGAATGGTTATTAGGGAAAATCGAAAACAGTGCCAAAAAACTGATTTCAAAAGAAGCCCTGATTCCGGCACTCGAAAATAGCGATGCACCGGTAATTGTAACGATAGGAGCAGGTGATGTGGGCGAAATGGTGCCCGATATTCGAAAAGCATTAGAAGTAGTAAAAAAATAAAAAAACGATGAAAAAAATAAAATGGACAGATGTAAGATTGGTACTCATGATTGGAGTAGTGATTTTCCTGTACTCATTTTCATCGAAGCGAAATGAAACCCGTTATCTGCAAAAAACAGAGGTGCGGTTTAAAGGAGAAAACAACCTTTTTATCACGCCTGAAACGGTTGATAACTTGTTAATACAAAATTTTAACAAAGTTACGAGCATACGGAAAGATAAGCTAGATTTGAATAGATTGGAGCATATTCTCGACAGTAATGAAATGATAGCCAAAGCAGAGGTCTTTGCCACTATTGACGGGACTTTAGAGGCAGTCGTGACACAGAAAACACCGGTAGCGCGGGTCGATGACGGAGAGCGTTCTTATTATATTGACTATGAGGGAAATCAGATGCCGTTGTCGGATAATTTTGCAGCGCGGGTTCCGTTGATTTCAGGTGAAATTAATAGCGAAAACAAGGACAAACTGACCGAAGTACTTCGAAAAATTTACGATGATGATTTTTTGAAAAAAAACATCACCGGGATACAAATTTTGCCTACAGGAAGTCTGATAATGACCAACAGGAATTACAATTATCAGATCCTTTTCGGAAGAACGATAAATGTTGACAAGAAGTTTGACAACTATAAGGCCTTTTTTCAACATGCGATAAAAGACACCCTTATCGGGAATTATAAAACAATTAATCTGAAGTTTACACAACAAGTAGTGTGCACCAAATATTAGACTATGGAAAAAGAAAGTATTGCAGTAGGTTTGGATATTGGGACAACCAAAATTGTCGCGATGATCGGCAAGAAAAATGAGTACGGCAAATTAGAAATTTTAGGGGTTGGGAAATCCAAAAGCCTTGGTGTGGCGCGCGGAGTGGTAAACAATATTACGCAGACAATTCAATCCATTCAGCAGGCCGTTTTGGACGCTGAAGCGGATTCGGGATATAAAATCAACGATGTGGTGGTAGGCATAGCTGGTCAGCACATTCGTAGTATTCAGCACAGTGACTATATCAGTCGTCACAATCCGGAAGAAGTGATTGGGGATGCCGATATTGACTTATTGATCAATCAGGTACACAAACTGGCCATGTTGCCGGGTGAAGAAATCATCCACGTGTTACCACAGGAATTTAAAATCGACGGGCAATCGGAAATCAAAGAACCTATCGGGATGTATGGTGGCCGATTGGAAGCGAGTTTCCACGTGGTAGTGGGGCAGGCGTCTTCCATCCGAAACGTGGGACGTTGTATTAAAAGTTCCGGTTTGGATTTGTCAGGTTTGACATTAGAGCCATTGGCTTCGGCCGATGCGGTGTTAAGTCAGGAGGAAAAAGAAGCCGGCGTAGCGTTGATCGATATCGGAGGTGGAACAACCGATCTGGCCATTTTTAAAGACGGTATCATTCGGCATACAGCCGTGATTCCATTTGGCGGAAATGTGATCACCGACGATATTAAGGAAGGTTGTTCGATTATCGAAAAACAAGCTGAATTATTAAAAGTAAAATTCGGATCGGCTTGGCCGGGTGAAAACAAGGATAACGAAATTGTTTCGATCCCGGGATTACGAGGACGTGAACCGAAAGAGATATCGTTAAAAAACCTTTCGAAAATCATTCACGCCAGAGTTGTGGAAATTGTAGAACAGGTTTTTGCCGAGATCAAAGCCTACGGGCATGAAGATCCGAGAAAAAAACTGATCGCCGGAATTGTATTAACAGGAGGCGGTGCTCAGTTAAAACACATCAAACAATTGGTGGAATACATCACCGGAATGGACACTCGAATCGGTTATCCGAACGAGCATTTGGCTGGAAATTCCGACGAAGAAATCTCCAGTCCGTTATATGCTACGGCAGTAGGATTGGTGATGAACAGTATCCGAAATAATACGAAAAGTGCAACGCCACTGGCCGAGATTAAAAAGGAACAGCCAAAAGTGGAAAGCAAACCACAACCGGTTAGAATTGAACCGGAACCGGAAGCGATAGAAGAAGAGATAATAGCAGAAACAGCGCCGATCAAGCCAATTAATGTGAAAAATGACGTAGATCCGGAATCTACCAAAGAAAAGATTAAAAGAGGCTTTTTTGACAAGTATATAGATAAGATTAAGGAATTTTTAGATAACGCAGAATAAAACCGATACGATATGAACAGCAACTCAGAATTTGGAAGTATTGCATTTGATTTGCCAAAAAACCAATCAAATGTGATTAAAGTTATTGGTGTAGGTGGCGGTGGTAGTAATGCCATTAACCACATGTTTAAACAAGGGATTAAAGGAGTAGATTTCGTAGTTTGTAATACCGATTCACAGGCATTGCAGAGTAGTTCCGTTCCAAATAAAATTCAACTTGGCGTTAACTTAACAGAAGGGCTTGGCGCCGGAGCAAATCCCGAAGTTGGACAACAGTCGGCTTTGGAAAGTATCGAGGAAATTGAAAAAATGTTGGACGTAAATACTAAAATGGTATTTATTACGGCCGGTATGGGTGGTGGAACCGGAACAGGTGCCGCACCGGTAATCGCGCAATTGTCCAAAGAAAGAGATATCCTGACCGTAGGTATTGTAACCATTCCATTCCAGTTTGAAGGGAAAGTACGTCAGGAGCAAGCTTTGTTGGGAGTGGAAAGACTTCGCAAACAGGTAGATTCGTTAATCGTTATCAACAATAACAAATTAAGAGAAGTATACGGTAACTTAGGATTCAAGGCTGGATTCTCGAAAGCGGATGAAGTATTGGCAACCGCTTCACGAGGAATCGCCGAAGTAATTACGCACCACTATACGCAGAATATCGACTTAAAAGATGCGAAAACCGTATTGTCGAACAGTGGAACCGCTATCATGGGATCGGCTGTGGCCAACGGTGAAAACAGAGCGAAAGATGCGATTGTGGACGCATTGGATTCTCCGTTGTTAAACGACAACAAAATTACCGGAGCTAAAAACGTATTGTTATTAATTGTATCGGGTACCAACGAAATCACAATTGACGAAATCGGAGAAATCAACGATCATATCCAGGAAGAAGCGGGCTACAATGCCAACATCATCATGGGGGTTGGTGAAGACGAATCGTTAGGAGATGCTATCGCGGTTACCATCATTGCTACGGGATTTAACGTAGAGCAACAAGCGGAAATCGTAAATACAGAGCCAAAAAAAATTATTCACACCTTAGAGGGTGAGCAAAAATTGGTTCAGGATTTGTCGGCAACGGCATTTGTACCGTCATTTGATTTTTCGACTCCGGTTGAAAAAGCAGCACCTCAAACGATGATCAACGATATTACACCGGAACAACCGGAAGAAAAAATCGTTTTCGCTTTAGAGGAAGAAGAAGTAGCAGTATACGAAAAAAAACAACCGGAAGCAGTAATTGAAGACGAATTGCCATCGGCTGATTTTATCAATAACCTGGATGTATTTTTCGAAATCGTTTCACCGGTAAAAGAGGAAGCTCCGGTTCCGGTTATGAGAGATGTACGCGAAATTGAGGTGATCGAGCCGCAATATGTGTTGCCAAAAGTTGAAGAGCAAATTGCTTTTTCATTCGACTTACCGGTAACAGCAGTTCAGGATAGAGTTGTTTTCGATCTTAGTAATGAAACCAAAGAGATCAAAGTAAACCAGCCGGTACAGGTGGTTCCGGTAACGGAAGTAAACCAGTCGGGAGTGGTAAAATACTCTTTGGAAGATTATATGGAAAAAGAAAACGAATTGTTGGCTTCCAAAGCAGCGGTTGAACCGCTAAAAGAAGAACCGGTTGCGGAAGAGTTAAACTTTACGATGCGAAAAGTAGAGCCGGCTCAGTCACAATCGAGCTTCGACGAGATTTCTCCGGTTGAAATGACCATTGAGGAAACCTTGCGAATGAGAGCGGAAGAGCGCAAAAGAAAAATGAAAGAGTTCAATTACAAATTCAACAATAGCGCTTCCCGCGTAAATGAATTGGAAAAAGAACCGGCTTATAAAAGAATGGGAGTCGATTTAAATGCTGCTCCTGCAGATAATAGCAAATCGCGTATGTCATTGGGAATGGATAGTAACGACGACTTACAGTTGCGTTCCAACAACTCTTTCCTACATGATAACGTAGACTAACTAACCTACATTTGAGAAACCTTTAACCCGAAATCAAACCCGATTTCGGGTTATTTTTTATATCTTCGCAAAGCATTCCGGAATAAAAATCCACTTGTAAACGGAGAAAGGAAAATCACGTTTCCGGATACAGAAACGAAAATTAAATAATTGAAAACATGAGCTTACAAACTAAAATCATGGACGAAATGAAAACCGCCATGAAAGCCAAAGATACCGTAGCGCTTGAAGCCTTACGTGCCATTAAATCGGAAATTTTATTAGCGCAGACTTCCGGAGCGGGTCAGGAGTTAAAAGAAGAGGATGAAATAAAAATATTACAAAAACTGGTAAAACAACGAAAAGACAGTGCGGCTATTTTTAGCGAGCAGGGACGTGCGGATTTAGCAGAACCGGAATTGGCTCAGGTTGCCGTAATTGAAAAGTTTTTACCGGCGCAATTGTCTGAATCAGAGGTGGAAACAATTATTGCAAAAATCATTGCCGACGGTGGTTTTTCCGGAATGGGAAGCATGGGTCAGGTAATGGGAGCTGCTTCTAAAGAATTGGCGGGTAAAGCCGATGGAAAAACAATTTCAACAATTGTAAAAAAGCTGCTGACATAATTTGCAAAAATCAAATCAGATTGTTTTCTTTGCAATCGGATTAAAAATGGCCGCGTAGTTCAACTGGATAGAATATCAGATTTCGGCTCTGAGGGTTGGGGGTTCGAACCCCTCCGTGGTCACCTAGTCTCCAAAAGAGTTTTCTTTTTTGGAGACTTTTTTTTGTTTTTAAATTATTGATTTGTAATGATTTTTTTAATCGTACTTTAAAAGGAAGGATTTAAATCATATTTCATAGGGGATATTCTATACGTCTTTTTTATAGTAAAGTTGGAACCGTATGCAATCAATAGATAGGCTTGTTTGGAGTCTTCACTACGCTTTTATATTACTTTAAGTTAAGATAATTATATACTTGGATATGCCAATAAAAAATTCAGCCTAAATTTAGTTCTCGACTAGGTTTAGACTGAATTTCAAGGAAAAAAAACAAATTGATTAAAAAATCGGATTGGCACATCCAAGTATCTAAATGCTTAATTTAGTTTGCAAACAATGCGTTATGTAAAACTACAGCTGCCTGTTGTATTGAAACTTGAATCGCTGGAATATGGGCAATTGGATTCAGTAATCCATAATCATGGATAAAACCTTTGTATTCGGAAATGGTAGTTGGAACACCAGCCTGATCTAATTTTCGGGCATATGCGACACCCTCATCATATAAAATATCATTCTCGGCTACTTGTACCAATGCTGGCGGCAGACCTTGTAATTCGTCTAGTGAAGCTTGTAAAGGAGACGCATATTTGTTTTTACGGTCTTCTTTTTTAGGTAAATAATTATCCCACATCCATTTCATCAATGGTGTTGTAAGAAATCTTTCCTGAGCAAATTTAGTATATGATGGACGGCTGAAATCGGCATCCGTTACCGGCCATAAAAGTGCTTGCTGTACTAATTTAGGTCCTTTTTTATCTTTTGCCATCAGTGCCACCACAGCTGCCATATTACCACCAACACTGTTACCAGCAACGGCTAATCTAGTGCCATCTACCCCAATTTCTTTTCCATGAGCGGCTGTCCATTTTGTAGCCGCATACGCTTGATTAATGGCTATAGGAAAACGAGCGTCGGGAGCCGGTGTGTAATCTGGGAAGACTGCAACAGCACCGCTATTTACAACCAAATCTCTAACTAATCTTCTGTGAGTTGGATAATCTCCCAAAACCCAATCACCGCCGTGGAAAAACATAAAAACAGGTAATCCGTTTTTAGCTCCTTTAGGTTTTACAATATGAAGCTTTACTGTTAAACCGTCCTGCGTAATTGTTTTTTCAGTTTCTTCGATATCGGAGTAATCGTACGTTACAGAATTTTGAGCCCCTACCAAAACGAGTCTGGCCTCTTCTGGTGTCATTTGTTCTAGTGGTTTTCCATTACCACTGTTTAAAACCTTTAAAAAGGCACGAATATCTTTTGATATGTTTGGGTCTTGTGCAGCTGGTGTTTTCTGCTGTGCAACTGTTGGTGTAGTGTTAAACATCAATGCAGCGAGTGCTGATAAGGTTATACCTTTAAAGAATGAATTTTTCATAATCTATATTTTAAATTGTTATTTTTTGATAAGACAAAGGTATGTCGCGATAACAGCTCTGTATAGATTAAAAAGTGTATTAAAATTGTACTTTTTTCCTTCTAAGGTGTTTTTTATTGTTTTTTGAATTCTTTTCTAAAATGGGCAGGAGTGTTTCCAAGCTTTTGAGTAAACATTCTGTTGAAATAACCCGGATCCTCATATCCCAGCTGATACGCAATTTCCTTTATGCTTAAATCGGTATAATAAAGCAGTCGTTTGGTTTCAAGTATAATCCTGTTTTTGATTATTTCGTTTGGATTCTCCAGATTCAATTTCTTAAACTTATGGGATAATGTTTTTGGAGCCAGATTCATTAGGTCTGCATAATCGGCAACAGCATGTTTTTCACGAAAGTGAATTTCAACCAGACGGCTGAAGTTTCTGAAAAAATCATGTTCAGCGGACTGAAGCATTATCGGGTCATTTTCCAGATTCTGTTTTTTCCATTCTCTTGTTGCCTTCAAAATTAACTGTTTTAAGTAGACGCGGATCAGTTCTTCTGAAGAAGAATCTTGCAGCTCGATCTCTTCTTTTATTTGGGAAAATAGTTGCTGTACGTTTACCATTTCCAATTCATCAAAAGCTACTTTAGGGATTTCAAAAATATTATTGAATAATAACCCATCGCACGCAACTTCAGCATCATGAATCTGAACGCAATAAAAATCCCTGTTATAATAGATGAAGTGAGCAGGAGTATTTGAGGCTTTAACCACAGTAAGGAACTGATTGCTGTTTACAAAAAATACAGCCGGTCTATCCAATTCATATATTTTAAAATCGACACTGATTATGTAATGTGCAGGTACCAGCAAGACTTTAATGAAGGGGCGGAAAAAATTAGTATTAATTAATTCCAAATTCTGATTATCAAAGGTGGTACAGCCTAACTTTTTGTATTTAGATTCAAATACAAGCTTATTATTTTCCATTTCGCAAATTTATGTAAATCTTTTTTGCTCGTTTAATTTCAAGCCTTACTGAATGGTAAATGTACTTCGCCTTGGCAATCCTCTGAAATTCCTGTTCATTTTTAAAATTAGAGGGGACACTGCCTTTATGTTTTCTAAAAATCTTCCTGAATGGTCAATAGTTTGTACCGCAGTAAAAATAGTAAGAATCTGATGCTATATAGTTTATGATTTTAGGGCCGGAAAGGTATGTATTACTTGATAATTCCTGATAAATATATTTAAAAGTTATGGATTTAAAAAAAAACAGACAGACAAGTTTGTCTGTTTTGTTATTTTGTTTTAAGTTTGTCCTGTCGAATAGTACAGGATGTGTTATTCGAAAAAGAGGACTCAGAAATTATTAACAACTTAATTTATTAAAAACATGGAACAGAAACATCCACTACCGCCGTTTACATTTGAATCAGCATTGCAGAAAATCCAGTTTGCAGAAGACGCATGGAATTCGCAAGACCCTGTAAAAATTTCTAAAGCCTACACCATCGACAGCGAATGGCGAAATAGAGATAAGTTTGTAAACGGGAGAGATGAAATTGTAGCATTTCTCGCTGATAAATGGACAAAGGAGCTGCAATACAAGCTTAAAAAAGAATATTGGTCACATACTGACAACCGTATCGCAGTTAGATTTGAATATGAGTATAGGGATCTGGATGGGAATTGGTTCAGAGCCTATGGAAATGAAAACTGGGAATTTGATGAGAATGGTTTGATGGCCAGAAAATATGCTAGCATCAATGATTTAGCAATCAAAGAAGAAGACCGAAAGTTTAAATAAATGAAATCTTTATTAGAGTAGGATTAGCAAAATTTTAAGGAAGCTAATTCTACTTTTTTTAGTAAAGAGAGTGGCAGGCCACGTTTCTTTCATCTTGATAATTTTGTACCTCTACTGGTTGCTTCAAATCTACTTAAAGACAGACAGGTTTGTATGTTTTTAGGATTAATTATATATTTGTTCTATAAAAACCAACTTATGATAGCTCCAAAAGAAAGAATTATGGATGTAACCTTTGTCCTCTTTGCCAATCAAGGGTACAATTCAACGGGTATTAATCAGATTATTTCTGAAGCAAATGTTGCTAAGGCAAGTTTTTATCAACATTTTAAATCCAAAGAGGATTTATGTGTTGCCTTTTTAAATGCGAGGCATACTTATTGGTTCGGTGAACTTAATGATTTTATAAGTGATAAAAAAGATGTGAAATCAAAGGTTCTGGCGTCATTTGATTACTTAGTTTATAGGAACGAAAAGGAAAATTTCAGAGGCTGCAGTTTCTTGAATATTTTATCTGAAATTCCGGGTGATAATTTAAAAATACTGACTGTAATTCAGGACCATAAAAAAGACCTCCGGAAATTTTTTTCAGATTTAATTGAAGATGAGATTTTGTCGGATCACATATATATGCTGTTTGAAAGCTCCATAATCGAAAGTCAGATGTTCAAGTCCAATGAGTTGATAGAACGGTCCAAAATGATTATTAAAAGTTTAATTTCATAAAGAGTGAAAAAAAGCATTCCGAATTTATTATTGTCTTTGATTTGAGTTGCTCAGTGTCAAATTTGTGACAGCAGCCTAATGATGACTTAATTTAGTTACCAAATCATTGCCATTTTTATTTAAAAATCCTATAAATAGGGCGACACGAAGTAGAGTAAATAGCCTCTTTTTCTACAACTATCTTCTATATCATGCAGTGATTAATTCACTAAGACACTTTAAATCTTCCAATAATTGGTTCGAGTTTTGAACCTTAGAGTTTACAAAAAATCAACGGTAAAGTTGTAGGTTAAATCTTATTTGTAGAACTGTTGTTCGGGTTTGTCAAGTATGTTTTTAAACGATAATTCATTGAATAATAGTTTTTTTCTAAGCGAAAAAAAAGTGTAGTTTTGGGAAAACATAAGACCTCTATGAAGTTTTCGTTAGCCTACCTTTTTAGTTTGCTTATTTCTTTTTCCGGACTTGCTCAAGTTCAAAAAGCAAATGATCCGTTTCCAAAAATCGATTCCGTATTGACAAGTGTTTTAAAAGACCAGCATATTGCGGGTTTTGCGGTAGCGGTGGTAAAAGGTGATCAAGTGATTTACAGCAAAGGTTTTGGCTATCGCGATGTCGAAAACAAAAAACCGGTCACAACCAACACCCTTTTTGCGATAGGGTCAAGCTCAAAAGCATTTACAGCTTCTTTATTGGGATTGCTGAGAAAAGAAGGTGAACTGACCTTTGAAGACAAGGCCGTCGATTTGTTGCCACAGTTGCGATTTTATAATGATGAAATGAACAATCAGATCATTCTTAGAGATCTGATGGCGCATCGGTCGGGCTTGTCCCGATATGACTCGTCGTGGTTTTTATTTAATTCCAAAGATCGTGACAGTATTATTGCCCGTGTAAAGTATATGAAACCTACAGCAGCCGTACGCGAGAAATGGTTTTACAATAATTTTATGTATCTCGCACAAGGGATGATTGTAGAGGAATTTACTGGTAAAACATGGGAGCAAAATATTAAGGAAAAGTTTTTTATTCCCTTGGAAATGAACCGTTCGAATACCGATATTATGACTTTTCAGAACGATAGTGATGCGGCTTTACCGTATACGGTCGCCAATGATAATACGATTAAAAAGATCGACTATTACAATATTAACGGAATGGGACCGGCGGGAAGTATTAATAGTAGTGTTAACGACATGGCGAGCTGGTTAAAGGTGTGGATTAACGACGGATCTTTTAAAGGAAAGGAAATTTTACCGAAAGACTATATTACCGAAGCGATGAGTTCGCAAATGGTTATGAGTGCTGATTTGCCCGATAAACATAGTGATATTTTTTTAGCCAATTATGGTTTGGGTTGGATGATTGGCTCCTATAGAGGACATTATGTCGTAGAACACGGCGGTAATATTAACGGGTTTTCGGCGAATGTGGCCTTTTTTCCTTCGGATAAGTTGGGAATTGTGGTCTTGACAAATCAAAGTACTTCGAAAGTTCCGATGATTATATGCAATTCTATAGCAGATCGAATCTTGAATCTTAAATCGGTAGATTGGAACGGTGAAGTAAAAACTGCTGCAGCCGAAAAAGCTAAGCGAACAAAAACTGCTGTAGAAAAGAAACCGGTCTTAAAAACAATTCCGTCACATCCGTTAAAAGAATATACGGGTTCTTATACGAATCCGGCCTATGGAACAATTAAAATAACTTTTGAAAACAAGGATTTATATACCCGATTTGGCACGGAAAAAGTTATACTAAAACACTTCCATTATGATGTTTTTGATCCAAGAACGATCGATAAAAACGGAAAAGTCGATACCGAACAAAGTACTGCAATGTTGAATTTTGCTACCGATGTAGATGGTAAAATTCAGGGGATAGGCATTTTTCTGGATGGTAATGAAAAACCGGTGGTATTTGATCGCGATGTCGACAAAAAATAAATAAAAGATTCTACAAAGCAAGCTTCTTTTTAAAATTGGTAGCAAGGTCAATTTTCATTCCTAAGGTAAAAACACTGTTTTCGCGTGTTCCGGTAGCAATGCTACCGGTGGAAATCCGTTGTTCACTATACAACTGAACGAATGGTACCGGTTGATAGGTAATCCCGGCAATAAAATCATTCCGCTTAAACCCCTTTTCAATAGGAAGCAGACCGCCGAGCAACGGAATATGGGAAGTAATCGGAGCATAATAATTATAGCCCGCCAAAATCGCCAGCTTACTCCATTTGTATTTTCCGAAAATCTCCAGGCCTCTGGCATCAAAAACAATCGTTGGCGTTATAGTGTTTTCTTGCAGATCGGTATAGTTCCCCTGGGTGAAATCACCGTTTTTTTGGAGCACCCCTACGATACTAAAATCCATTTTTTTTCCAATGTATTTACTTCCTATAGCCATATAAATGGGTTGCCCGTTTAGTCCAACGATTGTACCGCTGTTGATCAGATTTTCGCTGACATAGGCTTTGTTAAAGGCGGCACCGATAAACCAATCGGATGTAACTTCCAATTGCGCTGCTATCCCAAAACCATCTACAAAAGAAGTGTTGTTTTGGCCACGCGCCTGAATTTGCCCGCCAAACCGAAAGGAACCGATTTGATTTCGGTAGATTATCGACTGGTCCGCGCGTCCGGTTCCGTTTTCACCACCATCGGTTCCGCCGATAAAAGTAGCCGATGCCCGCGCACCAAAAACACTAAACCGATCGGTATAAGCCGTGATGTCGCGGTATACACTCCATTGTTTCCCAATGGTAAGCGTTCCAAATTTGTTCATGTCCAGGCCTAAATAGCCCAATCGATTCCCAAAAACCTGTTTGGTTTGTACCGATTGTAGGTTCTGATAACCACCCGTAAGACCACCATCGGCACTAAAAGAAGTATTGCCACGAAACAGATTTACCTGTACTTCGACACCGGCAATAAAGACAATCGTTCCCTTTTTGATGCGTATTTCGGCCCCCATTCGGGAGGCATTTTCCTGAAGTTCCATTTTGTTGCTGTAAATCGCCGTATGACCACGCAAACTGGTATACGGCCGGAACGCTAGTTCGATGGAATCTTTCGGCTGCTCTTGCGCATAGAGCGGTTCCATAAAAGCGAGTGCGATTAGAAGCGGTAGTATAGGGTTGATCTTGGTGATTTGCATTTTAAAAGCGGAACGGTTTTAATTAAAAAAGGCTCTTAGTCTTTGAAACAAATTTTTATTGGACTCGGTTTTGGGAGTATGATCTTCAGTGACAGCATCACTTTTTTCGGGACTTTTAGCATTTTTATCTTTCTGTAAGCTTTCGGTAATAACCGCTGCGTTTTGCTGGTAATAGTCTGAAAAACACTGATTCAGCTCGTGGATTAATGGGTTTTCGTCCTGGTATTTCCGAACAATTGTATGTATGGACTGAAGTCCGGTAAGCCAGTTTTTGTATTTTTTCCGAATATACGCTTCAGAATCGGCAACGTGCTGTGGAACAAAATAAAAGCTGGCCGGATGATTTGTAAGCGTTTGTTTGAAAAAGAGATTCATTAGCTCCGTAAAACTACCGGTGCGGATAGCGAGATTTTCACCCTTTTGAGTATCATCCCAGTATTCACTCATAATCCAGACCTTTGGATTGTCGCCTTCGGCATAAATTAAAGAGATATAATCATTGCGGCGTTCGGAAATAACAAAAAAATCCTCTTTCGGAGGCCTCGCATTATTTTCGAATACTTCGTTTGCAAAGTTGTTGATATAATCCAAATCCGCAAAAGCCATGTCCTCAGCATCCATAAATTCAAACAACATCTTTTTTCCAATACTTCTCAGGTATTCTTCATAAGCCAGAGGAATTGGCCCTTTTTCATTTCTAAGGGTATTGATTTCGGCTTCACTACAGCCAACAATTCCGCTACGGGAATCGATTGCTAATAGCAATAAATAGTGTTTTAACGTTTCAAAATAGTCACGGTAGATTTTTGTCATTGCAAGAATGAGAAGATTATATTAATATTAGATTGCGATACTTACAAATATATCGAAAAGCGAAATACCTTGTTATATTGGATAGGACTATAACAGGAAGAATAAATTTTGTTTTACGGGAATAAAACGCTAAAAGGGAAGTGTTCTTGATAGAAACAAATAAAAATCATTTCTTTGTAAGAATCCGTAACCTATCCTTTTAATCTCCTGAAACAATTGCTATGAAAGCACTTTATTTTTTAGTGGCGACATCCACAGAAAAAGCCGATTTGCGCGCAATGTGGAGTGTGATGGCGATTGTGCTGATAATCCTATTATTTTATGGTGTGCGATTGTTAGAACTAGTGTATGCCTACTTTTGTAAAAAGCCTTTTTACGTTCATTTTTATCTTTTTCAACAGCAATTAACCGATAGCCAATTATTTGTATTGCAGACCCAATTTCCGTTTTATCAGAAATTGCCCCCAAAATACCAGATCTATTTCGAACATCGGGTAAAAAAGTTTATTTCAAAATACCAATTTATCGGTCAGCAAGGACAATCGATCACTGACGAGGTCAAAGTGTTGATCGCGGCGACTTCGGTAATGCTCACTTTCGGAATGCGGAATTACCTTTATACGGTTTTTACTAAAATTGTCGTCTTTCCAACTAAATATTATTCCGCAGCAACCCAGGCGTATCATATTGGAGAATTTAATCCGGCATTAAAAACCATCGCGTTTTCGTGGGAGGATTTTGTCGCCGGTTATCAGAATGCGCACGACAATCGCAATCTGGGATTACATGAATTTACCCATGCGCTGCATTTTCAGAGTGCCAAAAGCAACCATGTGAGCGCGATCCTGTTTGAGAAGATGTTTAACAAAATGATGCAGGAATTAAAAAATCCGGAGTATAGCGAAAAAATCCGTACATCGGGATATTTTCGGGAATACGCCTTTGAAAACCGCTATGAATTTCTGGCCGTATTACTCGAGCACTTTTTTGAAACCCCGGAAACCTTCCGCAACCATTTTCCGGTTTTATACGATCATATTAAAAAGATGATTAATTTTAGAGAACGCTAAGGCCGGGTTGAAAAAACAACAAAAAGATGCCGAAATGTTGCGTCTGCATTATCAGATATTTAAAATTCTAAAAAATGTGTTAAATTAAATTTAATGTAGGGACGAATACAGCATTTAAAAATTAGCTTTGTTGTTTATACAAATAAAGCAATACAAAAAACTACATTACGATACTATGAAAGGTAAACATATTGTATATCTCGTTCTGATTATAGTGTTGGGCGGCATGATATTCTATCGCGTTTCGGCCAATAAAGAAAAAGGGGATGGCGGCAAAAAAAGCGAAGGCAAAAACGAGGCAAAAGTCTCCGGAATTGTGTTGAAACCACAGGTGTTTTCCGATAACTTATCCCTGTCGGGGTCTATCGAGGCAAATGAGCAGGTGGAAATCAGAAGTGAGGTTTCCGGAATCGTGGAAAGTATCAATTTTAACGAAGGGACTCCGGTAACGCAAGGGCAGGTGTTGTTTAAAATTAACGATAGCGAATTGCGGGCACAATTGGCACAGGCCAGAACGCAACAGGCATTGGCAGCCGAAAACGAAAGAAGAGCCCGATTGTTATTGCAAAAAGAAGCCATCAGTCAGGAGGAATACGATACGGCCAACGCTACATTGCGTTCCACTCAGGCACAAACCCAACTCATTCAGGCGCAATTGGCCAAAACCAGTGTAAAAGCTCCTTTTTCGGGTAAAATCGGATTGCGGGCGATTTCAAAAGGGACGTATATTACGCCAACAACCGTAGTGGCGAACCTGGTGAATATGAATCAGGTGAAAATTACCTTTTCAATACCGGAAAAATATGCCACTCAAATGAAAAAGAATGCGACGATTTCGTTTACGATAGCCGGATCAAAAGAGGCGTATAAAGCCAAAATATATGCTATTGAACCGGGAGTGGATGTTTCGACCCGAACGCTTCAGATGCGCGCACTGGCAGAAAATCCGGATGGAAAATTACTACCGGGAACCTATGCCGATGTGGCACTTCCACTGGAAAGTATTAACGACGCACTATTAGTGCCAACCGAAGCGTTGATTCCAATTCAGAACGGTAAAAAAATATTTATATCCGAAAAAGGAAAAGCCAAAGAAGTAGTGGTGGAAACCGGACCGCGTACGGCCAAAGATATCTTGATCACATCGGGCTTAAAAGTGGGCGACACGGTATTAACCAGCGGTGTGATGACACTTAAAAACGATATGCCGGTTAAAGTCGCGATCAAAAACTAATGCGAAGCCTCACCTATTAAAGTACTGAAACATGAGTTTATCTACGACAAGTATCAAAAGACCGGTTTTAACGATCGTAATCAATTTGATGTTGATATTGTTCGGAATTATCGGATATACCTATCTGGGTGTACGGGAATTCCCGTCGATCGACCCGGCGCAGATTTCCGTCCGAACGAGTTATACCGGAGCCAATGCCGATATCATCGAATCGCAAATCACCGAACCACTGGAAAAAGCGATTAACTCGATTGATGGTATCCGAAATATCACCTCCTCAAGTAATCAGGGAAGTAGTAATATCACGATTGAGTTTAACCTTGATAAAAATCTCGAAGAAGCGGCAAACGACGTACGGGATAAAGTATCTCAGGCGGTAAGAAGTCTGCCACAGGATATCGATGCGCCACCGGTAGTTTCGAAAGCCGATGCCGATTCGGATCCGATCATTACGATGACGGTTCAGAGTGATAATAAAAACGTACTCGAACTGAGTGATTACGCCGATAACGTAATTGCGCAGCGTTTGCAAACCATCCCGGGCGTGAGTAGCGTACAGATCTGGGGACAACGTAAATATGCGATGCGTTTGTGGATCGACCCGGTAAAACTGGCGTCCTATGGTTGTACGGTTTCCGATGTGCGCGATGCGCTAAACAAACAAAATGTAGAACTCCCTTCAGGGAAACTAACCGGAGACAATACCGAACTTACGGTAAAAACAATCGGAAATTTATCAACCGAAGAGGAGTTTAATAAAATCATTATTCGTGCCAATGGCGACAATATTGTTCGCTTGAGCGACGTTGGAAAAGCCTCTCTGGAAGCGGAAAACCTGGAAACAAAACTGAGCGATTCCGGTCAGCCGATGGTTGGTTTGGCGATTATTCCACAGCCGGGAACGAATTATCTGGATATTGCCGAAAAATTTTATGTGCAATATGACCAGCTTAAAAAAGACCTACCCAAAGATTTTAAACTAAACATTGCGATCGATAATACGGTTTTCGTAAAAAAAGCAATCTTGGAAGTAGCCGAAACCCTATTGTTATCGGTGATTCTGGTAGTATTGATCATCTATGTGTTTTTTAGAGATTGGGCGATTGCCTTCCGACCGTTAATCGATATTCCGGTATCGTTGGTAGCGACCTTTTTTATCATGTATATTTTCGGATTCTCGGTGAATGTATTAACCCTCTTGGCGATCGTTCTCGCCACTGGTTTGGTGGTTGACGACGGTATCGTAGTAACCGAAAATATCTTTAAAAAAGTAGAAGAAGGAATGTCGCCAATCGAAGCGGCGGTAAAAGGTTCGAATGAAATTTTCTTTGCCGTTATCTCGATTTCCATTACGTTGGCCGCGGTATTCTTACCGGTAATTTTCCTCGAAGGATTCGTCGGACGTCTGTTCCGGGAATTTGGAGTGGTGATTGGTGCCGCCGTATTGATATCGGCCTTTGTATCGTTAACCTTGACGCCAATGTTGAATGCCTACCTGATGAAAGGTGGCGAACAGAAAAAAACAAAATTCTATGAACTGACGGAACCGTACTTTGAAAAAATGAACAAAGGGTATGCCGCATCATTGGTTACCTTTTTAAAACGCAAATGGTTGAGCTTCCCGATTTTGATCGGTTGTATCGGATTAATTGTACTGTTCTTTAAAACCTTGCAAAAAGAAACGGCGCCGTATGACGACCGTAGCTATATCACCATGCGGGTAACCGCACCGGAAGGAGCGACCTACGATTATATGGATCGTTTTATGAGTGAACTAACTGATTTGATCAACGACTCTGTACCGGAGAAAAAAGTGAGTTTGATCATTACATCACCCGGATTCGGATCGGCTTCTGTAAACAGCGGTGTCGCGCGTTTATCATTGGTGGAACCGGATCAGCGAAAACGATCGCAAAAAGAAATTACCGACGATTTATCGAAATGGACCAAACAGTATTCCGAAGCCAAAGTAGCAGTTTCCGAATCGCCGACCATTGCCGTAAACCGTAGAGGAGGACTTCCGATACAATATATTATTCAGGCACCGAACTTTAAAAAACTGGAAGAAAAAATTCCGGAATTTATGGACGAAGTGGCCAAAGATCCGACGTTCTCGATTACGGATGTCAACCTGAAATTCAATAAACCGGAGATTTATGTGAGTATCGACCGTGAAAAAGCGGAAAGTATGGGGGTTTCGGTTATTGATGTAGCCCAGACGTTACAGCTTTCATTAAGTGGTCAGCGTTTTGGTTATTTTATGATGAACGGAAAACAATACCAGGTGATGGGGCAATTCGATAAAAAAGATCGTAGCGCGCCAATGGATCTGACTTCGATGTTTGTCCGAAACAAAGACGGACAGTTGATTCAATTGGACAACGTGGTAAAAATTGATGAACAAAGTAGCCCGCCGCAGTTATATCATAATAATCGGTATATGTCGGCTACCGTTTCGGCGGGATTGGCACCGGGTAAAAGTCTTGGCGACGGTATCGAAGCCATGGAAAGAGTAAGAGCAAAAGTACTGGACGATACTTTTACAACCGATTTAGGGGGAGAATCCCGTGACTTTGTGGAGAGTAGTTCCAATACGTCATTTGCTTTCGGATTGGCGTTATTGTTGATTTACCTGATTCTTGCGGCACAGTTCGAAAGTTTTATTGATCCGTTTATCATTATTCTAACCGTTCCGATGGCGGTTGCCGGAGCTTTATTTTCGTTATGGCTGTTTGGTCAGACGTGGAATATTTTTAGTCA
The DNA here is from genome assembly GCA_023446155.1 of Bacteroidota bacterium. Classification (GTDB taxonomy): domain Bacteria; phylum Bacteroidota; class Bacteroidia; order Flavobacteriales; family Flavobacteriaceae; genus Flavobacterium. The sequence goes on from JAEXIT010000017.1 coordinate 163,898, forward strand.
GATCGGAACCATCATGTTAATCGGACTCGTGACGAAGAACGGTATTCTGATCGTCGAATTTGCCAACCAGCTCCGGGAACAGGGTAAGAGCAAATACGATGCGATTGTAGAAGCCGCAGAATCCCGTTTACGCCCGATTTTAATGACCAGTTTGGCCATTGCATTGGGAGCCTTACCGATCGCGTTATCACTGGGAGCTGCTTCTCAGAGCCGTATGGGGATGGGAGTGGTAATTGTTGGAGGAACGATTTTTTCGCTAATATTGACATTATTTGTGATTCCGGCGATTTACCTGATGTGGTCCAGAGCGCGAAAACACCGCCCGGAATTTGATAATATTAAAGACTAATTATGAAACAGTATCTGTTTGTTATATTCGCAATTGCAACGGCAAACCTGGCACAGGCACAGGAATTCCTTACGGCCAAAGAAGCCGTTGAGATCGCGTTAAAAAACAATTACGACATTCTGATCGCGGCAAATCAAGCGAAGATCAGTGAAAAAAATGTAGGGGTTGCCAATGCCGGGATGTTGCCAAAGTTGGATGCGACGCTGACAAAGAATAATAATCAGCAAAATTCAACACAAACGCAGGCTGATGGTACACAAAGAGAACTGAACAATGCCAAAAATAACAGTTTGAACTATGGGGTTACCTTAGGGTGGACCATTTTCGATGGACTGCGGATGTTTGCGCGTTATGATCAATTAAAAGAACTTGAAAAGCAAGGAGCAACACAATTGAAATCGGCCATTGTGACCAAAGTGGCTGATGTGTTGTCGACGTATTATGATTTGGTGCAACAACAGCAGATGTTGGCGACCCTGGATACGGCTGTTGTAATATCCAAACAACGACTACAAACAGCGGATAACCGTTATAAAATCGGAAAAGCGTCCAAATTGGAAGTTTTAAATGCTCAGGTGGATCTGAATACCGATGTGACCAACCTGGTCAAACAAAAACAACTTTTTGCCAATACCATAACAGCCTTAAATGAACTGTTGGTTCGCGACCGGGCAACGACCTATCGGGTTGAAGAAACGGTACATGTCGACAGTAAACTGGAACTAAAAGACCTGATGAGTCAGGCAGACAAACAAAATCCGGACATTCAGCTGGCGATTATCAATAAACGAGTAGCCGAATTGGATTTAAAGCAGGTAAAAGCCAATAGATATCCTGTGATCAAATTAAATACGGGTTATAATTTTGCCGAAACAGAATCGAGCCTTGGTTTCGTTACCCAATCTTCTTCCAGGGGATTTAACTATGGAGTAAGCGCCTCGCTAACGATTTTTAATGGTTTTCTGCAACACCGCAATGAAAAAATAGCCAACCTTCAGGTAGAGAACACGCAATTCCTGCTGGACAAACAAAAGCAAACGTTGCAAACACAATTAACAACCGTATTTCAGTCCTATCTGACCAATTTGGAGTTAAAGGATCTGGAGGGGAAAAATGAAGACATTGCGCGACAAAATCTTGATATTACCATGGAGAAATTCCGAATTGGAACAATCACGACCATAGAATTTCGAAATGCACAGTTAAACTACATTACCGCCCGAACGCGTCATAATGCGGCACGTTACCAGGCGAAAATTTCCGAAGTAGCCTTAAAAGAATTAACCGGATCGGTAACTTTTTAATGATCATATAAAAAACGACGACACATGATTTTTGTCAATGTTTTTGTAATTTTATTGGGTTAAATTAGCTCATAATCAAAAACATATCGTTATGAAACATCGTGTTCCTGTATCGTCTATTATGACTAAGAATGTGGTTAAGCTCAACCTTACGGATGATTTGACCAAGGCTGAAATGCTCTTCAAAAAAAATAACATCAGGCATATTCCGGTGGTGAATGGAAATACCATCATCGGGATGCTGAGTTATACCGACCTGTTACGAATTTCGTTTGCCGATGCGGTTGATGATGACGAAGAAATTATTGATACTACCGTCTATAATATGTTTACCATTGAACAGGTAATGGCTAAGAAGCTTATTACGATAGCACCCGAAACAACAATTAAAGAAGCGGCCGAAATATTAGCTGTAAGAGAGTTTCATGCTTTGCCGGTTGTGGAGGGCGATTTGCTGGTGGGAATTGTAACGACAACGGATATTATTAAGTATTTGATCAGTCAGTATTAATTTTTTTAAAAAAATAAATAATATTCAAAATAATTGTTAATTTTAATTGATCAAACAATTAATAGGATATTTATGAAAAAAACTACTCAAAAAAAATTATTGGCCTTGTTTACTATGGCTTTAATGGGGGTTACGGCTTCCGGTCAGGCTTTCTATACCAATGGAGGACTTACTACGGGAACGACTACAGCTAACGGTTCGACTACCTCACCGGCAGGATATACTTGGAGTGAATTGCAATCGGTGGGTGGTGTGTCGAATACGAACTTGGGATTCGGTGCGATTTTTAACAATGCCGCAACGACCAACCTTCGTATTGCGGATAACTTTACCGTGACTTCGACTATGAATCTAACGACAGTGGATTTGTTTTGTTATCAGACAAGTTATGCGGGTACAACACCGCCAATTGATCAAATGCGTGTTCAAATCTGGAATGGAGATCCATCTTTAGGGACATCAACAGTGGTTGCCGGTAATATGACGGCCAATGTTTACAATGCCGCTGCCAGTGGTGAAGCCAATATGTACCGTATTGGGAACAATACACCTGGAACAACACGTAAATTATGGCGTATTAGCGGAAACCTTACGGCTACGTTAGCACCGGGAACCTACTGGGTTGATTTTCAGGTTCACGCAACCAACGATTCGTCGATCTTTTTCCCTGCTGTAACGGTACCGGGGTCGCTTAGTTTAGCAGGCTGGAATGCGAAACAGTACAGTGGAACTGCTTGGGCTGGAATAGTGGATGCAGGTTCGACTCAGGCAATGGATGTGCCATTTATTCTAAACTATCAGGCTTTCTTAGGTACTGAAAGTTTTGTAACAAATAATAAAATGATGTTGTATCCAAATCCGGCTGCGAATACATTTACTTTAAAAGTAAATTACAACGCGACACAGGCTATTCCGGGACGTGTTGAGATTTATGATTTAAAAGGAGCCAAAGTATTGGATCAGAAACTAGTTTTGGCCGATGCAGATAGCTATCCGGTAAACATCGAAACGTTAAACAGAGGTGTTTATCTTGTGAAGACTTTCGATACCGATAATAACGAGATTGTAAAAACGAAATTGGTAAAAGAGTAATTATTTTACCATGATCAAATAAAAAAGCAGCCTGAAAAGGCTGCTTTTGTTTTTTATAAAGAAGTAATCTTTTTTAAATCGGCAATGGTTGCGGTAGGATCGGAAGCTTTAAAAACGTAGCTACCGGCTACCAGAACATCAGCTCCGGCTTCGATAAGTTGTCGGGCATTCTGATTGGTCACGCCGCCATCGATTTCAATTAAAGTTGAAGCATTGTTACGATTGATGATCTCTTTTAGTTGTTTTATCTTTTTATAGGTGTTTTCAATAAACGACTGACCTCCAAATCCGGGATTAACGCTCATCAGGCATACCATATCGATGTCGTTGATCACATCTTCTAATAACGCTACGTTAGTATGCGGATTCAAAGCAACACCGGCTTTCATACCTTCGGCTTTTATAGCTTGTAAAGTACGATGTAAATGCGTAGAAGCTTCGTAATGAACCGTAAGGATATCGGAACCAAGATCTTTAAAGGTTTTGATATAACGATCCGGATCGACGATCATCAAATGAACGTCAATCGTTTTACGGGCATGTTTGGTGATGGCCTCTAAAACCGGCATTCCAAAAGAGATATTAGGGACAAAAACGCCATCCATAATATCAATATGGAACCAATCGGCTTCACTGTTGTTGATCATTTCGATGTCGCGTTGCAAATTGGCAAAATCCGCTGCAAGGACAGAAGGGGCAATTATGTTATGTTTCATTGTGTTGTGTTTGTTTGCAAAGATAGCGAAATGTTGGATTATGATGGTTGGCGAAAGCAAGAATTGCAAAAGATGAAAAAGGCTATAAAAACAAAACTCCGGTAATCAGCCGGAGTTTCAATCATCAATCAAAAAACGAACAGTTATTGAAACTGTTGTTGCGTTTAATATTTTTAGTACGAATGTTCAATTTTATAAAGATATAATAAACATTCTATTTTTTCCTAATTTTTATCCTAAATATGTTTTTAGGATTTTACTTCTGGAAGTGTGTTTTAATCGACGGATTGCTTTTTCTTTAATCTGACGTACACGCTCACGTGTCAAGTCGAAAGTTTCACCGATTTCTTCCAATGTCATCGGATGTTGATCTCCTAAACCAAAGTATAGACGAACCACATCGGCTTCACGAGGAGTTAAGGTCTCTAAGGCTCTTTCGATTTCCGTACGTAACGATTCGTGAATCAATTCCCGATCCGGGTTGGGTGATTCACCGGAACGCAATACATCGTAAAGGTTAGAATCTTCACCTTCTACTAATGGCGCATCCATCGATAAGTGACGACCGGAGTTTTTCATACTCTCCTTAACGTCATTAACGGTCATGTCCAGTTCTTTTGCGATTTCCTCAGCAGAAGGAGCGCGCTCGTTAGATTGTTCTAACAAGGCATACATTTTATTGATCTTATTGATCGAACCAATCTTGTTTAAAGGCAACCTTACAATACGGGATTGTTCCGCTAAAGCTTGTAAGATCGACTGACGAATCCACCAAACGGCATAGGAAATGAATTTGAAACCACGTGTTTCATCAAAACGTTGCGCCGCTTTAATTAACCCCAAGTTACCTTCGTTGATCAAATCGGGTAACGTCAAACCTTGATTCTGATACTGTTTAGCAACCGAAACCACGAAACGCAAGTTGGCCTTGGTTAGTTTTTCTAAGGCTCTCTGGTCTCCGGCTTTAATTCTTTGTGCTAATTCTACCTCTTCATCCGCGGTAATCAAGTCAACTTTTCCAATTTCTTGTAGGTACTTGTCTAAGGAAGCAGTTTCACGGTTAGTAACCTGCTTGGTAATTTTAAGTTGTCTCATTTAAGAATCTCCTCTTTTTAAGTATTCAGTAATTATACGTAATGAGGTGTAAAAAAGTTACAAAAATTTTTAAATTATTTTAAAATCGCGTAAAATCTATGTAAAGCCTTTGTTTTTAAGGGGTTACTTTTTTGTGATTATGGTCGTGCTAAAAGATAAATAGCCAGATTCCGATTTTTGGCACAACGGAAAGTGAAAAGAATGTGTACGGTGAGTAGCCATGGAATTTAATAATCGATTGCAACTTCGTTTTTTAGGCGCTCTATATAAAAGTTGATTTTGTGTAATGATTTGTTGAAAAATTGCTTGCGATCTTTTGTCCCGGATACGTTCAGTGATTTGGAATTCCTGATCTGATTTAAGAAGAATCCTAACGTACTGGCGCAGGTTTCGGAATCATCAGTAATAAAATAACCCAACATGGTGTAGGGGATAAACAGCGATTGTTTTTTGGAATCCGTAACTAAAACATTGTTGTTTAAAATGAGTAACTCATTGTAATATAGTGTGTAACGCGGATCGTTAACGCATTTTTCCTCGGCCTTATGTATGATGCTTTTTAAATCGTCGTATAAGGCAATCGCATTTTGTAGGCTAACAAGTCCGGCTTCAAAAAAATACAGAATTTGCTGTAAGGTACTATTGATCGTGGTGTCGTTCCAGATTTCATGCACTTCAACGGTGGCATACACTTTTTTTAAGACTTGCGTATATTCGGATAACTGCCCGTCGATTGAAAATTTTTCGAAAGATTCCTGATTTTTATTTCCGTTTAGAAGGTTCATCCAGACATAGAGTTTGAATTTGGACAATAACGTACCATCGGCTGTATAAAAAAGCGGAATATCTTTGGCCGAATAATACATTTTCGTTTCGGAAAGTGAGGTGAACAGCTGTAATTTTTCGGACGAATGTTTAAAATAAGCAATCATGTCAGCCATGGAATGAATGTCTTTTGTCTTTTCCACAATTACTTTTCGATCCTGAAAAAACAATTTATCCATGGAAATCTTATAATGCCGACAAAGCGTTACGGTTTCTTCGATGGTAAACTTACTTTTTTGGGAAATGCGACGATGCGCGGCATCATAGCTGATATTCAGTACAGAAGCGAGTTCGCTAATAAGCGATGCCTGATCCGATAGTTGTTTTCGAATCGCTTTTAAAAGGAGTTCCTGTTCTTTCATAATTTGCGATAATCACAAATTTAAAACTTTTAAATAGTATTAAGTACAATTTTATGTGTGAAAATTGCAATAGGTTTGATTGTCAATTTTAAACGTTAAAATTATGAAACTACAATTTGTTGCTTTTTTTATCCTGTTGCTTACCAATACGGTTTTGGCACAGGATACGATAAAAGTTACCACTGAAAATCAGTTGGGAGCATTGGTTAGTACGGAACAAAGAGCAATTGCTACAAAAGAACAAACCGAAAATAAAAGTCCGCGTGACAGTGTTCGTATATTTAGTTTTTCGCCCATTCATAGTCGCGTTAAAAAAGTAAACGGACTCACGTTAGGCGTGGGGCATTATGAGAACCGCAGGATCAAATTCCAGGAAGTAAACGGGGTAAATATCGAAGCTAGTCCTATGGCGGCTTTACTGGTTACATTTGGAATTGGTATTACGATTGAAAGCTTTTTTCTGGCTGCCCGGAAGGAACCATTTAATAGTTTTTCGTTAAGCAGAACTTTTTTAAAGCGGGATAACGACAGCTTAAAAACCCGGATTAACGGATTAAATATAAGCTCAGGCGGATTTCTGGAAGGAGCGGAGATTAGCGGTGTAAACATTTGTGTGGTTACTTCGTTGAATAAAATGAACGGTATTTCGGTTACCGGGGCAATTTTGAGTGCCGGAAAGATGAATGGTATTTCTTTTTGCGGAATTGCGAACATAGCCGAAGTAGGAAACGGTTTGCAAGTGGCCATTTCGAATGTGGCAAGAGATTACCGCGGATTACAAATCGGGTTGTTTAATAATGCTAAAAATCTGAGAGGCCTTCAATTTGGCTTATGGAATACTAACGGGAAAAGAAGACTTCCTTTGGTAAACTGGCAATTTAAAGGTTAGTACAAAAATTTTTAGAATCCGAATGGATATACAAAAGGCTATTATCATGGTAATAGCCTTGTCAGTTTTGTGCAAATTTCGGTTTTGATTTTATACGGATCGGTACAATTGGTCTGACCAAAACCAATCAGGAAAAAGAGCATCCATTGGATTAGAGATTTTGTCTTCATAACATTGGAGTCATTACAGCGTTATGTATAGGAAGCGGATTCTGGACATTCCGGAAAGGGAATATCAATTTTGGATTGTACCATTAATCAAATAAGCCGGGTTTGTACAGCCGGCTTATTTGTAATATTAAAATGCTAAGAAGTTTAAGGTATTTCGATATACTCTTTGGTATAAACCGGTTCTCCTTTTTCGGTAAAACCTTCCAGAATGATTTCGAAAACGCCTTTTATATCCGAACTGTAAAACGAAAGGTTTATCGGCTCCTGACCAACGTTCAGGTTCGGGAACCAGGCCAACTGGTAGCGATAATCCGGAATTCGGTCCAGATTTTGCGTTCCGTCGTATTTCGGACTGTAATAATAGATTTTCTTTTTCTGAGGTCTGCTGATTTCTGTTTTTTTAATAAAATCACCCGAGGCTTTTGTCTGATAGTCGAAATTTTTGGTGATGATGTTCACAATACCGCTATACATAATGGGGCCGTAGATGTATGCTTTATTGACAATGGATATTTTATGAATATTATTGGTGTTGTACTGGAATAATTCATCACTATTCTGAATCAGTAATCCATCGACCATGATCAAAGGATTATCGATTGAACCGTCGTTGGTAGCGGTATTTCGTAGGTGAAGGGAATACTTTCCGTTATTTTCGCGGAAGAACAATTCCGGTACTACTTCGGTTACCGTTTCTTTAAACGAAGAAAAACGGGTATAATCGTCCAGGAAATAATCTTTTTGTAACGGATGATAAAACGGTTGCGTACGCGGTGCTATTTCGAGGCTATCTCTTTTTTTGGCATAATAGGCATTTTCAACCTGATTGGCTGTAGAGCGTTCTTCAATGGCTGTTTTATACGCCGGATTGAGCGTAAAAGCATCTGGGAATCGCAACTGTGATAGATCGACATTTTGCATGTTCGTTAGCTGAACACTATAATCGTCGTGTTCGGAATCGACCACTTGGATCACTGCGTTATTCGTATTCGGATAGCGGTCCAGTGCGAAAAAGAAGTTCCCGTCTTTATCGGTAACGGCCATTTTCATTTCGAAAGATTTTCCGGGTAACGATAGCGCGATATTTTTGTTCTGAACCTCTTGATTGCTTTTTGAAGTGATTTTACCGGTAAGTAGTTCACCTCTCAGTTCTGGAATATGTACTGTGCCGCCGGCCAAAGGTGTAGTATTCGCGTTTGAAATAAACGTTTTTGGTGTTGACGCGGATGGGTTTGTAAGTGCATCTACTTTTCTAACGGAAAGTGAATAAACACCTTTGCTGCCATTGGCTAGAGGATTAACCGTAAGATTGATTTTTTCACGATTTCCATAGCTTTTTTTATCGCTGTTAAGTGCGATAAAATTACTGGAAACCTTGTCGTTGGTATTTTTAAGTACCAGACTTTCTTTGGAAACCGGAGTTTTTCCCGGCTGAAATGGATTAATAATTACCATATCCTGTTGGAAAAATGCAGATGCATTATTGTTGAGCATCCAATTGGTATAGGCAATTAGCTTATAGTTGCCGGTTTTTAAGGTGGTAGGGATAAAGAAATCCCCTTGTGCCACACCATTGTCCAAGTGTATTTTTTGTTTTAATACACTTTTTTTGTCCGTATCGATGACTTCGATATAGGCTATTTTGCTGATGGTACTGCTCGTATTGTTGCCGGCATTAAGGCAATATAGATTGTAATAGCAGGATTCACCTGTTAAAAGCATTGTAGTATTGGAATGCACATAAATGCGCTCCAAAGCGGCAACGGTAAGGTTACCCTTTTTAGAACTGCCTTGTGCGATACTGTTATGACTAAAGAAGCAGCTTGCTCCGATTAAAATCAGGGGTAAAATATTTTTTCTCATTCCCAGAAAGGAGGTATTACGTTAGACGAAAAAGAGGTACAATCACCGCAAGGAGCCGGTGTTAAGGTGTAAATTGGAGCATCCTCAAATTTATAGATCACCATAGTTTTGTTGTTGATATAACCAACTACCGAAGGTCCATTACAAGTTGGATTTCCAGAAACGAAACAGTAATTCTGTTCCAATTCGGTGCAGTTTACTTTATAAGGCGGCAAGGGTTTCCCCGGGAACAGATCGGCATAATTAAAGAAAATCCGTTTGGATGAAACCGGTGAAACATCAAAGAACCCGATTACTTTTTCACTGGAATTGTTTACTGATTTCAAATTCCCGATAAGGAATCCCGGCTGATTAGGAGACAGGATATTTCCGGAACCGGATAGCTTTTTTAAGGCTTTGTAATAATTATAGGCATGTGAATTCTGTACATATTGACGTACCAGAATGCTATAACGGTGACTCATAATATAATTCTGATCACTGATAAAACGAACTGGGAAATCCACGCGATCTTCTGCAGTTTCATTAGTGTTAAGCTGTATAATCTCCGAGGATTTATCTGTGCTGTAGCAGATTCTGGCTTCTTCCGTACGCGGCAACATGGTTAATATCGGCTGATTTGGATTTGGTCCGGAAAAATAAGCTTTGGTCGTGATCCATTTCGGAGCTATAATTTTATAGGTTTCCTCGTACTCGAAACGATAATATTGGGAAGTACCACTTGGATTGTAGCTTTTTGCCCGGATTTCGACACCGGTAACATTATCGATGGTTTCTACGGTGGCGGTAACATCGTTTAACGGACTATCGGCCGGTAAGACCTCCTTCGTTGAGGTATATCTTTTGCCATCGCTGGTAATCACGGTTAGTTGGTATTGTTTACCGGGTACCGCCTGAAATTCACTAACCGATGTATAGACGTTGTTGCTTTGTACAAATGGATATTCAACGCCATCACTGTCGGTAACGATCACATTGGCATTTTCTTCAAATACAGGCCCGAAATCTTCGAAACGATAGGTTCGGGAAACTTTTATCGTTTGTTTTTGCAGTACATTGGTAATAGTAGCTTCCACGACTAACGCATCTTCAAAGGTATCGGTTTGCATTTTATACGGATCGGTACAATTGGTAAAACCAATACAAATCAGAAATAGCAATGTTAGTCGGGTTAAAAATATTTTTTTCATAACGTATTTGTCTCGTTAAAATCTGAAATTATAAGTAATAGTTGGAACCGGAATTGAGAAAATAGAGGTTTTATACCCTTTAACCTGTCCGTCTTCTGTTACAAAGTATACGGAATACGGGTTGTTACGTCCCAGAACGTTGTAAACCGAGATATTCCAGAAACTGTGTGCCAGTTTTTTAATTTTATGGTTGCCTTCAATATTTATACCGATGTCCATACGGTAATAGTCTGGAATTCGGAATTCATTTCGATCACTATACAGTGTATATTCTGCATTTCCAAACTGGTACTTTCCTACAGGGTAGGTAATAGGTCTACCGGTTTGATAAATGAAATTCATGGATAAGCTGTAACGTTTTGTAAATTTATAATTTAAAACGGCACTAAAATCATGGGGTTTGTCAAAATTAGCGGCAAAGAAAGCGCCGTTGTTTACTTTTTCTTCATCAAACGGACTGTCGAGTTTGATTAAAGTTCTGGAATAGGTATAACCTACCCATCCGTTAAGTTTTCCAGTGGTTTTCTTTAGTAATAATTCCACACCATATGCTTTTCCTTCACCTTGTAATAATTCGGTTTCGATATTTTTGTTAAGCATGATTTCGGCGCCTACTTTATAATCCAGGATGTTGTTCATGCGTTTGTAGTATCCTTCCAGGCTCACTTCATACATTTCATCTTTAAATGTTTTGTAAGCACCCAAAGAGAACTGTTGTGCGTCCTGAGGTTTTATATTGATATCGGATAATTTCCATACATCGGTTGGTGATTGCGTGGTATTACTCGATAACAGGTGCATGTACTGATAGGTTTTGTCGTAACCGGCTTTGATGGAGAAGTCTTCGGTAAAGGCATATTTAATCGCCAATCGAGGTTCGAAACCGCCATAGGTTTTTACGACTTCATTATTGCCAAAGGTACGGATCTCGGCAACGGTTTCATTGCTTTTTGGTAATCCGTCTTCGTAAATACGTTGGTTGGACGCTCCTAAAGCGGCAAATATCGAATAACGGAATCCAATATTAAAGGACAGCTTATCGTTGAATTTAAAGTTGTCGGCAATATAAAGGGCCGATTCCAGGCCTTGTTGTTTGTCGAGTGCTACCGGAATCAATTTCGAATTGTCACCAATTGGGTCCAGGAATCCAGGATTTACACCATACAATTTACTGGCGATACCGTAATTGAAAGTGTGTTTTTTATTGTAATCATAGTTGAATTTCAACTGTAATTGTGTTTCGTCAATTTTATAACCGTAGTTAAATGCTTTCTGACTTTCGGCTTTGTCGAAATCAATATTGAATTTATATTCCGAATTGGTCAGAATTAAGGAACCTTTGTGCTTTTCGTTAAAATTGTGATTCCATTTCAAAGTGGCCAGTCTGTTGCTGTATTTGTAAATCGAATCGGAAGTGATGCTAAATGCATCACGACTGTAATAGAAAGTGGCCTCAATATCGTTATTGTCGTTAATTTTATGACTGTATTTTGTTATGATGTCATAGAAATTTGCCTGACTGTTTTTTAATGAGGGTTCGTTAAGTGATTTTAAAATCCAATCGGAATAGGTGGCACGACCGCCTACCAATAAGCTGGATTTCTCTTTTACAATTGGCGTGGTTACCATAAGATTACTGGTAACCGGTCCGATACCACCTTCACCGGAGAATTTGGTTGTATTTCCTTTTTTTGTAGAAATATCAAAAACCGACGATAGTCTTCCTCCGAATTCAGCCGGGATACTACCTTTGTAGATATCGGCTTTGTCGATAGTGTATGGGTTAATAGCCGAGAACAAACCGAAGAAATGCGCCGGATTGTATAGGGTGGCATTATCCAAGAGGAAAAGGTTCTGGTCTTCTTTACCACCACGAACGTTTACTCCGGACGAACCTTCTCCAGCCGATTTAATACCCGGAATGGTCGTGGCAATTTTTAAGATATCGCGTTCTCCCAATACGGTAGGAACGTTTTTAAGTTCTTTTATGTTGATCGAGGTTACACCGGCGATAGCGCCTTTAACACTCTCACGTTTTTTGCCGCGTACGTTTACTTCCTCCAATAGGGTAACGTTTTCGGTGATGTTTAAATTAAGTGTACCATTGTTGTACATCATAATTTTACGCGTCACTTTTTTGTGGGTAAACGATTCTACTTCCACCACATTTAAACCCGACGGAAGCTGTAGACTATAATGTCCGGTATCGTCGGTCATCGCTGTTGCTTCGTTGTTGGGCGTTTTTAGAATTACATTGGCAATAGGCTCACCATTTTTGGTGTTTTTAATATAACCGGAAAGCTCAAACGTTTTTCTTCCGCTTACCTGCGATTCCTTTCCGATTAAGGAAACGGAATTGCTTTTGGAATCGCCACCGGTAGCATCGTCATACTGTTGGTAAAATACAGGGTCACCCTGAATCACAACTTCGTCGCTTTTGCGGGTTGTGGTTTCTCCAAAGTAATTGTCAGCCAGTTTAGGATATATAATACTATTGTTGGTAAGAATCACATGGTTCTTATCCACAAAAAAGTTTAAATCGGTATTGCTGAAAACTTCGGTAAGGATCTCATCTAGTGAAGCCTGATTAAAGTTTTTGGTTATACGAATATTTTTATAATTCTCCAGCCAGGAGTTGTCAAAATAGAATTTATAACCAGAGGCAGCTTCTATTTTGTTTAAGGTGGTCGGGACATCTGAGTTGTTCAGTTCGAGGGATAATTTCTGTTTTTCCTGAGAAAAGACAGCCTGACTGAACGTGAGGATGAACAGAGCAAGTAAAATTTTCTTCATTACGGATGGTTGGTTTCGAGTAGGGAATTGATTTTGTGGATTAGGTTGTCATAGAAAAGATATTTGTTTTCCTTTTCCTGTGATTTGTTTTGGCTATACAAATCGTTAATGTTTTTTTTCAGATCCGGAAACAAGGCGATAAGATCGCTTTTGGAAGCTATTTTGTGATAGGTGTCATTACGGAAGATATAATACTCATTATTGTCTTCAAACTCATTAAAGGTACGGGTGCCATTAACAAGTTCCCGTCTGTCTTTGTGGTGTTTGATATAGAAGTTAAAGTGATTGCCTTTGAGGTTTTCCTCGTAATATCCTTTTATAAATGTAATTAACGGAGAAACTTTTTTTCCGAGGTTGACAAACTTTTTGGTATTGATGGTGAATTCGTCTACATTTTGCGGGATCATCTCGATTCCGATATTTCCGGATTCCGCCGAAGGTTTATATACCAGTATATCCTGATATAAATCGTATTTTATATCAACATCATAATAATATTGATTTTCATATAAAACAGTTGCTTTCAGTGAATTGTCGGAAGAATAATAGCGGTGTTTTCCGTTTTGAATCGGATAGGGATTGGTGTGATAGTAACCATTGTTGATGGCTAAACCTTGTTTGCCAACAAGGCTGTCGTGCATTTTTGAGATATACCGTTCTTCGGATTGTGCGTGAGTTTTATAAAAACCAAAAAATAGGGTATATATTATTATAATGCATAATTGTTTGGGTGGGTTTTTGAGGATCATTTATAAAATAAAAGTTTTGATTGATAATATAGCAGATTGCCAAAAGTATAAATTATATCGTATCAAAAATTTATTTTGAAAAATTTAACATTTTTTCCCGCCATAGGGAAATAAAGTAAAAGCCCCGATCCAATTAAGGGTCAGGGCTTTTTATGAATTAATTTTAATAAAAATTAACCTTGTTGTGGCGTGTCTTTTTTCTCCTCCGGTTTATTTTCTCTTGGAGGTCTTGGTAATAAAGCTTTTTTAGAAACTTTAGCTTTTTTGGTTTTCGGATCGATACCCATATATTTAACGTCAAAAACATCTCCGATTTTAATAACATCGGCAACATTTTCTACGCGTTTCCAGTCTAATTCCGAAACGTGAAGTAAGGTCTCTTTACCAGGAACAAATTCAACTACGGCTCCGAATTCCAACACTTTAACCACTTTAACAGTGTAGGTTTCGCCTTCTACAGGAGCGAAAATAGTGTTCTGAATTGAACTGATAGCTTTTTCCATTCCGGCAGCATTGGTTCCAAGGATTTCGATGATACCAAGGTTTCCTTCTTCGTTGATAACGATAGTCGTCTCGGTTTCAGCTTGTAATGCCTGGATGTTTTTACCACCTGGTCCGATAACCGCACCGATGAAATCTTTAGGGATTTCAATTTTGATGATTTTCGGCGCTTTTGGTTTAACGGTAGGATTTGGCTGTGCGATAGTCTCGGTAATTTTACCTAAAATATGTAAACGTCCGTCACGAGCCTGTTCAAGGGCTTTTTCCATGATGTCGTAAGCCAATCCTTCGATTTTGATATCCATCTGACAAGCGGTGATACCATCGGCAGTTCCGGTAACTTTAAAGTCCATATCTCCCAGGTGGTCTTCATCACCAAGGATGTCAGATAATACCGCCCAACGGCCCGTTTTATCGTCTGAGATAAGTCCCATAGCAATACCCGAAACCGGTTTGCTGATTTGAATACCGGCATCCATCAACGAAAGGGTTCCGGCACAAACCGTAGCCATCGAAGAGGAACCGTTCGATTCCAATACTTCCGATACCACACGAATCGTGTAAGGACAATCGGCAGGAATCATATTTTTTAAAGCACGTTGTGCTAAGTTTCCGTGACCTACTTCTCGACGGGAAGTTCCTCGTAAAGGTTTTGCTTCACCGGTAGAGAATGGTGGGAAATTATAGTGAAGATAGAATCTTTCTTCTCCTTGTTCCGAAGGTAAGTCAATTATATTCGCTTCTCTTGAAGTTCCAAGAGTAACGGTAGCTAATGCCTGTGTTTCACCTCTGGTAAATACTGCTGATCCGTGTGTTGATGGAAGGTAGTTTACTTCACACCAGATTGGACGGATTTCAGTAGTTTTTCTTCCGTCAAGACGCAATCCTAAATCTAAGATTACATTACGAACGGCTTCTTTTTGTGTTTTAGAAAAGTATTTGGAAACCAAATCCCCGTTTTCTGCTAATTCTTCTTCCGTAAACAGAGCGATTACTTCTTCTTTAACAAGGGCGAATTTCTCACCTCTTTCTTGTTTCGAAGTTCCTTCCTGAGCGATAGCGTAGCATTTGTCGTAGGCAGCTTCTTTTACTTTTGCATAAATAGCCTCGTCATTTTTCTCCTGCTCATACGTACGTACTTCGGTCAGACCTAAAGCAGCACGCAATTTAATTTGTGCATTGATTTGTGCTTTAATGGCTTCGTGTGCAAATTTGATTGCTTCCACCATTTCTTTTTCGGAGATTTCTTTCATCTCTCCTTCTACCATGGCAACAGAATCCAAAGAAGCACCGATCATCATATCGATGTCCGATTTTTCTAAATCCTGTTTGCTAGGGTTGATAACCAATTTCCCGTCGATACGACCAACGCGTACTTCAGAGATATACGTTGTAAATGGAATATCGGAAACGGCTAATGCGGCAGATGCAGCCAAACCGGCTAATGAATCGGGCATCACATTTTCGTCGTGCGACATTAATTGGATCATCACCTGAGTTTCGGCGTGATAATCATCCGGGAATAATGGACGTAAAACACGGTCAACAAGACGCATGGTTAAAACTTCGCTGTCACTAGGACGCGCTTCACGTTTAAAGAAACCACCCGGGAAACGTCCGGCTGCGGCAAATTTTTCGCGATAATCTACTGTTAACGGTAGGAAATCCACTCCTGGACTGGCGGTACGGGCAGATACAGCAGTTGCTAATAACATTGCATCGCCCATACGAACCACGACAGAACCGTCTGCTTGTTTGGCTAGTTTTCCTGTTTCGATAGTGATTGTTCTTCCATCACCTAAATCGATAATTTCTTGGGTAACCTTAGGAACCATAAAATTAATTTTAATTCTTAATTAGACAAATGGGTTTTAGTTGTGTTGTTGTCGTTGTTGTTGTGTAGTTGTCTAATACCCAATGAAAAACCAAACTTTTTTCTGTCAAAATATACAAAACAAAAAGAGGCGCGCAGGCGCCTCTTTTCAGTGATTATTTTCTGATGTTTAATTCTTTGATAATCTCACGATATCTGTTGATATCTTTTTTCTTTAAGTAGTCAAGAAGACTTCTTCTTTTACCTACCAATTTCACTAGCGAACGCTCGGTGTTGTAATCGTGACGATTAACTTTTAAGTGCCCGGTTAAGTGATTAATTCTGAATGTGAATAACGCAATTTGTCCTTCTGCAGAACCTGTGTTAACTGCATTTCCACCGTGTTTTGCGAAAATGTCCGCTTTAACTTCTTTAGTTAAATACATGCTAATATTATTTAAATGATTATTATGTAGTGAATTAGGAGTAGTCCTATTTCGTGTGCAAAGGTAGCTTTATTTTTGGAACTAACAAATAAAAACAGGAAACAATGTTAAAAAAGTTGGGCAATCTCCTGATTTACAAATTCCAAAAAGCGCTCGTCTTCGGCTGTAAACGGATCCAGAACATGGGAGTCGATGTCGATCTGACCAATGTTTACGCCATTTACAAAAAGTGGTACCACGATTTCCGATTTTACCGTAAGGCTGCAGGCAATATAGTTGTCCTGTGCTTTTACATCGGGAACTACAAAATTCTGATTGGAAACGGCTACCTGTCCGCAAATCCCTTTTCCAAACGGAATCACGGTATGATCGGTAGGAGCACCTACATAAGGACCTAGAACCAGTTCTTCCTTGTCGCCATTGCGAAAATAAAAACCAACCCAGTCGTAATAATCAATGTGGTCCTGTAGTAACTGACAAATATTTTTTAGTTTTTCGTCTCGGTTACTATCGGTGCCGGCAACAATTGCCTTTATTTTTGGTTCTAATTCTTGAAATTTCATAACATTCTTTTTGCAAAAGTATTTATTTGAGGCGTTTTAATTTTTATATTTTTGTTAAAAATAAAGCGGTTTGAAAAATCTATTTATCCAATATAAGCCTTTTTTTATCTTTCTGATAAAATTCCTGCTGCTCTATATTGTGCTTACAGTGGTGTATAAAATTTACCTCGGTCAGTATGATGCCGAAAAGTTTCAAACCGATGGAATTTCCAATTCGGTGGCTTTTCAGGTCGAAGAAACACTACTCTTTTTAAACCAGCCGGTAACAACCGCGCCAAGTACTCAGGATGCGTCGGTAATAGTCTTGTTACGGGACAAACCGATTGCCAGGATCATCGAAGGTTGTAATGCGGTAAGTATTATGGTGCTGTTTGCGGCTTTTATCTTTGCCTTTTCGTCCGGTGGAAAAAAAACCTTCCTTTATATTGTTATTGGAATTGTTCTGATTCATATCCTTAATGTGATACGAATTGTATTGCTGACTATGGCTATAGATCGTTTTCCGGAACAGGAACATTTGCTACACGGCGTAATTTTCCCGTTGTTTATTTACGGTGTTGTTTTTTTGTTATGGGTACTTTGGGTTCAAAAATTCTCTGGATATGCTACAAAACGTGTGGAAAAATAAACAAACCATTTTAGGAGTCGTATTGGCTGTTGTATTGTTGGCCGTAATCCGGGCTTTCGAAAACCAGCTTTTTTACGATCCGTTTTTGGAGTTTTTTAGAGGAACTTTTCAAAATGCCGTTTTGCCAACCTACGAAACCGGCCGATTAATAATTAGTCTGTCGCTACGGTATTGGTTGAATACCGCGATATCTTTAGGTATTATTTATATCGTTTTTAGAGAAAAATCACTACTCCAATTATCCGGGTTGTTATATCTATTCTTTTATATAGGATTGTTAACCGCTTTTGTGATACTGTTAAAAAGTTCCGACAAACCAGATTATATGACCTTGTTTTATATCCGTCGGTTCCTGATTCAACCATTGTTACTGCTATTATTCCTGCCGGCATTTTATTATCAAAAGAAGAAATCGTAATATTTTTTGTACCTTTAAAGGAATGTAAAAAAGCGATTTAAAGGATGAAAGTTGTTAAACAGTCGGGAGATATCGTGAAATTCGACAGTGAAAAACTGAAACGTTCCCTGCAAATGTCCGGAGCCAGTCCGGAAAAAATAGAAGAGATACTTGCGATTATCGTCAACCAGTTATACGATGGTATGCCTACGCGGAAAATCAACCGCCAGGCTTTTCAATTGTTGAAAAAGGCATCAAAAGTGCACGCGGCCCGTTATAATCTGAAGGCGGCGGTTCAGGCTCTTGGTCCGGCCGGTTTTTTCTTTGAAAAATACGTGGCTTTGTTGTTCGAAAATGAAGGATATGCCGCCAAAACCAATCTGGTTTTAAACGGAAAATGCGTTACGCATGAGGTGGACGTGTTGATCAAAAAAGACCAACGAATCGGAATGGTCGAATGTAAATTCCATAGCCGTAACGATATTAAATCGGATGTAAAAGTGCCGATGTATATTTTATCCCGTTTTAACGACCTGAAAAGTAAAAACCATTCTATTTTTAGCCAGAGCGATACGATCACCCGATGTTGGGTGATTACCAATAACCGGTTTACATCCGAAGCACTTCAGTTTGGACGCTGTTCCGATTTAAAAATGGTGAGTTGGGATTATCCCGAAAAAGAAAGCCTGAAATTTAAAATAGAGGAAAGCGGACTTTTTCCAATTACCTGCCTGACAACGCTGACACAAAGTGAAAAGGAAAAATTATTGATCAGTGGTGCTTTGCTGGCCTCCGACATATTGGATAACAGTCAGTTGTTGGAAGATGTTAATGTGCATCCGAACCGTATCAAAAATATTATCCGCGAAGCCTCTGCATTATGTGAGCACCTCGGAAAGCAATGTAAAATTTTTAACGATTAGCGTATGAAAGTTCAGTTTTTAGGTGCCGCCGGGACGGTAACCGGTTCCAAAACACTTATCGAAAGTGATAGCGGAATTCGTATTCTGGTGGATTGCGGTTTGTTTCAGGGCGGAAAATTATTGCGGAGTTTTAACTGGAATCCGCTATCGGTACTTCCGTCCACCATCGACTATGTGTTGCTCACGCACGGACATTTGGATCATTGCGGCTGGTTACCACGATTGGTGGACCAAGGGTTTGAAGGGAAGATCTTTTGTACGGGGCCTACAAAATCCATCAGTAATCTGATTTTACAGGATAGTGCCAAGATTCAGGAAGAGGAAGCCGAAAAAGCCAATAAAGAACACTATTCGAAGCACGATCCGGCCGAGCCGCTCTATACGGTCGAACAAGCCGATAAAGTACTACCGTATTTTAAAGTCATAGCCATCGATACGCCTTTCGAGTTGGAAGAGGGCATAACGGCGACTTATTTTTATGCCGGACATATTCTGGGCGCTTGTTCCATAACCTTGGAAATAGACGGAAAAAAACTCGTCTTTTCGGGCGATATCGGACGTGATAACGATGTGTTGTTGTATCCGCCGGTACATCCGAAAGAAGCGGATTATATTTTTCTGGAGAGTACCTATGGAAACAAAAAACATCCGGATAACGATCCGAAAGCCGAATTGGAAGCCTGTATTAACGAAACCTACGAGCGCGGTGGTAATGTGGTGATTCCAAGTTTTGCCGTCGAACGGGCGCAAAGTATCATGTATCTGATCTGGCAACTTAAAAAAGAAGGTCGAATACCGGATATGCCGTATGTTATTGATACGCCTATGGGTATTAAGGTCCTGGATATTTTTACCGATAACGGAAAATGGCACAAACTGAAATGGGAAGAGTGTACGGCAATGTGTGAAATGTTTACAATGATTTCCAATTATGAAGAAACCATCGAAGCAATTTACGACGATCGCCCAAAAGTAGTCATAGCCGCTAGTGGAATGATCACCGGTGGACGTGTTTTAAGTTATCTGGAGCGGTATATCGTCCGACCGGAAACAACGGTTGTTATTGTGGGCTATCAGGCGGAAGGAACCCGTGGTCGAAAATTACTGGAAGGTGAAAAAGAAATAAAAATTTACGGACGTTATTATCCGGTGGAAGCCAAGGTTGTGGAAATCGAAGGATTGTCGGCACATGGCGATCAGGATGATTTGGTAAACTGGCTGTCGGAACTGGAAAATAAACCGAAAAATATATTTTTGGTTCACGGTGAAGCGGATAGTTTTACCGAATTAAAAGCGACCATCGAAACGCGGTATGGCTATGAATGTGTGATCCCCGAACTGGAACAAATCATCGAATTATAAAGGCATTAACATACTACTACAAAAAAAGTACTATTTTTGTGGCAATGAAAATTAAAAAGCACATTAGTTTATTGATCGCGATGCTGATATTGGTTTCCAATGTCGGACTGGCTTTTAATGTGCATTATTGCGGAGGCGAAATCGCTTCGGTTTCATTGGCCTACAAATCGGAAATGCCATGTATGGAGACCTCCGATTCGGAAAGTTCCTGTTGTGCCGCCACCGAAAAAAAAGACAGCTGTTGTTCGAATAGTAAAGTCGACTTAAAGAAAAATACTACCGATAATATTATTGTAAAAAGCTTCCAACTGGATTTGGGTGCTTTTACCATTGCCGATAACTGGAAGCCGGTTGTCAGCAGCGAAGTGGAGGAAATAATCGTAAAAAGCGATATACCGTCTTTTTACTGCGATAGCAATGCGCCGCCACTCTTTAAACTCTACTGCCAATACATTTTTTACGCCTGATTTTTAATGCTTTGAAATTCTGCGCACGATGCGCATACCTTACATTCAAACATTAAAAATACAATTATGCACAAGAACTTTATGTTTTTTCTGCTGCTGTTTGTCAATTTTATAACAGCCCAGGAAAATGTAACAGGTACGATTACCGATGAGCACAATCTGCCTGTAATTGGTGCCTCCATTAGTTGGAAGGATACCACTATTGGTGTGACCACAGACGAAAACGGTGCTTTTAGCCTTCCGTATTCAAAAGAGCATCATCTATTGATGATCAGTTATGTGGGTTATGAAACACAAACACTTGAAATTCACGAACCGAAAGCGGTCAAAATAGCCATTAAACCCTCCAAAACACTAGGTGAGGTTGTTGTACAAACCAAGCGAAACAGTCTGCAGAAGTCGTATGTCAAAACGGCCAATGTTGTGACGATGAGTAGTAAGGAATTGCTTAAAGCAGCCTGTTGTAACCTTTCCGAAAGTTTTGAAACCAATCCGTCGATCGATGTGAACTTTTCGGATGCAATTTCCGGAAGCAAACAAATCAAAATGCTGGGATTAACAAGTCCGTATATTTTGATTGCCGAAGAAAACATTCCTTCCGTTCGTGGCGCGTCGCAAGCCTATGGGCTGTCGTTTACTCCGGGTACTTGGGTCGAAAGCATTCAGGTAACCAAAGGAGCCGGTAGTGTGGTAAACGGTTACGAAAGTATCTCCGGTCAGATCAATACAGAGTTGATCAAACCTTCAAATGATATTCCGTTTTTTCTGAACGCCTACGGATCGACGGATAGTCGTTATGAACTCAATACGCATTTCAATAAAAAAATATCCGATAAATGGAGTAGTAGCCTTTTTTTACATGGAAATGCGCGTGTCGCTAAAAATGATATGAACAACGATGGTTTCCTGGACAATCCATTGGGAAAACAAATCAACGTACTGAATCGCTGGCAATATAGTGATGCCGAAAAAGGCTGGGTAAGCTTTATTAATCTCCGCTATATGCGCGATGAAAAACAAACCGGACAGGTCGATTTTGATCCGGATCGGGATAAATTTACCAACAACTATTGGGGATCGGAAATTAATACCGATAAAGTAGATCTTTCCACTAAAATCGGATATGTATTTCCGGATATGCCGTACCAGAGTATCGGTTTTCAGAATTCGTTTAATTACCACAAACAGGAGTCGTATTTTGGATTTAACCAATATAATATTCAACAAAACAGCTTTTACTCCAATTTGATTTTTAACTCGATTATCAGCAATACGCTAAACAAATTTTCAACCGGATTAAATTTCACATCCGATGATTATAATGAGTACGTATTTGTGGGATCGGGTATGGATGTGAGCCGTCGCGATAACTCGATTGGAGCCTTTTTTGAATATACCTACGACAATACGGATGATTTTAGTTTGGTTGCCGGAGCGCGTTATGATATTCACAACCGACTAGGGGCTTTTTTTACGCCACGTTTACACCTGAGATACAATCCGTGGGAAAAAGCGGTTTTCAGAGCATCGGCGGGAAGAGGAAAAAGAAGTGCGAATATCTTTGCCGAAAACCAGCAATTGTTTGCTACCTCAAGAGCGTTTAACATCTTAAATATGGGCGGTAAAATTTACGGATTGGATCCGGAAATTGCCTGGAATTATGGCGTAAGCTTTATGCAGGGCTTTAGTCTTTTTGGGAGAACGGCGGAGGTAAGCGTGGATTTTTACCGTACCGATTTTGAAAATCAGGCGGTAGTCGATTTATATGCGAGTCCGCAACAGGTTTTGTTTTATAATTTAGATGGGAAATCGTATGCAAACAGCTTGCAACTGGAGTTTAATTATGAATTTTTTAAACACCTGAACCTGCGTACGGCCTATAAATACTATGACATCCAAACGGATTACCTAAGTGGAGCGAAAGAACGTCCGCTACAAGCGAAACACCGTGTTTTTGCAAACCTGGCGTTCGAAACGCATATCAAAGAAAAAGGGCAGCAATGGAAATTCGATTTTACCTATAACTGGATGGGCGCGCAGCGTTTACCAAATACAGCCGACAATGCGTTGTTGCGTGACCGTTTACCGGATTATTCCCCGTCATTTTCGGTGATGAATGCACAGATCACCCGAACGTTTTCGAGTACTTTCGAAGTATATGTGGGAGGTGAAAATATTGGAAATTATAAACAGAAAAAAGCTATTTTAGGAGCCGAAAACCCATTTGGTCCGTCATTTGATAGTTCGATCATTTATGCACCGGTATTCGGGCAGATGTATTATGCCGGATTGCGATTTAAAATTAAATAACTAAAATTAGAAACAATGAAAAAAATAATAGTAATGCTTTTGGTGTCGTTAGTAGGATTTGCGGCACAGGCACAGGAAAAGAAAAACAAAAATGGAAAACACGATATTGCGGTAAAAGGAAACTGTGAGATGTGTAAAAAGCGAATTGAAAAAGCCGCGTATGCAGTCCCGGGTGTTAAATCGGCGATATGGACAGCCGATAGTCAGTCGTTACATGTAATCATGAACGAAGAAAAGGCGACGCCGTTACAGATTCAGGAGTCGATAGCCAAAGCCGGACATGATGCCGGTGAGGTAAAAGCAAGTGCTGAAGAATATGGCAAGTTGCACAGCTGTTGCCAATATGAACGATAAAAGGATCCCGATTCGAAAGAATCGGGATTTTTTTTGGAGATACAGCAACCTATAAAATGAATCGAAATGTATAGAACTAAAATGATAATTACGAAGGACAATATAGGAAGAGGGCTGTGTTAAGAGGTTGAAAATCGGTATATTGTATTTTGTTTTTTAATCAAAGTAATTATTTCAAAATGGTTGCAGGCTAAAAATTATATCAAATGATAAATATAAATTTTACAATTGAGGAATTTACCAGTAAAGGGATTATTACGGATGAGTTGGAGCTAGAGCTTGCATTAATAGCCGACCGGAAATTGCGACTAATAGGAAAGAGCAACCTTCATTTTAAAAACCTTAGAAAGCAATTAAGAACTTTGATTGAGGCTTATGAACGTAAAGAATGGTCGGACATATGACAATTTTCAGAGGAAAAGAAGGAATAATAAGTTTTGCTAGAGATTTTTAATAATGGTAGTATCTCTAACCCAGTTAAAAGGTTTCGTGTTTAAAAAATTTATGATCAATTGAGGAAAACCGTATTGTGGTAAATTATTGAAGCTATAATTTGCCCATTAATTTTAAATTTATAAAATATGGGTACAACAATTGGATTAGTATTAATATCATATGATATTGATAAATTACACTCACAGGTGAAATTGGAATTACAGACATTAGGTTACTATGATTCTTTTAAAAATGATGGAGATCCTAAGCTTTATAATTTGCCAAATACAACAATGTGGCATAAAAGTAAGTCTTCTGATCAGGCAATGGCTGATTTAAAAAGGATTTGTTTTAGCTTAGGTGTAAAGATTGAAAAAGCCGTGGCTGTTAAAGCAGCGGAATTTGTCGGATTCTAATTGAAATTATAAACCACTCCGAGGAGTGGTTTTTTAATATACACAGAATAATACTCTATATTGACTAGTGTCATATTGATTTAAAACTTTAATTGTTTTGATTGCGAAATACGATATTAATTACTTATTCTGATAGCCTTTCCATGGCTTTTTGGCCTGAAAAGGGTATATTTGTGACAATAGGCCGGTAGATGGAAAATCTATTTTGGGAGATGAATGTTTATAGAAAAGATTTCCAGAACCGACTGTTTATCGCCTGAAAACTCACTTTACTACATTTATGAAAACAACTAACATTTTAGCGACAGTATTGCTGCTGCTAGGGTTTTGTACGCCACAACATTTGCAGGCCCAGGACTTTTTTAAAGACAGGAAACTCAACCTGAATGAAGACGGATCCAATTATGTGAAATTCACTTTTCTTACTCAGGCCTGGTTGCGCCATCAGGATTTTAACCCCGGGTCGACAATTAACGGAGTAGCGCAGGATAATGGTACCGATATCGGAATCCGTCGTTACCGGGTGCAGATGTACGGTCAGTTAACGGATCGTGTGTTTATCTATACTCAATTCGGTGAAAATAATTTTAACAATATGTCCGATCGAAAAGTCGGCTTTTTTGTACACGATGCGATGGGGGACTATGCGATCGATAAAGAGAAACTGTCTCTGGGAATGGGGTTGTCCGGTTGGAGCGGACTGGCGCGTTTTGCATCGCCATCGGCCGGAACGATTCTCGGGGTAGATGCACCGCTATACCAACAAAGTACCAACGATGTAACCGATCAGTTTTTGCGCAAGTTATCGGTATTTGCGAAAGGGAAACTTGGAAAACTGGATTACCGAATTGCAATGGCCAAACCGATGAATATTCAAAAATCGGCAAACTATAATCCAACTGTTACGACCAATGCTACTTTTTCGTCTGAACCACCCAATATGCAATGGAACGGATATCTTCAATATCAGTTTAAAGATCAGGAATCCAACCAGACGCCGTATATGACCGGGACCTATTTAGGGAAGAAAAAAGTACTGAATGTCGGAGCCGGATTTATCTACCAAAAGGACGCTATCTGGCGATTGGGAGCAGCTAATGATACAATCCGTGAAAATATGGTACACCTTGCGGCTGATGTATATTATGATGCGCCGATTGGAAGCCGAGGGGAAGCGATTAGCGCTTATGGCAGTATCACCCATTACGATTTTGGCAAAAAGTATACCCGAAATGCAGCGGTGATGAATCCTGCAAACGGCACCAATAATCCGACAATTTTAAACGGAAGTGGTAATGGTTTTCCAATGTATGGAACGGGAACCATTTTGTATGGCCAGATCGGTTATAAGCTCAAAGACAATTTAATCGGAAAAACAACTTTAATGCCGTATGCTTCGTTACAACATGCGAATTACGAACGACTCAATCGTGCCATGCAGTTTTACGATGTAGGGGTTAACTGGCTATTGGCCGGGCATACATCTAAATTTACGATTGCCTATCAAAGCCGACCGGTTTACGATACAAATGGCGATTATCTCGATCGGAAAGGGGCGATTATTGCGCAATATCAGGTGTTTTTTAACTAATGAATATAAAAAAACCGAAGTCGAGGCTTCGGTTTTTATTTTATAACGAAATAGTTTTTTCTTCGGAAATCAACTCGCCATTAGGGCCAATACCCTCGATTTTTACCCGAATGCGTTCCTGTTTACAATCGGGAATGACAAAGAAGAAATTCCCATTTGGATCGGTTTTTACTTCCGGAAACCAGGCAATAGTGCCATAGTTTACAAAACCGGTATCATAATTCAGATAATCCGGGTTTTTAAAATCTTTGGGAGCCTGAGCGGCTTTTTTGATAACATACGATTGGGCTTTCGATTTTACCGTTTCGGTTCCCATATAGCGTTTGGTGTAAATGCGAATATAACCGCTTCCGCCATCCATCCCCATACCGTAACCGGTTTTGCTGATGTATATTTCTTCAACCATATCGAGCGACATCCCAATAAGCATGGTTAAATCCGGTTGTAACGGTACATCATCCACAAAAACTGCAGGGGAAGAATTGCCGCGCAGGGATCGCATAATTCGGTTGTTGATATAAACGGAGCCGTTTTTGTAGATTACATCAAAGCCATTGGCACCAATAAATGGGAGTACTTCTCTAAAAGTAGCAAAATCACCATTGCTGATTTTATAGCCTCTTGCCATGGAATTGTTAAACCGTCCCACATTTTTTAAAGGGGCTGTTTTTGCTTTTTTCTTAATGCTAACATTGCTCAGTTGAATGGCTTTCTGATCTCTAAAATTCGGTAGCTGATAGGCTTCGGTGGTTCTGGGAACTGCCACGTCTGTTGAACAGGTTGAAAGCAGTTTCGGCAGTGGTTTTAAAAACAAATTGGGTTCTTTTAATATCTGAATTGCTAATGGTATGGCTTCGGTTCTGCCGGTATTTCGGTTGTAGAGCGTTAAGGAGATTGAAGTCGAGTCGTATACAATGGCATTGTTGAAAATAAATTCATTTTTATCATTGATATCCGATTGTTTTTTAATGCTGTTATAAAAGGAACTCATTTCCACATAATAGTTGCTTTTGTTGGAAAGCGGGCGGTTAATGGTTCCTTTGATTGTCACACCACTGTCGGATTTGTATTTGTTGGTAACGGGCTCCGGTGCATTTAAAATCGTTTCAGCATCGTATTTAGGTTTTTGTGTGATCAGATAAGTATCCAGTTCATAATGCTTGTTTTTTGAAAAATCAGTAAAATAATAGGCGGTATTTGTAATCATCGGATTTTCCAGATAGGAAGCAAAAACAAACGAGTCGGTGATAGAAGTGGAATTTCCGGTTGCCACCGATTTTTCCGGTACAACCGAAATACTCATGCTGGCAAGTGGTAAATTGGATTTTCCTACAAAAATGATAGTATCCTTTTGTCTTTCTGCAATCGAAAGGGTAGTGGTTCGGGGAGTGGAGTAGGGTTGAAAGATAAGTCGTTCGGCAAGTTTTTTATTATTTGGATCGAGCAGTACGATGGTATTGATACCTTCATAAAAATGTTTGCTGTCGATGGAGAAAGTGTCTTCTTTGGTTCCCGTTTTAAGCGATAGCTTTTCAATCAGGGAAACTTTTTCATCCTGTTGGATCAGTAGGGATAGGTTTGTTTGAGCGTTGAAAGGAGTTGCCGACTTTACGGATACAATGGTTTTGTCGAATGTATAATTGTTGATGCTAAAGGTATAGCCGGAAGTTTTCGGTGTTGGTAGTGTAAAGGACTGTGAACGGTTATTGCTATTAAAAACGGCTTTATAAGGAGCGTTGTGGTTTTGAGGCAGGTCAAACCGGCCGACCCCTTTTCCGTTGGTGGAAAAATGAGTGACCACATCGCCGTTAGCATTTAGGATAGAGCCGTTTTGAACGGTAACTGGGTTGTCATTACAATCGGTGATCTTAATAGCGATGACATTGGGACTGTTTTGTAAAAAAACACCGCCCTCCGGAAAAAACTGAACTGTCAGGTTGGATGGGTTTGGTATGCCGGTTGCAATGGATGCCGTACTATCTGTAGGGTCCAGAATCGTAACAGGATATAAAGCCGATTCGTCTTCTGTGAAATTATTCATAAAACCGGTATAGGCCCGAATGTAGTAACGGCCGGATTTTATCGTTTTACGCAAAGGGATATACCCTTCGAACGAACCATTGGCCAGATAACATAATTCGGATTGGATTCGGGTTCCGTTTGGATCATACAGGTCAATGTAGATATTGGTTGTGGTCATTAAGGGTTTCTTGTTTTTTTCTTCAATAACATAGCCTTTAAACCAGATTGTTTCCTCGTTGAGGTAGGTTGTTTTGTTCAGGTGCAGGTAGATTTTTTCCCGGTCGGATTTAAAATAAGTACTGTAGCGTGTGGTGATTTCTTTTTCCCGTTCCGTTCCCAGTGTTGTTTGCGCCCGACTGCCATAGTGTGTCATCATGACAAGAAAAATCAAGAAGTAAGATAATGATTTGGTCATAGTGGGTTTTTCTCATTTGTGAGAAAATAAATATACAAAAAAACCGCCACAAAATTGTGACGGTCTTTTTTGAGTATATTTAAAAGGAATTTTACATCATTCCCGGCATTCCGCCACCCATTGGCATAGCACCAGCAGCGTTTTCCTCTTTAATTTCAATTAAGGCACACTCTGTAGTCAGGATCATACCCGATACCGAAGCAGCATTTTCAAGCGCTACACGGGTTACTTTTTTCGGATCGATGATTCCAGCTTTTAGCATGTCTACATATTCGTCTGTTTTAGCATTATATCCGAAACTATCTTTACCTTCGGCTACTTTGGCTACAACAACTGAACCTTCCAATCCAGCGTTTTCAACAATAGTACGTAATGGCGCTTCAACAGCACGGGATACAATCTGAACTCCGGTCGCTTCGTCGGCATTGTCGGCTTTAATATTGGCTAAAACTGTTTTAGCACGTAATAAAGCAACACCACCACCTGCTACAATTCCTTCTTCAACAGCGGCACGTGTTGCATGTAGGGCATCGTCCACACGGTCTTTTTTCTCTTTCATTTCTACTTCTGAAGCAGCACCAACATATAATACCGCTACACCACCTGCCAGTTTCGCAAGGCGCTCCTGTAGTTTTTCTTTGTCGTAATCGGAAGTAGTGGTTTCCATTTGTGCTTTGATTTGATTTACACGGTTTTTAATCATATCCGCTTCACCAGCACCGTTCACAATTGTTGTGTTATCTTTGTCGATGGTCACTTTTTCACAGGTTCCCAACATCTCTAACGTAGCGTTTTCAAGGTTGTATCCGCTTTCTTCGGCAATAACCGTTCCGCCTGTCAGGATGGCAATATCTTCTAACATTGCTTTTCTTCTGTCACCAAATCCCGGAGCTTTTACCGCAGCGATTTTTAACGCCCCTCTTAGTTTGTTTACTACCAAAGTAGAAAGCGCTTCACCGTCTACATCTTCAGCAATGATCAACAATGGTTTACCCGATTGTGCCACTGGTTCAAGGATTGGTAGTAATTCTTTTAATGACGATACTTTTTTGTCGTATAAAAGGATATAGGGTCTTTCCAGTTCCACTTCCATTTTTTCCGGATTGGTCACGAAGTAAGGTGATAAATACCCTCTGTCGAACTGCATTCCTTCTACTACATCCACGTAAGTGTCGGTACCTTTAGCTTCTTCAACGGTAATCACACCTTCTTTTCCAACTTTTCCGAAAGCTGTAGCGATCAAATCACCAATTACATCGTCGTTGTTGGCAGAAATAGAGGCAACCTGTTTGATTTTATCCGTTGAGCTACCTACTTCCTGTGCTTGTTTCTGAAGATCGGCCACAATAGCTTCTACCGCTTTGTCGATACCTCTTTTTAAATCCATTGGATTTGCACCAGCTGCTACGTTTTTAAGACCTTCTTTTACGATAGCCTGTGCCAAAACCGTTGCAGTAGTAGTACCGTCTCCGGCTAAATCATTTGTTTTGGAAGCAACTTCTTTTACCATTTGAGCTCCCATGTTTTCCAAAGTGTCTTTTAATTCCACTTCTTTTGCCACAGAAACCCCATCTTTTGTCACAGTTGGTCCACCAAACGATTTGCTGATGATTACATTACGTCCTTTAGGACCTAAGGTTACTTTTACTGCGTTTGCCAATGCGTCCACACCGCGCTTTAAACCATCGCGCGCTTCAATATCAAATTTTATATCTTTTGCCATTTTGTGATTCTTTATTTTTGTTATTCGTTTTTATGGTATCGTATTAGATGATGGCTAAAATGTCATCTTCTCTCATGATCAGGTAATCCTTACCGTCGAATTTTAAGTCGGTTCCAGCATATTTTCCGTATAAAACAGTGTCACCAACCTTAACTGTCAAAGGTTCGTCTTTTTTTCCGTTTCCTACAGCTACCACAATACCTTTCTGAGGTTTTTCCTTAGCTGTATCAGGGATGATAATACCGGAAGCGGTTTGCGTTTCAGCAGCCGCAGGTTCCACGATAACGCGATCTGAAAGGGGTTTAATGTTTAATGCCATAATGCTATGTTATTTTATGTTATTATTATTTAGATGCAAATTACTTTTCAGAAAGTATGCCAATTGCTAAAACTGTCAGTTTTTTATAAAAAAAAATGCCAGCACTGACAGGCTGGCATTTTGTAATGATTGAGATATATTATTTTTTAGCTTCTTCTGTCGGAGCTGCCGGTGCCGCTGCGTCAGTGGCTGCCGGAGTTTCAGTTGCTGCTGCTGGAGTTGCTGCGTTATCTGCTGCAGGTTTTGCCGGAGTTGCCGCCGCCGCCGGAGCAGGTGTGCTGTTGTCAATTAATTTAGAACCATTGTCGCCCATACTTCCTGTAAAGCTTAAGCTGGATAATAAAATCAACACAATTAAGGCTGTCGCCAAAGTCCAGGTACTTTTGTCAAGGAAGTCATTTGTTTTCTGAACACCACCCATCATTTGAGAACCACCAAGGCTTGATGATAATCCTCCACCTTTAGGGTTTTGAACCATGATAACCACAATAAGTAAAAAACAAACGACTGTTATTAGTATTAAAAAAAATGAAAACATATTTTAATTTTTTAATTGTTATTTTGTTGTAATATCTTAATATCCGAAATTCGGTCTGCAAAGAAATGACTTTTTTCTGGATATTTCAAAATTAATATTTCATAAGCTTGAATTGCTTTCTGATATTTTTTTTGTTCGAGGTATACTTTTGCCAGTGTTTCGGTCATCAGATAGGAGGTGTCCTGCGAGGATTTCTCAATGTTTACGGGGGCTGATGACGTATTTTTGACAGGTGTTATTTTTGGATTTGTCTCAATAAATTTGTCGATCAAATCTAATTTTTTCTTTTTTTCGGGATCAATTTCTTCTGAATCGGCCGGTTTTTCACGGTCGATAGGGCTAAATTTTGCCAGTTGCAGCCATTCCTGGAACGAATGTTTTTCTTCTTTTGAGAATTCCAACGGTTTGCCGATTTCCAGTTTTTCTGTGGCCGTTTCAATTGGCGCCGGTTCTTCTGTAATCGGTTCCGGTTCCGGTAAAGCGACTTCCGCTACAGGCTCGGGTTCGGCAACGCGTATAGACGAGCGAATGGATTGTTCCAGTGCGGTTTCGGTTTTGGGTTCTTCCGTAACGGGTGTTTCGGTTTGCGGTATTTCAATTTCCGGTTCGGCTACCTTAATAGAAGAACGAATGGATTGCTCCAATGGATCGACCTCTGGAACGGATATTTGTTTTTCTTCCGGTTCCGGGATAACCACTTTGTGCTGGTTGACAATAATGTCATGGATTACAGCTTCTTTTTCTTCAATAAAGGCCTGCTGAATGGCGGTAAAATTTTTTGAAGTAATAAACTCAAACAGTATACTACGGTCGGTCGTGTAGGCGGCTGCTTTTTTTAATTCCTGATTATAACGATAACTGTTTTCGTCGTAAAGCCCTTTCAGATGAATGGCACGAGCCGCCTGGAAATAGGGGAACTGATGCAAAACCGCTTCCAGTTCGACCGTTTGCCGGGACTGGATGTTTTGGGGTTTGTTGAGTAAATAAGTTAAATCGTTGATGTTCAAAATGACAGTTTTAGAGTATTACCACTTTGCCAGTGACTGGTTGAATATATCCTGAGTAATCCTTTCGAAAACAACAGTTAGGGCTTCCGATAAACGGGAACCGACCAACTGTTCGTTTGCCGGGAAATCATAATAGAACGAAAATTTTCTTTCGAAATCATCGTCCGGTTTATTTTTATTGGTAAAACGTACGTTTATCGTAATTGACAGCCTGTTCTGATCGGCACCCTGATTGGCATTCGATCCCATAGGGGTGATGCGGTAATCGGTGATTTCCCCTTCATAAATCAGTTCGCCACCCGTATTGGTAAGACTCAGATTGGTCTGATTCTGAATAATCTTTTGCAGTTCGAGCGTAAAATTTCGTTCGATACCCGGTTCTACTAATGGTGCATTATTTTGAAAATAATTCACCTGAAATGTTTTGGCGTCTATTTTTCCGGTTCCGGTAAAATTATAAACCGAACAGCCGGTTAACAATAACAGGATTGGGACGATTAGTAGGGATTTGATAGTTTTCATGGTATTACAAATCGAATTGCTTGATTTTTCGGTATAAAGTTCGTTCGGAAATTCCCAGCTCGTCTGCGGCGGCTTTTCGTTTTCCTTTGTTGCGTTCCAGTGCTTTTTTGATCAGTTCGATTTCCTTCTGATCCAGTCGAAGGGAATCTTCTTCTTCGACAGCCTCGGCAATCAGATAATTTTCATCGTCATCGTCGTCAAATTCTTCCTGAAGATTATCCGAAGGTACGGGTATTGCTTCCAGGCTGGTTTGTTTTTCAAACGGCATTTCGTTTTCTTCGCTGGTACCGTAAATACGTTGGATCAGATTTTTATTGCTTTCCTGAACCTTGTTGGTATTTCCGTTTTGCATCAACTCTAGTGTCAGTTTTTTCAGGTCGTTCAGATCGCTTTTCATATCGAAAAGGATTTTGTACAGAATTTCCCGTTCGGAACCGAAATCACTATCGGCTTTTTTCTCGCTGATCACCGAAGGCAGATTACTACCCTCCATGGGTAAATACGACTGTAAGGTGGTTAGTGAAATATCGCGGCTGGTTTCCAGTACGGAAATTTGTTCGGCTACATTTCGCAACTGGCGGATGTTTCCACTCCAGCGGTATTTGGTAAGCCATTGTACGGCGCCTTCATCTAATTTTAAAGGAGGCATTTTGTATTTATGGGCAAAATCGGATGCAAATTTTCGGAAAAGCAGGTGAATGTCTTCTTTTCGTTCGCGTAAAGGGGGGAGGTTGATTTCCACGGTACTCAAACGATAATAGAGATCTTCCCGGAATTTTCCTTTTTCGATGGCGCTAATCATGTTGACATTGGTAGCGGCCACAATACGGACATTGGTTTTCTGAACCTGTGAGGAACCAACTTTGATAAATTCTCCGTTTTCGAGCACCCGTAGTAAACGCACCTGAGTCGTTAGCGGTAATTCGCCTACTTCATCAAGGAAAATGGTTCCGCCATCGGCTACTTCAAAATACCCTTCCCGGGTAGCGGTAGCACCGGTAAACGCCCCTTTTTCGTGTCCGAACAGCTCACTGTCGATCGTTCCTTCGGGAATAGCACCGCAGTTTACGGCAATGTATTTTCCGTGTTTCCGATGGGAAAGGGAATGGATGATTTTCGGAATACTTTCTTTACCTACACCGCTTTCACCGGTCACCAATACCGAAATATCGGTTGGGGCAACCTGTATGGCTTTTTCGATGGCGCGATTGAGTTTCGGGTCATTCCCGATAATTTCAAAACGCTGTTTTATGGCTTGGACGTTTTCCATGACAGAGGTTGTTTGGGTTATATTGATGAATGGACCGGTTTACAACATTAATTCATATCGGAATAACCGGTTGCTTCTCCTATTAGGGTGGCAGTGGTACAATCGTTGATTTTTACCATAACAAAATCACCTACTTTGTAGTTTTCTTTCGGGAAAACCACCACTACATTTTCGGAATTTCTTCCGGACCAATGTGCGTCGGATCTTTTGGATGGTTTTTCAATCAACACTTCCACAGTCTCGTTAAGGAAACGGGATGTTCTTTTATGACTTAACTTTTGTTGTAAATCGACGATCTCCTGTAAACGACGTTTTTTGACTTCTTCAGGGACGTCATCTTCCATTTTGCGGGCGGCCAGCGTTCCCGGTCTTTCCGAATAGGCAAACATATAACCGAAGTCATATTCTACATATTCCATCAGACTTAGCGTATCCTGGTGGTCTTCTTCCGTCTCCGTTGGGAAACCGGTGATCATGTCCTGAGAAATGGAACAACCGGGTATAATGGTTTTGATTTTATCGACTAATGCCATATACTCTTCACGAGTATGCTGACGGTTCATTTCCTGTAAAATCCGTGTACTTCCGGATTGTACCGGTAGGTGGATGTAATTACAGATATTTGGATGTTTGGCGATGATGTGTAATACTTCTTCGTGCATATCCTGTGGATTGGAAGTCGAAAAACGGAAACGCATTTTTGGATGTGCAATGGCGCACATGTCCAATAACTGTGCAAAATCTACTGCAGTCGCTTTTTGCATTTCGGTTGCTTTTTCAAAATCTTTTTTCAATCCGCCACCATACCATAAATAACTATCCACATTCTGACCTAAAAGAGTCACTTCTTTAAAACCTCTGCTGGCCAGATCGTTGATTTCTTCTAAGATACTTTGCGGTTCACGGCTACGTTCGCGACCACGGGTAAAAGGTACGACGCAAAACGTGCACATATTGTCGCATCCTCTTGTGATCGACACAAAAGCGGTAATTCCGTTACTAAGCAAGCGGACAGGAGAGATGTCGCCATAGGTTTCGTCTTTAGACAAAATAACATTGATGGCATCGCGACCTTCGTCTACCTCTTTTAAAAGGTTTGGAATATCTTTATAGGCATCCGGGCCAACCACCATATCCACGATTTTTTCCTGTTCGAGGAACTGGCTTTTCAGACGTTCGGCCATACAGCCCAAAACGCCGACTTTCATACCCGGGTTTATTTTTTTAACAGCATTGTATTTTTCAAGACGTTTGCGTACGGTTTGTTCTGCTTTGTCCCGAATAGAACAGGTGTTTACCAGAACCAAATCGGCTTCTTCCAGTTTTTGGGTTGTATTATACCCTTCGTTGGCCAAAATTGAGGCAACGATTTCACTGTCGGAAAAATTCATGGCACAGCCATAGCTTTCGATAAAAAGCTTTTTGGAATTTCCTTCTTTATTTTCGAGAACAAGACTGGTTCCCTGTTTGTTTTCTTCAATAACCTTTTCCATATAGCACTATAGAGTGTAAATCTTCATAATCTGCAAAGATAGTATTAAATTTTATTTTCTGACAAGATGACAGATTTGTTTAACACAGATTTTCGAATGTGTTGGAAGAAGGCCGGAAAGGGCTGGTATCACTATCGTCGGAATAGATCCCGGAACTGATATAAGAGACGTTCCAGCAGGCGAAGATCTTCGGTGACAATGTCGGCTGTTCCACCCATTTCCTGTTGAAAGGCGATTTTTTTATGATAAGAAGTGTTTAAGCCTTTTGGAAGGGAAACATCAATCAATAAAAAGCCATCTTTGTCGGGCGTCAGAGAAATGGATTTTACCTTTCCTTTTACAACGCCGAATTCGCGATCCGGATAATTCAATAAGCGAATATTGACATCCTGATTGGACTTTAGTTTTCCGGCATTGACTGTTCTCGCTTTGACTTTACCTATATATTGTGTAGAGGATTCCGGAATAACGGTAAATACATTTTCGCCCACATTGATCGTTTGGTTTTCCTTCCAGATTTGCAAATAGGACACTTCACCCGGAATGGACGAACGAAGTACATAGGCCAGATCCCAGTCGGCAATAGCTTTTCGCAATTGATTATAGGATTGCGCCATATTTCGGAAAAAAATGATCTGATCTTTGGTTTCGTTGATCTTGGTCGTTTTACTACTTCTGTTGAGTTCGTTTAGAGACGAATGCAATTGTGAAATCTGTGAATTCAGACTTTTGATATTTTTTTCGTTTTGGAGGTAATCGATATTTTTGGTTTCCCATTCCTGTAATGCGATCACGCCATTGTCGAACAATTTTTTATAGCGTTCCAATTCTTTTTTCTTAAGCTGCAATTCGGTTTGGGCAATCGAAGCCTGTTGTTCCAAAAGTCCCAAGCGCTCTTTTAGCTGGATAGCCTCGTAGCGTTGTGCAGAGTTTTCTACACTATACGGTTGCAAATCTTTATTCAGTTCATAATTAGCGTAGTCTTTTTCGAAAAGGGCGAAAACACTGGAAATATCACCCAGTTGTAAGGCGTTTAATTTCTCAAAAGGGAACTTGAAATTTGAATTGATTTTTAGGGTATCCGTGATGCTTTTTAAAAGGAAAACATCGGGATAACTAGCCGTATTTTCAATGACAGCCAGCGGTGTGTCCTTGTTGACTTTGTAGCGATCCGGAACCAATATTTTTTCGATTCGACCCGAAGTACGGGCGATTAATTTTTCGGGTGGCGTTTGGGTTGTGATGGAAATTTCGGCGGTCACAATATCCGGATAGCGGACAAACCAGGACAGGATTAGCATTAAAGACAAAATGATAAAAATGACAATATTGCCCCATCGGATCATCCAATGTGGTACCTGCGATAGTATTTCCTGAACTTCTTCGCTTCTTAGCTTTATATCTGTATTTCTATGTTGAGGCATTTGATCGTTTTTTTGTTTTAATTGCCCAGTTGTAACTGGTTTTTAACTAAACGGTAGTAATTTCCGCGACTATCAACGAGTTCGTCGTGGCTTCCGACTTCAATAATTCGTCCTCTGTCCAATACCACAATCTGATCGGCATTCATAACAGTACTGAGTCGGTGGGCGATTACCACCACGGTTTTATCCCGGAAAAAGAGATCCAGTTTTTGCATGATTTCCCGTTCGTTATTGGCATCCAGAGCAGAAGTTGCCTCGTCAAAAAACAACATTTCCGGATTCTTATACACAGCTCGGGCGATTAGTAAACGCTGTTTTTGTCCGGTACTCATTCCGGTACCTTCCATTCCGATTTTCGTATTATAACCCAATGGAAGTTCTTCGATAAATTCCTGTATGTTGGCCACATCGGCAGCGTAGGCCAGTCGCGCTTTGTCTATTTTATCCGCTCCGAGAGCAATATTGTTCGCAATTGTATCGTTGAAAATATAACCTTCCTGCATCACACATCCAATATGGGAACGCCAGGTTTTTTGTGACATATTTTTAAGGTTGGTTCGGCCTAAAAAGATCTCTCCTGAATTTGGATCGTAAAACTTCAGTAAAATCTTCATCAGCGTAGTTTTTCCGCTACCGCTAACCCCAACAATGGCGGTCACTTTTTTGGCAGGAATAGTCAGGTTGACATCTTCGAGTACCGGTATATCGGAACCGGTATATCGGAACGAAAGATTCTTGATGTGGATGGTCTCGTCTTTTGGGAAATCGTGTATTTTTTCATCCTCATCCTGAGTTTCATCGTCTTTTTCGTGTATTTCCGATAAACGAGCCAGGGAAATCTTCGCATCCTGCGCTTCCCGTATAAAACCGATCAATTGTATGATAGGGCCATTTAAACTTCCCACGATAGAACTGATGGCCATCATCATCCCCAGTGTAATGGCACCGTCGATAACCAGTTTGGCCGAAAGGAAAATGATCAGAATATTTTTAAGCTCATTGATAAAATTGGAGCCGATTGATTGGGTTTGTTCCAATACAAGACTTTTCATAGACACTTTAAATAAACGTGCCTGAATATATTCCCAGCCCCATCGTTTTTGTTTTTCGGCATTGTGTAATTTGATCTCCTGCATTCCGTTGATCAGCTCGATTACCTTACTTTGTTCCTGACTGACTTCCGAGAAGCGTTTGTAGTCGAGATCTTCCCGTCTTTTAAGGAAAAGTGTCACCCACAGGAAGTAGAAAAAGCTACCGATAAAGAAAATAGCAAAAATGGTCAGGTTGTAATAAGCCAAAACCGCACCCATAATGATCATGTTTACAAAAGAGAACAGTACATTGAGAGAAGAAGTGGTTAATATCCGTTCGATCCTGTGATGATCACTAATACGTTGCATAATATCCCCGGTCATCCGTACGTCGAAAAACGAGATTGGGAGATTCATCAGTTTGATAAAGAAATCCGAGATCAGGGAAATGTTGATACGGGTGGAAAGGTGAAGCAAAATCCAACTTCGGATAAACTCCAGTCCGGTTTTTCCAAAAAACAAGAACAACTGCGCGAACAAAACCATATAAATAAAATGGATGTTCTGATTTTGTATACCTACATCGACCACACTTTGGGTTAGAAAGGGGAAGATTAGTTGTAGGCAACTCCCAGCCATTAACCCGATGATCAATTGAACCAGAAATGTTTTATAACGCAGAACGTATTTAGAAAGTAGTCCGAAGCCAAAAGCTTTATTATTGGTATCGGATTCGAATTCATTCTGATAAAACTTCGGTGTAGGCTCGATTAGTAACGCAATACCTTCTTCGGTTGTTTCGGTCACATTATTACCGATCCAGAATTTAAGAAATTCCTCTTTGTCGTATTCCAAAAGCCCATGTGCCGGATCGGAAACATAGAGTTTGTTTTTCTTTACCTTATACAGCACCACATAGTGATTGTTGTTCCAATGCAGAATGCAGGGTAGTGGAACATCTTGGAGTTTTTCCAACGAAATGCGTACTCCCAACGTACGGAAACCGATTCTTTCGGCGGCATCACTCAGCGATAACAGGTTGCTCCCTTCCCGGGTTGTTTCGGATAGCGTTCGTAGTTTCTGAATATTGATAACCTTTTTATAGTGCTTGGCAATTATTTTAAGACATGTAGGACCACAGTCTTTGGAATCGGCTTGTTTATAGAATGGGAATTGCGACATTATTTATTGATATTGATTCTAATGATGCATAATGCGATTGTAAATATGTTCATTTTGTGGATAATTCTCGATATTCACAAATATATAAATATTGTTAAGGAAAGTTTTAAAATTATTTTTTTTATTCAAAAAGTTAAATAGTATCTTTTATGTTGAATTTTTATAAGGAATAATGTTTTATAGTGTTTTGTTTTAATGGGGTTTATGCATGTTTAACCGAAACTGTTTTCATAAGATTTATCTACAGTCCCAAAAACCGGAAAAAAGTTTAAAGCCATATTTTATTTCATAATCCTTCTTTTTGGCATCAACCATGGTTGAAACAATAAGCATTTTCTTTCTCATTGCATTTACTGTATCTAAGTTTATGTTTTTTATATGCCCTAAAGCCGCGGGATTTAAAAGATAGGCTCCAGTTAATTTAATTTTGTCACAGTAATAAGGGAATTCGGATTTATAGCGGTAGGCATTATCATAAATAAGACCAATATCTCTTGGGTGAATATTTCCTTTTTTGATTTCGTTTAATAAGGTTTTTTTTAGGAGATAATACGAACAAGGGTTGTGTACAAGGATGATTTGTGCCCATACTGTGGATAAACTTTCTTCTTCTGAGTTCATATAGAATAGTTCTTTATGTTTTTTTCGCTGCTGATATAGATCCAAGTACGATTTCCCAATTTCACGAAAGATAGAGCTGTCTTCGATACCGATTAGTTTATCGCCCGGAAACCCCTTGTTTTTTATGTATTCGAGAAGCTTTTGTGTGGTTTGGTATACAATGTTATGGTATTTAGGTTTTCGTTTATCCAATTGATCTTTAATAGCGAGGTAATAAATAGTATTTCGATAATCAAAGTCAATTCGGGCAATATATTTTTTTCTGTTTTGATTATACGTTTTGATGAGTTTAGTGTCTTTTTGTAATTTCTGCAATTCTTTTTTAAAGAGCGGATAATAGTTTAAATGCGCTATTTTTAATCCCTGTTCAAACCCCTTTTCAATATAAAAACGATAGGGTCTTTTTTCGAAAAGAGCGATTTGAGCAGCGTTGACCAAATCTTTAACATATATAAAGTTGTATTCTTTAAAAACCAGATTGTAGTAAAACAGAGTGCTATCCATTTTGTGTTCCATAAAGTAAAGTTCCTCGGCTTTATTTATCAGGGTATGATACTTGGTATAGTCATCGGTTTGAGAAAAAACAAGGCAAGAATAGAGACCAAATAAGAGTAGTACCTTTTGTTTCATAACAAGCTATTTGAACTGATAACGTTGACAATATCAACGCTGTCAGTTATTAATGTTAACATTCCCGATACCAAAAATCCCGGGCAGCACCACCTCCATCAACGGATCCGGTTTCATTTGTGCGGTAATCGTAACAATCCGGATTACCACCTCCATAGGTTGTAGCTACTTTTGCACCTCCAATAATTTTAAATGCATTTTGGATTTCATTTTCTTTAAAGGATTGAAATCGATCCTGTTCTAAACTTTCTAATTTTTTCATTAATCGAAAATTCAATGTCAAATTTAGAATTACCAATAGTAACCGACTTATAGGTTATAGTGTCATTAACCGAGATTCGTAAAAAAGGAATATTGTAATGCCTTAACCAGTCGATTACATCATTCGTCGACAAATCATCGGGTGAACTTAAAATCAGTACCATTTAAATTCGGATTTAATTTTTTTTGCAAAATCAGGATCTTTTATAGGAATTTCGCCATTGCTTTTCCGGTAATGATCCGGTATGTTTTTAATACTGATCAAGCCGAAAACCTGATACCCATAATGCAAATAGGAGAGGTTGTCGTAATTTCTAAAAATCATATAGTCAATCTGATCTTTTAAATAGGCTTTCTTGTAATAGGGATAAAATAAGGTCCAATAATTATCGTAATTAGCCTTGGCCTGTAGATTGTGGATTGTAACGATCCCATAACCGTTTTGAACTAAAGCGAACGATTTAGCAGTTGGAAGATTTTGGTGTTTTTGAGTGATATGATGGAGCGTGCTGGCATTCTTGTAGAAATAGCTGGAGAGTAATTTCATATTTCTTTCTTTCTGAATGGAGTCTAAACCTGGTATTTCCGAAACATTGGCAGCGTAACTATTTACCAGTTGATCTTTCACGGCCAATTCATTTAGCTTTCGCAGGTCAATCTGTTTTTCAAAATTATTTTTCAACCATTTTGTATGACATTTGAGATACATTTTTTTAAACCATTTTGATAAATCACCTTTCATTATGGCATTATAATACTTTTCGTCTCCAGACATATAGGCCACATTAAAACCGTATTTTTCGACTAATAGGGACAATTCCTTTTTAAAAAAAAGAATGTCGTTATGGGTAAAACTGCTATTTAATAACCTGTATTTAAAATCTGGCTCATAACCGCCGCTTTGTCCTTCCAACTTTAAAATATTTTTTTTCAGTATGGCATATTCTATTTTACTTGAAATAGAATCGTGTATAAAAACATCTCTTGTGTTTTGACTTACGGAATAGAAACAGATAAAACATAAAATGAGTGTGAAGTGTGTTTTTTTCATAAATTTTTAAAGTAATGAGACGAAATTTTTTCGTCTCATTTTGAATGTTAATAATGCATTTTGTTAATCACACCAATCTTGTCCTACTTGTGTAGGTGTCGAATCGGAAAAAACATCAGTGCTTCCAACATTGTCTCCGCAGTCTTGTCTACCCATCGTACACTCTGTATCCCCGGTTGCTTCTGATTCCACTGGTCCTGATAACATATGACCACCATTGATTTTCTGTTGCGATTGTTTAAGAATTCTCGCATCTTCAAACTTTTCGAATAATTTTGATCCAAATTTTTCCATAACATATAGATTAGATTAATTAATGCTTTTTATCACCAGTTTTGAGGTACTCAGCAAAAAAAACAGGGTTTAGTTAGTCCATTAATATTTATTGTGAACTAGAAATTAATTCAAGAAAATAAAATAGATTGGAAGGAATAAAACTAGTTCTACCCAAATGTAGGAACAGTTTTTAAGCATTTACTAAAAGAGTACTACGCAAAGACACGCAGCAAACACATAAAGACACTCAGTAATAGTGTGAAACGAAAATAAAGCTATAGATGTAGCGAAAAGAGAAGTGAGAATAAATAAGAAATCCTACAAGCTGCGCTCTGCGATTTGTAGGATTTGAAAGGTGAAATATAATGTAACGTTATCCGACTTTAATTCGGATTAACTAAAATGCTGGTTCCTCGAAATTCCCCGATCATTTCATCGGCAAATAGAATAAACTCCTGTGTTTTGTATTCACTTGGATACTGATAATTATTGATAAAAGTAGCTGGAGTATACAAAATCCCGTTGGCATCACACCAGGAACGATGAGACTGAAGCAACTGTAACTTTTCCGGACTTGGATTCCCGGATTTGTGTTCCCATTCCGAAATATTTTTTTTGTCAAACCATTCCTTTAATAGGAGTAAAGCCTGTTTTGGATCACGGGAATAGGCTTCCAATACCTCCAATGCAATTTTGGTCGAAAGCGTATCGGTTTTCTCATATGGAACACTAAAAATAAATTGGATCTGGATATCCCTTCCGTGTTTTTCCAATAATGAATAATAGGCTTTAAAAGCGTCGGTACAATAACCGCATAAAGGATTGGTCACCGCTTGAATTGTAAGAGTCGGATTGTCGGAACCAAATCGTAATTCATGATGTTGTGGAATAGGATTAGTATTCGGTAATTGCTTCTTATATAATAAGGAGGTGAAAAGGCCGTAGTTGCGTTTGAATTTAAAGAAATCCATTTCACTTTTCTTTAGGGCTATGTTTTTTTCGATCAGCATTTTCACCTGATTTGCTCCTAAGCTTACCAATGTGATGCACAATAACGCTTTGATCCAATAGGTCGCGTTAAAGGTTAAAAGGAGTGGTGCTGTAAAAACAACGCCCATTTCCAGAAAAAGCAGTAAAGCAGTCGCCAAACAAAGGGCACACCATTCTTTTAAAACGAAAGCCTGACTGTATAATGAAAATAAAACGGCTGGTAATGTGATTAATAAGGCAATGGAAAAGAAGGCTTTGTCGAAACCGATAAAAAGCAATAGTATCAATTGGGAAACAAAAAAGATACCGGTAGCGGTGCTTAATGAAAACAGCCCCAAAAAGCGCACCTTAGAATTGATGATAGTCGAACAACTGCCTTTTTCGTTTAAAGTACTACATAAGGTAGCTGTAATCGTGTCCCGGATACCAAGTTCTTCTTTTGTGATCAACCAGCTGATGTAAATGCCAATAAGGGTAAGCGAACCGGTGAGCGCAGTTGTCAATGAGAAAGGATAGGCTAAAGTCAGGAGTACCAATAGGACGGCGATTCCCAATAGGATGGAAGCTTGCTTGTTTTTGACATTTGTTGGGGCGCTGTTTTTTTCTACGACAATAACCGTTCCGGACCAAATTTTTTTAAAATCGGCATAACTGTATAGTTGTGTTTTTTTCTCTGTGCTTTTAACGGAAATCCGACTTTGGGTTTTATGGGCCGAGACAAAAACGGTTTTACCTTCTATATTGATCAAGGTTAGAAAAAACTCGGGAAGTTGTTCCAGTGCTTCAACAGGAACAGTGGCGGCTATGTTTTCAATACCAAAATAATCGAATGTATCGGAAACCGATCGGAAACTGGGGTAATTCTCATGAGATAGCAGTTGGAGGTTCAGATCCTCTTTATTTAAGAAGTGTGAATTTTTACTTAGAAAGTCATTAATCAAGTTTAGAAAAGAGGGCATATCGTGGTTTTTTGGTAAGAAATGTGAATTGTTTTCTCAAAAATCATCATAAAGTGCGTTTGTCCAAAATTTTAAATGTTAATTTTTTAACTTTTTTCAATTATTTATAAGCAAAAGTGACAGGA
Source organism: Bacteroidota bacterium (assembly GCA_023446155.1). Lineage (GTDB taxonomy): Bacteria > Bacteroidota > Bacteroidia > Flavobacteriales > Flavobacteriaceae > Flavobacterium. Next base: position 207,871 of record JAEXIT010000017.1, read on the forward strand.
GTGTGTGTAATGTGTTTTTGTGCTGATGATAAAAGTTTGGATGGTAAGGGGTTATTTGAGTTTTTAAATTCGGTAGTTGAAATGGAATAATTGATGTTGTGACGGATCGTTATTAACAAAGAAATGGGAATAAATAAATAGGTTTTAAAAAATCAAAAAATGTAATATTTAAAAAAATCATATACTTTTGCGGAACAAACAGAAGAAGTATGGCAAAGAATTTAGTGATTGTGGAGTCGCCTGCCAAGGCAAAAACGATAGAAAAATTTCTAGGAAAAGATTACCAGGTGGAATCAAGTTACGGACATATAGCCGACTTGCCATCAAAAGAAATCGGTGTTGATATTGATAACAATTTTAAACCGAAATATGAAGTTTCCTCCGATAAAAAGGCGGTGGTTAAAAAGCTAAAAGATCTTTCCAAGTCAGCAGAAATCGTTTGGTTGGCTTCCGATGAGGACCGCGAGGGGGAGGCCATTGCATGGCATCTGGCGGAAGAGTTAAAATTGGACCAGAACAAGACAAAACGTATCGTTTTTCACGAAATCACTAAAACAGCTATTCAGAAAGCAATTGAGAACCCGAGAGGAATCAATTACGATCTTGTAAATGCACAGCAGGCGCGCCGTGTTTTGGATCGTCTGGTGGGGTATGAATTGTCGCCGGTACTTTGGAAAAAAGTAAAAGGCGGCCTGTCTGCGGGACGGGTACAATCGGTTTCCGTACGTTTAATCGTAGAACGCGAACGTGAAATCCAGGATTTTAAGGCTGAGGGATCCTATAGTGTTACGGCCGAATTTGCGAATGAAGTAGGGAAAACGTTTAAAGCGAAATTACCGCATAATTTTAAAACAAAACAAGAAGCCGAAAACTTCTTAAAACAAAATATTGGATCGGACTATAAGGTTTCCGATCTGGAAACAAAGCCAACTAAGAAATCACCGGCTGCACCATTTACGACATCTACCTTACAACAGGAAGCCGCTCGGAAGCTGTATTTTCCGGTAGGTGTAACCATGATGCTGGCACAACGACTGTATGAGGCCGGATTGATCACTTATATGAGAACGGATAGCGTAAACCTGTCGCAGGAAGCTATGACAGCTGCCGAAGCCGAAATTATCCGTTCGTATGGGAAAGAATTCAGTAAGCCGAGAAACTACGCAACCAAAACCAAAGGAGCACAGGAAGCGCACGAGGCGATCCGTCCCACGGATATGTCGTTGCATTCGGTAAATATTGATCGGGATCAGGCGCGTTTGTACGATTTGATCTGGAAGCGTACGCTGGCATCGCAGATGAGTGATGCACAGTTGGAGCGAACCAATGTGAAAATTGTAGCGAGCAACCATAAAGAAGTGTTTGGAGCGGTAGGCGAAGTATTGCTTTTTGAAGGATTCCTAAAAGTGTACCTGGAAGGAAATGACGATGAGGAAGAAGAACAGGAAGGAATGCTGCCGGCTTTAAAAATCAACGAAAAGTTAACGAATAATTATATCACGGCGACCGAGCGTTTTTCACGTCCGCCGGCACGTTATACGGAAGCGTCACTGGTTAAAAAACTGGAAGAGTTGGGTATCGGGCGTCCGTCGACTTATGCACCGACTATTTCTACCATCATCAACAGAAACTATGTTGAAAAAGGAAGTTTTGAAGGTCAGGAACGTAAGTATGCAATGTTAACTCTAAAAGGAGGTAAAGTTGTAGATCAGGAATTAAAAGAGAATTTTGGGTCGGATAAAGGGAAATTAGTTCCAACTGACATCGGGATGATCGTAAATGACTTCCTGGTTAAGAACTTCGAAACGATTTTAGATTATAACTTTACAGCTAAAGTGGAGCAGGATTTCGATGAGATCGCGGCCGGAAATGAAGATTGGGCAACCATGATGCGTGTTTTCTATGATCATTTCCATCCAACCGTGAAAAATGTCGAAGAAAATGCAGAAAGAGAATCCGGAGAGCGTATCCTGGGTATGGATCCAAAATCGGGCAAGCAGGTAAGTGTTCGTTTGGGTAAATTCGGACCGATGGCACAGATCGGAGATGTAGATGATGAAGAAAAACAATTCGCCAGTTTACGTCCGGAGCAGAATATTGGAAACATCACCTTGGAAGAAGCACTGAATTTATTTCTGTTGCCTAAAAACCTTGGTACTTATAAAGGAGAAGAAGTGGAAGTGAATAATGGTCGTTTTGGTCCGTATGTTCGTTTCGGAAGCGTGTTTATTTCATTGCCTAAAGGTGAAGAGCCTTTGGATGTCTCATTGGAAAGAGCCGTAGAGTTGATCAAAGAAAAAGAGCAAGCCGATGCGCCAATCGGAACCTATAAAAACGAACCGGTTCAAAAAGGAGTGGGACGTTTCGGCCCGTTTATCAAATGGAACGGTATGTTTATTAACGTGAATAAAAAGTACAATTTTGATAAATTGTCGCAATCGGATATCGTAGCATTGATCGAAGAAAAATTGCAAAAAGATATCGATAAGGTGCTTCACAACTGGGAAGAAGAAGGTATCCGGGTTGAAAAAGCACGTTGGGGACGTTCGGTAATTCTGAAAGGGAAAGTGAAAATCGAGCTTTCGAAAGATGTGGATGCGTCGAAATTAACCTTGGATGAGGTGAAAGAGATGATCGAGAAAAAAGCACCGGCCAAAAAAACGGCTGCCAAGAAAACAACAGCTAAAAAAGCAACGACTAAAAAAGCAACAACCGCTAAAAAGAAATAAGAAATGGCATTTGATTATATTCAACCGGTAGATGCCGATTTTCTGGAATTTATACAGGGATTAAACGTTCAGACCTTAGGTCGGAAGGTGGTGTTCCATACCGAAACGGAATTTCCCAATATTGAAAACGCTGCGATAGCGATTATTGGAGTGGTGGAAAACAGAGGATTTGCCGGACATAACGATACGATTGAATTAACCGCGATACGAAAAGCGTTTTACCAGCTTTATCCGGGGAACTGGGGTGCTGAAATTATCGACTTGGGGAATGTTGTTGCCGGGAGTTCTTCCGAAGATACCTATTATGTATTGAAAACGGCAGTGACACACCTGATAAAAAACAAAGTGATTCCGGTAGTCATCGGAGGTTCTCAGGACCTGACGTATGCCATCTACAGGGCCTACGATCAGTTGGAGCAAATGGTAAACGTAGTGGCCATTGATAATCGTTTTGATTTTGGAAAAGAAGAAGTGCAATTGGCAGGTCATTCGTATCTGACGAAAATGATCGTCGAAGAGCCGAATAACCTTTTTAATTATAGTAATGTAGGGTATCAGACCTATTTTAACTCACAGGAAGAAATCGATCTGATTGAGAAATTGTATTTTGATGCCTATCGATTAGGGGAGATTAGCAATAATTCAACCATAGCGGAACCGGTTTTTCGCGATGCCGATTTAGTCAGTTTGGATCTGACTTCGGTCAAATCGAGTGCTTCGGGTAACTTTATGCAATTTATGCCGAATGGATTTAACGGTAAAGAAATCTGTATTCTTTCCCGTTACGCCGGAATTAGTGATAAGGTCACTTCTTTTGGTATTTTTAATCACAATAGTACCGAGTCGGAAGCGATGTTAGTTGCGCAGATTTTATGGTATTTTGTAGAAGGATATCATTATCGTTCGAAAGAATATCCATTTGGAAGTCGGGAGGAGTATTCCCGCTATATTGTGCCGTTGGAAGACGAAGAGTTGATTTTCTATAAAAGTGATAAAACGGACAGATGGTGGATAGAAATACCCTTTTTAACAAGTTTTAACAATAAATTAAAAAGAAACACGTTATTACCTTGCACATATGAGGATTATCTGGGCGCAACCAACCATGAAATCCCGGAAAGATGGTGGAAGGCGCAACGTAAAAATATGGTTTAATTAACGTGTTCGTAACGTTGAATGTTTAAAAAACGTTTATTTAAACCCTAAATTGTGTTTTATTGTTTTTTTTAAGTTTTTTTTAATAAATTTTTTGTTTTTTAGAAAATAAATAAATAGGTTTACGCCCTTAAAAATATAAATACTATTAACCCAAATTTATATGAAGAAGTTCATTGCATTAACAGCTGTTGTATCCTTGTTTTTCAGCTGTGGTTCTAACGACAGAGGTGAGCTAGTAGGAGTTAAAGGAAAGAAATGGCATCCGGAAAAGCCGTATGGTATGACTTTGGTTCCTGGTGGCGCTTTTATCATGGGTAAGTCTGATGATGATTTAGCCAACGTTCAGGACGCACCGACAAAAACGGTAACAGTTCGTTCCTTTTACATGGATGAGACGGAGATTACGAATAGTGAGTATCGTCAGTTTGTCGAATGGGTAAAAGATTCTACAATCCGTGTTCGTTTGGCTATTTTAGCGGATGAGCAAGGGATGAAGCCAGGTTCTGGAGGTAATAAAGGTGGAAGTATTGGAGATTTCGCTTTTAGTGACCAGGATCCTGCAAAAATGTCTGCATACGACAAATACATGTATGAGAATTATTATAGCGTAGGAACTGACGAAGATCCTTATGCTGGAAGACGTCTTAACAAAAAAGTAAAGTTACATAAAGACCCGCAAAAATACCCGGATGAGTATTATGTTGAGGTTATGGATTCTTTGTATTTGCCTGCAAGTGAGTCGTATAATGGATTGCGTACTTTCGACGTGTCGAAGTTGAAATTCCGTTATACCTGGATGGACATTCAGGCGGCTGCTAAAGATAAAAGTACTACAAGTAGCAGATCAAAAAGAAGTAAATTTATCAAAACAGAAAATCAGTTGATTTATCCGGATACTACTGTTTGGATTAAGGACTTCGCGTATTCGTATAACGAACCAATGCACAATGACTATTTCTGGCACCAGGCTTATGGAGACTATCCTGTAGTTGGGGTGAGCTGGAAACAAGCAAAAGCGTTTTGTGCTTGGAGAACGTTAAACAAAAACTCCTACATCAAAAAGAAAAAAGGAAGAGATCAGGTGAATTCATTCCGTTTGCCAACAGAGGCAGAATGGGAATATGCTGCCAGAGGTGGTTTAGAATCTGCAACATTCCCTTGGGGTGGGCCATATGCTCACAATGACAGAGGATGTTATTTGGCAAACTTCAAACCAAGTCGTGGAGATTACGCTGCCGACGGTGCACTTTACACTGTTGAGGCGAAATCATACGAGCCAAATGATTTCAACTTGTACAACATGTCGGGTAACGTAGCCGAGTGGACGGATTCATCTTATGACGCTGCTGCTTATGACTATGTATCGACAATGAATCCAAACGTTCCGGATGCTAAAAACCAACGTAAAGTAGTTCGTGGTGGATCTTGGAAAGATGTTTCGTACTACCTACAGGTGGGTACTCGTAACTTCGAATATGCTGATACAGCCAGAAGTTATATCGGATTCAGAACGGTACAGGATTACATGGGAGCACAAGCTACCGGAAGCAGACCGAACTAAAATTTACAAAATAATTCAACTTAACTCAATTTTAAAATTTAACCAATTTTTTATAATTAACTTAACTAACTAAAATTTTATTTTATTATGGCACTACCTAAAAAAGTTATGAATTTTGCCTATGGTATGGGGGCAGCAGTGGTAATCGTTGGAGCTTTATTCAAAATTATGCACTGGCCAGGTGCGAGTCCAATGCTTATTATTGGTCTTGGAGTTGAGGCATTCATCTTCGCATTATCAGCTTTCGATCCAGTTGAAAAAGAATTAGATTGGTCTTTAGTTTACCCTGAATTAGCAGGTGGAGAGGCTAAAAAGAGAGATGTGAAAAAAGCGGAAAACCCAACTGAAGCACAAGGATTATTATCTCAGAAATTAGACAACATGTTAAAAGAAGCTAAAATTGACGGTGAGTTAATGTCAAGCTTAGGTAACAGCATCAAAAACTTCGAAGCTGCTGCTAAAGGAATTGCTCCAACTGTTGATTCAGTTGCTTCTACTAAAAAATATGCTGAAGAAATGTCATTAGCTGCGGCTCAAATGGAATCTTTAAACAGCATGTACAAAGTACAATTAGAAAGTGCTACTCGTAATGCAGAGATCAACAAAGAAGTTGCTGAAAACAACTTGAAATTAAAAGATCAAATGCAATCATTGACTGCAAACTTATCTTCATTAAACAACGTTTACGGCGGAATGCTTTCTGCAATGAGCAACAGAAACTAATTAGTTGCATTATTTATTAATCTTTAAAACTAATTAGAAGAAATGGCAGGAGGAAAATTAACCCCTAGACAGAAGATGATTAACCTGATGTACCTGGTTTTCATCGCAATGTTGGCATTGAACATGTCAAAAGAAGTATTATCCGCTTTTGGTTTGATGAATGAGAAATTCGAAACAGCGAATACGGCTGCTACAGAAACGAATTCACTTACATTAGGCGCATTAGGTACTAAAGCTGCAGATAACCCGACACAATTCGGTGAAGCTAAAAAGAAAGCAGATCAGGTAGCTGTTATTACTAAAAATTTCTACGATTACATCGGAAAATTAAAAGCTGATGCAACTGCAGGAGTTGAAAAAAATGCAGACGGAAAATTACCGTATGAAGCAATGGATAAAGGTGACAAAATCGACGAAGGTTGGTTTAGTGGTGACGGATATTCAGCTAAAGGTAAAGAAATCGTTAGCACAATGGACAAGTACAGAGCTGATATGAAAGCAGTACTTGGAAATGATACAAAATACAAAGCGATCATCGCTGAAATTGATTCTAAATTCAATACGGCTGATGTAAAAGACGGAGAAGGTGTAACTAAAAAATATTTAGATTACAACTACAAAGGATTCCCATCAATTGCTTCTTTAACAAAGTTATCAGCTTTACAAAATGACGTAAAAGTTATCGAAGCAGAACTTTACAACGCATTTTTAGGAAACACTGCAATGGCAGCGGCTTCTATGAAAAACTATAAAGCGTTTGTAATGATGGATAAATCAGCTTTCTTCCAAGGAGAGCAAGTTACAGGTCGTGTAGTATTAGGTCGTTATGACGAGTCTACTGTGCCAAAAGCGGTTTCTGTAGTTGGTGCTTCTACATCAATCGAAAACGGATCTGCAGTATTCAAAATGGCTGCTGGAAGCGTTGGAGATAAAGATATCAAAGGTAAATTTACCTTTATGGAAGACAACAAACCAGTTGAAATCGAAATTGCAGGTAACTATGTTGTAGTTCCTAAACCAAATCAGGCTATCGTTTCAGCTGATAAAATGAAAGTTGTGTACCGTGGTGTTCCAAACCCTATTTCGGTTTCTGTACCAGGTATCTCTTCTGATAAAGTAAAAGCGTCTGCTCCAGGTATGGCTGCTGCTGGAAAACCAGGTCAGTATAACCTTACTCCAGGTGCTGGAAGTGATGTAACGATCAACGTTACGGCTACTATGCCTGACGGAAAATCATTCAGCAGTAAAGAAGTATTCCGTATTAAAGGATTACCTTCTCCAACTGGAAAAATCCGTGGTGAAGTTGCTGCTAAAGGAGCGAAATCTAACTTAGAGGTTTGTACAATCTCTGCTGAGTTAGAAGATTTCGATTTCCCAGTATCTGTTAACGTTACTCAATTTAACATCAGAGTACCAGGTCAACCAACTATCGTGGTTTCCGGAAACAAAATGGATGCACGTGCGAAGGCAGCAATTGCTAAGGCAAGTAGAGGTGATATTGTTGTTATCTCTGAGATCAAAGCTAAATTTGTTGGTTTAGATCAAATGCCAAAAAGAGTTTCAACTTGTACCTTCGAAGTACAATAAAAACGACCAAGTTTGAGTTTATAATTACTTAAATAGTATATAAAGAATAAGAAATGAATTGGAGAAATTTTTCATTAGTAATTGCATTTACTTTTAGCTCAATTGCAACTTTTGCACAGTCTAACCTTCTAAATGCAAAAACCCCGGCTGAAATCGGTAAAAAAACCGCAGCACAATTAAATGCAGATAACGACAAGCCGCTACCTTACGGATATGTGGATGACCGTGATGTATTAATGGGGAAAAAGATTTGGGAAATTATCGACCTTGATGAAAGAGTTAACTTCCCATTGTATTACCCTATTGAAGGGAACTTAGGTCCGGATAGAAAACCATTATACGATGTGTTGGTAGAAGGAATTAAGTCAGGAAAGCTTACTGAAATCTATGATGATAGTTATTTTACAACTAAAAAATCATTAAAAGATATCGAGGCTTCTCTATTCAGAATCGATACAACTGATGCCGGTAAAGAGCAGTACAACAGCTTCACGGCAAAACAGAAAAAAGCTGGTGCTAAAATTTCTGATGAGTATATCAACAAAACAGAAATCGCAGCAGTTCACGTATCCGATTATAAAGTTGTAGGATATTGGTATTTCGACACCCGTCAGGGAGAATTAAAATACCGTATTTTAGGAATTTGCCCAATTGTTCCAGACGTGTATACAATGGACAAAGAGGAGAAAGAATACATCGAATTGTTCTGGGTTTACTTCCCATCGGCAAGAGATGTACTACACAGTAGCAAAGCCTTTAACGACAAAAACTCGGCGATGCCAATTACGTTTGATCACCTGTTAAATTCAAGACGTTTTAACGGCGTTATTTACAGAGAAGAAAACGTTTATGGAGATAGACAAATTGACGAGTACGTTAAAGAAAATGCACAGATGCAATTATTGGAATCAGAACGTGTAAAAGAAAAAATCCGCAATTTCGAACAGGATATGTGGAATTACTAAAAAATAATTTCTCCAATTTCATAAAAACTCTTACCCTAACCGGTAAGAGTTTTTTATTTTTGTACTTATGGTAGATTATTTGATTGTCGGTTCCGGAATTGCAGGTATCTGCTTCGCGGAAACCTTATTGCAGAACGGAAAAACCTTTGCGGTATTTGAAGATGGTTCCACCTCGTCGTCGCGAGTGGCTGGAGGATTGTATAATTCGGTTATTTTAAAGCGTTTTAGCCAGGTTTGGATGGCAAGTGAACAGTTGGACTATGGTTTGCCTTTTTACGCGGCTATTGCCAAAAGAATCGGAGCGGAATTTGACTTTCAAATACCGATCTATCGGAAATTTGCATCCATAGAAGAACAGAACAATTGGTTTCAGGCAGCCGATAAACCCAATCTGGCAGCCTACCTGTCGACGGATATCATTCACCGGAAATACCAATCCATTACATCTGATTTTGGATTTGGCGAAGTACGGAGGACCGGTTATGTCGACACGGCGGTACTCCTGAATTCCTATAATCACTATCTGGAAGAAAATGGGCTGTTGCATAAAATGCATTTCGATCATTCAAAATTGGATGTCAACGATGATTTTGTGGAGTATGATGGAATTACAGCACGTCATATGATCTTTGCAGAGGGGTTTGGGATGATACACAATCCGTTTTTTAACCATTTGCCATTAGACGGAACCAAAGGGGAGTTATTGGTGATCAAAGCGCCGGAGTTAAATCTGGATGTCGTTTTAAAATCCAGTATTTTTATTCTTCCCATCGGAAACGATTTGTTTAAAGTGGGGGCAACCTATAATTGGGATGATAAAACCGATTTACCAACCGAAGCCGGAAAACAGGAATTGGTGGAGGAACTCAAAACACTAATCGATTGCGACTTTGAAATTGTTGACCATTTTGCCGGTGTGCGCCCTACGGTTAAAGACCGGCGCCCATTGATCGGAACACACCATGTATATGGCAATTTACATCTGTTAAACGGGCTTGGGACCCGTGGTGTGATGTTAGGGCCGTTTCTGGCGGATAAACTTTTTGAATCAATCGAGAACAAAACAGCATTGGATGCTCAGATCGATATCAGACGTTTTTATAAAAAATTAGGAATCCGTTTGGATTCCTAATGTGTATGCTCGTTATTTTTATTGAGATGTTGTTTCCAGTCCTTGTCATAATGGACAAAAAAGTTAATCCATATATTTCGGGACAAACGCATGATAACCGGCATAAAAACAATTAAAGTTGCGATTATCGCTATAAATGAGGTTTTAAGGCTGCTTCCCAGAAAAAGATGGGAGATGACAAAAGCGGCCACTCCGAAAGCAATACCTACGCCATAACTCACATACATGGCGCCGTAGAAAAATGAGGGTTCGATTTTGTAATACGTTCCGCAATGACTGCATTTTTCATGCATAGTAAAAACATGACTCAGTTTATACGGGTTTTTCTCTACATACATGTTTTCTTCCTGACATTTTGGGCAACTACCCGTTAAAATGCTGTTGAGTTTGCTTCCTTTTTTAAACATTTGTAAAAATTTTAGTAAAGGTACATCTTTAAAAAATTACCTTTGTAACCTTTGTAACAAAATTATGCTAAATATACACAATTTATCGGTTTCTTTTGGGGGCACCTACCTGTTTGAGGAAGTTACTTTCCGACTGGGAGCAGGTGATCGCGTTGGGCTTGTAGGAAAGAACGGAGCCGGAAAATCGACCATGCTCAAAATTCTGTCGCGGGAATTAGCTCCCGATTCAGGAAGTATCGCAACAGAAAAAGAAGTAAAACTTGGTTTTCTAAAACAGGATATCGACTTTGTAAAAGGAAGAACTGTTCTGGAAGAAGCCTATCAGGCTTTTGAAGCGATAAAAAACGCAGAGCTAAAGATGGAAGAAATCAACCATCAGTTGGTGACGCGTACCGATTATGAAAGTGAAAGCTATTCGGAACTGATCGAACAGCTAAGTGATGTGACCCATCATTACGAAATACTGGGCGGTTATAACTATGTGGGCGATACCGAAAAAGTATTGCTCGGACTGGGTTTTAAACGCGAGGATTTTGATCAGCTTACAGATACCTTTTCCGGAGGATGGCGTATGCGTATCGAATTAGCGAAATTATTACTGCAAGCAAACGATATATTGCTACTGGATGAGCCTACGAACCACTTGGATATCGAAAGTATCATCTGGTTGGAAAGTTTTTTGCGAAACTTCCCGGGAGTTGTCGTTATTGTGTCGCACGATAAGATGTTTTTGGACAATGTGACCAACCGTACGATAGAAATTTCATTGGGAAAAATATACGATTTTAGTAAACCGTATTCGGAATATTTGATTCAACGTCAGGAAATCCGTGAAAAGCAATTGGCTACCCAAAAAAACCAGGCTAAAAAGATCGAAGAAACGGAAAAACTGATTGAAAAATTCCGTGCCAAAGCGTCGAAAGCTTCAATGGCGCAATCGTTGATCAAAAAGCTGGACAAGGTCGAACGTATTGAAGTCGATGAAGATGATAACTCCGTAATGAGCATAACATTCCCAGTGTCCATTACGCCTGGACGTGTAGTGGTCGAAGCCGAGCACGTGACTAAAAGTTACGACGAGAAAACCATTTTAAAAGATATTTCGTTATTGGTCGAACGCGGTAGTAAAATTGCCTTTGTTGGACAAAATGGACAGGGTAAATCGACATTTATAAAAGCGATTGTCAATGAATTCGAATACGAAGGAACGATCAAGCTAGGACATAACGTACAATTGGGTTATTTTGCCCAAAATCAGGCCGAATATCTGGATGGTGAGAAAACCCTGTTGGATACGATGATCGAAGCGGCAACCGATAGTAATCGTTCGAAAGTGCGGGATATGTTGGGTGCCTTTTTATTCCGAGGCGATGATGTGGAGAAAAAAGTAAAAGTACTATCGGGAGGGGAACGAAACCGACTGGCGCTTTGTAAGCTGTTATTACAACCCATTAACGTATTGGTAATGGATGAGCCGACAAACCACCTTGATATCAAATCTAAAAACGTTTTAAAGGCTGCTTTGCAGAAGTTTGAAGGGACGCTGTTATTAGTATCGCACGACCGTGATTTCTTGCAGGGAATGGCGAATATCGTTTATGAATTCAAAGATCAGAAGATCAGAGAATATCTGGGTGATATTAATTTCTTCCTGGAACAGCGTAATGTGCAAAATATGCGCGAGGTCGAGAAGAAAGATGTTGCTAAAGAAACGGTAGTTCAGAAAGACAATAAAGCCCTGTCGTATGAAGAGCAAAAGAAGCAAAAAGCACTTCAAAATAAGCTGAGTAAGATCGAAAGTCAGGTACAGGAACTGGAAAAAGAAATCCGAAAAGACGATAAGGCTCTGGCGGAACATTATGAAAAACTAATGCAGGATGCGTCTTTTTTTACGGCCTACGAAAAGAAGAAAAAAGAACTGGAGCAGCTTTTAGAAGAGTGGGAGAATGTTCAGGAAGAAATAGAAAGTAATGTTTAAAATAGTAAAAAGAGTGGTCTATAGCCACTCTTTTTTATTTAAACGGATTGCGTTGCTGCCAAACGGTCTCTGGTTCCAATGAACGGAATAATTTTGAAATATAGCGGTTGATAAAAGCATTTTCATGTTGGATATAACCAAACATTTCCTGCGGTGTTGCGCCTACAGAACTCTTGATTTCAAGTGCTGTTCGGGCAAAAACGATTTTTGTAAATCCTTTGTTCACCGAATAACCAACCATATCGTAAAGCATGTTCAGATATAGCATTTTTTCCCGCTGGTACTCCTCGTCATATCCCAGAAAATAGGTGTCTATGGTCGTTCCGTTTATAATGAGGGTGTTAAAGCCGATTAGTTTGTCGTTCAGAAAATAACCGTAAAATAAAAATTGATCACCTAATAATTTTTTGAGTTTAAAGAAGTGATTGTCAGATAGGAAAAAAGTATTAAAGGGGGCATTGCGCGCTACATTCTGATACAAACTGTGAATTGTGGCAGAATGTTCCTGAATGTCCTCCAGACTAAATTTCCGTTTGGTGAGATCCACGGCCTTTTTTCGTGCTCTTTTATATTGATCCCGGTACTTTTTTGTAAGCGCATCTACATAATCGGTTTCGTGATGCCAGCTATCCGGGATGTTAAAAAGCATATTGGGTTGTGTGGTGAACCGGTAAAAAGAAGCAAACTCGGGAATTGCAAAACTCCTGGTGTCATGTTCGGAGAAGTCCTTAAAAACGGTCAAATGGATCTTTGTTTTTCGTTTTCGAAAGATCTCCTTAAGCGCCTTTGTTGCCTGAAATAATAATGTAATGGCTTGTGATGGTTCAATTTTATGGTTTAAAGCAAACGCATTCTGACCGGTAAGCATATTATTCCCGATAAAGAGCACATGAGCGCTAAAATTCCGAAATACAAAGTTGCGGGCCGTTGTTTTAAGACAGTTATCTCTTTCGCCAAAGGATTCGACTTTGTTTAAATCCAAAAATTGTGATATGGCAATTCCACATAATTCATCCTGTCGGAATAAACCGATATAATGACAAATCATATTGGCAGGAGCCGATTGATCGAGTACTTTGATATAAGCCTTGCTGAGAAAAATATTAGAAATAGCAAGAGTATCCCAGTTTTCCGGGAGCTCGTGCGCCTTGGTATAAATTTTATAGGTAAAGTCTGTTATCACAAAATAAAGAATCGCTCTGCAAATGTAGAGCGATTCGTATATAAATAAGTGTTAAAAGATATTTTTTTCTATTTCATGGCGCAAATGACACCGCCCATAATCATACAACTAACCACCCAGAAACCACCGGCGATTAAAGTATATTTCCAGGATCTGCGCTCAAATAGAGCTCCTGTTCCTACTACCGGTAAGGCAAAAAATAAGCCTGAGAAAAATCCGTGTAACATTCCGTGTTTAAAAGTACGGAAAGCATCCCCATAATCAGCCATAAAAGCCTGATACGATGGTTTTGCCAAAGTAGGATCACCACCAATCATTCCTAAAGCTCCAAATTGATGAATGGTTAGCATCTGTAGAATAAAAGAAATAAAAAAGGCATAGACGATGGCCATGCCGAATATAACAGCCATATTGCCGGTTTTCACCTGCTCTTCTGTTAAATGGGCCTCTTTCATCCAAATGGTACCGAAAACTTTCGGATTATACCATATAAATCCAACTACTAGAGTGGATAAGGCAGCTAGTAATAGTGCTAAAAAGTTAATTTCCATAATTTTTTTGTTTTTTGTTGTATAAATGTATGAAAATTAACATTGTCTTTTTGATTTTTATTTCGAATGATTGCTTCTGTTGAAGATGTAGTAGATCAATCGCTTTTTAAGGAGTAGAAGTACCCTAAAATGAGTATACGCAAATACACTCAAATAATAATAAATATAAATTATAAAATTTTGATTTATAGTGTTTTAAATCTTTTTTTATCCTTGCGTATAGGTGCGTAGTTGAATTTTTTTTTCGCTGTTTTTTTTGCTGTTACTTTGTCCTGTAAATGATTCGGAAATCACAATGAGTTATGCATGACAAAGTTGCTTTTAAAGCATCTGTTAAAGAATAAAACAAGTTGGAAAGTAGATGTAATCGATAATTCTGACTTTGTCATTAGGTAGTAAAGAATAGGTAGAAAAGAAAATGATATTCTTGATTTCATAGGAAAGATTGTTGTCGAATTTATTTTTCATAATTACTTAAAATTAAAGTTTTTTGAGGTTAAACAGTTGTTAATGAGGCACCCGTTAAATTCTTGAAATTGATTGGGGGAGTCAGTTTTAAAGATAGGGTGTCTCTTAACTATGTGATTTTAAAACAATCTATGAGTACGGAAAGTAATAATTGCGGTGTAATTTTTCTTATTGGAAAGTAAGATTATTTGAAAATAAAGTTTTTTGGGGTTAAACAGTTGTTAATGAGGCACCCGTTGGATTTTTAAAATTGATTGGGGGAGTCAGTTTTGAAGAAAGGGTGTCTCTTAACTATTTAAATTTTAGAAACAGTTTAGTTTTTGGAAATTTAATGGAATTATTTTATAATGAAAAATCAGAAGATTTTAAAAATAAAGTTTTTTGGAGTTAAATAGTTGTTAATGAGGCATTCGTTAGATTCGTTAAATTGATTGGGGGAGTCAGTTTGAACGAGAGGATGCCTCTTAACTATTTCTCTTGATTGATTTTTGTGAGGCAAAGATACGTATATTATGATGTAACTCTTTATGAAGAATAGGGTTTGATGTTGATAGGCGGTGGAATGTCTTGAAATGACCTTGGTGTAGCAGTGCGATTATATAGGGTAAGAGGTGTAAAATGATAAAATGACTTGATGCAACAAAGGATTAGGATCTTATAATGCTGTTTTAAAATGAAGGTTTGCTATAGCGAGTGCTGCTTTTAATTTAGGTAAAGAACGTTCGCCCATGCCATGTAAGGCCATAACTTCTTTTTCACTAAATCGTGATAGATCGCTAGCCGATAGAATATTGTTGCTTTCCAAAGCTCGCCTTGCAGGAGCGGAAAATTGCGATAAAAAATCATCTTTAGTTTTTTGGGTTGCGTCACATGTCGGACATACGGGACAATCATTGCTTTTATAAGAGCGGTGTCCGTTTTTACAAATGCGAAGCGACTTTTTTGCGATCGCTTTTTCGGTATTTTCTTTGACTCTGAAAGTAACTATAGCTTTGATAAGTGTCAAAGGTAATGGTTGCTCGATTGGAAATTGTACCGATCCTTTAGCGCTTTTATAAAGGGATAACTCTCTTCTAAATGCGTCAATGCCTGATGGGGTAGAAGCCAATATGATGACTATAGGCCGCAAAATGGACCACATTCCCATGCAATTTAAAAGTAGGTATTCCATAACGAATTACTTCTTCTGCTTCCGGGATGATCTCTTTAATCGCATTGCGAAGTTGTGTGAGTAGTAGTTGAATTGTCTCTGGAAATTCGCTGATGTAATGATCAATTTCTTTTGATGTTTCCATAACTCGTAGTAATGTGAAAAGACAGTTATAAAAATACGATTCTTTTATAAGAATTTGTATTCGACAGCCATTTTAATCAGTTCGGCTACATTCTTAGCGCCGAATTTCTGAAGCAGATTTCGCCTGTGTGTTTCAACTGTTAAGGGACTTACAAAAAGGTCATCTGCAATAGCCACCGTAGTTTCGCCATTTGCAATTTTCTCTAAAATCTGCTTCTCTCTTTTTGTCAATGTTGGTATTGCTTTCCATTCGTTTTGCGATGGTTTCATCATGATCTCTTTCGCTTCTTTGCTAAAGGCCAATTTTCCCTCCAAAGCTTCCGAAATACAGTTGAGAAGCTCGTCGGCATCCGCATTTTTTAAGACATAACCACCTGCACCATTTTGAAGTAGCTGCATCATAATGCTGCGTTCCGCTTGATTACTCAAACCTAAAATAACCGTTTCAGGTGTTTTTTTCTTGATGATTTTGCAAAGTTCAATCCCGTGGTAGTCGGGGAGCATAATGTCGAGTAATACAATGTCTACAGCATTATTTTCGAGAAAATCAAGGAATGATGCACCATTCGTAAAACTAACAGCAGTAATGCGGAAACTGTTTTTTAATAATGTTTTTAGACCTTCAATAACAATTGGATGATCATCAACAATGGCCAGAATAATTTTGGAAGTATCAGACATAGAGTTCGATGTTTATTGTGGTTCCCTCTTGAGGAGCCGAATGAATTTCAACAGTTCCATTTAGGTATTTTGCCCGATTTTCAATATTGGTAATGCCAATCCCTTTTTTCTGATTCAGAATGTTTTTGTCAAACCCTTTTCCATCGTCCTCTACTGTGATGAAAAAGGCTTTCCCATTCTGACTGCATTGTACCATAATATTTTTGGAGTTTGCATGTCGAATGGCATTTGATAAGGCCTCCTGAACAATACGGTAGATGATTACCTGAGTAGCGATTTCCATTTCGGGATCAATATTAAAAGATTCATAACTAATGGAAGTACTTTGAGATTCGAGAGATTCACACAGGTCTTTTAAGGCTGTCTCTAAGCCAAAACGTAGTAATGTTTCCGGCATCATATTACGGGCAATACGCCGTAATTCGGTAACTGCATTGTCGAGTTGCCCGATGATTTTATGGATTTCTACAGGATCGGGATTTTTTCCACTGCCACTCATTTCTCCAGACAGTTTTATTTTGATTCCGGCCAACATTCCTCCCAAGCCATCATGAAGGTCGCGGGCTACTCTTCGGCGTTCCCGTTCTTCGCCTTCTAACATCGCTTTGGTTGTAGATAAAAGTTGTTGTTGACGTAATTCTTTTAATTGTTGCTGGTGATTGATTTCTTTTTGTTCCGATAGTTTTTTCTGATTCCTATAGAAAGCATAAGCCAGTAAGGCGATGGCCAGAAAAAATAATGTTGATGCGCCAAGTAAACTACTAAAAAGCCGATTATTGCGAGCTGCCAGATCGGCTTCTTTTTTATCGGTTTCCAAAGCTGTGATTTTTTTCTGGTTTTCGGCATTCTGAAATTGCACTTCCAGTTCATTAATCTTCTCTTTAAGCTTACTGTCGTTAATACTATCACTAAGTTTACTGTACTGTGTTTGCCATTGATACGCTTCTTTCAGATTGCCCATTTTTTCATTAACCGCCGCCAATTGGGTATAAAACATTTTCCGATTGTTCACTTCGGTTGCCAGATTTCCTTCTTTTAAAAGCTTTAGTAACAGATCGCGGGCATTGTTATACTCTTCCAATTGCAGGTAAATGTCGTACTTTCTAAAAGTTAGCATTTGCAATAAGGTTGATTGGTTTAAACTTTTAGCAAGTGCGATTCCTTTGTCGATACTTTTGATAGCATTGTTAAAATAACCTTTGGAGATAAGATACAATCCTTCGTTGTAATAGTAGTAAGGATATTGGGTCGATTCTTTATGTGGTTCCAGTATCACTTTTGCTTTGTCCAACATGATTTTGGCCGTTTCACTATCACCTTTATAAATGAAATTACTCACTGCACCCAGGTAGGCAAGCATTAGTTCGGAAGATCCCGGTTTGTTTTTTTCGAGTAAATCGATGGCTTTTTTATTATAAGCTTCAGCCTTATCAAACTGAGAATTATACATAAAAAGGGTGCCCAATTGCGAGTAATAATGGGCTGTTTTTTCAGATTTTCCGGACTGTTGTGCAAGTGGGATTGATTTGTTTAGTAAGATGTTGATTATAAAAGGGTCTCCTTTTTTGTTCCGTTGTAAAATACCATAGTTGTACCAAGCTGCAGCTGCGGCTTCATAACTGGCGGGAATACGGAATGGGGCAAGTTTTTGAGTGGCTTTGTACAGCGATATCTGTGCCTTTTCCGGATGAATTGCTGAGAGGTGTTGCCCCTCATAAAAAAGATATAAAGCATTTAGAAAAGGGTTTTTAGCACCCAGTTGTTTGCCTTTGGTTAAGAACATTCTGCTTTTTACGGTGTCTTTTGCGCGCCAATAATCGGAAAGCAGAAAACTGGCATTGGCTCTAAGACTGTCGGCCGATCTGGAATAGACTATATGACTAAGGCTGTCGGCATAGGTCTTTTCGTTAACAGGTAATAGCTGTTGTGCTGTTACGGAAATGAAAAAGCTGTGGAGTATCAAAAAAAGCCATAAGGACTTACGTGAATATAGGAACCGATGCATGGGGAATACCGTACTATTTTGGATTATAAACAAGAATTTTCTTTCTAAACAATCGTTTTAAAAAGATAAAATCCTTCAAAGATTGCAAAAACATCGCAAAAAGCCATGCGAATGTGATAAAATACTGGAAAACCATTAGAAAAAAATACTCATTTTCTGCGATTGTTGCTGTTTTCTTGGGAATCTAACTTTGCTACAGTAAAAGATTGTTAACCATTTAGACATTTTATATTATGAGAAAGAAGATTTTAGCGACGTTAGTATTGACCATGGCTTTCGGATTGATTTCCACATCGTGTAGTAGCGATAGTGATGGGTCGGGAAATGGCAATGGATCTGGAGGAACCAACAAAATGGTACGTTATAAAGCGATAGCATCCGATAATGCAACAATTGACGTAATTGCCTATACCAATTCACAAGGTGATATGACAACCCATACAGCTATAAATGCAACTACATGGGAAAGCCCGGAAATTAGCATGCCAGCTTCAGTACAAGCCATTTCGTTTGGAGGATCGGCCAATGTAAACACACAGGGAGAAAGCGGCACACTTAAAGTACAGATTATTGTAAACGGAGAGGTGGTCAAAGAAAATATCTCAACCGGATCAGTTATGTCGGCGTCGACTACGCTATATTAATATAAAAGGAAAAATCCCATCCGATAGTTATATGCAATAAAAAAGGGGCTGACTCACTTTTGAGACAGCCCCTTTCTTTTGTGGTATTTGATACAATTTAGAAGCTAATAGGAGCAATATCCGTTTCTATATATGGTCCCAGTTTTGTCTTAACGATTTCGCGTATCTGATTGTAGATATAAGTATTTAAGGTTGTTTTTTGAATGTTATAAAACAAATCAGAGCGAGAGCTTGGATAGGCTGAAAATAAAAATTGTCTGGAAGGATAGGATTGCGCTACCATGGAAAAGATTCCCATAGTGGTAGTAGGCATGTCCTGTTCAGAACTGGTGACTAATGCCTGAAAGGTATGGTTGCCAACAGTGTCGAAAAGTTGCGCCGATCTACTACTTTGGTTATTATATAACGCTTCTACAGCTTGGTTTAGCCCATCGATCAAGCTAGCCTGAGCTTCATTTTTCATAGTCCTCATAACGTCGTAACTTAGTTGGATATAAGCCTCTGTACTTTTGTAAGACTTAAAAGGATTATAGCTAACAGACCATCCCGTTGTGTTCAGGACGTCAAAATACACGCGATACCAACTTTCAAATTGCGTATTTCTATTATATTGCTTGCTTGCTGTTAACTGCGCAAATAACGTAGAAAATATCACATCTTCACACTGCTGATTGGTCATTTTTTCGTCAAAATAGATAATACTGCCATTTACTACTTTCGCCATACTATTATTTTGATTAGCGGAAATGATAGTAACACTGCTTTTGTCAGCATATTGTGACGGTGCACCCAATTCTATATTGTTAATAAAAGCTAGTCGATTTTCAATTTCTTGTAATTCCATGATCTCTCGTTTTAGGAATACGAATGTAAAGTTGTTTTCAGTTGAGTTGTCAGGTGGTTTTGCCTGATTTCTATGTCTGATTATAACGCTCGAATTGCTTGTATAATGGCAATAGCATAGTATGAAGCCGATCACAAACAGTTGCTCCGTCGTATCAATACATCACTTTAGCATATTAGTATTTTTCAACGGTAAAGTGTATCAAAGGACTGTCGCCTCGCTGAGTATGTCCGGTTAGTCGAAGTCCATTTTGTCTTCTGTCTAGCCAAGGTCGGGTGCTGTTATGGTATAAACGGTCATAGTTAATTTCTTTGTAATCAACGAATATATTGTTAGTATAGACCCATGCCCATGGAACATAAGTACCAAAACTTACCTCCCGGTTTTTATATCTATAAGTGAGTGCATTGTATACTCCGGTAGCACATTGTGACTGATGTTTTGCTAAAACAACTCCGAAACCATGCGCTGGAATCACCCTTGGAGGTTCGCTAAAAAAGCCACTGCCATACCAGGTATTTTTATTTTTGAAGATTAAATTTTTATTAGTTTTGTTATAAATTATAATTTTAGCCGTCAAACCAGTTCCATAAGCCGCTTTTAAATCATTAATCATTTTAAGGGCTTTCTTATAATTGTTAGAAACAAAGTCTTGTGAATTAAGAGGATTTTTCAGATTCGATAAAGTACTAACGCTAAACTCAGCATAATGAGGGCCATAGGAAAGCGGTGTGATTTTTCCGGAAATTTCGAGATTACCGAGTCGTTTTGTCATTGTAGCTCTACTATGGTAGTCTAATTCATTATTATTGAATTCTGAAAAATTGACTAACACATTACTGGACCCATAAAAGCCAAAAAACCAAAATGGAAGAGAAGAACCAAAGCACGTTGTAACATTATCATATTGATACACCAGCTCATTGTGAACGCCTTGTCTGCAAAACTCATTAGCAGATACAATTGCAGCATATTTTTTTGGTGGAATTTTCTTAGGAACACCAGTGAGAAAATAAGAATCTTTCCATTCTCTTTTGCGTTTTAAAATTAAATCCTTATCTGTATTATTATAGATGATAATAGAAAGAGGCCATATGCCGAAGCCGCCTAAGCCTGGTGTGGTTAAGCCTATGTGTCGGTCGTTTAACATTCTTCTGGCTATTTCGAAAGCCTCTTGTTTAGTCTGGGTAATATATACCTCCCGACTGAATTGTTCGTGTGCGGAGGGCCTCCATTTTGTAGTTTCACTTTCTTTATTCTGCTCCTGTAAAAAATCGTCTTCCTGACAATTAACAAGTAATAGTACTGATAAAAGCACAGACAATAATAATAATTTACGAATCATAATGATATTTTTTAAGTTAATATTGTTCTTGCTATTCATAGCAAGAGAGATCAATTCCTTTATTGGGAGAGCGGCTCAGGGAGATTGTGCGGTTATATGATGATAAAACCGCATACGGGGACAAGGAATAAATCAGTTGGATTTTAATACTGGTTTATTCTTTTGCGAGGCGCTGTCAGGGAAAGATTTTCAGGGCGTCTAAAGATGAAATATTTAGGAGAGATTAACTACTGTTTAGTAGTTGATAGTTATTAATATATGAATATACATCTAAAAACATAAAAACGCAATGCTTCGGGTTTGATTAGCTCCTTTTAGGGCTAATTTGACTATTTAGAGTTCGGGTTAATTTCAGTATTGTCGTATTTTTTAAAAAAGTTGTATATTTTCGTTTGATATACAGTAAATGGTCTGATGATGAAAACACGATTGCTATTACTATTTCTGGTCGTATGTGTGGGATCTTGTCAAAACACAGATAAAACCAATGCCGAAACCGAACCGAGAGAACTGAAAATGAAGTTTGATAAAGAACGGTGGCGGGTAACCAGTGATGCAGCGTATGCGTACAGGGATAAGATGTTGCAAGATTTGATCGGGAGTAAACGGTTGAAACAGTTGAAAAAAGCAGCCGTTTTGGAATTGTTGGGAGCACCCGACCGTACCGATAGTTTGCATCTTTTTTATACCATTCTTCAGAAACGGGCGTTGTTTTTTCCGCTGCACACCAAATCGATGGTTATAAAACTGAAGGATAACGATAGTGTCGAATGGGTGAAAATACACGAATGATAACCGCTTATATATGATAAAGTTAAAAATAAGGAAAGAAGAAGAAGGCGACTTTAAAGTGGTTTTTAATCTGATTGAAAATGCTTTCGAAAATGTTGCATTCAGTGATCATCGGGAACAGTTTCTGGTAGAACGGTTGCGAAGTTCGGCTGCTTTTGTGCCGGAGTTATCCATTGTGGGAATACTGGAGGATAAAATAGTAGGGTATATTTTACTGACGCGAATAGTGATTAAAACCGAAAATGGAGCCGAAACAGAATCGTTGGCGTTGGCACCTGTAGCGGTTTTACAGGATTTTCAGGGAAAGGGAATCGGTGGGCAGTTGATCCGGGAAGCCCATCGTATCGCATCGGAAATGGGATTTGGTTCGGTGGTGGTGTTGGGACATGAAAAATATTACCCGCGATTTGGCTATAAAATAGCCGCAGTATACGGAATACAACTCCCGTTTAATGTGCCACCGGAAAATTGTATGATCATCGAACTGATTCCCGGAGCGCTAAAAGGTGTGTCTGGCGTTGTGGTATATCCGAAAGCATTTTTTGAGTAATAATGCGTAGTTCGTCTGGACGAAATTGTAATGATTACCGATTTTGATTTTCAAGATTCATAATTGTTGAATTTAAAAGGGAACTCAAAAATAGCATAAAAAGAGACAAAAAAGGACTTCTTTTTTGTCCCTTGCTAGCAGGAGTCATTGGTAAATCGGATTAGAGCTATAACTGATTGACTGTAATTATCCAACCCGGTTTAGGAACCATTAGAAAAAGAAATAACCTATAGATAGTTGTATTACCCCATTTCTGTTTTTAGCAGAAGAACCTTCTAAATTGTTAATGTTTGTTAGTCCCAGATTGTATCTGGCACCAAAATTAAGTCCGTTGTTAAGTTTGTAGCCCAAACCAAAATTAACGCCAAAATCAACGGTTTTAAAAGCATCTTTTACATCCGTTTTTTCATTTTTAGCCGAAAGTAAAAAACCTATTTGCGGTCCGGCTTCAACACTCAATCCTTTTATTAGATAATATTTTCCCATTAAAGGAATGTTCAGATAATTTAAAGCGACGGTAGCATCATTAATACTATATCCCTGACCGGAATACAGTAGTTCCGGTTGAAAAGAAAATTTTTCTGAAATAGGAATTTCTGATAAAACACCAAAATTAAATGCCGTTACAACATCAATACCTTGGGTGTTATCACCACTAACAGCGGCAAAGTTTAAACCACCTTTAACCCCAAATTTAATTTTCTGGGCAGTAGCATTTGTCAATCCTAAAACGGTAAAAATAGCGAGTACTAAAATTTTTTTCATAAAAATTGATTTGAATTATTTTGAGCCAAAATTGAGACAAGAAAAAGAAGAAAAGGTTTCAAAAGCTTAAAACTGTACAAATCGGGACTTATTTTTGGGTGTTTTTATATTCGTTTGGCGTCTGACCGGTAACTTTTTTAAAGGCTTTATAAAAAGTTGTTTTTGAAGTAAAACCGGATTCCAATCCCATTGTCAACAAATTATAGTTTTCATATTCGGGATTGGAGATCATTTCCTTGACCGCTTCAACCCGATATTGATTGACGTAATGTGTAAAGTTGTCTCCTGTTATGGTATTTATGATTTGTGAAACATATCCGGGGCTGATACCTAGTTTTTCAGCAACTTTCTCCCGGTTTAAGGTGCTATCGGTATAAATGTGCTGCTCTTTGCAGAGGTACTCCAGTTTTTGAAAATAAAGATTATCCTCTGTGATCGCTTCTCGGGATTCTTCCGGGGCATTATTTTCTGCAATTTGCAGATCAGGATGTGAAATAGCCGCCTCTTGATTTAGAAAATTATAGATGGCCTCTTTGTTTTTGGCCAATTTATATTTGTAAATACCGATATAAGCCGTCCAGTGAATGATGAATGTTGCTGATAAAGCCAGAATGCTCATCGTAAAAGAAACGTTATATGGAAGAAATAAGCCGATCAAAGCGGTAATAAGAAAAGCAATTATCAATAAAGAAACAATCGATAATAAGGTGATGATCCATTTCTTCTCTTGGGAATCTTTTAGATGTCTTACCATAAAATAAGAGTAAAACAGTAGAAATGGGATGAATGTAACGGCTAAAATAAGATGGATTAGACCAAGTATAGCGATCAGATTCATGGCCGATTTGGGAATAGAATACATTCCTGCAACAGTATCAAGATCACATATAATATTTAGAATAGCGGAATAGACAAATGGAATAAAACACAAATACGCTTTTTGTTTGCTTTTTACGCTATCGTCAATCCGGTTGATAATAAACAGGAATATAAAAGCGGGTAATAGAAATGTCCACTCAATATGATCAATAAAACGTAGAAAAGGATAGGGTGTAAAGGCTTCTTCGATCTCAAAAACATGATTCAGTAAAATAATTGAAAGCGTAAATAGTAAATATGCCAGGTATTTATTGGAATTACTATTGAATAAGGAAGACTTTAAAATAAGTAAACCTAAGGCCATTCCCTGAAAAACCGCAATATTTAAAAGTGTTGTATAAATCAAGTAGTAATTTTTTAAAATATAGTTTTTTTGTAAGAATTGACACTACGAATTTATAGTAATGCGAATAATTTTCTTAGGGGATTATGAAATGATTAACTAAAAGGATTGTGATTCGTGTAAAAAATAATAAAAGAATATTCGTAGTAGTGGGAACAGGATTTGAACTGTTGTTCACCATGGCGGAAGGAGTCCGTGGATTATAGCGTTTGAATTAGATTTTTAATAAATTCTCTCCCGACTCCGGTTTTAAGGTATTTCTCTCTTTGCATTGCTTCGGATTTAGTCTTGAAAAATTCTACATATACTACTTTCCAAGGCCTAAACTTTATAGTATATCCTTTTGTCGCCAGAAAATTATGGGACTTAAATCGTTCGATTAAATTAGAAGTAAAACCAGTATAGTTTTTGTTAAACTTTTCAGAGTAAAGTATATAAACAACAAATTCATCCATGTGATAAAGTATTATAAGTGAAAAAAATATAAATATGTAGGGGGCTATTTTGCAACGGGAACAGAACTCGAACTTTGTCCGCCGTGGCGGATATGAGCCCGACGAGCTGCCTACTGCTCTATCCCGCGCTGTGCGTTTATCCTCTCAGTATGTTTTTTAGTAGCGGGAACAAGGCTTAAACCTTTGTCCGCGGCGGCGGATATGAGCTCGACAATTTCAAACAAAAAAGCCCCTATAAAAATATAGGGGCTTTCTTAGTAGCGGGAACAGGACTCGAACCTGTGACCTTCGGGTTATGAGCCCGACGAGCTGCCTACTGCTCTATCCCGCGCTGTGCGTTTATACTCTCAGTATGTTTTCTTAGTAGCGGGAACAAGGCTTAAACCTTTGTCCACCGCGGCGGATATGAGCCTGACAATTTGTCTACTACTTTATCCTCTCAGTATGTTTTTTAGTAGCGGGAACAGGACTCGAACCTGTGACCTTCGGGTTATGAGCCCGACGAGCTGCCTACTGCTCTATCCCGCGATGTTTCGAGTGCAAAACTACAACGAATATTTGGATTAGCAAGACTTTTTTTAAAAAAAATAAAAAATACAGTCTTATTCGCCTGATATGCCTACCTTTGTAGGCTAAAATTTTTACTATGGCACACAAAGCAGGTTTTGTTAACATCATCGGGAATCCCAATGTCGGGAAATCGACATTGATGAATGCCTTTGTTGGCGAACGCCTTTCTATTATAACGTCTAAAGCACAAACCACTCGTCACCGTATTCTGGGAATTGTAAACGGAGAGGATTTCCAAATCCTGTTTTCCGATACACCGGGAATCATCAAACCGGCGTATGAATTACAATCGTCGATGATGGATTTTGTAAAATCCGCTTTCGAAGATGCCGATGTATTGGTCTATATGGTCGAAATCGGAGAGAAGGAATTAAAAGACGAAGCGTTCTTTAATAAAATCATCCATGCCAAAATCCCGGTATTGTTGTTGTTAAACAAAATCGACAAATCCAACCAGGAACAACTGGAAGAACAGGTAAACCTTTGGAAAGAAAAAGTGCCCAATGCCGAAATTTTCCCGATTTCAGCCCTTGAAAATTTTAATGTAAGTACCGTATTCGATAGGATTATCGAATTATTACCGGAATCCCCGGCCTATTATCCGAAAGATGCTTTAACCGATAAACCGGAGCGTTTCTTTGTAAACGAAACCATCCGCGAAAAAATCCTGTTGCATTACGAAAAAGAAATTCCGTACTCCGTAGAGATTGAAACGGAAGAATTTAAAGAAGACGACGACATTATCCGAATCCGGGCGGTGATCATGGTCGAACGCGATACGCAAAAAGGAATCATCATCGGACATAAAGGTGCTGCCATCAAAAAAGTAGGAATTGAAGCCCGACAAGATCTCGAGAAATTCTTTGGAAAGCAGATCCATATCGAAATGTTCGTGAAAGTGAACAAAGACTGGCGAAACAGCAGTTATCAGTTACGCCGTTTCGGATACAATCAGAAATAAAATACAAAATAGAGAATAGTGTTGTAGTTGGGATAAGGCCGCTACAATTAAAATAATGTACTTTTGCAAAAAATAAAGAAAGATGAATAATATCGTAGCCATAGTTGGAAGGCCTAATGTAGGAAAATCCACTTTTTTTAACCGATTGATTCAGCGTCGTGATGCCATTGTCGATTCGGTAAGTGGTGTTACCCGTGACCGTAACTACGGAAAAAGTGAATGGAATGGAAAAGAGTTCTCCGTGATCGACACCGGAGGATATATTAAAGGTTCCGACGATATTTTTGAAGGCGAAATCCGCCGTCAGGTAGAATTGGCCATCGATGAAGCCGATGCGATCATTTTTATGGTCGATGTGGAAGAAGGTATCACGCCGATGGACGATGAAGTGGCAAAACTGTTGCGTAAAGTAACCAAGCCCGTTTTGCTTGCCGTAAACAAAGTAGACAATGCGATGCGTGAAAAAGACGCATTCGAATTTTATAACCTGGGATTGGGTGAATACTATACCATTGCCGGAATGAACGGAAGTGGAACCGGTGAATTGCTGGATGCTTTGGTGGAATTATTACCGGAACTTCCGGATGCGGTGGAAGAAGAAAATCCGCTACCGCGTTTTGCTGTAGTGGGACGACCTAATGCCGGGAAATCGTCGTTTATCAATGCACTAATCGGAGAAGATCGTTTTGTAGTAACCGATATTGCCGGTACAACCCGTGACGCGATCGATACCAAATACAACCGTTTCGGATTTGAATTTAACTTAGTCGATACGGCTGGAATCCGTAGAAAAGCGAAGGTAAAAGAAGATTTGGAATTCTATTCCGTAATGCGTTCCATTCGTGCGATCGAACACAGTGATGTTTGTATCCTGATGATCGATGCGACCCGTGGTTTTGAAGGACAGGATCAGAGTATTTTCTGGTTGGCCGAAAAAAACCGAAAAGGGGTAGTGATTCTGGTAAATAAATGGGATTTGGTGGAAAAAGATACCATGTCGACACGCGATTATGAAGCGCGAATCCGTCAGGAAATTGCGCCGTTTACCGATGTGCCAATCTTGTTTGTGTCTGCATTGACCAAACAACGACTTTTAAAGGCTCTGGAAACCGCTGTTGAGGTATTCGAAAACCGTAAGCAACGTATTGCAACGTCAAAATTCAACGAATTGATGTTGCCAATTATCGAGCATACACCGCCACCGGCATTAAAAGGGAAATACATCAAAATTAAATACTGTATGCAATTGCCAACACCAACGCCTCAGTTTGTGTTTTTTGCCAATCTACCACAGTATGTTAAAGATCCGTACAAACGTTTTATCGAAAACAAATTACGTGAGAATTACAACTTTTCAGGGGTGCCAATTGATATTTATTTCAGACAGAAATAGTTTGTTAAAATTTCTATAAGGATTCCTTTTTTTATATACGAAATCATTTCTTTTGCGGTTATTATGTTGACATATTAACCGCAATTTTTTTTATACTAATGCAAAAAATCACCTTACTTTTTGCGTTTTTGTTGATTAGTTGCCTCTCCTTTGCGCAAAATAATATGGTGCTAAAAGGGAAGGTGATAGACAAAAACTCAGGATTACCAGCCGAATCCGTAACCGTTTATCTTTCGGTTGTAAAAGATTCGACACTTATTGACTACACGATTACCAACAAAGCGGGAAATTTTGAACTCAGCATTAAAAAAATTGCACAACCCGTTTTCCTGAAAATATCCATGGTCGGTTATCAGGATTATAGGCAGGTGTTTGAAAATATAACCGAATCACAGGATTTTGGAACCATTGCCATTGTGGAATCACCAAAAACTTTGGGTGAGGTGATTGTAAAAACCGAGGCACCGCCCATCCGAATTAAAAAAGACACCTTAGAATTTAATGCCGCCTCGTTTAAAGTGCGTCCGGATTCCAATGTCGAAACATTGTTAAAACAATTGCCAGGTGTTGAAGTCGATAATGGCAAAGTGACCGTAAACGGAAAGGAAGTCAACCAGATATTGGTGAATGGTAAGCCGTTTTTCGATAAAGACGGAAAGATTGCCTTACAAAGTTTACCATCTGAAATCATCAATAAAATACAGGTAACCGATACCAAAACCAAAAAAGAAGAATTGTCCGGACAAAAGGCGAGCTCCAATAATGCTACGATTAACCTGACGATAGACGAAGATAAAAACAAGGGTTTTTTTGGACGATTTACCGGCGGTTATGGTACCGATAGCCGTTACGAAAGCAGTGCCTTGGTTAACTATTTTAAAGGAAAGCGTAAGATTAGCGTTTTGGGATCGTCCAATAATATCAACTCGACCGGATTCTCGATGAATGAAATTTTCGACAATATGGGGGGAGGGCGTAATGCTTCTGTGAATATTGGCGGAGATGGCAGTTTTGGGGTTAATGGGATGAATTTTGGCGGCGGAAAAGGAATTACCCAATCCAATATGGCCGGTGTAAATTATGCCGATGAATTCTTTAAAGGATTTGATATAAGCGGCAATTATTTTTATACCGATGCGACGTCAAAAAATACCAATAAAAGCCGGTATCAGAACTTTCTTCCGGATCGGACCATTATAACCGAATCGGCCGGAAATACACGGGAAGACCGCTATATGCACAATGGCGCTGTAACAATTGACTACAAAATTGATTCCACGACGACTTTGTTTGTTTCACCGCGATTTACCAAAGGGAATAGCAAATACAAAAGCCAGTCGGAAGAGGCGACGATGAATGAAAACAACCGGGTTTTGAACGATAGTGACAGCAATTTGTATAACGAAAGCGACAGTCAGAGTTTTTCAAACGCCCTTAGTTTTAATAAACAGTTTGGAAAAAAAGGGAGAAGTCTTGGCGTTGATCTCGATAATTCCAATTCAAAAGATATCGGAAGCAATTTAAACCAATCGAAAACCCGTTTTTACGATGATAACGGCGCGTTGCTTCGAACCGATAACCGGGATCAGATTCGCTACAACCGAAACTTTAACGACCGTGTGGGGATCGACCTGGAATATATGGAACCGATTATGGATTCCGTACGTTTGAAGTTGGCTGTAGATTATAGTTGGAATAAAACATTGGACAATAAAACCGCCTATAACTTCGATGAGACCACAGGAGAGTATACGATGCAAAACGATACACTCTCCAATTTCCTTCGGTCTACCACGACTACGATAAATCCAAAAGCCGGAATCAATATCGTAAAAAATAAATTCTTCCTGAATAGTTATTTCGGAACCAATATTACCCGTTTGGACAACGAATCGTTTTACCTGTATCGGAACACCAAATTGATACGGGATTATATACTGCCATCGGCTTCGTTATTTATGAGCTACAAACTGTCGAAAGCCAAATCGGTTTCGATGAATTATTCGTATCGGGTTGCGTTCCCGTCGGCCGGTCAGTTGTTGCCGGTAGAAGATCCGTCAAATGCGTTGGTCAGTTATATCGGTAATCCGGATTTAAGTCCAACCAAGAGTCATTCCGCGGGAATTTATCTCCGAAACTATAATTATTCTAGCCGATCCGGTTATAGTCTTTCGTTTAATGGTCAGTATTACGACAGTCAGATTATTTCGTCAACTATATATGATGAAAGCGCAAAACGTTTTACGACCTATCAGAACATATCCGGAGGTTTTAACCTATCGGGAGGCGGAAATTGGAACAAAAGCTATACCATCGATATGCATAAAATCCGATTTGGTATTTCGCCGAATCTAAGTCTGACAAAAGACAAAGGCTATACCAACGGAGAACTATTTGATGCGATGAACTATCGTTTTCGTACCCGATTTAATGTAAACTGGGATTATGGCGAATTGTTGACCGTTTCACCGTCGTACAATTATTCATATAACGTAACCAATTATACCAATTACAGTGTGAACTCGGCTTCCAACTATACGCATCAGTTAAACCTGCAAACCACAAGTTATTGGCCGAAAGGATTGGTAATTGGAAATGATTTTAGCTATACCTATAACTCGGCTATTTCCGACGGTTTTAAAAAGGATTTTTACCTGTGGAATACCAGTGTGGGCTATAATTTCTTTGATGACAGAATGTTGTTTAAAGTTAAAGTTTACGATTTACTCAATCAAAATCAAAGTGCCATTCGGACAATTGGAGCGACTAGTATTCGAGACGAGGAAAACACCGTATTAAAGCGCTATGCAATGTTTTCGCTGACATATAAGATTGAAAAATTTGCCGGAAAAGAACAAAAAGAAAAGGGAAGAAGGCCGAGAGGTTTTTAAAAAAAATCGAAAAAAGAAAGAGAAGCTGTGAAAACGGCTTCTTTTTTTTGCTTATACCGAAGTATATTTGCGAAAAAATTGAAAAAGAAAGATGAAATATTTTTATGCCGGAATTGTGCTCTCGACCTTGTTTGGATGTGAGCCCGAACGAAAGAATTACGATCTCAGGATGTTGCCGCGGGAATGGGTGCGGCTTACCAAAACAGCAAAAGGTCTGATTGTATACAATGCCTGCGATTCGGGGAACTTATTGCTAACGATTACGCATACCGGTGAGAATTCGGAAATCTTCCTTCACGGACAACAGGAAGATCGGGAATATCAGGTTTTAAATACCTACCAGTCGGGTGATACGATAGTGGCGGTAACAAAATGGAAAGAAGGAAAAGATCTGCAGAGTTTTAAATTTCTTCCGGCCGAAAAGGAAAAACACCTCGGACGTTGGATTACGACATTCCCCACCGGATTTACGTCCGATAATATGTTTGTTACCACCGAAAAACAAAATCATTATCCCAAAGTCGATCAACCCTGTCGGGAATGTTGGGGCGATGAGTGCGATTAATTTAAACCCGACAGGTCTTTGACCTGTCAGGTTTTCGGAGATGCAATAAAGTTGCTTTTTTAAGCAGAAAAAGAAAATAGAAGAATAATGATAGTGTATAATTCGCAGTACAATTTTTAAGAAAAAATAAAAAGCCGGAACGAGTCCGGCTTTGTCTTATATGTACAGTATGTTACCAGCTTCCTCCGGCGCCACCACCGCTAAATCCGCCGCCGCCGAAACCGCCACCGAATCCACCGCCGCCAAAACCGCCACCGGAACTTCCGCCTCCAAAACCACCTCCGCCACCACGGCCAAGGCTGCTAAGGATGATCATGTCCAGTAAATCCGGTCCGCCGCCACCGCCAATGCCGCCTTTACCGCCGCCACCGGACTTACGTCCGCGTGCCAGTACGATAATCAGGATGATGACAATAACGATGAAAATAAAAATTCCGGCTAAACCATCATCGGATTTGTCGCTTTTGCGGGTACCTTTGTATTTCCCTTTTAGGACATCTACAATCACATCGGTACCTTTGTCGAGACCGTTATAATAGCTGCCGGCTTTAAATTGCGGGATAATTACTTCCCGTACGATTTCACCCGTGATACCAGCCGTAAGGCGATCTTCCACACCATAACCCGGAGCAATCCAGATACGACGTTCGCTTTGCGCCAACAGTATAAAAACACCGTTGTCTTCTTTGGCTTGTCCGATACCCCATTGATGTGCCCATTTTGGGGTTAATATTCCGATGTCTTCGCCTTTTAATGACTCGATGGTAGCGACTACAATCTGCGTTGAGGTCGAATCGGAATAACGAACCAGTTTTTCTTCCAGGCTTTGTTTTTCCTGCGGACTTAAAAGGTTGGCATAATCGTAAACGCTCGTCTGGAATTTTGGTTTTTCCGGTATGGTAAACTGTGCCGAAACCGGTTGCAGCAGTAAAAAGAATACCGGCAACAACAGGCTTTTAATAAATTTAGCAATACAATGTGTCATTTATCCTTTGGATATTTCGTTCGATAATTCGTTGGTATCGTCACTTTCAAAAGGAAAATACTGTTTTAAACGTTCGCCGGCTTTGATAATACCATCCACCAGGCCGTCTTTATAACGTCTGTTTTTGAAGTGTGCAATCACGATGTCTTTGGTACAATCCCAAAAATCGTCTTCCACCACCTGATGAATGCCTTCATCGCCAATAATGGCAAACGTATGGTCGGAAACCCCTATATAAAACAAAACGCCATTTCGGGCTTTGGTTTTGTCCATACCAAGGGAATAAAAAACCTCCTGCGCTCTTTCGACCGGAGGTTTTTCGCTATGATCTTCCAGATGGACTCTGATTTCTCCCGAAGTATTCTGTTCGGCAATCTGAATCGCGTTGACGATTGCACGTTCTTCTTCCGGAGTCAGGAAATTTTCAGTAGCCGACATCTTTTTTTAGAATTTTACTTCAACCGGTTTTTCAGCACCTTCTACAGCATTGAAATACGATTTCTCTTTAAAACCGAACATTCCGGCAAAAATGCTGTTCGGGAACGTTTTAATATGACCGTTGTAGTCTTTAACCGATTCGTTAAAACGCGTTCTGGCGGTTAGAATCTGATTTTCGGTACTGGCCAGTTCGTCTTGAAGTTTTACGAAATTCTGATTCGCTTTTAAATCCGGATATTGCTCAACGGTAACTAATAAACGGGATAAAGCCGAAGAAACACCGCTTTGCGCTTTGTTGAATTCTGCCAATTGTTCCGGAGTGATATTCGAAGGATCAATAGTGGTTTTTGTAGCTTCCGAACGGGCTTTTACTACTGCTTCCAGTGTGCTTTTTTCGAAATCGGCCGCACCTTTAACTGTATTTACCAAATTACCGATAAGGTCATTTCGTCGTTGATAAGAGGTTTGTACGTTACCCCATGCTTCCTGTGAAGCCTGATCTTTTATTACTGCTGTATTGTTGATGCCTTTAGCCCAAAAATAGACTACAATAATCAGGAATACAATAATTCCGGGAACTAACCATTTTTTCATAATTACTTTTTTTAGATTGTTTTTGTACTATTAGTCGTATGTTAGCCTTGTCCGTTACAAACAGGCTTTCTTAAAGAATTGTTATAATTCGTTTTTAATGTTCAATAATTGAATTTTGATAGCTTCTAATTTACGAATGATTTCGAATTTATCCAGTGTTTTTTTCTGCGCTTCCTTTAAATGGATTTTAGCTCCTTCGAGTGTAAAGCCCCGTTCTTTAACCAAATGGTAAATCAACTGTAGGTTTTTTACATCTTCCGGAGTAAACATCCGGTTTCCCTTTGCATTTTTTTTCGGTTTCAGAATGTCGAATTCCTTATCCCAAAAACGGATCAGGGAAGCATTTACGTTGAAAGCCTTGGCGAGTTCGCCAATACTGTAATATCTTTTTTCGGGTAAGTCTAAATGCATTAGTCGAGCGATTGGTTTTCTTGGTTAGCTAATTGTGAAATTAAAACATATTCTTTGGCCGAAATCGAACCGTAATAGAAATTCAGCGGGTTCACCACGGCTCCGTTTTTATGGACTTCGTAATGGAGGTGAGGTGCTTCCGAACGTCCGGTGCTGCCCACATAGCCGATGATGTCGCCTCTTTTAACGCGTTGTCCTGGTCGGACATTGTATTTGCTCAAATGGGCATACAGTGTTTCATAACCATAGCCATGTGTGATTTCGATATGATTTCCGTAGCCCGATAAGGAACTATCGGCTCTGCGCACCACACCGTCGCCGGTGGCAAAAATCGGAGTTCCGGTTTTGGCCGAAAAATCCATTCCGGCATGGAACTTCCGCACTTTGGTAAACGGATCACTTCGGTATCCGAAACCAGATGCCATATGTTTTAAATCTTCATTTTTTACCGGTTGGATCGCCGGAATGGCCGAAAGAAGTTTTTCTTTGTCTTTGGCCAGTTTTAATATTTCGTCGAGCGAACGCGATTGAATCACCAATTGTTTGGTAATCACATCCACACGTCGGGTGGTATTCATAACCAAATCCGAATTGTTATAGCCTTCCAGAGCCTTATAGCGATTAATTCCTCCAAAACCGGCACGACGCTGTTCGTCGGGAATCGGTGAGCTGTTAAAATAGACCCGGTAAAGGTTATTGTCGCGCTCTTCCAAATCGCTTAACACCTCGTCCAGCTGATCCATCTTCCGATTTAAAATCGCATAATTAATCTTTAAATTCTCGATTTCACGGGCTTGTAATTTATCTTTGGGCGTTTCGAAAAACGGAGTGTTAATCAGTACGACAAAACACAAAAAACCGAATAAAGCCGATGCGACCAAAAACAAACTGATATATCCTACACGACGCCCTTTTTTGGGTTTGATTTTTTGATAGGCTAATTTTTCAGAATCGTAATAATATTTTACCTTCGACATTTTCTAAAATATACTATTTTTGCACCTTATAAAAAGTTAAACGGCAACCTTTTGTAAGGTTAGACGAACAAATTTAATAAATGTTTCTGTAAAATACTTTCCCGAAATAACATTTAGCTTGTTTCTTGCGAGTTACGTAACGATATGTTAAGTGTAAGTTGATGATAACGGGAAGTATAGGTTAGAACCTTTATTTGTTTTTAAGAAGAATTTAATACAATACGGGCGAAGTCAATTCGCGTCAAATAATGCAGTATATGAAATCACAAGACGTCAGAAAACAGTTTCTCGACTTTTTTCAAAGCAAAGGCCACTTGATTGTGCCTTCGGCTCCGATCGTTCTAAAAGACGATCCTACTTTGATGTTCAACAATTCCGGAATGGCTCAGTTTAAAGAGTTCTTCCTGGGGAATGGAACACCGAAAAGCGCCCGTATAGCCGATACTCAGAAATGTCTTCGCGTATCCGGGAAGCACAACGACCTGGAAGAAGTAGGTATTGATACCTACCACCACACGATGTTCGAAATGTTAGGGAACTGGAGTTTCGGCGATTATTTTAAAAAAGAAGCGATCAATTGGGCTTGGGAATTATTGACCGAGGTGTATAAGATCGATAAAGATATTTTGTATGTAACGGTTTTCGAAGGTAGCAAAGAGGAGAATGTTCCTTTCGACCAGGAAGCGTATGACATCTGGAAAACCCTTATTTCGGAAGACCGAATCCTGTTGGGAAACAAAAAGGATAACTTCTGGGAAATGGGCGACCAGGGACCATGCGGACCGTGTAGCGAGATTCACGTCGATATCCGTTCGGCGGAAGAAAAAGCAAAAGTACCGGGGAAAGATTTGGTTAATGCCGATCACCCTCAGGTAGTGGAAATCTGGAACAACGTATTTATGGAGTTTAACCGTAAAGCCGATGGTTCTCTTGAAAAATTACCGGCACAACACGTAGATACCGGAATGGGATTTGAGCGTTTGTGTATGGTATTGCAAGGGGTTCAGTCCAACTATGATACTGATGTCTTTTCACCGCTTATTGAAAAAGTAGAAAGTCTGACGGGAGCAAAATATACCGTTAAAGCCAAAGATGAGAACGAAGACAAAATAAACATTGCCATCCGTGTTATTGTGGATCACGTTCGTGCGGTAGCCTTTGCTATTGCCGACGGACAGTTGCCGTCCAATACCGGTGCAGGTTATGTGATCCGTCGTATTTTACGTCGTGCCATTCGTTATGCATTTACCTTTTTAAACAAAAAAGAACCGTTCATTTACGAATTGGTACAGGTGTTAAGCGATCAGATGGGTGCATTCTTCCCGGAAATCAAGACTCAGAAAACATTGGTGATGAACGTGATCAAAGAAGAAGAAGCATCGTTCATTAAAAAACTAGAACAAGGATTACACCTGTTGGAAAACGTAATTGCCGAAACCAATGGAATTGTTATTTCCGGCGAAAAAGTATTCGAATTATATGATACATTCGGTTTCCCGAAAGATTTAACCGAGCTGATCTTACGCGAAAGAGGTTATAATTATGATGAAGCCGGTTTTGAAGCGGCAATGAAAATACAAAAAGACCGTTCCCGTGAGGCTTCGGAAGTTTCGACGGACGACTGGACGATGTTGGTAGATGGAAATGTTGAAACGTTTGTGGGTTATGATCAAACGGAGAATGAAGTGAAAATCACCCGTTTCAGAAAAGTAGACAGTAAAAAAGACGGAAAATTATACCAGATTGTTTTGGATAACACGCCTTTCTATCCGGAAGGTGGTGGACAGGTTGGCGATAGAGGTGTTTTGGTATCGGCAAACGAAACCATCGAAATTATCGACACCAAAAAAGAAAGCAATCTGATTCTGCATTTTACGAAAAAATTACCGGAAAACATAACCGGAACATTTGACGCAAAAGTAAATAAAGAATTACGCAATCAGTCGGCGAGTAACCACTCGGCGACCCACTTGTTGCACCAGGCTTTGCGTTCGGTTTTAGGAACGCATGTGGAGCAAAAAGGATCGTTGGTCGCTCCAAATTACCTTCGTTTTGACTTTTCGCATTTTGCAAAAGTGACCGACGAAGAATTAAAACAGGTTGAAGATTTCGTAAATGCACGTATCCGCGAGCAATTGCCATTAATCGAAAGAAGAAGTATCCCGTTTGCACAAGCGATCGAAGAAGGTGCAATGGCTTTATTTGGTGAGAAATACGGTGATAATGTACGGGCCATTAAATTTGGTGAAAGTATGGAGCTTTGTGGAGGAATTCACGTGCCGAATACCGCCGATATCTGGTATTTTAAAATCACAAGTGAAGGTGGTGTTGCAGCTGGAATCCGTCGTGTGGAAGCGATCACAAACGAAGCGGTAAAAGACTTCTTTGCGTCGCA
Source organism: Bacteroidota bacterium (assembly GCA_023446155.1). Taxonomy (GTDB): domain Bacteria; phylum Bacteroidota; class Bacteroidia; order Flavobacteriales; family Flavobacteriaceae; genus Flavobacterium. Next base: position 245,090 of record JAEXIT010000017.1, read on the forward strand.
GGAAACTACCTTAAAAGAGATTAAAGAAGCGTTGAAAAATCCACAGGATACGATTAAAGCGGTTGTTTCGTTGCAGGATGAAAATGCGAAACTGAAAAAACAGTTGGAAGCGTTGTTGAAAGAAAAAGCGAAAAACCTAAAAGGAGAATTAGTTGGAGAACTTCAGGAAATCAACGGTGTTCAATTCTTAGCAAAACAGGTGGATTTAGATCCAAATGGCGCGAAAGATCTGGCGTACGAATTAGGAAGCTTAGGGACTAATCTATTCCTGTTATTGGCAACTGCCGAGGAAGGAAAGCCGATGTTAACCTGTTATATTTCGAAAGAATTGGTAGCCGAAAAAGGACTTAACGCCGGACAAGTAGTACGCGAACTTGGAAAATACATCCAGGGCGGCGGCGGCGGACAAGCTTTCTTTGCAACGGCAGGAGGGAAAAACCCTGGCGGAATTAAAGAAGCCTTGGAAAAAGCCATTGATTTTGTAAAATAGAAACAACCTAAATAAAAAAGAAAACCCAAAGTAATTTTACTTTGGGTTTTTTATTTGAGGGAAAAATCACTTTTTTTGTGAGAAAATTAATCTACAGAATTATGAAAAAAATTATTGGAGTGCTTACCTGTTTGTTGGTACTTGCATCTTGTACAAGTGAATCAACAAGTGAATCAACGCCAGACACACCACAACAGACAGTGTTGTTAAAAAGAGTTGTCGCAACATATAGTAACGGGCAAAGTGTCACCTTTAACTATAGTTATAATGGAACTAAACTGGATAAAATTATAGGAACAGATGGTTCTGTAGATAAATATACGTATGAAGGGGATTTGATCAAAAAAATTGACTATTTTAATCCTGATGGAACGTATAATGGTAATGAAATGTATGTGTATGATGCAGATAATAAGCTTGTTAAGAGAAGTAATTATTCAAATGAAGTAAATAGTACACAAGAAACGAGTTATATTTACAATAACGACGGGACGGTTACAAGTGAGCTACCTTATTCCGGATCGGTGATCAGAAGAGAAAAAATGACTTTTCTTAATGGGGAAGTAGTTCGTTTGCAAGAGTATGATCATTTTAATGGAGCGCCTTCATTTAGATGGGATTTTAGTTATGATAACGGAAATAAACCGACAAAAGGAATCCTCGGTTTAGATAAAATATTCTTTAAAAGTTGGAGGCTAAATGGAGGATGTAATAGAAATATAGTTTCTGCGATTCGTACCGATGGTGTTAATAATATTCAGAATGAGTATACCTATTATGCGAATGGTTATGCGAAAACGCAAAAAGAAACGAATAACTCTACGGTAACAAATTATCAGTATTTCTACGAATAAAACGAGTTTGAAAGCCGCTTCTGTTTGGTTCAGATTGAGTTTATAAACAGTAGTATAGGGTACTATAGTTATACAAACCCAAAGTAATTTTGCTTTGGGTTTTTTGTTTGCGTTAAACTGAGGTAATATCCTTAAGTTTGTAAAAACAAACACAACCATGCAATTCAGAACCCAAATACCCATTTCCAAGAGTGATAATCCGATCGATTATACGGCGCGGGTGGTGTCTTTGGGTTCGTGTTTTGCGGTGAATATGAGTGAAAAGCTGGATTATTTCCGATTCCGGAATTATTGCAATCCGTTTGGGATCTTATTTCATCCGCTGGCGATCGAAAAAAGCATTGCTTTCGCCCTACAGGAAAAACAATTTACCGAAACGGACATCTTTTTTCATAACGAACAATGGCATTTTTTTGACGCCCATTCGGACCTGAATGCAACCGATCCGGAAGTTTTGCTGGAAAACCTGAATCGCGCCACTTCCGAAACCCGAAACCAGCTTACCCATGCGACACACGTTTTGATCACATTAGGAACGGCTTGGGTGTATCGAAAAATAGAAGATGGTAAAATAGTTGCCAATTGTCATAAAGTCCCGCAAAAGCAATTTAAAAAGGAATTGTTGACAGTGGAAGCCATTCGGGAGAGTTTAGAAAAGATAATTGCGGGTGTTTCGCAATTAAATTCCAAAGTGAACTTTGTTTTTACCGTTTCGCCGGTACGCCATATAAAAGACGGTTTTGTAGAAAATCAATGGAGTAAAGCCAATTTGATCACGGCTGTTCATCAGGTGATTTCGGAATTATCCAATGCGGTTTATTTTCCGAGTTATGAGATTATGATGGACGAATTGCGTGACTATCGATTTTATGCCGAAGACATGCTACATCCAAATGGAATTGCGATCGATTATATCTGGCAGCGTTTTACCGAAACCTGGATTGCGGAAACCGACTGGCCGGTCATGAAAGAGGTTGATGCCATCCAAAAAGGACTGGCACACCGTTCGTTTAATCCCGATTCGGAACAACACCGCCGTTTTCTGGAAAACCTAAACGGAAAGATTACTAAATTAGTAACAGAATATCCTCATATCCAGTTTTAATATGCCACGAAAAACTTCAGAAGAAACCCAGATTAAAAATATGTTAGTGCCCGTAGTTCAAGCGTTGGCGCGTTCCGGGAAAATTATGTATTTGTTGATTTTTATCATCATCGGATTTGTGATCTATAAATGGGTGACTTCCGAAAAAAATACGACTTCGACGGAATACAATACCAATCTGATTCAACAGCAGATTAAAAACGTTGGAAAACTGGTGGTAACCGAAGGACATTATGCCCAGGTGATGACTTATAAAGACCAACAGAAATACCTGATGAACCTGCTGACTTTTGAAAAGAAAGCCCTGATTGTGATCAATGCCGACGTGACGGTGGCTTATGATCTGCGTCAGGTGAAATACAATATCGACGAAGCGAACAAAACCATTACGATAGTCAACATCCCGAAGGAAGAAATCAAGATTAGTCCGGATATCCAGTTTTATGACGTGGATCAGAGTCGGATGAACCCATTTACCGGAGATGATTATAATAAAATCAGTAAAAAAGTAAAAGCGGATTTGGCGCGTAAAATCGAAACATCGACCTTAAAATCGAATGCCAAAAACCGATTGATCAGTGAATTGTCCAAAATTTTAATCCTAACCAATTCTTTGGGATGGAAATTACAATATGAAAACCAGGTGTTGGAAAACGAACAACAATTGAGCGAACAAGTGAAGTTATAAAGAAACAACCCTGTCAAATTTGGCAGGGTTGTTTCTTTATAGATAAAATGTAATTACAATTTGCTTTCCAGGCTATTCCAGCCACCGCCATTGATGACTTCGATATTATTTTGTTTTAATATCGTTGCCGCCTGTGCGCTTCGCATTCCGGAACGACAACAGGTAATCACCGGTTTGTTCCATTTTTTGATGGTAGCGATTTCCGATGCGATTCGTTGTAAGGGAATATTCTGCGATTTCGAAATATGTCCGTCGGCAAATTCTTCCGGTGTGCGAACGTCAAGAATAACAGCACCTTTGGCTACAAATTCCCGTATCAGCTCATTTTTATTACCCAATCCTAATAAATCTAAAAGTCCCATAACTTTAATTTTTATCAAAGGTACGGGACTTTCAGGTATGGTGTTGTAACAATTGTTACGGACTTACTTCACGCTTTGGTTTTCGAAAATTAACTCGAGTCCGTTGCTGATCAAATGGGCAACCTCTGGACGTGTTGTTTTGAGTTGTTCCAAATGCGCTAAAACCTTACTTTCTAAAATATGGTAGCTGTTTTTATGTGCCAATTCGGCAATTTCAACAGACAATAACCAGTCTTTTGGATGTTCGTTTTGTACGGTCTCAAAAATTACATCCGGATTTCCGGTCGTTTTTCCTTCGCGGATATCGCGTATGTTTTGGTATAGCGCTTCCAACTTCAGGCGTTCCGGCGTTTTTTGTGCTTTAATGGTTTGCGAGGACGGTACATGTGTGATCAAATCAAAACTCCGAACATCGGCAGGGCCTGAAAAAGCGGAAGTGATTTTCTTTCCTACGGCCATATCATAAATGCCCCATTCCGGTTGGAACAATACGGTGTCGTGATGTTTTACGGTACAGTTTTTAAAACTGATGGTGATGATTTTACCTTGTAAGTTTCGGGAGCCGGTAATGATTTCTCCGGAAACGGTAATGTTGCCTTCAAATTCCAATGTAACTGTTTCGCCTTCGAAAATAGCATAGGCGCTTAAATCGCGCGGACTCATATCTTCGATAGCCAGATTGATGCCTTTTAATTTTCCAACCGGACTTCCGAAACCTTCGGCATGGTATTCGGTTCCATGACCAACCAGTTCTTTTTCGCGGTAGGATAGAGCTGTTTTTCCGGTCGTTTGAATATAAACCGGTTTGCCACCGTGTTCAATCACATTCGTGAAAACACCAGAAACCTGAATACCGGTACTCAATTCGATAGTTCCTAAGGCATTGGATTGGATTAGTTTCTGGATTCCGGATAAACCACCGGTACGCAATGCCATTTTATTGGCAAACTCTTCCAATACCAGGTTGAGGTGTGCGAAATCGGGTGTTACATACAATTGCGGTTGCGGTTTAGTAATGTCAAAACTCTGATTGGCTGCACTGATATCGTATGGGATTTTCGACACATTGTCGGTCATACACCAGGCACTTTCTCCAATAGAGGATAGTAGTCCGGCGCCATATATTTTGGGGTTGTCAACCGTTCCAATTAAACCGTATTCCACGGTCCACCAGTGTAAATTTCGAATTTGTGCCATTTCGGACAATTCGCCCATATTGTTTTGCAATTCGTCCACGCGTTTTTCAGCAGCTTCGATTTCGTCTTGTGGCGTACCTTCAGCTTCTTTCAGAATGGAAAGCAAACGGATCGCTTCATACATTTCGTAATCCCGTGCCGATGAAATGGCTTTACATCCGATTTCACCAAAACGGCGCAGGTATTCGGCATATTCCGGATTGGCAATAATAGGCGCGTGACCGGCTCCTTCGTGGATAATATCCGGAGCAGGGGTGTATTCGATATGTTCCAGCTGACGAATGTCGGACGCAATAACCAACACGTTATACGCCTGAAATTCCATAAAAGCATTGGGCGGGATAAAACCGTCTACGGCAACAGCGGCCCAGCCGATTTCTTTTAGAATACGGTTCATGCCGTACATATTCGGGATACTTTCGATAGAAATTCCCGTCTGACGAAGACCATCCAGATACGAGCTGTGGGCTACTTTTCCGAGGTAATCCACATTTTTACGCATCACATAGCGCCAAACGGCCTGATTAATCGGAGTATACTCGTCATAATCCTGCGGTTTGATAAATTGCTTCAGATGCTTGGGTAAGCGCTCGATTAAGGGATTGGTTTCAAACGATGGATTCATGATTACAAATTGTTGCTGTTTGGTGTAAAATTACGAAATCTTTAGGGAGTTAGCAATTGGAATTTCAATCCCGGAATTATATCTCGTTATTTTTAATATATTCTATTTTATAGTGAAACATGGCTGCCATTTTTGCAGCCCTTTCTTTGGCTTCTTCGGCGATGGGTCCGGCAAACAGGGAATCGACCGTAGAGGTAAAAAGGGTAAGCCAACGATTAAAATGCGTGGCATCTACCGGTAAAAAGGCATGTGGTGGGAAAGGCCGGCCGGAATAAGTGTGATTATCCAGTAAGATGCTTTCCCAGAACCGATACATTTTGGCCAGATGTTCCGGCCAGCGGTCTTGTATTTTGCTATTGAAAATCGGTCCGATATAATCGTCCTGTTGTACTTTTCCGTAGAAAGTATCCACCAGTGCTTGTACGTCTTCGAAAGTGCTGATATCGTTCATAATAGTGATAAAAAAGCCTACACAAAGGGTAGGCTTTTTCGTTTTATAGTCAATTACATTATTTTTTTTGCGGAGGGAACTGCATCAGAATTTTAGAAACAAATTCGTTAATGCGTTCTTCTTTTCTTTCACGATCTCGTGTTAAGACACCGGTTCCGATACCTTGCCAGATCAATTCTTTTTTACGGGCATCGATAAGGTCAATATAAAGCGTTCCTTCGGTAGTGGTACTAACGGTACTGTAGGACGGACCCCATCCCCATCCATAGCCCCATCCACCATAACCCCAACCATAGCCGGCATTAAACTGGCTTACGTTGACCTGTTCGCTGGATTTGGTGAAAATATTAACCAACATATCCGGAGTATCGCTTTTTGTAAAGCCTTTGGCGGTCATTTGATCGTCGATGGCGCGAAGGATACGTCGTTTGTCTAAATCGGAGATCTCAACTTTATCAATTCCGTCTTTATGAAAGGCATAGGTTTTATACTGACTAAAGTCGGTTCTATTATCAAAATCGGATGCTACTCTAACGGAGCTGCAGGAGCTGATAACCAAGAGCAGTAGTATCGGGAGGTGTTTTATTGCTTTCATAATGTAATTAGGTTTTTATGATTAACTAAAATAATGATTCATCGACAAGATTCGGGATGGTCACTTTTAGTAGCGGTTGCGATTCCATAGCTCTTTTAATGGCAAAAACTGCGCCTTCGTTCCGCGCCCAGCTTCTTCTGGCAATCCCGTTGTTTACATCCCAGAAAAGCATTGATTCTAAACGTTTTGATGCTTCTTTACTACCGTCAAGAACCATGCCAAATCCACCGTTAATTACTTCGCCCCATCCAACGCCACCACCGTTGTGAATGGAAACCCATGTTGCTCCTCGGAAACTGTCTCCGATCACGTTATGAATCGCCATATCGGCTGTGAAACGGGAACCGTCATAGATGTTGGAAGTCTCACGATAAGGGGAATCAGTACCGGATACATCGTGGTGATCACGTCCTAAAACCACATATCCGATTTCGCCACGGGCAATCGCCTGATTAAAGGCTTCGGCAATTTTGGTACGTCCTTCGGCATCGGCATACAAAATACGCGCCTGAGAACCCACAACCAGTTTGTTTTCCTGCGCCCCTTTGATCCAACGGATATTGTCGGCCATTTGTTGCTGAATTTCGATTGGAGCGGTTTGCATCATTTCTTCTAAAACCTGACAAGCGATAGCATCGGTTTTCGCTAAATCGTCCGGATTTCCGGAAGTACAAACCCAACGGAACGGTCCGAAGCCATAGTCAAAGCACATTGGTCCCATGATATCCTGAACATAGCTTGGGTATCTGAAATCGATGCCGTTTGGTGCCATAACATCGGCACCAGCTCTGGAACTTTCCAAAAGGAAGGCATTTCCATAGTCAAAGAAATACGTGCCTTTGGCGGTGTGTTTGTTTATGGCAGCCGCATGTCGGCGTAACGTTTCCTGTACTTTTTCTTTGAAAAGCGTCGGATTGTTGGCCATCATATCGTTGGCCTCTTCGAAAGAAATTCCGGCAGGGTAGTAACCACCCGCCCACGGATTGTGAAGCGAGGTCTGATCGGAACCTAAATCGATATAAATATTTTCGTCGTAAAAACGCTCCCAAACGTCTACCACGTTTCCTAGGTAGGCGATAGAAACAACTTCTTTGTTTTGTTGTGCTTTTCGAACACGGGCTATCAGTTCGTCACTGTTTTCAATCACTTCATTAATCCATCCCTGAGAATGACGGATATGGGTGATTTTTGGGTTTACTTCGGCACAAATGGTGATACATCCGGCGATATTACCGGCTTTGGGCTGCGCACCACTCATTCCGCCCAATCCAGACGTTACGAAAATCTTACCGGCTAAATCTTCTCCGTTTTTAGCGATTTTTCGCCCGGCATTTAATACGGTGATCGTTGTTCCGTGTACAATTCCTTGCGGACCGATATACATATAACTACCGGCTGTCATTTGTCCGTATTGTGTAACACCTAGCGCATTAAAACGTTCCCAATCGTCCGGTTTGGAATAATTCGGAATCATCATACCGTTGGTTACAACCACTCTTGGCGCTTCCGGGTGAGAAGGGAACAATCCCATCGGGTGACCGGAATACATCACCAGTGTTTGTTCGTTGGTCATTTCGGCCAGGTATTTCATGGTCAGGCGGTATTGTGCCCAGTTACTAAAAACGGCGCCATTACCACCATAGGTGATCAATTCGTGCGGATGTTGTGCCACGGCATAATCCAGATTATTCTGGATCATTAACATAATGGCTTTTGCCTGATCGGATTTACCCGGATATTCGGCTAACGGTCGGGCATACATTTTGTAATCCGGACGCAGGCGGTACATATAAATACGACCATAGGTTTCCAACTCTTCCGAAAATTCTTTGATCAATTCGGCGTGGTCTTTTGGTTCGAAATAACGCAGCGCATTTTTTAATGCCAGTTTTTTCTCGTCGTCCGTTAATATTTCTTTACGCTTTGGTGCGTGGTTTATAGTGCTTTCGTACGGTTTTGGTTGTGGTAATACAGAAGGGATTCCTTCTAAAATCTGTTCTTGAAACGTCATGATTGTTATGTAAATTTCTTGGATTATAAAATGATAAAATACGCAGGGAATTTCCGGCTAGGGATAGCGGATATCCGACCTGTGGTAGGATTTGTAAATTTTGATCTTATAACGGACTAAAATAGCATCCATTTTTTATTTTTTTATCGTTCCGGTGTTTTTGTTGAATCCATACGGACAATGGCGGCATCCGTTTTTACAGCAATAGCCTCGCTTTAAATGAAAGGCTTCGGTAAAAACTTTATAGCCTTCCGGAGACAAATAATAGTCTTCTCCGGGGATTAATTTATTTTTAGTATTTTGGTTGTCCATACGGACAAATTTAGGAACTTTACCGTTAATGATTGTACTTGTATTAAAATATTTAACGCCAAGAGGGTTTCGGGGGATTACTATTTTTCCTTTTGTTTTTGTGGCGAGGAAGGAGGATCGAAAAGACGGTGTATTTCTCGATCATGAAAAAATCCATATCCGGCAACAATTGGAACTCTTGGTACTTCCTTTTTTTATCTGGTATGGAATTGAGTTCCTGATTCGATGGTGGCAGTATCGGAACTGGCATACGGCCTACCGGAATATCAGTTTTGAACGGGAAGCGTATGCGAACGAAAGAAACCCGGATTATGTATCGAAACGACCATTTTTGGGATTTGTAGACTATCTAAAAAACAAATAACCCCGTTGAGTGATCAACGGGGTTATTTGTTTGTATTCGGGAGTTATTAGAAAATCGTTTTACGATCTACAGTGGCTCCGTTTTCAAGTGTTATTTTTAAAAGAACAACACTAGATGATTTTTTTACATTTTTCAAGGCGATTTCGTTTTCACCTACATTTTTATACTCGTCAATTATGCGTCCTAAAACATCGAATGCGGTGATGTTTTTAATTCTTTCGTTAGACGAGTTTACAGCCAATTCGGTTCCGCGTAATACTTTGATTCCATTTTCAAGGCTAAAGTCTCCGCTTCCTAAAGTACCGTTGTTGAAACGCAATACAAAACGCTCGTTAAAAGTACCGGCAGCCGATGTGAACGAATAAGGCGCTGTTCTTAAATCGTGGATGGTGTTGGTCGTTTTATCTTCCAGATAGATCGCATGTGTATCGAAAATACCATCTAAGTGATCAATTCCGATTTGGTAGGTGTTCTGAGCGCTTGCACTGAACCCTAATGGGATCTGATCCTCCTGGTTGAATGGTAACGGACGTGCCTGAATGGTCAGGTTCATATCCGGAATAGTCGAGTAGAAGTTTACACCGTTTCCACCGAAAGACTGTCCGTCAAGACCTCTGTCGAAAGCCATCGTTGCGTCTTCGTCATATCCTACTAAGATTTGACTAAAAGCTCCGTTTTCATTTGCTAAATTCAACCAGATACGGTGTTTTTCCGATTCAGCACCGGCAACCGATTGTGTTTCCGGGTTGATTTGTGTAGCACCGTTTTTCATGAAATTATCATTTTTACCGGTAACACGCATACTGTTTGTAAACTTCGCATTTCCGTTGGCTAAACCTTTTACGAAGAAAGCCTGACCAGATGCGATATACTGTGTTGGTCTGCTTCCACCAGTTGCTGCTGTTGCAGTTGCTCCGAATTTATTTATCGTAGCATAATCGGCAGATGTATAGTTATAGGCATACGTACCATAGAATGGGCTAGGATTTGTATTACCGATAGGTGTATTGTGTGTCCATACATATACGGTACCGTCTACTAGTGTTTTGTTGGTGTTGTCTGTAAGGAAAGATACTACATCGATAGCAGAAGCATATGGGTTTCCGATTAAGTTCCACTGATCATCGTCTACAGTCACACCACCGCCAACGTTGGCATCGGTTCCGATAGCAATTGGGATTGTGATGTCACCATTGTTTGGCGTTCCTACGAAAGTAGCCGTGTATGGTGTTTTGTTACTTGGGTTCAGATCGAATGTTTGTGGCGCTCTTACGATGTATCCCATTTTAGGATCCATAGCCGTTGAATTGTTTACACTAATCCAGTTTCCATAACCACCATTGATTGTTGGTTGCCATTTCATGTATTTGTCACCCAAAGTGTTTGGTGATAACATTGCTAAGGTGTATCCGGAAGCCAATGTCACCGGTGAATTCCAGTAGGTGAAATCGTAACGGTACATCGGTTTTGTTGTACGTTTGATGTTTACATTTCCAGAATTGGCTACATTGTCTACCTGTACGATACTAGCGTTGTTGTCGACATTGAAAGTACCGTTATTTTTTACGTCAATTTTATTAACTACTTTGATTCCGTTAGTTGCAGGGATATCCAAACGACCGTTGGTACGAACTGTTAAGGTTTTGGCCTGCGCTTCGTAATTAGTACCGTTGATGGTTGAAGAATTGGCTGTTGGTTTGATGATCACACAGTTATCACTTGTAGGAACTCCTACCGGTAGCCAGTTGTTCGGATCATTCCAGTTGCCATTATTCCCTTGCCATACTTTCGATTTATTGGTAACACTCACCGGTTTAGAAGCAGTACAACCATTAGTTAACTGAACATTAGCGGTAAAAGACCAGCTGTTTACTTCTAATTGAGCCGTAGAGGGTTTGATATATACGGTGTTTACAGCCTGATTGGTATATGGCGTTGTTCCGTTAGCATCGATATACGCATCGATAGTTGCGCCCGACCATGTAAAGTTAGACGTTAACGGACGGTGTCCTGATAAAACTACGTCGTCGATAGCCCATCCATCGCAATATCCTGCCTGGTAACGGAATCTGATTTTTAGATTGCTTACTCCGATATAGTCGTTTAAGTAAATAATAGTATTTACAAATCGGCTTGGAGCACCCTGACTATTTGTATAGCTTATCACTCGGTTCCATGTGGATCCATTGTCTTTCGAAACTTCAACACTTGCAGTTTCTCCGTTTCCATAGTACGAATAATACTGACGGAATGTTAGGGTTAAATCCAGATACGTTGAGGTGTTGTAAGCATTTGTAGTCGTTAGCATAAAATCTTTTGCACCTGTATTTACGTCGGCTGTTGTGAATGCAAATTTATTACCTGTAGTCCCAGTGCTTGAATTGATCGCTGGTTTCCAGTTGGCTGTTGTAGTGGTATAAATACTTGTTTTTTGCTGCCATTCGGTAGCAGTAGTGGTTCCAGTACCAGATTTTGTAAAAAGTCCCAATCCGCTACCTTCGAAATTTTCGTTAAAAAGCTCGACCAATTCGGTACTACCAGCTGCAGAAATCTGTACAAAGTTATCATCTCCACAAATTTCCGGAGAAGAAGGTGTGATGGTAACGTTTGGTATCGGTTTGATTTTAGCGGTGATAGCTCTTCGAACCAATGATTCACAAGAACCGTTATAAGCCGTAACATAAAAAGTTGTCGACATTGATAGCGAAGGTGTTGTATAACTGGCTGATGTAGCACCTGCAATTGGAGAACCTCCTATTTCGCTGTTATACCAACGATAAGAAGTAACTCCTGCTGATCCTGTTACGGTTAAGGTTACTGGGCCTTCACCACACGATTCCACATTTGGTGCTGTAAGAATTTTTGCAGGACAATCGGCGATAACGGTAAGGATATAATCTTCGGTTTCTCCATTTGAATAATTACCACAAGGAGAAAGAACAGTACCATTATTACCATAAGTGGAACGAACACGTAGGCGGTAGTTTCCTGGAGCAGTTCCAGCTGGGATTACAAATCCGAAAGTAGTTGATAAAATATTTGTACTTGAGGCATAAACATTCTCACCACTATCGGTAAAATCGTTGTTTTTGTTCCAGTCCACCCACGCAGCAAGTAATTGTTTGTCCGGTCCGGCAAGAACCACACTGATATTAAGATCACCACCGGCAATTTGCTGCGCCGCGTCTAAAGTGGTGAAATCACCATATCCTGACGTACTGTATCCGGAATTATTGTTTATAGCGTCCGAAATAGCTCCTGTTGTTTTAAAACTTGAGATATAGTAACTGTTTGAAGTTGATGTAGCATTACAGTATACTAATGTTTTAGCATTTCCGGTTAAAGGAGATGTTGTTCTGTATTTTGTACCTCCTGTACAGTTTGAGTTGTAGGAGTATACAAAGAAATAATAGGTTGTATTGGCTGTAAGTCCGCTAGCTGTAAAAGTAGTATTTCCGTCGTTGTCGATTACAACATTGGTATTACCCAGGTTTTGTCCGATAGTATAATTGGTTCCATTTGAAATCGTTGGAGCTGTACCCGTTGTATTAGCGATTACAAGGTAATTGTCCGGAGCAGGCGATGCCGCTGTAAACGAACCGTTCATGGAATTAACTCCGATGCTGCTTAACGTAAGTGCCGAAGGTTGTGTTGTTGGAGCTGTACAAGCTACTGCCGGTGAGTAAGTTAAGGAGATATCGTCTACGGCTCCATAGCCATCAGGGCCATTATTATCAGCGCGGAATGTAAAAATAAGATTGGTTGTTGTTCCTGCTAATGAATTTGGTAAGGTTGCATTTTGAGTAGTGAAATTTGGAACATCATTCGTTGGGAATGGGCCAAATTGAATCGTTCCCGAAGGAAGATTTCCACTTGTAGGAGCAGTATTACTGGTGTAAACAGCGATATAGTCACTACCTTCGTCGGCATCTGCTTGTTTGTATTTAAAGCTCAATTTAATATTGGTAGCACCAGCAGGAATTGTAATAGAACGGTAAAAATGTACGGTTCTGTTTGGAGTATTACTCCCTACAGAAGTGCTACTGTTTCCGATAAAAGCACAACGGCTTCCGGTATAACCCGATTGTCCGGTACCAACATACCAGTTACGACGAGTGCTGTTATTACCTGAAGTATTGTTTACTTCTGTCCAACCATTGGCCGAAAAGGTATTACCAGTTTCAAAACCACCATCGCCGGTAGGTGAAATTAGAACTGTTTGAGCAGTGCTGATATTGGTTAAAAGTAGTGTAATAAATGTCAGAAAAAGACTAATGTAATTTCGTCTGGCTAACACATTGAAGTTTTCAATTTTAAACGTAAATCGGGGGCGAATTAACATACTAAAAATCTTTGGGGTTATTTTTACGGTGCGAAAATATGTACTAAGAAGCAGACAGAAGGTGTCCCGGAACCGAATTTCGATGAAGGTTTCCGTTTAATCGATAAAGTGCATTTTTGACCTCAACATGACCTTTTATGATGTAGCCTTTTTTTTGATTTGTATTGTTTTTCTGATGGTTATCGATTTTTTAGATCCCGAAATTTGGGAGGTCATTTTTTGGTGTTTTTTAAGGTTTTTCGATGTGAAAATACAGATGCGAAAATGTCCGGATTTGGAAATTTTGCATACGATTCAAAGGGGTTTTTTGTTTTAAAAAAAACGAAAAAGATGCGGTTTGTTACAAAATCAAAAATCCTCCAAATAACAGAGGATTTGATTTCGGGATATCGTTATGGGATTAAAAAAGTGTTTTTCGTTCTACAGTAATACCGCTTTCCAGGGTGATTTTTAGAAATACCATACGTCTTGATTTTTTAATACTTTTCAACGTAACCTCGTTTTTAGGAATATTTTTATAGGTGGCTATTTTACGACCTAAAAGATCGAAAGCAGTAATGGCTTTGATTTTTTCGGTAGCTGAATGTACTGTCAATTCGTTTCCCCGTAATAGTGTTATTTCATTTTTAAGACTGCATTCATTGGTTCCTAAAGTGCCATTCGTAAAGCGCAATACAAAACGGTTGTTAAAGGTACCAGCTTCCGATGTAAAAGAATAGGGAGCAGTTCGTAAATCAAAAATACTGTTTTGTAATTTGTCTTCCAGATAAATGGCTTGGGAGTCTGCAATACCATCCAGATGATCAATACCAATTTGATAGGTGTTTTGGGTATCGGCAGTAAAACCTAACGGAATCTGATCCTGTTCAAAAGGTAGGGAACGCGCTTGGATGGTCAGGTGCATTTCCGGGATTATCGAATAGAAAGTAACGCCGCTATTACCAAAAGACTGACCATCTAAACTTCTGTCGAAACCCATTGTGGCTTCGGTGTGATAACCAACCAGTATCTGACGAAAAGCACCGGATTCGTTGGTTAAATTTAGCCAAATGCGATGTTGTTCCGGTTCGGGACTAGTGGACGATGGTTTTTTGGTATCGGTTTTGGTATTGCTGGCAGTTCTGGCAAAACGAGTAAGGTACACACCGTCTGCGCGCATATTGTTCGTGAATTTGGCATTCCCGTTCGCCAGACCTTTTACAAAAAAGGCTTGTCTTGGCGCAATATATTTACTTGACACTCCATAATATCCTTGGACGGTCGAAGTAGCGCCAAATTTATTTATGGTCGAATAGTCAGCTGCAGTATAGTTGTACATATATGTTCCATAAAACGGACTTGGAACATGATTTGAGAGTGGTCTGCTATGGGTCCAAATATAAATCGTTCCATCAAGTAAGGCGCTGTTTGCAGGATTATTTAGAAAAAGGGTGATGTCAACAGCTGAAGGATAAGGATTGCCAATTAAGTTCCATTGATCATCATCAGCGGTTACGTTGCCGCCAACATTGGCATCGGTTCCCACTACTATCGGAACGGTGATGTCACCATTGTTTGGAGTTCCTGTGATCTTTGTGTAAAAATAGTCTCGTGTTGTTGGATTCGGGGGGAATGTTTGTGGACCTCGTATGCTATATCCTATCCCGGGAACCATAGTCGTAGTGGAATCTACACTAATCCAGTTTCCATGCCCATTGGCAATAGTGGGTTGCCATCTGAAATATTTGTCCGGTAATGTGTTTGGTGAAAGCTTTCCCAATGTAAATCCGGATGCGAGGGTTACTGGAGAACTCCAATAGGAATAATCATAACGGGATATCTTTTGGGATCTAGCTTCTATCGTTACCGTACCGGTATTAGATATGTTTTCTTCCTGAATGATCTCGCTAAAATAATCCATTTTCAAAGTGCCTTTTATGTTAATATACGATTTAACAAAGAGTGCACTAAATAAAGGAATTTCAAGACTAGCGCCTTCTTCAATGGTCAGGGTTTTTGCATGCGCTCGATGATAAGCACCGTTGGGCGTTCTCGGCTGATGCTGTGCCGGACGAATAATTATATGATCATTATTGTTGGGAATGCCTGCTGGCGACCAGTTATATTCATAGTCCCATTTAGAGTTAGTTCCTATCCAGATTCTGGTTATAGTAGGAGCAAGCGGAGCAGTTACCGGATTGCCTTTTTGGGAAGCAGTAGCATTGGTTAACTCTTGTGAATATCCGATTTGACAAAAAAATAATATAACGATTAAGTATATGATAGTTGTTTTTAGAGAATAACGACAGTGGTAAAATAGCCTGTGATTTTGTTTTTTTGTACAGTTTGGCATAATCTAAAAAATTAGTGGCACTAGGAATTGAAACAGTCATGTCATTTTGTGCCCGGTATTAAAAAACGGGAGATAAAAGTAGCATTTGAAGACTCCGATATTTAACGAATGGCTATTTTGTGATGAAGTTTGAGCTTTTTGGCCGGATTAAAATACAAAAGGGGAGCTTTACTAACGGTGATAAAAAAACACCCTCTGTACTAATTTACAGAGGGTGTTTTTAATGTTTTCTGAGAAGGTTAGAAAATCGTTTTTCGGTCTACAACAGTGCCATTTTCCAATGTGATTTTCAAGAGTACCACACTGGTCGTTTTTTTAACGTTTTTCAATACGACATCATTTTCGTCGGTGTTTTTATACGCATCTAACTGACGGCCTAAAAGATCGTAAGCTACAATGTCTTTGATTTTTTCGGTAGCCGAATGTACCGCCAACTCGTTGCCTCGTAATATTTTAATGCCGTTTTCAAGGCTAAATTCACCGGTTCCTAAAGTGCTGTTTGTAAAACGCAGTACAAAACGGTTGTTAAAGGTGCCGGCGGCCGATGTAAACGAATAGGGTGCTGTTCGTAAATCATAAATTACATTCAGCAGTTTGTCTTCCAGATAAATGGTATGGGTGTCAAAAATACCATCCAAATGATCAATGCCAATTTGATAGGTGTTTTGTGCATCGGCATTAAAACCTAACGGAATCTGATCCTGTTCGTTAAACGGTAATGCACGTGCCTGAATGGTCAGGTTCATTTCCGGAATTATCGAATAGAAAGTAACGCCATTACCCCCAAACGACTGACCGTCTAAACTTCTGTCAAATCCCATTGTCGCTTGGCCATTATAGCCAACCAATATCTGACTAAATGCACCGGATTCATTGGCTAAGTTCAGCCAGATGCGGTGTTGTTCCGGTTCGCCTCCGGCAACGGACTGTGTTTCCGGATTGGCTTTGGTGGCATCGCCCGCTTTTAAAAAGCTGTTGTTTTGTAAACTTACGCGCATACTATTGGTGAATTTAGCATTTCCGTTGGCCAGACCTTTAACGAAGAACGCCTGTCCTGAGGCGATATAACGACTTGGTGTACTTCCTCCGGTAGCGGCAGTTGCTGTCGCACCAAATTTATTCACCGTAGCATAATCGGCTGCAGTATAATTATAAGAATACGTACCATAAAACGGACTTGGTGACGATGTAGATGGCGGTGTGTTATGGGTCCACAGATAAACCGTACCATCCATTAGAGCGCTGTTGGACGAATCGTTTAAAAAGCTGACAATATCGATCGCAGAGGCATACGGATTTCCGATCAGATTCCATTGATCATCATCAACGGTTACGTTGCCGCCAACATTAGCATCGGTTCCAACTGCTATCGGAATGGTGATGTCGCCATTGTTGGGTGTTCCGATAAAAGTGCCTGTATAGGTGGTTTTGGTAAGCGGATTAAGACTGAATGTTTGTGGTGCGCGTACAATGTATCCCATTTTCGGATCCATAACCGTGCTGGCGCTTACGGTGATCCAGTTGCCACTTCCGCCACTGATCGTTGGTTGCCATCTCATGTATTTGTCGGATAATGTATTTGGAGATAGCATGCCCAATGTAAACCCGGAAGCTGATGTTACCGGTGAATTCCAATAGGTGTAATCGTAACGATACATCGGCTGTGTGGTACGTTTGATATTGACAATACCGGTGTTAACGGTGTTGTTTACCTGAACGATGCTCGCACTGGTGTCCAAATTGAAAGCTCCGTTTGTTAGGACATCAATTTTGTTGACTACTTTGATTCCGTTTCCGGTTGGAATATCCAATCGGCCATTTGCCTGAACGGTTAGGGTTTTGGCTTGGGCCTCATAATTGGATCCGTTTACAGTGGAATAATTTGTTGCTGATTTAATGATCACACAGTTATCATTCGCCGGTACGCCAACGGGTAGCCAGTTATTCGGATCGTTCCAATTGCTGCTAATTCCCTGCCAAACTTTGGTCTTATTGGTCACGGTTACCGGTTTAGTGGCGGTACAACCATTGGTTAACTGTACATTGGCATTAAACGACCAGTTGTTTACTTCCAATTGGGAGGCCGATGGTTTGATATATACCACGTTTACAGCCTGATTGGTATATGGGGTTGTGCCATTGGCATCGATATAGGCATTGATGGTTGCTCCGGTCCAGGTGAAATTAGACGTTAACGGACGGGTACCGGATAGTACGATGTCATCAACAGCCCAACCGTCGCAGTAATCGGCTGCATAACGGAAACGTATTTTTAAATTGGCAACGCCAACATAGCTGTTTAGCGGAATGCTTTCACTTACGAATTTACTTGGGTATCCTTGTGTCGCGGTATAGGTTTTTACAGTAGTCCAGTTGGTTCCGTTATCGGTTGATATTTCGATATTAGCAGTTTCACCACTTCCATAGTAGGAGAAATAATGTCTGAAGCTAAGTGTTAAATCAATAAAATTAGCGGTGCTAACCGAATTGGTTGTGGTCATGATCAGACTTTTTCCGGTAGTGTTAACATCCGAAGTCGTGAAAGCAAATTTATTTCCAATTGATCCGGAATTGATGGCTGGTTTCCAGGTGGCAGTCGTAGTGGTGAATACACTGGTTTTTTGCTGCCATTCGGTAGTGCTGGTTCCATTTCCTGATTTGGTAAAACTACCCAATCCGGTACCTTCGAAATTTTCATTTAATAATTCCACTACTTCGGTACTACCGGCGGCCGAGATTTGTAAATAATCGGAATCACCGCATATTTCCGGAGAGGCTGGAGTAATGGTGATGTTTGGAATCGGTTTTATTTTAGCAATAATCGGCGTACGGGTAAGCGATTCGCAAGTGCCGTTTAAAGCAGTCACGTAATAGGTGGTGGTAGCACTTAACGAAGGTGTGGTATAGATCGCCGCGGTTGCTCCCGAAATAGGTGAGCCTCCGGTATCGGTAGTGTACCAACGGTAGGATGTTACGCCCGATGATCCGGTTACGGATAAGCTTACAGGGCCCGTGCCACAAGATTCAACGGTTGGGGCGCTGGTGATTTTGGCACCGCAGTCCGGAATTACTTTGATTAAATAATCCTCAGTTTCGCCATTGGAAAGACTTCCGCATGGTGTAAAGGTAGAATTGCTTAAATAGGTTCGGATGCGCACTCGGTAATTTCCGGGATTGGTTCCGGCAGGAATTACAAAGCCAAATGTCGTAGAGCTAACGCTAATCGTAGGTGAAAAAACAGTTTCTCCAGCATCGGTGAAATCACCGTTTTTATTCCAATCCACCCAGGCTTTAACATATTGGGTGGTGCCGGAACTACCGGTTAGGATCAACGATATATTGATGTCGGATCCGGCAATTTGCTGCGCCGGAGCAAGACTGGTATAGTCGGCATAACCGCCGGTACTGTATCCGGAGGTGTTGGAAGCCTCTACTATAGCGCCGGTAATTTTGTAACTGGAAATATAATAGGTCGACGAGGTCGAAGCGGGTGTACAGTTGGTGTAGGTGTAATCCGTCGGATACCAGGTGTAAACCAATCCGTTATTAGGGTAGCTGTTGCTACGGGTTCTGTTGGAATCGGTGTTAGCTGTTCCGCTGGATGTATTGCCATACCAGGTTGCGTTTGAGCTTTGCGATCTGTTGTTGTAGTCGGCATTGGTACGGCCTCGTAATCCTACTTCGGCAGTCAATGTTGTATTACTACTTGGTGAACAGGAACCGTAAATGATTTGTATCACATTGGAGGTTTCGCTTAGTCGGATCTGAAAGTTAAAACTTCCGGTTTGACTTACACGTCGTACATTATTCCATTGTGCGATAAAGGTGCGGTTTGGAGCACTTCCCGTTGTAGTATAGGTGATTGCATTCCCATTGTCTCTAAGATCCATTCCCAAAGCACTGATCGCTCCGTCAAAACCGGCTCCGTTTACCGAAATCGGATTGAATCCGGCTGCATCACCAGCTACGGTGGTTCCGAAAGTGATAAAACCATTGGATAAAATAGAACAAGTCGTATAATTCGTGTTGTTGTAAGTAAACGTAAAGCCCAAAGGAATGTTCAGGGCCACGTTATTATCCCATGAAGTAGCAATTGCTGTCGTTCCGGTAATGGATGAGTAGGTAGCGGTGTTTTCCGAAAAAGTATAATAACTTACCTGTGCCTGCCCAATTTGGAAGCACAATAATAAGCCGGCTACTATTTTGAATAAATGAGCGCCTTTTACGGTAAGAGGAGTTGCGTAAAAAGCACCGGAAGCTTTAAGTAAGTCACCGGTTTTTTGGCTGTTTTTGTAGCTGTTTAACATACTTGAAAAGTATTAAGTGGTTCATTTTCAATACTAATTTAGCTACTAAAAAGGGGGTGATAAATGCGTTTTGACCGAATTTCGATGAAGGTTTCTGTTTAATCGACAAAGTACATTTTTGTCCCTTTTTTGACCTCTTGTTGCTGTGTGTTAATTGTGATTTTTGATGTTGTTTTTGTATTTATTTATGATTTATAGTTTTTAAATGGTATTGTTTGTGTTGTTTTGGTAATTATTTATTAATTTTAAAGGGTGTATTTTTTAATCAAAAGCATCAGGATGCGGCTGTGAGAAGGTGTGAAATAAACCGAATTACAACCGATTCGGAAGGTCTTGATTTTCCAAAGAATAGCATCGAAATGGAGGTGTAGAAAAATCCCTTCTTTCTGAGCCTGATACGTTGTGTATGGTAAGCGCTTTAATTTTTTTGTTATGCCAGCCGCCCATTTGAATAGCAGATTTTTTTTGGGAAATTAATGGGCTTTTTGTATGGAAATAAAGCGGGGTTTAAAAAAAATAATTAAATTTAACCTGATCGTAAGACTTTTAATAGGGTCTATATGAGAATGATAGGTAAATTGAGGGAGGAGGTATTTCTTGTTTTAGGACAATGTATCCCTTTTATGGACAATATATCCCTCGCGAATAGATTGTAGTTTTAGATAATGTACTTTTAGACATAATTAACTTAATAACAATTGATCATGGCTCGTAAAAAGATTTTATTTATAGTGCTTTTGGGTGG
The DNA here is from genome assembly GCA_023446155.1 of Bacteroidota bacterium. Taxonomy (GTDB): domain Bacteria; phylum Bacteroidota; class Bacteroidia; order Flavobacteriales; family Flavobacteriaceae; genus Flavobacterium. The sequence continues at coordinate 265,869 of JAEXIT010000017.1, forward strand.
GATTTTTTTTAGTCATGCCCAGATATTTGTGAGTCCGTCCACGCATCTTTTTGTTAATAACGAATTACTGTATGTGAAACAGGATGTTGTTAATAATGGGTATATGTTTCTTCGTAGAGACGGTCAGCTATTGCAGGGAGTGGCAGGTAGTACTGCTAATAACGGAGGAGGTGAACTTTCGGTTTTTCAGGAAGGGACTTCCGATAATTACGATTATAATTACTGGTGCTCTCCTGTTGGTACCATAGCTTCCGGACAAGGAAATGTTGTCGGTAATTTTAATGCCGATGCAACGAAACTTTTTTACAAGCCTACTACAATTATTAATAGTACTTTGGCGACAATTTTGCCCTGGGGATCACATGATGGGCAGGCCGATCCGTTGTCGATAGCTTCCCGTTGGTTGTGGAAGTTCGTTAATTCTACGGCCTATTCGCAATGGTCCCATGTAGGAAACGGCCAGCCAATCGCTCCGGGAGAAGGATTTACAATGAAAGGAACAGCCGGTACAGATAATACCAATGTCGATGGAATAGTAAATAACCCGGGAGGCTACCAACGAATTGATTTTAGAGGACGTCCTAACGATGGCGATATTGTAATTCCATGCATGGTTGGACAACAAACACTGACCGGAAACCCATACCCATCGGCGATCGATTTAAGTTATTTTCTTTTGGATAATCCTGCTTGCGACGGAACCGCACAATTCTGGGAGCAAGATAAAACGGTAAATTCCCATACCTTGGCCAATTACAGAGGTGGTTATGGAACATTCTCACCAGCGGCAACACTAGCGCAAGTAACCGGCGGAACAGCGGGCATGGGAATCTATACTCCGGCCATTTTTCACTCGTATGATTCGGGGGGTAATCAAGGAGGGGTAGTATCAACACCTGGCAATCAGTATAAAAGACGTTTTTCTCCTGTGGCGCAAGGATTCCTGATTACAGGTGCTAATGCAGGTACTGTGACGATGAGAAATCGCTATCGCGTTTTTGTAAAGAAAGGATCAGCTAATAACTCGCAATTTGAAAGAAATGCGGTTTCAGCAACTCTGGCTAATGAAAATCCGAATACACCGTCCTATAATCCGGACGTGGTAGATATAGCTTTTCCAGTAGTTATATCTGTTTCCGGTATCGATTATACAAATGAATCCATAAGACCACAGCCGCAGATCCGTATTAATACACTGATCGATAATCAAGGGGTGCGTCAGGGGGTGATCGGTTTTCATCCCGAAGCTACCGACGGAATTGATAGAGGAATGGATGCAATCGCTTCCGACGATGGATTGCCATCGGATATGTTCTTTGTGATTGAAGATAAAGAATATATTATTGATATGATTGCTTATGATGAAAACAAACGGGTGCAGTTGGGTTTTAAAAATGCAGCACCGGCAAATTATAAAATAACAGTACAAGAAATTATTAATGCCGATAATGTGGAAAATGTATTCCTGCATGATAAAGTAAATAACCTGTATTATGACATTAAAAATGGCGTACATGAGTTGAATTTACCAGCCGGAACGAATAAAACAGATTATGAGATTACCTTTAAACAGGATAGTAATCTGGCATTGGGTGAAAATATTAAAAATAGTTTTAAGGTATATCAGAACAATTCCGAACAGGCTTTGAAAATTTCCAATCCAATGGCTTTAGAGTTGAATACCATAGTTTTATACGATGTGATTGGAAAAGTAATTTTTACAAAAGCAAAACTGGGTAATAAAACATCCTATTCGTTTCCAACGGCAAACCTTGGTGACGGGGTATATATAGTAAAAATGATTACGATGGATAATCAGGAAATAAGTAAAAAAATCATAATAAAAAATTAAAATTTATAGACGATATTTAAAAACAGCTCCAAATACGGAGCTGTTTTTGTTTAAAATGATATTTTTGCAAGTATGAAAAGTCACAATCAGGTACTACCTTTTTCGTTTTCCGGGGGAATTACGCTCACCGTAAAAAGAGAAGATACTGTACATCCTTTTTTATCCGGAAATAAATACCGGAAAATGAAGTACAACCTGGAACAGGCAAAAAGGGAAGGTTATACAAAATTGCTGACTTTCGGAGGGGCATTTTCAAATCATATTGCAGCGGTTGCGGCGGCAGGAGCGCATTTTGGTTTGGAAACCATAGGCGTGATACGCGGGGAAGAGTTGGAAAGCGAAGTAGCAGCCAATGCGACCTTGCGTCTGGCACAGCAACAAGGCATGAAATTTGATTTTGTATCGCGGGATGCCTATCGCCATAAAGAGGATATCGCTTTTTTAGAAAAACTAAAGGAAAAACACGGTGCTTTTTACCTTTTGCCCGAAGGCGGAACCAACGCGATGGCTGTAAAAGGATGTGAAGAAATTTTAGAAACGACCGACAAGACGGGGTTCACCCATATTTGTTGTGCGGTAGGAACAGGTGGGACAATCTCAGGTTTGATCAATTCCTGTGGAGAGCAACAAAAGGTAATTGGCTTTCCGGCGTTAAAAGGTTCGTTTTTATCTGATGAGATTTGTAAATTTGTAAACAACGATCGTTGGGAGTTGATAAACGACTATCATTTTGGAGGTTATGCGAAAATAAATGCCGAATTGGTTCGTTTTAATAATGACTTTTATACCCAAACGGAGGTGTTGTTGGATCCGGTTTATACCGGAAAAATGGCATATGGAATATTGGATCTGATTCAAAAAGGTTATTTTCCTGACAATGCCGCAATTTTAATGATTCACACCGGAGGATTACAGGGAATTGAAGGAATGAATAAACGACTGGCCCGGAAAAACGAGTCGTTACTTATAGAAAATAAAGTCTGTAAAAAAGAGAATAATGATTAAAAAAATTTGCCTGCTGCTAACGCTTGTATTGGTTTGTAGCTGCGGATCTTCATCAAAAGTGCGAACAACACCAACGAAGATTACGACGACCAAGAAAAATACGACAGTGAAAACACACTCGGGTTCATCGAGAACTAATTCCTCTTCGGAAAATTCCAAACCGTCGGAAGTTCTCGAGGCGACTTCAAAAATAAAAGTAACAACCGAGATCGTAAATGCGTATATCGGCAAGTTTAATGAAACCGCAAAAGAAAACATGCGCAACCATGGTGTTCCGGCCAGTATTACCCTGGCGCAGGGAATCCTGGAATCGGGTGCCGGAGTGGGGACTTTATGCGTAAAAGCAAATAACCATTTTGGGATCAAATGCCATACGGGGTGGACTGGAGATAGTGTTCGCCATGACGATGATTCCGAACAGGAATGTTTCCGTAAATACAGCGACCCGGCCGAATCATTTCGTGATCATTCCCTGTTTTTAACGACCAGAAGTCGCTATTCCGCGTTGTTTAAATTGCCAAAGGGCGATTATGTAGCCTGGGCCAAAGGGCTTAAAAGTGCCGGATATGCCACAGATCCGAAATACCCGGAAAAATTGATCGGACTTATCGAACGCTACGAACTTTACAAATATGATTCGGAAGTCATTGGAGGTGGTTATACCAAACCGGTTATCAAAAAAGATACAGCTACGGTTACTGCCGAAGTAAGTGGTTCTACCTACAAAGTAGCGCAGGGGGATACGCTGTATTCCATTTCCAGAAAATTTAATGTAACGGTAGATGAGTTGATGAAAATCAATAATCTTACCTCAAATGCAATAGCAATAGGTCAAATCATAAAAGTCAAATCATAATGTTATATACAAGAAGCAGTCAGCTGTTTGCTGAAGCGTCAGAAGTGTTACCGGGCGGTGTGAATTCACCGGTTCGTGCGTTTAAATCAGTCGGAGGAACACCCATTTTTGCCAAAGAAGCCAAAGGAGCCTATTTGTACGATGAAGATGGAAACCGACTTATCGATTATATCAATTCCTGGGGGCCAATGCTATTAGGGCATGCCTATGAGCCGGTAGTATCGGCGGTAATTGAAAAAGCGAAAAAAGGAACCTCGTTCGGAATGCCAACAGAATTGGAAACGGAAATCGCAAAACTAGCCGTTTCGATGGTACCGGGAATTGAGAAAATCCGATTTGTAAATTCCGGAACGGAAGCGTGTATGAGTGCTGTCCGATTGGCACGTGGTTTTACAAATCGCGATAAAATCATAAAATTTGCCGGATGTTACCACGGTCATTCCGATTCTTTTCTGATTCAGGCCGGAAGTGGAGCCATTACATTTGGCGCACCAAATAGTCCTGGCGTAACGCAAGGAACTGCAAAAGATACCCTTTTGGCACGGTATAACGACTTGGATAATGTACGTTCGTTGTTTGAAGCGAATAAAAATGAAATTGCGGCCATTATTATAGAACCGGTTGCCGGTAATATGGGATGTGTACCGCCACAGGAGGGTTTTTTAAAAGGATTGCGGACACTTTGTGACGAACACGGGACTTTGTTGATATTTGATGAGGTAATGACTGGATTTCGTCTGTCAAAAGGTGGTGCACAGGAATTGTTTGGAATTACGGCCGATATCGTAACCTTCGGAAAAGTAATCGGAGGTGGTTTGCCGGTAGGTGCCTTCGCCGCACGAAATGAAATTATGAATTATCTGGCGCCATTAGGTCCGGTATATCAGGCGGGAACCTTATCGGGTAATCCGTTAGCGATGGCGGCAGGTTTGGCGATGCTGCAGGATATCAATACTAACGTAGGACTTTTTGAGCGATTGGAACAAAAAACGGCATATCTGGAAAAAGGAATCCGCGAACAATTGGAAAAAGCCGGTATTGTATTTACAATTAATCGTGTAGGATCGATGATCTCGGTTCATTTTGATGAAAGACCGGTAGTCGATTTTGATACGGCTAAAAATGGCGATAATGAAAGCTTTAAAAAATTCTTCCACGGGTTGTTACAAGAAGGAATTTATATCGCACCGTCGGCCTATGAAACCTGGTTTATTACCGATGCATTGACCTACGAAGACCTTGATTTTACAATCGCGGCTGTAGGGAAAGTAGCAGCGACACTTTAAAAGAAGATAGCTATAAACGAAAAACGCACCTTTTTAAGGTGCGTTTTTTATTATTCGGAAAGCAATCGTTTTACCAATTGCGGATTCGCGTCCAGTTTTTGAAGTTGTGCCGGTGTTAAGGGAGCACGTAGATAGTGTTCCACCACTTTTACCAACTCTTTTTTTCGGCCTTCCGACAAATCCGGACTTAGATTTTGGTGTTTCATCACCAATCCTTTTTCGATCTGAACTTTTTGTTCGTCAGATAGTGGAATATAGGTAGTGAGTGCCGTAATGTCGTTTTGAACTTTTTTAGCGATTTCCTTCTGACGATCCTGCGCATGGGCAGCTACCGAAAAGGAAACAATCATAAAAAATAACGCAATAAATTTTTTCATTGTCTGATAGATTGGCTTATTATAGAGCCAAAGCTAATTTATTTTGCGATATATTACTAAAAAAACGATCAAAAATTATTCTGGTGCGTTGTTTTTAAAGTTTCGGGTTCTTTTTGTGATTTTTTCCTGACGCATTTCACTCTGTTTTTCCCATTTCTCCATCTGACTGGAATTTAGGATTTTTTTCATTTCGCCTTTAAACGCAATTTTGTCATCCATACGTTTGTTTTGAAGTGCAAAACGCTCGTCGGCTGTCATGTCTTTATAGTTTTTTCGTGCATCACCCTGAGCAGTTCTTGCTTCCTCACGTTTTTTACTCTGATCCATTAAAAGCTTTTCCACTTCTTTTTGTTGTTTGGCTGTCAGATCCAAATCCAGGGTCATTTTTTTAACCTGTAATTGTACTTGTTGTTCCGGAGCCATGCGTTCGCGGCCACCTCTTGATTCTTTTTCCTGTGCGAAGCCTAACATCGTTGCGCTAAGGCAAACGGCTAAAATTAATTTTTTCATAATGCTTTTCTTTTAAAGTTGTTACGATGCTTTGACCGTCGAAATTTCAAAAGGTTTAAAAATGGCTGCCCTAAATAAAAGTTAAAAAAAATACCGAAATGTTGCTTTCCTGTTAAAATAGAGTAGGATATTTTTTGGAGTTACCACTTTTGGGGATTACCTTTGCAGCGTGAAAAAAGGAATTGTAATACTCGTTTTTTTTGTTCTCTTTAAACCGATACTACCGGTTTTTGAGTACGTGATCAATTACGATTATATTACAAAAAACCTTTGTGAAAACATCGCCAAACCTCAAATGGCCTGTAACGGAAAATGTCACCTGATGAAAGAGCTGGCCAAAGCTTCTGAATCGGAAAAACCGTTGTCTACCGACAAAAAAAATGTAAGAGCCGAAGTAGAAGTGCTCTTTTGTGAAATCCAGAAAAACTTCGATTTTAATCCGGTACAAGTATCCGAAAAAGGGACAGAAAACTTTTTGTATACCAACCTGTATCAGCATTTGAATGCGGAAGGTATCTTTCATCCGCCGGCATTTATTTTTTAAAATTCAACCCTTTTAAGCGTTTTTTTCTTTTGACAGGAAGTCAAGAGGATTGCTATGTCGTATTTTAAAAAATAAAAAAAATGAAATTAAAATTAATAAACACTGCTGTAGCGGTGGTATTGGCTATTGCCTTAGGATCTTGTAGTACAGATAACGATGTGGTGAACTCCACAGAAGGAAGCGGAAGTTTGAAAATTAAATTTGATCACCGTTATGGAGATGTCGATTTTATCATGGGAGCCCCCTATATAACCTCTCAGGGTGAGACGATTAAAGTGGATAATATCAAATATATCGTGAGCAACATTGTGCTGACAAAAGAGGATGGTTCTGTTTATGTATACCCGAAAAGCAAAAGCTACTTCATTATAAAAGAACAAACCCCAAGTTTGTTTACGATCGAATTAACCGATGTTCCGGCGGGGAATTATAAAACCGTAAAATTCGGAATTGGAGTCGATCAGGAGCAATTTAACTTAGGTGCTGCCGGTCAGGGTGACTTTTTGGCGCAGGCACAATCCGAAGGGATGATGTGGTCGTGGAGTGCAGGTTATAAATTCCTGGCTTTCGAAGGGAATTTTACCTCGGCTACCGTAACCGATCCGACATTGTTTAAAGTACATACGGGACAAACCGGAACGCATTATAATTATACCGAAGTGACATTGGATATGCCGGATAAAGCATTGGTGCGATCAACTATTACACCACAAATCCACGTGATGGCCGATTTGTCTAAAATCCTTGATGGCGCGACAAAAATCAGTTTGTCGCCACAACCGAATATCATGGGAGGTGCTGTTTTGGCTTCAATTACAGCAAATGTGTCCACTATGTTTTCTGTTGATCACGTTCATAATGACTAAATAAAATCAAAAAAGCTGTCGGTAGGAACTATCGGCAGCTTTTTGAAAAACAGATCGTTATGAAAACAATAAGAACACTGCTGTTCCTGTTGCTTCCATTTTTGTGGAGCTGCTCGAACGAGAATAGTCCTGAAACCTACCAGAACATCCCGATAGATTTTAAAGTACCGTCCAATTTTCCGGCATTGACTTATAATTTGCAAAACAATCCGTTAACGGAAAAAGGATTTGAATTGGGTAAAAAGCTGTTTTATGACGGCCGACTAGCGTCGGATGGCTTGGTGTCTTGTGGTTTTTGCCACATTCAGGAAGACGCGTTTACGCACCACGGGCATTCTTTTAGTCATGGTGTGGGCGATAATATTGGAACCCGCAATGCGCCTCCGATTCAGAATCTCGCTTATCAGAGAGCCTATATGTGGGACGGCGCAACAACTCATCTGGATTTGCAACCTTTGATTCCGTTAACCAGTGAAATTGAAATGAATGGTAATCTGACGGAAATTGTAAGCATGATGAAAGGCGATGCAGCCTATCAAAAACTATTCAGACAGGCTTTTCCTGACGGGATGATCAATTCCGAGAATATGCTCAAAGCATTGGGGCAATTTATGGTGATGTTGACGTCGTCCAATTCCAAATTTGATAAATTCAGAAGAGGTGAACCCGGAGGAACTTTAAGCGCCGACGAACAGGAGGGGTATGGTATTTTCTCGCAAAAATGTGCCGGTTGTCACGCAACGGATTTATTTACCGATGATACGTATCGCAATAACGGATTGCCTATTAATCCTATGATCAATGATGTTGGACGGTATCGTGTAACCGAGTTGCCGCAGGATAACTATAGGTTTAAAGTGCCGAGTTTGCGGAATATTGAAAAAACGGCGCCTTATATGCACGACGGGCGTTTTGCTACGTTGGAAGCCGTTTTAAATCACTATTCCAATGGCGTGTTGGATTCGCCAACATTGGATCCGGCATTAAAGGCCAATGGTGCTTTAGGGATTCCGTTGACGCCAACAGAAAAAACGAAATTAGTTGCCTTTTTGAAAACATTAACGGATCATGAGTTTTTAACCAATCGCCGGTTTTCGGAATTTTAATAATAAACACTTTTCTAAATTTACCAGTGAGATTTGGATTGAAAAGAAAAATAAAAATGAAAAAATATAGTCTGATACTAGTGCTTTTTTGGGGCGTATTTACCTATGCGGCAGAAAAAGACAGCTTGGGAATAAAACCGTATAAAAACTATTTTCGTTCGCTCGAATATTTCGAAGAATGCGATGCTTGTGGTTGTTCGGCCAGTGGTGGAAGTTTGGGGTTTTCGTCGATGTTGAATACCAATTTTGTTGGGATACGCTACTTTAACCAACGTTATAAAAGTAACGATGGGTTGTTTTCGGACTCGCCGTGGTATGAGGAAAATTTTAATACAATTCAGGTCTGGGGTCGTATTCCGATTGTGAAAAAAGTGCAGGTTTCCGTATTGGTGCCGTATCATTTTCATAATCGGGAAACGGTAACCGGCAAACAGGATATATCCGGTTTGGGAGACCTTACGGTATTGGGAATGTATACGATATATGAAACGGTTAAAGATAGTGCGGTCTTTTCGCATTCGGTACAATTGGGTGCCGGAGTAAAAGCGCCTACGGGGAAATATCGCGAGTTTACCAATGGAAGTGTGAATCCGAGTTTTCAGGTGGGGACCGGTAGCTGGGATTATATTTTTGCAGCAGAATATGTGCTGAAAAAAGGAAGCCTGGGGTTGAATACCATGGGGAGCTATACGGTTAAAACAGAAAATGAGAAATATTATCGTTTCGGAAATCAGTTCAATTATGCGTCAACATTGTTCTATTTTTTAAATAGTAGAAATTTTGTATTTGTTCCGCAATTGGGTGTTGCCGGTGAGGTGTACGGAAATAATTATCAATACAAACAATTGTTGCGAAACACGGCGGGTGATATCCTTTTTGGAAAAGCGGGAATCGAGATCGGACGGGATAAATTTTCGTTTGGTGCCAATGTGATGGTGCCGATAAATCAAAATCTTACCGGAGGTCGAGTGGAGGCGCAATACCGTTGGAGTGTAAACCTGAATTATACGTTATAGCCAACCAACACCTGACCGGTTTCTCAACGCAACGCTAAGAAAACTGTCAGGTTTTGTGATATAGCGAAAAATACAAACACCTGACCGCTTATTAGGGAGGAAGTAATAAGCATGTCAGGTGTAGGCAACCGGATTACAAAGTAATCCGGTTTAGTGTAACAGAAATGGGCTGTCTCAAAAAGGAGGCAGCTTTTTTTTAAGGTTTATTTTGAGTAGGTGCTTTTTGCTGTTGATTTTGAAATCGTTTTTTATAAATCGCATCCCATTTGTCTTGTTGTTCCTGAGTGAGAATTGCTTTTAGATTCGTTTTCAGGGTTTTCAGACTTTCGATATACTCGGCTTTTAAAGCCTGATTTTCTTCCGGTTTGGCCGACTGTAGGCGTACTTTAATATCGCCGGTTTTACGGTTGTTTTCCGTGAGTACTTTTTCAATCTGCTGCTGTTGTGTCGGACTTAGATTAAGATCGGAGGTCATACGGTTGACTTCCAATTTTGCTTTTTGTGCTGCCGTCAAGGTGGGTTGCTCCTGATTGGAAGACTGCGCATGGATGGCCAATGATAAAAAACTTACAATCAGGATAAAGAATGTTTTCATAATCCTCTTGGTTTTAGATGGTAAACTCCGTGATGTGTATCTTAAAAGTAAGCAATAAAAGCGATAGCTATAGCGATTTTCTGTTAAGTGTGGTTTTTAGTCGATTAAGTTCGTTTTGAGTGGGGTAAAATAAAAAAGGCCGACTCAAATAGTCGGCCTTTTTGGTTGTATATCGAAAACTTACGATTGTAATTCTACGACTTTACTGTCGCCGGCCACAACCACTTTGGTTAATCCGTGTTGTGCCAAAGCTTTCATGGCTTTGTCCCATTTTTTGCCACTTAATCCGGCCTGATTTTTTAGCTCGGCTAAATCCAATGCGTTGGCATTTTTTTCTAAGATGGCAATAATTGCTTTTTCCTCGTCTTCCAACTCGATTTGTACGGCTTTTTTCTCCGGACGCATTTGCGGGAAAAATAAGACTTCCTGAATCGATGGATTGTTGGTTAAGAACATGATCAAACGGTCCATACCGATACCTAAACCGGATGTTGGTGGCATTCCGTATTCCAGGGCACGAAGGAAATCATTGTCGATAAACATCGCTTCGTCGTCACCTCTCTCGGATAAGGCCAATTGCGATTCAAAACGCTCTCGCTGATCGATCGGGTCGTTTAACTCGGAATAGGCATTAGCGATTTCTTTTCCGCAAACCATCAATTCGAAACGCTCGGTTAATTCCGGGTTGTCGCGGTGTTCTTTAGTTAGCGGACTCATGTCTTTCGGATAATCCGTGATAAAAGTCGGCTGGATAAAATTACCCTCGCATTTTTCACCAAAAATCTCGTCGATCAATTTGCCTTTACCCATCGTATCGTCTACGGCAATTCCCATCGATTGGGCTGCTGCTCGTAATTCGGTTTCTGATTTTCCGGTAATATCGAATCCGGTAAATTGTTTGATGGCATCCGTCATCGAAACGCGTGCATATGGTGCTTTGAAATCAACTGTGTGCTCGCCGAAAGTTGCTTTTGTAGTACCGTTCACCTGAAGGGCACAATATTCCAAAAGATTTTCGGTAAACTCCATCATCCAGTTGTAGTCTTTGTAGGCCACATAGATTTCCATAGCGGTAAACTCCGGGTTATGGGTACGGTCCATTCCTTCGTTACGGAAGTTTTTGGAAAACTCATATACCCCGTCGAAACCACCTACGATTAATCTTTTTAGATATAATTCGTTGGCAATTCGCATATATAGCGGAATATCCAGGGAATTGTGGTGTGTGATAAACGGTCTTGCGGCCGCACCACCCGGGATCGACTGTAATATTGGTGTTTCTACTTCAAAATAACCTTTGTCGTTAAAAAACGTACGCATCGCATTGAACAATTTGGTTCTCTTGATAAATACCTCTTTAACCTGCGGATTGACAACCAAATCGACATAACGCATACGGTAACGCAATTCCGGATCGGTAAAAGCGTCGAAAACATTTCCGTCGGCATCTACTTTTGGTAGTGGTAAAGGACGTAATGTTTTGCTTAATAACGTGATGTTTTTTGCCCTCAGGGTTTTCTCGCCTACCTGAGTGGTAAACAATTTCCCTTCGATCCCGATAAAGTCACCCAGGTCGATTAGTTTTTTAAAAACCTCGTTGTAAAGTGTTTTGTCGTCATCCGGACAAATCTCATCGCGGTTGATGTACAACTGGATACGGCCTTCGCTATCCTGTAATTCGGCGAAAGAAGCTTTCCCTTGTACACGGGCAGACATCAGACGGCCGGCCACAATTACCTTCTTTCCTTCCTCAAAAGTTTCCTTGACCTGCTTCGACGTGTGGTCCACGGGAAACAAATTGGCGGGATATGGGTTTATTCCAAGTTCTTTCAACTTACCCAGTTTTTCTCTTCTGATGATTTCTTGTTCTGAAAGTTGCATAATTGTGATTTTTTAAGTGGGCAAAGATAGGCATATTTTAAAAAGGAATCAATTTCAAATTTTGAAAATGATAATAAAGGTATTGCGGATGGAAAATCGTATCTTTGAAAGCAAATTTGAAGTCAAAATTTATGAAGAAAAAAATCCGGTTAGTCCTTACTTTGGTCCTTGTAGTTATGGCGACAGCCTGTAATTTTACAGAGACGATTTATTTGAATACCGATGGAAGCGGTAAATTTTCATTGGATGTCGATGCGTCGGCAATGATGGGTATCGCAGCGGAACAGGGCGATCGGAAAATTGATTCGACTTTTACCTTAAAATCATTAATGGACGAACGAAAAGACAGTATCGCCAAATTGCCAGTGACGGAACAGCAGCGTTTGAAAAAACTGGAAAATTTTTCAGTTCGTACCCATGTCGACCAAACAGAGAAATCCTTTTTGTTTAGCCTTTTTAGTGATTTTAAAAAACCTTCGGATTTGGTAGATGGGTTGGTTGTTATGAAAACGATGGACGATTTGAAAGCGAATGGCGGTGGTGAAAAAGGTAGACTATCGGATATGGATAAACTGAAGACGGATTTGCGGTATTCGTTCGATGGTAAAAAATTTACCCGTATGACGGCAGTAAAAGATCCGGCAATTCAAAAACAACTAACGGATAGTTTGGCAACGATCAAGCCAATGATGGAAGCCTTTACCTATACGATAAAATATCATTTCCCGAAAAAAATTAAATCGATTACGGCAAAAGATCCGGTTTTTAGTGACGACCGTAAAACGGTAACCTTGCAATATCCATTTATAGATTATATAGAAAGACCCGAGGTGATGAACTTTGAGGTTGTTCTGGAGAAAAAATAATGACGATGAACAAACAAATTATATTCCGGGACCTTGGATTGAAAGATTATAAAGCGGTTTGGGATTATCAGGAATCTTTATTTAAAGAGGTTCTGGATATTAAGATTGCTAATAGGAGAGAAGAGAAAGAAGATGTAACGCCAAACTACTTTTTATTTGTAGAACATCCGCATGTGTATACCCTTGGGAAAAGTGGTGACTTTGCGAATCTGTTACTTAATGAAAAGCAATTGGCAGACAAAGGTGCTACTTATTATAAGATTAACCGCGGTGGTGATATTACCTACCATGGTCCGGGACAGGTGGTTGGTTATCCGATTCTGGATCTGGAAAACTTTTTTACCGATATTCATAAATACCTTCGTTTTTTGGAAGAGGCAATTATTCTGACGTTGGCGGAATACGGCTTGCAATGCGAACGCAGTGAAGGGGAGACCGGAGTATGGCTTGGAGTGGGTACGCCGTTTGCTCGAAAAATATGTGCAATGGGAGTGCGGGCTTCGCGATGGGTGACGATGCACGGCTTTGCGTTAAATGTAAATTCCGATTTGGGTTATTTTGATAACATTATACCGTGTGGTATAAGAGATAAAGCGGTTACTTCCTTAAATGTAGAATTGGGTGTTGCGAAAGTTGATGAGGAAGAAGTGAAGGTAAAAATTAAAAACCATTTTCTGACTTTGTTTGAGGCGGAAATTGCACCCTAGAAAATTATAGTATTTTATAAAGAAAAATCCTGATAAAATTTTATCAGGATTTTTTTATGATTAGAGTTCCAGTTTTAATTGTTCCGGGAGTAATCGGAACGACTTCCTGTGGTAGGGTGTGGTTCCGTATTTTCGAATGGCCTCCCGGTGTTCGATAGTTGGATACCCTTTATTTTTTTTCCAGTTGTACATTGGATATTCTTCGTGTATACGATTCATGTATTCGTCGCGATAGGTTTTGGCTAAAACTGAGGCGGCGGCAATGCTTAGGTATTTGCTATCGCCTTTAACGATGCAGCTATAGGGGATATCCTGAACCGGTTTAAAGCGATTTCCGTCTACGATAATATAATTGGGGATTGGATTTAGATTGATGATGCAGGTTTGCATTGCCTTTATCGAAGCATTTAGAATATTGATCTCGTCGATAATCTCAGGTTCGAGGTGGATTACTTTATAACAAAGAGCCAGTTCTTCGATTATGGGCTTTAGTTTTTCCCGGGTAATTTCGGATAATTTCTTAGAATCGTTTAGTTTGTCGATGATCACATTGTCGGGTAAAATCACAGCTGCAGCGGTAACGGGTCCGGCTAAACAGCCTCTTCCGGCTTCATCTGTACCGGCTTCCAATGTTAACTTTGAGTAATTCTGTAGAAGCATTTTTGTTTTTGGTAAATGTACAAAAAAACCACAAATATTTTGAGTAAACCGCAGTATAATAAGGGACTTTTTTTGATATAGTGTATTTCTAAATGACTTTTTTTAACACAAATAAAATGCTATTATTCCTATATTATATTTGTTTATTTAAGAAATTATTAAGAAGTTTGCGGAATAACTAACTCAAATAAATTTAATATGAGATCGAAGTTTAAATGGATTTTTACGCTTTTACTAGCGTTTTCGATGCAGTTTTCGTTCGCACAACAGGAGAAAACTGTTACAGGTACAGTGACCGAAGGAGGTTTGCCGTTACCTGGTGTTAGTGTTGTTATCAAAGGAACAACACAAGGCACACAAACTGATATGGATGGTAATTACTCCATCAAAGCAAAACAAGGACAAGTGTTAGTCTTTACATTTGTTGGAATGGAGACTTCTTCTGTAACAGTTGGAGCTTCAAACAAGATTAACGTTGCGTTGCAATCAGAAGCAAAACAATTAAACGAAGTTGTTGTTGGAGCTTTAGGTATCAAAAAGAGACAGGATGCAATCACTTCTGCTAACCAAGTTGTTAAAGCAAAAGAGTTAACACAGGCAGCTTCTCCGAATGCAATTCAGTCATTAACAGGTAAAGTATCTGGTTTACAGATTAACCAGACGAACTCTGCTGTTGATGGAACAATGAGAATTGTAATTCGTGCTCCTAAATCAATCACACAAAACAACCAGGCTTTGGTTGTAATTGATGGGGTTATCTCTACTGCTACTGCATTACAGCAGTTACCAACTGAGGCTATTGAGTCAATCAATACAATTAAAGGTTCTCAAGGAGCTGCATTGTATGGATCTGATGGTGTTAACGGGGTATTAATCGTTACAACTAAAAAAGGATCAACTCAAGGTCAGAAAATGTCAATCTCTGTAAACTCTTCAATTGACTTTACAAATGTAGCTTACCTTCCGGAAAGACAAACAAGATACGGACAAGGATGGGATGGACAACACTATTCTTATGAGAATGGTACTTGGGGACCAGAATTTGATGGTTCTATCCAGCCTACAGGTTTACCACAGGCAGACGGAAGTTTCTTAATGTTACCTTACCGTTCTTTAGGAAGTGATAATATCAAGAAATTCTTCAAAACTGGGGTATTAACTCAAAATGGTGTTTCATTATCTTCAGGAAACGAAGATGGATACCTTTTCTTTACAGCTAACAAATTGAAAAATGAGTTCATCGTTCAGGATGACGTTTTGGACAGAACAAACTTCCAATTCAAAGCTGGTAAAAAAATCGGAAGATGGAATGTTGAGGGGAATGCTCAATATACTACACAAGAGTCTAGAACTACAAGTGCAAGTTTATACTATGATTTATTACAAACGCCAACAAACGTTCCAATCGAAATGTTTGAAAACGGAGGTAACTTACATGGATATAGCTACTATATGAGAAATCCTTACTGGGTACGTGACAACGTAAGAAACCAGTCGAATACAGATGTTTTCAACGGAATCGGAAAAATCGGTTTTGAAGTAAACAAAAACATCAACATTTCATATACTGCAGGTGTTAACCTTTCTAGTACAAAAGCATTAAGCTATTCAAATGACTATGTAGATCCATACCGTTACGGAAATGGTAACCAGTCTGTTATTTCTTCATTGTCTACTTCTAATGGTTCTACAAGAAGATTGTATGCTGATTTATTAATTAACTTTGATTATGACTTAACAAAAGACTTAAACTTAAAAGTTAATATTGGTAACAACGTACAGGATGTTTATGCTACTTCAACAGGAGTATCAGGATCTCAGTTAGCAATCCCTGGATTGTATAATATTTCTAACGTATCAAGCGTGCCGAATGCTACAAATTCATTCGCTAGATCAAGAAGATTTGCATTCTTTGGAAACGTTGACTTAGGATATAAAGATTATTTATTCTTGAACTTAACAGGAAGAAATGAGTGGGTATCTTTCTTAGATAAATCTAACAATAACTTCTTCTATCCATCAGCTGGTTTATCTTTTATTCCTACAAAAGCTATTGAGTCGTTAAAAGATAACAACGTTCTTTCTTATGCTAAAATTACAGCGAGTATCGTAAAAGTTGGTAGTGCAAATGGTATTGCTGCTTATGATATCAACAACTTATATACAAGAAGTACAGGTTATCCATTCAATGGAGTTAACTCTTATGTTCCAAACGTACAGCCAACAATCGCTTACAACTCAAGAACAAACCCTTATATCAAACCAGAGTTCTACCTTACTAAAGAGGCTAGTTTAAACTTAGGTTTCTTAAAAGACAGAATTACTTTAGACGTAGCAGGTTATATTAGTGATAACACTGATTTGATCACAACAATCAGTTCTTCTTACGCTTCTGGTAACCCTAACTATGCAACAAACATTGGTGCTACTAAAACTAAAGGTATCGAGATTGACTTAGGTATTACACCTATTAAAACGAAAGATTTCACTTGGGATGCTAGATTCAGCTTCTCTAAAGCGAAAACTACAGTAGAAAAAGTTGCTGATAATACAAACTCAGTAGCAATCTACTCTCCTTACGGAACTTACGGTATCTTCGCTGAAGAAGGTGAAGAGTATCCAATCATCAAAGGTTTCGGATACCAAAGAGATGGAGAAGGACGTATCATCGTTGATCCAAACACTGGTAACCCACTTAAATCTACTGAGTTAATGAAGTTAGGTAAAACTACTCCAGATTACATCTTAGGTTTAAATACCTCTATTGATTTCAAAGGATTACGTTTAGCTGCTGTAATGGATTACAGAACTGGTCACCAGTACTATTCTGGAACTAAAAACACATTAACTAACTTCGGTTATTTAGTTGATTCAGCTGAAAACGGAAGAGGTGGATTCATTATGCCAAACTCTTCTTACTTAGATGCTAACACTGGAACGTATGTGGCGAACAACTCTGTAGTTACAGGTGGTGGTTCTTCAATTGGAGTACAACAGTATTATGCAAACATTTACTCAAACATCGATGAGAACTACATTTTAGATGCTACAGCTTTCAAAGTACGTGAGTTATCTTTAAGCTATGCAATTCCAGCTAAAATGTTAGAAAGAACAGGTTTAACTAGCTTAAGAGTAGGTGTGAATGCTAGAAATCCATTTACAGTATTAGCTAGAGAAAACAGAGGATATGATGATCCTGAAACATCATTAAGCAATGGTAACATCGTTGGTTTAGCTTCTGGTACTAGTAACAGTGGAGCAAGCGGAACTAACCAGTATCCAAACACTAGAACTGTTGGTTTCAGTCTTAACTTAACGTTTTAATTAAAAGAAGTATGAAAAAGTACAAAATACATTTATTTTCATTAGTAGCAGCATTAGGATTGTCCTCTTGTGACGATTACTTAGATATCAATCAGTCACCTAACAACCCTACTTATGAAAACGTAACGCCAAACTTAGCTTTAAGTGGTGCGATCACTCAGCCTTACCGTTCATTTTCTACAATGCCAAATGCATTAGGAAACTTATTTATGAACAGCTGGGGTGGAAACGTTAACTCGGTAACGGGTATTTACACTGTTGAGTTTGACTTAAATATCGATAACTCATTCTACTCAAGAATTTGGGAGAATTTGTTCCTAACAACTTTAGGTTTATCAAACATCCAGAATTTCCCTGCTGAGAATTACGATAACCACAAGGCTATCGCAAAAATCATGAAAACGTTCTACTTCCAGTATTTAGTAGATCTTTATGGTGATATGCCTTATTCTCAGGCGCACAATCCATTAAACCCTACACCGGTTTATGACAATGCGCAAACGATTTACAGAGATTTAGTAGTACAGTTAGAAGACGCAATCGATATGATCGATAACGCTCCTGCTGGAACAACTACAGTTGGATTAGAAGATCCTGTATTCAAAGGAAACATGGCTAACTGGAAAAAATTAGCAAACACAATCAAATTAAGATTGTTGATCAGAGAATCTGGTGTTGCTGCTAGTCAGACTTACTTAAATGCTGAGTTTGCTGAATTAGCTGGTGCTGATTTCATCACTACTGATGCTACAGTTAACCCTGGTTATTCAAATGCTAACAACGACAGACAAAACCCGTTCTATAACACTTACGGATACCAAATCAACGAAACTACAGAAAGACCTTCTTACAGTTCTACTGTAGCTACAGATAACGCGATCAAATCGCTTAACGGTAGTAAGTATGGTACACCAGACGGACGTTTAGGTAGATTATTCAAACAAAACGGTGGATCTTGGGCTGGAGTTATTCAGGGACAAACAGGTATCGAGGCTCCGGATAACTTAGCGAATCTTGGTCCTGGGTTGATCAAAAATTCTGCGCAAGACGGATACATCTTTACAGCTGCTGAAAGTTACTTCTTACAAGCTGAAGCAGTACAAAGAGGATATCTTTCTGGTTCTGCTGAAAACTTATTCATAACTGGTATTGAGAAATCATTCCAATTATTAGGAGTTCCTGCAACTGGAGTTGGAAATCTTACTGACTATAAAGCTGCTATTAATGCAGGTGGAGCAGATCCTAGAATTAGCTGGTTAACATCAACTAATAAAATTGAGACTATCATGACTCAAAAATGGATCGCTTTAATGGGTATCAATGGTATCGAGTCTTGGATCGAGTATACAAGAACAGGTTTCCCTGTAACAAGTTTAGCGTTAACGGCTACAAGACCTGCTAAACCAGTACGTTTAATGTACCCGAACTCTGAGTATACTGCAAACGGTAACAACGTACCAAGTCAGTCTCAAAATGATGCATTTAATAATAAAATCTTCTGGGCATTACCATAATTGGTGATAACCTCAAAATACTATTAAATATGAAAAAAATTAAATTATTATTATTGTTTGTTGCAACTGCCGCTGTGTCGGTATCGTGTGACTTAGGCGATGAGGCACCATACTATGGTGATTCTAGAGCTATTGTTGGATTTTCCAAGACTTCTCAAAGTAATGGTATCGTAACAGACGGAACTGATAAAACGGTTAATATGGTTATCGAACTAATCGGTGGTAACCAAAGTTTACCAGCAGATAGCGATATCGCTGTTACTTACGATTTTGATGCAACGAGTAGTACTGCTACTTTAGGACATGAGTTTGACTTTGTTTCGACGAATCATACTGCAATTATTCCTGCTGGAACGAAATCGGTTGTAATTCCTATTACTGTTCACAGTAATAATGTAGTTGTAAACGACGATAAAACGGTTGTAATTAAACTTACAGGAGCTTCTTCTGCTAGCGCAACTGTTGTTGGATCAAACTACAGCAAATTAACAATCACTTTAGTAGGTTCTTGTTTCTCTAACTTAGCAGGTAACTATGTGGCACCATATACTTCTGGTACATATCCACTTGTAGTTACTGAAATTGGAGTTGGTTCTTACAAATCTACTCTTACACCAGGTTATACTCAGTATGATATGTATTTCTCAGATCTTTGTGATACATTAACAATTACTGACTGGTACGGTAATGATACATACCCAATCTCAGGAACAGGTATCGTAGAAGCAAATGGTGATTTAAGATGGACTAGCGTTACAATCACTGGTCAATACACAAACAGAGCGTACCTATTCAGAAAAGTGAATTAAATAATAATAGAGAAATATGAAAAAAAATAAAAGATATTTAAGTTCAGCTTTTGCATTATTGTTCACAGGATTAGCTTTTGTTTCCTGTAATGATAATGACCCGGACTTTGTTTATAACCAAAAACCAGCAATTTCTCCTGAATTTTCTGCCTATACGGTAAATGAAGGTGATCAGGTTTCAATCGTACTTAAAACGAATAAAGTGTCTAACGTTCCAATGGAAGTTAAACTTGAAGTTTTAGGTAATAGTACTGCTACTTTAGGAGATGATTTTACATTACCTGGATTAGAAGTGGGTGCTGAAGATGGATTAGGAACGGACGGTTTCTTAGTAACTTTCCCTGCTAATGCAGATACGTACACAATTACAATTCCTGTTACCCTTGATGATGAGTATGAGCAAGATGAATTACTTGCTTTAAAACTTACTGGGGCTCATAACATGAACGGTACTATTGATCAAACTGTTAACATCACGATCAAAAACGTTGTGAAAGATGAATTAGACTTAACTCTTGCTTGGGATAGAACTTTCGAAGCTGGTGGACAGACATATTCACTTTGTGATATCGAGTATGACGTAGACATCTTGGTTTTCAATGCTGCAACTTTCGATCCAGTTGGTGACGGTGCTCAAACAGGTGACTGTCCAGAGCATTTAGTAATGCCATTGGCTGACTATCCGGATGCAACATACTTAATCGTTGGATACCTTTATGGTGATGCAGGTGTTCCTGCTGCTGGTTTACCAGAATTCAACATTCCAATCACTGTAGATTATATTAGAGGTGGTTCTGCTACTTTACAAGCAGGTTCTTACACACAATCTTCAGCATTCTTAACGTCTAACTCACAAGGTGAAAATAGTGCAGGTGCTGGAAACGGAGACCTTACTATTATTGCTGCTGTGAAAGTAGAAAATGGTGTGTTCACGATCTTAAACCCTGATGACAATAGCGTTATTGCTCAAGGTAGATCTGCATCAACTGTTAACAAAATGGCGGCTGCTTTCAAAGCAAAAGCTGGTTTGAAAAAAAACAAAAAATAATTTTTAAATAAATATATTTTTAAGCGCCCCAAATTGGGGCGCTTTTTTTGTTATAACGATAAATTACAGCTCATTTTACAGAATAGCTGCATTATTTGTAAATTTCTAATACCTTTGCGATTCTAATATAGAATTATGAAGCATCTTTTTATAGCGGTACTACTGTTATGTTCTTTTGCAATGTTGGGCCAGGAGATGGTAAAGGATTCGATAAAACCTAAAAAATCACTTCGAGGTTCTGACGACAAAAAACATTTTGCCCCGATCGATCAGTATAAAATCATTTCATTGGATCGCGACACTACCTTTGTAGATACTTCATTGACCATCAAAAAGGATTATGAACTAAACTACCTCCGGAAAGATATTTTCGGATTAATGCCTTTTCCTAACGAAGGACAAACGTATAATACGTTGGATTATGGACTGACAACGTACAACGCTTACCCGGAATTCGGCTTTAAAGCCAAGACGTTCAATTTTATGCGGGCCGAGGATATTAAATACTATTCGATGCCAACTCCCATGACTGAGTTGTACTATAAATCGGTTATGGAACAAGGACAAAATCTGGATGCCTTTATCTCGTTGAATACATCCAAAAATCTAAACTTTTCCATCGGATATAAAGGACTCCGATCGTTAGGGAAATATGTGAACCAGCTTTCGAGTACCGGTAATTTCCGATTCATAACCAGTTACCACACTTCGGATAAACGGTATAATTTAAAATTCCACGTGGCCATACAGGATATCCTGAATCATGAAAACGGCGGTGTTAAAAACCTGGAGGAATTCGAAAACAGTATTCCGCCTTATGACGATCGCGCACGTCTGGATGTTTATTTTAGCGACGATACCAAATCGTCACTCGAAGGGAAACGGGTCTTTTTTGACCATAGCTTCCGTCTGAATAAAAATAATCCGAATAGCTTGGTCTTCCTGCATCGTTTTAATTATGAATATAAGTTTTTCGATTATTCGCAGCCCACGGCCAACGTACGTTTCGGCGATTCTTATACAAGTACCATTACAAACAAGACAAGATTTAACAGTCTGTATAATAAGGTAGGTGTTGCTTATTCCAACCAAAGTTTTGGAGATTTCGAGTTTTATCTGGAAGACTACCGTTATAATTATTTCTACAACAGTATCGTCTTAAATGATGATGCTTCTGTTAAAGTGCCGAATCGTCTTAATGATAAGATCAATTCCTATGGCGCGCAGTATACGTATTATAAAAACAAATGGAAGGGAACCGTATTGGTGTCGAATTCTATAACCGATCAGTCATTGGCGAAAATTGAAGGAACGGTACGCTACAATTGGAACCCGCGCAACGTGTTTACACTGCGTTTTCAAAATATGAACAAGTTGCCGGATCTGAACTACAACCTGTATCAGAGTAGTTATATCTTTTATAACTGGAGTAACAGTTTTAAAAATGAGAAAATTAAAAACCTGGAATTAGAAGCTAAAACACAATGGCTGGAGGCGTCGGTAAAATATAGTATTTTGGATGATCATTTGTATTTCGCCGATAACAGTACCGATCCAACGCAGGTGTTGGTTTCGCCTCAACAATACGGAAATACGATCAATTACTTCTCGGTGAAAGTAGGCCGTGAATTTAAAGTAGGTAAATTCGGTTTGGATAACACTTTATTGTATCAAAAAGTAGATCAAACAGACAAAATACTAAACGTGCCGGAATTCGTAACACGTAATACGTTATATTTTAATGATCACTATTTCTCAAAAGCCTTATACCTGCAAATGGGGGTGACCTTAAACTATTTTACAAAATACTATGCCAATACCTACAATCCGGTGTTGGGTGAATTCTATATCCAACAGGAAAAAGAAATCGGAAACTTTCCGATGCTCGATTTCTTCATCAATGCCAAAATCAAACGCACACGAATTTATTTAAAAGCGGAACATTTTAATTCCAGTTTTTCAGGCTATAAATTTTATTCCGATCCAAACAATCCGTATCACGATTTTATGGTGCGTTTCGGACTGGTATGGAATTTCTTTAGTTAAGACTGCGTTAGCAACATTTTATAACAGGCCAAATAGCAATATCTTTGGCAAACGAAACAGACTTTTTTAGAAATTATATACTAATGAAATACGCAAAAAACATATTGGAAACCATCGGAAACACGCCTTTGGTTCAACTAAATAAAGTAACAAAAGAAGTCGATGCTTTGGTATTGGCAAAAGTGGAGACCTTCAATCCGGGGAATTCGGTAAAAGACCGTATGGCGGTAAAAATGATTGAAGATGCGGAAGCGGACGGACGTTTAAAACCAGGTGGAACCATTATCGAAGGAACTTCCGGAAATACAGGAATGGGATTGGCTTTGGCGGCTATTGTTAAAGGATACAAATTGATTTGTGTGATTTCCGACAAGCAGTCGAAAGAGAAAATGGACATCTTGCGTGCCGTTGGTGCTAAAGTAGTGGTATGCCCTACCGATGTGGAGCCAACCGATCCAAGATCGTATTATTCGGTATCCAAACGATTGGCCGAAGAAACACCGAATGCTTGGTATGTAAACCAATACGATAACCCGTCGAATGCTATTGCGCATTATGAGCAAACGGGACCGGAAATCTGGGAGCAAACCGAAGGGAAAATCACGCACTTTGTTGTAGGTGTGGGAACCGGAGGAACTATTTCGGGAGTGGCGAAGTATTTAAAAGAGAAAAACCCAAATGTTAAAATCTGGGGAATCGATACCTATGGGTCAGTATTTAAAAAATACCACGAAACCGGAATTTTCGATGAAAATGAAATTTATTCGTATATCACCGAAGGAATCGGAGAGGACATCCTACCTAAAAACGTCGACTTTTCATTAATCGATGGATTTACAAAAGTAACCGATAAAGATGCTGCTGTGTATACTCGTAGAATAGCATTGGAAGAAGGAATCTTTGTTGGAAACTCTGCCGGTGCTGCCATAAAAGGACTAATCCAGTTAAAAGAGCACTTTAAACCGGAAGATGTGGTAGTGGTGTTGTTTCACGATAGTGGTAGCCGTTATGTAGGTAAAATGTTTAACGACGACTGGATGCGTGAACGAGGCTTCCTGGAAGAAGAAATCACCAAAGCAGAAGATCTGATCAAAGAACATATCGACAAACCGTTGGTTGTGGTGCGTACCGAAGAATTAGTGTCGCATGCAATCGAAAGAATGCGCAAACACAAAATTTCACAAATCCCGGTAATCGATGTAACCGGGTTTGTAGGTTCTGTAGACGAAACGGATTTGTTTCAAAGTTATGTAGCCGATAAAAATGTAGCGGATAAACCAATCCGTGAAGTAATGGGTGCTGTTTTCCCAATTGTAAAACTGGGAACGCCGATCGACGAAGTTTCGAAACTGATCAATAAAGATAATCAGGCTGTTTTAGTTGATTTAGGTAATGGAAAGCACCACATCATCACGAAACACGATATTATCAATTCGATAAAATAATTGCAACCAACCAGACAGGTTTTCTGAATCTGTCTGGTTTAAAAAAAGCGCCGTTTGTAATTTACAAACGGCGCTTTTTTAATTTCCGATCAGGACTCCGGAAACATTCCAGGAGCTGAAACTATTCCCTTCGGGGGCGCCTTGAGGAATACGAACTTGTATCGTGTGTTTACCGGCTTTCAGATCGCCCAGGTCAATCATAATCGGATTGGTTACCGTGCCCGGGCACCAGTTGGAACGACTGTAATCGGACGAAGACAATCCGTTGTTGAAATTCCCCGATGCAGGATTAAACAAACGGTAGGAGCCACAATCGTGTCGCCAGGGTGTAAAAGCAAATACTTCTTGTTGATCCAGGAAAATCCGGTTCTTTTTTGGGACAAACTCGTCACCATTTTCCCAGCCACCATGCCCTGTGGTTATATAGCGAAGCTGCGCATTCGAAACATCGTTTGGTAAATCGAAGGTCACTTCAAGGCCTTTGTCGGTATTAAACATGGTCGCATAATCCTGTCCGGCCATTTCCATTACGTTAGTGGTGTTAAACAGTGGTAAAACAAAACGATTGCCGGCCGCGGGCTTGTCGCCTTTATGGATGGTAACGTCCAGACTAATCGTATGACCGCCTTTGTCGTAATTCCCGATAAAAGTTCCAACCCATACGGTTTTATGACTTAAAACAGGTTGTAATTCCGAAATATCCTGACGATAAGGGACAATCTCGTGCCACTTTTTGCCTTTTAAAGCGATATGATTGTATTGTTTGATACCAAAGGGCGTGAAGAAACGCATCAATTCCAAAAGCGGACTATAAGTAGTGGAGCGAATAACACCCTGATACTGTTTTCCGTTTCCGTTATCGTAAACCGGAAGGGATGTAACGCCGTTTTTCAAACCGTCTAAAAAAGAAAGTGGCTGATCCTCGGGAATGATAAAAACAGAACCGGTACGGTCGTAAGCATCACCATTGGACTGCTCTTGTAATTCGGCAAAAATCAGACTGCCGACAGGAATTTCCGGAAAGTTTACTTTTCTGAGAATAACGGTACCATTGGCATAACGCAGAATGCTGTCGTTGGATTTTGACTGATCCGAAAAACGCAGGGTCTCGTCTTGAAAGACCGATATGGTGGTAAAGCGGCTTTTCCAAAGCAAATCGCGATACGTCAGTAAATCGGTCGTCGGACCGTTAAAGGTGTTAAATGCCATCCAATGAGGCGAGATTTTCTTTTGTTTTTCAATTTTGGTAGCGGTGATCACATAGTTGTTATTACGCACCATTTCCAAAACCAATCCCAGGTCAGCTCCCAATACGGTTGGCGCGCCTTTTACTTTTAAATCGGTAGTAAACCAAAGCTCAATCGTATTGGAATTGACAACGGTTTTGGCTTTACGGCATTTGTAGCCCAATATCGTTTTGGTGTCCGAACTAAGGTCAAACGTTTGTTGGGAAAGTGACGTACTGTCGATGGTTGCTGCGTTTTTGTCCTTGCTCAAAAAAGCCAGTTGCATAAAATTGCGTGTGTCCAGATCGATAAACGTTTGCTCATAGGGAAAATCCATTTTACCCGATTGAATCTTGGCGCTGGTCAATAAAGTGGTTTGATTAGTCGCTGCAAAAACCAGAATCGGATCCTGATTTTCGAGTACTTTTCCATTCGAACTTCTTTGGTAGGTTATTTTATAACCGTTGGATGGAATTACATCCAATTGGGCATACAGTATTCCGAAATGTAATACTAATGCGATTGCGAATAATTTTTTCATTTTTTGTTGGTCGAGACGCAAAGATAATTTTTTCTTAAATTAGAGATTTACTTTATACGCCATGCAGGAATTTTTTTTACATTATATTTGGCAATACCAGAAGATGAACGCATTGCCACTACAAACAATTCAGGGAGAAGCACTGCAAGTCCTCAATCCCGGACAATATCACAAAGATGACGGACCGGATTTTTTTAATGCCCGTTTGTGTGTCGGAAACCAACATTGGGCGGGTAATGTGGAAATTCATTTGAAATCGTCCGATTGGTACCATCACCGGCATGAGATCAATAAGAAATACGACAACGTGATTTTACATGTGGTCTGGGAACATGATGTGGCTGTTTTCCGCCCCGATGGATCCGAAATCCCGGTTTTGGTATTAAAAGAATATGTTTCGGATCATTTGGTAACGGGGTATTCCCGATTGATGAAAGCAAAAAACTGGATTTTTTGCGAAAAAGACCTGTTGTCGGTCGAACCGGTTTTCTGGATGAAATGGAAAGAACGCCTTTTCTTAGAACGTCTGGAACGAAAAGTAAAACCAATTCAGATACTTTTAAAAGAAAATAAAAACGATTGGGAAACGACGTTGTTTTGCTTTTTGACGAAAAGTTTTGGATTAAATAGCAATAGCGAGGCTTTTTATCGGCTTGCGAAAGCCATTCCGTTTACCGTTATACGAAAAGAACGATTTGTAAAAGGGAACCTGGAGGCGCTGTTGTTGGGAATGGGCGGGTTGTTGGACGAGGATAAAGAGGATCGGTATTTCTGCGAGCTGAAAAAAAAATGGAAGCATCTGAAGGAAAAGTACCGGTTGCATCGGAAAGTAAGCATCCCATTACAGTTTTATAAAGTGCGCCCGGATAATTTTCCAACCATCCGACTGGTGCAACTGGCCGGATTGTATCAAAAGCATTCGAGTTTGTTCGATACGATAATAGCGCAGGATAGCCTCACGGCGTTTTATAAGATTTTCAATATTGAAATCCCGGATTACTGGAGGACGCATTACCGCTTTGATACGATAAGTTCCGGAAAAGAGAAAATCAAAACAATAAGCCGTTCGTTTCGACAGCTGCTTTTTATAAATGCGATATTGCCGTTACGTTTTTTGTATGCCCGGTATCTGGGGAATGATTTTTCGGAAGAATTGCTGGATATGACACGGGAAATCCTGCCAGAGCGGAATAGTATCACCGATCGTTTTAAGCAATTGGGAGTAACGATCGAAAGCGCTTTCGATAGTCAGGCCATGTTACAGCTAAAAAAAGAATATTGTAATTGTAAAAGATGCCTGCATTGCGATATCGGAAAAAAGCTGTTGGGATAATCAATCGGAAAACCGTATTTTTGAATCAAATTGAAAACAGATGAATCTGATCACCAACATACGTCATTTTTTTGAAAAACACGGATTTGAAGTGTCGTCGCGACTTGCCGACCGTTTAGGGATGCGGGCAACCAGCGTTCGGTTGTTTTTTATTTACCTGTCGTTTTTTACCGTTGGGTTGTGGTTCGGGGTTTATCTTACACTCGCATTCTGGTTGCGTCTAAAAGACATGGTTTACACCAAACGGAGTTCCGTTTTTGACCTCTGATAACAAATGAAAAACAACAATAAATACGGACTGCAATTTACGCGAGCACAGCGAAAAGGTATTTTTGTATTGTTGATGTTACTCCTTATAATACAAGCCTTGATGTATTTTGCCGGACAAATGCAGTATACTTCTAAGGCAAATCCGGAAGCCGAAAAATGGTTGTCACAGCAAATAACGATCGACAGTCTCAAACGGGAAAATCAGACGGCTAAAATACGAGTGCAGCCGTTTAATCCGAATTTTATTTCCGATTATAAAGGATATATTTTGGGGATGACAGTAGCCGAAATAGATCGGTTGCATGCTTTTCGCGCTCAAAATAAATATGTGAATTCGATTGCCGAATTCCGCTGGATTACTCAAATGGACGAAAAACGACTTGCCGCAATCGCGCCGTACTTCAAATTCCCGGAATGGGTAACTCAAAAAATACACAAAACACCATCGGTTGTATATTCAACAGCGAAACGGCAGGAGAAAAAAGAATTCCGGATCGATATTAACAAAGCAACCCGTGAGGAGTTGCGAAAAGTATACGGAATAGGGGAAGCTTTATCCGATCGGATTCTAAAAGAAAAAGAAAAATTCGGCGCGTTTGTCAGTACGGAACAATTCCGCTATATCTGGGGATTGTCAGACGAAGTAGTCGAACAACTAATACGGCATTTCCCGGTAATAGACCCGCCCGAAATAAAAAAGATTGATGTGAATAACGCCTCATTAAAAGAATTGGCACAGTTTCCGTATTTCCGCTATGGGATTGCCAAGCAGATTGTCACCTATCGGAGTATGATTGGCCTGATAAAATCCAAAGAAGACTTAACAAAAATTAAAGAATTCCCAGTTGAAAAAGTTGATATAATTGCCTTATATTTGGATTTTTAAACAAACAAACAGCAAAATGAATTTTGAATACAATGAAACGCAAGCGATGATCGCCCAGTCGATCAGAGACTTTGCCGAACAAAACATTCGTCCTAATATTATGGAATGGGACGAAGCGCAGATTTTTCCTGTCGACTTATTCAAAAAATTAGGAGAAATGGGATTCATGGGGGTTTTAGTACCGGAAGAACTGGGTGGATCCGGTTTGGGTTACCATGAATACATTACTATTGTAGAAGAAATATCAAAAGTAGATCCTTCAATTGGTTTATCGGTAGCGGCGCATAACTCGCTTTGTACAAACCATATCCTGACGTTCGGAAATGAAGAGCAGAAAAAAAGATGGATTCCAAAATTAGCAACAGCCGAGTGGATTGGAGCCTGGGGATTAACGGAGCATAATACGGGTTCGGATGCCGGAGGAATGAATACCACTGCAGTTAAGGATGGTGATGATTGGGTGATCAATGGAGCGAAAAACTTTATCACACATGCTAAATCGGGTAATGTTGCGGTAGTAATTGTTCGTACTGGTGAAAAGGGCGATTCCAGAGGAATGACTGCTTTTGTGATCGAACACGGAACACCGGGATTCTCAAGCGGAAGAAAAGAAAACAAACTGGGAATGCGTGCCAGCGAAACGGCAGAGTTGATTTTTGACAATTGTCGTATTCCGGATGCAAACCGTTTGGGAGAAGTAGGCGAAGGATTTATTCAGGCAATGAAAATCTTAGATGGTGGACGTATTTCTATCGGAGCTTTATCTTTAGGAATCGCGAAAGGTGCTTATGAAGCAGCTTTGAAATATTCGAAAGAACGCCATCAGTTTGGAAAAGCAATTAGCGAATTCCAGGGGATTTCCTTTAAACTGGCTGATATGGCAACCGAAATTGAAGCATCGGAATTATTGCTGCACAAAGCGGCGTTCCTTAAAAACAACCACAAACCGGTAACGACGTTGGGTGCTATGGCCAAAATGTATGCTTCGGAAGTTTGTGTTAAGGTGGCTAATGAGGCGGTTCAGATTCACGGTGGTTATGGGTATACCAAAGATTTTCCGGTTGAGAAATTCTACAGAGATTCAAAACTGTGTACCATCGGAGAAGGAACTACTGAAATTCAGAAATTGGTTATCTCCAGAAATATCTTAAAAGGATAAAAATATACCAATACTTAAAAACCTGATCTATTGATCAGGTTTTTTTTGAGCTATAATGGGGGAAAAGCGGTGATGAATAAAATAAAGCTGTAAAATGTTGGTTTTGTGTTTTGGAAATCAAAATAAAGTTATACTTTTGCACCCATTAACGAGAGGAGGTGTTATATTATGTTGATTATACCAATTAAGGACGGAGAAAATATTGATAGAGCGTTAAAACGTTACAAAAGAAAATTCGACAAAACGGGAGTTGTTAGACAATTAAGAAGTCGTCAGGCATTCACGAAACCGTCAGTAACAAGAAGAGCTCAAATTCAAAAAGCAGCTTATATTCAGACACTAAGAGATTCTTTAGAGAATTAATAGTTTTTGAATTTTACTATAGCCGTTAGCGGCAAAGTTTTTTAACTTTGTTGCTAACGGTTTTTTTATTTTTATGCGAACGACTTTACAGGCCTATCAGGATTACCTTCAGAAAGAAAAAAACTACTCGCGGCACACATTGACAGCCTATCTGAATGATGTGCGGTTTTTTGCGGCCTTTCTGGAAGAGCGGGGATTTGAGGTGGCGCTGGAAAAAGTGAACTACAGTCATGTTCGCTCCTGGATTGTAGTGCTGGTCGAATCGGGAATGGCGACACTCTCGGTCAACCGCAAAGTATCTTCTTTAAAATCGTTCTATCGATTTTTATTAAAAACAAAGCAAATAGAGGTGAATCCGCTTCAGAAGCACAAGGCGTTAAAAGTGGCGCGAAAAGTGCAGGTTCCGTTTTCGGAAAAAGAACTGAATCGGGTTTTTGAGGTGTTGGGAGAAGAGGGTGGATTTGAAGAAATCCGTAACCGGCTAATAGTAGAGCTTTTTTATACGTTGGGATTGCGACGTTCGGAATTGATAGGTTTAAAATGGGTGGATTATAATGCGCATTCGAAAACGTTAAAGGTTTTGGGGAAGCGCAATAAAGAGCGTTTGTTGCCCGTTTTGGATTGTACAGACGAATTAATAAAACGTTATCTTACGGAAAGAAAAAAGTTAATTTCAATAGTGGATAATGATTTGTTAATATTGAGTCAAAAAGGGAACAAAGTGAGTGAATCGTTTGTTTATCGATTAATAAATGATTACTTTAGTACTGTCTCTGAAAAGGTAAAGAAGAGTCCGCACGTTCTTAGGCATACCTTTGCGACGCATTTGCTGAACAATGGTGCCGATATAAATTCAGTTAAGGAATTGTTAGGACATGCTAGCTTGTCGTCGACCCAAATTTACACACACAGCAGTCTTGCTGAGTTAAAAAAAGTATACCGGGACGCGCATCCCAGAAGTCGTGGCAATTCTGAAAATTAACCCATTTAAAAGTTTTTATTATGAAAGTAAATGTTCAGGCTGTCAACTTTAATGTTGACAAAAAGCTAATTGGTTTTGTTCATGACAGATTAGGGAAATTGGAAAAGTACTATGACAAAGTTGTTTCTTCCGACGTGTTTTTAAAAGTTGAAAATACCAGTGATAAAGAGAATAAAATAGTGGAGGTGAAAATCAGTGTTCCTGGTGATGAGTTTGTGGTGAAAAAACAAAGCAAAAGTTTTGAAGAGGCAGTCGACCTGTCTGCGGATTCTTTAGAGCGTTTATTGTTAAAAAGAAAAGGTAGGATAAGAACGCATATTTAAGCAATAGGATTCTTTTTGAGGACTTTACAAATTTGTTTTTAAAATAAATTTAAGAAGAAATAAAAAAAAGATGAAAAATGTTTTGATTAAAAAATAAATTCTATACATTTGCAGTCCGTTAGAAATAGCGGACTTTTTTATTACTGATGCCGGTGTAGCTCAGCTGGCTAGAGCAGCTGATTTGTAATCAGCAGGTCGTGGGTTCGAGTCCCTCCATCGGCTCAAAGTTTGGTAACTGTAATAAAATCGTAGGGGAGATACTCAAGCGGCCAACGAGGGCAGACTGTAAATCTGCTGACTAAGTCTTCGCAGGTTCGAATCCTGCTCTCCCCACCAGGTTCCGGAAACGGAATGAACACCAGCCGGTGTAGCTCAGGGGTAGAGTGCTTCCTTGGTAAGGAAGAGGTCACGGGTTCAAATCCCGTCATTGGCTCAAGGTTTAGAAGAATTTGAACACTAATTATATAACTAAGATTAAATTATTAAATCATGGCAAAGGAAACTTTTGATCGTTCCAAACCCCACTTGAATATTGGTACTATTGGACACGTAGATCACGGAAAAACAACTTTGACTGCTGCTATTACTAAAGTATTAGCTGATGCAGGTTTATCTGAGGCAAGAAGCTTCGATCAGATTGACAACGCTCCTGAAGAGAAAGAAAGAGGTATTACTATTAATACATCTCACGTAGAATATGCTACTGCTAACCGTCACTATGCACACGTTGACTGTCCAGGTCACGCGGATTACGTGAAGAACATGGTTACAGGTGCTGCTCAGATGGATGGTGCTATCTTGGTAGTTGCTGCTACTGATGGTCCAATGCCACAAACTCGTGAGCACATCCTTTTAGGTCGCCAGGTTGGTGTTCCAAGAATGGTTGTTTTCATGAACAAAGTTGACATGGTTGATGATGCTGAGTTGTTAGAGCTTGTTGAAATGGAAATCAGAGATCTATTATCTTTCTATCAGTATGATGGAGATAACGGACCAGTAGTTAAAGGATCTGCTTTAGGAGCTTTGAATGGAGAGCCTAAATGGGTTGCTACTGTAATGGAATTGATGGAAGCTGTTGATAACTGGATCGAATTACCACAACGTGATGTTGATAAACCATTCTTGATGCCGGTAGAGGACGTATTTACAATTACAGGTCGTGGAACTGTTGCTACAGGTCGTATCGAAACTGGAGTTGCTAATACTGGAGATGCTGTTGAAATCATCGGTATGGGTGCTGACAAATTAACTTCTACAATTACAGGAGTTGAGATGTTCCGTAAAATCCTTGATAGAGGTGAAGCTGGAGATAACGTAGGTTTATTATTAAGAGGTATTGACAAAGCTGATATCCGTCGTGGTATGGTTATCGTTAAGCCAGGATCTGTTAAGCCACACGCTAAATTCAAAGCAGAGGTTTATATCTTGAAAAAAGAAGAAGGTGGACGTCACACTCCATTCCACAATAACTACCGTCCACAGTTCTACGTACGTACAACTGACGTAACAGGTACTATCTCTTTACCAGCTGGTGTAGAAATGGTTATGCCTGGGGATAACTTGACTATCGAAGTACAATTATTAAGCCCAATCGCATTAAGCGTAGGTTTACGTTTCGCTATCCGTGAAGGTGGTAGAACAGTAGGTGCTGGTCAGGTAACTGAAATCTTAGACTAATTTCATTTTGAAATAAAAAGCCAGTGTCGTTGAACGACGACGCTGGTTTTAACAAACGGGTGTAGTTCAAGGGTAGAATAGCGGTCTCCAAAACCGTTGATGGGGGTTCGAATCCCTCCACCCGTGCAAAAACAGAATATGATGACAAAAGTTGTTAATTACATATCGGAAGCATTTGTGGAATTAAAATCAAATGTGACCTGGCCAGAGTGGTCTGAAGTACAACGTTTAACCATCATTGTTGCAATTTTCTCGATTTTATTCGCGTTGGCAACATGGGGTGTAGATGTTGTTTTCGCCAAAGTGCTGGGAGGATTCTTTAATTTATTAAAAAAGGCTTAATTTTTTTGATATGACTGATAATAATGTCAAAAAGTGGTATGTAGTTAGAGCGGTTAGCGGTCAGGAGAATAAAGTTAAAAACTATATCGAGACGGAGATTAATCGTCTTGGTATGAGTGATTATATTTCTCAGGTGCTTGTTCCTACAGAGAAAGTGGTACAGGTGCGTGATGGTAAAAAAATAAGCAAAGATCGTGTTTATTTCCCGGGATATGTGATGATAGAAGCAAATCTTACGGGAGAAATTCCGCATATAATTAAATCAATAACAGGAGTTATTGGGTTTTTAGGTGAAACAAAAGGGGGAGATGCTGTGCCATTACGACAGTCGGAAGTAAACCGTATGTTAGGTAAAGTAGATGAGCTTTCTGTGAAAACCGATACCGCTGCAATTCCGTACTCAGTAGGAGAAACGGTAAAAGTAATCGACGGACCTTTCAACGGATTCAATGGAACTGTAGAGAAAGTGAACGAAGAGAAGCGTAAACTTGAGGTGATGGTTAAGATTTTCGGAAGAAAAACGCCATTGGAATTAAGCTTTATGCAAGTAGAAAAAGTATAAATTTTTGTTACATACAAACCACATCATTCGCTTCCAATGAAGATGTGCTAAATTTTTTTAAAAAATGGCAAAAGAAATTAGTAAAGTAGTTAAACTACAAGTTAAGGGAGGTGCTGCGAATCCGTCGCCACCGGTTGGACCTGCTTTGGGGGCTGCTGGGGTTAACATCATGGAGTTCTGTAAGCAGTTTAATGCTAGAACACAAGATAAACCTGGCAAAGTATTACCAGTACAAATTACTGTGTATAAAGACAAATCTTTTGAATTTGTTGTTAAAACGCCACCTGCTGCAATTCAGTTATTGGATGCTGCAAAGTTGAAGTCTGGTTCAGGTGAACCGAATCGTAAGAAAGTAGCTAGCGTTACTTGGGATCAAATTAGAGCTATTGCTGAAGACAAAATGCAAGATCTTAATGCTTTCGAAATTGAGAAAGCAATGAGTATGGTAGCAGGAACAGCTAGATCTATGGGGATAACTGTATCAGGAAACGCTCCTTTTTAATCGTAAAAAGAAAAAGACATGGCAAAATTAACAAAAAAGCAAAAAGAGGCTGCTTCAAAAATTGAGAAGAATAAATTGTACAGCTTGAAAGATGCATCTGCATTAATCAAGACTGTTGCTTCTGCAAAATTTGATGAGTCTGTTGATATCGCAGTTCGTTTGGGAGTAGATCCAAGAAAAGCGAATCAAATGGTTAGAGGTGTGGTTACTTTACCACACGGTACAGGAAAAGACGTTCGCGTTTTAGCATTAGTTACTCCGGATAAAGAAGCAGAAGCGAAAGCTGCTGGTGCTGATCACGTAGGATTAGACGACTATTTGCAAAAAATTAAAGACGGTTGGACAGATGTTGATGTAATCATCACGATGCCGGCTGTAATGGGTAAATTAGGACCATTAGGACGTATTTTAGGTCCAAGAGGTTTAATGCCAAACCCTAAAACCGGAACGGTTACTATGGACGTAGCGAAAGCTGTTCAAGAGGTGAAAGCTGGTAAAATTGACTTTAAAGTTGACAAAACTGGTATCGTTCACGCTGGAATCGGAAAAGTTTCTTTTGAGGCTGATAAAATTTCTGAGAACGCTCACGAAATTATTCAAACGTTAATCAAATTAAAACCAACTGCAGCAAAAGGTACTTACATTAAGAGTATCCATATCTCATCAACAATGAGCCCTGCTATCGCTTTAGATCCTAAAGCGGTATAATTGGTAGTTAAAAATTTTTAGTATGACTAGAGAAGAAAAATCAATCGCGATTGAAGATTTAACTGCACAGTTAGCTGGTGCTAATATTGTTTATTTAGCAGATATTTCTGGTTTAAACGCAGATACTACTTCAAACTTAAGAAGAGCTTGTTTTAAAGCAGGTATTAAATTGGAAGTTGTAAAGAACACATTGTTGGAAAAAGCAATGGAAGCTTCTGATAACAACTACGGTGAATTACCAACAGTTTTAAAAGGAAACACTTCTATTTTAATTGCAGACATCGCAAATGCACCTGCAAAAATTATCAAAGAATTCCGTAAAAAATCGGATAAGCCTTTATTAAAAGGAGCGTATATCAACGAGGAAATCTACATTGGAGATAACCTATTAGATTCATTAGCTTCTCTTAAATCGAAAGAAGAGGTTATCGGAGAAATCATCGGATTACTTCAATCTCCAGCACAGAGAGTTATCTCTGCTCTTAAAAATCAATTTAAAGACGAAGAGGGAGCTGCGGAGTAATATTCCAAAACGAACGCGCATAATAAATTATAATAACAAATCATTTTAAAAGATAGAAAAAATGGCAGATTTGAAACAATTCGCAGAACAACTAGTTAACTTAACAGTTAAAGAAGTTAACGAATTAGCAACGATATTAAAAGACGAGTATGGAATTGAGCCGGCTGCAGCTGCTGTAGTTGTATCAGGTGGTGGTGATGTTGCTGCTGCTGAAGAGCAAACAGAATTCACTGTAGTATTGAAAGATGCTGGAGCTTCTAAATTAGCAGTAGTTAAAGCTGTTAAAGAATTAACAGGTTTAGGTCTTAAAGAAGCAAAAGATTTAGTAGACGGTGCTCCATCTAACGTTAAAGAAGGTGTTTCTAAAGATGAGGCTGAAGGTCTTAAAAAATCTTTAGAAGAAGCTGGAGCAGTAGTTGAGCTTAAATAAGCTAAGCTTACTTTAAAAAGCTAGGTTTAGGCCTTGAGAAGATCTCTCAAAGGCCTAAACCATTTTGCGTATAATAAATTATGGAATGCTTTTTCAGCTCATATTTTGAAATACGACCCACTTTTAATCCGTACGAAGAAAGAAAATGAACTATAACTTTCTATTCATTTTCAGAGATGTATCGATTATCAAAAGAAAGTACTATTCGACTGTGTTTTTGCACAAAAATTACTTTTTTAATCAAAATTTTGTCCATTGATGTTAACAAATCAGACTGAAAGATTAAATTTCGCCTCGACGAAAAACATCCCTGATTACCCGGATTTCCTCGATATTCAGGTAAAATCTTTTAAAGATTTCTTCCAGTTGGAAACCAAATCTGACGAAAGAGGCAACGAAGGTCTTTATAATACCTTCATGGAAAACTTCCCAATCACAGATACAAGAAATCAATTTGTATTGGAATTCCTTGATTACTTTGTTGATCCGCCACGTTATACTATTGAAGAATGTATTGACAGAGGTTTAACGTACAGTGTGCCGTTAAAAGCACGTTTAAAACTGTATTGTACCGATCCGGAACACGAAGATTTCGAAACAATTGTTCAGGATGTGTACTTAGGTACTATCCCTTATATGACACCTAGCGGTACATTCGTAATCAACGGAGCCGAGCGTGTTGTTGTTTCTCAGTTACACCGTTCACCTGGTGTGTTTTTCGGACAATCTTTCCATGCGAATGGAACAAAACTATACTCTGCCAGAGTAATTCCTTTTAAAGGATCTTGGATTGAATTTGCTACCGATATCAATAGTGTAATGTACGCTTATATCGATAGAAAGAAAAAATTACCGGTAACAACTCTTTTCCGTGCTATCGGATTTGAAAGAGATAAGGATATCTTGGAGATCTTCGACCTTGCTGAAGAAATCAAAGTTTCTAAAACCGGTCTTAAAAAATATATCGGTCGTCGTCTGGCTGCACGTGTATTGAATACATGGCATGAAGACTTCGTAGATGAGGATACGGGAGAAGTAGTATCGATTGAGCGTAACGAAATTATCCTGGATCGTGATACGATTCTTGATAAAGACAATGTAGAGGAAATTATCGATGCGAATGTAAAAGCCATCTTGTTACACAAAGAAGATAACAATCAGGCCGATTACGCGATTATCCACAATACGTTACAAAAAGACCCTACCAACTCTGAAAAAGAAGCCGTAGAGCACATCTACCGTCAGTTGCGTAACGCAGAACCACCTGATGAGGAAACCGCTCGTGGTATTATTGATAAATTATTCTTCTCGGATCAACGTTACAACTTAGGTGAAGTGGGTCGTTACAGAATGAATAAAAAATTAGGTTTGGATATCCCAATGGAAAAACAAGTGTTGACCAAAGAGGATATCATTACAATCGTAAAATATCTGATCGAATTGATCAACTCTAAAGCGGAGATTGATGATATCGACCACTTATCAAACCGTCGTGTACGTACTGTTGGTGAACAATTGTCGGCACAATTTGGTGTAGGTTTAGCTCGTATGGCCAGAACCATCCGCGAAAGAATGAACGTTAGAGATAACGAGGTGTTTACACCAATCGATTTGATTAATGCGAAAACATTATCATCGGTGATCAACTCTTTCTTCGGTACCAACCAGTTATCACAGTTTATGGATCAAACGAATCCATTGGCTGAGATCACGCACAAAAGAAGATTGTCTGCACTTGGACCTGGTGGTCTTTCGAGAGAGAGAGCCGGTTTCGAGGTACGTGACGTTCACTATACGCACTACGGACGTTTATGTCCGATTGAAACACCAGAGGGACCAAACATTGGTTTGATTTCATCTCTTGGGGTTTATGCGAAAGTAAACGGAATGGGATTCATCGAAACACCATACCGTAAAGTTGAAAACGGTAAAGTGAATCTGGTTGAAACACCAATCTACCTAAGCGCAGAAGAAGAAGAAGGTAAGATGATCGCACAGGCGAATATCGAAATGGATGAGAACGGAACGATCACTGCCGACAGAGTTATTGCTCGTGAAGAAGGTGACTTCCCGGTTGTGGAGCCAAACGTAGTACACTATACGGACGTAGCACCAAACCAGATTGCATCGATTTCGGCATCGTTGATTCCATTCCTGGAGCACGATGATGCGAACCGTGCGTTGATGGGATCGAACATGATGCGACAAGCAGTTCCTTTATTACGACCAGAAGCACCAATTGTAGGTACCGGATTAGAGCGTCAGGTGGCGTCTGATTCCCGAGTATTGATTAATGCGGAAGGAAGCGGAACTGTGGAGTACGTTGATGCGAATATCATCACTATCAAATACGACAGAACCGATGCGGAAAGAGCGGTTAGCTTCGATCCGGATGAGAAAACGTATCAGTTAATTAAATTTAGAAAAACCAACCAGAGTACGTCGATCAACCTGAAACCAATCGTAAGAAAAGGGGACAGAGTGGCAAAAGGACAAGTACTTTGTGAGGGATATGCAACGCAAAACGGAGAGCTTGCTTTAGGTCGTAACCTACAAGTAGCGTTCATGCCTTGGAAAGGGTATAACTTCGAGGATGCGATTGTAATTTCTGAAAAAGTAGTTCGTGACGATATCTTTACGTCGATCCACGTGGATGATTATTCATTAGAAGTACGTGATACGAAATTGGGTAACGAAGAGTTAACCAACGATATCCCGAACGTAAGTGAGGAAGCGACTAAAGATTTGGATGAAAACGGAATGATCAGAATTGGAGCCGAGGTTAAACCTGGTGACATTCTAATCGGTAAAATCACACCAAAAGGAGAATCCGATCCAACGCCGGAAGAGAAATTATTACGTGCGATCTTCGGAGACAAAGCGGGTGATGTGAAAGATGCTTCATTAAAAGCGTCACCATCATTACACGGTGTGGTATTAGACAAAAAATTATTCGCAAGAGCGGTAAAAGATAAACGCAAACGTTCGAAAGACAAAGACGATTTAGCATTATTGGAAACTCAATTTGAAGTGAAATTCGTTGAATTGAAAGACAGATTGGTTGAAAAATTATTCGACATCGTTAATGGAAAAACATCTCAGGGTGTTATGAACGATTTAGGTGAGGAAGTATTACCAAAAGGTAAAAAATTCTCACAAAAAATGTTGTATGCAGTTGAAGATTTCGCACACTTAACAAAAGGTCAGTGGACTACAGACGATGAAACCAATGCCATGGTGAACGACTTGATCCACAACTATAAAATTAAGTTAAACGACCTTCAGGGAGCTTTAAGAAGAGAGAAATTTACCATCACTGTTGGAGATGAATTACCATCCGGAATTTTAAAACTGGCTAAAGTTTACATCGCTAAGAAGCGTAAACTGAAAGTGGGTGATAAAATGGCGGGACGTCACGGTAACAAAGGTATTGTTGCGAAGATCGTACGTCAGGAGGATATGCCATTCCTGGAAGACGGAACACCGGTAGATATCGTATTGAATCCACTAGGGGTACCTTCCCGTATGAACATCGGTCAGATTTATGAGACCGTATTAGGATGGGCAGGTCAGAAACTAGGTAAGAAATTTGCAACGCCAATTTTCGACGGAGCTTCTTTGGAAGAGATCAATGCACTAACAGACGAAGCCGGAATTCCAAGATTCGGACATACATACCTGTATGACGGAGGAACCGGGGAGCGTTTCCACCAGCCGGCAACGGTAGGTATCATCTACATGTTGAAATTAGGACACATGGTTGATGATAAAATGCACGCACGTTCTATCGGTCCGTACTCATTGATTACGCAACAGCCTCTTGGAGGTAAAGCGCAATTCGGAGGTCAGCGTTTCGGAGAGATGGAGGTTTGGGCACTTGAAGCGTATGGTGCTTCCAGCACATTGAGAGAAATATTGACTGTTAAATCGGATGACGTTATTGGTAGAGCGAAAACTTACGAAGCTATCGTTAAAGGAGAAACTATGCCAGAACCAGGATTACCAGAATCATTCAATGTATTGATGCATGAATTGAAAGGTCTTGGATTAGACATCAGATTAGAAGAATAAATTTACACGGGAGTAGTCTTCGGATTACTCCCTTTTATAGCGTTTTAAATAAATCGATAGTATTCATATCATGACGAGATTAAAAGATAAAAATACCGTTAAAAGATTTAACAAAATTTCGATAGGTCTTGCTTCTCCGGAATCTATTTTGGCAGAATCAAGAGGTGAGGTTTTAAAACCGGAAACCATCAACTATCGTACCCATAAACCAGAGCGTGATGGTCTTTTCTGCGAGCGAATTTTCGGTCCGGTAAAAGACTTCGAATGTGCCTGCGGAAAATACAAAAGAATCCGTTATAAAGGAATCGTTTGTGACCGTTGTGGAGTTGAAGTTACTGAGAAAAAAGTACGTAGAGACAGAGTAGGACACATTAACCTGGTGGTGCCCATCGCACACATCTGGTATTTCCGTTCGCTTCCGAATAAAATCGGATATATCTTAGGATTGCCTTCTAAAAAACTGGATATGATTATTTACTACGAAAGATACGTAGTAATTCAGCCGGGTATTGCAAAAGGACCAGACGGAGATACATTAAAGACCCTGGATTTCTTAACAGAAGAGGAATACCTGAACATTCAGGATAGCCTTCCAATGGAGAACCAATATTTAGACGATACCGATCCGAACAAATTCATTGCTAAAATGGGTGCGGAATGTATCATGGACTTATTAGCACGTATTGATTTGGATTCGTTATCCTACGATCTACGTCACGCAGCTAATAACGAAACGTCTAAACAACGTAAAACGGAAGCCTTAAAACGACTACAGGTAGTAGAATCGTTCCGTGAAGCGAACAACAATCGTGAAAACCGTCCGGAATGGATGATTTTAAAAGTAATTCCGGTTATCCCGCCAGAATTACGTCCGTTGGTGCCGCTTGATGGTGGACGTTTTGCAACATCGGATTTGAACGACCTTTACAGACGAGTAATCATCCGTAACAACCGTTTAAAACGATTGATGGAAATCAAAGCACCGGAAGTAATCTTGAGAAACGAAAAACGTATGCTACAGGAATCGGTAGACTCGTTATTCGATAATACCAGAAAAGCTTCTGCTGTAAAAACAGAATCGAACAGACCATTGAAATCCCTATCGGATTCCTTAAAAGGAAAACAAGGGCGTTTCCGTCAGAACTTATTAGGAAAACGTGTGGATTATTCAGCGCGTTCGGTAATTGTTGTAGGACCGGAAATGAAATTATTCGAATGTGGTCTACCAAAAGATATGGCTGCCGAGCTGTACAAACCATTCGTTATTCGTAAATTAATCGAAAGAGGAATTGTTAAAACGGTAAAATCAGCGAAGAAAATTATCGACAAAAAAGAGCCGGTAGTATGGGATATCCTTGAAAATGTAATTAAAGGTCACCCGGTATTACTAAACCGTGCTCCTACGTTGCACCGTTTGGGTATTCAGGCGTTCCAGCCAAAACTAATCGAAGGTAAAGCGATCCAGTTACACCCGTTAGTGTGTACGGCGTTTAATGCCGATTTCGATGGTGACCAGATGGCGGTTCACTTACCGCTTGGACCGGAGGCGATTTTGGAAGCACAATTGTTAATGTTGGCTTCTCACAATATCCTTAACCCGGCGAATGGAGCTCCAATCACGGTACCTTCTCAAGACATGGTTTTGGGTCTGTACTACATGACCAAAGAACGTTTGTCTACGGAAACGCACAAAATCTTAGGAGAAGGATTAACGTTCTATTCTGCCGAAGAAGTAAACATCGCGTTAAACGAAGGAAAACTGGAGTTGAATGCCCGTGTTAAAATCCGCGCAAAAGATTTTAACGAAAACGGAGAATTAGTATATAAAATCATCCAGACAACTGCCGGAAGAGTATTATTTAACGAAGTAGTACCGGAAGCAGCTGGATATATCAATGAAGTATTAACCAAGAAAAGCCTTAGAGACATTATCGGTAAGATTTTAAGTGTTACCGATGTACCTACTACAGCTGCGTTCTTGGATAATATGAAAGATATGGGATACCGATTCGCTTTCAAAGGAGGATTGTCCTTCTCTTTGGGAGATATCAAAATCCCGGATCAAAAACAAGATTTGATCGCCGATGCAAACAGTCAGGTTGAAGGAATTTCCATGAACTATAACATGGGTCTTATCACCAACAACGAGCGTTACAATCAGGTAATTGACGTGTGGACTTCAACGAATGCATTATTAACGGAGTTAGCGATGAAAAACATTCGAGAAGACCAACAAGGATTCAACTCGGTGTATATGATGCTTGACTCTGGGGCGAGGGGATCGAAAGAGCAGATCCGTCAGTTAACCGGTATGCGTGGATTGATGGCGAAGCCTAAAAAATCGACTGCTGGTGGTGGTGAGATTATCGAAAACCCGATCTTATCGAACTTTAAAGAAGGTCTTTCGATCTTAGAGTACTTTATCTCGACGCACGGTGCTCGTAAAGGTCTTGCGGATACGGCACTTAAAACGGCCGATGCGGGATACCTTACCAGAAGGTTACACGACGTATCTCAGGATGTAATCGTGAACTCTGTGGATTGTGGTACATTACGTGGTGTGGAAGTATCGGCATTGAAAAAGAATGAGGAGATCGTTGAAACATTAGGAGAAAGAATCTTAGGTCGTGTAGCGTTACAAGATGTAATCAACCCGCTAACAAGCGAAGTATTGGTTGCAGCTGGTGAAGAAATCACCGAAGCTATCGTAAAAGCGATCGATGCGTCTCCGGTTGAAAAAGTAGATGTTCGTTCACCGTTAACCTGTGAAGCCGGAAAAGGAATCTGTGCGAAATGTTACGGTCGTAACCTGGCTACCGGAAAAATGACTCAAAAAGGTGAGGCTGTCGGAGTAATCGCAGCACAATCGATTGGGGAACCGGGAACACAGTTAACACTACGTACATTCCACGTGGGAGGTACCGCAGGTAACATCTCTGAAGAATCAAGCATTATCACGAAATTCCGCGGAAGATTAGAGATCGAAGATTTAAAAACCGTTAAAGGGGAAGACAACGAAGGTAATACTACCGACATTGTAATTTCACGTTCAACGGAATTGAAATTGATCGACGAAACAACCGGAATCGTATTGAATACACACAATATCCCTTATGGATCAAGCATCTTTGTAAAAGACGGCGATGTTGTGGAAAAAGGAACAACCATCTGTAAATGGGATCCATATAACGGGGTAATTATTTCCGAGTTTACCGGTAAAGTAGCTTACGAAGATATCGAGCAAGGACAAACGTTCATGGTTGAAATCGATGAGCAAACCGGATTCCAGGAGAAAGTAATCTCTGAGGGAAGAAATAAAAAA
Organism: Bacteroidota bacterium; assembly: GCA_023446155.1. GTDB lineage: Bacteria > Bacteroidota > Bacteroidia > Flavobacteriales > Flavobacteriaceae > Flavobacterium. The sequence continues at coordinate 309,402 of JAEXIT010000017.1, forward strand.
TTAATCCCTACTTTATTGATCTACGGAAAAGACGGTGAATTGATCCGTTCGTACAACTTACCGGTGGGGGCCCACCTTATGGTTGATGACGGTGAGAAAATTAAAGCCGGTAAAATTTTAGTAAAAATCCCACGTCGTTCGTCTAAAGCGGGTGATATCACGGGAGGTCTACCAAGAATTACCGAGTTATTAGAAGCACGTAACCCATCGAACCCGGCTGTAGTTTCTGAAATCGACGGAGTGGTTTCTTTTGGTAAAATCAAAAGAGGTAACCGTGAGATCGTGGTAGAGTCGAAGTTTGGTGAAATTAAAAAATACCTGGTAAAACTTTCCAACCAGATTCTGGTTCAGGAAAACGATTACGTAAGAGCGGGTATGCCATTGTCGGACGGAGCCATTACTCCGGATGATATCTTGAGAATTCAGGGACCATCGGCTGTACAACAGTACTTGGTAAATGAAATTCAGGAAGTATACCGTTTACAAGGGGTAAAAATTAACGACAAGCACTTTGAGGTTGTAATCCGTCAGATGATGCGTAAAGTACAGATTCAGGATCCGGGAGATACCCTGTTCTTAGAAGATCAGTTGGTTCACACCAGCGACTTTATCGTAGAAAACGACAAATTATACGGAATGAAAGTGGTGGAAGATGCAGGAGATTCCGATAACCTGAAAGCAGGACAAATCGTATCGCCAAGAGAATTGAGAGATGAAAACTCAATCCTGAAACGTAACGATAGAAACCTGGTAGTAGCAAGAGATGTAGTTCCGGCAACGGCAACTCCAATTCTTCAGGGTATTACAAGAGCATCGTTACAAACGAAGTCGTTTATCTCGGCAGCATCGTTCCAGGAAACAACAAAAGTATTAAACGAAGCCGCAGTAGCTGGAAAAGTGGACGGATTGGAAGGACTAAAAGAAAACGTTATCGTAGGACACAGAATCCCTGCCGGAACCGGTATGAGAGATTACGATAACATCATCGTAGGTTCTAAAGAAGAGTTCAATGAATTAATGGCTGCTAAAGAAGAATTTAATTACTAAGCCATGAGTGAGAACAAGCAACAAGGTCAAATCAACATTGAGTTGGACGAGCAAACGGCAGAAGGGATTTATTCCAACCTGGCGATCATCAACCACTCGAATACCGAATTTGTAATTGATTACATCAATATCATGCCGGGTGTGCCAAAAGCGAAAGTAAAATCGAGAATTATACTAACGCCACAACACGCCAAGCGTTTATTGGGAGCTTTAGCCGAAAATATCAATCGGTTTGAAGCCGCTCACGGTGAAATAAAAGAAGCAGAATTGCCTTCTATTCCATTAAATTTCGGACCAACAGGTCAGGCATAATACCGGAAAGCCTCTCAGTAATGAGAGGCTTTTTTTTTGAAACACCTGACAGGTTTTTAAAATCTGTCAGGTGTTTTTTATTGCAAAATGCCTTGTTTTTGAATGTGTATTTTTGAAAAAAATCAGGTATTATCATGGTTTAATCAGAATGTAGTCACAAAAAGAGTGTTTTTTTAAAACAGAGGCAGTTTTTTATAAACTAATTGTGAGAAAATAAAAATATTAAATCTTATTTGTGATATACTTTGTTAAGTGTTAAAATTGTTATAAAATGTTTAAAAATTTAGTAATTTCACTTACTAAATCATTTTGTATGAATAAAAAATACTATTCATTAGGCAACGAATGCGATTCATTGTTTAATCAAAAAGGAAACCGTGGTTCCACACGGCTTAAGAACATTCGACAGCAGGCCTGTTTAATGTTCTTTTTGTTTTTAGCTGCGTTTGTGGGCCATGCACAGGTCACAACAAATGGGGGCTCGGGACTAAGTCCTACCTATCCGTCGTTAGCGTCGGCTATAACGGCATTAAATGGAGCAACTATCTCAAGTCCGGTGACAATTACATTAACCGGGAATGAAACTGCTCCAGCAGGAGGTTATGTGATTACGGCCGAAGGAACATCGACCAATTTGATCACCATCTCAGGAAGCACCAGTACGATTACGGCACCAACACCGCAAACGTCAGGAGCGTTAAATGATGCCATTTTTAAATTGGTAGGAGCCGACTGGGTTACGATTCAGGGCTTTACGATGACAGAAAATGCAGCGAATACCACAACAACAGCCGGTACGAATAACATGACCGAATGGGGAGTAGCCCTACTTTATGGGTCTTTGACAAACGGGGCACAAAACAATACTATTCAGAACAACACGATTAGTCTAAACCGGACCTATCAGAATACGTTTGGAATTTACAGTAACTCGACACACTCGGCTACAACTCCAACGACTTCGGCTTCGGCTACAGGTACGAACGGAGGGAATCACAATTTAAAAGCGTATACCAACGATATCAGCAATGTAAACATTGGAATTCTGGTGGTAGGACCTACAGCTGCTGCCGATCATAACATGGGCTTGGATATTGGAGGAACAACAACTGCAACTGGAAATAGCATCACGAATTTCGGAACAACCGGAACATTTTCAAGCTATGCCAACGTATCCGGTTCTGTGAATGGGGTTTTAGTACGTAACACCCGAAACTTTAATGTTTCTCATAACACCATTACCAGTTCTAACGGAGGTACGACAGCGGGAACATTGCGCGGGGTATATGTACCGGCATTCTCAAATGCACCAACAGGTACAACAGCGATTTTAAATTCGATCGATGCCAACACCATTTCACTTAGAACAGGCAGTGCCGCCGGAATCATATTCGGTATTTTAAACGAAGGTTCTACGGTAAATTCGAACACCACATTGAGTATGAGTTCCAATGAATTTATAAATTTTGGACATACCGTGGCCGGAACAGGAGCCATTACTTTGATTAGTAATACGGCAACTACTTTTGGTACCAATATCAATTCGAACAAGTTTACCAATCTGAATGTTAATACAACCGGAAACTTTACCTTTATAACAAATAGTGTGACGCATTCGGCCAATTCGGTAACGAATGTAAACAATAATACGGTTGTAACGGCATTTAGCAAAACCGGTGCCGGTGGAACCGTTTATTTTTACGATTCATTCGGAGCGACTACAACTGGAACCGAATCCAATATTGGGAATAACTTCTCGAATGTAACCCTTACCGGAGCAACTACTTTATCCGGTTTCCGTTCAGCAGATGGAGGAACGGCAAGTTACCCGGCAAAAATTGTGACCGGAAATACCTTTAGTAATATCACCAATGGAAACGGAACCATAACCATCTTAAACGTTGGTTATAGTTTGGCTGGCGGATCGAATCCTGTATCCGGAAACGTGATTAGTAATATCACCGGAGCCAACTCAATTGTTGGGATTACTTCTGCTGCCGGAGATCAGAATTTCTTTAACAATACCATTTCAGGTTTAACAACAACCGGCGGTAATACGGTGAGTGCAATGTCCATCACCGGTGGAACACTTCAAAACGTCTATAAAAATAAAATTTACAATATCGAAGCCAACAATGCATCGGGAGTTGTAAATGGAATTTTAGTAAGTGGTAGTACAACCGTAAACCTGTATAATAATATCGTTGGTGATTTAAGAACACCAATTTCTAATGCCGCCAACCCGGTAGTAGGGATTAATATTACAGGTGGAACAACGGTAAATGCCAGTTACAATACCGTACGATTAAATGCAAGCAGTACCGGAGCATCCTTCGGATCGAGTGCGATTTCGGTATCGACAACACCAACGGTGTCATTGCGAAACAACATCTTCGTAAACCAGTCAACTCCTAATGGAACCGCATTGGCAGTGGCCTACAGAAGATCCGGAACATCGTTAACAACCTACGATGCTACATCCAATAACAACTTGTATTTTGGTCCGACATTATTTGCCGACGGAACCAATACCGACACAACTTTGGCTACTTTAAAAACCAGAATGGGAACGCGTGACAGTGCTTCGATATCGGAAAGCCCAACATGGGCTTCAACAACAGGAGCAAATGCCAACTTCCTGCATATTGATACAACGGTAGCGACTCAAATTGAAAACGGAGGAGCACCAATTGCGGGAATCACAGACGATTTCGATGGAGATGTTCGTAGTACAACTACGCCGGATATTGGAGCCGATGAATTTGCAGGAGTTCCTATGGATCTTACAGCGCCAATTATTGCACATACCGTTTTAACAAATGCTTGTGCGGTTGGTAGCAGAAACATCGTAGCAACGATTACAGATGCAAGTGGTGCACCTACTTCAGGAGCCGGACTACCGGTTGCTTATTGGAGAGTTAATGCCGGAGCTTATACGGCAGCAACAGGGACCAGCTTAGGAGCGGGACAATATCAATTTTCTATTGGAGGAACAGCAGTATTAGGGGATACGGTAAGTTATTATATCGTAGCTCAGGATAATGCCAGTACGCCAAATATAACAGCATTACCGGCAGCGGGAGCGGCTACATTTACAGCCAATCCACCAGCAGTAGGAACACCGCCAACAACACCGTTCTCCTATGCGTTGACAGCACCTTTAAACGGTGTGTATACGGTAGGAGTAGGAGGTGCTTATACTACACTTACAGCAGCAGTTGCCGATTATAATGCACGATGTTTATCCGGTCCGGTTACCTTCTCGTTAACCGATGCGACCTATCCCGGAGAAACGTTCCCGATCACGATTAATACGAATGCCGATGCCAGCGCTATCAACAGGCTGACAATTGCACCGGCTACGGGAGTGACACCAACGATCACAGGATCGAACGCTACAGCGATCATTAAACTTTTCGGTGCGGATTATGTGACTTTCGACGGAAGTAACAACGGAACGACAACACGTGATTTAACGATTGCCAACACCAACGCTGGAGGTGTAATCGTATGGGTAGCGTCGGTAGATGCAACCAATGGAGCCACGAATACGGTTTTCCGAAATGTAAAATTCATAGGAAATACACCAACAACTACAGTAGCCGGTTTGGTTGTGAGTGGATCCGCTTTAGGAGCTGCAGCTGAAGCACCAAATACAGGATTTACAGCAAACAACAATACGTTCAATAAAATGCAAAACGCGATTTTTGCGATTGGAAATGCTACAACTCCGGATCAGGGATTTGTAATTACCAACAACGTAATAGGAGCGACAACTGCAGTTGATAAACTTGGATTCCGAGGTCTTGCCGTACAAAATGCACAGGGATTTGTGATTTCAGGCAACGATATCAAAGGGGTTACGACATCAACAACAAGTACTTCTTCCGGTATTTTAGTAGGAGGAGTTGCGATGAACGGAAATGTATTTAACAATAAAATCACCGATGTTAAGAACACCAATACAACCGGATATGGAAGTAATGGTATTTATTTGAACTCCAACAGTGCGGTAGCGAATCTAAATGTGTATAACAACTTCGTTAGCGATGTGGCCAGTTACGGTTATTCAGCCGGTGGTGCGGTAGCCGATAATGGTTATGGAATTGTTGTAGGTCAGGGTGCGGGATATAATATTTATCACAACACGGTAGCAATCAACACCAATCAGACCGTAGGCGGTAGACCGGCGGCGATTAATGTATTAAGTTCTGTAACCTTGGCAGGTGCGATCAATTTGAGAAATAACATTCTTGCCAATTCGCAAACACAAACGGGAGCGCGTTATGCGATCTACTCGGAGGCCGCAAATACTGTTTTTGCAGCAATCGATTATAACAACTATTCGTCAACAGGGGCTAACTTAGCGTATATCGGATCAGACAGAGCCGATTTAGCAGCTCTTGTAACTGGTTTTGGCGGAAACGTCAATTCGAAAAACGTAGTGCCGGTATTTACGTCGGCAACCGATTTACATTTGGTACCGGCATCGAATATTTACCTGGATAACACCGGAACGCCAATTGTAGCCGTAACAACCGATATTGATGGCGATACACGTAGCACAACGGCACCGGATATGGGAGCGGATGAGTTTACATCTCCGGTTTGTACGACAGCGGTTGGAGGAACGGCAACGGCAACGGTAACAACAATCTGTACTTCTGGAACGTCTACAATTCAGGCAACCGGATATTCTACAGGAGAAACGACTTCCTATCAGTGGCAATCGTCTTCCGACTCCGCTTTTACAGCACCGGTAAACGAAGGAACGGCTACGGCAACCTACGCTGACCTGACAACCGGTACCCTTACGCAAACAACCTATTACCGTTTGGTAGTAACCTGTGCGGCATTAGGATTACCAAGTTTTTCCAACGTAGTAACCGTAACGGTAAATGTAACAGCACAACCAACAGCTACGGCACAATCGTTCTGTAGTGGTGCGACTGTAGCCAACCTTGTTGCTACCGGAACCGGAATTCAGTGGTACGATCAACCGACAGGAGGAACGGCTTTAGTTACGACTGCTGTTTTGGTATCAGGGCCTTATTTTGTAACGCAAACTATCGCAGGATGTGAAAGTGCTCGATTCCAGGTTGATGTTATTGTAAACGTAACAGCACAGCCAACAGCTACGGCACAATCGTTCTGTAGTGGTGCAACAGTAGCCAGCCTTGTTGCTACCGGAACCGGAATTCAGTGGTACAGCCAACCAACAGGAGGAACGGCTTTAGCGACTACGGCTGTTTTAGTATCAGGACCTTACTTTGTAACGCAAACCATCGGTGGATGCGAAAGTGCCCGATTACAGGTAGATGTTATTGTGAATGTAACGGCACAACCAACAGCGACAGCACAATCGTTCTGTAATAGCGCGACAGTGGCCAATCTAACCGCTACCGGAACAGGGATTCAGTGGTATGATCAATCATCTGGCGGTACGGCTTTAGCGACAACAGCTGCTTTGGCTACGGGTACGTATTATGTAACACAAACCATTTCGGGATGTGAAAGTACACGATTAGCAGTAGCGGTGACGATAAATACGGTTGGTGCTCCAACAGGAGCTGCAACGCAAACTTTTACTGTAAATACGGCAGCAGAAGCGACTATTGCCAGTATTGTAGTAACCGGAACAGGTGTGATCTGGTATCCAACTTCGGCAGATGCTTTAGCGGGAACCAATGCACTTGCAGCAGGAACACAATTGGTGAGCGGAACCACTTATTATGCGATGCAAACTGTAGGAACTTGTACTAGTTCTGCTCCATTGGCAGTAACGGTAACGGTAACCTTAGGTACGTCATCATTCGATAAAACGATGTTGAAATACTATCCTAACCCAGTTTCGGATATCATTACAATTAGCTACTCAGAGTCAATCAGTAGTGTAACAATCTACAATATGTTAGGACAAAAAGTAATCGTTAAAAACAGTGCGGATACCACAACAACGATCGACATGAGTGACCTGGCAGCAGGTGCTTATATTGCCCATGTACAATCGGGCGATGCGATGCAGGAGATTCGTATCATTAAGAAATAACAGATAAATTAACGCATTCGATATGGAATCGCCCGGGGTCTACACCTCGGGCGATTTTTTTTGAAGTTATTTATAAAATATATTGTGAAATTAAAGGTGGAAGCGGTCTGATTGTAACTTTAAATAATCATACTGTTAAGAAAATGTGAGGTTTTTATTTATTTCAGATTTTAAATTGTTAAAAAACATTTCAAACCTTTTCAGTGTTATTATTTTGTTAAATTAGCGGCCTGTAAAACTAATGACACTATTATGAAAAACTCTACTTATTTAAGTAAATTTCGATGGCGAAATGCGTTGAAATTGCACTTAAAAATGAGTTGTTTGCTACTGATGGCATTGCTGGCGGGACACCAGGCAAGCGCACAAGGTACACAAACAACCGTTTTAATTAACCCCAATGCCGAAGGCGGCTTTGAAAATGGTAGTACATTCGATGCAAATGGATGGACTACTGTAAATGGAACTCCGAATACCTGGAATGTAGGTACTGTTCCGGGATGGTTTACGGGTAATGGAGGCGCTTATGTTTCCAATGATTCCGGAACAACTTGGGCCTATAGTAATGGTACAGCAACCCGTTCTCATTTCTACCGGGATGTTACGTTTCCTGCAGGAGTGACAACTGTAACACTTAAATTTGACTGGAGAGGAAATGGTAATGATGGAAACAGTGACAACCTTTTGGTTTATCTTGTGGATACCAATATTACACCGACTACTTCAGGACCAACAGGTACCAATACGACGACTACCGGATGGACGAACTATACCGATGGAACAACAGGATATTACCTGTTACAGCGTAACGGAACCGTAAATCCAACAACGACAACTGCGGTAACGTATTCGTTAACTACAGCACAAATGAGTTATGTGGCTGGAAAAACAAAACGATTAATATTTGTATGGAAAAATAACGGATCGGTAGGAACGAATCCACCGGCATCTGTTGATAATATTTCATTAACAACGGTAGCGCCAACATGCCTTAAACCGGCTGATGTGGCCGCTACAGCAATTACAACAACTACTGCAACACTTAATTGGACAGCTTCTGTATCAAATCCGGCAAGCGGATACGAATATGAGATCAGAACCAGTGGTGCGGCAGGAAGTGGTGCAACAGGATTATTTACCAGTGGTACTACTGCGGCAGGTGTTACTACAGCATCGTTAACAGGATTAGTAAATAGTACTGTTTATACGGTTTATGTAAGAGCAAATTGTGGATCAGGCGATTTTAGCGACTGGACTGCGACATATACCTTTACAACCTTATGTGATACAGCTACAATTCCGTATATCGTTCCAATAGAAGCGGTAACGGTACCGGCACTTCCGGTTTGTACAGTGGCACAAAACGTAAACAACGATACCAAAACATGGGTAAGTTATGCCAGTACTGCCGGAATTACCGGAAAAGTGATGGGATATCCGTATCATGGAACGAATGTTGCAAACGATTGGTTTTTTACAAACGGATTAAACCTTACACAAGGTGTTGTTTACCGTTTGAAATTTAAATATAAAGATACCGGCTATGCTGAAAAACTAAAAGTGGGTATCGGAAATACAGCTGTGAATACAGCGATGACAACAACATTGTTTGATGTAACAACCGGAGCAGCTACAACTGTAGTGGCAAAAGAAGTCGACTTTACAGTACCGACTACCGGAGTGTATAACATCGGATTCCAATGTTATTCGGCGGCAAACATGAACGTATTATACCTGGGAGAAATTTCGGTAGAATTAGGACCTACATGTGTACCACCAACTACCATAACGGCAACAAACATTTTAGCAACTACAGCTACAATCGGATGGTCAGAGCCAGTGGCGTTACCATCGGCTGGATATGAATATGAAGTTAGAACCAGTGGCGCTGCAGGAAGCGGAGCTACAGGATTAGCAAACAGCGGATCGACAGCAGCAGGAGTATTAACTGCAAATGTTACAGGATTGACAGCTGTAACAACATATACCGTATATGTTCGTGCAAACTGTGGATCAGGAAACTTTAGTGCTTGGTCGGCAGCCTATACATTTGCAACAGGATGTGAAACTTCTGTAATTCCTTATACGATGCCAATTGAGGCGGTAACCGTTCCGGCTATCCCGGTTTGTACCACCGTGCAAAATGTAAATAACGATACCAAAACATGGGTAAGTGTTGCTAGTGTAGCTGGAATTACCGGAAAAGTAATGAGCTATCCGTACCATGGTTCCAATGCGGCAAACGATTGGTTATTTACCAATGGATTAAGCCTTACGCAAGGAACCAGCTACCGTTTGAAATTCAAATATAAAGATAGTTCTTATGCTGAAAAATTAAAAGTAGGTATTGGAAACGGAGCTGTAAATACAGCAATGGCAACGACTTTATTTGATGTAACAACTGGAACATCAAATGCAGTAGTAGCGAAAGAAATCGACTTTACTGTACCAACTACAGGAGTGTATAACATCGGATTTCAATGTTATTCGGCAGCGAATATGAACACCTTGTATTTAGGAGAAGTTTCAGTAGAAGTAACACCTTCTTGTCTTGTTCCTACAGCATTAACGGTTTCAGGAACGACATTGGTTTCTACAACAATCGGATGGACTGCACCGGCTACAGCACCAGCAGCAGGATACGAATATGAAGTTAGAACCAGTGGAGCTGCAGGAAGCGGTGCGACAGGTTTAGCAACTAGCGGATCGACAGCAGCAGGAGTAGTAACAGCTAACGTAACAGGATTAACAGCATCGACAAACTATACAGTATATGTACGATCAAACTGTGGATCTGGAAGCTTTAGTGTTTGGACAGCAGCTACAACTTTCCGTACCGGATATTGTGTGCCTTCGTCTACAGCATCAACAACATATATCAATAATTTTACCACTACTGGTGGATCGACTAATATTTCGAACTCTGCTTCGGGTTATACAACCGGAGGATACCAGGATAACTACGCAACAGCAACAGTTACACAATATCCTACAGGAACGATCAATTTTAGTTCTGCTATCGTAGGAGGTTCAGTTGGGACAGCTATCTGGGTTGACTGGAATAACGATTTAGTTTTTGATAATGCGACAGAAAGAGTATATGTAACTACAGCTTACGGAAACGATCAGACAGGAAGTTTTATCGTACCGGCTGGAACAGCGTTAGGGGATTACAGAATGCGTGTACGTATTGATTATAACAGTATTACACCAGATGCTTGTTCAAACGCAAATGCCAGAACAGAAGCAGAAGACTATAAATTAACTGTAGTAGCAATACCATCATGTATGCCGCCTACAGCAGTTACTGCTACGGCTAACACAGCTTTTACAGCAACTGTAAACTGGACGGCTTCTACAACGACACCATCTAACGGATATGAAATTTATTATTCGGAAACAAATACAGCGCCAACAGCAGGAACAACACCTAATGCAACGGCAGCTGCAGGAGCAGTAACGGCACCACTAACAGGATTGTCGGCTTCAACAACATACTATGTTTGGGTACGTTCTAACTGTGGAACTGGAGACACCAGTGCTTGGACGTTGGCACCGGTAACCTTTACAACACCATGTAATCCACCGGTAATTTCGGCTACAACGCCGGCAAGTATCTGCGGACAAGGAACGGCTACTTTAGGAGCTACTGCCAACGAAGGAAACATTAGCTGGTATGCAGCACAAACCGGAGGAGTGGCGCTTGGAACAGGAGCTTCATTTACGACACCTGTAATCACAGCAACGACATCTTACTGGGTTGAATCCAGCAGAGTGAATGGAACTGTTGCAGTAGGACCGGTATCACCAACCGCACAGGGAGGAACAATCGGAGCCCAAACAACGGCATGGGAAAATAACTTTACCGTTTTAAAAAGTACGAAATTAACATCAGTAGATATATTCCCGGTAACATCAGGGCAAACCGGAGCAATCGTAGTTCGTAGTTCGGCTGGAGTGGTAATTGCTACCTATCCGTATACGACAAACGTAAGTGGAGGAGCAACAGCACAAACCATTACGTTAAACCATGCTTTAGCGCCAGGAAACTACCAGTTATATCCAACATTACCAGCAGATGGCGTAAACCGTAATACTACAGGAGCAGTATATCCGTATACTTCTTCGGTAGCGAGTATCAACGGAAACGGATACAATGCGGCTTACTTTATGGGAATGTACAACTGGAAATTCGAAGATTCTTGTACTTCTGCAAGAACAGAAGTAGTTGCTACGGTAACAACGCCACCGGCATTAACATTAAGTACAGCCAGTACAGCGGTAGTTTGTAGCGGATCATCTAGTGCTGCAGTAACAATTACGGCAGGTGCTTCAAGTTATGATACATTTACCTGGACACCGGCAACGGGAGTAACCGGAGATGCAACGAACGGATGGACATTTAACCCAACCGCAACAACAACGTATACTTTAAAAGCGATTAACACTACTAATGGATGTAATGTGGAAACTACTGTAGTGGTGAACATCAATCCTGCACCGGTAGTATATGTTGCTGCAGCACCGACAACAGTTTGTGAAGGAACATCGGCATCATTAACAGCAACAACCGATACAAGTGCGCCAGGAACTATCACAATAGGAACGGGAACAACGTTAACCAGTGAAACGGCACAACCAACAGCGTTCTGTAACCGTTGGAGACAGTACTGGAACCAAACGGTATTTACTGCGGCTGAATTAACTGCTGCGGGATTAAAACCGGGTAACATTACTTCGATTGCTTACAATATTACAACGTTAGGAAGTGGAACGAACGTAACCAACTTTACGGTTAGAATCGGAACAACAACCAATTCTGTATTAACTGGATTTACAACAACCGGATTAAACTTAGTTTACGGACCGGCTACTTATGCGCATGCGATTGGATTAAATACCATCACGTTCGATACACCATATGTGTGGGACGGAGTGTCTAACATCATTTTAGATATCAGACAAGAAGGAGCGGATTCCTCTAATAATGCGATTACCTATTATACCGCTACAACAGATAATACTACGGTATCGGCTACAACAAGTACAGCTCCAACGACTACTGTATTAGCAAATAGTAACCCGACACCTGCTTTATCGAAAAACAGATTAAATGTAGTATTCGGTGGACAAGTAGGTTCAACAGGACCAGGTAGCTTAAACTGGACTTGGATGCCGGGTAACTTAACAGGAAGTTCTGTAACGGTTACACCAGCTACAACGACTACTTATACCGTTAGAGGAACAAACCCAACAACGGGATGTTATACCGAATCGACGGTAACGGTAAACGTTAATCCGGCGCCGGCAGCACCAACAGGAAATGCTACTCAGACTATCAATGTCAATACAGCAGATCAGGCAACTATCGCTGATCTTGTGGCAAACGGAACCGCTGTGGTATGGTATGCTACGGAAGCAGATGCTATCGCAAATGTTAGCCCATTGGCAACGACTGTACAATTGGTTAATGGTGCTACTTACTATGCGATGCAAACGGTAGGTGGTTGTAGAAGCAATACGCCACTAGCTGTAACGGTAACAGTAGGATTAGGAACAGGATCATTTAATATGCCAGGATTGAAATACTATCCAAACCCGGTAGTGGACGTGTTTACGGTAACGTATACAAACGACATTACTTCGGTTGAGGTATTCAATTTGGTAGGACAACGCGTAATCGCAATGCAGCCAAATGCTACAATAGCATTAGTAGATATGAGTGTATTGCCAACAGGAGCGTATATCCTTCAGATTAAAGCAAACGGACAGTCACAGTCGGTAAAAGTGATTAAAAAATAATTAATTCCGTTTTTTATATAAGAAAGGGCTGTCGTTACGACAGCCCTTTTTTTATGGCGCCCGGTTAGTGAATGAGTGCCATTTGTGGTATTATAAAAACAAACAATAAGTTAATATAATGCATATAGTGTTTTTATTTTGTTATAATGTTCTTTTTTGTTTATTAAAATGATAAGTTTTTATGATACATGATCAATATTTGCTTACATTGGTGCTAATAAACTGTTAATATTTTATTTATGAAAAAAACTACTTTATTAAGCAAATTTGGATGGCATAAAAAACCGACACCGGGTTGGAGTGCCTTTTGTTTGTTTATGCTAACCCTTTGTTTGGGGCAGTTACAGGCTCAGACGGTTTTAATTAACCCTACGGGAGATGGCGGTTTCGAAACCGGAACCACACTTGCTGCCAACGGATGGACGGCTATAGATGATACGACCAACAAATGGGCTTTAGGAACAACTCCGGGATGGTTTACCGGAAATAGAGGTGCCTTTATTTCGAATGATGGAGGAACGACCTGGAATTATAACACAACTGCAACCAGCAGATCTTTTTTCTATAGAGATATTGCTTTCCCGGCCGGAACGACAGCGGTAAACCTTACGTTCGACTGGCGTGGAAACGGGAATGACGGGAATTATGATAACCTGATGGTATATGTTATCGATACCAATATCACCCCGTCTAATGTTGGGCCAACCGGAACCAATACGACCACTACAGGATGGACCGGATATACCAACGGAACTACAGGGTATTACCTGTTACAACGTGCCGGAACAGTCAATCCGACTACAACAACAGCGGTGGCTTATTCGTTTACTACGGCGCAGGTGAACTATGTGGCCGGAAAAACAAAACGAGTGGTATTTGTTTGGAAAAATGACTCATCCGACGGAACGAATCCACCGGCATCATTGGATAATATTTCATTGACAGCTACGGTGCCAACTTGTTTTGCACCAACAGCGATTGTAACCAGTGCGATCACTAAAAACAGCGCTACTATTGCATGGACAGCACCGACAACAGCACCGGCAAGCGGATACGAATATGAAGTAAGAAGCAGTGGTGCCGCTGGAAGTGGTGCTACCGGATTGGGAGCATCGGGAACTTCTCCGGCAGGAGTGGTAACACAAAACGTTACCGGATTGGCACCATCAACGACTTATACGGTTTATGTGCGATCCAGCTGTGGAGGTGGTGACTTTAGTGCATGGGCAGCTTCTTCGGCTTTCACAACCAAATGTGATTACTTTGATATTACAGCAACGACACCGGGATCTGTATGTGGAACCGGATCGGCTACACTTACGGCTACGGCAAGTGGTGGAACAATCAATTGGTTTGCAGCGCAAACGGGTGGTACGGCAATTGGAACAGGTGGAACATTTAACACACCGGTAATTTCAGCAACAACATCTTATTGGGTTGAAACAAGTGTTCCGGGGACTACAAGTGTAGGGCCGGTTTCACCAACAGCACAAGGCGGTACCATTGGAACGCAAACAATCGAGTGGGATGTGAGTTTTACCGTTTTACAAAACACCAAACTGATTTCAGTAGATGTATTCCCGGTAACATCGGGACAAAACGGAGCAATTATTGTTCGTAGCTCATCGGGAACTGTAATTGCAACTTATCCGTATGTGACTAACGTAGCAGGTGGAGCAACTGCGCAAACCATTACATTAAATCATACTTTAACACCAGGAAGTTATCAGTTATATCCAACATTGCCATCAGGTGGTGTAAGTCGTAACGTATCGGGAGCAACGTATCCGTACACTTCTGCGGCAGCAAACATTACGGGAAATGGATACGACCCAGCGTATTTCATGGGCTTCTATAACTGGAAATTCGATTTATCATGTTCTTCACCAAGAACGGAAGTGGTAGCCACTACTACTACGGCACCGGCAATCACGTTAAGTGCAAATAGTACAGCGGCAGTTTGTAGCGGATCATCAAGCAGTGTTATTACGCTAGCTACAGGAGGATCAAACTACGATACCTATACCTGGTCACCTGCAACCGGAGTAACCGGAGATGCAACCAATGGATGGACATTTAACCCTGCGGCGACTACAACCTATACGGTAACAGCGTCACAATCGGCAGGAAGTTGTGCTACTACTGCAGCTGTAGTGGTAAACATCAACCCGAATCCGGTAGTGAATGTTGCAGCAACTCCGGCAACAATTTGTGAAGGATCATCATCATCATTAGCAGCAACAACGCAAACAGTAGGACCTGGAACGGTAACTGTTGGAGCTGGAACAACCTTATCGGGCGATACGGCACAACCAACAGCTTTCTGTAATCGTTGGGCACAATACTGGAATCAAACGGTATTTACGGCGGCTGAGTTAACAGCGGCAGGATTGAAACCGGGTAATATTACGTCATTGGCTTACCGAATCACAACATTAGGAAGCGGAACTAACGTAACCAACTTCACAATCCGAATCGGAACAACAACGAACTCTGTATTAACAGGATTTACAACAACCGGGTTAAACTTAGTGTATGGACCGGCAACGTATACCCATGCAGTAGGATTAAATACGATCACTTTTGCAACACCATATGTATGGGACGGAACATCCAACATCATTGTGGATATCAGACAAGATGGAGCGGATTTAACGTATAATGCGATCACTTATTATACAGCTACAGCTGATAATACTACGGTATCGGCTACTACAAGTGTATTATCATCGGCAACAGTATTGGCTACAACCAACCCGACACCAGCGTTATCTAAAAACAGATTAAACGTAGTATTCGGAGGTCAGACAAATACAACAGGACCTGGCGACTTAAACTGGACGTGGATGCCGGGTAACTTAACTGGAAGCACGGTAACGGTATCACCGGCTACAACAACTACTTATACGGTGAGAGGGACAAACCCGACTACGGGATGTTATACCGAATCGACTGTAACTGTAAATGTAACAGCGGCACCGGCAGCACCAACAGGAGCGGCAACACAAACGTTCAATGTAAATGCACCATCTGATGCTACTGTAGCAAACCTTGTGGCTACCGGAACTGCAATAGTATGGTATGCAACCGAAGCGGATGCTATCGCTAATGTTAACCCATTGGCATCGACTACGCAATTGGTAAACGGAGCTATATATTATGCAATGCATACCGTTGGAGGATGTAGAAGTTTAACGCCACTGGCTGTAACGGCTACGGTAACGTTAGGATCGGCATCGTTCAATTTACCGGGATTAAAATATTATCCAAACCCGGTAGTGGATGTGTTTACAGTAATGTATACAAATGACATTACTTCGGTTGAGGTATTTAATTTAGTGGGACAACGCGTAATCGCGGTACAACCAAATGCAACAACAGCTTCAGTAGACATGAGTGTGTTGCCAACAGGAGCTTATATCCTACAGGTTAAAGCAAACGGACAATCACAATCCATTAAAGTGATTAAAAAATAATAGTTTTTTGAATAGCATGCCTAAGAGCCTCTCAATTGAGAGGCTTTTTTTATGGCTATAGGCGCGAGTTAACAGAATGATAACCTTATGCATAGTATATGATAATGTGGTAATTAGTGTCTGGTTATTAGGGTTCTATATTTTTGTATGGCTCAAAATGAATGGGGCGGAATACAATAAAAAAGAACTTATTTGAATGAAATTATTACAATTCAACATATCAAAATTACATTGCAAACAAAGCTTTTTCGGAGCAGTACTACTAATGTTGTTCGCGATCAATACGACACAGGGACAGGCGATTTTTAGTAATCCGATAACCGGAACGAATCCGAATACTGCGAATCCGTATACGACCGGGCAAACGGTAAGTCCAAATATTACCGTTTCGGGTATCGGTCGCGGATCGGGGATAACCGGAACCAATACCAATAACCGGTATAACGCTACGGGTTGGAATTCCGGAACCCTTTCGAATACCAAATATTTTGAATTTACACTAACACCATCGGCGGGTTACCTTATAAAATTTGCTAGTTTTGAATACACGGCACAGGCTTCGGGCTCCGGTCCGACATCTTTTGCGTTCCGATCGTCATTGGATGGCTACGGAACCAATATCGGAACGGCAACCGCAACCGGAACAACCATCAGTTTGACGGCTGCGGCCTACCAAAACGTTACGGCTCCCATTACTTTTCGAATTTACGCCTGGGGCGCTTCTGCGGCTGGAGGAACGTTTAGTATAAACGACTTTGCTTTTAACGGAATTATAACCACGGCTTGTACGCAACCCACGGTAACCAGTTTTCTGCCAACATCGGCGCCAATAAATGCCCTGATCAAAATCAACGGAAGTGGATTTATGAATGGATCCGGGACTTCGGCGGTGTTGTTTAATGGCGTACCGGCAACGTCTTTTACGGTTATTTCGAATACGCTTATTGAAGCCGTAGTGCCGGTGGGAAGTACCACAGGAACGGTCAGTATTACGACCAATAGCTGTACCGGGACTTCACCGGTTTTTACCGTACTTCGGTCGACATGTACCACTTTGTACTCCGATATTTTTATTTCGGAATTATATGATGCCGACCGTGGTGATGGCGGAATTATCGAATTATATAACGGAACCGGAGCGACCGTCAATATGTCGCAATATTCATTCCTACGATACGGAACAGCAGGTGATCCTGCGCCTTCCTATACAGTAAACCTTACTGGAAATTTGGCTTCCGGAAGCTTGTATCTGATCCGAATCGGAAACGATCCAGCGATTTGTACGTTTACACAAAATATATCGTACACAACCGGATTTAATGCCGATGACGGTTTTGAATTGGTTAAAAACGGAACCGTAATCGATGCGGTAAATGCACCGGATAACACCGGGTTTACCATGATCCGCCGAAACGACGTAGTGGCGCCAAACAATGTTTATGTGCCGAGTGAATGGAATTCGTCATCAACGGAAAGTTGCGACGATATCGGGATTCATAATTATTCGGTATCCAATACCACTTCGATAACAACACAGCCTGTACAGCGTACAATATGTGAAGGGCAATCGGCAACTTTTTCAGTAGCTATGAGTAATACAACAGGTGTTACCTATCAATGGAAAATGCTGAATAGTGCCGGAAACTGGGTAAATGTGACCAATACCGCGCCTTATTCCGGAGCGACAACAGCGGTGTTAACGATCAGTAATGTTCCGATGGGATTGAACGGTAACCAGTATTACTGTTTTGTAACCACACCAAGCTGTCAGGAACATTCGTATGCAGCAACCTTAAAAGTGGTATCCAAACCGACCACTATGGGAATTTATTACAATTAAAAAAAGAAACTCATCAAAAACACAATAATGAAAAAGAACTATTTTAAAACATTAATTTTCACGATAGTGATGTTGGCTACCTTAGGAACGTATGCGCAACAAACCATCTGTGTGGGCGCTATAAAGAATTATAGTGTTAATACTCCGGGTACGGGTCCTGCGGGATCAACCTATGCGTGGACGGTAACACCTGCTGCATTTGCGGGAACCATCACCGGAACACCCAGCGTAAATGCGAACGCGATCACGATTAACTGGGGAACAACTCCTGCGGGCGTGTATACACTTCAGGTTATCGAAACCAATGCTTCCGGATGTCCCGGAGCACCGGTAAACCTTACCATCACAATAGAAGCGGCACCAGCCAATCCGGTTGTAACACTGGATCAACCAACCTGTACGGTAGCCACTGGTACCATTACGGTAACGCCTCCGGCTACAGGAACCGGATATATGTATAGTATTGACGGCGTAAATTATCAGGTGTCAAATATTTTCAATAGCGTAACGACAGGATCATATAACGTAACCATCAAAAGTGCAGGAGGTTGTATTTCGGGTAGTACACCAGCTGTGATCAATGCACAGCCGGCAGCGCCATCGGCACCGGTAGCTTCGGTAACACAACAGCCAAGCTGTGCGGTAGCTACGGGAACGATAACCGTAACCGGACCAACCGGAACGGGCTATGAGTATAGTGTTGACGGAACGAACTATCAGACAGGAATGCAATTCACCGGACTTACGGCGGGAGCAACGTATAACGTTACGGTAAAAGTACCAGGTGGTTGTATTTCTACAGCAACGACATTAACAATCGATGCGCAACCGGTAGCGCCGGTAACACCGACTGTAGTGGTAACGCAACCGACCTGTTCGCAACCGATGGCTACAATTGAAGTAAGCGCACCACTTGGAACCGGATTAACGTATAGTATCGATGGTGTTAACTACCAGACCAGTCCGATTTTTAATAACGTAGGACAAGGAACCTATCCGGTAACGGTACAGAATGCAGGAGGCTGTTTTTCGCCAATACAAAACGAAACCGTAAATCCGCAACCGGCGGCACCAACCACATCAGCAATCATTTTCAATTAGTAAACCGATATCGATCGGCAGATTGGAGAAAAACGGAATAATGAATAAAAAAAGAAGTCATACAATAACACGCGCTGTGAATCCGAAACTAAGAAAGCTTGTTCTGAATACCTGTAGTAGTGTCCTCTTTGGTATGGGGATTACGGGATATGCCCAACAGGTCATCTGCCAAGGGACGAGTTCTTCGATCTATAAAGTTGACGCTTCCGAAAACAACGGATTGGGAACAACAGGTTCGGTGTATAGCTGGACGATCCCGAATCCGAACTTTTCCGGAGCAATAAGTTTTAACAATCCGGCGGGTACAAACGAAATTAAAGTCAACTGGGGGAGTTCTCCGGCGGGAACCTATACGATACAGGTTCAGGAAAAAGATGCCGCAACTGGGTGTCTGGGGCCGATGCAACAACTAACGGTGTTGTTAAAAAATGCACCGCAACCCCATTTAACAAATCAGGCAACCTGTGTAAATCCGGTAACCGGAAATCTGATTGCTCCGATCGTTTTAAATCCGGGTATTCCGGCTGCCGGACATACCTTTGTATGGACGTCAAGCAGTGGAACCCTGCCCAATACGACACCAACGCTTTCGGTAACACAACCCGGGAATTATACCGTAACGGTAACCGATACGGCTAGTGGTTGTCAGGGTATGGCTTCGGCAACGATTAGTGTTTCATCGGCGGCAGTCGTACAGGCAATTGTAAAAGAAGCATTCGATCTGGATCAGATTATTGTAGTTTCGGCACAAGGTTCCGGAGATTACGAATACCAGTTAAACGATGGACCGTTTCAGGATAGTCCAATTTTCCAGGTCAGCACGGCGGGGTATTATACCGTTCGGGTACGGGACAAAAAAGGATGTGGCGACAGTCCGTTGCGGGTATTGGTACTGAATTATCCGCGGTATTTTACGCCAAACGGCGATTCGTACCACGACTACTGGAATATAAAAGATTTACCGAATCCGGAGAAGGCAACGATTACCATTTTCGATCGTTACGGTAAGTTGATTAAACAACTTTCGCCCAAAGAAAAAGGGTGGGACGGAACCTATAATGGCTATCCGTTACCTTCGACCGATTATTGGTTTGTATTGCATTATTATGACGAAGGTGTGCAAAAAGAATTTAAGGCACACTTTAGTATGAAACGATAGTTTTTATTTTTGAGAGGAATAATTATGGTCCTGTTGAATTGCCTTTAATGGTCAATTTGACAGGATTTCCTTTTTTTATGCCGAAAAAAAATCAAAATGTAAATAAAACTGACGATTAAAGGTATAAAAAATGCGATAAAAAGAGTTTTAAGGTGTTAATTAATATATTGGTAACATACTCATTTTCAAATTATGTAACATCTTCCTATCTTTGAAGACTCAAAAAAACAAAAGTAAATTTATGAAACAAAAACTACATCAATTCTCATTGAAGTACGCCATGTTCCTCGTGGTATGCTTTATGGGGCTGAACTCGTGGGGGCAGGTGAGTATTACTGCTTTGCCCTACACCAAATCGGACAATTTTGACGCTTATAATCCAACAACTGCGACAACTGTGGCTAATACAATTCCGGCAGGTTGGTCTTTATCCAGTACTGCTACTCTTAGTTATAACGGAAGAGGTACTGGTACCGGAAATTCGGGAGGATTTTATGCCTATGGTGTGACAAGTCCATCTGTAAACTATAGTTTGGGAGCCTTGGCTTCGGGAACTAGTACGACGCACACCTATACCTTGAGTTTTGTAAATAATTCTGGAACAACGATTACCTCATTAAAACTTTCCTGGGATTATCAGCAATGGCGTTACGGAGGTGCTAATACTTCCGGATGGGATCTTACAGGTACCGGATCATTAGCGACGAATACAACTTTAAACGGAAAAGATTTCTCAGGAGTAGCGACAGGAACAAATGGTAACGTTGCTACAACACCAGTAGCTGAATTTACCTTAACCGGATTAAATATTGCTCCTGGAGCATCCTTTGGTATGGCTTGGGTAACGACAAATCTTTCCGGTGCTGATAACGGAGTATCGATCGATAACTTTAATATGACCGCTACGGGTGCACCACCAGTAGCACCAGTAGTAACAGGAGCAACTTTTAACGGAACGGTAGGAACGGCTTTTAATCAGACGATTTCGGCTACAGGTAACCCAACAAGCTATGCCTTGGTAACAGGGACTTTACCGGCAGGTTTGTCTTTAAATACAACAACAGGCGCAATCACCGGAACACCAACAGCGGTTTCTTCTGCTTCGGTAACGGTAAAAGCAACAAATACAGTTGGAGATAGTGATCCGGCAACGATCAATTTTAATATTGCAAAAGGAAATCAAACGATAACATTCGCAAATATTAACAAACAATATGGCGATGCGGATTTTGCCTTAACGGGAACATCCAGTTCCGGATTGACGGTTTCGTATAGCAGTAGTAATCCGGCAGTAGCCACTATTTCCGGAACTACAGTAACGATTATCGGAGTAGGAACAACAAATATTACTGCTTCTCAGGCAGGTGATGCCAATTATAACGCCGCTACTGATGTAGTACGTACGTTAACGGTATCAAAAAGAAATGCAACAGTTGGCGGTGTAACGGCCAACAATAAAGTAGCCGACGGAACGAACGCGGCAACCTTATCCGGAACGCCAACACTAACAGGTGTATTGTCTGGAGATACGGCAAACGTAATCTTAGGAGGAACGCCGGTGGCAACATTTGCTTCATCAGCGATTGGAAACGGAATTAACGTAACTGTAACCGGATATACCATTACCGGATCGGCAGCAGCTAACTATAATTTAGTACAGCCAACAGGATTGACTGCTAATATTACAGCAATTGCTACACCGGTAGCAACAGCAGCAACGGCAATAAATGCAAACGATTTTACAGCACATTGGGATGCAGTTCCACAGGCTGATGCCTATCTTTTGGACGTGAGTGAATACGCTTCATTTTCAACTTCGGCAACTGCTAATATTTTAGAAAAATTCGAGTCGGGATTAAGTACCAGCGGTTACGGATTCGGAACTGTAACACTTACATCAGGAGTCTGGAGTGTAAATGCGGTTCTACGAGCGGCTGTGTCTAGTGCCTATGACGGATATGGAGCACAGTTACGAGCTAGTGATGGTAAATTGACATCGCCAAGCTTTTCAAAAGTAACATCGGTAACGTTCTTTGCTAAAAGAGGATCTAGTGCCAGTACTTTAAAAGTAAGTAAAATCGTAGGCGGGGTTACCACTTTATTGGAGTCATTCCCGTTAGATAATACATTTGATGAATATACCGTAACGGTTAACGAAACGGCTAACGATGTGAAAATCGTATTTGAAAACGGAAGCGGGGTTGGTTATATCGATGAGGTAACGATCAATTATGCTACTGAGACACCATCGTTTGTAACCGGATATAATAACAGAAACGTAGGTAATGTGACTTCTTATGTCGTAACCGGATTAAACCAGAATACGACTTACCACTATAGAGTTAGAGCTGAAAATGCATCAACAACGTCTGCCAATTCTAACGTAATTGACGTAACAACAGGTTTCGCAACCGTAACCTGGAATGGAACGGCATGGTCGAATGTTTCCGGACCAACAGCAACAATCGAAGCCGTTATTGCCGGAGCATATAACACGACGACTAACGGTGTGTTTACCGCTAAAAAACTAACGTTAAACTCGGGGTCTTTCCGTTTGGCATCTGGAACCAACATTACTGTTGTTAACGATGTAGTAAACAATATGACAGCAGCTGATTTCGTAATCGAAAACAATGCCAATCTAATCCAAACCAACGCGATCGCGAATACAGGCGCTGTAACGGTACACCGAAATTCGGCACCTATCGTAAGACTTGATCATACATTATGGTCAGCACCGGTTGAAGGGCAAAACCTTTTTGGTTTTTCACCAAATACTTTGACAAACCGTTTCTATACCTATCAGACTTCAACCAATACTTATGTAAATACAGGCTTAACGGCTACTTCTACATTTGTACCGGGTAAAGGATTCGCAGTGAGAGCTCCAAACAACTATCAGGCATCTCCAGCTGCGGCTTGGGAAGGGATTTTTGTTGGAAAACCAAATAACGGAAACGTTACGTTTGCATTAGATGTAACCGGAACTGGATACAACCTTGTTGGTAATCCATATCCATCAGTTATCGACGGAACAGCTTTCTTAGGCGGAAACGCAACAATCGACGGAACATTATATTTCTACGCACACACCTTAACGATGAACGCTCAGGGACAATTCCCGGCGGGAACCAACTATGCGACATGGACACCGGGATCGGGAGGAGTTGCAGCTACTTTGGGAACTTCTGGAGTTCCGGCTAATGTACCAAACGGTAAAATTCAGGTAGGTCAGGCATTCCTTGTAAAATCGTTACCAGCTGGTGGAAATGTGAGTTTTGTAAATACGATGCGTTCGACTGATAATAATGATCAATTCTTTAGAGCTGTGACAGGTAGTACTACAGCGGCACCGGAAGAAATCGAAAGACACCGTATCTGGTTAAATCTAACCAATGATTCTGGAACGGCTTTCAATCAAATCTTAGTGGCTTATGCACAAGGTGCTACAGAAGGAGTTGACAGAGGGTACGATGGATTGGCTTTTGGAAACACAGGAAGCAGCTTGTCTTCGAAAATTGAAGCAGCCGATTATACCATTCAGGGACGTGCGTTGCCATTTAACGATAACGACGTGGTTGTCTTAGGATTTAAAGCGGCTACAGCTGGAAATTACACCATCACATTGTCTTCGTTTGACGGATTGTTCTCCGGAAATCAGGATGTTTATATTAAAGATAATGCCAACAACGGTGCGTTACACAACCTGAAAAACGGTGCATACACGTTTGCATCGGCTGAAGGAACTTTTGATAACCGTTTTGAGATCGTATACAAAAGCACATTGGGAACTATCGATGCTACCTTAGATGCAAATGCAGTGGTAGTATACAAACAAAGTACAGCGTTACATATCGAAACAAAAAACACTTCGATTAAAGAGGTGGCGATTTTCGACATCAACGGACGTTTGGTATATCAGAAAGCAAAAGTGAACAACAATACCTTGGTGATCACAGATCTTTCCGTGGCACAGCAAGTGGTATTGGTTCAGGTAACAGCTGAAGATAACAAAACAACAACAGTTAAAGTAATTTATTAAATAAAATACAAATCGGGTATGATAAATATTTGTCATATCCGATTTAATCCCCACATATTATGAAGAAGATAGGAGTATACAGCTACATTTTTATTTTTACATTATTGGCTAATGTTGTAGCATTTGCAGAAGAGGAGCCTGGAGATTTTGGTGGAGATCCTGAGGATAACCCATTGGATACGCCGGTAGTACCGATTAATGGGTACGTGATATGGTTAGCTTTTATCGCAATCGCTTTTGCGATATTTGTGATCAATAAAAGGAGAGCAGCACTTCGTAACTAAAAATAAAAAACCGGCTATTAAGCCGGTTTTTTTATGCTTTATTTGTATTTGTTTTTCGATGGTATTTTCGGATCAGGGAGAACGCCAGAATGATCGCCATAATGGCTAATAATAAAGTGTATTGGTTTATTGGAACCGGTACTACTGGATCTTCCTCACCTGGAGGATCGTTAGGAGATAATTCATCAGCAAATAATGAAATGTAAGCAAATAGCATAAAGATGATCATCCATTTTTTTTGTAAAAGTGCGCTCATAAAACTTAATTAGGGTGCATAAAAATAGAAAAAATACCGATAAAATGTTAAAATTTATTGTCAAATTAATCCTGCTAAATAACAAAAAAGCGTAAACCAAAAGTTTACGCTTTTTTGTTATGATACGGTAGATTGTTTTAGTTTAATTCCGAAGTAAAATGAAGTTTTACGGTAGGATATTTACTCTGTGTCATCTGAATTGAGAAATCCGAATCGGCAAGAAATACCAGTTGTCCGTATTTGTCTTTTGCCAGGAATTTTTGTTTGATTCGTTTAAACTCGGCAAATTCTTCATTTTTAGTGTCCTCCGGACGTACCCAACAGGCTTTAAATGCCGGGAAGTTTTCATACGAACATTTTGCACCGTATTCGTGCTCCAATCGGTATTGGATTACTTCATACTGAAGTGCTCCTACGGTTCCGATAACTTTACGGTTATTCATTTCCAGTGTAAACAACTGTGCCACACCTTCGTCCATTAACTGATCAATTCCTTTTTCAAGCTGTTTGGCTTTCATCGGATCGGCATTGTTGATATAACGGAAATGCTCCGGAGAGAAACTAGGGATTCCTTTGAAGTTCATTAGTTCTCCTTCGGTTAGGGTATCACCGATTTTAAAGTTTCCGGTATCGTGTAATCCTACAATATCAC
Source organism: Bacteroidota bacterium (assembly GCA_023446155.1). Lineage (GTDB taxonomy): Bacteria > Bacteroidota > Bacteroidia > Flavobacteriales > Flavobacteriaceae > Flavobacterium. The sequence continues at coordinate 335,422 of JAEXIT010000017.1, forward strand.
CCGGATATGAAATGTCTACAATTTCTTTCTTTTCGGCAAAAAAGGCATTCGGACTTGAGAATTTCAGGTTTTTACCCAAACGCACGTGTAAATACGGTTTGTTACGCTCGAATACACCCGATACGATTTTAATAAATGCCAGTCGGTCGCGGTGTTTCGGATCCATATTGGCGTGAATTTTAAACACAAATCCGGAAAATTTGTTTTCGTCCGGTTTAACATTACGGGTATCCGAATCTTTCGGTCTTGGCGAGGGTGCGATATCGATAAAACAATCTAATAGTTCGCGAACCCCGAAGTTATTTAAAGCCGAACCGAAAAATACCGGCTGCAGGTTTCCTTCAAGATAAGCGTCGCGATCAAATGGAGGGTATACTTCATCAATCAGTTCCAGTTCGTCGCGTAATTTACCGGCTGGTTTTTCACCGATTATTTTTTCCAGTTCCGAATTGTTAATGTCCGAAAAGGCAATGGTTTCTTCTATATTTTTACGGCTGTCCCCTTCAAAAAGGTTGATGTTCTTTTCCCAAATATTATAAATTCCCTGAAAATCGTAACCCATACCAATTGGGAAACTAAGCGGAGTAACCTTTAAACCCAGTTTTTTCTCCACTTCGTCCATCAGGTCAAAAGCATCCTTACCTTCACGATCCAATTTGTTGATAAAAACGATCATCGGGATATTACGCATACGGCATACCTCCACGAGTTTTTCGGTTTGTTCCTCAACCCCTTTGGCTACGTCGACCACCACGATCACACTGTCGACTGCAGTTAAAGTACGAAATGTATCTTCTGCAAAATCTTTGTGACCTGGAGTGTCCAGGATATTGATTTTTTTGTCTTTATAGTTGAAGGCTAAAACGGAAGTTGCCACCGAGATTCCTCTCTGGCGCTCGATTTCCATAAAATCCGAAGTAGCTCCTTTTTTGATTTTATTGCTTTTTACAGCACCCGCTTCCTGAATCGCACCACCAAACAGTAACAGTTTTTCCGTTAATGTGGTTTTTCCGGCATCCGGGTGGGAGATAATACCAAAGGTTCTTCTGCGTTGAATTTCTTTTTGAAAGCTCATTTTAACAAAAATTAAGGTCTGCAAAAGTAGCTATAATTTATGAGAACTTTTTAATCGGTTTAAAAATAAGAACCTTACAGTAGGATACCGGCGCGATAATTTTTTGTTAATAGTAAAACGCATAGTTGTATAATGTAATTGAATTGTTATTTTTGTTGATTGCTAATCAACTAGTATAACGGCAATCCGTAAAGGGATTGCGGATTTTTTTCGAGGCTATAAATTATTTAAAATATTTTGAAAGAATGAGGTTAAAACATGTTCTGTTAGGTCTTTGTGTAGCAGCGACTGCCATGTCGTATGCACAGGATAAAACGAAAAAAGTACTTTTCAATATTGACAATCATCCTTATTATACCGACGAATTTAGCCGGGTGTACAAAAAAAACCTGGACCTGGTAAAAGACGAATCGCAAAAAAACCTGGATCAGTATCTGGATTTGTTTTTGGGTTATAAACTGAAAATTCAGAAGGCAAACAAACTGGGCTTGCAAAATGACGCCAATTATTTAGCCGAATTAAAATCATATCGTACGCAATTGTCGCGAAACTACATGACCGACACGAAGGTGACGAAAGAGCTTGTTGATGAAGCCTATCAACGTTCGTTAAAAGAAATCAAAGCGTCTCATATATTGATTACGGTAGACGAAAATGCTTCGCCGGCCGATACGCTAAAAGCCTATCATCAGGCGATGGATATCCGTAAAAAAGCCATGGCAGGGGAAAGTTTCGACGACCTTGCAGTGCGTTTTTCACAAGATCCTTCTGCGAAAGATAACAAAGGAGATTTAGGTTATTTTTCGGTTTTCAGAATGGTGTACCCGTTTGAAACAGCGGCTTATAAAACCAATAAAGGAGCGGTGTCGTTACCGGTGCGTACGCGATTCGGTTATCACCTGATCAAAGTAAACGATATCCGTGATAACAGAGGACAGGTTTCCGTAGCACATATTATGCTGATGAAAGCCGAGAATCCGGTGGAAGGCGAATCGATTAAAAACAATATCGAAGACATCTATAAAAAAATAAAACAAGGCGAAAACTTCGAAAGTCTGGCACAGCAATTCTCTCAGGATCGTTCTTCAGCCGGAAAAGGTGGGCACTTACAGCGTTTCGGATCCGGAGAATTGAGTTCTGAAAAATTCGAAGATGTTGCTTTTTCACTTAAAAAGGCAGGTGATGTTTCCGAGCCTTTCCAAAGTCAGTTCGGATGGCATATCATCAAATTAATCGAAAAATATCCGGTGCGCAGTTTTGCCGATGTACAAACGGAAATGGAATCCAGAGTGCGCAAAGACGACCGTTCGAAACTGATCGATGCCTCGTTAAGCGATAAACTGGCTAAAAAATACAGCGTAGAGAAAAATCAAAAGCTATATGCAAAAACAGCCAAACTAGTAACCGACAAATTTTATGAAGAAGCGTGGGAAGTACCGGCTTCGACTCCGGAATTGGAAGCTAGTCTTTTGGTGATCAATAAAGATAAAAAAGTAAGTGCACTTGACTTTTTAGACTTTGTGAATACACAACAAAAAACAAAATGGGGTATCCGCCCTATCGGGAAAGTTGTGGATCAGTTGTATGGTAAATTTATCCACAACCAATTGATGAGCTATTACAACGACAATCTGGAAAAAGAGAATCCGGAATTTGCCAATGTAATGGATGAATACCGCGACGGATTGCTATTGTTTGATTTGATGGAAAAAGAAATCTGGAACAAAGCCAAAACCGATACATTGGGATTAAAAGCCTTCTACGAAAAAAATATTGCAAACTACCAATGGCATCCTAGAGTGGAGGCAAATGTGTTCTCTTCGACCCAAGAGGATGCAATCCAGCAGACATTAAAATTCCTGAAAAAGAAAAAATCAATTGATTTTATCAAAGAGCAGCTTAATAAAGACAATAAAGTGTCTATTATGGTAAAAACCGGTGTTTTCGAAGAAGGAAGCGAGGCTTTGCCAAAGTATTCCAAATTAAATGTTGGGATTTCGGATGTGATCAAAGACGGGAATTACTATTTCGTAATCGACGTTCTTAAAAAAATGCCGAAAGGACCAAAAACATTTGAGGAAACCAAAGGAAAAGTAATTAACGATTACCAACAATACCTGGAAAGTAAATGGGTAGACGAACTGAAAAAAGAGTTTACCATCAGTATTGATAAAGGTGTGTTTAGTCAGGTAAAACAGGAATTGCAGCAATAAATAGATGAATAAAGCCGTCGTACTGTTTTTAGTAGTGTTTTCGGTTTGGTCCTGCGACTATATCCGGCCGAAGCAAAAGCCCGAAGCAATTGCCAGGGTAAACGATTCCTATCTGTATGCAGACGAAATCAAAGGATTGGTTCCCGCAGGAACTTCCAAAGCTGATAGTTTGATGATTGTTAAAAATTATATCGACAGATGGGCAACACGTACACTATTGATGGATGCGGCCGAAGTGAATCTTAGTGATAAGGAGAAAGCTTCTTTCGACGCCTTGATCAAACAATATACAACCGATTTGTATTCCGGTGCTTATATTGAGCAAGTCGTGAAACAGGCGATTGATACGACGATAACAAAAGAGGATTTGTTGCGTTATTATCAGGCAAACAAAGAAAATTTCAAAACAACGGGAACATTAGTCCGGTTAAAATATATCAATCTGACGAAAGATAATCCTAAATTTGCAGTCATCAGAAGTCGGTTCAATTCGTCCCGGAAAGAAGACAAAAAAGCATTGGAAGGAATGACGATACAATTTAAGAGCTATGCTTTTAACGACACCATCTGGGTGGATATGAATCAGGTGTATCGAAACCTGCCGTTTGTAAACCCGGATAATCGGGATCGTTATATAACCGACGGAATTTCGTATGAATATCAGGACAGCCTTTCGGCCTATCTGGTAAAAGTGAATAAGGTTTTAGACCGGAATCAGGTGGCGCCGTTTGAATATATAAGCCCAACGATAAAACAAATATTATTAAATAACAGAAAATTAGAATACATTAAGAAATTTGAAAAAGAGATCACTAATGATGCCATTAAAAATAAGAAATATGAAGTTTATAAATAAAAAGGCGGCTTTGATTTTCGGGTTGTCTCTGGCGTTCTTCGGAACAGCACAGGCACAACAAACCCCGAAAAAGAAGATTGACGGAGTGGTAGCCGTAGTTGGGGAATATGTTGTATTGGATTCGGATATCGACAAAACATTTGTCGAGTTACAGGCACAAGGGATTGACATCAAAAATATCACGCGTTGCGAAATGTTCGGGAAGCTCCTGGAAGATAAATTATACGCACACCAGGCCGTACAGGATAGTATCGTGGTAACCGACCAGGAGGTGCATGACTTTATGAATTCACAGTTAGACCAAATGGTAGAGCAGGTGGGATCGATCGATAAAGTAGTGAAGTTCTATAACAAAAAGAACCTGGAAGAATTTAAAACTTACTTTTTCGATATCGTAAAAATGAACAAGCTGACGTCGCAAATGCAACGTAAGGTTGTGGACGAAGTAGAGATTACACCGGAAGAGGTTCGTACCTTCTTTAAAGGAATTCCAAAAGAAGAATTGCCCGTTTTCGGAGCGGAAATGGAAGTGGCGCAGATTGTGATCAATCCTAAAATTTCCGATGCGGAAAAACAAAGAGTGATGAATCAGTTGCGGGAAATTAAAAAAGACGTATTGGAAAACGGGGCCAGCTTTTATAGTAAAGCGGTATTGTTTTCAGACGATAAAGCATCGGTGCCAACCGGAGGTTTTTACAAGATCACCCGTAAAACGCCTTTCGTAAAAGAGTTTAAAGATGTAGCGTTTAGCCTTGCCGAAGGTGAAATTTCCGAACCGTTTGAAACTACATATGGATACCATATCATTTATCTGGAGAAAATCCGTGGTCAGGAATTGGATTTAAGACATATTTTGATCATTCCAAAAGTATCGGATGAGGCGATGAAAGAAGCCAAAGAAAAAATCGAAAAAATCCGTCAGCGTATTGTAAGCGGAGAGATTTCGTTTGCCGATGCGGCGCGATCGTCATCCGATGAAAAAGAAACCCGTAACAGTGGTGGTCTTTTGGTGAATCCAAGAACATTGGAGACGCGTTTTGAGTTGACTAAAATGGATCCGGCACTTTACAGTCAGGTGTCCGATTTAAAAGATGGTGCAGTATCATTACCTTTGGTAGATGCCGATGATAAAGGAACAAAACATTATAAATTATTGACGGTTACCAATCGTTACGACGAGCATACAGCCGATTATGCGAAAGATTACCTGAAAATTAAAGAGTTGGCTTTAAAAGAAAAACAAATTAAAGCCATCGCGAAATGGACGGAAGAGAAAATTAAAGAGACCTATATTAAGATCAACGGAGATTATAGAGATTGTAAATTCACAAATAACTGGTTGAAAAAATAATTTTTAAAAAATAATTAAAAGAGTTAGTTTTATGAATTTAAAGCTAACTCTTTTTTAATTTAACAGATACGAATAAAATATTATGTCAGACGTTGCAGCAATTCAAAACCTGGTTCAGAAACAAAAAGCCTTAAAAGAAGAAATCGCTAAAATTATCGTGGGTCAGGAAGAAGTGGTGAACCAGATTGTGTTGAGCATTTTTGCCGGAGGACATGCCTTGTTGGTAGGGGTTCCGGGATTGGCCAAAACACTAATGGTAAACACCATTTCACAAGCTTTGGGATTGGATTTTAAACGGATTCAGTTTACCCCCGATTTAATGCCGTCTGATATTCTGGGAAGTGAAATTCTGGATGAATCGCGGACATTTAAGTTTATTAAAGGACCGGTTTTTTCCAATATCATTCTGGCGGATGAGATCAACCGTACGCCACCCAAAACCCAGGCAGCGCTTTTGGAAGCCATGCAGGAAAAAGCTGTAACCATTGCCGGACATCACTATAAATTAGATTTGCCGTTTTTTGTACTGGCAACCCAAAACCCGATCGAACAGGAAGGTACCTATCCGTTACCGGAAGCACAGTTGGACCGTTTTATGTTTGCGATCAAATTAAATTACCCGACTTTCGAAGAAGAGGTGCAAGTGGTAAAAAGTACTACTTCGGATGTAAATGTAAAAGTGAACCCGTTGTTTACGGCTCAGGAGATTATCGATTTCCAACATTTGATTCGTCGTATTCCGGTAGCGGATAACGTGATCGAATATGCGGTTACCTTGGTAAGCAAAACCCGACCGGATAATGCTTTGGCAACCGATTATGTGAAAAACTATCTGGATTGGGGAGCTGGGCCTCGTGCATCGCAAAACCTGATTCTGGCAGCCAAAACAAATGCAGCTTTAAACGGAAAATTTTCTCCGGATATTGAAGATGTAAAAGCCGTAGCGACCGGGATTTTACGACACCGTATCATTAAGAATTATAAAGCGGATGCCGAAGGGATTACGGAAGAAATGATTGTTGCGAAATTATTATAATTTTTTTTCATTTTTTACGTTTTTGTTAGAACGAACCAAAAACTGTTATCAAATGAAAAGAATTACACGAAATTTGCCGGAATATATCCTGATGGGGCTAGCGGTTTTCAGTTTTGTAGAAACCCTGATTGTAAAAGGGCAGATCAATTATCTGATGATTGTGGTGTTGGCCATTATGGTGGCGCAAGTCGTTTTTAAAAATCGTTATTTCGGAATTTTTCTGGGATTGGTTGTCGGATTGGTATCCTTGGGGCTGTTTCTGGCGGTATTATCCGATTATCGAAAGTTCCCGGAGGTTACATCTAAAGCAATTGAACTGATTACAGTGGGGAGTTTATTGTCGTTGGCCGGAGCAATTTTAGCAGCGGTAATGGTTTTTAAATACTTTAATCAGGAAGATAAAATAGCAATACAATAACTCAAAATAAAATATAAAAAGCGCCTTTTCAATACTTTCGAAAAGGCGCTTTTGTTTTATATCGTTTCGTTCTATTTTGAGGCGATTTTCTGTTCCAGTTCGCGGTCGTAAAAAAACAAAAACATACTTCCCATCATATCCTGTTCGGAGGCGGAGGTGTTGTTGACGTTTAAAACCAATTCATAATCGTGATTGCCATACAGCCATAGGCCGGCTTCGGAATGGAAAGGCTGAATTTCCTCTAATCCGATTTTGTCTTTGTAATTGGTCACCTTACAGCTAAAAACGGTCTTACCAGCGGTCTTGTCGTAAATAGCAATTGAGGTGGCAAACGGATGAACGTGTGGTGCCGAAAAATGCAGTCGCGCGCTATCTTGAATTTGTAATTGTTCGGTTATGGAGCTGCGATACGTGGCACTACCGGTTGGAATTACCCAATGACCGGACAATTTGTTTCCGTTTTTGTCTTCATACGTATGATTTTTGGTTTCCACGGGAATGCATTGGTTGCTTCCCGGATCCAACGGGCCTTTAAAAGGATCGCGTTTGTCGAATGGTAATTGTATAAAAACGGTCTTGCTCATCAATGGCTTTAGGCTTTTTTGAGAGGCATCGTATTTAACGGTGATCTTGTGTTTTACCTTCTTGAAAATATCCGGTATGTTCTGATTTAAAGTCTGCGACGTCACAAATAGAAAATCATTACCGATAATCGGGACGCCATAACCTTCCGGGAAATTAAAGTGCTCCAGGCCTTGGGATAGTGAGGTAAGACGTGGGTACTGTTTCCCGATACGGTCGTCTAACTGCCAATGGTTGTAATATTTCACATCGTTAATGTCAACATTCATATGGCAGATATAATCATTGGATAGTTGGGTATTCGTAGTGGCGTCAAAGGCCTTCACTTCAAAACCTTTAATCCATAATAACTGATCGGTTTGATTTAATTGAATATAACGGGAGGCTTTCGGACCTTCCATCGATTTGTAAATGCCGTCGATTAGGAAAGTAGGCGATAGCATTTTGTATTCCTGTAGACCATTGGTCACGCTCCAGTCGCTGTCTAATAATCCGGTGAAATGTAAAACCTGTGTTTTTACAATGGCTTTATGGCGGTTGGTGAGTTGGGAATATATAATTCCGCCTGTTGCCAGAATAAGGACGGTCAGGATTGCCAAATATTTATATATCTTTGATTTTTTCATAAGAAAATGCCGTATAAAACAAAAATAGATAAATAAAATGAATGCGACCGCAATAATAAGGACAGAACGTGTTTTTGGATTGGATGTGATGCGTGCTACGGCTATCCTAATGGTTTTGGGTGGTCATTTATTGTGGATTTATCCGGATTGCCCGAGAATTTTGGGACAGCTCTTTACGTTGTTTGGATTTTGGGGCGTGGAATTATTTTTTGTATTGGGTGGATTTCTGATCGGAGGCATTTTATACCGCCTGTTTGTAACGACCGAGTTTAACCGTGCTACGGTTTTTTATCTTCTGCAGCGAAGAGGATTTCGGACATTGCCCAGCTATTATTTAGTACTACTGCTGAATTGCGGTTTGGGATTTGTACTCGGTTTGCGAATGGAGCAAACGGGCTATTATTTTCTTTTTCTGCAAAATTTTGCGACGACCATGCCGGCTTTCTTTCCGGAATCCTGGAGCTTGTCGGTCGGAGTAGTTGCTTGTCTGATTTGCGCGCTGGGTTTTTATGTTGCCGCTGTAGGGTTTCCCCGGAAAAATAAATCCCGTCTTTTTTTAGCGGTAGTTTTTGGGTTGATATTGCTATTTATAGGAACCAAAATCGGATATTATTTCCGGACTTCTAATACGACACTGAGTCAATGGAATGTAGCACTGAAAGCGGTGGTGATTTATCGAATTGATGCTGTTGTAATCGGAGTGGGGTTTAGCTGGTTGTATGCTAATTATCAGCGATTCTGGTCGAAACACAAATTTACAATGGCTATCCTGGGTTGTGTGCTGATGGTGTTTATGTTTGTCGGCGTGGGATTTTTTCAGATTTTAATCGACAGCTATCCGTTCTTTTGGAATGTACTCTATTTGCCCATTACGTCGTTTGCGTTGGCACTGTTTCTGCCACTTTTGTCCGAATGGAAAACGGCACCGTCCTGGTTTGTACGGCCTGTTACTTTAATAAGTCTGATGGCGTATTCGATCTATCTGATTCATTACAGTCTTGTTTTGCAGTTACTTAAATATTGGGTTGATACTGTTTCGTTGCCAACTTGGCAACTGCATCTTTTTACACTGGCATACCTTGCAATTACTTTTTTGTTGAGTTACCTGCTGTATCGTTATTATGAAAAACCGATAATGGCACTCCGAAAGTGAAATTATGACGGATTTTAATTTTTTTTTTTAACTTTTTTTGAGCGATAAAAACGCTTGTTTCGACCTGTTTATAGGCTTTTTCGAATGTTCTGATTTTGGGTTTTATTAGTAAATGAGTTGTTTTATTTAGGAATTGACAATATAAAATTAAAAAATTATGAATTTATTGGTTTTCGGTGTTATTTCTTGAATTCGTTGAAAAATATTCAGTAAAATAGAATGTTTATAAATAATAATTCTTTGAAATTAAAGAAATACTAAAAATTTTCAAATCTCATTAGGATTGATTAAATTTGTACCGCTTTAAGTAAACAAACAAATAATAACATAACTCATTCATAGTATGGCTTTTGATATAGAAATGATTAAAAAAGTGTACGGAAACATGGCAGAACGTGTAGATAAAGCACGTGAGCTTGTAGGTCGTCCGCTAACATTATCTGAAAAGATTTTATATGCTCACCTTTGGGAGGGAACTCCTTCTCAGGCATTTACAAGAGGTAAAGATTATGTAGACTTTGCACCGGATCGCGTTGCTTGTCAGGATGCTACGGCACAGATGGCTTTATTGCAGTTTATGCATGCCGGAAAAAGCAAAGTAGCGGTTCCAACAACAGTACATTGTGATCACCTTATCCAGGCGAAAATTGATGCTAAAACCGATTTGGCTCGTGCAAAATCACAAAGTAGCGAAGTATTCGATTTCTTATCGTCTGTTTCAAATAAATACGGTATCGGATTCTGGAAACCGGGAGCGGGAATTATCCACCAGGTAGTATTGGAAAACTATGCTTTCCCTGGAGGAATGATGATCGGAACCGATTCACACACAGTAAATGCTGGTGGATTGGGAATGTTAGCCATCGGAGTTGGTGGAGCGGATGCAGTAGACGTAATGTCCGGAATGGCTTGGGAATTGAAATTTCCGAAATTAATCGGTGTTAAATTAACCGGTAAATTGTCAGGGTGGACAGCGCCAAAAGACGTAATCTTAAAAGTTGCCGGTATCCTTACGGTAAAAGGTGGGACGGGAGCTATCGTAGAATATTTCGGAGAAGGAGCGACTTCAATGTCATGTACCGGTAAAGGTACAATCTGTAATATGGGAGCTGAGATCGGAGCGACGACGTCAACTTTCGGATACGACGAATCTATGGATCGTTACCTGCGTTCTACAGGACGTGCGGAAGTTGCTGATGCAGCAAACGGAATTGCAAAATATTTAACGGCTGACGAAGAGGTGTACGCGAACCCGGAAAACTATTTCGATCAGGTAATTGAAATCAACCTTTCGGAATTGGAGCCGCACTTAAACGGACCATTCACACCGGATTTAGCGACGCCAATTTCTAAAATGAGAGAAGAGGCAGAGAAAAACAACTGGCCTTTGAAAGTAGAAATCGGATTGATCGGTTCTTGTACGAACTCATCTTACGAAGATATCGCCCGTGCTGCTTCCTTAGCAAAACAGGTTGCGAATAAAAAATTAAAAACAAAAGCACAATTCACCATCACACCGGGATCGGAATTGGTACGTTATACTATCGAACGTGACGGATTTATCGATACTTTCGATAAAATCGGAGCGACCGTATTTGCCAATGCATGTGGACCATGTATCGGTATGTGGGATAGAGAAGGTGCTGAAAAAGAAGAAAGAAATACAATCGTTCACTCGTTTAACCGTAACTTCTCGAAACGTGCCGACGGTAACCCGAATACATTAGCATTCGTAGGATCGCCGGAATTGGTAACGGCTTTGGCGATTGCCGGAGACCTAGGGTTTAATCCGTTAACGGATAAGTTAATCAACGAAGATGGAGAAGAGGTAATGTTAGACGAACCAAGTGGTGATGAATTGCCAAAACAAGGATTCGCAGTAGAGGATGCCGGATATCAGGCGCCTGCTGAAGATGGATCTGGAGTTCAGGTAGTGGTTGCGCCAACATCAGAACGTCTGCAATTGTTAGATCCGTTCCAACCTTGGAATGGTGAAAACATCACCGGAGCGAAGTTGTTGATCAAAGCTTTCGGAAAATGTACAACGGATCACATCTCAATGGCAGGTCCTTGGTTGCGTTTCCGTGGTCACTTGGATAATATTTCCAACAATATGTTAATTGGTGCGGTGAATGCTTTCAATCAGAAAACAAACAACGTGAAAAACCAATTGACAGGAGAATACGCTGAAGTACCGGCTGTACAACGTGCCTACAAAGCGGCTGGAGTTCCTTCAATCGTTGTGGGAGATCATAACTATGGTGAAGGATCTTCTCGTGAGCACGCTGCGATGGAGCCACGTCACTTAGGTGTGAAAGCGGTATTGGTAAAATCATTTGCACGTATCCACGAAACCAACCTTAAAAAACAAGGTATGTTGGCATTAACGTTTGCGAATGAGGCGGATTACGATAAAATCCAGGAGAATGATACGATCAATTTCTTAGATTTAAAAGAATTTGCACCAGGTAAACAATTGACTTTAGAGTTTGTTCATGCCGACGGATCGAAAGATATCATCATGGCAAACCATACGTACAACGAAGGTCAGATTGGCTGGTTTGTAGCGGGTTCTGCTTTGAACTTGATCGCTGCTGGTAAAGCATAATCAAAATCATAAATAAAGAAAAGGGCTGTCTGAAAAGATGGCCCTTTTTTTTGTTTGACACCTGACAGGTTTTCGAAACCTGTCAGGTGTTGACGCACAGGGATAAAAAAACGCCCCGATGTAAATCGGGGCGTTTTGGTTTGTTGCAAAGCAAACGATTAATAGTACATATAACGTCTTACTTTAGCGATATATTTTGCTAGACGAATTACCTGGTGACTGTATCCGTATTCGTTGTCGTACCATACATATAATACTACATTTTTACCATCGGCAGAAACGATTGTCGCATTACTGTCGAAAATTGACGGAGCAGAAGTTCCTACGATATCCGAAGAAACCAACTCATTGTTTAAGGAGTATTTGATTTGCTCTACCAATTCACCTTCTAAAGCATATTGTTTCATGATTTCGTTAACGCCATCTTTTGAAGTTTCTTTTCCTACTTCAAGATTTAATACTACTAACGAACCGTTTGGAACCGGTACGCGGATTGCGTTTGAAGTCAATTTACCAGCTAATGCAGGTAATGCTTTGGCAACGGCACTTCCGGCACCTGTTTCGGTGATTACCATGTTTAAGGCAGCAGCTCTTCCACGACGGTATTTTTTATGCATATTGTCAACCAAATTCTGGTCGTTGGTGTACGCGTGGATTGTCTCTAAATGACCTTTCACTACACCTAAAGTGTCTTCAACAGCTTTTAAGATTGGTGTAATTGCATTTGTAGTACATGAAGCAGCCGAATAGATTTTTACTTCATCCGGATTGTAATCGGTATGGTTTACACCGTATACGATGTTTGGAACGCCTTTACCTGGAGCAGTAAGTAATACTTTGTCGGCTCCTTTTGAAGTCAGGTGACGGCTTAGTGCTTCTTCGGTTGTAAAAGCACCGGTGTTGTCGATGATCAACGCATCGTTGATGCCGTATTGTGTATAGTCGATTTCTTCCGGAGCGTTCGCTGTAATAATATGTACAGTTGTTCCGTTGATGATCAATGCATTGTTTTCCGGATCAGCAGTAACGGAACCTTCGAAATCACCGTGAACAGAATCGTAACGCAATAAAGAAGCGCGTTTTTCTAATAAAACAGCATCGTTTTTATCGCGGGTAACAATCGCACGCAAACGCAATTGCTGTCCTTTTCCGATTTTCGACATCAATTCACGAGCCAATAAACGTCCGATACGTCCAAAACCGTATAATACCACATCTTTTGGTTGGATATCTTTGGTTTCTTTTGCATGTTTCAGTTTGTCTACTACGAAAGCAGTAGCGTCGTTGTATTTGTCGTCTTCTAAATGGTATTCGTATGTTAATTTACCGATGTCAATTCGGGAAGGAGGTAAGTCCAAAGCTTCGATAGCTCTGGCGATCTCAACAGAATCAAAAATGTTGATTGGTTTTTGAACAAATTCACCGGCATATTCATGTAAGTTGATGATGTCGCTTACATTTCGGTCGATCAATTGATTTCTGAAAAGAACCAATTCGATAGACTTGTCATACCATAGGTCGCTAATGATTTTGATAAATTCAACGCCGGCTCTTCTTCTGTCTGCCTGAAAAGCCAACTCTTTCTCGTAAACAGCACTGTTGTTGTTCATTATAGTTAAAAAGTTAGGATTGTGTTGTTAAATAAAATTGGTGCAAAAGTATTGATTTTTACTGAATTTATTTTTGCAAAATGCAACTTTTTTAAAATTAAAAACCCTGCTAAAAAGCAGGGTTCGTTTTGGGAGGATTTTTACTGGGTGATCACTTGTACTAAGGCGCCTTTACGGGTAATCAGTTCCATTCGAACCGATTGTCCTTCGGCTTTTCGGGATAGTGCTTGCGACACTGTTTCGATATCTGTTGCCTTCGCACCGTCTACATTCAGGATGATACTTCCTTTCAGGTCGTTCGCATATTTTAAAAGGTTGCCACTGGTGATGTCTTTTATTTTGACACCATAATTGATGTTAAACATTTTTTTCTCGGCCGGACCAATATCTTCCAGTTCCAGACCGTTAAAGTCATAGTTGAGTAATTCGCGCTTGGTCAGTTCTATTTTGACATCTTTGCGACTGCCTTCGCGGATGATTCCGGCAATCACCACGTCATTCGGACGTTTGGTGTTGATATAGGAAGACATGTCGGCATACGAATTAATCGGTTGATTGTCCAATTGTACGATAATATCGCCTTTTCGCAATCCGGCTTTTTCGGCTCCCGATTTTTTAGAAACGGCGGTCACATAAAAACCTTGTGTTAGTTTTACGCCAAATTCTTTAGACGCGGTGCTGTTTAGTTCGGCACCTTCCACGCCCAATACGCCGCGTTGTACATTGCCGTATTCCATTAAATCCTCGACGATTTTGCGGGTGATATTAGACGGAACGGCAAAAGAATACCCCACATACGATCCGGTTACCGATGAAATCATGGTATTGATTCCAATCAGTTCACCACGAGTATTTACCAAGGCACCACCGCTGTTACCCGGGTTAACGGCAGCATCGGTTTGAATAAAGGACTGAATGCCATTATTGGATAAATTACGGGCTTTTGCAGACACGATACCGGCCGTAACAGTCGATGTCAGGTTGTACGGATTCCCTACAGCCAATACCCATTCGCCGACCTTAATATTATCGGAGTTGCCAAAAGTGGCATACGGTAGTTTTTCATCGGCATCGACTTTTAATAAAGCAATGTCCATCTTGCTGTCGGTTCCAATCAATCGGGCTTTATAGGTCTTATTGTTGTTTAAGGTGACTTCCAGATCGGTAGCATTTTGGATTACGTGATTGTTGGTCACAATATAACCGTCTGGTGTAATGATAACACCCGAACCGGTTCCAATTTGGGTCTGTTGCTGGTCACCGCGGTAACCGTAGAAAAACTCCATTAACGGATTCGTCGGGATTTTAGATACAGAAACATTTTTCACGTGTACAACCGAATGAACGGCACTTTCGGCAGCTGCGGTAAAATCTAAATTTTCTGCAGCGCCAAGGCTAACATTTCTGGTATAGTTGGGCGCGATAGAAAGTTGGGAATCAGCTGGAGCAGTAGGGTCAAAAAAGAGTTTGTAAGCTCCCAGGGTTGTGGCTCCACTTAACAGGGAGATTAAGAATAAACTTGATAATCGTTTCATATTCGCTGGCATATTTAATTATTTAACAGTAAAATTATAAACTTCAATAACTCAAAAAAAGGGTTTAACTCCCGTTTAACAATCTTTAACGTGTCATTAATATTTGTACTTTTGTTTATCCGTAACTTCGTAATAACAATACGGAACAAGCGTTATTAATTAGAAATATTACGTCTTAAAAAGCCTTACTTGTCAGGACAAATGAAAATACAATTTTATAAATATCAGGGAACCGGAAATGATTTTGTAATGATCGATAACCGGCAATTAACCTTCCCCAAAAATGATACCAATCTGATTAATGCTTTGTGCGACAGACGATTTGGCATTGGAGCCGATGGTTTGATACTGTTGGAAAATGACGAATCGACCGATTTTCGCATGGTCTATTATAATTCCGACGGAAATGAAAGTTCGATGTGCGGCAACGGCGGACGTTGTCTCGTGGCATTTGCCCGTCAATTGGGGGTTATTGAGGATCAGACAACATTTATTGCAACCGACGGCTTGCATCATGCTACCATTAATGAAAAAGGAATCGTAGCACTTCAGATGAAAGATGTGGATGCGGTGGAAGAACATTCAGATCATGTGTTTTTAAATACCGGTTCGCCACATCATGTGGAATTGGTAGAAGATCTAAAAATATTTGATGTAAAAAACGAAGGCGCACGTATCCGATATAGCGATCTGTACGGGAAATCCGGTAGTAATATAAACTTTGTTTCTCAAGTCGGGAACGATCGTTTTGCGGTCCGAACCTATGAAAGAGGGGTGGAAGACGAAACCTTATCTTGTGGAACCGGAGTAACGGCTGTGGCTATTGCAATGAAAGCCACCGGAAAAACCGATAGTACCGTCATTACACTCGATGTAGAAGGCGGACAACTGGAAGTGAGTTTTAAGGAAAAGAACGGATTTTATACCGATGTTTTCCTAAAAGGACCGGCTACCTTTGTTTTTAACGGTGAAATAAACTTATAAAACGTGATAACCCTAACCGGCACCACCATTTACCTGCGGGCGCTCGAACCGGAGGATCTGGAATTTGTATATGCAATCGAAAACGATGAAAGTATCTGGGAGGTCAGTAATACCCAAACGCCGTATAGTCGTTTCCTGATCCGGCAATATCTGGAAAATGCACAACAAGACATCTATGAGGCTAAACAATTGCGACTGGCGATCTGTCGGAAAGGAACTTTTGAGGCTATCGGACTGATCGACCTTTTTGATTTTGATCCGAAGAACCAAAGAGCCGGTGTTGGTATCGTGATAAAAAGCGAGGCCGACCGTAACTGTGGAATCGGAAAAGAGGCTTTGCAATTGCTTATCGACTACGCATTCAGTCAGTTACAGTTGCATCAGTTGTATGCAAATATTAGTCAGGAAAATGTAGCGAGTATCAAGCTTTTTACTACTTTTGGCTTCCAATGTATCGGGGTAAAAAAGGACTGGGTGCGCACAGGACATCAGTTTGCCGATGAAGGGATATATCAGTTAATTCATCAATCTTAAATCGTATCTTATTTTGAAAGTAAAAAAAATCATCAGCATTTTTTCGGTAGTATTGCTATTCGTTGCTTTGATTTACGGTTATGTACTGTATAACAAAGTGTTTTCGGCCAATACAAAATTTTCCGAAAGCGAAACATTTGTCTATGTTCCGACAGATGCAACCTATCCGCAAGTGCAAAAAATAGTAGAACCCTATATCGAAAATATGGAACATTTTGATTTTGTGGCGTCCAAAAGAGGCTATGATCAGAATGTGGTTTCCGGAAAATTCCTGCTAACAAAAGGGATGAGTAGTTTTGATATCGTGCGTTCCCTTCGTAAAAATGTACCGGTCAAGATGGCGTTCAATAACCAGGAGTCTTTAGGGAAATTGGTAGAACGTTTATCAAGTCAGATCGAACCGGATAGTCTTACATTGACCAATACGTTTACCGATTCGACTTTTATGGCTGAAAACGGTTTTAGTAAAGAAAATATCCTGAGTATGTTTATTCCCAATACCTATGAGTTTTACTGGAATACAACCGCTACTAAGGTGCGTGATAAGATGATCAAAGAGTATCGGAAGTTCTGGAATGAGGAGCGTGTACAAAAAGCCAAAGCTTTAGGGTTAACCCCAATCGAGGTGTCGACATTGGCAGCGATTGTACACAAGGAAACTGCTAAAGTTGATGAGCGTCCACGTGTGGCTGGCGTATATCTGAACCGTTTAAAAGTGGATATGCCGTTACAGGCGGACCCGACGGTTATCTTTGCGGTAAAAAAGGAATCCGGCGATTTTGATCGTGTGATCAAAAGAGTGTTGTATGAGGATCTTAAAATCAACTCGCCTTATAATACGTATATTCATACCGGTTTACCTCCGGGACCAATTGCCATGCCGGATATCAATGCGATCGATGCGGTTTTAAATGCCGAGAAACACGATTATATCTATTTCTGTGCCAGCGTGGAGAAGTTCGGATATCATGAATTTGCGGCGACTTTAGCGCAGCACGGTGTTAATAAAAAGAAATATGTGGAATGGTTGTCCAAACAGGGAATCAACCGATAACCAAAAATAAGTAAAGCAAAAAAAAACAAGGCCTTTCGATTCGCTCGGAAGGCCTTGTTTTTTGGGAAGTTAGCATTCTTATTTTTATTTAGTCCTAATCTTTATTCCTGCCGTAGTTGCAAGAGAAAAACCATTTTTAAACCTTTTTTTTGACTTCTTAAGAGGTGTCAAATTGTTGGCTCATCCACTGGGAGCCAGCGGTATTAGGGCGTTAAGCCAGGGTTAGGTTGTTGTTAAGTTTGTTTTTGGAAAACTTTAACAGCTTGATTTACAGGTTTCTAAAAAATGTCTTATATTTGCAAACAGAAATTTCAAGATGGTGACAGGGCTTGAGAAATCAAAATTTATGATAAAAAAATGGACGTACTTTTTAGGATTGATACTCCTAATCACATTAATCAGTTCGGGATTTAAAGTCTTCGAAGTAGAAAAGTTAGAAGGATTCCATATTGAGGATGATGAAGTAATCACGTATTTGGTTCCCACCGAGGAAGAAACCAGCAAAGTATTTTTTAATTTCCCATTTACCGGTAAATCATACGTAGGTTTTAAACAAGCAATAGCCATGAAAGAATCGCTTGGATTGTATAATCTGGTAAATCCTTTTGGTTATATGGGGAAATACCAGTTCGGAAAGAGCACTTTAAGAACGGTTGGTATTTATGATGTTGCTGGGTTCCTAAAAAATCCAAGAATGCAGGAGAAAGCCTTTAAAGCGCTTTTAGCACGAAATAAATGGGAGCTCCGCAAGGAAATCGACCGTTATGAAGGAAAGATCATTAAAGGTGTGAAAATAACGGAGTCGGGAATTCTTGCCGCAGCCCACTTAGGTGGTGCAGGTTCGGTGAAAAGTTTCCTGAAAAGCAATGGTAATAACGGGTTTACCGATGGTTTCGGAACCTCGTTAAAAAGTTACCTGAGAAAATTCGGAGGTTATGATACCTCAAACATTGTGGCAAATCCCAATGCAAAGGTTAAGATGAATTAATTCATTTTATGAATAATAAAAATGCAAGGTCGATTGTGTAAATCGGCCTTATTTTTTTTCCATTCGTTAACCGTTCGGGTTTTGATAAATTCGGTGGGTAATGTAATGTCGCAGGCAATGCACAGGTGTGTCCCGGGTTGTAAAGTCTGTAGTAAATCTTCAAAAAGTTTGTTGTTTCGATACGGTGTCTCAATAAAAAGCTGTGATTGGTTTTTATCGGACGAAAGCTTTTCGAAATTTTTCAACGCTTGTTTTTTCTCCGATTTGTCGATAGGGAGATAACCATTAAACGCAAAACTCTGTCCGTTCATTCCGGAGGCCATAATGGCCAGTAAAATAGAGGAAGGTCCAACAAGCGGAACCACCTGAATCCCTTTTTCGTGCGCCAGTTTTACAATAGCAGCACCGGGATCGGCGACACCGGGACAACCGGCTTCACTCATCAATCCAATATGCTGACCTTCTAAAAGGGGCTTAATAAAAGTAAGGTGCTCGGAAGTTTCGGTATGTTTGTTTAGTACGGAAATTTTTAATTCCGGCTGTTTTTTCTCGGGATACACGCTTTTGATAAAACGACGCGCTGTTTTTTCGTTTTCAACGATGTAGTGATCTATAAAATCGATACTTCTTTTTATGGTTTGCGGCAAAACATCTTCCGGGTTCATTTCGCCCAGAGTTGTAGGGATGAGATACAGTTTGCCATAAGAAGTAGCGGTTTTCATATAGGGTGTGTTTTTAATTTATTGGCAATAATATCGCAGGCTTCGTCGAGCAGGTTGTACACCTGTTCAAAGCCATTCTGTTCGCCGTAATAGGGATCGGGAACCGGAATATTCTCGCCGGGATATAATTCGTTTAGGATAAGTCGGACTTTGCTTTTGGAAGCTTCGTCTGGTGCCAGTCGGATAATGTCCTTATAGTTGGAATTATCCATGGCAAAAATATAGTCGAAATCCTGAAAATCGGCCAGTTTAAATTGTCGGGCCCGTTGATTGGAAATGTCGATTCTATGGTTTTTGGCTGTAAGAATGGAACGCTTGTCCGGATGTTCACCGGCGTGCCATCCTCCGGTTCCGGCAGAATCGACCTCAAAAGCATCTGCGGGGAGTTTACTTTTTAAGATTCCCTCAGCTAACGGGGATCGGCAAATGTTCCCCAGACAAACCATCAGAATTTTTGTTGGCATGTGTTATAAGGATAACTTTTTGTGTATATCGTCTACGTATTTTTTAAACTGCTTGTCGGTGGCAACCAGGTTGTCAACGGTTTTACAGGCATGTAATACGGTGGCATGGTCTCTGTCGCCAATTTGAGATCCAATATTGGCCAACGAAGCTTTGGTGAATTTTTTAGCAAAAAACATCGCCAGCTGCCGCGCCTGAACCACATCGCGTTTTCTGGTTTTCGATTGTAAGGTTTCGATGTCCAACTGGAAATAGTCGGATACAACCTTTTGAATATAATCGATGGAAACTTCGCGTTTTACATTTTTTACGAATTTTTCCACGACTTGTTTGGCCAGTTCGGTTGTGACTTCACGTTTGTTGAACGACGACTGTGCAATTAAGGAAATAATAGCACCTTCCAGTTCCCGTACGTTGGTTTTGATGTTTTTAGCCACATATTCCACGATTTCGTCCGGCATTTCAACGCCGTCACGGTACAGGATGTTTTTAAGGATTGCTGTTCGGGTATCGTAGTCCGGTTGTTGGATTTCGGCCGAAAGTCCCCATTTAAAACGGGAAAGCAAACGCTGTTCAATATCCTGCATATCTACCGGCGCTTTGTCGGAAGTAAGGATTACCTGTTTACCGTTTTGGTGTAAATAGTTGAAAATATGGAAGAATACGTCCTGTGTTCCGGCTTTACCGGATAAGAATTGTACGTCGTCAATGATCAATACGTCAATTAACTGGTAAAAATGGATGAAGTCGTTACGGGTGTTCTTTTTAACGGAATCAATATATTGTTGTGTAAACACTTCTGCCGAAATGTATAACACGGTTTTTTCTGGGTGTTTTTCTTTGATTTCGACACCAATAGCGTGAGCAAGGTGTGTTTTTCCTAATCCGACACCACCAAAAAGCAATAGCGGATTAAAAGAGGTACCTCCGGGTTTGTTGGCTACGGCCATACCGGCAGAGCGCGCCAAACGGTTGGATTCCCCTTCCAGGAAATTGTCAAAGCTGTAATTGGAATTTAGCTGGGATTCGATTTTAACATTTCGGATTCCCGGGATGATAAACGGATTTTTAAGTTCCGGATTTTTATTCTGAATCGGTACGTCAACTTCCTGCGGTTTTACCTGCGGACGGCTAACACTTGGCAATTGTTCCGTAAACGGTTGTTTGTTGCCATAAGTGTTTTCCATTTTGATTTTATAAAGTAACTTTGCGCTTGCACCAAGTTCTTTTGTCAGGGCAACTTTCAGTAATTTTACGTAATGCTCCTCCAACCATTCATAAAAAAATTTACTAGGCACCTGAATATATAATGCGTTATCAGTAAGCTCCACAGCTTTGATTGGCTCAAACCATGTTTTATATGCTTGGTCCTGAATATTGTCTTTTATGAACGATAGACAGTTATCCCATACCGATTGCGCAGTTTTATTCATATATTCGGGCATAATTAACGTTTTTTTTATGTTGAATGCAAAAAGCAAAAGTCAGATACTTTCGCTGAAATTGGAGAGACAAATATGTGGACATTTTTTTCAAAAAAAAAATATAAGTCATATTGATTTTATGAAAAAAAAATTGTAAGTACATTTAAAAATCTTTTTAAAATAAATTAACAAAAAATTAATATGAAAGAATATCAATTTCAGGTTCGCGTCCGTTATGCCGAAACGGACCAAATGGGAGTCGTTTATCACGGGAATTATGCGCAGTATTTTGAGATGGGACGCGTGGAATGGCTTAGAAATCTGGGACTTTCTTATAAATGGATGGAAGAAAACGGAATCATGCTTCCGGTGGTTTCACTGAGTATGAATTACCGAAAACCGGCACGTTATGATGATGTGCTAACGGTGAAGACAATCTTTAAAAGTCAGACTTCTGTGAAGATCGAATTTGACTACGAAATCTACAATGAAGCAGGGGAGTTATTAACAACCGGGAACTCCGTTTTGGTGTTTGTGGATATGAAAACCGGCCGGCCAACTTTGCCTCCGACCTATGTTACGGAAAAGTTAACCGCCTTTGTTGAAAACTAAAAAAAACTTATTCTTTTTCGAGAATTTCCACCTCATAAAGATTTGAAAAAATGTCGAAAATCATTTCGGCATTTTTTTTTCGGGTGGCAATTTCAATTTCGCAACTCATTTCCATTTTTTGTGAAATAATATCGAGGTTTTTTTCTTTGATCACCCGCATTACTTTATTCATGTTTTTATAGTCGAAACGAATCAGGTAATGAATGTCGATTGTTTTTTCGATAATGTCTGAAACGTCCAATGCCATTTGTGCGGCTGTTTTATAAGCTGAGATTAATCCGCCTACACCAAGTTTGACACCGCCAAAATAGCGAACGACCACAACCAGTACATTGGTAACGTCAAAAGATTGAATTTGTCCGTAGATAGGCATTCCGGCCGAGTTGTTGGGTTCGCCGTCGTCGTTGGCGCGAAAATAGACTTTATCCGTACCGGTCTGAAAGGCATAGCACCAATGGCGGGCCGAATGATGTTGTTTTCTAAGATCGTCCAATAGGGGTTTGACGTCATCTTCCGAAACGATCGGAAAGGCGTAACCAAGAAATTTACTGTTTTTTTCTTTATAGAGAACCTCTTCTGATGGCGAGGCCAGGGTTTTGTATGTGTCTTTTTCCAATGCTAAAAATTACCAGTTTTTATCCAGCAAATCAACGACATCTTCTTTGCCAACCTGTAAATTCCAAATGTTAAGACCTAAATTGGCTGCCACATCGGTGTTGTGCTTGTTGTCGTCTACAAAAAGGGTTCTTTTAGGGGATAATTCGTGTTTGTTGATGATATAGTTGAAGATCTCGGGATCGGGTTTTCTAAGGCCGATTTCGAATGAGAAATAGACTTTTTCAAAACATTGGTAAAACTCCCGACTAAAGGTTTCGCCAACCTTGTTTTCAAACTTTTCAATATGTGTGGCGTCGGTATTGCTCAATAGGAATAAGCGGTATTGCGCCGATAATTTTTGTAAAAATTCCAATCGGTATAAAGGGAAATCCAATAAAATGGCATTCCAGGCGTCACGGATTTCCGTCAGACTTTTGTTTGGAATGTACTTTTGTAATCCGCCAAAAAAATCGGATTCTTTTATTTTTCCTTTTTCATAGCGTTTGTTCAGGTTGTCCAGGTCTTCATTCCAGCAAACCAGTCCTGCTTTTCGCATATGTTCAAATGGGGCTTCTTCGGCCAAATTAATAAAAACATTACCAAAGTCGAATATGATAGTATCAATCATGGTGTCTGAAAATTAGAAGTTCGTCGTTCATAATTTGCTGTCGGTCGCTAACCGTACCTTTTAAAACCGGTGCTTTTACACCTTTGTGTAACCTTACGTCTCCTTTAAAAACACGTGCTTCATCCCATAATCCGGCATCAATAAACAACTGTAGTGTTTGTCGACCACCTTCTATCAACAACGATTGTATGTCGTGTCGGTACAGTGCTGCCATGATGGTATGGGGAAGTTTAGTATCAAAGATACAATTTTCAAAAAAAAGGGAAGGTGTATTTTGCATATTTTCAGCCTCCGTAAAGATGACGGACTTGATAGAGCCGTCTTTTACGGCAGCGTTATCCGGAATCCGGCCGGTTCGGTCTAATACGATGCGTATCGGGTCGTTACCGGACCAGTCTCGGGTATTTAATTTCGGATTGTCGTCTATAACGGTTTGTGTACCAACCAGAATGGCCTGTTCTTCACTGCGCCATTTGTGAACCAGCTGACGGGAATAGGTATTCGAAATCCAAACGGGTTTTTGTTCGTCTTTGTGTAAGGGGGCAATAAAGCCATCCTGACTTTCAGCCCATTTCAGAATAATATACGGACGTTTTTTCTGATGAAAGGTGAAAAAGCGTTTGTTGAGTTCATTACAGGCATCTTCCAATATGCCAACGGTAACATTTTTTCCGGCTTCAACCAATTTTCGAATGCCGTTTCCGGCAACTTTAGCAAATGGGTCTACCGTGCCAATGACGACATTGGGAATTTTATGATGAATGATCAAATCACAACACGGTGGCGTTTTTCCAAAATGACTACACGGTTCCAGGCTGACGTAAATGGTTGCTTCCGACAGTAATGATTTGTCCTGAACCGCATTTACCGCGTTGACTTCCGCGTGGGCTTCACCGGCTTTTTGATGCCAGCCTTCTCCGATAATGGTACCGTTGTGTACAATAACGCTGCCCACCAGCGGATTCGGATAGGTGGTCCCTAATCCGTTTCGGGCCAGTTGGATACAACGGTTGATATAGTGTTCGTGCGTTTTCAAGAAAATGTCCTGTTGCTATTATAATTTTTTTGCAAATGTTTATGAACTGTCAGCCAAGCTGCTTACATTCGCTACGATTTGCAATAGGCAAATGTAATTCCTGTAGACTAATCTGCAAAAATAAGTTACTCAAAAAATGAATACAATCGAAATACGTCCCATAAATAAAAGTGATAATGAAATGGTGGCGGCACTAATCCGAAGTGTTTTACTCGAACATGAGGTGCCTAAAGTGGGTACCGCCTATGCCGACACGGCGCTGGATTGTATGTTTGAAACGTATGCAGTGCCCCGATCGGTTTATTTTGTAGCTTTGGTGAATGGAAAAATCATCGGAACTGCCGGAATAGCACCATTGGCAAACGGATTGGAGACGATCTGCGAATTGCAAAAAATGTATTTCCTGCCCGAATCCAGAGGATTGGGATTGGGTGCTGCGATGATGCGAAAATGCCTCGAAGCAGCACAAGCACTGGAATTTACACAATGCTATCTGGAGACCTTGCCCAATATGAAAGCAGCTCAAAAATTATACGAAAAAACCGGATTTTATTATTTGGACGCGCCGCTGGGAGATACCGGCCATAGTTCGTGTCCGATTTGGATGATCAAAGATTTATAAGATGTTATTAAAAGAATACCGCGATTATTTTAAAACCGAATTACTGCCGGTTTACGACGAAAAGGAAATCGATAGTTTTTTTTATATCACGCTGGAGGCGTTTCATCAGATGAAGCGCGTGGATCTGGCATTACAACCCGGTTTTGAACTGGATGGTATGCAGTTGTTGCAATGGGAAACCGTATTACATCAGTTAAAAGAAGAAAAACCAATTCAGTATATATTCGAAGAAACCGAATTTTTCGGACTGTCATTTTATGTCAATGAAAACGTGCTGATTCCACGCCCCGAAACCGAAGAATTGGTCGAATGGATTCTGAATTCGGTATCCGGATTACCGAAAGACCGGAAGATAAAAATTTTGGATATCGGAACGGGAAGTGGTTGTATTGCGGTTTCACTGGCTAAAAATCTGCCGCAGGCCGAAGTCTTTGCAATTGATGTTTCGGAAAAAGCACTGGAGGTGGCCCGCAGAAACGCCCGACAATTGGAAGCACCGGTGACTTTCTGGCATAAAGACATTCTGGAAACAACGATTTTACCGGAAATGTTCGATATTATTGTGTCTAATCCGCCGTATGTACGCCATTTGGAAAAAGAGGAGATTTCGAAAAACGTATTGGAATTTGAGCCGCATCTCGCGTTGTTTGTGGAAGATCACGATCCGTTGTTGTTTTATCGCAAAATAACCGAACTGGCCACGAAAAATCTGAATCGCAACGGATTGTTGTTTTTTGAAATCAATCAATACCTCGGACCGGAAATGCAAGGGCTGCTGGAAAACCATAGGTTTACACAGATTGAACTTCGCAAAGATATTTACGAAAACGATCGGATGACGAAAGCGGTTTGGGGTGCTTATTCGTAACGTAAGGCTTCTACCGGATCCAGCTGTGACGCTTTGATCGCCGGATACAATCCGGAAACAATTGCTACTATAAAGGTGGTGGCAAAAGCGGCAAAAATGGCCATCCACGGAATGACAAAGCTAAATTTGATGGCAACCGATATCAGAAAACCAACGGAAATTCCCAGCAAAATACCAACCAGTCCGCCTAGCTGACCGATAACCAGTGTTTCGGTAAAAAACTGCCAGGCAATGGTGCTTTTTTTGGCGCCAAGCGATTTGCGGACACCAATTTCACGGGTTCTCTCCGTAACCGATACCAACATGATGTTCATCAACGCAATGGAGGAACCAAAAATAGTGATCACACCAACACCCCAGGCAATATATCCTAAGAATTGGGTATTGGATAATAACGTATTGATCAAGTCATCACTGCGTTCGATTCCGAAATTATTTTCCTCTACCGGATTCTGTTTGCGGATTTTACGCATGGTGATAATCGCATCGTCAACAGCCTGATCAATCATTTCTTTCTGGCCGATCATCACGCTTAGATCGTAATTGATATTTGGGGTTGAGAAGATTGAACGGGCAATCTGATTCGGAATCAATACTCTTAAATCCTGACTGTTGCCAAAAGTGGATCCTTTTTCTTTTAATACGCCAATCACTTTAAAACGGGCGCCGCGAATGGAAATCGTTTTGTCGATCGGATTGATGTCTTTAAAAAGACCTTTTTCAAAATCGGAACCTAGAATGCAAACAAAATTGTTGTTTTTGATGTCAAAACCGGTAAAGTTGCGCCCTTTCGTAGCTTCCAGTCCTTTGTTCGGTAAAAAGTTTTCGTCGACACCAACAATGGTAATCTCCGGATCGGTTTTTTGGGATTCGTATTTTACTTCGGCTTTACTGGTCGCAGTAAACGAAAGTGAAGTGGTTGATAACGGATAATTGTATTTGTCCTGAAAAGCACGGGCTTCGGGATAACTGATGATCGGGTTGATTTTTCGGTTCGGATCGTTATTGTTGATTTGTGAGGAAAAATCATACTGACTAATAGAAAAGGTATTGGCACCCATTGAGGCAAAATCTTTTGCAATGGTGTTTTCAAGGGCCGAAACCACGGTGAGGATTCCTACCAGTGCGGTAATTCCGATGGCAATAATCATTACGGTAAGAATGGTACGCAACAACTGACTTTTGATGGCACCTAAGGCGATTTTTGTATTTTCTCTAAATAGTCCGAACATCATGCTAATTTGTATCTAAAATACAGATTTTGTTACACATCATCCGTTAAAAAGTGTACGAATATTATCCGGATCTAAAGGAAGCGACAAAACAATCCAAAATGTGGTGCTTTTTTTTAAAAAGGGAACGGAGATCATTTGAAAAAGTAAGATATTTGCACCATATGGAAACCGGAAGGCATTTGCTGCTTTTCCGATGTTTTTAAAAATCAAAATTTCAATTCTAAAATGGCACAGAAACCAAGTATACCGAAAGGAACCCGTGATTTTTCACCGTTAGAGGTGGCAAAACGGAATTATATATTCAGTACGATCAAATCCAATTTTGAACGATTCGGATTCCAACCGATCGAAACGCCGTCTTTTGAAAATTCCGAAACCCTGATGGGGAAATACGGCGAAGAAGGCGACCGTCTGATTTTTAAAATTCTAAATTCGGGGGATTTTCTGTCTAAAGCCAATGATGCTTTTCTGGAAGCAAAAGACAGTTTAAAGCTAACGACTCAGATTTCGGAAAAAGCCTTGCGTTATGATTTAACCGTTCCGTTTGCGCGTTATGTGGTACAACATCAGAATGAAATTGAATTCCCGTTTAAACGCTATCAGATCCAACCGGTTTGGCGTGCGGATAAACCTCAGAAAGGTCGTTTCAGAGAGTTTTACCAATGTGATGCCGATGTGGTGGGATCGAATTCCTTATGGCAGGAAGTGGAACTGGTACAATTGTACGACAGTGTGTTTTCGGCTTTGGGATTGGATGGTGTGACAATTAAAATCAACAATCGTAAAATATTATCGGGTATTGCCGAGGTGATTGGAGCGAAGGATAAGTTAATCGACTTTACCGTGGCGTTGGATAAACTGGATAAAATCGGTGAAGATGGCGTGAAAAAGGAAATGTCCGAAAAAGGGATTTCTGAGGAAGCCATCGCAAAAGTGCAGCCGTTGTTCCATTTTACCGGATCGATTTCCGAAAAGATTGAAAAATTATCCGATTTGTTAGTGGGGTCCGAAGAAGGATTAAAAGGAGTGGAAGAGTTGCGGTTTATCTGCGAAAATGTAACGACTTTAGGTTTGGATAAAGCGACCTTGGATCTGGATGTGACTTTGGCTCGCGGATTGAATTATTATACCGGAGCTATTTTCGAAGTGGCAGCGCCTAAAACGGTGAGTATGGGATCTATTGGCGGCGGTGGTCGTTATGACGATCTTACCGGGATCTTCGGATTGAAAAATATGAGTGGTGTTGGAATTTCTTTCGGATTGGATCGTATTTATCTGGTATTGGAAGAATTAAACCTGTTCCCGGAAACGGTTACAGCAACTTCGCGTGCCTTATTCCTGAATTTTGGAGATGCGGAAGCGTTATATGCGATGCGTGCGATCGGTCAATTGCGTAAAGCCGGAATCAAAGTGGAATTGTATCCAAGCAATGCCAAGATTGGAAAACAATTTCAGTATGCCGATAAACGCGGTATTCCATTTGCCGTGATTGTTGGTGCGGAAGAAATTGCAAATAACGAGTTTGCTGTAAAAGATCTGGCCTCTGGGGAACAGACTAAAGTGAGCTTGGAGGCGTTAAAAAATAGACTACAATAAGTTCCTACACCTGACAGGTTTCGAAAACCTGTCAGGTATGTCAATAAAAAAGGCTGTCGTACGACAGCCTTTTTTATTTGGAGTTATTTCTATTTCCGAACTTGTTTTAGCATCCAGTCATAAACGGCATCTTTTCGGAAGATGTTTTCCACATTACTGTGATTTCCTCCCGGGATGATCGTAAGGGTCACATCGGCATCCGGTTTACAGGCTTTGATTGCTTTTACTATTTTTTTGGATTCCGATAGTGGAACGATAAAATCTTTATTACCATGCTGAATCCATAATGGAATTGTGGCCAGTTTACAGGCGTCGTTTACATTTCCACCGCCGCAAATAGCCACCGCTGCAGTGATCTTATCGGCATGTTTTCCAGCGAAATTCAGGGTTCCGTATCCGCCAAGACTCATACCGCAAACATATACGCGCGACGAATCGGTAGGATAATTTTGCTGAACATATTCCAATACATTTAAAACTTTATCCGGATCCCACGGACCGGAAGGTAACTGCGGAGCTACCACAATAGCCGGGATTTTTTTACCGTTTTCAATGGCTTTTAACACACCATAACGCCGTACTCTTTCCAGATTGGTGCCCGACAGACTTCGACCGTGCAGGAAAATAATAATCGGTGCTTTCTGTTCCAATACGTCCTGCTCCGGCAGGTTAATATAAAACGGATAGTCGGTTTTATCGGTTATGGCTTGTAATTGTGCCCGTGTCAGGGTAATCGAAAAAAGGCAAAATAGGACGATACAATAGGTTCTCATGCAGATAGGGATATGGAGTGTAAAGGTGTTTGATTACAATAGAAAAATCAAAGTGCGTAAAAATAGGAATCCTACAATGACGCTTAGTTTTTATATTTAAAATTTTTCCCGCCTTCCTGTACTTCAATTTTTGCAATGCTGTCCATAGGGATGCTTTTGGTTAAGCTGGGTATAAAACGGGAACGAGATGCTTTTAAAGTATCGTTTTCTAATACGACCGTATCAAAATAAAAAATATATCTTTTTCCGTTTTTATGAGTTACTCGCATCTCGAGTGAAGGCGAATTAGGGATCGTTAGGGAATTACCTTCTTTATCGCGTACGACAAGATTCGTAATATTATTCGCTTTATAGCTTAAGTTCCCATATGTCAACGGATTGTTTATTTGGACTTCTTTGGTTTCGAACAGTTCGGTTTTGGTGAATTGTTCTTTAAAACTATCCGTAGGGATTGTATAGGTTTTACAGGAAACAACAATAAATAAAGATAATAGGATTAGAGTTCTGAATCGCATTTTGAATGTGTATGGATGAGTTGTTTTTATTCGAATCGCAAAGGTACAAAAGTAACTCCGATTTAAAATATGATCAAAAAAATAAGCCTCAATTATTGAGGCTTATATAAGGATTATTTTAGGATGGTTTTCGTACTGATCGAACCTTTGTTGGTGTCGACTTTAATAATATAGGTTCCGGTACTGACATTGTGTACCGGTAACAAAATTTCGGATTGTTCCAGCGTGTTGGTTCGCCACGAATTGATTTGTTGTCCTAAAATAGTATAAAGACTTACCTGTTCTACCACCGTATCTGCTAAATCATTTTTAATACGGATCTGATTAGTTCCCTGTAGGTAGGTTACATTTACGCTTTCGAGCGTGTTATCGGTAACCGACAGTTTTTTAATTTCGAAGCACAAGGAGAAACGACTGGTGTTTTCGCCTGCCGCAACAGCGATTTCCAAAGCCGAATTATGGATGTCATAAAAATGACCGGTATTGTGATCGTAGATGTAAATCGGCTGATCCGGATTGAAGTTTTCCAAAGCATCGACTTCAATTTTTATAATACCCGGGTTGTCTGTTCTAAGGTATAATGGGTAGTAAGAACCGGAATTAAAATGACCCACTCCCTGGATTACGAGTTTTTTATTCCCTAAAAGGAATAGCATATCCTGAGGTAAATCGTCGTCGATTACAATAGCGTCATAACCGTAATCCCAATCATCGGAAGCCTGATTGCCCATAAAAGCCATCAAAATCTGACGGTGGTTACCGGTATGTGAGGTAAAGCCCAAACGTATTTTACTGTTTGAGGTGACTGTCACCGGATCGTTGTCGTTATTGTTAAAATGATCTGAAGCAGGCATTGCCATGGCTGTGCTGTTGGTATTTCGGAACATTACGTTCGATGTGGAAGCATCTTCTTTTACAAAGGCTCGTTGGTTGTTGTCAAATACAATCGTTCCACCAGAAGTACTGGCGTGTATAAAAAATCCTTGTCCAACCGGAATAAAACGTCCCGGTACGCGGGAACTGGAGCCCATGCCGCTGATGCCCGGAGGCGAAACCGGAGGTGTTCCACCGGAAAGATTGCGGGTGGCATAACCGCCCTGATATTGTTGTAATACGTGTGTGACATTGGTTGGGTAATGTTCCCAGAAATAAACGGAACCGTTTGTTGCGGCTGTGTTGTCGGCAATAAACAATTCGGCATCCAAAGCCGAAGCATATGGGTTTCCGCTCAGATTGATGTTGTTTGGTGATACGGTATTGGTAATACGGCCGTTATTCGGTTTGCCGACAAAAACATAATTCTGAGTGGCCGTTGCAGCGCCGCTTCCTTTTAAGGTAAATCCACTCGAAGGTGACAG
Source organism: Bacteroidota bacterium (assembly GCA_023446155.1). Lineage (GTDB taxonomy): Bacteria > Bacteroidota > Bacteroidia > Flavobacteriales > Flavobacteriaceae > Flavobacterium. The sequence goes on from JAEXIT010000017.1 coordinate 366,493, forward strand.
GGTGCCGGTTTCGAATATTTGTGTCCAGTTGGCATACAAATCGGAAAGGTTTTGGAATTTGTAAATCCAGTACCGCGCCAGGCTGATCGGTGTTGTTGGGGAGCCGTCATAGCCATTTACCCAGTTGATCGCGGCCGGAGCAGCAGCATTGGTACCGTCTCGCAGTACGCCGTTTACCGTATAATTGTTGTTGTTGGTAGTTGCATTGATTGGCCCGACTGGCGACGACCAGTAGTTGTAATTGTATTTGTTGGATTGTCCCTGTTGGTCACGTTCAATCGATCCGGAACTGCTTGGATCCAAATCGGAGTTGTAGGTTTGTACCAATTGCGATCGCCCTTGTAAATCGATTTTACCGTTTAATCGTAAAAAGTGACTTACCTCGATTTTAGAATCGTTGGTTGCAAAAACAGTGTTTGCGTTTACAAAGAAACCCAACATGGTTTTGTTACCACTGGAGGTCACATCATGGGCGGTTCGTACGATATTCCAATCAATGGAGGTTGTACCGTTTACAATCGATAACGAACACGGTAAATCCTGAGTCGTTCCGTTTGTCCAGCTAGCTGTATTACTCCATATGCCGGTTGCATTACTGTCGTATGGCATAGGAGCCGTTTGGGTATTGATGTCGATCTTACTTGGATTGACAAGGTTCCCCCGGTTCTTATTTAAAGAATTGTCGTTGATGTGCGTTCCAATATAGGAATTCATCGAATAGTAGGCCGTTAAACTGGCCCATGTCAGTGCGCTGATATCATTTTTGGTCACCGTCGATGGCATGATTTTACCCAAGGTATTCGCGCCGGAACTTGCAATTTCCTGATTCATAATATAGCGGATTTCGCTTATCGAAAGGCCACGGTTCCAGATGCGCAATTCGTCGAGATCCCCTTTAAAGATATTGACAATGCTGCTTTTGTTGCGGTATTCCGCGCCAATAGTAAAAATACTGGTTGTAGCGGTAGGAGCAGCCATAGTTCCGGAACGATCCAATACGCCGTCGATATAGAGGCTTAAAGTACCGGCTGTATAAACAGCAGCGATATTGTGCCAGATATTATTCGGTAATGTAGTATTCGATATTAAGGAAGCGCCGTTCCATTCCATACGGATCTTGTTGTCGTTTTGGATTACCAGTCGGTAGCCGGTGGTTCCGTTGTGTTTGGAAACAATCGTTTTGTCGGATGTAGCATTATTGGCGCCGGTCGGACGCGCCCATCCCATGATGGTAAAGGCTCCGGTAAGATCATTTTTATTGTCAACACGAACGGCATCGTCTACACCGTCAATGGTAATGTGACGGGGAAGTACTACTTCGTGGGCCACTCCAAATGCGATGTATTTGGTTCCGTCGAAATCGTAGAAACATTCCTGATTGGTCCCGTTGGTAGTTAGGAAAACCATATCGATGCCGGTAGTAAAGGCGGCATCAGTAGCGATGATCATAACATAAGCATCATTTCCGGAAAGTGCCGGTAAGCTGGCAAGATCGGTAGTGGCTAAGGATACTTTTACAGTGGCGACATCACCACCGGTTTCTACAACTTTCCATCGTTTGTTGGTGATGTCGGTTGAGGTGGTTACGGTCGAAGGTCCGAAAGTATACGTTAACGGTGAGGCGCTGGTGGTCATACTCTGACCATTGCTTCCCCATACCAGATATTTCCGATCGGCGTCGAAGGTATTGGTATTGGCGGAGTTGGTAGTTAGAATATCGCCCAATCCCATCGTAATTACCGCGCCGGAGTTGATGCTTTTAGATTGTTTCTGATTTAATTGCGCTGCATCGTCACGTCCGATTCCGGCAATATCGTAGTTGAATCCAGACGGTGCGATATTCCATATCGTGGTTCCGGCGGAGTTTACATAATTCTGACTTACACCGTTTGTTCCCAAAGTGATGCCATATTTTATGGCGAGGTAGGATTCGATACGATTCCGCTCGGTAGCGTCGTTTTTCCGAGCCGAATAGGAAATCACCTCAGCAATACGACCGCCAAAACTTCCGTCAAAAACCTGACTTCTTCCCAGCCAGTAACGACGGTTTTGTAACGCAAGCCATTGTGGTACCCCCACTTCGGTAGTCGAAATATTCAATGCATTACTGTATAATTCCTGTTTGGTACCGCCACTATTATGTCGGCTGTTGATGATGTTTACACCGGTATGCGTACCGTTAACCTGAGCGAGACCATAACCTCTGGCGGTTACATCGGTAGGGGTTGGTTCCGGTGTACTTCCAACACAGTAGCTCACGACCTCGTTGTCGAAACGGACCGAATATTGTCCGAATCCGATTCCGGTGCCATCTTTATCATAAGGATTTGTTGCCGATGATTGTGCACAGTATAAATCGATACTGGGCGAGGAGGATACCACACTGGCAGGGTTATCATTGATCACTACAATAAACAAGTCGTGGGAATAAAAACCGGAAGTACTCTGCATTTCGGCTCTGTTCGAAAGATAAGTATAGTTGGAAGTTGAGGTCGAAGGATTGTTTCCGAACTCCACTACAGGGTTGAAATTAATGTTTTTGGTCGCATTGTTACGATAAGCCGGGCGTACGGTTAATGTGGCATTAGTAGCGTCGATAACTTTGGCGTCGTTTCCTTTACCGCGATCGGTCCATATATTTACATTGGCACCATCGGTCCCTACTGTCGATCCATTGACCTGGTCGGCGCGCAACCAGGTTTCCAGATTGGCCGTAATCCCTCCCGGACCGGTAGCAATGGTATTATTGATCGTACCAGTGATGGTTACATAGTCGATAAAAAACAAACGGGCAGCTCCGCCGGTTGTTGTTATAAATCGGAACTGACCTGTCGTCGAAAAAGTAGACGAAGTCGAAAAAATGGTTCCAAACAGGGCATAATAATTGGTGTTGTCATTAATATCCCGAACAGAAGATCCACCTCTTTCGACGACTCTTACACTGGTCCAGGCCGCAGCCGCATTATCGCGGTATTGCAGCGTAACTTTGTCGGCATTGTTTAAAGCATTGGATCGCACAAAGAAACTCACGTCCACTTTGTTGTACGCCGCAATGTTAATTGCCGGAGATGTAATGGAACTCCCGTTAACCGGAATCTGTACTTTAGACGTTCCGTTATAGGCATTCGTAGTCGTTATGGTTGCTCCGGTGAGCGTCCATGTTGAGGTTCCTTCGAAGTTCTCCTGATGGAGTTGCGTGGTTTGTCCCGATAAAAAATTAGATAAAAGGCTTATTACCAATATCAGTAATTGCCTCGTAATAGATTTTGTTGCTCTCATAGGGGTAAGTAGTTTTGTTCATAAGTTTAGATAATTGGGGCTTTAGTTTTGGTTGTTTACAGGCGCCCTTTTCAGAGCGCCATGTTGTTAAAGTGTTTTTTTGAAAATTGTTTGGTTGGAAGTGGTAATCACTTTAACCAATAAAACGGCTTGGCTGGTAAATAGGTTGGTTGTAAAAGTAGCCGTGCCGATTTTCGGTGACTGATAAATCAGCCTTCCTAATAAATCATATACCGATACAGCGATTAAATCCTCTTTAGTCGATTGTACCGTTAGGGCATTGTTGTTTTTGTAGATGCTGATGTGATCAGTATCGGCATCGAAATCGGGGTTGCTTAACAATGTATTTTTGAAAACCAGTTCAAAGCGGTTGTTCGATACACCTTCTTGGGCTGAAAAACTATAGTTGTTCAGTTTTAGATCGTGTAGGATGTTCAGCAGGTTATCTTTCACGAAGATGGTTTGCGAACCGTTGAACAATCCGTCGAAATGGTCGATGGAAAGGGTATAGGTCCCGGAAGTAGGTAGGTTGATCCCTAACGGAACACTATCATTCTCGTCGAATGGAACCGGACGACCCTGGATGGCATAGGCGTCGTTTCCGATCGTACTGTATATCGTGGCACCGCTGGCTCCAAAATCTTTCGCGTCGATACCGTAATCAGCTTGGAGAGTGGCGCCGGTCATATAACCGATCAAAATCTGACTAAAAGCATCGTTGGCTCCGCTCATGTTTAACCAGATACGGTGTTTTTCGGTAGCATCCTCCACGACAGCCAGGGTGTTGTTGCTTTTAAAGAATTGATTGGCATTGTTGACCAATCTCATGGTATTGCGGAAAGCAATAGTTCCATTGGCTACGGCATTCACAAGGAATCCTTGTCCGACCTGAATGATACCGTTTGGAACAGCACTACCGGCCTGAGCCGCAGTTCCGCCCAGTTTGGTATACTTCGCATAATTGTTCAACGGATATAAACCGGTTGAAGGGCTCGAAGGAGTAGCATGCGTCCAGAAATACAAACTTCCGTCTATAGTCGTATTCACGGTTCCGGTACCGCTGATGTTGGCATTGATAAAATCAATCGCATTCATCGTAGACGGATACGGGTTTCCAACCAGATTATAACCGGTAGTTGCACCGCGTTGTACCGCAATATTGATGTTTCCGTTGTTTAAAACGCCGGTAAAATGACCCGGATAAGCAGTAGGGGCGGTAGTACTCCAGGTATTTGGCGTACGGATCAGATAACCTTTGGCAGCCGTAAAAGAATTGGTATTCGGATTAATTGTTTCATAAGCTCCAATCGGACCGTTTAGCGGGTTGTAAACATAAAAACGATTGGTTAGGGTTTGCGGGGAAAAGGCCAGTAAATTCTGAGCTGCCACTGGCGAAGCCCAATTGGTATAATCCAAACGAACCATAGGTGCGCTGTTTCGGTAGACATTACTGTTGCCGGTGTTGGTCGCATTTTCAACCTGTACCAAATTGGCATTGTTCTGAATGATCAGATTAGCTGACGGTGCTATCGTAACTTCACGATTGATGATAAAGTTATGGCCGGATTGGATGGTAACGACAGCCGAGCCATTAATGGTAAGTGAACACGCTTCCAGATTGGCAGTTGAGGTGAAATTTCCGTTAATGATCGCGTGTACGTCATTATTAGGAGCATTGTTACTCCAGCTACTACCATTCCAGGTGGTTGAAGTGGCGCAAGGAACGCCTTGTATTGTAAAGTTGGTATTCGGTGTCACATAATTGTTGCAGGTATTGATTACGCTCACGGTTGCCGTACCGTCATTCGCAATATCGGCAGCGGTAATAGTGGCCGATAGTTGTGTACTGCTGATAAAAGTAGTGGCTTTGTTTACGCCATTCCATCGGATAATTGATTCGCCGTTCACAAAATCGCTTCCATTTACGGTTAGTGTAAAGTTGGTGCCACCTTCTAAAGCGGTATCCGGAGTTATCGCGGTGATAGCCGGATCCGGTTTTACGGTTACCTGAACTTGTTTTCGGGCACTTTTTAGCGGTGCGAATTTCCAGTTGAAAAATTGGAAGAACGTTCCGGTTCCGCTATTGCTTTTAATGCTCACAGTATTGTTTGTCATCGGATAGGTAATACCAGATGTCGCAACGAAAAGGCTAAAATTGTTGATCTCACGGGAAACCAGTCGCAGGTTGTTTTGCGCCGGTAAATAGAAATCCAAATCGATATCCTGCGGTCCACTGGCTGTAATCCGAATCATTTTCGATTCCAGCATCGCACCGGAACTATCCTGTAATTCAACTAATATTTCACCAGTGGCATTGGGACGGATGGTTACCGACTGTAATTTGGTGGGCGTCGTACAATCGAATACCAGGTATCTGTTGGCTACGGCTGCCTTACCTGTTGCGGCACCCGACGGTGCAGCTGGGCCTACATTGGCCAATGCTACTTCACGTTCTACAAAATACGAACGCGTAGTGGTTAAAGTCGGCGTGGTATAGGAAGTTCCTGTTGCTAGTGCGGTTGTGCTGCTTGCGGTATCATACCAACGAATCGTACCGCTATCGGCTGTAGACAAACTGGCTGTTTTTCCTTTACAGATGGTCGCATTGGCAACAGTTGGTTCGGCGGTAGTGGCTACCATTTGCACATTTAGAACAGTCGTTGCATTATTGGCAACGGTTGCCGCTATCGTTTGTGAAACATAACCCGGTGCTTCAAAAGTAATAGTATAATTTCCGGCGATCAGTAATTTGTAATAATCACCGTGAAGGGAACCGGTTTTTACCCAGGCACCTTTTAAGTCGTAACCCGGAATATAAACTTTGGCATTGATCGGATTACCGGAGGCATCGGTCACTTTACCCTGTAGTCCATAATTAGCCTGTTTAATGTGATCTAAAAAAGCCTGTTTGTTATAGTTCCAGAAATTTGGAAGCTCGGAAGCAGCCGGAAATTTCGTAGTTGAGATTTCGATCGTCACTTCTTTATTGTGCATATAATAGTTGTTGTAATCCTGACGGCCACCGCTCACAGTATACCAAAGAGACCCATTGGTCGTTCCGGGATACTGACCGGCAAATACGTCGTCCATATAGCCGTTGTTATTACTGGCGGTCTGACAGGATTGCGCATAATTTTTGGAGATAAACTTAAAATAAGTATCGTGCGGATGCAGGTGGTTTGGCGAAGCATAGGCATCCCAAGGGTAGTTTACAACCTCAACACCGCCGTGGAAATTGGCCGCCATCACAAAATTTCTGGTTTTTTCAAAAGCAAGGAAAGCCAGTGTTTCGGGCTGATACGCATACGTGTCCGGATGTAATCCATTTAACGGATCCGGATAATTTCGGTTTAAATCCCTTCCGTTTGCATTGGCACGGGTAGCCGCGTTCCCACTTGAGTTCATCACATCGTTTCCGGCGGTTTTAAACGAACCATCCGGATTGGAAAGCGGACTGATATAAATTTCGGTGGTATTCACCAGGTTGGTTACTTCCGAGTCGGTTCCATAACGGGTTACTAGATGATCAATTAATCGCATCATCAATGGGAAACCGGTAATTTCGTCACCGTGCATGGATGAGGAATAGAAAAATTCCGGTTCGGCCTCATCGGTCTGACAATTGTCGGATATTTTTAAAATCCACAGATTACGCCCGTTAGGAGTACTACCAATGTTTTCCAGCTTACATAAATTCGGATAGGTATCGGCATAATATTGCATTTTGGCCACATACTGCGAATAGGTTGGATACGCATCCCAGGTGGAGTCCCATTGCGCATTTGGAGCCATGGCACTTTTGTTGGCTACTGCGGTTGGAATCTCATTGTCTTCCGTGCTAACCTGAAACGGGATGTTATATTTTAGAAATTTTTCAAAGTCAAGTTTGTCGGCATAGGCTTCGACTTTCAGGTCGTCCTGACTGACTCTTTTGTGACTTAACGACAAAAAGGAAGCCAGCTTTTTAAACTGCTGTTGGTTGGCAGCCTGAAAAGTGAAAATTACCTCTCCTTTGGTCTTTAAATAGTGTTGTGCTTTGGCAAGATTTGTTTCTGTTTGGGCAAATAAAGTGGCTAAGGAGGATAGTAAAAATAAAATAATTAATGTAGTTTTTTTCATATAATTATGCTTTTGGGTTTTCAAAATTAATGAAAAAAAATTAACACAACTTTATATGTAAGTATTGTTTATTAAATAAAAAAATACAAATAGTTGTGTTATTTTAAATAATTAATGATTTATTGTTATTAAAAGGTTATTTCGTGATTCAACAGTATGTACTGCAAAAAAGCTAAAATGTAACATTTTGTTGTTGCAAAATGCGCTCTATTTTGATAAAAATACGATTTTTTTAGTTTAAGTGTACTATTTTTTTCTCAAAATGCCCATTATTTCTTTAAGGGATAGTGTGGGGTTCCGATGTGTTTTTAGAAAAATAAATACGATTCGGTTACGAAATAAAAACGCCCGCTCTGATTCGCAAAGGGGCGCTTTTAAGATTGAAAACGATACCGTTATTTTCGTGGAAAAACAGGACGTTCCATTTTGTAATAACTACCGGATAAAGATTCGAGAAAGGCTACAATCGCATCAATTTCTTTTTCGTTTAATTGTAGCGGTTTCATTAGGCTGTCGGTTACCGGAAACAGCGGATCTTTTGCTCTTTCTTCCGGAGTAGGATCGATCATGTGCATGCCACTGTTGTACAGATTGACAATTCCGGTTAAATCGTCCATTAATCCATTGTGCATCCAAGGTTGTGTGATTCGTAAATCGCGTAGCGATGGTGTTTTGAATTTTCCGACATCGTTTGGATTTTTGGTGTGTAAATAACGCCCCAAATCTTCATATTCTCTTTTGTAATAGGTGAGTCCGATGTTGTGGAAAGATTCGTCGGTTAAATACTTTCCGTTATGACAATGGATACATCGGGCTTTGGTCCGAAAGAGATGCATACCGTAAATTTCCTGATTTGTCAGGTATTGGTAGTCGCCTTTTAAAAACTTATCGAATCGGCTCGGCTGACTTCTAATCGTTTTCTGAAAGGTAGCAATAGCGCCAACAATTCGGTCGTAGGTCACTTTATCATCGCCAAAAGCGGCTTTAAATAAAGGTTGGTAGCCTTTTACTTTTTGTATTTTGGCGGGTAAAATACGTGTATTCATATCCATTTCATGATGGGCGCCCAAAGGACCTCCGGCTTGTTCCTCGAGACTGATGGCACGTCCGTCCCAAAAAAAAGAAGTGCGTTCGGCAATATTGTATAAACTGGGGGTATTGCGTGCTCCCAGCAAATGATTATTGCCCAGGGAAACCTGCCGATGGTCGGTCCAGCCTAATTCCGGATCATGACAGGAACTACAGGAAATCTGATTGGATTTTGATAGTTTCGGATCAAAAAACAAGGCTTTCCCTAATATAACTTCCGGTAAATCCTGCGTGTCATAATAAAGCGTGTCTACTTCCAGTGCTTCAAAGTCTTTCCAGTCCACTCCCGTATCGATTTCGGCTTTAGGCCAATTTGCGATAGGTTGTTTGTATTGGTCTACAATTTCGGTATAATCGGAAAAGTCTTTTGGTGAGGTAAAGTTTGTATAACTTAAAAAAGCGATTCCGGCCATTCCGACGGCCAGGTTGTTTTTGTTTACTAATTTCTTCATGTGTTCCTGTTTTCATTCGTTCTAAAAAGTAATTCCCATGGTTGCCTCAAAACCGCTATTGTGATCCGATCGGTATTGTTGGTAGGTGTAATTGAAACCCAGAAAAGCATTGCTGATTTTCGGAATCGGAAAATGATATCGGAGTTGTAGTGCAGCGGTCCAATTGGCTGTTGTCTGAAATCGGTAATTGTCGATTAACATCTGATTGATTGCATTGCTTTCGCCAAAATTAAAACGTGCCTGTTCGTTCGTAATGTCGGTTGCTGTCCAGCTTGCATTGGTGGTGAATATGGCGTTGTTTTTAAACGTATGCAACCATTGTCCGTGTATTCCATAGGTGCAATAGTTGATAGCTGTTTTGGAAAATGGCGTACTATAACTTTCAATAACCTGACTTACGGCTATAAATGGAGTAGCGCTATAGGTGTCGATTGCTTTGTCGTATTTCCAAAGGCCGCTGAAACGCGCTGTTTTTTCCTGATATTTATAACGTTCGAACTCGGCAATCTTAAGATAGTTTGTAGTGCTCTGGTTTATAAATACGTTTTCGGTTCCCAGTCGTTCTTTTATGAATCCATCTCCCCGGATTCCGAATGTCATTTGGTTATAATCGAATAATTTTCCGATGGTCAGATTGTACTCCGTATCTTTTGCCGTAGAAGCCTGTAGGTCATAAAATTCCGGTAATAACTTTTCGAAGGCAAAGTGTTTTATATCGGCAGTTAGAAACCAGTTCCTTTTCTGTGCTTCATACAATTGCAGGTTGACCTGATACGTCCATCCTTCGTAATAGGCTTCTTTGCGTTTACCCTTGAGCAGACTGTTGTAATTTCCCATACCGCTGAGTTGGTAAATTGTTGGAAAACCAATAGGATTGTAGAAACTCATCCGGTGTTTTTGCGTATATTTTTCCATACCGGCATTTAATCCCAGAACAATCTTGTTGTTAAATGTTTTGGTTCCTCCGATTTCAAATCCGAAAAAAGCAGTGATGTTCTTAGGTCGGGGATCGACTTTTCGATATTCCATCTGCGCCTGATAATACCCGGAAATTCCAATCGTATAGGAATCCAATCGTTGTGTATAACCGCCTTCAAAACGGTAGTGTTCGTATTGGATAGTTCCCCCTACGCTGTCGGCAACAACATAGGGGAAAATGGTATCATAATCGGCACTTTCATTCCACTGAACATTTTTCCGTTTTCCCTGTTTGTAGAACGCTTTCCCCCACATGGCTTTGTTGGTATCCTGTTTGTGATAGGCATCGGCGCCTACCGTAAAAGAATGCTGTCCTTGCCCGTACTGTACCAAATGCGCCTCATTGTTGGTGCTGTTTTGTTCGAAGTAAAATTCGGTTAGGCTATACGTTCTGAAATTCAGATAATTGGCGGGATTTTGGAACAATGCCTGTTGAAAAACGCGTGTCGCCGCTTCCTTGTCTGCGATTTTCAGCGCTAAGGAGTCTCCGCTTTGTGCCTTAATGACCAAAGTGAACAACAAAAGAAAACCGTTTGCAAGCAGTGATCGAAAGTACTTCATAGTCTCTATAATGATGGCAATAAAGAGGCTCTTACCCCCTGTTGAAAGTCGACAGTAGAATTGTTGGTATCCAGAAAAATATTGAACCCACCGGTGTTTTGCCCGATTACTTTTCTTCGTACGGCCTTACCATATCTTCCGGCATCACCGTCGAATTGGGTAACGTAGGCATAGCCCATATCCAGCGTAGGCGCGGTAACATTCCACAAATAGCTTTCTTCAATACCTAGGTTTACGGCATCCACGACCCAGGCATTTGGAATTTTGATAGCGGTATCCGACATAGGATATACCTGGCCCCCAAAAATCATCGTATAACTAAAGTCGTATACATATTCCGGATCATCACCGCTTAATTTTTCGGACGAAATTCCCTGTGGTAAGCGCACTAAAGCATACGCAAATACACCCTGACCGTGCATGACCAATTGATCGTAAACATTTTTTAAATCGGGTACAGCCGGGTTGTTTACGTCGCTATTCGATTCAAAATACTTTTCAAAATTCGCCGTACTTAAATCGATCGAGTTGGAATTTAGTTCTTTGTGGTTAATGGCATATTCCGCAAAAATGATCGATCTACCAGGTGCTACCGGATAGTTTGTTCCTGTACCGGGAAATTGTAAAATCGCTTCAGCAGCTAAAAAGCCATTCATAATATTGGGGGTGTAGTCTTCGCGGATATCGGTCTGAAATTTAGATTTTACCAATAACATTCCGTCAAGGTATAGGGTTTCCTCAGTGTTGTTGGTGATCTTAATGTATTTATCGTCGTGATATTGTTCCCCTTGTGGCGTTCGGGTTCCGGCAAAAAAGATCTCTTCGATTACAAAATCGCCACTATTTCCCATTAAGGATAGTTCGAGTACTTTTGTCATTTCCAAACCGCTAACAATCATCCCGTTTGCAACTGCGGTTACGCGTCCTTCAATCGTATTTCCATCAATCGTATAGCGAGCCGTTCCTGTTGCCGTTACATTATAGGTACCGGATAAAACAGCGATTTGTCCTTCTCTGCTTCCGTTTAAAGTAAGCGTTTGCGTATTTCCGGAATTCAATTCTTTTAAAGTGATGCTCACATTTTGTATTTCGTTTATAGTGGTTCCCTGAGGATCATTTAGGATAAACTTTACTAAAGTTTGCTCGTTCCCTCCGTTGAAATCATCAGAGGAGCACGCTCCCAAGCCAATCACAATTAGCAACAGGCATACTGTTTTTACTACATGGTTTTTCATTTGCATATAATTAAAGATTAAAATTAATTTCCATTCCGAAATAAGGATCCTGTGTCCCTTTTCGGTTCATCGATACGCCGTTTATTTCATAAGGCGCATAATAGCTAAACAATCGGTTGACAAACATGGAGACGTTAATTTGTTTGTTCCGGAATCCTTTTGTCAGCTTTAAATTGACATCCATGGTTAGCGGAGTACGATAGTTGGTTTCACTACTCGAAAACTGAGGAATGACGAGATAATCCAATAAGGTTCCACTGGCTTGTTCGACAGAAAATGGGAGGACATTGCCTTGCTCGTCGATATAATAAACAGGCACACCATTTAGCGGCTGATTTTGACGCATATGGTACCAGGCAAACTGAAAGGAAGTCGAGAATTGTAAATCCAACTTCGGAATATAGGTGTCCAAAAATAAATTGGTGTGCAGCTGCTCGTATTTTGTTTGCGGATCCATATTCTCGTAAAAACCAATATAGGGATATGGTTTTCCATTGATCAATCCGTCATAACGTCCTCGTAAATAGCTCCCCAGGCTATTTCCGTAAAACGTGCGAAACCACGCTCCGTTAATGGTTACCCGTGTATTGATCAGGGGAATACGGTTGGAGCTGTATTGGAACTCAATACCGCTTTTATCGATAGTACTTCCGTTTTTTTGAACCGTATAGAGTACATTTTCATTTCGGATTTCGTATGGTAATGTTGTCACATCGGGTGGAGCGGTTATCGTTTCGTGATTAATCCCGGATATGTCGTACTTTTTATAGTGATACAAGCCGTATTGGTTCATCGAACGGAAACCGTTGTCCATGACTTCTTTAAATGCGGTAACGGAAAAGCGATGATAGCCCCAGCTAAGGTCGAAACGGATTTCCTTTTTGGTATTCATCGCCGGAACTATCGCCGGATTTTGAGGGTTAAACACGGTCGTTTTATAATTTACCGTTCGGTATTCGGGATTGTTATGATAATAGTTGAGTTGCTGTTTGTCCAGGTAATACGACTCCGGATATAAAATGCTTAAATCGGGAAACAGTCGTTGTTGTCCCCATCCGAGGGTGATGTCGATTTCCATTTTTTTATGAGCAATCTCAAAATGAGGCACACCATACTGAACATTTACACGTGGATCCAGGTAGATTTTGTTGTTCATTTCGAATTGGGAGGGAAGATTGAACATGGTATTTCCCCGTAGACCAAGTACCAAAGTAAACCGATGATCACGAATTTGGGCTGTCGTTTCCTGTTCAGCAAAAATAGCACCGGTGCTATAGGCCGGAATGTCTTTATAGGCTCTGTTGCGATAGGTAGATGCGGGATCCAACGGTCTGTAAATGTCATATACCTGTCCTTCGCCATTGTTTTTACTATACTGCCCATCCAGTCCCAATCGGATCTGATTGTTGATGGTACGTATTTTGTATTGGAAGTTGCTGATTAACTTCGCGAATATGTCGATAGGTTTTCCGTCTACTTTATGATGGGCGAGATAGCTGCCCGGAGGGAAAAAACCGTTGGATTCCCCTTCTTCACGTGTCACCGGTAAAGCCATGGCACCTTCCAATTGTACAAACTTTGTTTGTGTGATCTTATCGAATCGCTGGTTGAGGGTCGTCTGTAATTCTATTCCGCTAAAAAATGAAGGTGCTCTTTTTTCGAATGAGAGGTTATTGCTAAAACTATAAAATTGATTGTCGACTTTATAGCTGTTCTGTCCCGTCGGATCGGTGTCCGGACTGCTCTTCGCATCATCGATCGAGCTGGTGTAATTCAGATTGGACGTCCAGGACCATATGTTGCCATTATCGGTGATTTGTTCTTTGTTGATTCGTAACGAACCGGTAATTCTTTTGTAATTGTCAAAATTGTTCGTTGGATCCGGTTTGGCATCCAGATAGTCGACGCCTACGTTAAACTTCCAGTTTTTTGTCGTTTCAAAACCTTTGTTTAACGCAAACAGCTTGCTGTAGGCATCCGCTTTAAAGCGAGCCTGCCATTTGGAATAGCCACTTTTTTTGGTGATTTTAACCAATCCGGATGTCAGGTTACCATAGGCAACGGAAGGAATCCCGCGGACGATTTCCACTTTTTCGATCTGATCGGTTCCAATGGTACGCATATCTACACCCGAGGTAATATTGATTTTACTATTGCTATCGGATCGGATATTGTCGATAAAATTATAGGTGTATTGTAAATTGGCACTGGAGTTTATTTGCGCACCGTCAACGACAAACAGTGTTCCTAATGAAGATACGTTATACTGGTTGCTTCTGTCGTTTCCGGTTTCCCGTAGCCGAATGGTATTTACACCGTTTAAATAGGGATCTTTCGCTTTTCCGCCGGGTAAGAGTTCCATTAAATCGGCAAAACTGGAGGGTTGTAAATGTTGCATGGCTCTTTTATCGATAACCGATGTGCTTGTAATACCTTTGCCTTCTTTTGCCGTGATAACAACTTCTTCCAATTGATTAATGGCTGGCGCTAAGGGGATTGTCAGTACGGTTTTAGAGAGAAAAGGGATTTTTTCGGAATAGCTTTTATAGCCCATATGCATGATTTCCAGTAAGTATTCGCCTGGGATCACGGAAAATAAAGCCAGTCCCTGATCGTTCGTCTGATTAAAATAATTTCCATCAGCACTTTTTAATGCGATAGTAGCACCGAAAATGTTTTGTTTATCCGTATTGATAACCCGTACAAGAACTTCCGTGTTTGGCGTTTGTGCACTTAAAATACAGGAATAAAGGAGTAGTAAAAATAGGATTTTTGCTGGGCTTGATTGTGAACTTATCTTCATATTACAGTACCTATCACAATTGAAATTGATGCTGCAAAGGTACCCCTGAAATTAGAATCAAACAATTTATTTAGACTAAATTAAAATAAAAAAATACTATACCTCTGAGAATTAAATTTTTAATTGCTGCTTTTTAGCGACGTTTTGGGTGGTTGTTTAAGGGTTAATACGATTTTTGATAGTAAAAGACCTGTTAATATTTGTTATAATATTATAGGTTTATCCTGAAAAGGGTTGTAAAAATAACATTTCTTTCGAGGTGATTTTGCTGATGGGCCGCAACTAATGTCGGTCGAAATGAATATAGGGTGAAACCTCAATAGACGGCGTTATTTTGCACGTTCGATCCGAATGGTTTGCAAATTTTTCACATAACGTCTTCCGGTAGCGAAATCGGTTGGTGTTACGATAGCAATACCTTCTTTTAAAGAGGAGGTGGGAATGCCGTTAACTTCTGTTAGAATTAAGGTGTGTTCGCCTGTGGGGCTGTTAAAAAGCTCATTCCAGGAAAAAACAACTTTATAACCATCGGTGGCGGTGCAAACGATAAAGCATTCGCTTACTGCTTTTGGCGATGCTGCGCCAAATGGAACGTTGGTTAGGAGTTCTTTGAGTAGTATGCCTTTACACTTTTTAAGTGTGCCTTTGTATTCGAGCAGATGGTTGCGTAGTTGCAAGCTGTCTAACGAATGAATAGTGTAAGTTTTGAGATGCTCGTAAGTCACAATAACCGGAGGTCTGGAAGTTGGTGTTTCCAGGGTTATACTATTGGAGTCTTGTGCTATGGCATTAAGTCCAATAAAGAAAGTTAGGAGTACTAGTTTTTTCATAATTAGGCAGTTGTAAATAATAATTTATAGGAGGCCATTACCAATACGGTGGCAAGGATATATTTTAATGCGGTTTGCTGAAATTTTCCCGCTCCGAGATAAGCACCCAGCATCCCTCCGGAAAAAGCAATAACGATATAAAAAGCCATGTTGGGAGTAATGGAAATCCCCTGAGTTAGCATTCCGGTGAGTCCGGCGAGAGAATTTACAAATATAAAAGCAGCACTTATGGCTGCAGTTTGTTTTTGATTGGTCCAATGTAATAACAGTAAAATAGGAGACAGGATAATGCCGCCGCCAATGCCGATCATTCCGGAAAACAGTCCGATAACGCCACCCGTTACAATGGCTACCGTTCGATGGCAGGGTTTTAGAGAGGTGTCAGGTGTGTTTTTGAAAAAGAAAAAACGCAGGATTGGAAATAGCAACAAAAAACCGAGGATGCGTTTGTAAATGGTGGATTCGATTGTGATCATACCACCGATAAAAGCCATCGGAATGGAAGCCGCTGCAATCGGGAGAAACATTTTTTTTAGAAAATAGCCGCGACTATAATAATGAATAAAAGAAGTGAGTGAAACAAAGAGGTTTAAAATAAGCGCGGTAGGTTTCATTTCTTCCGGAGCGACACCATATAACGCCATTAATGCCAAATAGCCACTGGCACCTCCATGTCCGACGGATGCATATAAAAAAGCAACAAGGAATAGAATAAGATAAAAAACTTGCAGAGGCATAACTTGAATTAAAACGACTCTGTTAAATTTAGCGCTTCTTACCTATAGGATGTGGAGAGTGGTTTAAATTGCACTCAATCTGACTGTAAATGTCCTTCTGTGTTCCGCTAAATTCTGTTTTAGCGTACTTGCCAAATGAATGTTTTACCTATTGTTGGCCCTGTTTTACGAATCAATACGGATCCTGAAATGCGAATGAGGCAAACCAAACCAGACTACTATTTCTGGTTTGTCAAGCTGTAGTTCGATGGCTTCTTTTTTTAATTCATTAGCGCAAACGTTCACTTCACGAAGCTTGGGGAGTTTATTGATCACTTCGCCTCCTTCTATGGATAACTTTTCCGGAAAAGTCAAGGTATCTAAGTTTTCAACATTGCCATCGGATGCTATATTGAGTGTTCTTAAGTATTTTAGATGACCTATCCCTGTTATAGGGATTGGATGATAAGGTCTTATGTGTAATTTTTCTATGCTTTTTAGGTCTTGTACGTTCAGCATTGCGGTTTCTAAAATTTCCGGAGTTAGTTCGTCAATGTATAGGTCCAGTTCTTTGAGGGATTTTATCGACAAGGCATCCTGAGCCAGTTCGAGAGAATTCGCAGTGATTTCAGTTTTTCTAACGCACTAAAGTGTTTTAAGCCATCAATATTTCCAGCAAGGCCATAATTGTTCGGATCGCTAATATCAAGTCTTTTTAGGTGTCCTTTTAATGGTAAAAGTTATTGGAAGTCGATGGTACCTATGTCAGGGGTATGGGTTGAAGAAAAAGTAAATAGAAAAACCAGACGATTTAAAATACGGTAGTGTAAGTTTTGAGTGATGAATCGTAAAAACGTATTCATTTTTATTGCTACATCCGACAGGTTTTTAAAGCTTGTCGGATGTAAACAGCATTATTCTAAACAAAAAGAGCTTACAGTATTACTGTAAGCTCTTTTACTTTTTGTAGTCCGTAGGGGAATCGAACCCCTGTTACCAGGATGAAAACCTGGCGTCCTAACCCCTAGACGAACGGACCGCAATCTCAATAAAAACAGTATTAACGACTTAATACTTTTCGTAGCGAAGACGGGAGTTGAACCCGTGACCTCAGGGTTATGAATCCTGCGCTCTAACCAACTGAGCTACCTCGCCATTTTTGTTAGTGTTACATCCTTGAATGCGGGTGCAAATATAAGACTAAATTTGAACCTTCCAAACATATTTTGAAAAAAAATATTTTTTTTGAAATTCTTTTTTTTTGTATGTATTATTCTATATATTTCCGGAAAATTTTAATATATGGAAGGTAAAATAAAATATGAATTGGAGTTCCCGATAATGTCTTCTCCTCAATTATTGTATCAATATATTTCAACACCTTCCGGTTTATCAGAGTGGTTTGCAGACAATGTGAATTCAAGAGGCGAATTTTTTACATTTATTTGGGACGATTCTGAAGAAAAAGCGCGACTGGCTTCTAAAAAGTCAGGTGAGAAAGTAAAATTCCGTTGGGTGGACGATAATGATAAGGATAGCGAGTATTATTTTGAATTGCGAATACTGGAGGATGAAATCACTAAAGATGTTTCTTTAATGGTGGTCGATTTTGCCGAACATGGCGATTTGCACGAAGCCAAACTATTATGGGAAAACCAAATTTCCGATTTGAAACATGTGATCGGTTCGGCGTAATTTTTAAGATATATAAAGTATATTTGCCCTGAAATAAAAATCAGGGCTTTTTTATGGTTAATTATAACGGTGCGATAGTTGAAAATTCCGGAATACTTATCGAAGGTAACAGGGGATTTCTATATGGAGATGCTATTTTTGAAACGCTAAAAGTATTGGATGGTAAGATCTTGTTTTTGGAAGATCACTATTTCCGACTAATGGCTTCTACACGAATTGTACGGATGGATCTTCCGATGAATTTTACCATGGAATATTTCGAAGAGCAGGTGAAATCACTATTGCAGACAAAAGAAGCAGCTGCGGCGTATCGCGTGCGTTTTACGGTTTTTAGACAAAATGGAGGATTTTATTTGCCAAAAACAAACGAAACAGCCTTTTTGGTCACCGCCGAACCGTTGGAAGATCCAATGTATGCGATTGAAAACAATACCTACGAAGTGGAATTGTTCAAAGATTTTTATGTCACCAAACAATTATTGTCGACGCTAAAAAGTACCAATAAAATGGTGCAGGTTACTGGAAGTATCTTTGCCGATGAAAACGGTTATGACAATTGTTTGTTGTTAAACGATGAAAAAAATGTAGTGGAGGCGTTGCAATCCAATCTTTTTATGTTGTTAAATGGTAAGCTTATCACGCCGCCGCTAACAGACGGTTGTTTAAATGGAATAATGCGCAAGCAAATTCTGGCATTAGCCCGTAAAATCGAAGGTATTGAAGTGGTGGAGGAATCTGTGTCGCCATTCGATTTGCAAAAAGCGGATGAGCTTTTCCTGACCAATGTTATCAAAGGAATTCAGCCGATTACAAAATATAGAAAAAAAGAGTACAAAACGGACTTGGCAACAGAGTTGCTTAAAAAAATAAACGCTCAAATCCGATTGGGTTAGTTTAATACCGGATTTTCCGGTGCATTCGACCAAATCAGGTAGTCGCCACCCTGTTCCATGATTTTTTCCTTCCAGAAATGAGCCGTCGATTTGCCGATGATTTTATTTTTGTAGCTGTTTTCGCTTACAATCCAGGTGTTATCTTCCAGTTCATCTTCCAGTTGATGACTGCTCCATCCGGTATATCCCAAAAAGAAACGGATGTTGTTTTTCTTGATTTTCCCTTCGTTGATCAGCTCTTTGGTCAATTCGAAGTCACCGCCCCAGTAAATTCCGTTTGAAATTTCGATACTGTTTGTGATCAGTTCCGGGACATTGTGGATAAAATACAAGTTGTCTTGTTCTACTGGTCCGCCGTTGTAAATTTTAAAGTTGGCGTGAATTTCGGGGATCAGGTCGTGGATGGTATAGCCCAAGGGTTTGTTGAGTATAAATCCTACCGAGCCTTCGCTGTTGTGATCGGCCAATAGAATAACGGATCTGTTAAAAGACAAATCTCCAATTATCGAAGGTTCTGCAATGAGCAGGTTTCCTTTTTGAGGCTTAATTGAAATCATTTTAGCGATAGTTTAAAATTAAATTTAACAAAAAAAAGGCAATTCCACCAAAAAAAAACGTTGAAGGAATAAAAAAAACCTCTCAAAGAGAGGTTTTCTATTTTTTTTAAAATGTATTTTATTTATTTACAGAACCTTCCAGTTCAGCACCCGCTTTAAATTTTACAACATTTTTAGCGGCAATTTTGATAGTTTTTCCTGTTTGAGGATTTCTTCCTTCTCTTGCAGCTCTCTTAGAAACTGACCAAGAACCAAAACCTACTAAAGATACTCTTCCACCTTTAGCTAAAGTTCCTTCAACATTGTTTAAAAAAGATTCCAAAGCTAATTTGGCGGCTGCTTTAGTGATACCTGCATCAGCAGCAATTGCATCGATTAATTCTGATTTGTTCATAATTCTAGTTATTAATTGTTTGGTTAAAATTAATTAAATGTCTTACAAATTTATGCGGATTTACCAATTACGCAAGTCTTTTCGGTTTTTTTGCATGAAAATGTTGATAACTAGAGCGGTTTGTTAATAAACTTAGTTGCTTTTTTCATTTTTTGTGCAACTATTAGTGTTTGTGCGGCTTAGAAAGCGATGGCGCTTTCCGAAAAAACAATTCCGTTTAACAATTCGGAGGCTTTCATTCTTTTCTTTCCGGGGAACTGTAATTGTAACAGATTGATATATCCATTCGATACCGCTACTTTAATTTCTTTTTTCGAGGTCAGAATCGTTCCGGATGTAAGTGAATGATGCGCCGGTTCGAAGGCGGTTTCATAAATTTTGACATTCCATTCCTGTTCGTTATCCTTAATATAACACCAGGCCGCCGGATACGGACTTAAGCCACGTACCAGGTTGTGAACGGTTGCTCCGTTTTGACTCCAGTCGATTTTGCAATTGTCTTTGTTGAGTTTATAGGCGGTTTTGATCTCCGGGCTGTCGGATTGTATCGTAGTCGTAGCTTCTTCGTTTTCGATGAGTTGTAAGGTTTTTAAAACGGTCTCCTGTCCGAGTACCATCAGACGATCGTGTAATTCGCCGGCGGTTTCGTTGGCTCCGATTTCGGTTTCACCACGTAAAATCATCGCTCCGGTGTCGATTTTATCATCGATAAAAAATGTAGTTACTCCAGTTTTGGTTTCACCATTGATCACCGCCCAGTTGATTGGCGCCGCACCACGGTATTCCGGTAATAATGACGCGTGAAGGTTGAACGTGCCCAGTGATGGCATTTTCCATACGGCTTCCGGGAGCATTCTAAAAGCAACCACCACCTGTAAATTGGCGTTAAGGCTTTGTAATTCGGCTAAAAACTCCGGATCTTTTAAATTGGTAGGCTGTAAAATGGTTAATCCTTTTTCAAGGGCGTATTCCTTTACTGCCGAATATTTTATTTTCTGACCTCTTCCAGCCGGTTTGTCCGGTGCGGTAATTACAGCTGCAATGTCATATTGGTTTTGATATATAGTGTCGAGAATTCCAACGGCAAATTCGGGAGTTCCCATAAATACGATACGTAATGCCTTCATTATTTTAGAATGTATTGGTTTTGTTTATTAAGGGTAATGCGGTTGTGTTCCAACAAAAGTTGGAGTACAAAGATAGTCGCATCCGGACTTATTTGCAGGGTGTTTTCGATTTCTCTCGAAGTTAACGCGCCGTTTTGTAATAAGATGGTGATTTTTTCAGCCAGTTCCGCCGGATTGGCATAGTCCTGTTTTTTGCTCATGCATACGGAGCATATGCCGCATTCCGGAATGTCGGTTTCGCCGAAGTAGTTTAGTAAAAACTGACTTTTGCATTGTTTTTTGTCCGATATATACGCGATAACCGAATCCAGTTGGGTGACTTTTAGCTGATTTTGCTTTTCCAGAAATTTCGCCAGTCGGTTGATAACCCGATCGTCTTCGCGGACTTCATTAAATGTAAGCTGACTATCGTTGGCCTGGCTTTTATAATGGATGATGTCTTTTTCCTGTAAAATACTTAAAACATAATGTACCTTATCTTCGGAGGTATTGGCTTTTCGGGCGATTAAATGGGTGTTGATGCCAACTTCCATATCGTAAACGCCGGGATAATTCCGCAGAATAGACACAATAATGTCTTCATGTGACTTGTTTAGGCTGATATAGCGGATGATTTCCTTGCTCGGTAATAAAAACTGAATGCTGATCTTTTCGGAGAAATTAGCCGAAAGACTTAAAACGCCTTGTCGGTCTAAAAACTGTAAGGCGTTGAATGTTTTTAAAACCGGAAGTTGGTATTGGGCGCAAAATCGGTTCAGGTTAAATGCAAAAGTCTCGTCAAAACCTTCGCCATAGGCAATCTGAAAATAATTGTTCAGTTTTTTATAAACGGTTTTTAGGTATTCCTTATCGGGCAACACTTCTATAAACTGACTTTTAGAAGCGGCTATGTCTGACGGGGCTACCAATAGTACGGCAAAAGCTTTGGCTTCGTTTCGTCCCGCGCGCCCGGCTTCCTGATAATAATTTTCAAGATTGTCTGGTAATTGGGTATGAATGACTGTTTTAACGTCCGGTTTGTCAATCCCCATTCCGAAAGCATTGGTGGCAATCATCACCTGAGCGGCATTGTTGAGCCAGCGTTGCATTTGTTGCTCTTTATCCTTAGCGGGTAGGCCTCCGTGGTAATAGGCGGTTGTAAATCCCAGACTGTTCAGTTGGGAAGCCATATCGTGACAGGCTTTCCGGTTTCGGACATATATAATAGAGGGTTCCTGATTTTTTTTAAGAATTTGCTGTACCCGGTATAATTTGTCTTCCGTTTCGAAAACCATGTAGGCAATATTCGGACGGGTAAACGAACGCTTAAAAATAACGGGCTGATTCAGTCGGAGTTCGTTGCAGATATCCTCCTGAACTTTCGGTGTGGCCGAAGCGGTCAATGCCAGAAAAGGGACTTTTGGGAAAAACGCTTTTAAATCGGAAACCTTTAAATAAGCCGGTCGGAAGTCATGTCCCCATTGCGAGATACAATGGGTTTCATCAACGGCGATAAGGTTAATCGGTAAACTTTTGATACGCTCGACAACCCATTCCGATTGGAGGCGTTCCGGGGATACATACAGGAATTTGTAATTGCCAAACTGACAATTATCCAGTAAATCGATAAGCTCGTCGGTTGGGATTCCTCCGGTTAAGGCAATCGCTTTGATGTCTCTTTTTTGCAGGTTCTGCACCTGATCTTTCATCAGGGCAATCAAAGGGGAAATTACCAGACATATTCCGGGCAATACCATCGCCGGAACCTGAAAGCAAATGGACTTTCCGCCACCGGTTGGTAATAGGGCAAAGGTATCCTTCCCGTCGAGAACAGACTGAATAATGGCGTCCTGCGGGATCCGAAAACGATCGTATTTCCAGTATTTCCGGAGTATCTCTAAAGCTTCGGACATCAAATTAAATCGTATGGAAAACCTTTAAACGGATTGCTAAAGGTCCATTCTGTTAGTATGAAAGTTTGTCTAAGATAAAAAGAATTCTGTTATCTACAGTATCGCGCGGCACTTCAATCAGGTTATAACCGTATTTTTCGTAGGTTTCTACCAGATGTTCGTGAATTAAAACCGCTTGTTCGTAATTTTCGTAACGGGCGTCGTCACTGATATAGATGTCTTTCCAGGGTGGAAGGATAAAGATTCGGGTGTAAAGATGATCCCGGCAGGCGGCATCGAAAAAAGCCGGGTATGAATCACCGATATAATGCATATAGGCCAGTACATCGGGAATACCGCGATCCAGGAAAACAATATCGGCAGCCTCTTGGGTGGCATTTACAAATTGTTTTTTTCGGCCTTCCAGTAATAATTCGCTAAACAAAAGTGGTTTTTCAAGAAAAAGTTGTTCGATTCCTTGCTTACGGGCTTCCAGGGTTACTTCACGCGAAATTTCAGGATAACAGGTGTATCCCTTATCCGTAAGCCCATTAATCAGTGTGGTTTTCCCTGATCCAGGTCCGCCAATTATAACGATGATTTCCTTATCCACTTTTTGAAAATAAGGCGCAAATTTACATTTTTTTGTGGAAAGAATAGAAATAGTTTCTAAATTTATGATTTCGGGCGGCTTCAAATTATAGTAGCAGACCTTGATTATTCATAACTCTACCGTATATTTGCTTTTATTTTTATGAAGATGGATAAAAAAACCGAGGAATTTTACCACAGACTTAAAGAAGAGTTAACCAACTCGACACTATGGCCTTCCGAATATTTGTTTAAGTTTATCGTGCCAACCGATGCCGAAAAAGTAGCCACTATAGAAAAATCGTTCGACAGTATGGGTGCTGTGATCCAGACCAACCATTCGAAAACCGGAAAATACACCAGCGTTTCGGTAAACGTAACGATGCCAAGTGCGCAAAGTGTGGTCGATAAATACTTAGAACTGACAGCAATCGAAGGCATTATTTCGTTATAAAGACAAGGAATTATGAGATACAATCCAGAAGAGGCAATACATTTTCTTGAATACAATGCCGAGAGGCCTCATTTGATTATTCCGGAATACGGACGTCATTTGCAAAAACTCATCGATCAGGCTACTGCTATTGAAGATCGCGACGAGCGCAATAAGGCCGCCAAATACATTATTTCGGTAATGGGAAGTTTAAACCCCCATTTACGGGATGTACCCGATTTTCAGCACAAGCTGTGGGATCAGTTGTTTATTATGTCCGATTTTAAATTGGAAGCCGATTCACCGTATCCGATTCCAAATAAAGAAGTATTGAACCAGAAACCGGACAAATTGGCCTATCCGCAAAATTTTCCGAAATACCGTTTTTATGGGAACAATATCAAATACATGATCGACGTGGCCAATAATTGGGAAGATGGTGAATTGAAAAGTGCCTTGATCATGGTTATTGCCAACCATATGAAAAAATCCTATCTGAGCTGGAATAAAGATACGGTAAAGGATGAAGTGATATTTGAACACCTGCTCGAATTGTCGGGAGGGCAAATCAACCTGCTTAAAACGGATGAGGAATTGTCCAATACGACCGATCTGATGCGGGTTAATAAAAAACAATCCAATAAAACACAGTTTGGAAGTAAGTCGAATAATAATAATAACAACAACAATAACAAAAAGAATTATTCGAATCAGAAAAACAATAATAACAACAAAAACAATAACCGAAAAGCTTAATTTTCTTTCGAAACATGGGAACATTTAAAATAGAAGGGGGAATCAAATTAAAAGGAGAAATCACCCCTCAGGGAGCCAAGAATGAGGCTTTGCAAATATTGTGTGCAGTATTGCTAACGCCGGAAAAAGTGACTATTTCGAATATTCCCGATATCATTGATGTAAATAAATTGATCACCCTTTTAGGGAATCTGGGAGTGAAGATCCAGAAAATCGGATCGAATGCCTATACGTTTCAGGCGGATGAAGTGAATCTGAATTATCTGGAATCCATCGATTTTAAAGACGAAGGAAGAGCCTTACGCGGTTCCATTATGATTGTTGGACCGTTATTGGCGCGTTTCGGAAAAGGATATATTCCAAAACCCGGAGGGGACAAAATAGGACGTCGTCGTTTGGATACGCACTTCGAAGGATTTATCAATTTAGGCGCAAAATTCCGCTATAATAAAGAAGACTATTTCTACGGTGTGGAAGCCGACAAGCTAAAAGGTACTTATATGCTTTTAGATGAAGCTTCTGTAACCGGAACAGCCAATATCGTAATGGCGGCTGTTTTGGCCGAAGGAAAAACAACCATATATAACGCAGCGTGTGAGCCGTATTTACAACAATTGTGTAAAATGCTAAACGCGATGGGCGCTAAAATTACCGGAGTAGGTTCCAACCTGTTGGAAATCGAAGGAGTAGAGCGTTTGGGGGGATGCGAGCACCGAATCCTTCCGGATATGATCGAAATCGGTTCGTGGATTGGTCTGGCAGCGATGACACAAAGTGAAATCACTATTAAAGATGTTAGCTGGGATAATTTAGGTGTTATTCCAAATACGTTCCGTAAATTGGGAATTACTTTAGAAAGAAAAGGAGACGATATTTATATTCCGGCACATGTGGATGGATATGAAATCAAAACCGATATCGACGGATCGATTCTTACAATTGCCGATGCACCATGGCCGGGATTTACGCCCGATTTGCTAAGTATCGTTTTGGTGGTGGCAACACAGGCCAAAGGGGAAGTGCTGATTCACCAGAAAATGTTCGAAAGCCGTTTGTTCTTCGTGGACAAATTGATCGATATGGGAGCTAAAATCATCCTTTGTGATCCGCATAGAGCAACCATTATCGGACACAACTTTAAATCGCAGTTAAAAGCAACGACTATGTCTTCGCCAGATATCCGTGCCGGTATTTCGTTACTAATCGCGGCTTTATCAGCTAAAGGAAGCAGTATCATCCAGAATATCGAGCAAATCGATCGCGGATACGAAAAAATTGACGAAAGATTACGCGCCATCGGAGCAAATATCGTTCGCGTATAATACAATAAAAACACTATAGCAAAAGAGCTGAATCCAAATGGGATTTGGCTCTTTTTCTTTTGGAATATGGAAACGATCACAATACTATTACTTTGTCTCGCTGCATTTGTTGCGGGGTTTGTAGATGCCATAGTTGGCGGCGGCGGATTGATACAAACACCGGCCGCTTTGATATTATTACCGAATTATGCGGTGTCGTCGGTAATAGGCTCGCTCAAGATACCGGCCTTTTGCGGAACGTCTTCGGCGGCCTATCAATATATTAAAAAGGTAACCGTTAAATGGCGACTACTATTACTGATGGCTGTTTTGGCCTTTGTGTCGGCTTTTGCCGGATCGCAAGTGCTTACGATGGTGAGTAACGATTTTATGAAACCCTTACTGTTGGTGATTCTGATTGCATTGGCGATGTATACATTTCTAAAAAAAGACTTTGGTCAACGGAAGGAACAGGCGGAAATTCGTCCTCGGACCATTGTAATCCGGGCCGCTATTATTAGCTGTATTGTTGGGTTTTATGATGGTTTTATCGGTCCCGGAACCGGAAGTTTTTTTGTAGTGGGTTTTATTTCCCTGCTGGGAATGGATTTTTTACAGGCATCGACCAATGCTAAACTGGTCAATTTGGCGACGAATTTCGGATCGATATGTTTGTTTTTATTAAAAGGCAAAATTATCTGGATGATTGCCTTGCCGATGGCGGTCAGTAACGCTTTAGGCGGATGGGTTGGCGCCCGATTGGCACTGAATAAAGGAAACGGTTTTATCCGAATCTTCTTTTTGGTAGTGGTTGTTGGAACACTAATCCGCTTTGCGTATGATATCTTTCTAAAAAAATAAAACCTGTCCGTTTTTACATCCAAACAGGTTTTAAATACGATTGTTATTCGATTATATTGAGAATTTTCAAACCAAAAACAACCCCATCGGTTTGGAAACCATTCTGATACGAGCGTACATAATCCACGCGGAACATACGGAATTTGCCCCATCCGATATTATCAAAACCGGCCGTAAACTCCTGATACGGCTTGGTATTCGGAACATTGATCTGGTGAAATCCAACAACCAGATTCCATTGTAGTTTGTTTAGCAATGGGATTTTATTCATAATATAGCCTTTAAAGTCGTGTTCGATATGCGTTTCTAAATACGCATCGTTCGTGCTATTCGAATAATATGGTAACAAGTTGAATACGTTTAGATAGCGATCACTGGTTCCGATATGCGTCTGGTTTCCGTTAAAATGTTTATAGTCGACAAACGAAATATTGTCGGCATTAAAAAATTTACCGGCTTTAAATCGGATACCCAAATCCCCTTTATTTCCCAATCGGGTATTGTAATCGAGAGCACCGGAAACAAGGTCATAATTATAATTGTCGGAACTTCCGGCGAAGGCCTTTTCATACGACAGTGATAGTGTTGGGTATTTTTCGTTCGGGATATTTAGTTTTCGATCCGGTCTGGAGATATATTTCTGGCCAAATCGGATTCGGGTGGTAATACCGGCTTTTACAAGATTGTGTTTTTCCAACGCTGCGATGGTATGGTCCTCCGGAAGTAACGGATTGTTCGATGTATACGGTTTGTCGCGTTTAAAAATGACATAATCCGTATTGTTGAATAGCGGTTTTCGGGCGGAATATTCCAATTTACCGTTCAAGGTAATACCATTGACAACCTCTTGTCCGTAATTGATACTGATAAACTCCTTGTTGTAGAATTTTGCAAAGTTATTTTTAAAGAATAGGGTCGTCACCGAATTTAGAATATTGCTAATCGGCTGTGCGGTGTTAAATTGTTGAATGCTGCTTCCTCCGGAGATATTCAACGTCGCATTGTTGATGGCATTAAAACGGTGGTAAATAGTACCGACAACACGCAGGCGATTTTCGGCAAAACCATAATTCAGTTTACTGCTAATCGTGGTAGCGCTACCTTTTTCGTCATTCCAGGTACGGAACGAAACACCGGAATTCAGATTCCAACCTTGTACGGTATTAAAATTGACAGAAGTCGGATCGATGATGCCGTCGTAGCTAAAAATTTGCTTTTTAAACGAATTGCGATGTGTATAACCAAAAAGAATATCTGTCAAACTGAATTTGTTCTTTTTGGCATCGATGGAATCCAGGTATACCCGGGAAGTTCTCAGGGTTTGGATGCTGTCTTTTTTATGATAATCGGTTACTTCCTCTTCGGTTAGCGGAACCGGTCGGAATGCATCCCAATACGTATTGTCTTTTTTATTGGCTTCTTTTTGAATCGTAACAATCTCGTTTCGGAAGGTTTTCTTTTCAAAACGATCCCGGAAAACATAATTATTAAAAACATGGGTAAATTTTCCGGTAAACGTAATGCCGAAAATACCCGCTATAAAGTCCATTGTCTGGATGTTTTTAGCCCAGATTCCGGTTCCGGTATTATAGGTGAAATTCTGAGTCAGTTTCATGGTTTCCATGACTGGTTCCTGCATACGATAGCCTTTTATGTCCAGATCAACGGCATAAATTGCCCAGGTGTCTTCTACAATATAGATATACCCTTCGAAAACGGGTTCTTTGTCGCGTTTAGGGGTGACCTTGATTTTGTTGATCAAATGGTTATAATTGTCGAAAAACGTACCTTCCAACGTATACTTATAATAATTGAAGGCATTATTCGCGATAGGTGATACCATATTGATTCCGAAATTGACATAATTCTCGTAAAAATCGTAATGCGTACCACGAGCGGTATTGTAGCTAAAACCGTTATCGTTTCCGCTCACTTTGGAAGCAATAATTTCTTCGCGAAGGTTATTCGGTTTTTCAAATGCGATTTTCGAAACGGTTTCCGATAAATAGATGATGCCCTTACCAGTCGAATCGATCGTACCGTTCATATCGCCAATTTCCTGCCCCAATATTTTTTTGGGCATATCCTTTACGCGGAAAATTCCACGGGAATAGAAATCGGCTTCAAATTTATCCGATTTGGCCATATTCTTTTTCCTACTGGCGATGGCACTACGAATAATGGCATTAGCCGGATTTTCTTTGTTATTGATGACCACCTCATTCAGCGTGAAATTTTCATCAGCAAGCGTCACATCTTCTATTATATAAGGTAGACGATTGACGGTAACGGTTACTTTTTTGGTTTTAAAACCCAGGCATTGGTAAATAAGGGTGTAGGTTCCCTGGTCTTTTATGCTGATTTCGTAAAAACCATTGTCGTTGGTTGAGGTACCGTTATAGGTGTTCTCAATCAGTACGCTGGCATAGGGTAGTGCTTGTCCCGAGCTGGTAACCACTTTTCCACGGATTTGTGCCATGGAAAGGAATGTGCATAAAAGCGTAAGTAGCGTAATTGTTTTTTTCATCTGATTTGGAAATTAAGGCGTTCATTATTCTAATGACGCTTTAAAAATCAAAAAGGTTGCATGGTCTATAAAAAAGATTGCAACGCCAGATCATAACTCTGTAAACCGAAACCGATAATCACCCCTTTGGCATTCGGTGAAATATAGGATTGGTGGCGAAAAGACTCCCTGGAAAAAGTATTTGAGATATGCACCTCGATAACCGGAGTAGTTATGGCTTTAATGGCATCGCCAATACCAATGGAAGTATGCGTATAGGCGCCGGCATTCAGAATGATACCGTCAAAATCGAATCCTTTTTCCTGGATTTTAGAAATCAACTCGCCCTCGATATTACTCTGGTAATATTCCAAATGGATTGCGGGAAAGCGGTTTTGCAGGATTTTAAAATACTCCTCAAAAGTTTGGAAACCGTAGATTTCGGGTTCGCGTTTTCCTAGTAGGTTTAGATTCGGGCCATTAATTATGATGAGTTTCATGAATGCTTTTTTTGTAAAAATAACTAAAAAAGAGATTGTGCTACACCTGACAGGTGTAATAAAAAAGGGATTGTCCGAAAACAATCCCTTTACTAACTAACCTATGAGAGCGGTTAAAACATATAGCCTAACGAAAACTGTATGTTCGAGTTTTTGACATCCGCATCTTTTGAGACTTCGGTAAGTCCCAGAGCATATCGTCCCTGTATAAAAATACTGTTGGTTATTTTGTAACTCAAACCACCGGCAAGGGCAAAATCGAACGATTTAGAATCATTTGAACTCACTTTATTGCGTTCGCTTACCAGGAAGGAAGCTTGCGGACCTAGTTCCAGACTAAGTTTGTTTGAAGTCAGATAGAATTTGGCCAGTACCGGAATAGAGATATAGCCCAATTCATTTTTAATCTGGTCACCTAATCCTTCCAGTTTGGCACCCTGAGTAGAGTATAAAAGCTCCGGTTGGATGGAAAGGTTTTCTAGTAATTTAATCTCCGAAACAATTCCGGCATGATAACTGGTTATGGTTTTAAAGTCATAACCTTCGACATTACCACCGGTAAAATTGGCAAAATTCACTCCGGCTTTTACTCCAAATTGGATCATTTGGGCATAAAAAGGAGTACAAAATAAGGTGAATACTACTAAAAAAAACAGGTTTTTTTTCATAAAAACAGATTTTAAGGATTTTTTAATATTCTTGTAAGATATTGTTGATCAAATATATAACGTTTTTTTGTGAAAAATAGTATTAAAATTGTTTTTCTTTTAGACAAATGTCGTGATCAACGAATAGATTTTTTTATACATTTGCCTCGTTAATTTTAATAAACAAAACAATCATGAAAAAGATTATTTTAACAGTAGCAGCAGTATTCGCTTTCGGATTCGCTAACGCTCAGGAAGAAGCTAAAGGTGAAGGTTTCTCTAAAGGAGATGTTTTCATTTCTGGATCAGTAGGTTTTTCTTCAAATGACAACAAAGCAACTGGAGTTAAAACTGATATGTTCAATGTAACTCCAAGAGCTGCATATTTCGTAACTGAGAACATTGCTGTAGGTTTATCTTTAGGATTTGCTCAAACTAAAGAAGCTGATGACAAAGCAACAGAATTCAAAGTTGGTGCATTTGGAAGATACTACTTCACTCCAGCTTCTAAATTCTCTGTTTTCGGACAATTAGGATTTGATTATTTCAACAACAAAGTTGAAACGTCTACTCCTCTTGGATCAGTTGAGGCTAAATCTAACGGATTTGACGTAGCTGTAGCACCAGGTGTTAGCTATTTCGTATCTAAAAACTTCGCTTTAGAAGCTACTTTCGGAAGATTAGGTTACAGAACTTCTAAACCAGACGGTGGAGAAGCTACTAACAATTTCGGTTTAAACGTAGATTTATCTAACATCAACTTAGGTTTAGTATACAAATTCTAATCTGATTTAGATCTTATAAAAGAGAACCTCCCATTGGGAGGTTTTTTTTATTTATGCTCTAAGGTGTCGATAAAGAAATACGTTGTTTTTGTTTGAAAAGCCGAATATGATTGGTCGTAATTTTATTGTTAAAATAAAAAAGACATAGTACTACTTTTCTTGTTTATGAGAAGGTGTTTTATTTGTAATTACTATATTGTATAAAATAATTGTTTGATTGATCAATCCGGAGAATTAAAAAGTATCAAGCGTACCATTGAGTAATAAAAAACGCCTCTCATTTGAGAGGCGTTTTTAGTTTTATTTTAGAATTTAAATCCAAGGCCAACCTGAAAGACTTTGTTTTTGGCATCAGTATCTTTTACGACTTCGTTTAAACTATAGGTGTAACGGCCGGTTAAAAACAAACCGTTGTCAAAATTAAAGGAAGCGCCAATCGCCAATGCGGTATCGAATTTGTTAACTTCATTGGTTTCGATGGAACTGTCGTTGGTATCATGACTTTCGTTTAGTTTAAATCCGAACTGCGGACCAGCTTCCACGCTAAGTTGCTTGATGATGTACAGTTTAGCTAAAACCGGAATATTCAGGTAATCGATTTTGTGTTTCGTGGTATAGGAGGTTCCCAGTAAATTGTAATTACTTTCAAATCCTTGTTGGGAATATAAAACCTCCGGTTGAATGGAGAACACATTGGAAACAATTGGAACTTCACCGACTACACCAATGTGGAAACCGGTACGATTGTCCGGACCATCTTCGAATTTACCTTGGGTCACAGTGGAAAAGTTTGCCCCACCTTTAATACCAAAACTTGCTTTTTCCTGTGCATTAGCTGTAGTAATTGCGGCTAAAAATAACAGGCTGGCTGATAAAAATTTTGTAAATTTCATAGTGTTGAATTTTAAGTTTTTTAACTTTATCCAGAAATCATGCCAAAAATTACTTACAGATTGTTTTTGACGGAAATACGACTTGTTAATGACCAACTGGGAATCGTACATAAAGGAATATAAATCGTATCTGAAGCTGGAGCGGGGCTTGTCGGAAAACACCATTGCCAATTATGCTTTTGATGTCGAAAAACTTGTGCTACACCTTGAAAATACAAGCCAGGAGGTATCGCCTTTAAAGATTGATGAACAGGCTTTACAGGGCTTTATTTATGCTATTTCGGGAGTGGTAAATGCCCGGTCGCAAACCCGGATCATTTCAGGATTGAAAAGTTTTTTTAATTTTCTGATTTTTGAAGGCTATCGGGAAACCACGCCGCTGGAGCTGATCGAAATACCCAAAGTGGGGCGAAAATTACCCGATACCTTATCTACGGAGGAAATTGACAGGCTTATCGGAGCGATCGATTTGTCTAAAAATGAAGGCGAACGAAACAGAGCGATGCTGGAAACGCTGTATAGTTGTGGACTTCGGGTTTCGGAATTGGTGGCTTTAAAGTTGTCGGATTTGTTTTTTGAAGAAGGATTCGTCAAAGTGACCGGAAAGGGAAATAAACAACGTTTTGTGCCAATTGGCGAGGCGACTCAGAAATATATTGTATTGTATAAAGAAAGTATTCGCAATCATCAGGTGATTAAAAAAGGATTTGAAGATACGCTGTTTTTAAACCGTAGGGGAAGTGGGTTGACACGGGCGATGGTTTTTACGATCATCAAAGAGCTGGCGGTTAAAATTAATTTACAAAAGACGATTAGTCCGCATACCTTCCGGCATTCGTTTGCGACGCACTTACTTGAAAACGGTGCCGACTTGCGGGCCATACAGATGATGCTGGGACACGAATCGATAACGACAACCGAAGTCTATATGCACCTGGATCGAAAACACCTTTCGAAAATTTTAACCACCTACCATCCACGGAATCATTAGGTGATCAAATAAAAAAAGCATTTCCATTGGAAATGCTTTTGTCTTTTTTATGCAGGTGAATTCTTATTTGGCAATATTAACCGCTCTGGTTTCGCGGATTACGGTAATTTTTACCTGACCCGGATATGTCATTTCGGTTTGAATCTTCTGTGAAATATCAAATGAAAGGGTAGATGCCATTTCGTCGCTCACTTTTTCACTTTCTACAATTACACGTAGTTCACGTCCGGCCTGGATCGCATAAGCGTTTTTAACACCGTTAAATCCGTAGGCAATCTCTTCAAGGTCTTTCAGACGTTGGATGTACGAATCCAATACCTGACGACGTGCTCCTGGGCGTGCTCCTGAAATAGCATCACAAACCTGAATAATCGGTGCGATAAGCGATTTCATTTCGATCTCGTCGTGGTGTGCCCCGATAGCGTTGCAAACCTCTTCTTTTTCACCGTATTTTTCAGCCCACTGCATTCCTAAGATTGCGTGTGGCAGTTCGCTTTCGGTTTCCGGAACTTTTCCGATATCGTGTAATAAACCGGCTCTTTTTGCTAGTTTTACGTTTAATCCTAATTCAGCTGCCATAACACCACAAAGTTTGGCAACTTCTCTCGAGTGTTGTAACAGGTTTTGCCCGTAAGACGAACGGTATTTCATACGTCCAACGATTTTGATCAATTCCGGATGTAAACCGTGAATACCCAAATCGATTACAGTACGTTTACCAACTTCGATAATCTCGTCGTCAATTTGTTTTGCGGTTTTAGCAACGACCTCTTCGATACGTGCCGGGTGAATACGACCATCGGTTACTAACTTGTGTAGCGCAAGACGGGCAATTTCACGACGAACCGGGTCAAAACAGGAAAGGATAATCGCTTCAGGTGTGTCATCTACAATGATTTCCACCCCGGTAGCGGCTTCCAAAGCACGGATATTACGACCTTCACGTCCGATAATACGACCTTTAACATCGTCGGATTCGATATTGAATACCGAAACACAGTTTTCAACCGCCTCTTCCGTACCAATACGTTGGATTGTGTTGATGATGATCTTTCTCGCTTCCTGATGTGCGGTTAATTTCGCTTCTTCGATTGTTTCCTGAATATGCGACATTGCACTCGATTTGGCATCCGAGCGTAGGCTTTCTACCAATTGATTTTTAGCTTCTTCAGCAGAAAGTCCGGAAATTACTTCCAGTTGTTCTACCTGACTTTTATGAAGCTTTTCGATTTCGGCTTGTTTTTTATCAAGAACGTCAATACGGTTGTTGTAATCGGTAACTTTATTTTCCAGTTCGTCGTTGCTTTTTTTGGCTTTAGCCAGCTCGTTCGATACCTGTGATTCTTTGTCGCGGGTTCTTTTCTCAGCTTCGGCAATTTTTTTGTCGCGACCCAAAATTACCTGTTCGTGTTCTGCTTTTAATTCAATGAATTTTTCTTTCGCCTGAAGAATCTTATCTTTTTTGATCGCTTCACCTTCTGTTTTAGCGTCTTTTATCAGGGAAGCTGCTTCACTTTTTGCATTTTTAATCAATGTGGAAGCATTGATTTTTTCTAAATACTTAGCAATTCCAAAACCGATTCCTGTTCCTGCAATACAGCAAATAATTATTATAAGTGTTGTGCTCATGGTGTGTTTGAAAGTTATATATAAAAAAAAGCCTACATTAGGGTTATTGCATAAACTCGTAAAGACAAGTTTTGAGCTAACTCGTTGTTCAAGGATCTGTTCTGGACAGCTTGCTTTAGAAACGATGATTCGCTCATTTTAATTTGTTAGTGTTGAGTTTATCAAATAGGTACTAATGTAGGCAGTATCTTAATCTATTTAAAGAACGTTTTTATTTTGATAGAATCGAATTCAGATGGTCGTCCATTTTTTTTAAGCGATCAAAAGCATCTTGAAAATCCGTGGATTTATCAATTTGTTTTTGTTCCAATTGCGAGGCAAACTGCAAGGCACACATGGCTAAAACGTCCTGTTTATCGCGCACGGCATAGTTTTCCTCGAATTGTTTAATCATTGTATCGATCTTTTTGGAAGCACTGCGGAGTCCTTCTTCCTGTGTATAATCCACAGTTAGCGGGTAAACCCTGTCGGCGATAGATATCTTTATTTTGAGCTTGTCATCCATAAGCTTTCTATTCCGAAAGTTGTGCTATACAATAATCAATTTCGCGTATTAATGAATTTATTTTGAGTTTCGTTTCTCTCTTGTTATCTTCACTGCCTAATAATGAATTCGCCATTTTCAGATTTTCGTACTGCGCCTGTAGGGCGGTAATTTCCTCTTTCTGACGGTGTATTGCTGCTGTTGATCTCGATAATTCATTTCGCAATTCCTGATTCTGTTTTTCAAGGCCATCCATTTTTAGGAGGAGCTTGGAAAACTTATGTTCAAGAGAATCAATGATTTCCGATAATCCATTCATTGCAGACTGATTTCATTATATGATTTTACAAAGTTAGCATTCCAAATGAGAAATACCAATAGTTTTGCTAAAAAAAAGGAAAATCTTTGGCTGTATTTGGTAATAATTTGTCTTATAGTTAGTTAAGTTTTTGCAGTATTTTTAGTTTGTTTTATATTTGTTTTTTATATTAGCCTAAATTCGTTTTATGAGACTGTTGTTGTTTTTCTGCTTCTCTTTTTTGTGTTGTTTTTCGCAAAATCAATATCCAAAGGATTATTTCCGATCACCGCTTGACATTCCGTTACAATCGTCCGGAACTTTTGGGGAATTGCGTGGCAATCACTTTCATTCGGGATTGGATTATAAAACACAACAACGTACCGGTTTGCCGGTTTTTGCTGTAGCCGATGGCTATGTTTCCCGGATAAAAGTTTCTACATTTGGTTACGGTCACGCCTTATACATCACACATCCCAATGGTGTTACCACGGTTTATGGACATTTAAAGGCATATTCTGGTAAAATCGGGGAGTATGTGCGCAAAAAGCAATATGCTCAGAAAAAATTTGAGATCGAAATGTTTCCGTTGGCGTCGGAACTGCCGGTTAGTAAAAGCGAATTAGTTGCCTTATCCGGAAATACCGGCGGATCGGGTGGCCCGCACCTTCATTTTGAATATCGGGATACCAAAACGGAAAAAACACTAAATCCGTTGTTGTTCGGTATGGATAAAGCAACCGCCGATACCAAGGCGCCGTCTATCAATGGAATCGTTGTCTATCCGATTAGCGATGATGCAGTGGTAAACCAATCGCAAAATCCGGTAGTGGTAGCTTTGTCACTTCAAAAAGACGGTTCGTATATGGGAAGTAAAGTCTTGGCTAAAGGCGATATTGGCTTTTCGCTGGATGCATATGATACGTCCGATAATAACTATAGCAAAAACGGAATCTACAAAGTGGAAACCTTTTTAAACGGTACCAAACTCTATGGGTATCAGTTTGATTCCTTTTCATTTGACGAATCGCGTTATATCAATAATTTTATCGATTTCGAACGCTATAAAAGAACGAAACTTCGTTATCAAAAGCTGTTTTATAAAAAGAGTTATCCGTTTTCGATTATCAGCAGTAACGCCAAAAACGGACAGATTGCAGTAAAAGACAAGGATACGTTTGCCTATCGCATCGAAGTGTCCGATTTCCATGATAATAAAACGGTTATCAATATTCCGGTGGCCTATTCGGAGCAACCGGTAAAATTTCCGAGAAAAGAGATAACGACGCCTTATTTTATTAAAGCGAGCAACGATCATAATTTTACCAAAGACAATATTTCGGTATTTGTACCAGCAAATGCTTTCTACGAAGATTTTTACCTGCGTTTTGATGTGAAAAACAACGTGCTGGATTTGCACGACGATACCGTTCCGGCGCACAATAATATTACGATCACTTTCGATGTGAAAGGGATACCGAATCTGGATTATAAAAGAAGCTTTATCGGTCGGATGGATGGTAGTAAGCCCGAATATTTTACAACAACCAAAAAAGGAGATCTGTTTTCAATACGCACCAAAGATCTGGGTAAATTTATGCTTATGCAGGATAGTGTTGGGCCGCGTATCTACAAACCAAATTTTGCCACGGGAAGCACACTCGATAAATTGGATTCGATTAGCGTACATATTCAGGACGATTTATCCGGAATTAAAGAATACAACGGTTACCTGAATGGGAAGTGGATTTTGATGAAATACGATTACAAAACCAAATTGTTGGTGCACGATCTGAACGATATGATTTATGACGATGGAAGGAATGATTTGAAAATTATTGTGTCCGATAATATAGGAAATTCCACTACCTTTGAAACGCACTTTTTTAAAACCTTAAAACCAACCTCTCTTGAAAAGAATAATTGATTTTATTGCAATTTGTATTTTATTTATTGGTTTGGGCACTTATGCGCAAACGGCTCGGGTAAAAGGAATCCTTTTGGACGAATCGAATAAACCAATAGCAAAAGCATCCGTTAAAACCAATACCACTTCCGTTATATCGAACGAAAACGGTTTTTTTCAAATCACGGTACCGGCCAATCAAAAGATAACGATTGAAATTACACACGTGAGTTACAAAAAAGTAGCGACGGTGTTGTCGTTAAAGCCCAATGAAGATTATGAGCTAAACGTGGTGTTAAACCAACGGGCGGAACAATTGGGCGAAGTGGTGGTGTCGAAAGGAGGGCGAAAAAGAGTAGAAGGAATTACAACAATTGCACCGGAAGTGATCCGAACCATTCCCGGAGCGAATGCCGGAGTGGAAAATATTTTGAAAACACTTCCCGGAGTTTATTCCAACAATGAATTGAGTACGCAATATGCCGTTCGTGGAGGGAATTACGACGAAAATTTAGTGTATGTCAACGAAATAGAGGTATACCGTCCGTTTCTGATCCGTTCCGGTCAGCAGGAGGGATTGAGCTTTACCAATACGGAAATGGTTCAGAATGTTGACTTTTCTGCCGGAGGATTCCAGGCGAAATACGGCGATAAATTATCGTCGGTTCTGGATATTACCTACCGCCGTCCAACCAAATTCCAGGCGGCTTTCGATGCCAGTTTGCTAGGCGGAAGTGCTACGGTGGATTGGGTTTCTAAAAATCAGAAATGGAGTAGTATTACCGGGGTACGTTACCGCGACAACAGTCTTTTGGTGAAAAGTCAGGAAACCGAAACAAACTTCCGACCAACCTTTGTTGACGTACAAACATTGATCAATTTTGATGCATCCACCAAATGGCAATGGAGCTTTTTGGGGAATATTTCGCAAAACCGTTATAACTACCAACCGATATCCCGTCAGACGAATTTCGGAACCATTGATAATCCAATCGCCTTACAGGTGTTTTACGACGGACAGGAAAAAGACCGTTATCTGACTTTATTTGGCGCGTTGAAATCGGTATATCAGGTTAGTGACGAGTTTAAACTAAAATTTATCGCATCGACTTATCATACGCAAGAACAAGAGCATTTCGATATACAGGCGCAATATGCCTTGGGAGAAGTGGATAGCAATATCGGATCCGAAACCTTTGGAAATGTCGTGTATTCCCGTGGTGTGGGATCGCAATTAAGTCATGCCCGTAACAATTTGGATGCGCTTATTTTTAACGGAGAAGTAAAAGGATTTCATTCGTCCAAAACCAGCGAACATCAGGTAGAATGGGGTGTAAAATTCACCAAAGAAGATATTCGCGACCGTATTGTAGAATGGGAAGCGATCGACTCGGCTGGGTTTTCACTACCGGCACCGATTTTGGATATTCCACATGACCAACCGTATACGCCGTATACCGGACCATTAGCGCCGTATCAGAATGTACGAGCGACCAATTTTGTACAGATCAACCGTTTTTCGGGTTATGCCCAATGGAATTACCGCGGGGAAATCGGATCGGCCGAATATTGGGTGAATGCCGGCGTTAGAGCGCATCAGTGGCAGGTTAGTGGTGATAATATCACTGCCGGCGACAGTCAGTTTGTGATTAGTCCGCGAGCGCAGTTTGCCATAAAACCGGCCTGGGCAATGGATATGTTGTTCCGTTTGTCCGGAGGTGTTTACCATCAACCGCCGTTTTACCGCGAATTACGTGACGCAGATGGAGTGGTCCAACCGAACGTCAAAGCGCAGCAATCCATACATGTTGTTTTGGGGAACGATTACAGCTTTAAAATGTGGGGAAGACCCTTTAAGTTAATATCCGAAGCCTATTATAAAAACCTGACGGATGTCAATACCTATACGATCGATAATGTGCGAATTCGCTATAGCGCCAATAACGATGCGACGGCGTATGTATATGGTGCCGATTTCCGTTTAAACGGGGAATTTGTTCCCGGAACGGAATCGTGGTTTAGTTTTGGTTATCTGAAAACGGAAGAAAATCAGGATGGACGTGGTTATATTGCCCGACCAACCGATCAGCGTTTAAAATTCGGATTGTTGTTTCAGGATTATATGCCGAACATTCCAAATCTGAAAATGTACCTGAATGTGGTGTATAATACCGGACTTCCAGGTGGTTCACCTTCCTATGCTGATCCGTATAACTATCAGTTGCGACTAAAAGACTATCGTAGAGCCGATGCCGGTTTCTCCTATGTTTTTAAGGATACCGCAATTAAATCGGATAAAAATTGGTTGAAACCATTCCAGGAGGTGGCTTTAGGGTTTGAAATTTTCAACCTTTTCAACAACCAGAATGCGATTACCAATACCTGGGTGCGCGATGTTTATACGAAGAGCCAGTATGGAATTCCGAATTATATGACTACCCGTACGTTCAATTTAAAATTGAATGTAAGATTGTAGTTCCAGTGTAAAAGTTATATATTTGAAATACCATTTAATTCCCGAAGATGAAAAAGATTGTAACCTGTACCGCCTTACTTCTGACATTTCTTTTTATTGGATGTAAAGAGCCGGAAAGTAGTAAGCCTAAGGTAATTTACGATGCCACGAAAAATGCGGTAAACAATCCGGTAAAAAGAGATTCTTCACAAATTAAGATCGCCGATCTGCCAATCTATATGGATGGAACCAAATACCTGATTCATGCCATTGGAGATATTCGCGTATATGATGGTCCGGGAAGCAGTTATGGGTCGAGTAAAACCAATTCGGTGAGTTATGCGATTTCCAATTACAACCGTTTTGAGATTACCGGTTACTTTCAGAATTTAAAATTCCAGCATGTCGATTCGACTGCAATGCGCAGCCTTACCGATAAAGCGATTCAGATTCAAACAGCGACTTATTTAAATACCATAGCCGATAAAACCAAAAAACAGATTTTAGCCTATTCGTTAGTCGATTCGGATACCAATCGCGACGGGAAAATCGATTCGAATGATATTAAATCCTTATACCTGAGTAATTTTAACGGAACCCATTTCACCAAATTATCAGACGACTTACAGGAGTTGTTGGATTGGAATGTGGTAGAAGTTCAAAATCGATTGTATTTCAGAACCATTGAAGACATCAATAAAAACGGTGCTTTTGATAAAAATGATAAAGTACACTATTTCTACGTTAACCTAATGGATAAGGAATGGACGGCGGAAGAATATATGCCGATCTAATCCTATCCGCGACTACATTTTTTTATATTTATTACTTTAATTTTTACATGAAACAAATTTTACTTACACTGGCAGGCGTATTTTTTATAAATACTGCGCAAAGCCAGGAACTTTCCTATGGTTTGGTATTAGGAGGGAATTTTTATGAGGCAAATAACGGAAATGGAAGAAGTTCAATGGAATCCAAAGAAAATTTTAAAGCTAACTTAGGGGGCTATGTTGAATATGGTTTTACCAATAATATTGGGGTTAAAACCGAAATTACCTATACGAGCAAAAATATTTCAACTACCAATATCAGTCCTTTACCAAAAACTGATTTTGAATTCAATTATATTGAAGTTTCTCCGGCATTTAAATACGATTTCGGAGACGAATACCGAAAAGGATTTTATATGACATTAGGGCCACGTTTTTCGTTTATGACTTCGGCAAAATCTAAAGGAGAAGATGTTAAGGATTTGTTTGAAAAAATGGATATTGGCTTACAGTTGGGGTTAGGACAACGATTGTTACAATATTTCGATTTACAGGCAAAATTAGATTACGGAGCTACTCCATTTTTTCAAATTAAAGAGTTAGATGCTAAATCAAGCTTTTTGGGGGCGTATGTTTCCTTAAATATCGATTTAGAGCGAATGATCAATAAGAACTAAATCAGGATATCGCTTTCCAGATCAGATTTTTCAATCTTAAAATCAAAACCGAGCTTGGCCACGAGTTCGGTTACCAGTTTTTTATACCAGTTTTCCGATTTCGGATGGATATAAATGGTTTCGATCAGCGTATTAATATCAACATTGATTTTTAAACCTTCATTGATGGAAAGTTTTTGGGAAGTCACATCCGAAATAATCCGGATTTCCTTTTCATACTGAAAGCTTTTTCGTTTAAACAAAAACGGAAAGAACGCATCGTCAAAGGGGATGTACTCCTTTTTATAGTCGATATAGTTTACTTCGCCGATATATTGTTCAAAATGTTTTTCCGGTGCCAGGGCCTCTTTTAAGCGGCCTATGGTCGACTGGATGGCCAGGCCTTCATTGTTTTTGGTGAAAATTTGCCACATCGCGAAAGATTCGTATTCGTTGGTATGCCAACTGCTGATTACGACGTTTTCGCGATGTGACTTATAATATTGCAGGAATTTCGGGTTGTTCTCTGCTATTTTTTTTATCTCTTCAAAAGTAGGTTCGCTAAAAGTACCTTCATACTGATCTTCAAATTTATCCGACCGCGACATAAACATTTTTTGGTACAGCAACAGATCCAGAAATTTCGACAAATCGAGATACTTCCAGATAATGGTATCCGGGTTTTCAGGAAGTGTGATATTCGGACTCTGTCGGTACATAGGCTGTTTATTCGAACGATTGCATCATCACCAATTTCGAATACGTTCCGTTTAGGGCCAACAATTCATCGTGGGTTCCCTGTTCTACGATTTCTCCTTTTTGCATTACTACGATCTTATCGGCTTTTTGAATAGTCGAAAGGCGGTGTGCAATAACGACCGAAGTTCGGTTTTGCATCATGTTTTCCAACGCCTGTTGTACCAAACGCTCGCTTTCGGTATCCAGAGCCGAAGTCGCTTCGTCCAGGATCATTATCGGCGGGTTTTTCAGTACGGCACGGGCGATAGATAAACGTTGTTTCTGACCACCGGAGAGTTTGTTTCCGCTATCTCCGATATTGGTGTCGATACCATTTGGCAGGTCTTTTACAAACTCATAGGCATTCGCTATTTTTAAAGCGGCAAGAATCTCATCGTCGGTAGCATCCTGTTTGCCTAAAAGGATGTTGTTTTTTATCGTATCGTTAAACAAAATGCTGTCCTGTGTTACAAGTCCCATCAGACTGCGTAAGGCATGCAGATCGTAATCTTTGATATTGATGTTGTCAATTTTGATTTCACCTTCCTGTACGTCGTAAAAACGCGTTAATAAATTGGCAATGGTACTTTTTCCGGAACCGGATTGTCCTACCAAAGCTACGGTTTTACCTTTTGGTACTTCCAGTGAAAAGTTTTCCAAAACATTTTCATCTTCATAACGGAAGTTGATGTTTTCGATTATGATCGAATCGTCGAAAGTGGATTTTTGGATTGCGTCCGGCTTACTGGAGATAGGGTTTTCTTTTTCCAGGATTTCCAGAACCCGTTCGGCTGCGGCATTTCCTCGTTTGATATCGTACGATGCTTTCGAAATTGCTTTGGCCGGTGTTAGAATGTTATATGCCAATCCCATATAGGCGATAAATTGTGCGCCTAATAAAGTTTTTTCAACCAATACCATATGGCCGCCAAACCATAACAAAATGGCAATAACCATGATTCCCATAAATTCACTCACCGGTGACGCCATGTTCTGACGGTTCATGATTTTGTTGGAAAGGCTAAAATAACGATCGGTGGAAGTGCTGAATTTTTTATTAAAATAATCTTCTGAAGTAAATCCTTTGATCACCTTTAATCCGCCCAGTGTTTCTTCCACGATGGATAAAAATATCCCTTGTTCCTGTTGTGCTACGGTCG
Source organism: Bacteroidota bacterium (assembly GCA_023446155.1). Classification (GTDB taxonomy): domain Bacteria; phylum Bacteroidota; class Bacteroidia; order Flavobacteriales; family Flavobacteriaceae; genus Flavobacterium. The sequence goes on from JAEXIT010000017.1 coordinate 409,455, forward strand.
ACTGTTTTTTTAATCGTTTTCCAATTAGCGAAATCACAAAACCCGAAACCGGAATAAAAATAAACACGAAAATGGTCAGTTTTACACTAATGATGAGCATACCAATAATGGTAAAGATAATCGTTAGGGGTTCTTTGATGATCAGCTCCAGTATCGAAAGGTAGGAGCTTTGTACTTCTCCTACGTCCCAAGTGATACGGGAAATGGTATCGCCTTTTCGTTTTTCGGAAAAGAACGAAAGTGGTAATTCCACGGCTTTTTTATACATCGCATTCCGAAGATCGCGTAGCATTCCGTTGCGAAGGAATGTCGCGAAAAATAGTGCCAGATAGTTAAAAAGGTTCTTTAATAAGAAAATAGAAATGATGATCACAACCAATATTCCCAAGGTGTAATCGATACCTTTGGCTTCGGAAGTGGTGGTAACAAAATAATTAAAATAATCTTCACCAAATGCTTTGATGTTTTCGATGCCGGTATATTGTGGTGCTTCGGTGATTTTTTTGGTTTCTCCGAATAATACCGACAACATCGGGATCAGGGCCATAAACGATATGGTGCTGAATAAAGCATACAGGATATTGAACGCAATATTCAGGTAAGCGTATTTTAAATAAGGGATCGCAAAGCGAAAAATTTGTTTAAAGTAGGTCATTTTATGATAAATTCATTCCTGTAATAATGCTCTCGATTTTATCGTCCAGGAATTCTTCCGCAGCGGCAATTTCGTCGAGACTTTCTATTCGCGCATTCACGCTAAAATAGAATTTGATTTTAGGCTCCGTACCACTTGGGCGGGCGCATATTTTACTGCCGTCTTCCAGATAGTAAATCAGTACGTTCGATTTCGGAATATCCAGTGTTCCGGTTTCTCCGGTAAACATGTTTTTGGTGGTCGAGTTTTGATAATCTTCTACAAAAATTACGCGTTCTCCATTGATTTCTTCAAGTGGATTGTTTCGTAGATCAGACATCATCTTTTTGATTTCGTTCGCACCGTCCATTCCTTTTTTGGTAATCGAAATCAGGTGTTCTTTATAAAAACCGAAATCCACATACATTTGTAATAACTCCTGGTATAAGGAACTTCCGTTGGCTTTTGCCTGAGCGGCGATTTCACACACTAAAAGGGTAGCGGTAACGGCATCTTTATCGCGAACCGCATCGCCGGCCATAAAGCCAAAGCTTTCTTCACCACCACCGATAAATTGCTGTTCCGGGAAATCTTTGATCATTTTGGCGATCCATTTGAAACCGGTTAATCCGACTTTGCATTCGATTCCGTAAACATCGGCCAATTCCAGCATCATCGGTGTTGATACAATGGTCGATCCGATAAATTCGGTTCCGGTAATACGGTCTTGTTTTTTCCACTGTTCTAATAGAAAATGTGTCATCAGTACCATCGACTGATTTCCGTTTAGTAAAACCAGTTCCCCTTCGGTATTGCGTACAGCAATACCCAGTCGGTCGCTATCCGGATCGGTTCCGATTACGATATCGGCTCCGTTTTTTTCGGCCAATGCCAATGCCATGGTCAACGCTTCCGGTTCTTCCGGGTTTGGCGATTTTACCGTTGGAAAATCCCCGTTGGGTTCGGCTTGTTCTTTAACGATGGCGACATTCGTATAACCGGCTTTTTCCAATACATCCGGAACCAGTTTGATGGATGTTCCGTGTAGTGAGGTAAAAACGATTTTTAATTTTTCTTTTGCCGATGCCGGCGTATTAAAACTACCATTTTCGATAGCCGAATTAATAAAAGCTTCGTCTACGGCAGTGTCGATATATTCGATCAGGTCGTTATTCGCTTCAAATTTTATCTGATCGTACTGTAGCGCTTCAATAGTTTGTATGATCTCATGATCTTGTGGCGGAACCAATTGGCCGCCATCTTGCCAGTACACTTTATAACCGTTGTATTCCGGCGGATTGTGTGAAGCGGTTAGTACAATTCCAGCATGACATTCCAGGTGTTTTACGGTAAACGATAACTCCGGTGTGGGACGCATATCCGAAAATAAAAATACTTTGATACCATTGGCCGAAAATACGTCGGCAACCACCTTGGCTAGTGTATCGCTGTTATGACGACAGTCGTAGGCAATAGCAACTTTAAGCGTTTCACCCGGGAACGATTTTTTTAAATAATCGGATAATCCCTGTGTGTTTTTTCCTAAGGTATATTTGTTGATTCTATTGGTGCCAACCCCCATGATGCCGCGCATTCCTCCGGTACCAAATTCCAGGTTTTTGTAAAAACTATCTTCCAGTTCTTTTGGGGAAGACGTCATCATTTCCTTGATTTTTTCCTGAGTTTCCGAATCAAATACCGGACTGTTAAGCCAGATATTGACTTTATCGAGTAGCTGCTGTTCGATGTGCATGTTACTTTTTTTTATGTTGTTATAAACTAGATATTAACCTTTTCGGCAATTTTATAGCGTTCTTCGTTGTTTTTGGTACGGAGAATGATTTCGCCTAAAAAGCCGGCTAAAAATAGTTGTGTTCCAATGATCATGGTAGTTAGAGCAATATAAAACCACGGGTTGCTGGTTACTAAAATAGTGTGTTGGTGGTGATAGAGTCGGAATAGTTTGATAAAACCGATATATCCGGCTGCTAAAAAACCGATGGTAAACATCAGTACGCCCAAAGCGCCAAACAGGTGCATGGGTCTTTTTCCAAAGCGGGATAAAAACCAGATGGTAATCAGATCGAGAAAGCCGTTGATAAAACGTTCCATTCCGAATTTGGTTGCGCCGTATTTTCGGGCCTGGTGAATCACAACCTTTTCGCCGATTTTGGCAAAACCGGCATTCTTGGCCAGTACCGGGATATAACGATGCATTTCGCCGGAAACCTCGATGTTTTTAATCACGACGTTTTTATACGCCTTCAGTCCGCAATTAAAATCATTTAACTGGACACCCGATGTTTTTCGAGCCGCCCAGTTAAACAATTTGGAAGGTAAATTTTTGGCTACGACCGAATCGTAACGTTTCTTTTTCCAACCCGACACAAGGTCGAACTGTTGGTTGGTAATCATATGATATAACTCCGGAATCTCGTCGGGACTGTCCTGTAAATCGGCATCCATGGTGATGATCACATCTCCTTGCGCCTTTGCAAAACCGGCATGGAGTGCCTGCGATTTTCCGTAATTCCTTAAAAATCGGATTCCTTTTACATTGGGATCCTGAGCCGATAAGGTTTCAATCAGCTTCCAGGAATTATCGGTACTGCCGTCGTCAATAAAAATCACTTCGTAGGAGAAGTGGTTGGCTGTCATGACACGGACAATCCAGGAATGCAGTTCCGGGAGCGATTCGCTCTCGTTTAATAAAGGAATTATTATGGATAAATTCATTTAATTTTTTATTCTAAAGTATTGGTTTTGTTTTTGAAAATCAACGCTAGGATAGCACCAAAAATGGCACTGAAAACAAAACTGAAAACCAATCCTTTTAACTGGTTTGCGATACTGTAATTGTCAGTTTCTTTCATTTTTTCAACCGTCTCTTTTATGGCAGCAGTAGGCGTGTTGAATTTTTTAAGCATGTTAACAGTGTATTCGATAGACATTTGGCTGATGGTTTCCTTAGCCGACGGATCGATAACATTAAAAAGAATGATGTTGAAAACCACCCCTAAAACAGCACCGATAGCCGCAGCGATAAAGTAAACGGTAAACGCCTCTTTAAAAGTGATACCGCCCAGTTCTTTTTTGGTTTTAGAAAGTAAAATGACTCCTAAAATGATGTAAATGATAATGCTTGCAATTCCGATCCAGGGATTAACAAATAGCGATACGTCAATGGCATAAATTAAAGTAGTGACCAGGATGGAAAATACACCCATTATGATACCAAAATTAATCCCGTTTTTTTTGATTGTAGCATTCATAAAAATTTAGTTTTTGGTTAATTAATTTACAAATATAAGAATTACCTTTATAGGAGCGTTAAAAAATATAAACGGTAAGGATTCAAAAAAAACCGGAGAAAGATTTGATATTTCGAAATTAGTTGTACATTTGCAGCCTGAAATAAAAAAGATTATAAACAAAAAGTTGTAGCACGTTTATACCTTTTTGAAACATAAAAGCTTCAAAACGGGGTACAACCACAAATAAAAAGATTTACATTATGAAAAAAGGAATTCACCCAGAAAATTACAGATTGGTAGCATTTAAAGATATGTCAAATGAGGACGTATTCATTACTAAATCTACTGTAGATACTAAAGAAACAATTGAAGTTGATGGTGTTGAATATCCAGTGTTTAAAATGGAGATTTCAAGAACATCTCACCCATTCTACACAGGTAAATCGAAACTTATCGATACGGCTGGACGTATTGATAAATTCAAAAACAAATACGCTAAATTTAGTAAGTAATAAGTGTTCAAAATTTATAAGAAGCTTCCCATTCGGGAAGCTTTTTTTATTTTTATATCTGACGGAAAACTTTGTAACTTTGGTAACGAATCATACGGTAATAACAAATGAACTATATCCTTTTTGACGGAGCGGTCCGACAGGCGCTGCTTCCTTTTACGTTTACCCGGCCCGTAGCCGACATCCGGATTGGAATCCTGACCATCCGCGAAAAATGGGAAAAATACCTCGGGTATACGACCACCACGATCACGGAAGAATACCTGATGGAAAAATTCCCCATGGTGGAAATGCAGGAAAATATTATGATCAACGCTTCGTTTCTTCCGAATGAAATCCTAACGGAGATGATTACCAACTTGGAGCCCAATCAGGCGATTTTTCACCATGAGGATGTGATTGCGTTCTATACACAGGATTCGCAGGAAGAAGTGGATTTCGATACTTATGAGATTATAGACTATACCAACGACTGTATCAAGATTGAGCATACGTGGGATATTTTTAAAAAAAATGACAGCGCTTTACGCGAAGATTTCGAATTGCTCACGGAAGGTCGTACTTCACAACCGATTCCAAAAAGTGTGAATGTAATCGCACCGGAAAACATCTTTATCGAAGAAGGAGCCAAACTGGAATTTGTAACCTTAAACGCAGCCACGGGGCCGATTTATATCGGGAAAAATGCCGAGATTATGGAAGGAACCGTTATCCGCGGACCTTTTGCATTGGGCGAAGAAGCGGTGGTAAAGCTGGCTACGAAAATATATGGCGCGACAACTGTTGGTCCGCATTGTAGAGTAGGTGGTGAAATTAGTAATTCGGTATTATTTGGGTATTCCAATAAAGGGCATGATGGCTTTTTAGGAAATTCCGTTTTGGGTGAATGGTGTAATATGGGTGCGGATAGTAATAATTCGAACCTGAAAAACAACTACGAAGAAGTGAAATTATGGAGCTATGAAACCGAAGCCATGGAGAAAACCGGCTTACAGTTTTGTGGTTTAATGATGGGTGATCATAGCAAATGCGGTATCAATACGATGTTTAATACCGGTACGGTAGTGGGCGTATGTGCGAATATTTATGGCGGCGGATTTCCGAAAAATTTTATACCGAGTTTTTCATGGGGTGGCGCCGACGGATTTACGGAGTACATTCCGGAAAAAGCATTTGCCACAGCCGAAAACGTAATGTCGCGACGCCATGTGGACTTTACCGCACAAGATCAGGCAATATTGGAGCATGTATTTGAAGAAACAGCAAAATGGCGCTAAACCATTTTTTAGAATAAATCTGAGAAACCACAACTGTGTGAAACGGTTGTGGTTTTTTGTTGGGTGTTGTTGCAAATTTAACGCAACACTGGGAGAAGTCTTTAAAATAAGCCTTATCTTTAAAGGACAGTAATTCAAAAATAATCTTACAATGTATAGAGTTGAAAACGACCTGCTAGGGGATTTGAATGTTCCTGAAGCAGCCTATTACGGGATTCAAACCCAACGTGCCATTGACAATTTCCATATTTCCGGAGTGCGGTTATACCAGTATCCCGAATTCATAAAAGGACTGGCGTATGTAAAATGGGCGGCTGCCGAAACCAATTTTACATTGGGGTTGTTGGATGAAAAATTAAAAAATGCGATCGTAGCGGCGGCCAAAGAAGTGATCGAAGGGAAATTCGATAAAGAATTTCCGATCGACATGATACAAGGAGGTGCCGGAACATCGACCAATATGAATATCAATGAAGTATTGGCCAACAGAGCATTAGAAATTATGGGACATCAGAAAGGGGAATACCAATATTGTTCGCCAAATGATCATGTTAATTTATCCCAGTCGACCAACGATGCGTATCCGACTTCGATAAAACTAGCGGCGATTAACTCGAACATCAAACTGATAGGTCATTTAAAATTACTGATTGCTTCGTTCCGTAAAAAAGGGGAGGCGTTTAAATCGGTATTAAAAATGGGACGTACGCAATTGCAGGATGCGGTACCTATGACCTTAGGTCAGGAGTTCGAAGCGTTTGCAGCGAATCTGGAAGAAGAAATCGAACGACTGAATCAGAATTCGGCATTGTTTTTTGAAATCAATATGGGCGCTACGGCCATCGGAACCGGACTAAATGCTGTTCCGGGTTATGCGAAGTTATGCGCCGAAAATCTGGCAAAAGTATCGGGACATCCGTTTGTATCGGCTCCAAACTTAATCGAGGCGACTCCGGATACGGGATCGTATGTGATTTATTCGTCGGCCTTAAAACGAATGGCGATCAAGATTTCTAAAATATGTAACGATTTGCGACTGTTGTCATCCGGTCCGCGTTGTGGTTTAAACGAAATTAATTTGCCACCGATGCAACCGGGATCTTCCATTATGCCGGGGAAAGTAAATCCAGTAATTCCGGAAGTGATGAATCAGGTGTGCTATCGTGTTATCGGGAACGACCTTACGGTGACGATGGCGGCCGAAGCCGGACAATTGCAGTTAAACGTAATGGAACCGGTTTTAACCTACGCCATTATGGAATCGATGGAGTTGCTGGCAAACGGTATGGATACGTTACGACTAAAATGTGTCGACGGTATCACGGCCAATGTCGAACATTGTCGTGAAATGGTATTGCACAGTATCGGTATCGTAACGGCTCTTAATCCGTATATCGGATATAAAAACAGTACTAAAATTGCAAAAGAAGCCTTGGAAAGCGGGAAGAGTGTATACAACCTTGTTTTGGAACACAATATATTGTCTAAAGAGCAATTGGACGATATCCTGAATCCGGAAAATATGCTGGCGCCAAAAGGCTAAGTCATAAAATAAAAAAACCGAACAACTAGTTCGGTTTTTTTATGATCTTGGATTAATCGTCTACTCGTAAAAATTCGCCTTTGGAGTTGAATTTTAATTCGAGACCGTTATTCAAGTCTACTTCATAATCCCAGGCGCCTTTGTCGATTTTTACGATCGCCGCTCCTTTATAATGTGTTTGAACATACGTTAAAATTGGCGCTGGAATAACGCTATTCGGAATAGTGTTTTTGTTGCCGTCAACTTCTTCCCAGTTTCCTTTACGGTCAAATTCAATTTCGGTACCGTCGGCCAACTGTACTTTATAGTCCAGCGAAAAGGTCTCTTCGTCCTTTAAAATGTAATTAGGAATTTGTTTCGGAAAATGTTTTTTTAGAAAATTCTGTGCATTGGCGGGTAATTGCGCCATAGTAATACTACTTTTTTGTGCCTGTGCGGTAAAGCTGGTCAAAAAGATCATAAAAAGTGCGATAGCAGTTAATCGGAAATTCAATATTGTTTTCATAGTCGAATTGATTTTAAATTTGATACAAGATTACAAGCTGAATTAGGAAACAATTGGGAAAAAATAAAAAACGCTTATTTTTTATGGAAAAGTGATGTTAAATACATGTTCCTCGTCGAACGAGTATCCAATATACAAATTATAATTGGTAATAATCGATTTTACGATTGCCAATCCGAGTCCTGTGGAGTTTTCATTCGTACTGTGTCGTGCGAAACGGTTAAAAACAAAATCGGGGTCCAGTGGTTTGTCGGAACCGGAATTCCGGATTGTCAATTGCTTTTCGGATAAACTGATGCTAACCGTACCGTCGGGACGATTGTGGAGAATGGCATTTTTGATCAAATTGCTAAGTAAGGTCACAGCCAGTCCTTTGTTCATCGTAAAAAGCAAAGGCTCATTTTGAATAATTTGTAGGGAAACCGATTTAAAAGAGGCAAAATCTTCAAAATCGGATAAAACCTGCGTGGTTAGTTCGTTAAAGTCGACTGTAGTTTCGTCCGGAAATTGCTTGTTTTCAATTTTGGAAAGCATTAAAAGGGACTTGTTTAATTTGACCAATCGGGAAAGTGTATCGGTAATCTTTCCAACCGCATCCATTTGTTCTTCCGTTAGGGTGTTGTTTTCTGCAAATAATTCCAGTCGGTTAATACTAATCGCCAGGGGGGTTTGCAATTCGTGCGATGCATTTTCAATAAATTGCTTCTGACTCGCATAAGTGGCTTCGTTCCGTTTTAATAAGGCTTCCAGTTCTTTTCCCAGCACTTTAAATTCGTCTATAGGCGAAGCGGGTGCTGTAAAAGCTGTTCCGGTTCCGAGTTTAAAATGACGCAGTTTGTCCAATAGTGAATAAAACGAGCGCCATACTTTTTTCAGGATAAAATAATTGATGATCACAATACTCACCACTAACATAATGTAGAGCGCGATTAAGGCAGTCATCAGATCTTCCATTAGTTCGTCTTCTTCCACCATCGAAGCGGTAATCGTTAATTCATACGGATTGCCGTCGGATGCCATAAAAACGGTTTTTAGTACGCGTACCGGTTCGTAATCATCGTCGTATTCCATGTATTTATGATCATTATAGATCACATTCTGATGGTCATCATCATCGTCGTCGTCTTTGCTGTTTCGGGCAATATAACGTCCCATCGGAACCGGTTTTATGGTAAACTGGTTAATTTCCGATTCGTGATTGGTGAGTAACTCTGGGCTTTCCTTGGCTTTTCGGATGATCAGTAGCTTCGAATTTTTCAGACCATCGTCAATATTATCGTATACTTCCTCCAGAATGACCATATAAAACAGACTCGCCCATAGGGCGATAACACCCAATAAGGCGATAAGAAGGTAGCGTAATGTATAAACCTGGAGTTTCATAATTAGCTCATTCGGTAACCAATGCCATATACCGCCTGAATGTCGATTTCGGCAGCGGCATCTTTTAGTTTTTTGCGTAAATTTTTAATCTGGGAATAGACAAAATCAAGATTGTCGGCCTGATCAATATAATCACCCCAGACGTATTCGGCTAAAGCAGTTTTGTTGATCAGTCGGTTTGGATTCGTGATAAAATAGTATAGCAGGTCGAATTCCTTACGATTAAGTGTTAGTTCAGTATTGTCTACGCTAACGGTGCGCTGTTCGGGCGAAAGGGTAATGTTGTTCCAGTGGATCAGGTTATCGCCGTTATGGCTTTTTCTCCGGATCGCCGATTTGATTCGGGCATGGAGTTCGGCCAGATGGAAGGGTTTACTCAAATAATCATCAGCCCCAATGTCCAGTCCTTTGACTTTATCGTCGACCGAATCTTTGGCGGAGATAATGATAATGGCTTCTTTTTTATGCAAGGCTTTGATTTCCGAAACCAAATCGAGCCCGTTTCCGTCCGGTAGCATAATATCCACGACAACGCAATCGTATTCATAACACCCCAGTTTGTCGAGTCCGTCGTTAAAACTGGCAGCCGTTTCCACGATAAATTTTTCTTTTTCGAGGGATTGCTGGATGACTTCACGAAGTCCTTTTTCGTCTTCTATTATCAGGATTTTCATTCGTTTCAAAGCTAATGATTACATAAATGGACGCAATTTAATCCGCGATTTGGGAAAGAATTAGGAATGATCCGGAAGTTTTTTTACTTTTTTCAGTTGTAAGAGGTTTAACGGATTAATTCCCAGATGGATTACATTTTTACGGGTGAATCGCGCAACTCTGTCGTAAAATAAAGGAATGATCGGCGCTTCATCGATGATCAGCGCGTCCATTTCCCGGTACAGTTCATTTCGTTTGGTGATGTCGTTTTCTAAAAAGGCCTTTTCGTATAAAGCGTCGAAAGTAGCATTTTTGAAATGCGTATAATTCGGACCGTTTGGTGCAAAATTCTTACTGTAAAACAGCGAAAGGTAATTCTCGGCATCGGGATAATCGGCGATCCAGCTGGCGCGGAAAAACGAAACTTTTCCGGTCGCAATCGCTTGTCGTAGGGTAGCCGGAGGTGTAACATCCACCTGAACATTCAGTCCGATTTTTTGCCATTCCCGCTGTAAATATTCGGTGATATCAATGTAGGACGCGTTGGTCGACAAATAGACGGTCGGATGCTGATTGCCAGTTGCTTTTTTATACTCGGCGATTAATTTTCGGGCTTTTTTCAAATCGTAATCATAACCTTTCAGATTGGCATAACCCGGTAATCCAGCCGGAATAATACCACTGGTAGCCGGTGTTCCCATTCCGTTACGGAGGTAAAGAATCATCTTTTTTCGATCAAAACCATAATTCATCGCTTGTCGGATGCGTTTGTCCAATATAGTTTTATCGGTACCGTCCATCCGGAAACCAAGGTATTCGGTATTCAGATAAGCGCCAGTGATCAGATTAATATCGTTTTGGTATTTGGGCTGTAAAGCGCCTTTTTGCGTCAGAATTTCGTCTTTATAGGAAGGATCCAGTCCGGAAACAAAGTCCAACTTGCCTTGAACAAATTGCAGGAAACCGCTTTGTTTGTCCGGTAGAAAGGTAATGGCTACGGCTTCCAGATAGGGGAGCCGAACGCCTTGTTCGTCTTTTTCAAAATACAACGGATTTTTACGCAACACCAATTTGACGTTTTCTTCCCATAATTTGAACTGAAAAGGCCCTGTTCCAACGGGTTTAGCCCGGAAGTCATAACCCGGCGTTTCTACGATTTCTTTTGGAACCACCGAAGCATATTTCATTGATAGTAAACCTAAAAAGGCCGGAAACGGTTTTTGTAGTGTGATTTCGAAAATACTGTCGTTTTTAGCCTTCATGTCGGCCACAGTTTGTAAAATCCAACCACCGGGTGAGGCTACTTTTTCATCGCGCAAACGTTTTAGGCTATATTCGAAATCAGTAGCGGTAACGGTTCGGGTACTGTCTTTTCCGAAAAGAGCATTTTTGTGAAAATAAACATCGTTGCGTAGGGTAAAGGTGTAGGTCTTCCCGTCGGGGGAAATCGTCCAGCTTTTGGCAATATCCGGCTGCACGTGTAGGCTGTCGTCCAGTTGTATCAATCCGTTAAAGATAAGATTACAGGGCCAGATAATCGCCTGACTTTTGGAAAAAGCCGGATCAAGGGAGCTGACATTGGCACTTTCGTTGTAACGGAAAACCAGATGGTCTTTGCCTTCGGTACTGTTTTTACCACAGGAAACCATCAAAAACAAAAGACAAAAGGCTGATATGGAAAAGATTATTGATCGCATCGGGAAAAATAGGTTTCTGTTTAACCGGTTGTTGTAAAGTCTTAATATAATGTGAATTAGGAATATAAATCTCCCAATGGATTTTACCAAACCGAATTTTGTATGTAACTTTGCAAACTCTTTTTTAAAAAGATGTAAATATAACTAAAGTTACTACTTTATAGGTAGCTTATCATTATGGAAAACAGAAAAAAAGTTGCTTTTTATACGTTGGGATGTAAGCTGAATTTTTCAGAAACATCGACCATTGCGCGCAGTTTTCAGGACGAAGGCTTCGACCGTGTGGATTTTGAGGAAATAGCCGACATATACGTTATCAACACTTGTTCGGTAACGGAAAATGCGGACAAACAGTTCAAACAGATTGTAAAGAAGGCGCTGAAGCATAATGATAAGGCATTTGTGGCGGCTGTGGGATGTTATGCACAGTTAAAACCAGAAGAACTGGCTGCGGTAGATGGTGTGGATCTGGTTTTAGGTGCTACCGAAAAATTTAAAATTACCGATTATATCAACGACCTGTCGAAAAACGATATGGGCGAGGTGCATTCCTGTGAGATCGAGGAAGCCGATTTTTATGTCGGAAGTTATTCTATTGGCGACCGAACCCGTGCTTTTCTAAAAGTTCAGGACGGTTGTGACTATAAGTGTACTTATTGTACGATTCCGTTGGCAAGGGGAATTTCCCGTAGCGATACGATGGAAAATGTAATGAAAAATGCAAAGGAAATTTCGCAGCAAGGGATTAAGGAAATCGTACTGACGGGTGTTAATATCGGTGATTACGGAAAAGGAGAATTTGGTAATAAAAAACACGAGCATACCTTTTTCGAACTGGTTCAGGCGTTGGATCGGGTAGAGGGAATCGAGCGCTTGCGAATCTCATCGATCGAACCGAATTTGCTAAAAAACGAAACCATCGAATTTGTATCGCAAAGTCGTACGTTTGTTCCGCATTTTCATATTCCGTTGCAATCGGGAAGTAATACGATTCTGAAAAAAATGAAGCGTCGTTATTTACGCGAATTATATGCCGACAGGGTGGCTAAAATCCGCGAAGTAATGCCACATGCCTGTATTGGAGTGGATGTGATTGTGGGATTTCCGGGTGAAACAGACGAATTGTTTCTAGAAACCTATAATTTCCTGAATGAACTGGATATTTCGTACCTGCACGTGTTTACGTATTCCGAAAGGGATAATACCGAAGCCGCCGATATGGAAGGTGTGGTACCGATGAATGTGCGTAGTAAAAGAAGTAAAATGCTACGCGGACTTTCGGTTAAAAAACGACGCGCTTTTTACGAAAGTCAGTTGGGAACAAATAGAACGGTATTGTTTGAAGGGGAAAACAAAGAGGGCTATATTCACGGCTTTACCGAAAACTATGTAAAAGTAAAAACCCCGTGGAATCCGGAGTTGGTAAATACCTTGCACGATATTCAGCTTACCAAAATAGACGAAGACGGATCGGTTCGTATGGACTTTATAAGCGTTCCGGTATAATATAAAACACCTGACAGGTTTTTAAAACCTGTCAGGTGTGAAATGTAGAATAATCAATCCGGTGTAAAATAAAAAAAGGACTGCCTTGTATTAGACAGTCCTTTTTTATGGGTTATATTTTAATACCCGGTGGGAGTAATTCCTTATAAACCGGATTTTTTCTAAAAAAAGAAGCGATCTTAGGATGCGTCGGAACCACGCGCAATCGTTTTTCTTCGGCGTTGTCCATGATGGCTTTTAAGAAAGCATCGATAGTTTCGGGGTCTTCCTTTTCGGTGTGGTTCAGTTTGGTTAAAAAAAGTTTACGTTCCTGAAGGGAATATTCCACTGTTAATAACCCGTTTTCAGTTTGATTTTCAAATTGTCGTAATAATTCGTTGTCTTTAATTTCCATGGTCTAGCATATTCATAGGGAAGAAATAATTGATCATAATTTAACCCGGAATGGGATTGTAAAATCACCCGGAATGAATTATTTTTATGCAAATTTCGGAAAAAAACATAAGATTTTACGTTAGTGAAGCGTTAAAACAGCAGATAATGAGCAAAATACCCGTTTATCTAATGCCGGGACTGGCGGCCAATCCTACCATTTTTGAGAATATAAAACTACCCGAAGACCAGTTTGAGATCCACTGGCTGGAATGGTTTTTGCCGGAGTCAAAGGAAAGTTTGGAAGCGTATGCTCAAAGGATGGCCGAAAAAATAACGGATGAAAACCCGGTGTTGATTGGGGTTTCTTTTGGCGGGATACTTGTGCAGGAAATAGCGCGAATTATTCCGGTTCGGAAAACTATTATTATTTCCAGCGTAAAAACCAGGGTGGAATTTCCGAAACGAATGAAATTTGCCAAAACAACCAAAGCGTATAAACTGATCCCAACGAGTATGTTTGCTAATATAGAAGTACTGGCGAAATATGCCTTTGGTGAAACGGCCAAAAGCAGGATCAAATTATATGAAAAATTTTTATCGATGCGGGACAAACGCTACCTCGATTGGGCGTTGGAACAGGTGATTTCGTGGAATCGTACCGAAGTCGATAAACAGATTGTCCACATTCATGGCGATGCCGATGAGGTATTCCCAATAAAATATATCCATGATGCGATTGTTTTAAAAGGAGGTACGCACGTGATGATCATAAATAAATACCGCTGGCTAAACAGTCATTTGCCGGCTATAATTTTAGGAGAAAATACAATAAAAAATACGGAAGATGAATAAAGTGAAAAGAATGGCTATTGTAGCCGCCGTGATACTAACCAGTGGTGTTATGGTTTATTGGACCAACACCGGAACCGGAACCGACGTGGATGTGAAAAACCATGTGTATTTGCCGATGAACATCGATTTTGCTGGCGAAAGAGTACCGATGACACTTTCGGATGTGAAGGAAAGATTGGATCGTGAGCTTTTGGTGAATGTCAATCTGCATGCGACGACGGCTTTGGTGATCAAAAGAGCCAATCGGGCTTTTCCGGTAATCGAACCGATTTTACGTCAATATGGCGTTCCGGACGATTTTAAATACCTGGCGGTTATCGAAAGCGGACTGGTAAATGCGGTATCATCGGCCGGAGCAAGAGGGGTATGGCAGTTTATGCCGGAAACAGCCAAGGAAAAAGGAATGGAAGTAACCGAAACGGTTGACGAACGTTATCATCTGGAAAAATCGACCGAAGCAGCTTGTAAATATTTGTTGGCCGCCAAAGAAAAATTTGGAAACTGGACCCTGGCTGCTGCTTCTTATAATGGAGGTATGAACGGAGTAAATAAACAAATCGACAGTCAGAAAGTAAACGATTATTACGATTTATTGCTGAATGACGAAACGGCGCGTTATGTTTTCCGCATTCTGGCTTTAAAGGAGATTATGAGCAATCAGGCAAAATATGACTACGACTTGCCTAAAGAGGTGTTGTACCAGCAGATTCCGGTGCGAAAAATAGACGTAACGGCCAATATCGACGATCTGGCTGCTTTTGCAATAGAACAAGGCATCAATTATAAGATTCTAAAAATCCACAACCCGTGGTTACGCGATAAAAAACTGGTGGTACTGCCAAATAAAACCTATACGATCGATATTCCCTTGGAAGGATATAAGCGCTAATGTTTTGCTAGTCCTTGCGAGGTGTTGTTCTTGCTATTGATCAAAAGACAATTAAGGTTGTCTTTAAAAAAAGCATAGTTGATATCAAACGCCTGACTATAAGTGGCGCTCGGGCGAAGTTGTATAGTATTGCGTTTGATGGCGACTACAGTCCGCTTTTCGTCCAGAAAATAAAAAATAGGAAACCCCAGACTGTGCTTTAACGTGGATACCAGATAAGCATCTTTGTTATAGGTTTCGTGAGCATAACAAAACACGATATATCGGTCGAATTTTTTAGACAGCTTTTTTAGACTTTGTTTTCGATCCCAGTATAAGACGATAAATTGAATGTTATTTCCATACTGTCGGGCGAGTTTATTTAACGCCTTGATTTCTCCTTTGCGATGAATGCACCAGGATGCATAGGTAATCAGGAAGATTGGTTTGTTGAAGGAGCTAATTCGCTGACGGTTTTTGCGATATCGCTTTAAATTAAAATCATCAAAAGTAGTGCCCGCCAGTTGGCATTGAACCAAAGAATCAAACAGAAAGTTGGCGCGATCAATATTGCCGTTGCGATAGGCCAGTTCTGACTTTTTGGAATAAATTTTTAAGTTTCGGTGTAAGGTATTTGAAAACAATAGACGATTGTTATCTTGAGCGGTAGCTGTAGAAGATAGCAAAACAAAAACGATACTTGTGAAGTAGAAGTTTCTCATAGGCAAATACAATTTTTAGGTACTTGTTGGGGGAAAACATTCTATTACAAAGATACGCTCAATGGGCTAAGGTTGTGTGGAAAGCATAAAAAAAAACGCCTTTTGAGCGTTTTTTCGTTGTATTTGCATGTTTTTAACTACATTTTCTTCATTTGATCTTTCATCATTTTGATCTGATCTTTCAGCATATTCTGCTTGTCCAGTTTTTTCGCTTCGTTTAAAAGGTTGGTTGCTTCCAGTTTTCTTCTTCGGGTCATGGCGATACCGGCAAGGTTTAATTTCGCCAAAGCCAGATCCTGATCCATGTTCAGACCTAATTCGATTGCTTTTTTGAAATATTTTTCAGCTGCTGATAAATTGGTTTGCGAAACCATTAAGCCGTTCAGATAATTGTAATACCCCTGTTGTTTGCGAACCAAAGCTGTTTCCGGGTTCTTAATATAGGCAAGCCATTTTTGAGCGCCTGGGAAATCCTGTTTCCGAAGTTTTAAAAACGCCAATAAAATAAACTCGTTTTTGAAATACAATAAAATAAAAATAGACGAAAGCAGTAATAAGAAAATCCCGTTTCCGATGTTACTTTCGGTGAATTGCCAGATACCAAGTGCAATGATTAAAGCGGCTATAATCAGTTTAATATTTCTGTGAAACATAATTGTTTTTGTTTTAAGTTTGCAAATGTAATAAAATGAAACGAGCGGACGAAATTAAGTTTTCCGAAGCCGGTTTACAAGCAAAAGCTGCCCCTACTAACTGTTGAAGAACAAAGTAGTTAAGAGAAATAAAAATATTTTTTTAAAAGGGCTTGCCAGAAATAAAAGTCTTTGTATATTTGCACTCGGTTTTGAAGCGAGAGAATTTCAAAGCTGATCCTATTTAAAAACACGATTTAAAGATAAAAGCAATGAGTAAGAGAACGTTTCAACCATCAAAAAGAAAAAGAAGAAACAAGCACGGTTTCATGGAAAGAATGGCTTCTGCTAACGGAAGAAAAGTATTAGCACGTAGAAGAGCTAAAGGAAGACATAAGTTAACGGTTTCATCAGAACCAAGACATAAAAAATAATGATTTTTAAAATCATAAATAAAGGTGTTACTCATTTAAGGTAACGCCTTTTTTTATATCTTTTCGTTAAAAATAAAATAACTACATACAACACAACACAATGCCTAAAGACAATTCAATTAAATCGGTTTTAATTATTGGTTCGGGGCCTATCGTAATCGGACAGGCCTGTGAGTTTGACTACTCCGGATCACAATCGGCACGATCGCTTCGTGAAGAGGGAATTGAAGTAATTCTGATCAACTCTAACCCAGCGACCATTATGACCGACCCATCCATGGCCGATCATATTTATTTAAAGCCTTTAACTACAAAATCCATTATCGAAATCCTAAAAGCGCACCCGCAAATTGATGCGGTTTTGCCAACTATGGGGGGACAAACTGCCTTGAATCTGTGTTTGGAAGCAGATGAAAAAGGAATCTGGCAGGATTTTAACGTACGATTGATTGGTGTTGATGTAAATGCCATTAATGTAACCGAAGATCGCGAGCAGTTTAAACAATTGCTGGCGAAAATCGAAATCCCGGTAGCACCAGCGAAAACAGCAAATTCCTTCCTGAAAGGAAAAGAAATTGCTCAGGAGTTTGGTTTTCCGTTAGTAATCCGACCGTCATTTACATTGGGTGGAACCGGAGCTGCTTTTGTACATAAAAAAGAAGATTTCGACGATTTGTTAACCCGCGGACTGGAGGCGTCTCCAATCCATGAGGTACTGATTGATAAAGCTTTATTAGGTTGGAAAGAATACGAACTGGAATTATTACGCGATAAAAATGATAACGTAGTGATCATCTGTACGATCGAGAATATGGACCCGATGGGAATCCATACCGGAGACAGTATTACAGTGGCACCAGCGATGACATTATCCGACAGAACATTCCAGAGAATGCGGGATATGGCAATCCTGATGATGCGAAGTATCGGAAACTTTGCCGGCGGATGTAACGTACAGTTTGCCGTTTCTCCGGATGAAAAAGAAGATATCGTAGCGATTGAAATCAACCCGCGTGTATCGCGCTCTTCGGCCTTAGCTTCGAAAGCAACCGGATATCCAATCGCAAAAATCGCAACCAAACTGGCTTTGGGATATTCATTAGACGAATTGCAAAACCAGATTACCAAATCGACTTCGGCTTTATTTGAACCGACTTTGGACTATGTGATCGTAAAAATACCGCGTTGGAACTTCGATAAATTTGAAGGAGCCGACAGAACACTCGGATTGCAGATGAAATCCGTAGGTGAAGTAATGGGAATTGGGCGTTCGTTCCAGGAAGCCTTACACAAAGCAACGCAATCGTTGGAAATTAAACGAAACGGGTTGGGCGCCGATGGTAAAGGGTATACCAATTACGATCAGATTATTGACAAACTGACCTATGCAAGTTGGGATCGCGTATTCGTGATTTACGATGCAATTGCGATGGGAATTCCATTAAGTCGTATCCACGAAATCACTAAAATCGACATGTGGTTCTTAAAACAATACGAAGAACTATATGCTCTGGAAAAAGAAATCTCCAAGCACAATATCGACACCCTGACGAAGGAGTTGTTACTGGAAGCGAAACAAAAAGGATTTGCCGACAGACAGATTGCCCATATGTTAGGATGCCTGGAAAGTCAGATTTACAAATTGCGAGAAGATTTAGGGGTAAAACGGGTTTACAAATTGGTAGATACCTGTGCCGCCGAATTTAAAGCGCAAACACCATACTATTATTCCACTTTCGAAGCGGAAATCGAAAAAGCCGACGGAACCCGTTATGTCGATAACGAAAGCGTGGTATCCGACCGTAAAAAAGTAATTGTTCTGGGCTCCGGACCTAACCGTATCGGACAAGGAATTGAATTCGATTATTCTTGTGTCCATGGGGTATTGGCGGCTTCGGAATGCGGATACGAGACAATAATGATCAACTGTAACCCGGAAACGGTATCTACCGATTTTGATACGGCTGATAAATTGTATTTCGAACCGGTTTTCTGGGAGCATATCTACGATATTATCCGTCATGAAAAACCAGAAGGAGTGATTGTACAGTTAGGAGGACAAACCGCCTTAAAACTAGCTGAAAAACTGTCAAAATATGGTGTTAAGATCATCGGAACCAGTTTTGATGCCTTAGATTTAGCCGAAGACAGAGGGCGTTTTTCGGAATTACTGGAAGAATTAAAAATTCCATTCCCGAAATTCGGAGTGGCCGAAAGCGCGGAAGAAGCTTCAAAATTGGCCGACCAACTGGACTTCCCATTATTAGTGCGCCCTTCTTATGTATTGGGAGGACAGGGAATGAAAATTGTGATCAACAAACAAGAACTGGAAGAACATGTGGTTGACTTACTGCGTAAGATTCCGAATAACAAACTATTGCTGGATCATTACCTGGATGGAGCGATTGAGGCGGAAGCCGATGCGATTTGCGATGGCGAAAACGTTTATATCATCGGTATCATGGAGCATATTGAACCGTGTGGTATCCACTCCGGTGATAGTAATGCGACCTTGCCACCGTTTAACTTGGGTGAGTTCGTAATGCAGCAGATTAAAGACCATACCAAGAAAATCGCACTGGCATTAAAAACGGTAGGACTTATCAATATACAGTTTGCGATTAAAGACGATACGGTTTACATTATCGAGGCGAATCCAAGAGCGTCGCGTACGGTACCGTTTATTGCAAAAGCCTATGGCGAACCGTATGTGAACTATGCGACTAAAGTAATGTTGGGTGTGAATAAAGTAACTGACTTTGATTTTAATCCGCATTTAAAAGGTTATGCAATCAAGCAACCGGTATTCTCATTCAGCAAGTTTAAAAACGTAAACAAGGCATTAGGTCCTGAAATGAAATCGACAGGAGAAAGTATCCTGTTTATCGACGACCTGAAAGACGATCAGTTCTACGAATTGTACTCCAGAAGAAAAATGTATCTGAGTAAATAATAACAGTATATCATACCGAAAGCCTCGCTAATATAGTGAGGCTTTTTTATTGCAGTAAAATCCGATTTCTATTTTCAAACTGATTTTTTACTAGCTTTACTTAAAAATTACTATGGCATTCCTAAAGCGCATCAGTTCCAGAGCTAAAGCAGACGAAAATACCGGTTTTGGAAGTAATGCTTCCATATATGGTGCACGATTTGTAAACAAAGATGGTAATGCGAATGTCCGGAAAGTGGGAATCGGTATTACGGAACGGATCAGTTGGTACCATGCGATGATCGATGTGCCGCGTTGGAAATTTATGTTTATCATATTCGCCTTTTACCTGATTGTCAATTTTATTTTTGCGTGTATTTACTTTTTGCTTGGCGTACAACATCTACAAGGAATCAATGCGGTAACAGCAGTGGATCAGTTCGGACAGGCTTTCTTTTTTAGCGCACAAACCTTTACTACTGTTGGTTATGGGCATATTAGTCCGACTGGTTTTATGACCAGTTTTGTCGCTTCGGTTGAAGCGCTGTTCGGATTGTTGAGTTTCGCTATTGCTACCGGTTTGTTTTACGGAAGGTTCAGTAAGCCCAAAGCTTTGATCCGTTTTTCGGAGAATGCGGTCATTGCGCCTTATAAAGAAGGGAAAGCCCTGATGTTACGCATGACACCTTATAAGAATACCAACCTGATGGAGGCCGAAGCTAAGGCAACAATTGGATTAAGTCTGGAGGAAGACGGTAAAAAAGTCAACAAGTTTTTTTCGCTCGACCTCGAATTGGACAAAATTAATATGCTAACCTTAAGTTGGACGTTGGTACATCCCATAACCGAAAATAGTCCATTATATACCTTTGCCGAAGCGGATTATCAAAATCAGAAAGGCGAAATTCTGATTTTTGTCAAAGTTTTTGACGATATGTTTAGTACCACGGTTGTAAAACGGACTTCCTATACCTTACGCGAAGTAATTTATGGCGCTCGTTTTTTACCCATGTTTGAAGCCGATCGCGATAGTGACGAGACCATACTTTATGTGGATAAGCTAAACAGTATTCAGAAAGAAAACCTTTAAAAAAAATAAAAGTATAGTGCGACCACTATACTTTTATTTTTTAACGGATCAATGAAAAATGACCGCTGTGTTCTTTTCCATCTTTTCGCGCAACAACAAACCAATAGTCCGTTGCGGGAAGCGGTGCGCCGTTGTAGGTGCCATCCCAACCGGAATCGTTATGTTTAAGCTCTTTTATAAATTTTCCAAAACGATCAAAGATCCGTACGGTCAGCCCTTTTTCATAATTGGAGAATTTAATACGCCATCGGTCGTTATGACCATCTCCATTTGGACTAAAAAACTTCGGATAATTGAGTAGGAAAACGTCTTTTGAGGTTAATCCACATTCGTTTTTATCTTTTACATAAACGGTATAATTTCCGCTGCTTAGGTTGGTAAAAGTAGCGCTGTTTTGGAAATGTATCCCGTCCAGTGAATAGTCGTAGTTACCAATACTGCCGCTGGAAAGGATTACTGAAATCGTGTTCTCATTTTCGGTCCAGTCGGTGGTTGCGATACTTGTAATAACCGGAGCATTGGAAGCTACCACATTAATATTTTTAGTAGCCGAACACGTTATGGCACCATGATTCTGAGTTACCGTAACGGAATAATTTCCGGGTTGACTAACGGTGATCGATGAAGTGGTTGCGCCGGTCGACCATAGGTAGCTGCTGTAATTGCCACTTGCATTAAGAAGGATGGTATTGTTGGAGCAAATGGCCACGGTATCCGGAATTCCGATATGTGGCTGATTGACCAATGTTAGCGTCAAGCGAACCACCTGATAGCAACCGTTACTAGCCTGGACATGCACATAAATTACTGCGGTTCCAATTGTCAGGTTATAGTTGGTAGGGGTGTTTATTAATGCACTGCTATTCTGATTTTCGGCACCAGACAGCGACGTATAGTACGAAAACGTAACACTGTTGTCGGATGTGATGTTGCTATTAAAACTGGTCAGATCAACCTGTTCTGTATTATTATTTTGAATAGCACAAATTGAAGTGGTGTAATCCTGTGCATTAACCGTGTTGGTCAGTGTAATGTGTATGCCAATTCGAGGGCCTTCACATCCATTTACTGTCTGCGTTGCGAAATAAGTGGTGTTGTCCTGTAGTGCCGTTGTTACCGGCAGAATTGTGTTTCCGGTACTGCTATCGTACCATTTGATGGTGTTTCCTGTTATCTGAATATCGGCTAAGGTCACATTTTGATTATTGCAAAGAATCTGCGATGTTGCCGCAGTTGGTAAAGGTGTGGTAACCAGATGTACTGTAATTGGAGTTAAGGCACTTTCGCAGCCGTTAACAGTTTGTGAGGCATAATACGTGGTATTGTCTTGCAATAGTGTGCCGGGGTTTACTATCGTTCCGTTAACATTATCGTACCAAAGAATATTTTGACCACTAATCGCAATAGCGGCAATAGTTGCATTTTGTTGCACGCAGAAGGATTGTGTATTGTTGGCTGTGGGTTCCGGAGTGGCGGTAATGGTCACATTTTGTGTCTGTGTCGTACTGTTTGTGCCGGTTCCGTAATGCCAGGTTATGCTGTAGTTCCCCGGAACGGTATACGTTAGCGGATCAGTTGTTGTTCCCTGTATCAACCCGCTACAACTATCCTGAGCCGTAGGAATGCTGGTGATAATCGTGTTGCAATCGCCGTTAATGGTCGGTAAATTGGATAACGAAGGCGTAGGGGGAGCGGCATTACCCACTGTTACAGTTACGGTTATGGTGTTGTCGCATCCGCCGGTACCGGTAATCGTACAACTATATTGTCCGCTATGTAGTGCCGTCGCATTGTGGATCACTGGATTTTGAAGTGAGGAGGAAAAACCGTTTGGTCCCGTCCACTGATAATTTGTTCCGCCACTGGCGGTTAATTCGAGGTCGTGGTTAATGCAAATCGGAGCATTGCTGTTGGCAGTTGTGGCGGAACGGCAGTCTTTAAATTTTACTAAAAAGGCGTCCGCACCGATTGTATTCCCACTGGGAAGAGAGGCGAAATCTGGCTGATGTGATCCGACTGTCGCAATACCCGTTCGGCTAACAGAAGTGCCGTACAAAATAACATCATTGGAACTATCGACAGCGGTTAATCCCATTTGATCACTCATTTCTCCGCCATAATAGGTACCCCATTCCCGTTGACCGGAACTGGTTAATTTCACCAGATAAACCGTTGAACTGTAGCTGGCATTGATCTTGGTGGGCATATAAGCATCGGGCGTTGTAATACCACTGCTTATTTTGGTATACCCGGAAAAGTAAACCTCCTGATTTTGATTCGCCGAAAGTCCCAGTATCATATCCGGAAAGTAGGTACCCCATACTTTTTGTTGTGTTGCGATATCAAATTTCAAAATATAACCGCTCTCCGTAATCGTGGGCATGATATTCGGAATAAGCTGGAAGGTTTCAAAAAAAGTACCTGGCGTTCCAATTCCGGACTGACTGTTTGTTTTTCCGATCAGATAGAGGGCATTGCCCTTTAACTTTCCAAGATAAATATTATCGGCAGCATTACCGCCTATGTAGGTTCCCCATATGCGTTGTCCGTCCAGTCCGAATTTAATGATTATATTGTCTGAACCGCCATTTCGTGTGGTCTGATAGGCATTTGGGGTAGCGACATTACTATCGCTCCAGGAACTTCCAACAGCGTATAGAAAATTGTCGTCGGAGATAGAGCAGGACCAAAAACTTTCGGCTGCGGGACCTCCATAATAGGTTCCCCAGGTTCGGACACCCTGTGTGGAGAATTT
The DNA here is from genome assembly GCA_023446155.1 of Bacteroidota bacterium. Lineage (GTDB taxonomy): Bacteria > Bacteroidota > Bacteroidia > Flavobacteriales > Flavobacteriaceae > Flavobacterium. Next base: position 433,080 of record JAEXIT010000017.1, read on the forward strand.
TACAAGATAAGCATCACTACTGCCGTTAACAACATCGATATTGGGCTTGTGTGATCCGGCTGTTGCGATGCCGGTACCGCTGTCTGTCTCACCGCATAGGTAAACACTATTGGTATTATCGACGGTTATGCCACGGGCGGAATCGTTAAAATTTCCCCCGCAATAGGTACCCCATTCCCGGAGTCCGGCCGCATTTAATTTAACTACATATGCATCCCTGTGATTGTCCTTGTCCGGTTGATGGCATCCCGGTGTGATTAGCTGTGTTATTGGGGTCATGGTGTCGCCGGCAAAATAGACATTATAGTCTTTGTCGGCACATAAAACAATAGGAAAAGCGGTATGATAGGTGGCCCAGATTCTGTTGCCATTGGTGTCGAATTTGGCAATGTAACCATTAAAACTACCATTAATATCCGGTTGATACGATCCGGCTGTAGCGATATTGTTTGGACTGGAAGTAATGCCGCTGATATAAATGTTGTTTAAATTGTCTGTGGTGATATCATTCACATTTTCACTGGCGCTCCCGCCATAGTACGTACCCCATAATCGGATTGGAACCGGGTCGATAACAATCGTTTTGTCGTTGTTTCCACTGGGACCGATAAAACCGTAGGTGTTTTTCTTGATTTTTTTATATGTGATGGCAATTGCGGACTTGTTATTATGCTGGTCTTCCGTCCAACTGGCCGGCATAACTTCCTCCAGCGATCCAAAGCGAACCTGCATTTTAATCTTATTATCATCTAAAGCCGTTTTGGCGCCTTTGATCTCAAACTGAATATCCGACAAACGCGCACCGGGTTTTAGAATAAAGTTGTATTCGACGGCTTTTGAATGATCATCTGGTATAAAAAACAAAAGATCAATATTTGGATACAGGTCCTGATAGAGTACTTTTTGATAGGTGTAAACTTTTGCGACCGGGGTATTTGACGTATTGGTGTAATAGTTTTCATAATCGACCGATTTTTCTTTTCCTATAAGAGTGACATTCGGATTGGCATTCAGAAAATGGATGTCCACCCTGTGAAAGGAATATTCAGAGGATGTTTTCGGTTTTGTTAGGGTTGGATGTTCCGGAAAAAAGAGTGCATCGTTTTTGGTTAGGGGAACGGTTTTGATCTCATAAAGATCGTATGAAAAACCTTGTTTTTTGAGTTGTACGTTTAACCCGTTCGTATGGAGTAAGTAGGCTACAGCAGTGTTGGCAATTCCTTTTTGATCAACAATTTGTCCGGCATTTTCTTTAAAACCAATGTTGGTAGTCGATTTGTTTTGTGCAAATACTAAAAAACAGGGAAATAAGAGGAAAAAGAGAAGATGTTTCATGCCGAAAATTAAAGCTTGTAATTACTAAATCGGGCAAATATAGCTTATTATAAAAGGAATTCACATTTTAATGATATTTTTGCAGTCTCAATGATGTATCGCCAATGAAGCCGACAACAATTTTTTTGATCACACCACCTTTTACGCAGCTCAATACGCCATATCCGGGTACGGCCTATGTAAAGGGATTCCTGAATACCAAAAATATTTCCTCCTTTCAGGCGGATTTGGGTATTGAGGTCATCCTAAAGTTGTTTTCGAAAAAAGGATTAACCGATGTGTTTGCCGAAAGTGAACGAAAAACGGTAACGGTATCGGAAAATTGTCAGCGGATTATTGCCTTACAAGAGGAATACATCAAAACGATTGATCCGGTTATTTTATTTCTTCAGGGGAAAAATCCAACATTGGCGCATTTGATCTGTCAGGAAGATTTCCTGCCGGAGGCTTCCCGATTTGCACAACTGGAAGAACTGGATTGGGCTTTTGGTACCATGGGAACCCAGGATAAGGCCAAACATTTGGCAACACTTTACCTCGAAGATATATCCGATCTGATCGTAGAATGCATCGATCCTAATTTTGGTTTTAGCCGTTATGCAGAGCGGTTGGGGCGTTCGGCCAATTCTTTTGACGAATTGTATAACCATCTTCAGCAAGAGTATACTTATATTGACAAAATTACCCTGCAATTACTGGAAGAAAGACTGGATACCATAAATCCGAAAATTGTGGCTTTTTCGGTTCCTTTTCCTGGCAATTTGTACAGTGCTTTCCGATGTGCACAGTGGATTAAAAAACACCGGCCGGAGGTTAAAGTAGCCATGGGAGGTGGTTTTCCAAATACGGAATTGCGATCGCTAACGGATGTTCGGGTAATGGAATTCTTTGATTTTATTACACTCGACGACGGAGAGGCTCCGGTAGAAAACATGATTGCTTATGTGGAGGGTAGGCTCAGTAAAGAGGAACTGAAAAGGACCTTTTTGCTGGACGAAGGCAAGGTGATTTATAAAAATAATCCAGCATGCCGGGATTACAAACAATCGGAAGTGGGAACACCCGATTATACCGATCTGCTTTTGGATCGTTACATTTCGGTTATTGAAATTGTAAATCCAATGCACCGAATGTGGAGTGATGGTCGCTGGAACAAGCTAACGATGGCACATGGATGTTATTGGGGGAAATGTACTTTTTGCGATATTTCACTGGATTATATTAAAGTTTATGAACCTGTTGCTGCCAAAATGTTGGTGGACCGAATGGAAGAGTTGATTGCGCAAACTGGGCAAAATGGCTTCCATTTTGTTGACGAAGCTGCACCACCTGCCTTGATGCGGGCCGTAGCACTGGAAATAGTAAAACGAAAACTGGCAGTAACCTGGTGGACCAATATCCGATTTGAAAAAAGCTTTACAAAAGACTTGTGCTTGCTGTTAAAAGCATCTGGTTGTATTGCGGTTTCCGGTGGATTGGAAGTGGCGTCCGACCGTTTGTTGGAATTGATCCAAAAAGGAGTGACGGTAGCTCAGGTAGCACGTGTAAACCGCAATTTTACCGAAGCCGGAATCATGGTCCATGCGTACCTGATGTATGGCTTTCCTACACAAACGGCACAGGAAACTATTGATAGCCTGGAAATGGTACGCCAATTATTTGAATTGGGAATATTACAATCCGGATTCTGGCATCAGTTTGCGATGACGGCCCATAGCCCAGTCGGGATGTATCCCGAAAAATTCGGTGTTGTAAAAGAAACGGAGGCTATCGGAACTTTTGCGAATAACGATATTGTCCATGTTGATAAAACTGGTACGAATCACGATAAATTTAGTTTCGGATTAAAAAAATCGTTGTTTAATTATATGCATGGAATCTGTTTTGATTACCCATTGCAGGATTGGTTCGATTTTAAAGTACCGCGGACAAAAGTTTCTCCGGACTATATTTATAATGCTTTACAGGATGAGGATACTTTTACGGTAAAACCAACCGCTAAGATTGTCTGGATAGGAGGCAAACCGACGGTGTCTTATTTTACAAAAAACAAAAAAGGAAGGCAGTTCGAAATGGCGAGTCTGACTTTTCACGATAAAAAAGAGCGTTTTGAAATCCAGGTCAATAAAGATGATGCAGATTGGCTAACAACAGTTCTGCCTAAAATTTCGGTAGCTCAAAATAAAATACTGACATTTAATGAGGTAAAAGCTGATTATGAAAATGCAGATCGCGAAGACTTCGAGTTATTCTGGTATTCAAAGCCCATTAATACCCTACGAAGTTCCGGTTTGCTGGTATTGTAACAATCAGGCTTTGATGTTAAATTTAAATCCGATACCGTGCAGGTTTTCAATTTGTATACCGTCTTCTTCCGATAGCAGTTTGCGAAGTCTGGAGATAAAAACATCAAGACTACGCCCCATAAAATAGTCATCGGTTCCCCATAAAGCCGTGAGGATTTGTTCCCGTTTCAATACGGTATTTTTGTTATCCAGGAATAATTTTAAAAGCTCCGCTTCGCGTTGTGTCAATACCGTTTTGGTTGAACCTTTAGTCAGCGTATAGTTTTCAGCATCAAACTGGAAAGATCCGACAGTATAGTTGTTTTTTTCGGGAGTGACTTTTTTTTGCGAACGTTTTAAGAAAATCTCGATTTTTAACAACAATTCCTCGATACTAAAGGGCTTTACTAGGTAATCATCGGCACCCAATCGCAATCCCTTAATCCGATCTTCTTTTAGCGTTTTTGCCGACAGGAAGATGATTGGAATTTCCGTATCGATTTGGCGAATGGCAGCAGCCAATTCAAAACCATCGATTTTTGGCATCATAATATCCAAAATACAAATGTCAAACGACCCTTTTTTAAACTGTTCCAGACAATTTTCCCCGTTTGAACAATGAAAAACCTCGTACCCGTTCAGCTCCAGGTTATCTTTGGTCAGAAAAGCCAGGGTTTCATCGTCTTCAGCGTATAGGATTTTATATTTTGACATTATTTTTCGGGTATTAATAAGGTTATAGTTGTTCCTTTTCCAAGGTGACTTTTCGCGGTTATTTTCCAGTTATGAAGCCTACAAATTTTATGGACATAGTACAAACCTAGTCCAAAACCGGTCACTTCATTGCTTTTCGTACTTGGAATCCGGTAGAATTTGTCAAATATAAAAGAAATATTTTTTTGAGAAATACCGATTCCGTTATCGGAAAATACCAGTCGGATGCGATGCGGCTCCCGGCTAACAGTAATATGAATCTCGGGACTTGTCTCACAATATTTTACAGCGTTGTCAATCAGATTGTACACAATATTGGTAAAATGAAATTCATCTCCGTAAATCTGCAGGGATTTATCCGGATTTGTAACGTTAATATGTGCTTCCGGATAACGTAACTGTATATTTTCGATGACATCCTGTAATACGGTAGCTAACAAAATGTCATTTTTTTGCAATTTTAATGGCGTGTCGTCCGACTTCGCAATATTTAATATTTTCTCAATATGATGGTTCAGTTTTTTACTTTGTTCGATAATGATGGCGGCATATTTGTCCAATTTAGGATCCTTTAGTATCGGTTCCTGTTTGCTGAGGTAATTGGAGGCGATCAGAATCGATGAAAGCGGTGTTTTAAACTCATGCGTCATATTATTGATAAAATCGCGCTGCAATTCCGAATATTTTTTTTGCTGTAATAAGGTGAAAATAGAATAGACGTAGACAATCAGGATCACAATCAAGGCAAATGAAAGCATGAACCAAAATTTTAGCGAGCTAAAAAGATAGGACGTTTCATTAGGGAAGCGAACGGCAAAATAATACACCAGGTTTTTGTGTTTTGGGAAATATACCGAGTTTTCCTTTTTAGAAGTATCGCTAATTGCGACATAATTCCCGTAAACCATTTCATCACTTTCACAATTGTACATGGCATATTCGAAATCGGTAGTGATATTAAACTTTTTAAAGACGGTCTTTAAGTAGTACTCTAAAATTTCCGGTTCAAAGTCATTATCAACATTAACGATGTAATAGTCATTAGAGACTTTGTTAATCGGACTGTTGGCTGGAAGTTCATGATTTTTACCTTCATACAGCTTTTTTGCGACTTCGAGTAATGCAATATGTACTTTTTGAGTGAACTTCTTCTCTTCCAGATTAAAAGCTTCTTTGGTCCAAAGTAATTGTGCGATGATAATACCTACGATGGCTACCAATCCGAGAATAATAATACTGTTGAGTCGGTTAATTTTCAAAATCTGTAGTGTTGAACAATGTAATATTACTGAAAAATATACTTTTTTTACCCTGTTAACAAGTCATTAACAAACTTTTAAAAACGGTTAACAGCAATCTTGGCAAGACTGCGATACTTTTGAACTATCACAAGGAACCAACAAAATAATAATAATTTAAAATACAAAATTATGAAAATGATCAAACTTTCAGTTTTAGCATTGGCATTAGGATTAATGTCATTTGCTGGAAACCCGGTAAAAACTAACGAAACCGTAGCTGTTGCTGTAAACGCAGGATCACCAATCCAATGGAAAAGTGAGACAATCGATTTAGGAGAAATTCCACAAGGAAAGCCAGCTAAAATCGACTTCGAATTTAAAAACACCGGAAAAACTGCGGTGATCATCACAAATGTAAAAGCGTCATGTGGATGTACGGCAACGGATTATACCAAAACGCCAATTGCACCAAACGGAAACGCAAAAATCACGGCTACTTTTAACGCTGCTGCAAAAGGAGTGTTTACCAAAACGGTAACAGTTACCACTAATGCAGAAGAAGCACCAAAAGTACTAGTATTCAAAGGAACAGTTATTTAGTTCATAATTATTAGATTGAAATGCGAAAACCGCCTTGGAATTCTAGGGCGGTTTTTTTTATGCCCTATTGGAAAAGGATTTGTTTTCTCTTTATGTGAGATAAAACGATTGAATTTTTATTTGCATTTGTTTTGATTTTGTTATAATTAAAAAGTGTTAATTGTTAAAAAAATGAATATAGTTTAGAGTTTGACTTTTTTGGTTACATTTGAAGCCTACGCATAATCGTTTTTTAAAGTAGTGGGCTAAATTGGGAGTGGGTGTAAAGCAATTATGGCGGTATCGGGAAATATCCCCTCATAAATGGAAAACCTCAAACCAAAATACGATATGAAAAAAACACTACTTGCCTTGACACTATTGAGTTCCTTTAGTGCTTTTACCCAAAATTTTACACTTGTTTCCAATTCGGGAATTGTTCCCGTTCAATATAGTAGCTGTAAGTTTGCCGATATTGACGGCGATGGCGATCTGGATTTGTTTGCTATGGGCGGAAGTCCAAATGCCGGTAGTAGTCGGATGTATAAAAACGACGGAACCGGTCATTTTACTCTACATGATGATCAAGCGTTTATTAAATGCCGTGAAGGCGGTGCCGCTTTTGGTGATGTAAACGGCGATGGATTCCCGGATCTGATTGTTGCCGGAAGTGCAAATGGTGTCAACGCAAAACTATATTTAAATGATGGAGCCGGCAACTTTAGTGTGTCGCCAAATTCGAACTTTATCGGGACAATGAACGGCGATGTTAATATGGCTGATTTCGATAACGATGGGGATCAGGATATTCTGATTACCGGAATGTATACCAGTAATGGCTTTGCGATGGCATTATATACAAATGACGGGACGGGTGTGTTTTCGCGTAATCTTCAAAGTGGATTGGAGTCGTATGGAATGTATCTCGCTTCTGTAGTGGTGGCCGATGTAAATGGGGATGGGAAACCGGATATTGTAACTTCGGGGAAAGTTGGTGTTAGTGCAACGAGTACGAATATCCGAATATTTTTAAATCAAGGGAATGGTGTTTTTGCGCATCATCCGCAGCCGGCGATAACGGCTTTATTGGGAAAAGTGGCTTTGGCCGATGTGGATAACGATGGTGATCAGGATTTATTGATCGCAGGGAATATGCCTTCTTCATCGGGTAATCCAGCGCTTTGGTTCCGGATGCAATTGTATTATAATGACGGAAATGCAAACTTTACCATGGCCGAAGAAATGCCTTTTGTAGGAATAGGCGATGCTTTATCGATTGCTTTTGCCGATGTGAATAATGATGGTTACCAGGATATTCTTTCGATGGGACGGAAATATTCCGAAACTACGGTCAATAACAATATACAAGAGGCGAATTTATATCTGAATGATGGGACAGGTGGTTATGTTCGGGTATCGGATATGCCATTTACTTCGCATTCTAACGGAAATATAGTGTTTGCCGATGTGGATAATGATGGCGATAAGGACGTTTTGATTACCGGTATTGGTACGGGGACGACAGCAGTAGCCAAATTATATCGCAATGGGGAGGTTTTAAGTGTTACTGAGCATAATGCAAAAACGGTGTCGGTTTATCCGAATCCGGTTGTGGATAAAGTATATCTGACAGTACCGGATCAGACGATTGAGGATATTCAGGTGTATACGCTTAGTGGCGCATGGGTGGGAACCGAAAAACCAAATGCAACCCTGGCTACTTTTGATTGTAGTGGTCTGAGCAGGGGTGTCTATTTGGTGGCGGTAACTACAGTCGATGGTAACAAAAGCTGGGCGAAAATCGTAAAGCAATAAAAAAACACCTGTCAGGTTTTAAAACCTGACAGGTGTTTCGATGTAAATAAAAAAAGCTGCCTATAGGCAGCTTTTTTTATGCTTGTACCGGTTCCCCGTATAAGTCGAATTCTGTGGCATCCGTGATTTTGATCATTGTAAAATCGCCGGTTTTTAAATAATGTTGCGTCGCATCGATCAACACTTCGTTGTCTACATCCGGACTGTCAAATTCCGTGCGTCCGATAAAATAACCACCTTCTTTACGATCGATGATACAACGGTACGTATGTCCGATTTTTTCCTGATTCAGATCCCATGAAATCTGCGCCTGAATGTCCATGATTTCTGCGGCACGTTGTTGTTTTACCTCTTCCGGTACATCGTCTTCCAATAAATAGGCATGGGTGTTTTCTTCGTGCGAATACGCAAAACAACCCAAACGTTCAAAACGCATTTCTTCCACCCAGTTTTTCAGGATTTGGAAATCTTCTTCCGTTTCACCCGGATAACCTACGATTAATGTAGTACGGATTGCCATTCCCGGAACGGCTTCGCGGAAGTCTTTTAAAAGTTTGGTCGTTTTTTCATACGTTGTTCCACGACGCATCGATTTTAGGATATTGTCCGAAATATGCTGTAATGGAATATCGATATAATTACAGATTTTAGGCTCGCGTTTCATCAGATCCAATACATCCATCGGGAATCCGGAAGGGAAAGCATAATGCAAACGAATCCATTCGATTCCTTCTACTTGTACCAGATTTTCCAGTAACTCGGCTAAATTTCGTTTTTTGTATAGATCCAGTCCGTAATAGGTTAAATCCTGTGCGATTAAAATTAGTTCTTTGACACCTTTGGCAGCAAGACCTTCGGCTTCTTTTACCAGTTTTTCAATCGGTTGTGAAACGTGTTTCCCGCGCATTAGCGGAATCGCGCAAAAACTACACGGACGGTCACAACCTTCGGCAATTTTCAGATAGGCATAATTTTTAGGCGTAGTCGTAAGACGTTCTCCTAAAAGTTCATGCTTATAATCGGCCCCTAAAGCTTTTAAAAGCAATGGCAATTCGGTAGTGCCGAAATAACGATCCACATCCGGGATTTCTTTTTCAAGATCCGGTCGGTAACGTTCCGACAAACATCCGGTTACAAAAACCTTATCTACGAGACCTTGTTCTTTTTTGTCGACATATTCCAGAATCGTATTTACAGATTCTTCTTTGGCATTATTGATAAATCCACAAGTGTTGATCACAATAATGTTACCTTCATCATTTTTAGGGGCTTCGTGTTGTACGTCCTTACCGCTGGCTTTTAACTGTCCCATCAGTACTTCACTGTCGTAAACATTTTTAGAACAACCTAAAGTGATGACATTGATTTTGTTTTTCTTTAAAGACTTGGTTCTCATAGAATTGAAAAATTGGAGTGCAAAATTACGTTTTTTATAATTAGCATCACCATCGTTGGGTCAAATTTATGATGTTTACGACCCCTTATGAATTCTATTTAGACTATTTCCAGACAATTTGATATAAAAAAGGCTGTTTCGTATTATGGAAACAGCCTTTTTTAGGAGTGTTATTTTTTAGAAACCAACTGTATAGGTAAGGGTAAAGGCATCGACTTTACTGTTTATACGAGCCGAATCGGTCATGCTGGATAACAAAGGAACGTCCATCTGTCTTTCTGAAAAAGAATAGGCGAAATCCAATCGGGCGGAACCAAAGTTATAACCAATACCGGCAGAATAGCCTTTTAAGTCACCTACGATTTTCTCGTCTTTATACGGACTTTCTTCAAAACGGTATCCGCCGCGAAGGCTCACCTGTTTGATTTTGTATTCGGCACCCACACGGAATTCCTGTGCGGTGGTTAATGTATTTTTATAAACATCGTTTAAAGAGTTGTTATACGAATTGTTCGGTTTGAATTTGATGTTGCTGTAATCTTTAATCCCGTAATCAAAACTGATCAAACCGGATTTTCCAAAGATATACGCCAAACTTCCGGTGAATTTACCTGGAGTTTGTAGGGTATAGGTAGGATATACATTTACAATGTTCGGATTAAGCGAAGCAGATCGCGTTGCGCCCGGACTTGTTGGTGAATTAGCCGGAGCCACATAAGTGGTATACAAACTTTGAGATAATTCGTCGGTCAGACGGTACCATGTTGGTGATTCGTAAGCCGCGCCCAAACGCAATTCATTGGTGATTTTAGCGATGGCACCGATATTGAAAGAAAAACCGCTTCCGTAAGTATGGGTGTCGTTGTTAAATTGAATCTGACGAATTGTAGCATAATTCGGATCGGTGTTTACCGGACCGTTATTGGATTCGTAAACCGTTGAATTTTTGGTGTAATCGGTAAAATGGGCATTCAGATTAAGTCCGATATAAAGACGGTCTTTATAGGAAGTAGCAAAGTTAAACGCTAGTTTTCCATTGTATCCGTTTGTGTTAACGTAATTCTGATGGGCATAGCTACCGGTTTGCGGAACGTTGGAAACATAGTTGGGGTTGTCCGGATTAAACGGATAGGTACTGGTGTCGATAAGATAGGTCTGATACGCTAAATAAGCCTGTTGGTCTTGAAAACTCAGCTCGTCATAGCGGTAGTTGTTGTCGATCACTCCCACCGGTAAGCCATTAGCCTGATTTAGGAAAAACTGATCAATCGAACGGGTACCGGTTCCTCGGTAAGAAAAGCTATTGTCAAAGTTGTTTGCATTGTCATAAGCCATACCAAAGGTAAATTTGGTCCATCCGCTACTAAGATCCTGATTGTGGAAAACAAAGATACCGCCAGCCTGATTCAGGTCAAAGGAAGTATCGCGGTCATTCGTGGTTGTTCCGAAATAACGGGAATTACTTTTGGTACTTAGCAGGTTTAAAGTAGCTGCAGCAGTGTTGTAATTGAAAATAGCGCCACCGGCCGGGTTAACGTGTATGGCCGACATATCGCCACCAACAGCTCCAAAAGCGCCGCTCATACCGCGGAATCGGGCAGTTCCGTTTAAATTGTCCATGGCATACCGCAGTCCGTCTGATGGAGCCAGCTCCTGAGCGGAAGCTACTACTGCTGATAGGGCAGTAATAGCTGTGAATATATATTTTTTCATGAGGATGTACTTTTATTAAAACTTACAGGATTTGATTAACGTCTTCCGCCACCGCCGGATCTTCCACCGCCGCCGCCGCCGAAACTTCCGCCACCACGGGAACCACCAAAACTGCCGCCTGAATTATAGCTTCGTGTAGGAGCAGAGTAGTTGCTGTTGCTACGGGTTCCGCTATTATTGGAGTTGTTGTAATTGTAGTTACGGGTTCCGGAGTTATTATTACTGTTGTTGTAATTGTAATTTCGGGTTCCGGAATTGTTATTGTTGTTATAATCCCGTGTAGCGCCATTGTTGTAATTTCGCGTTCCGTTATTATAGTTACGGGTTCCGTTATTGTAATTATTGTAATCCCTTGTTCCGGTACCGTAAGTTCGGTTAAAGTTAACATCTCTGCGGCTGTTGTAATTACGGGTTCCGGTGTTATTATAACCGTATACGGAGTTGTTGTATCGTCCGTTATAGTAGGCCGATCCGCCTCTTGGTCCACTGTTATAAACGCGGTTGCTGTAGTAGCCATTGTACCATCCTGGTCCATACCAGCTGTTCCAACCCCATCCAGGTCCGTACCAGTTGTTCCAGCCCCATCCGTAATTTGGTCCATACCAGGAGTTCCAACCCCATCCAAAACCGATGCTCCATCCGGAACCGTAGAAACCATTATTCCATCCGCCTCCATAATAGGGAGAATACCAGGAATTCCAGTAACCTCTGTTCCAGTACCAAGGATCGTTATTGTAAACATTAACGGTAACATTGCTGGAATTATCGCCCCATCCGGCATATCCGGTAGTGCCGGAATATTGATCCGGGTTTGTTACGCTTGCAATGGAACCTTGTTGATCTTGAGAAGAGTAATTGTCCACATCTGTAAAAACACCATTGTTAGCATCTTTCTGAAGATCGCTGAAATATTCTTTGTAATTATTGGCTTGCGCCATGTTTTGTTCGCTGTATCTGTTGTTGTAATCGCCTCGCGGTCTTTCCGAACCGTAAACACCGTCGTGATCGTAGTAGGACGAGTTTTGGTAAGAACCACAGGAAGATACCACAAGTCCGAAGAATCCAATTACGGAGTAAAGGGATAGTTTTCTGCTGGATAGGTAATAAGTTTTCATATCTCTGGGTATTTTTATTGTTGGACAACACAAAAATAGTTAGTTTTGTCAAACTATTTAGTTAAAATAAGTAAAACAATATTTGTGCCAAACTAATCAAAATGAGTAAGAACTTAACAAAACGATCAGAAGATTATTCGAAATGGTATAACGAACTGGTTGTCAAAGCAGACCTGGCTGAGAATTCAGGAGTTAGAGGTTGTATGGTTATCAAGCCATACGGTTATGCTATTTGGGAAAAAATGCAAGCCGAATTGGATAGAATGTTTAAAGAAACAGGACATCAAAATGCTTATTTCCCGTTGTTTGTTCCCAAAAGCATGTTTGAAGCAGAAGAGAAAAATGCAGAAGGATTTGCTAAAGAATGTGCTATTGTAACTCATTACAGACTGACAAATGATCCTGAAAATAAAGGGAAATTAATAGTTGATCCAAATGCAAAACTGGAAGAGGAGCTAATTGTTCGTCCAACCAGCGAGGCCATTATTTGGAGTACCTATAAAGGATGGGTGCAATCGTATCGCGATTTACCGTTGTTAATTAACCAATGGGCGAATGTAGTGCGTTGGGAAATGAGAACGCGTTTATTTTTAAGAACGGCTGAGTTTTTATGGCAGGAAGGGCATACGGCCCATGCGACCAAGCAGGAGGCATTGTCGGAGTCGGTACAAATGATGAATGTGTATGCCGATTTCGTCGAGAACTTTATGGCTATTCCGGTAGTAAAAGGCGTTAAGACAGAAACCGAGCGTTTTGCCGGAGCGGATGAAACCTATTGTATTGAAGCCTTAATGCAGGATGGAAAAGCGTTACAGGCAGGTACGTCTCACTTTTTAGGGCAAAACTTTGCAAAAGCATTTGATGTGAAATTCTCGAATGCCGAAGGAAAACAGGAGCATGTTTGGGGGACGTCATGGGGGGTGTCTACCCGTTTAATGGGTGCCTTGGTGATGACGCATTCCGATGATAACGGTTTGGTATTACCGCCAAACTTAGCGCCAATCCAGGTGGTGATCGTGCCAATTCATAGAAATGATGAGCAATTGGAAGCGATCTCGACGCAGGTGAATGAATTGGTAAAACAATTGCGTAAACTGAAGATTTCTGTAAAATACGACGATCGTACAACGCATAAGCCGGGATGGAAATTCAACGAGTATGAATTAAAAGGAGTGCCGGTGCGAATTGCTATTGGTCCAAACGATTTGGAGAATGGTACCTATGAAATTGCAAGACGTGACACGTTAACAAAAGAAGTGGTTGCTAAGGATGGTGTAGTGACGTATATTCAGGACTTGTTAGAGACGATCCAGGAGGAAATGTTTGCACGTTCGTTGGAATACCGAAATACGCATATAACCGAGGTAAATACGTTTGAGGAGTTTAAAGACGTGCTTGAAAATAAAACCGGATTTGTTTCGGCGCATTGGGATGGAACGGCAGAAACCGAGGAAAAGATTAAAGATCTTACCAAAGCAACGATTCGTTGTATTCCGTTGGATAGAAAAGAAGAAGAAGGTAAATGTGTGCTAACGGGTTCGCTATCAAAAGGAAGAGTGCTTTTTGCGAAAGCGTACTAAGAAAAAATCGAAAAAAAATCGAAAAAAAATCGAAAAAAAATAGCGTTGTTCTTGCGAGATTGAAAAAATGTTGTACTTTTGCATCCGCAATAAAGCAATAAAGGTCCGTTCGTCTAGGGGTTAGGACGCCAGGTTTTCATCCTGGTAACAGGGGTTCGATTCCCCTACGGACTACAAAAAGTATTACGCGGTTAATCCGAGATTTATTGGAATAATGGTCCGTTCGTCTAGGGGTTAGGACGCCAGGTTTTCATCCTGGTAACAGGGGTTCGATTCCCCTACGGACTACGAAAAAAAGAAATGTAAAAAGACTTAATCAATTTTAAGAAAATGGCAAATCATAAGTCGGCTTTAAAAAGAATCAGAAGCAACGAAAAGAAAAGAGTATTAAACAGATACCAACATAAAACTACACGTAACGCAATTAAAGCTTTACGTTTAGCAACTGATAAAGCAGAAGCATCAGCTAAATTGTCTGCTGTTATCTCTATGATCGATAAGTTAGCGAAGAAAAATGTTATCCATGATAACAAAGCTTCTAACTTAAAATCTAAATTAACGAAGCACGTTGCTAAATTAGCATAAGCTAATTGAAACACGATATAAAACCAAGCTCTCATTGACGAGAGCTTTTTTTGTTGTTATTATTTTGTTATTTTTTGCTAACTACTTAAAGATTAGCGTGTTTATATAAAAAATAAATTGTAATTTCGCACCCTCAAAAATTTTTTATGACTTCTATCAGAAACATTGCAATTATCGCTCACGTTGACCACGGTAAAACAACTTTGGTTGACAAAATCATGTATCACTGTCAGTTATTCCGTGAAAACGAGAATACCGGAGACTTAATTCTTGACAACAACGATTTGGAACGTGAAAGAGGGATCACAATTACCTCTAAAAACGTATCGGTAACCTACAAAGGAACAAAGATTAATATTATCGATACTCCGGGCCACGCCGATTTTGGTGGAGAAGTGGAACGTGTATTGAATATGGCCGATGGTGTATTGTTGTTGGTGGATGCCTTCGAAGGACCAATGCCACAAACGCGTTTCGTACTACAGAAAGCGATCGACTTAGGGTTAAAACCATGTGTGGTGGTAAACAAAGTGGATAAAGAAAACTGTACTCCGGAAGAAGTTCATGAAAAAGTATTTGACTTAATGTTTGAATTAGGAGCTGAAGAATGGCAGTTGGATTTCCCAACCGTTTATGGTTCGGCTAAAAATAACTGGATGTCGACCGATTGGAAAAATCAGACGGAAAACATCGAGCCTTTATTAGACATGGTGTTGGAACACATTCCGGCTCCAAAAGTATCAGAAGGAACGCCTCAGATGTTGATCACTTCTTTGGATTTCTCAAGTTTTACCGGACGTATCGCTATCGGACGTTTACAAAGAGGAGAATTAAGAGAAGGAATGAACGTGTCTTTGGTGAAACGTGATGGAAAAGTAATCAAATCGAAGATTAAAGAATTACACGTTTTTGAAGGAATCGGAAGACGTAAAATTGATCAGGTAGTAGCAGGTGATATTTGTGCGATCGTAGGATTGGAAGGATTTGAAATCGGGGATACAGTTGCCGATTTTGAAAACCCGGAAGCATTGGCAACAATTGCAATCGATGAGCCAACAATGAGTATGTTGTTTACGATCAACGATTCGCCATTCTTTGGTAAAGAAGGAAAATTTGTAACTTCCCGTCACATTAAAGACAGATTAACCAAGGAGTTGGAGAAAAACTTAGCTTTACGTGTTAACGAAACCAATAGTGCGGATAAATTTTTGGTTTTCGGACGTGGTGTACTACACTTGTCGGTATTAATCGAAACCATGCGTCGTGAAGGATATGAATTGCAAATCGGTCAGCCACAGGTAATCATCAAAGAAATTGATGGTGTTAAATGTGAGCCGGTTGAGGAATTAACAATCGACTTGCCGGAAAACCTTTCGGGTAGAGCGGTAGAGTTCGTAACCTTACGTAAAGGTGAAATGTTGAGTATGGAACCAAAAGGTGATCGTATGATCATTAAGTTCTATATTCCATCACGAGGAATTATCGGATTGCGTAACCAATTGCTAACGGCTACAGCTGGTGAGGCAATTATGGCACACCGTTTCCTGGAATACCAACCGTTTAAAGGTGAAATCGCTGGACGTATCAACGGATCGTTAATTTCGATGGAAAACGGTAAAGCAATTCCATATTCAATCGATAAATTACAGGATCGTGGTAAATTCTTCGTAGATCCGAATGAGGATATCTATGAAGGTCAGGTGATCGGTGAGAACTCACGTGGTGATGATATGGTGGTGAACGTAACCAAAACCAAAAAATTAACCAACGTACGTTCTTCAGGAGCAGATGATAAAGCCAGAATTATTCCGGCAATCAAATTCTCTTTAGAGGAAGCGTTAGAATATATCCAAAAAGACGAGTATGTAGAGGTGACGCCAAAATCATTACGTCTTCGTAAGATCTATTTGAACGAAAATGATAGAAAACGATTTAAAATCGACTAATATCTGAATTGTCCTAAAATAGGAAACAGATTACTTATAAAATATCCCGATTGCATTGTGTAATCGGGATATTGTTTTTATACGATTTTGTAATATTCTAATTGAGGTTACTTGTCAATAATCTTTCGGAATGTTATGGAAACTCTCCTTTTGCGTACCCGGATTTCATCGTTTGTAATGCGATCTTTTTTTACGGCTTTAATACCGTGTTTCCATTCGTATCGGCTTTCTCCAGACAGTAACAGCATGCTTCTGGGGTCTAATAGAAGGGCGACCTTGGTGTCGTCTTTGGTGAATTCCATCACACAGGTTGAATCTAAGCTTATTGAGACTATGATGTCGTCAAACGATGCGACAGCATCGATATGGGGAGCAATTCCCTGGCCGGGTTCGTATTCATTAATGATCACTTGATTAAAAGGATAATCCAAACCGAAATGCTTCTGAATCTTTTCTTTTAGATTTTCGAGCCAGTCGGGTAATTTTTCAAACAAAGAAGGATCAATGACTTTGCTTTTGTAGTCATACCGGTAGCCGTAGTGTTGCACGCGTCTCTTTAGACTGGTGTCCCATTCGTTCTCATAAATATGATCCAGCAAATGCTGCTCTTCTGTAGCGGTCAGAAAATCATTTCGCAGGAGTAAGCCATTGACGTTTGTTTTGTTCAAATTCTCCATTTGAGATGCTTTTTAATAAATGTAAAAAATCGCTGTATACCGGTTTAAAACCCGATTCTAAATCATTTGAGACCCAAATCCGATTTGGGTTTTCTTTTTGGTTTGAATTATAGGCGAAAAAAAGCATTTCTGCTCCGTCATCGGCATAATCGGCTAAAACATACATACCGTTTGAATCCAGAAGCGGGTAGTCGGTAATGGCCATTCCTTCCCAATAACCAAATCCAAATATGCAAATGCTGCTGTCTTCAATAGTTAGTATGGCGTCTCCATATTGACTTAAGAAATAAAAATAGCCTTCATCGGTAATAAAAGTGGCCTGATTTTGCAATTCTTTTGTGTCTTCAAGATATTTATTTTTTTCAAGTTTTGGATTTGCCGTTTCCAAAGTGATGGTGGTGGTTAATGAAGCAACGACTTCGTTAACGGTATTTTGTATGTTGATCATGTTCTGTTTACGGGATATTATAAAAAAAGACCGGATTTCCGGTCTTTTTTGTGGTCTATTATTCCTGTTGTTTCAAACTACGGATTTGTTTTAGTTTTTCTTTCCAGGTTTTTAATTCCTCTTTATGGCGATCAATGTTTTTGTTGATCTCTTTGATAAATGGATTGTCGGCCTTGGCGTTTGAGATAAACTGAATGTTGTTTTCCAATTGGAAAATTTCGCCTTGTACTTCATCAATTTTGCGCATGATAAAGATTTGCTCGTTTTCCAGTTTACGGGAATCATCACTGTCGGCTAATTGTTCCAGTCGGTTGTTGAATTTAACCATTTCGGCTTCTTTTTTCGATAAGCTTAGCTTGTCAAATAATGCATCCAGAATTTTGTTGAATTTCCCTTCGATATGACGACGGGCGTGTGGCACGCGTCCAAAGCCTTTCCAGTTTTCGATATGCTGCTTAATGGCATCAAGGTCGGCTTTGTGTTCTCCGGTCAACTGGAAGTCTTTTAATTGCTCCAGATAATCCTTTTTCTTTTCAAAGGCTTCCACTTCTTCCGAATTGGCTTCGTTGCGTTTCGCGTGTAATCGGTCGAAGTAGTGATTGCAAGCGTCTTTAAAGTCTTTCCAGATACTATCGGAATATTTACGCGGTACATGTCCGATCTTTTTCCATTCTTCCTGAATCTGTTTCATGATCGGTGTTGTCGCATTAAAATCTTCGTTGTCTTTTAAAGAATTAGCCTTTTCAACCAAAGCCAATTTTTTATTCAGATTGTCCTGTTGATCTTTTTTGATGTCTTTATAGAACGAATTCTTCTGTGCGTTAAAATTGCGAACGGCATTTTTAAAAGCGGTCCAGGTGTCTTCGTTTACTTCCTGTGGGACTTTTCCGGTTTGGAAAAAAGCGGTGCGTAAGGCTTCTATTTTTTCAATCTGACCTTGCCATGCACTGTGAGCGGTGATGGTTTCGTTGGAAACGGCCTCAATTTGTGCGATGATTTCCTTTTTCTTAGCCAGGTTTTCTTCTTCTTTTTCTTTGGCTTTAGCAACCAGTGCTTCGCGTTTGTCGTGTAACTGACGCGTTAACTCACTAAATTTATTCCATAATTCCTCACGGTGTTCGCGGGATACGGGACCAATTTCCTCTTTCCAGATTTTGTGCAACGACTGTAATTCGCGGAAAGCTTTGGTTACATCGCTTTCGTTAACCAATTCTTCTACACGGGCAATGATTTTTTGTTTTTGCTCCAGATTGTGTTTGAAATCCAAATCACGTGCTTCGCGGTCCAAATGCAGGTGGTCGTAAAAACGCTCGATATGAAAATGGAAATTATTCCATACGTGGTTGTACTTGTCGCGCGGAATCGGACCGGCATTTTTCCAACGTTCGCGCAATTCGTTTACGCTTTTCAGGGTGTCCTGAATGCTTTCTCCCGGATTGTCGATCAGACTCTTCAGTTCTTCTATAATCGCCTGACGAACATCCAGATTGTGTTTCAGGTTGTTTTGAAGCTGTTTGAAGTGCTGATTTTTCAGGTCTCTATATTGATTGTAAATGGAATCGAATTTGTTTTTCAACGGGTAGTGGTAGTCAAAACCAGTGACATCGCCGTTGTTTTCATGGCTGTACTCATCTTTTTTCTCATCGATAAAGTGATGGTATTTGTCCATAAAATCTTTGCGAATTTCTTCTACGTGATTTCGAATGGACATCGCCTTTTGGTTGGTAACCAGTTTTTCAAGTTCGGCAACCAATTCCTCCATAGACATGGCTTCATAATGAAGCATCGGGATATCATGACCTTCGGAAATGGCATCGTCTTCGCCTTCCTCAGCATTGGAATTTTCGATGGCTTCTATGGCAGATTGTTCTGCAGTTGGAACGGTTTCTTCGCCTTTAATTTGTTCCTGTCCGTCTGCCTCTGGCAGGTTATCATTCTTTTCTTCTAACATTGTTGAAATGCTTAAGTTTAACATTAATTGAGTGGAAAGATACTAAAAGCATACGGAAAAGGCAAAAGAAAAATGGGATAAAGTGCGTATTTTTTGCTATAATCGCCTATTTGATGTCAGTTTTTTAGCACCTTTAGAATTATTGATGCGGAAAGTAAAAAAATAAAGACGGTTAAAAAGCCGTCTTTATTTTTGTTTTTCTGTCCAGATGTCCCAGGCTTTTTCGGCCTGAAAAACGAGCATATCATAGCCGTTTTTGACTTTGGCACCTTGAGATCGCGCCCGTTTTAAAAATTCGGTTTCTTCCGGATTGTAGACCAGATCAAAAGCAATGTGCTTGTTGGTAAAAAGGGAATAATCCAGTTCCGGGCATTCCTGAATATTCGGAAAAGTGCCCAGTGGCGTGGTATTGATGATGATCTGATAGTCGTTGAAAACAGTATCGTTGAGTTCGGTATACGAATATTCACATTCGGAAGCATTCCGGGATACAAAATCGTATTCGATTTTTAGTTTTTGCAACGCATACGCCACGGCTTTACTGGCACCGCCGGTTCCGAGAATCAGGGCTTTCTGGTGGTGTTTTTTAAGCATCGGCTTTAAAGCTCTTTTAAAACCGTAAAAATCGGTGTTATAACCTTTGGTCGCTCCTTTTTTGGTAATACGAATAGTGTTTACAGCGCCAATTGCGGCTGCATTTTTGGAAAGTTTACCCAGAAACGGAATGATGGCCTCTTTGTAGGGAATGGTGACATTCATTCCTTTTAGGTTTTTAGTTTCGGAAAGGATGGTAGGAAACGTTTCGATGCTGTCGGTGTCAAAATTGACATAGCTATGGCTGTCGAGTCCGAGGTTTTCGAATTTATCGGTAAAATATTTTTTCGAAAACGAATAGCTGATGTTTTTTCCGAGTAAGCCGAATTTCCTTTTCTTAACTTTCTTCATAATAAAAAACGGTTAATTAAATGAATCAATTAACCGTAAAGATACTGGTAAAATATGGTATTTGGATGCTCCTTATTCGTTTAATTTCTGGTACTTTTCGATCTGCATACGAATCGCTTTCTGATTCCAGATTACCGGAAACAGTTCTTCTAAAAGTGTATGATTGTTAAAATTCAATCGCAATCCATTGCTTAGGTGGACTTTTCCTTTTTCTTCGTCGTGCAGCATATAGTACAGTCCGGCCAATCGGTATTCGATTTCATATTCTTCCGGGAAAAACTCCGATGCCTGTAAAAGGGTTTGTACGGCACTGTCGAACTCGCCCAGGAATTGCAACAGATCCACCCAGAACAACCAGGTGTCCAGTTGATAGTCGCCAAATTCCACGGCTTTACGGTAGCCATATTCGGCTTCTTCAAAAAAGCTCAACTGTTTGTTGATCGCGCCATAGCGTTTCCAATACAATTTGTTTTCGTTGTCAATACCAATCGCTTTGTTTACATAATACAGGGCTTTCTGGAAATTGCGCTGACGGATATAGAAATCGGTAATGGCAATCCAGGCCTTGTCCAGCAACGGATCTTCGTGTACGGTTTTTAAATAAAACTGTAAGGCAACATCGGTTCTTCCAAGACGTTCATGGCATTTTCCGATGCGTAAAAGCGCAAAAGACGTCGGATCGTCCAACTCCATCGTGATGTTGTAACAATCGATTGCTTCCTGATATTTCTTTAGTTTTTCCAGCGCTTTGGCTTTTTCGAGATAGGCCCCTAAAAAACTCTCGTCAATCAGCGTGGCATAATCGAATGCGCGAACCGCCTGTTCGTAATTTTTTACCGTATAATACTGGCGGCCCAATTGATGCCAGGCCACTTCGCTATACGGGTTACGGTCGATAAAACCGTTTAAGAATAGAATAGCATCGTCGTTCTGATCCAGAAAATCGAAACAGTATACGACGTTGTATAAAGCGGAATGGTCTTCGGTGTCGTTTTCCAGACACTTGATAAAGTTTTCCTTGGCCAGTTCCAGATTGTCCATAAAAAGGTACTCCATACCAATAAGTGAATATACATCAGCATAATCGTCGGTATAGCGTAAGGCGATCTGTAACAGCTCAACCGCTTTGTCGTGCTGGTCTTTTTTAGAATAGATATTGGCTTTCTGGATATAGATCTCTTCGTTGGTCGGTTCAATAGCGTATAAATCATTTAATAATTTTTCGGCTATGTCCAGTTTGTCGTCAAAAACCAGAAGTTCCACCTGAACCAGTTTTAAACCGGTAGATTTTGGATGTTGTTCCAGTCCAAGCTTCAAGGCTTTTTTGGCTAAATTAATTTTACCCGTATCGAGATAATGAAGAATGATATCTTCAAACTCTTCGGAGTCAAAGAAGAATACCTTGTTGGTTTTCAACATTGATTCGAACTTTGATAAGGATAAACTGTTTTCTTCTTCCTCGTGACTCAAATTCATACTCCTGTTGTTTAAAATTATCCTTATTAAAATTAGGAAAGGTTTGTTATTTTTTCAGAAACCGGGATGTTATGTTGTGAACAATTTAATTAACAATTATAGGGTATTCACAAGGATTATATCCCGTTCATGACTTCATTCATAGCTTCAATAATGATGCCACATCCTTCTTCGATTTCTTCGTTGGAAAGCGTTAGAGGAGGCGTAATGCGTATGGCACGGCCTTCAAACAATAACCAGAATAAAATCAGTCCTTTTTCCTGACATTTAAAGATGACTTTATTCGTGATTTCAGGACTTTCTGTCATAGGCGCCAGCATTAAACCTTCGCCGCGGATTTCGGTGATCAACGGATGTACCAGTAAATTACGAAATAATTTCTCTTTTTCCAATGCCTGTTGCATCAGATCCGTTTCGACTAATTCCTGTAAAGTCGCTAAACACGCGGCTGCGATCACGGGATGACCGCCAAAAGTCGTAATATGTCCTAGCTTAGGATCATGGCTTAAAAGGTCCATATGCTTTTCGTTGGCCGTAAAAGCGCCAACCGGCATACCGCCGCCCATTCCTTTACCCATCACCACAATATCCGGAACGACATCGTAATTCTGAAAGCCGAATAATTTTCCGGTTCTTCCGAAACCAGGTTGAATTTCGTCCAAAATCATCATGGCGCCCACTTCGTCACAACGTTGGCGCACCTTTGTCAGAAAGCCGTCAAAAGGTTGTACGAAACCGGCACCCCCCTGAATGGTTTCCAGGATAATTCCGGCTGTTTTGGTCGTTATTTTTTGTAAGTCTTCTTCGTTGTTAAAAGTGATGAAATCTACGTCGGGAATCAAAGGACGGAATACTTGTTTGCGTTCTTCAAAGCCCATAACGCTCATTGATCCCATAGTATTGCCGTGGTAGGCGTTAAAACAGGAAATCAGCTGGCTTCTGCCGGTTACACGACGGGCGAGTTTTAGTGCGCCTTCTGTGGCTTCTGTTCCGGAATTAACCAGATAGGTTTTGTTTAATTCGGCCGGCATATGTTCAGCCAACAATTTACAAAGTGCAACCGACGGATCCTGTGCGTATTCGCCATATACCATTACATGGGCGTATTTGTCCAATTGATCTTTAATGGCATTGGTTACACGCGGATGTTGGTGTCCCAGTGTACAAGCCGAAACTCCGGCAACAAAATCGAGGTATTTTTTTCCTGTAGTATCGTAAATGTAAGAGCCTTTGGCATGTGAAACTTCCATGGCTAACGGGTGCGGGGAAGTTTGCGCCTGGTATTTATAGAAATCCTGAATCATTTTTTCTTGGTATTTTTTGCTTTCGCTTTTTCTTTTTTCGGAGGTTTGCCGTATTCTAATGTCTCTTTCGTGGCCTCCATGGGTTTTTCGTTTTCGAGCTCTTTAGCGACGCTTTCCTTTAGAATTTTGGCATCCAGCTCGAGTTCTTCCGGTGGAAAGATGTCGTTTTTGGATTTGATGCGTTCGTCGCCACGCCAGACAAACCCACGTAGTTTTCGTGCATTTTCCGGAAACTGATCCGGTGGGTAACTGTCGCTTTTCGGATCGACGTATGCGGTCATGGTCTGGATTTTATTGTCCTCCAGTTCGAGGTGTATTCGACTACTAACGCCCTTGTCGATCATCTCCAGTTCGTTTTTGTCGTTATACATATAATAGATCTTTTCGGTATTTTTGACCAAATCGACCGTGGAAAGCTTATTGTCTTTGAACTTACCAAATAAGTCCTGACCTTTTACCTGATTGTAACCGGTTCCCAGCGTATCTTTCTGTACGATAAAAGCATTGTTGAGTACTTTTAAGGAATCCAGTTTTTCGGTTTGATTGTTACCGATAAGATGAATCACGTCGCCGGTCATTTGACTCTCGTTATTCCAGAGTACCGGTTTTCCGATAAGTTGTGTCAGTCCTTTTTTCTGATTGGAATGAATCGAATCGCATTTTCCGCTCATATCGGTTTTGTAGATACGGGCGTTGTTAAAACCGCGAACAATCCGTTCGCCTTGTTTTCCGGTTACCAGTAGTTTTTTGGCGTGTATATATACCGAATCGTTTTCAACCAGGCTGGAAAGCAGCGCTTTTTTGGTGATAAACATGGAGTCCTGTTTTTTATAGACTTCGGCATAATGCCCGCGGACAATCATTTTGTTGATGGTGTCGGTAATTTTGACATTATCCGTGGCGGAGGAAAAATCCCGTTTCCGGTCGTAAAATATTTTATCGCCCTTGATGAGCCTGTTGTCGTATTTAATCGTGGAGTTTTTGGTTAGCGTGGCAATGTCCTTTTTAGTGTCGTAAAAACCGCGCTCGGTATAGATCACATTTTCTTTACTGGTAATTGTCGACGGGCCAAAAACATAAGCATGTCCGGAATTGTCGTAAAAATCCAGATGGTTGGATTTGATTACGCATTGCGGATTGGTTACCGTTACGGCAGTAAGAAACTGGTATTTTTTGTCGTTCAGATAATAGCGCCCGGATTTACTTTTTAGCGTATTGTCTTTATTGATAATGGTGCCGTAGGAATTGTAATAGGCCTGTTGGATGTTTCGGTCAAAATTTAAGGTATCGGTGGTCAAAGTCGATTCGGGAGAACGCAACACCACCTCGCCGGAGGCATAGGCAAATTTTTCGTTACCGTTGTATTCGGCATAACGGCTGTTCATAAAAATAGTATCGCCCTGGTTCATGATTACATTACCAAAAGCCTTGGCGTAATTTTCTTTTTCGAAAAAGTAGAGTTTGTTACAGTTGATCAATACGCCATCGTGTTCGATCTGAACATTACCGGTAAGGATAGAAGCGCCCGGGATTTCATTTTGGTTACTATCGGTGAAATCCGTATGAATGATCTGGATTGTTTTTTTTTGTTGTGCCACTGCAGTAGTACACCAAATGCTGAAACTTATAAGAAAAAGAAAGAATTGCTTCAAAGTCTGAAATTTTGTGCCAAATTTAAGTAAAATCTACGAACGGGATTTTTAATTAAGAATATTTTATTAAATAATTAAACTACGCGTAAAATAAAAAAACGCCTCCGTTTGGAAGCGTTTTTCAGATTATTTCAGAATCGTTTGTGTTCTGTCGGGACCAACCGAAATCACTTTGATTGGGACTTCAACTTCACTTTCGATAAACTCAATGTATTCTTTTAATTCGGCCGGAAGCTGCTCGTAAGTAGTCATTCCGGTCAGGTCGGCTTTCCAGCCTTTTTTCTCCACATATATAGGAGTTACATTTTCCGGTTCGATGTTGTACGGTAAATGGTTGATGATTTCGCCTTTGTATTTATAGCCGGTACATACTTTTAAGGTGTCAAAACCAGAAAGTACGTCTCCTTTCATCATGTACAATTGCGTTACACCGTTAACCTGAATCGCATATTTCAAGGCTACAAGATCCAGCCATCCGCAACGACGGGCTCTTCCGGTAACCGATCCGAATTCGTTTCCTACGCGTGCCATCGTTTGTCCGATCTCATCGTGAAGTTCGGTTGGGAATGGTCCGCTACCTACACGGGTTGTGTACGCTTTAAAAATACCGAAAACATCTTTTACTTTATTTGGAGCAATACCCAAACCAGTACAAGCACCGGCAGCAGTTGTGTTGGAAGACGTTACAAACGGATAGGTTCCGAAATCAATATCAAGAAGAGAACCCTGAGCACCTTCGGCAAGGATTGATTTTCCGTCTTTCATTGCCTGATTCAAGAACGCTTCGCTATCGATAAACGAAAGGGTTTTTAAAACTTCGATGGCTGCAAAAAACTCATCTTCCAGTTCTTTCAGGTTGTATTGCATGTCTACGTCATAAAACGAGATCATTGCTTCGTGTTTGTCGGCCAAAGTACGGTAACGTTCTTCGAAATCGGCAAGCTCGATATCCCCTACACGCAAACCGTTTCTTCCGGTTTTGTCCATATAAGTTGGTCCGATTCCTTTAAGGGTAGAACCAATTTTGGCTTTCCCTTTAGAAGCTTCCGAAGCGGCATCCAATAGGCGGTGTGTTGGTAAAATCAAATGGGCTTTTCTGGAAATAAGCAAACGGGATTTGATATCCATGTTGAATTTTTCCAAACCTTCTAATTCTTTCTGGAAAACCACCGGGTCGATTACGACACCATTTCCGATAATATTTACGGAGTTTTTGTGGAAAATACCGGAAGGAATAGTTCGTAGTACGTGTTTGATTCCGTCAAATTCTAAAGTGTGTCCGGCGTTTGGTCCGCCTTGAAAACGAGCAATAATGTCGTATTTTGAAGTGAGTACGTCAACGATTTTTCCTTTTCCTTCGTCTCCCCACTGTAATCCTAGTAGCAAATCTACAGTCATTCTGTTGTTGTTTGTTGTTTTGTGTTTATATAGTTATTTGTCGTATGCGTAGTTGTTAATTCTCTTTGTGCTGTTTTTTCTGTCCGTACAGGTATAGCGAATGATTGTGAATTTCGATGTCAAAAATTTCCTCAATCGTTTTTTTAATGGTCTGAATTCTCGGATCACAAAATTCAATCACTTCACCGGTATCGGTCATGATAATGTGATCGTGTTGTTTGTCGAAATACGACTTTTCATAATGTGCCTGATTTTGCCCAAACTGATGTCTTCTAACCAAACCGCATTCCAATAATAATTCTATCGTGTTGTAAAGCGTTGCACGGCTCACACGATAGTTTTTATTTTTCATTTTGATGTATAGGGATTCGATGTCGAAATGTTCGGCGCTATCATAAATTTCCTGAAGAATAGCATAGCGTTCCGGTGTTTTACGGTGGCCTTTTTCTTCGAGGTATTTGGTGAATACGCTTTTTACAATTTCTTGATTCTTATTATTTTCCATAGTAGGTTTGGTATGAAATACCCGCAAAGATACGCTTTATTTTCTGGAGATTAAAGTTTTCATCGGCTAATGTTAAGGAATCGGAAAATTTTAGTTTTTTATTAACGAAAAGCGCGAACCTGTTAAAAACAAATAAGTACTTAACGGGAATTAAGTACTTATTTGAAGTGTAATAAAATGGCTTTTTTAGTTTTTATGGACGCGGGTAACTTTGTCGATACCGTCAATTTTCTTGATATTGTCGATCAGTTTTTTCAGGATGGTATTGTTCTGAACAACCACGGTTACCTGACCGTTAAAAATTCCGGCTTCTCCACTTAGGGCGATGCTCTGAATGTTAACGTGCATCTGGTTGGAAATAACCTTGGTTAATTCGTTGGTTAGTCCTAAAGTGTCCATTCCGGTGATTTTCAGGATGGCCTTGAATTCTTCCTGAGACGAATCGATCCATTTGGCCGGAATAATCCGATAGGCGTAATTCGACTGCAAACTAATCGCATTCGGACAGTCTTTGCGGTGTACCTTAATCCCTTCGTTGATGGTGATAAACCCGAAAACGTCATCACCCGGAATCGGATTACAACAGCTAGATAGTTTATAGTCCAGTTTTTCCTGTTCCTTGCCGAAAACAAGCAGGTCGTAATTTTTGACGATCTCGTTGCGGTGGATCTGTTCCGGCGCAACATTAGGCGAACGTTTGATCTTGTTTTTAAAGAAGTTGATCAACGTATTGTTTTTCTGCGCAGCAAAATCTTTTAATTGTTGGTTGTCGATCAGGCCGGCGCCCACTCGGTAAAACAAATCCAGACTGGTTTGCAGTTTGAAATAGTTGACCAATTCGTTGACGGTAGTTTCGTTAAGCGTAATTTTTAAATGTTTTAATTTACGTGTTAACAGTTCTTTACCGTCTTCGGCAATTTTCTTGGTGCTTTCGTTCAGCACGCTTTTTATTTTGTTTCGTGCCCGGGATGTGGTCACATAATCCAACCAGCTTGCCGTTGGTTTTTGATTTTGTGAGGTGATGATTTCAACCTGATCACCACTATTCAGAACGTGATTCAGCGGAACGAGTTTTCCGTTAACCCGTGTTCCGCGGGTATGCATTCCGATTTCGGAGTGGATGCTAAATGCAAAATCCAGTGAAGTGGCACCTTTGGGCAACGATTTGATTTCCCCTTTTGGCGTAAACACATAGATTTCTTTGGAATAGAGGTTTAGTTTGAAATCCTCTACGAAATCCACGGCATTGGTTTCGGCGTTTTCCAACGCTTCCCGCAATTGGTTTAACCATACATCAAGGCCATTTTCCTCGGTAGCCCCTTGTTTGTATTTGTAATGCGCGGCATATCCTTTTTCGGCAATTTCGTCCATTCGTTCACTGCGTACCTGAATTTCGACCCAGCGTCCTTTAGGTCCCATAACGGTAATGTGCAAGGCTTCATATCCGGTTGATTTCGGTGATGAAATCCAGTCGCGCAAACGACTCGGACTCGGACGGTAGTGATCGGTTACGATCGAATAGATCTTCCAGGCCAGGAATTTTTCTTCCTGAGGTTTCGAGCGATAGATGATTCGCAGGGCGAATTTATCGTAAACTTCATCAAAAGTAACCCCTTGAACCAACATCTTGCGTCGGATCGAGTAGATGGATTTGGGACGCCCTTTCATGGTATAGTCGATGCCTTCCTCGTCCAGGGAATTTTTAAGAACATCGGAAATGGATTTAATGTAAGCTTCCTGTTCCTCTTTGGTTTCTTTCATTTTGCTTACAATGTCCTGGTATACTTCCGGTTCGGTATATTTTAATCCAAGATCCTCCAGCTGCGTTTTGATGTTGTACAGTCCTAAACGATGCGCCAACGGAGCGTAAATATACAGCGTTTCCGAGGCGATTTTAGCTTGTTTATAGTCGACCATACTTTCCATGGTCTGCATGTTGTGTAAACGGTCGGCAATTTTAATTAAAATTACACGCACATCATCATTAAGCGTCAATAGCATTTTACGGAAATTCTCGGCCTGCATCGAAATTTCCTGATCGGTTTTTACTTTGGCGATTTTGGTGAGTCCGTCGACAATCTGCGCAATTTTAGGATTGAACATTTTTTCGATGTCGTCAATGGTAATGTCGGTATCTTCGACCACATCGTGCATTAGTGCTGCGGCAATGGACGTAGCACCAAGTCCGATTTCGGAAGCGACAATTTTAGCGACGGCAATAGGGTGGAAGATATAAGCTTCTCCGGATTTACGACGTTGATCTTTGTGTGCATCGACAGCAACATCGAAAGCTTTGCGGATCAATTTTTTGTCTTCTTCGGTAAGGGTTTGGTAACTAATGCGAAGTAGTTCTTTATATTCTCGCGCAATTGCTTTGTTTTCTTGTTCTAAATCAATCTCAGTCATAACAATTCATTCAATTCCTAAATTTAGTGTAAAGAAATAACTTTTGCAAGTGCCGTATCCCGAATAGCGGCTAAATAATGTTAAAATTTGAACCATAAAAAAACGCTCTATAGAGCGTTTCGAGAATTTATTTGATACGATTGAAATCCAAATCCTGGAAATCATAACTGAAATCGGTGAGTGGTGAAATGGCATCCATTTTAATATTCTGCAGGTTACCGTCGTTATCATAGGTCAGGTACATAAAAGCGTCGGCATTAAAATAACGGTTAAACCATTTTACGGCGTAGATATTGTCTTTGTAAAAGAATATTTCCCCGGATAACTGCGGTGAGCGTTTGGAGATAAAATGCAGTTTTTTGCCTTTAGTCACGATGGAAACTTCACCCAGCCAGTTGTCTTTAAAAACGCCGGTCAGCTTGTCGTAATTGTGTTTGATTCTGGGATCCTTTAAATTGGAAGCCACAGTTTTCCATACCTCACCGGTGACCTTATCCGCTTCGGCTTCTCGGGATATTTTCTGGTGACTGTATTTCGAAACATAATCGGTATACGGAATCCCCAGATAACTGTCTTTTATAGTATTGGTAATCGCATTAAAAGCGGCGCCCGACTGTTGGTTGGTGAAAACAATAATCCCCAGTTCCAATTCCGGAAGGAGTGTTACCTGTGTTACAATTCCTTCGAGTCCGCCGGTATGGGAGACCTGTAATTTTCCTTTTACATCATTTAATTGCCATCCGAGACCATACGCAGTAAACAAGGTATAATAAGGTGGGGTGGTACTATTGGGTAAAATGGTCTGCGGCGTCCACATTTCGTCGTGTTGCTGTTCACTAAACAATTGCTTTTCCTTGTTTGTGCCGTATTTTCCCTGTTGTAATTGTACCAATGCCCATTTACTCATGTCGTTTACACTGGAATAAATGCCTCCGGCAGCATCGAGTATTGTGCTCTTATAACGTTTGATAACCTGTAGCTTACCGTCGATAGGTACATGCGGAACGATTGAATTGGTGGTATCTTTTAACCGCGACCAGGAACCAACACTATTGTTCATTTCCAGCGGTTTCATAATATGTTGCTCTACAAATTCGGCCCAACTTTGTCCGCTTACTTTTTCGATCACTTCTCCGGCAATTACATACAGCAGATTGTCGTAATCGTATTTGGTTCGGAATCCGGAAACCGGTTTCAGGTATTGAATATTTTTAACAATATCCTTGGCGGTAAAATCGTGACCATCGGGCCAGATCATTAAATCGCCGGCACCAAGACCCAATCCGCTACGGTGTGTTAGCAGATCCAGAATGGTAAATTCGTTGGTTACATAATCGTTATACATCCGGAATTCCGGGATGTATTTTTTTACCTTATCGTTCCAGTCGAGTTTGTTTTGGTCGACAAGTATGGCTAACGAAGCCGAAGTAAAGGCTTTACTATTGGACGCAATTCCGAATAAAGTGTTTTCGTTTACTTTTTCTTTTGTTTTAATCGATTTTACCCCATACCCTTTCGAATGGATTACCTTTCCATTTTTAACAACGGCAACAGCAATTCCCGGGACGTCAAAAGTCGTCAGGGTTTTTTCTACCAGTTCGTCTATTTCGGGAGAACTGATTTGGGCATAAATTGAAAAACTGGATAAGAATAAAAAGAAAAACTTTTTCATAATCATGCAATAATTAATTTTGGGGTTATGTGAGGCGCTGTCTTTTGGCTTCAAAGATTAGAATTGCTGCGGCAACGGAAACATTCATGGAGTCGATTTCACCTTCCATAGGGATGATGATGTTTTGTTTGCTGGCATTACGCCATGCTTCGGTAAGTCCCGTGGCTTCGGTACCAACCACAAGAGCGGTAGCACCGGTATAGTCTTGTGTGTGATAGTAGGTCGAATCCTGTAATGTCGCGCAGTAAATAGCAATATCCTGAGATGTAAGATAGGCGATCACTTCTTCGGTCGATCCGGTGGCAATAGGTCTGGTAAAAAGACAGCCCACACTGGAACGAATGATATTCGGATTGTAAAGGTCACTTTTTGGATTGGCAATAATAACGGCATCCAGATTCGCAGCGTCGGCGGTTCGTAATAAAGCGCCGATATTTCCCGGTTTTTCCGGAGCTTCGGCTACCAGAATAAGCGGATTTTTCCGAAGTTTTAAATCGGATAATAACAAGGGTTTCGATTCGGCGATGGCCAGAATGCCTTCCGTTGTATCGCGATAGGCCAGTTTTTGGTAGACGTCTTTGCTGATTTCGATAATCTCAGTATCAGGTGTCGCGAGTGCATTAACCGCTGAAAGTGAAATTATTTCCGGAGAAAATAAAACAGTAATAAGGCGGTAGCCACCTTTTTGTGCCAGCATTATTTCCCGCTGACCTTCAATAAGAAACGTACCGGATTGTTTCCGGTTTTTGGCTTTGTCCTGTAACTGGAGCAGCGATTTAATAAAAGGATTCTGTACACTACTAATCTGCTTCATTGTTGTAAAATGATGAGTACGTTATTTTTTACGGGTAAAAGTAAACTTAAATTTATAAATATAACAAGGATAGCCGGAGGAATAACAGCTATCCTTGCTAATTTTATTTTTTAGAATAAACGGTATCCTAAAATAAATGAAGTTGTGTTGTATTTGCTGTCGTATCGGGTCTCATTATTAACAAGACTACGGTTGGTCGCATAACGCAATTCAAAACTGAAACGCTCTAAGAAACGATAACCGGCACCGATACCAAAATTATAAACAGGATCTACATTTACTTCGGTAGGTTGTTTGTAAATGGTATAAATAAGTTTTGATCCAAGATCAATATTATAACTAAAGATTCCGTTGATAAATATAGCAGAATTGTTATTTAAGTGCATATAATAACGAACACCAACCGGGAAATCAAGCGATTTATAATCAAGTGAGTGCGTTAAACCGTCCTGAACGATTTCGGATTTAAAAGACTGGAAGCTTGGCTCCAGAATCAAACTCCATTTGTTTCCATATAATGGTAGAATATATTCTAATTCGGCACCGATTCGGAATGTCAT
Organism: Bacteroidota bacterium; assembly: GCA_023446155.1. GTDB lineage: Bacteria > Bacteroidota > Bacteroidia > Flavobacteriales > Flavobacteriaceae > Flavobacterium. Next base: position 465,192 of record JAEXIT010000017.1, read on the forward strand.
TTTACTACCGAAGTCGGCATAAGGTTCTCCAAAATTTTTAGAATTACTGTCAAAAGAAGCAGAAGTACTGTTTAAACCGATTCTCGCGCTAATGTGGAAAGCACTTTTTCGAACGATCTCTTGTTTGAAAGCGTTTGGAGCACCCGATGGATTTTTACAATTGTTGTATGTTTCAAAAATATCAATCAGGTCGTTGTCACGGTAACGAAGAGTACGCAGTAGCTCACGCGTGATAGACTCACATTTTAAGTTGGTTAAAAGCTGGTTTTTATAATCTTCATTGGCTCTGATTTGAATGTTTTCATCCAAATACGATTTGAAAATAAGCGGTTCAATTTCGGAACCATCATGCGAATAGAAAAATTTATATGAGTTTTCATCTTCAAATAAGTAAAGAGAAGCGTCCCCCTGAACTAAAACTCTTAGGAATTGTCCTTCTTCTCTGAAAACAGGTTCCGGAGATCGGCTTAATGAATTTACTTTTTCCGACGAACGATCCAGTTTGATCCAGGCACTCACAAACTTTACTTTTTGATTCGTAAAGCCAAATTCTTTAATATTGGACCAGTTGGTCGTTTCTACGATACCGTTTTCTTCCCGTTTGTATTCGATTTCTTTGGGATTGTTACGCCAGTCAAGATTTTTAATCAGACATGTGATCCGTTCATTGCTGTTTCTGATAATGTAGCCTTCTTCAAATTTGATTTGAGCCTGCGTAGTAAGGGTTGTAATGAGTAATAAGGCAAATAGTAAAATTTTTCTCATGAATTTTGTTTTGATGTTTGTTTTGATGTTTGTTTAAAGTATTCCTCTGGATTTAATTTCTAAATATTTGTTGATAGTGTCGAGTGTTAAGTGTTCGGGTTGTGTCAGTACGGAATGAATTCCGTATTTTTTAAGTTCGTTTACGATGAGCCGCTTTTCGAAGGCGAATTTTTCGGCGATAATCTGGTCGTAAACCTCTTGTACGTTGGTTATCTTTTTATCGATAAGTTGGTTGAGTTCCGTGTTGTTAAAAAAGATTACGACAAGTAAATGGTTTTTCGCAATACCTTTTAAATAGGGAAGCTGACGGTAAAGTCCGTCGAGTGTCTCGAAATTGGTATACAAAAGAATCAAACTACGCTGACTGATATTCTTTTTGATATCGACATACAACCGACTGAAATCACTTTCGAAAAAATCCGTTCGGACATTGTAAAGAGCTTCCATGATCAGGTGCATTTGCGATTGGCGCCGTTCGGCCATCACACGGTTTTCAATTTTCTTGGAAAATGTCATCATACCGGCTTTGTCCTGTTTTTTCAGAATAACATTTGACAAGGCCAATGTGGCATTAATCGAGTAGTCCAACAGACTTAATCCGTTAAAAGGCATTTTCATCGTACGCCCTTTATCGATAATCATATAAATGTTCTGCGATTTTTCGTCCTGAAATTGGTTTACCATCAGTTGGTTCCTTTTGGCAGTAGCCTTCCAGTTTAGCGTCCGGATATCATCACCCGGTACATATTCTTTGATCTGTTCGAATTCCATCGTATGACCGATCCTTCTTATTTTTTTTACGCCATATTGAAAGAGGTTATTCGAAAAGGCCATTAAATCGTATTTGCGCAACTGTATAAACGACGGATAGGTCGGAAGTGTTTGATTATGATCAAACGTAAAACGCCGGGAAACAAGGTGCAAGGGCGAAGCTACATACACATTCAGGTTGCCAAAGGAGTATTCACCCCGTTCGGTTGGACGGAGGAAATATTGAAAATGATCTTTTTCACCGCGATTCAATTTACGGCTGACTTCAAAATTGCGTACCTGAAACTGGAACGGAATTTCATCGATAACCGTTAGCCGGATGTCAAATGAATAGGCGCTTTTCAGTTTTATCGTAACGGGATTTTCATCGCCATTGGACAATTTCTCCGGAAGTACGCGTGAGGCTTTTATCCCTTCCTTCGCAGTGAAGAGCAATAGGATGTCGATACCCGTAAAAGCGAGTAATAGCAATAAAAGCAACCAGCTTACACGATACAGTTCCTCGAAAAAATAAGCCAATACAAAGCTGGCTATGATCCCGAGTAGCGCATAGAAAAAGAAGTTGTTGAGGTATAGTCGTTTAAAGAAATTCAAAGCGATAGTAATAAAAAATAAACAGTAACAACTTATCTAGGGATTTCAACCGTATCGACAATCTGTTTGATAATCTCGGCACTGGTGATGCCTTCCATTTCGCGTTCCGGACTCACAACTACACGGTGTTGTAATACCGGTATGGCCGCTTCCTTGATGTCTTCCGGACTTACGAAATCACGACCTCGTAATGCGGCAAATGCTTTGGATGCGTTTAGAATGGCAATCGAAGCTCTCGGAGAGGCGCCCAGATATAGGAATGCATTTTCACGGGAATTCAATACGATTTTAGCAATATATTCGATAAGGTTCGGCTCTATACGGATTTGTTTGACCAGGCTTTGGTATTTCAGGATATCGCTTTGCGTAATGATTTGCTGTACCGATTCCAGTTTGTTCCGGTCTTGTAAGACGTTTTCCCGTTGAATAATCGCGATTTCCTCTTCCAGATTCGGGTAATTGATGTTGATCTTAAAAAGGAAACGATCGAGCTGCGCTTCCGGCAGACGATAGGTACCTTCCTGTTCGATTGGATTTTGGGTGGCGATTACCAGGAAAGGCGCATCCAATAAATAGGTTTTACCATCAATAGTGATTTGCCGTTCTTCCATCACCTCGAAAAGTGCTGCCTGCGTTTTGGCTGGCGCGCGGTTGATCTCATCAATCAGTACAAAATTGGAAAAAACAGGTCCTTTTTTAAATTCGAATGTCGATTTGGATAAATCAAAAACGGAAGTCCCCAGAATATCCGAGGGCATCAGATCGGGTGTAAACTGAATCCGGTTAAATTGCAAGGCCAGTGTTTTCGAAAGGAGCTTGGCGGTAATGGTTTTGGCTACTCCGGGTACGCCTTCCAGTAATACGTGACCGTTGGAAAGGATCGCCGCTAGAAGCTGATCAATCATTTTTTCCTGACCTACGATTACGGTACCTAATTCCTGTTTGATTCGGGTTACACTTTCTAAAAGCGCCGAAAGATCCAGTCGGGTTTCAAAGTTTACATTTTCGGTTTGCGCTTCGGTTGGGGTATTTTCAAAAGTATCCATATTACTTTAATTTTTCTATTGCTTTACTAATTTCAATGACGTCGGCTTGGGTACTTACAAGCTGATTTCGGTGTTTTCGGATCAAACGTATGACATTTTCGATCAGTACGGGATCTTTTCCGGTTTTCTGATGCAGTCTTTTTACGAAGGTTTCGTCCAGTAGGAACGTATCGATCATATAATCGGACCGTATTTTTTCGAGAAAATAAATAATCTTTTTTTCAATAATCAGATGATGACTCCCTTCCTGCAGGTAGAGATTTCCGATGGTTTTGGTAAAATCGACCGTTGTGTTCGGAACCGGTTCTTTTATCGGAATCACCCGTTGGCGGCGTTTGGCAGTAAAGAGCATAAATACAAACATTCCGATCAGGAAAAGATACCAGGCCCATTTTAATGCCGGCTGACTCAAAATATAGCGCATCGGTGAACCGGAAATATTTTGATCATTATAACTGAACGATTGCCAGAACAGTTCGCCTTTTGGGATATACGATAAAATAGCACTGCAATATCCGGCATTTTGATCTTTTAACAATACATAATTCGAAAAAGCGGCCGGTTGCGTATGCAGCAGAAAATAACCCGTACCATAGGGAACCCGGATAAAATTGGGCTGTTTGATCGAATCGGTTTGCTGATACCCCAAGACGTCGGTAGTGGTCGAATCGATCGAACGAAAACTGACATTTCCGGTACCTTTGCCAAAATCATAGTGTTGGTTTTTAAAGTTACTTGCGCTTAATTTTTGTTGTATTTGGGCCTGTAACGACATGGTCGTACTGCATTCAAATTTGAGCGAGTCCATTATTTTTTTCGGAAACGATTGCATACTTAAAAAGGCCGTATTACCATGATCCACAAAATACAACAACTCGTCGGCCGAGGTGTCGTCGATCGTATTATGGTCGGAAATAAGCAGTAGGGTTCCTTTAACGGCATAAGTCGAATCGGAATAATTGTATTTCGGATCCAGAAATTCATAAACCGTAGTGCCGAAACGCTCTATCTTTTGTTTCGGGAAAAGCTTTGGAATTTCTTTGTTGAATACATATAATCCGAATGGGATTTTATCCTGGATCGTATAACTAGGCGTCCAGTTAATCGGTTTTGGTCTGCCGGAATCAATAACAATAATTCCAACAATGATCAAAACCAGAAAAGCGATATATAGTTTTAAAGTCCGATTCATTTACAGGGAATTAAAGGTGTTCAGGAACGATTTTTCCGATTGAATAAAAGCCGTTTCGTTTAGTTCAAATTCACCATACCAACTATAATCGTAGATATAGGAAAGATAGGCAAAGTCGTGTCGCAATTTCGGATTACTGATTTCATACAGATAATCGGAATTGGTTTTTTCAATATCCCATTCGATAAGGGATTTATCCGACAAACGTTTGAGTAACCACAGGTAGTAATAACGAATCGCCAGTCGGTAATCGTTATTGTTTTTGGAATCCCGTATGGCGTTTTCAAAATTAATCGAATGAATATCCTCATCGATACTATCGGAAGTTGTAATTTTCTTTTGTGACGATTTTCCGAAAATCCAATTGCCTTCCTTATTAAGGATCGTTTTCACAATCATATACACCACAAACAATACGATCAATATGGCAATGACTTTTAGGATAATCTCCAGAGCCGTCGGATTGGTACCGTCCAGACCAAACGAAAAAATACGACCCAACCAATACTGCAACCAGGCTTTAAAATCATTCCAGGCACTGGTATCGGGGGCTACGGTTTCGTATTGAAAATCGCTACCGGAATAGTTTTCTTTAAAATTAGAAGGGAAGGATAACGGTTGTATCGCCGTGGTATCCGACCATTTTTGGACCTGCTGGCTTTCCTGAACAACAGCAGGCGGATCCTCTAGTTCGACCACTTGTGAAAAAGTCGTAAAAGAGGATAAAAACAGGATGATATAAAGGCGTAATTTATTCACTTTGCGTACCGATCAAATCAATGTCACTTTTGGGCGTATTGTTTTCGGATTCTTCGCGGATACTGTAATAGATCACCCCATTGTTGATCAATAACAGATTCTGCATAAAGAAATTTAAAAGAACCGACAATACAAATGTCAATAGCATCATAATCACAAAAAACGAAAGCGGATTGGAAGCCTCCGGATCAAAAGAACCCGGATTTTCAAGGGTGGTAAATACCGAGGCTATTCCGATAATATACGGTACCATCGAAATGGTTCCCACGATCGCCTGAACGATTAGATACATCACAAAAGTAGAACCGATTATCGGCCAGAACTTACTTTTGAGCATCTGGAATGCTTTGCTTAGTGAGGCAAAATAATCGTCGTCGGTCGAAATATAATGGTAAAAACTTAGCGATAACCAGGAACCTGTCGCCGGAATCAGAATCAAAATCATCGGAACTCCGATCAGAATAAAAGCCAAAGCAAACGACAACATAAAAGCCAGCGCAATCAGTGGTATGGCGGTAAAGAGCGACAGGATGAAAAAAAGAAGTACTTTACCGATTTTAGATTTGACCACCCGGGCGATTTCCGCTGTGTCAAAATCTTTTTTCCGGGATACTAAATCCAGATAAACCACCGGATAGAGGTAGCTGATCAAACTAATAACAAGTAGTAAAACAACCGATAATCCGCCGAAGCCAAGAAAAAGGGAAAGGTTTTCCGCGATAAAACTGTCAAATTGATTCGCAGCTGCACCATTGCTTAAACCGGAAAGTGTTCCTTCGTAAAATACTTTAAACAGGAAAAACACCAATACTAGTAAAATAAGTACAAAACCACCATTTACAATCAGGTAGCTTCGGAAATAATGCTTTCCGAATAATTTAAAAAAGGTAAACGTATCGCCGACTAATTCGTTGAAATTTCTTTTTTTATAGAGTTGAAACATGTTTTCGAGTTATTTTTTTATGGAGAATATAGGGATAAATCAGATAATAAAAGGAAATAAGGGCCAGGGTACCAAGAATGATCAATACGTTTAGCGCTCTCGGCATATCAATCGAATACCGGGTGATAAAACCTTCGAGGAAACCGGCAGCAATGGTAAATGGCATCGTACTTAAAAAAAGTTTAAGACTGTTTTTTAGTCCCGTTTTAAAGGAGGAAAGTCTTGAAAAGGTTTTCGGAAATAGTATGCTGGCACCCAGAATAAAACCGGCTGCCGATTCGATAACAATGGCGAAGATTTCCATAGCACCGTGAATCCAGATACCGCGTACACTTTCCCAGAATACTTTTTCCTGGTAAAAAAAGTACTGAAACGATCCAAGCATGATCGAATTCTGAATCAGCACAAAAAAAGTACCGATTCCGGCAAAGATCCCGTAAATATAGCAACGCATGCCCACCATCAGGTTGTTAATCGTGATGCCAATAAAACTACCCCAGTTGCTTCCGCTTTTGTAAATCGCGACCGGATTACCGTCTTTGATATTTTCGAGTGTCATGTTTACATAACCGTCGCCCAGAATAAGTCGGACAAAAGTAGCGTCATTATGAGCCGAAAGTACGCCAATACCGGTACATACAAAAAATAAAATAAAAGCATATAGTAGGTAACGCCGGTATTCGTATGTCAAAAGCGGCACTTCGGTTTTAAAAAAATAAACCAGCCGATTGGTCTCTTCCCGTTTGGTTTTATAGACTTTCTGATACGTTTGCGAGGCGAGGTAATTGAGATATACTACGGTCTTACTTTTGGGATAGTAGGTCTGTGCATATGCCAAATCATTCATCAGATGGATATACAAACTAGCCAAATCATCGGGATTTTTCTTAGATTTACCGAAAATTGCTTGCTCAAATTCAAGCCATTTTTCTTTATTTTGTTTTATAAATGCAACTTCTCTCATACATTCGCAAAAAAGCTAAAGTATAAAATATGTCAGAATTATCAATAGTAACAACGCAAAATGTTAATATAAGTTTTAAGACGGCTTCAGTTGGTACAAGAATTGTATCCGAACTGCTGGATACCTTGGTGAAAATTGCCTATGTTGTAGTGATAATCTATGTGTTTTTTTATTTGCTGAATATCCAAAAACTGTACGAAGGAGCCGATCCCTGGACCGAAGGGGCAATTATGATGTTGTTCGGACTGCCGGTGATGTTGTATTCGTTGCTACAGGAAAGTCTGATGGAAGGGCAAACGGTAGGGAAGAAGATCATGAAAATAAAGGTGATTAAAATTGACGGGTATCAGGCCGGTTTTGGCGATTATCTGATTCGGTGGATCTTCCGCATAGTGGAATTTGGAATCGGAAGTGGTGTAATCGGACTGGTTGCCATCCTGGCCAGTAATAAAAGTCAGCGCTTGGGCGATATGGCCGCGGGAACTGCAGTAATCAGTCTGAAACGTGATATTAATATTGATCATACAATTCTTCAGGAAATAGACGAGGGCTATGTGCCGATTTACCCTTTGGTGATCAAACTTTCGGATAATGATGTCCGGATTATCAAAGAAACCTTTGAGGCGGCATTGCGCGCCGAGGATTTTAAATTGATTTATCAGTTGCGGGAAAAAATTGAATCGGTAACCGGAATTAAAAGCCAGTCTGGGAACGACAGTGATTTTATCCGGACGATTTTAAAAGATTACAACTACTATACACGCAATATGTAGTGTTAGAACGACTAAAAACAGTATTATGTTTCATTTATTGGATATTTTGGGGACGATGGCCTTCGCTTTGTCGGGTGCATTGACGGCGATGAATAAGAAAATGGATCCGTTTGGGGTGTTTATTATTGCCTTTGTAACAGCTGTTGGCGGCGGTACCGTGCGCGATGTATTGATTGGCCGGACACCGGTTGGTTGGATGCAAAATCTCGATTATGTCTATATGATTACAATCGGCTACTTTCTGGCATTGGTGTTTCGCAAAAGTCTGGATAAACTGCGAACCTCGTTGTTTTTGTTTGATACGGTTGGGTTGGGCGTTTTTACACTGATTGGACTTGAAAAAGGAATCGCGATTCAGTTACATCCGATTATTTGTATCGCATTAGGTACCATGACCGCTTGTTTTGGTGGTGTGATTCGTGATATTTTATGTAATGATATACCAGTAATTTTCCGAAAAGAGATTTATGCAACGATCTGTATCATCGGTGGGGTTGTCTTTTTTCTACTGCGCAAATGGAATGTACAGGAAGATGTATTGTACCTCACAACTTCGGTCGTGATTATTGTGATTCGTTTAATGGCTGTAAAATTTGAATGGTCATTACCAACACTGGAACACCGGGATACGCCTAGCGGGTAAGGTAAACAAAACCGGTTAGATCGTTCGGATTGTCCGGATCGTTTAGTTTTAAAATATAAAAATAAGTGCCTTCGGGAGCGAGTTCATGACCCACACCGTCCTTTATAAGTCCGTTCCAGTCTTCCGTATAATGATCGCCTCGCCATACTAGTTTTCCCCATCGGTTATAAATATAAATCTCGAAGTTTAGGAAAATAGTTCGCAATCCTTCAATGAAAAAGGTGTCATTAAGTCCGTCTCCATTGGCAGAAACAGCGTTGTAAACGGTAGGCGGACAATTATAGGTTTGTAGTGTAAACGATGTTACTGTAAAACAGTTCGCATCACTAACGCGTACAAACAGTTCTTTTGGAGATTGATCCGATAAATAATGATGACTATTATATATTGGATTCGTATTCTGATGGGCATCTTCGGCTGTTTCATGAAAGCTGACTATCTGCGAAGGGTCGGTTTTGACCAACTCTTGATAACCTGAAAAATCATAATACCCCGATCCGTAACCTTTATTACAAACTTTTATAGGGTGTAACGGATTAACTTGTGGTGGTAGATTAAAGGTGGTCGTTACAGACGTTTCATTGTTGTCTTCGTGTATCTCGGCTACCGTATTGTCCGGATCTACCACGGCTTTTAAGGTAAAAGTAGTGCTGATATCTTCGGGTAGGACGACAGTAACCGATTGGGTTTCGTGTCCGTCGATAGGAATGGATGCGAGGGTTTGGTAAGTGCCAACAAGCATTTCGTTGGCATATAGTTTTATAAAAGTCCCTTGTGGCAACGGATTCGTGCTTTCCCGGTTATAAACGGTAAAATCGACAGTGATGATTTTGGATGTACAGCTAAGACCAATATTGTCGATACTTACGGAAGCATCGGGTAACTGACTGTTCAGTTTGGTTACAATTGCGTTGATCATCACAAAATCCTGACCAGAAGTCAATTGTATTGTTGCTGAGGTATCACCAATGTCAATATTATTCTGAATATCATAAACATCCAGGTCCATATTGTATAAGGTTGAACTTCCGGTGATACTATTGGTACCATTAAAAGCATTATTAGCTGGGTTTAATGGCGGATTGCTTAGAACGGTTCCATTAATGCGAAGTGTTTCATTAACCAGGATATCGACATCGCCTTCCCAGGCCAGAAAACCAATTTTAGCATTTTGGTTGTCGATAACATTCAGACTTGAAAGGGTAATGTTAACCACATCCGGAACAGCCTGCATTCCGTCGTATATATTTAACTGATTTAAGGGTAATGCATCATTTTTGTAAACAATGATAATGGCCCAACCTGCAAAATTGGTTCTTCGGATAAAATGTTGCGCAATATAAGGCGAAACATCCAGATCGGATACGGTATAGGTGCCGTTTCCAAATTGCTGTACCAGATCGGTAATGTCTTTAAAAGCGCTAAAATAGTCCAGAATAATTCCGGTTGCATTGCGTTGGTAACTAAACGTTCGATCCGGTTGGATGGAAACGTTATTGAGTTTAATGTCGAAATCACCCAGTCCGGAACCCGCCCAGTACAAATAAGCCTTTTCGATGATGTTGCCGGATGCGAGGTTTAATGAAGCCGACGAACTGGTATAAACGGCCGGGGCTACCTGAAAAGAATTTTCCTGAGGATTAAGCGTATTGCCAATAAACGTAAAATCATACCGCCCGTTAAACTGGTTGTAAAGACTGATGTCCTGTGCCATTACCATGGAGGTAAATAGTACAGAAAACAAGAATATAAGACAGCGTAATTTTTGATTCAAAGGCATTAATTTTGGATTTGGCGGTTCTAAATTTAGTAATTATTTGAATGCCAAAATACTAAAGGGGCACAAAATGAATGAAAACAAAAACAAAAAATTGGCAAAAAAGTAGTAAATTTCCAAAGTTTATGCAGCTTGCGTGGAAAATTTTAAGATAAGAAAATATAGCGAAAAAGAGTATAATTTGTGGAATGATTTTGTAAATCAGTCCGAAAATGGTACATTTCTTTTTCATCGGGATTTTATGGAATACCATAAAGACCGCTTTGAAGATTATTCGTTATTGATTTTCGAAAACGAAACCATTGCGGCCTTATTACCGGCCAATCGCAATGCTGCCGAAATCCACTCACATGGCGGATTAACCTATGGTGGATTGCTCATCAAAGAAAACCGCGGACATGCTTATCTGGAAAGTCTGTTTACTGCATTATGCGATTATCTTACAGCAGAACCATTAGAGCGTTTGGTATTCAAATCCAGACCATCTTTTTATACGGCAAGTCCGTATCGCGAATGGCATAACTTCCTGATTCGGAAGGGAGCCACGCTGTATCGCAGCGATATGAGCCTGGCGATCGATTATCAGCTACCGTTACAAATTGGAAAAAGTAAATTAAAGCGCTACCGGAAACCGGAAAACGAATTGTTTGAAGTGGTGCAGGAACAGGATTTTACAGTGTTCTGGGAAGAAGTTCTCGAACCGCGATTAGCCGAAAAATATGAAGCCAAACCGGTACATACGCTGGATGAAATAACGCTTTTACATCGCAGGTTTCCAGAAAATATCCAACAGTATTCGGTTTACCGGGACAACAGGATTGTAGCGGGGATTACGCTTTTTGTGGATAAGTATGTGGTGAAATCGCAATACGGCGCAACAACATCCGAAGGCGAACAATTGCGCGCACTGGATTACCTTTTTATCACACTGATTTTAAAATTTAAAACTGAAGGGAAATACTTTTTCGATATGGGAACCGTTAGTCAGAAGGAAGGAAAAACCTATAATCCCGGATTGTTAAAACAAAAAGAAGAGTTGGGGTGCGACCTGTATACCCAGGATTTTTACAGTTTACCGTTATGAAAATACCCTTTTTAGATCTAAAAAAACTAAATAAACCCTATGAAACCCGGTTTCAGGAAAAGTTTACTGCTTTTCTGGACAGTGGGTGGTACATATTAGGAAACGAAGTGCGGACATTTGAAGCCGGTTTTGCGGACTATTGTGGCGTAAAACATTGCATTGGTGTTGGTAACGGACTGGATGCGTTGACGCTTATTTTTAAAGCCTATCTCGCTTTAGGAAAATTACAGAAGGGCGATGCGGTACTGGTACCGGCCAATACCTATATTGCGAGTATTCTGGCGATTTTACAAGCCGAATTGGTTCCGGTTTTGGTAGAACCCGAACTGGAGACCTATAATATTGATCCGTTGGAAGCCGAAAAAAAGCGAACCGAAACGACCAAAGCGATTTTAGCGGTTCATTTATACGGACAATTATCAGACATGGTTCGCATCAATGAACTGGCCGAAAAATATAATTTGCTGGTTATCGAAGATGCGGCTCAGGCACATGGAGCGACTTTAAACGGACGAAAAGCAGGCAATTGGGGACATGCCGCGGGATTTAGTTTCTATCCCGGTAAAAACCTCGGTGCTTTAGGCGATGCCGGAGCGATTACGACCAACGATTCGGAGTTGGCACAAATGCTCTATTCCCTACGGAATTATGGATCGGAAGTCAAATATGTGAATGATCATATAGGATATAACAGCCGACTGGATGAGTTTCAGGCGGGGATATTAACTATTAAATTACCGGATGCCGATGGGGAAGCTACCGAAAGAAGAAGCATTGTAAAGCGGTATTTGTCGGAAATCCAAAATCCGAAAATAACATTACCACATTATGATCATTCGGAAAACCATGTTTTTCATCTGTTTGTCATCCGTACCGAAAATAGAGCAGCACTGGCCGATTATTTAAAAGAGAACGGAGTTGGAACCTTAATTCACTATCCGATTCCGCCACACCAGCAAAAAGCACTGCCGCAATTTCACGGGTTGTCGTTTCCGATAACCGAAAAAATCCACCGGGAAGTGCTGAGTTTACCGTTAAATTCGACTCTGACGACCGCTGAGGTCGATTACATTATACAGGCTTTAAACAATTATTAAGAGCTAACCGTTTATGTCTGAAAGCCAAACCGCATACCGTCATATACTAAAAGCAACTTCCATTTTTGGAGGTGTTCAGGTATTCAGTATCCTGGTTTCGGTTATTCGGTCGAAAATTATAGCCGTTCTGATTGGTCCGGCCGGGATGGGAATTGCGGGATTGTTAAATGTAACCCTGAATTTAATCAGTGGATTTACCAACCTCGGATTGGAAACCAGTGCGGTAAAGGACATTTCGCAGGCAAAAAACACTTCCAAAGAAAAAGTTGACCGAATCGTTTCGGTGGTGTCGAAAATTTTATTGTGGACAGGAATAATAGGAGCGTTTTGTACGATCGTGTTATCGCCGTGGTTAAGTCGGCTTTCCTTTGGGAATTATGACTATACTTATGCCTTTATATTATTAGGATTCGCCGTTTTTTTTAAACAGCTGGCCACAACCAATACGACCATATTACAAGGATTACGGGAACACGCGTATTTTGCAAAATCGAATCTTTTTGGAAATCTTTTCGGATTGTTGCTCATCGTACCGTTGTATTATTACTGGAAAACGGATGCGATTGCGCCGGCGATCATTGTGACCTATCTGATTTTGTATCTGGTAACGACATACTATACCCGAAAAGTAGAGCTAAAAAAAGCACATTTAAGTTCCGGGGAAATCGTACAAGAGGGAAAAAGCATGTTGCGTTTTGGTTTTATGCTGAGTCTGAACAGTATTTATATTTTAATCGCAGGGTACATTTTACAGATTTTTATAAGTCACGTGGGTAATATTAGTGAAGTGGGCCTTTTTAATGCCGGTTTTGTCATCATAAATACCTATGTCGGCTTGGTTTTTAATGCCATGGGAACGGATTATTATCCCAAATTAGCGGTATTGTCCGGTGATCGGGAAAAAGTAAATACGTTTGTAAATCAGCAGGTACATGTGGCGGTTTTACTGCTAACGCCGATCATCATTCTGTTTATTATTGTCATGCCGTATATGATTATTGCATTGTATTCGGTGAAGTTCTTACCGGTTATCGCCATGGTAAAATGGGGCGTGTTGGGTATGCTTTTTAAAGCGGTTTCCTGGTCGTTGGGCTATATTATGATAGTAAAAAACGATTCTTCTTTGTTTGTAAAAACGGCCTTGCTGTTTAACAGCGTATCCATAGTGCTTAATCTTTTTGGATATTATTATTACGGATTGGAAGGTTTGGGAATCAGTTCGTTGGCCTATTATGCAATTCATTTGGTAATCATGATTGCCATTGCGCGAAAATATTATAACGTATTTTTTGATACTGCTTTCAAAAAAGTATTTTTGTATAGTAGCCTACTGTGTACCGCAGTTTTTATGCTAAGTTATATCGAAAATAACGAGCTGTTGAAATATGGCTCACAAGTCGCTGTTTTTCTATTGGCTTTGGGCTATTCCGCTTACCAATTGAATCAGAAAATGGATATAAAAGGCGCAATCAACCAGTTTTTAAATCGAAAAAAGTAAAATGGGGATTTATAAAAGCTTAAAAAAGATACACCATAAACTATTGTTTTTTAGTACGGTGAATTGGATTAAAACCCTGTATTTTAATTTCAAAATGTTTCCTTTTAATGAAGCCTGTAAGCTTCCGGTGTTCTTTTATGGGAAAGTAAAATTTCAGTCGTTACGCGGAAAAATACAAATTAATGCCCCGTTGGAGTTGGGGATGATAGGATTTGGACAGCGGTATGAAATGAATACGGTACATCAGGGAATTGCAGAGTTAAACCTGTCCGGGACACTCATTTTTAACGGATATGCACAATTTGGAAAAGATTACTTTTTGTATGTGGGCGATAAGGCCTGTTGCGAATTTGGACATATGAATTCTCTGGCAACAAACAGTAAAACCATCTGTACCCATAGTATTACCATTGGAAATTATATGCAGACCGGAGCCGAATCGCAAATTATAGATACCAATTTTCATCCGTTGGAGGATAAAATCACAGGCGAAAAATATCCCGTATCGGCACCCATCAAAATTGGGAGTTATGTGTATACCGGCAATCGCGTGTCGATTATGCAGAAAACCGTTATACCCGACTATTGCGCTGTAGCCTCCAACAGTTTGTGCAATAAAGATTATTCCGAAATTGAACCGCACAGCATCATTGGAGGACTTCCGGCCGAATTAAAAAAACGCAATGTCGGTAGGGATTGGGAATCCGAAAAAGCAGCTATGGAAAAATGGCTGATGGTAACCAATATTTTAAAAAACTACTAGGAAAACCACGTTTTTAAATAGGTTTCGGCTATCGGAATATAAGAGTGCTCTTTTTCGATAAACTGCCGGGCGCGCAGTCCGATGGCGGTAATTTCGTCCGGATTTTCAATCAGAAAAGACAATTCCGAAACGAGTGTGGCTACGTTAGGAACCGCATTGACGGCTACTTTTTCAGACAGTTGATAGTATTCGGTAAATTCGGTTTCGGCGCCGGTAAAAACCACTTTCCCTTTGGCCATGGCTTCGAGTGCATTGTAACCCTGGTCAAATCCATATACCTGATCCAGAACGATATGCGCTTTGTTGTAGGAATTAATATAAACCGCATATGGTACATTTTCGGTCACAATAATCTCAATTTGCTGTGAATATTTTTGCTGCACGATCGCAAGCGCCCTTTCAAAGTAAGAAATTCCTTTCTTGCTATAGCTCAAACGGTTGATGCCTAGAAATATAACAACTTTGTCCGTGATCGTATTGGGCAAAAAGGGGATTGTATCGCTATTAATCGGATTCGGAATAAAGGTAACAGCATACCCCATGGCTTCCATCGGGATTTTATAGTCGATATCGGAAACGATTACCGTTTTGCATTGCTGAAAGACCCAATTAAAGAGCGCCCGGTATTTCGGATAGGTATATTTTAACGAATATTCAAATTGCGATCGCAAGGAAGGAACGGCAATATATGGTGTTAGAACCGAATATTTCAGTTTGTTTTGTAGCAGATAGTCATTTACCGGTGTTTCGTCTCCGCAAACCAATAAGGAAACCGAGGCTTTAGGATTGTTAGTAAATAGCTTTTGATAGAGTTTTCTACTACAATAGGGATGTGTTTCGAGCGCATCGGAGTTGATTAATTGAATGTGATCAAATCCTTTTAAACGGGGGAGTAGTCTATAAAACCGCATGGCCCGTTCGGTCATTTCCAGATTCAACCCGGTAAAACGGAAAATAGCATTTTTTAGCTTTCGGGGAAACCAGTAACGGGTAGTCCAGGAAGTTCGGATGGAATAGTCGACGGCATAATTTTTGAAATTATCACCCGATCCCACCAGTACAACCTGATGTCCCAATGCTGTCAGGCCTTCTTTTAACGAATTGTGAAGCCGGCTGTATTCCCCTACCAAAAGTATTTTCATTACCGATGCAGAAATTTTTATATTTGTGTAAATATAAAAACAAATTGGAGAACGCATTTAAAAATGATGATTTAGAGATCCTGATTTCGACCATGAATCGCGATTCGCTGGATTTTCTGAATCGTATTTTTACGTTTTCGCCTTTCCATACGTTTAAGCTGTTGATCATTAATCAGACCACAGAAACACAACTCCTGCATTCGGATTTTTCCAATGTTAAAGTGATCAATGTTTTTGAAAAGGGCTTGTCCAAAAGCAGAAATCACGCACTTCGCCATGCTACCGGGAAAATTATACTGATAGCCGATGATGATGTGGTATATCCGGAAGGCTTTCGCGAAACAATTTTAAAAGCCTATGAGGCAAATCGAATGGCTTCCGTAATCTGTTTTCAGACGCTTACGACCGAGGGCAAACCGTTTGGACGTTATGCTGCAATGCCATTTTTTTTCGGAATGAACAACCTGAACAAGGTGTTGTCTATCGAAGTTACTGCCCGATTGGACGCGTTGCGAAATGCGAATTGTGTTTATAACGAATGGTTCGGACTTGGAGCGCGTTTTCAGGATGCGGAAACCCTTTTTTTTCTGAGAAGGGCTATAAACAGCGGATTACAGGTGTTGTTTTATCCGGAAAATATAGTTATTCACGAAAAGCATTCGTCGAGCGATGATGTGGCTTCCGACCGTTTGATTTATGCAAAAATGGCCGGATTTTACAAACGTTACCAGGTTGGAGCCTATTTTTACCTGTTGAAATACTTGTTTTTTTTGTGGCGAAAACGATATGTGTCATTAACCGGATTGTATTCGAAATTGAAAACGGGAGTACGGGGAATACAGGATTACAAGAGAATTTTAAAAACAAAAGAAGAGACTTTATATGACTGATACCTTACAAATAGGAGCATTTATTGCAATCCCCAAAATAGCCGACCCAAGAGGCAATTTAGCGGTAGTCGAAAAAGATACTGTCCCATTCGACATCAAAAGGGTTTATTATTTGTATGATGTACCCAGCGGTGCGTATCGCGGTGGGCATGCGCATATTGCTCAAAAAGAATTTCTGATTGCGTTAAGCGGTAGTTTTGATGTACTGTTGGATAACGGAGCGGAAAAAGAAAAAGTAACACTTAATCGTCCCGATAAAGGATTGTTGATTAAAGAAGGGATCTGGCGGGAACTGGACAATTTCTCATCGGGCGCCATTTGTCTGGTGGTTTCGTCCGACGTTTATGAAGAACAGGATTATATACGGGAATATGCCGATTTTATAGCTTCAAAACGCACCTAAGCGGATGTTTTTCGTTTCCAGATAATTTTTAAATTGTTGCAGTCGGATTAGAAAAGAAGCTGGAAGTTGTAGCAAAAAACGCTGTTTTGCCAATAAATTTCTTTGGTCGATTTGTGATGTCACTCGTTTAAAAGCAGCGGGGTCACCGTGAATTTTGTATTTTAAAGCCAGTGAAAACCGATTGATATCAATTGTTTTTTTGGCCAGCGGATTTTCTTTTTCCATTTCGATAAACTGCTCGAAATTACAAAAATTACGACTGTCGAATTCTCTGTTCGACAGACTTTCCGGGACAAAAGTATAACGCGCTGTAATGCGGTTGTATAGGCCTATCTTATACAAAAAACCAATTCGAAACCAGTATTCGGTATCTTCCCCATTGGAAAAAGCTTCGTTAAAACAGCCAACCCTTGTCAGTACACTTTTATGGATGGCGGTGCTGCTGGCCGATAAAATAGTACGGGCCATACTGGTTTTAAAAAAATCGACTTCCTGTATTGTTGTATGTGGCAGATGACTATAATTGGCGGGATAAATTCCGTTGGATGTTTCCACTTCGAGCAAGGTGGTAAAAACACTCAGATGCTGTAGTGTTGTGATTGTCTCCTGTAATTTCCCGAGGTGGAAGGGATGCCAGTAATCGTCGGCATCGATAAAGGCAAAATACGTTCCGGAAGCGTTTTGCATGGCGACATTCCGGGCGGCCGAAACACCTTTGTTTTCGGTAGTAAACAAACGAATCCGGGCATCGGTAAAAGACATTACTTTTTCCAGGCTGGCATCGGTGGAACCATCATTTACGATGATGATTTCAAAATCCGTAAAAGTCTGCGCCAAAATACTTTTTAATGTATTTTCAATATACGCCTCTTTGTTGTACAATGGGATAATGACGGAGAAAAAAGCCATATTCGATTACTTTACCACACAAATATAACCCAAACGATATAAGTCCAGACAAAACAGACTGCGGTTTTTTCCTAAAATCATTTTGCGGAGAAAAGGTTCAGAAATCTGGAAAAAGAGGCCAACAGCCTTGTCCAAATGCAATTGTTTTAATCGGCCGTAGTGTTTGATCAATGAATTGATGTTCTCAATACCCGGGAGTTCCGGTGAGAAGTACTTCCGGATTTTTACCGCTTCCAGCGATTTTTGAAAGAAGATCGTATTGTCTTCCAGGCCAAGGTGCAAAATGGGATTGTCGATATGGAGCACCGGAATGGCATTTTTATAAAGCTGATAGGAAAAATAACTGTCCATGCCGTAGCTGTTATTTTCCGGAAAGGGCAGACTTAGAAATGTATTTTTATCCAACAGTATATTGCCGGAAAAAATATAATGATAGGGTTTGGCATTTCTAACGGCAGCCGTATGCGATTCGCGATAGCGTCCAAATTCCCATCGTAAAATTGTAGCTTCGTTTTGATGTTCGGAACGATATTGATAACCGCCAAAAATAACAGGATAGTTGGTAGCGATGGCATCAATATAATTTTGTAAAAAAATATCCGATACGGGCAAAACATCGGAATCCAAAAACAGTAGGTGCTTGTATTTAGCTTTTTGAGCTAATAATGTCCGGGTTTGGGTGCGTCCGAAATTGGATGCACTTCGAAAATAAAAATAATGTTCAGATTCCTGAGCCAAAGCTTTGTTGCGTTCTGCCAGCATCGTATCGGTCGAACAATCATCCCAACAGATAATTTCGAAAGCTAATGGTAGCGTGTTCGCCTCTTGAAGAAGCGCACGAACCAGTTCGCTAATGTCATAGTTATACGTTGGAATTAATATAGAAAGCATAAGCGGTTAAATGTTTTCCGTAAAACAATTATACGACTGCAAGGTAGCTTTTTTTTTGGTAATTATCGAAGGAATAGAATGTGGTATATCAAAAGGAAACAGCAGGTGTTAAGGCTTTGGAAACCGCAGGTATCCTTTTTGGTTGCAATAGATTACAACTACGATAACCATTAAAAATTCGAATGGAAAACTAAATCGGGAATTCGTTCCGTAGGTAACCAGTGCCTGAAGTACCGAGGTGGCAAAGATGATGACTGTAAAAACGAGCTCGTGAGTTATTTTTTTTCGAACGATAAATTCATATAACTGAACCGGAATGAGTAAAACAAAAACAATTTTGAAGAGTTGTACCACTACCCATTGGATGTACCATATTCCAATCAGGAATTTATTTGCATAAGGTATTTTAAAATCGTGGTAATTCCAGTACATGCCGGTTTTCCAGAAATCGATCCACGATCGGCAAACGACCTGATAGAGGTAATCGGCGGGATTGTTACGGATCGTAACCTTGCTAAATTGATTCAGTTCGTCCGATAGGGCAACAAACGATAAACCGGTAGTCTCCACTAATTCGTCGTATGCAAACCAGATGCTCATCGAAACATCTTTGTGTTCCTTTTTAGCGATTTCACGGTGTTTTACATAAATAGTGCGTATGGTTTTAAACGAATCGGGGGCTTTTTCAGCAAAATAAACACAATTCTGAACGGTGTTGATCCCATAAAAAGTAGTCGGCACAAAATAACCGGTATTGATTTTATTGACATACGACCATCCGAGAAAACTGATTATTGGAAAAATAAGAATCACAATACGCCGGTTGATTATGGTACGGATGGAAAAGTTTTTCAACACCGAAAAGCCATAAAAAAGAAACGGAAGGAAAAAATAAAAGGGTTTTATAAGAACCAGAAAACCAAAAGCCAGGCTCATGATTGTCATTTTGAATAACGAAGTATTTTCAAAAAAGTACCGGAGGTATAGGTTGATGATAAGGGTTAGAACAAAAAGGGTAAGCGACTCGGTTAGGATGGCTGTTTCGTAAAAAATGACATGCAAAAGGGTGTTTAGAAACAAGGCTGTTAAAAAGGAAACTTTGGTGTCGAGTTTTACCAGTAGCAGATTTTGATAAACCAGTACCGAAGTATAGAGGCCAATTATAAATTGCAAAAGCAGCGTGATTGCGGGATGATTTCCGCTTAGAAACAGCAGGAACGGATACCCCGGGCTTCTTTGTCCGTTATAGCCGGACACGTCAAAATCGGCTAGCAATTGTCCTAATTCGATATAGCCTTCAGAATCCGGGAATATCGTAACATGTTGGTATAGCAGAATACAAAATAAACGGATTAAGATGCCTGATACAACTAGTGATGCGATCGGTTTTTCGAACAGCAGATGTAAAAACCGGTTAAGCATAAGCATTGTAAATTTTTAGCAGTTGCATTGGAAAGCCAATCAGATCGCGAAATGTGATTTTACTGGCACCTTTTTCGATCCAGGTATTCAGGCTAAATTCATAAACCTGTCGTTCAAAATCGGGATTTGTTTTTTTATACCGCAACAATAACTCAATATCAAACAGCCATCGGGTTAAAAAAGGTTTTTCAAACAGCTGTAGGGCTATGTCTTTCGTGATTATTTTTGCACCGCATTGGGTGTCGTAAATAGGTGTTTTAAGAATAAAACCGCTTACGATGGTTGCAAAGATACGTCCCAGATAATGGCGGTGTTTATAGCGAACGATAGTGCTTCCCATTTTTTTAATCCGGCTTCCCATTATAAAATGATACTGAGGATGTTTTTCGGCAAAAGCCAACATTTTGATAAGTTCTTCGATAGGCGTCGCCAAATCGGCATCCAGATAACCGACATAATCAAATGCACTAAGATCCGTATTTTGAACGGCATAACGTATGGCTTCGGCTTTGCCCAAATTGGAACTTAAAACGACCGCATTTACATTGGGATGTCCGTTGCTCAGATTTTGTAATAATGCCGCTGTTTTGTCGGAACTGCCATCGTCGACCAGTAAAAAATCGGTATTGGGAAAATTCGTAAAATCAGCTATAAAATCACCAATTGATATGCGCTTACATTCGTTGTAAAACGGAATGATCAACAGTGATTTTTTGGACACAGTCATCGTTAAACGATTTGAAATTAAACCGTTCGTTGTACTACTTCAAACAAGGTTTTGTCCTCGCATTTTAAGGTTTTGGATGGATATTTCATCAATAAGGCATAATCGTGTGTAGCCATTAGAATCGTTTTTCCGTTCTGGTTGATTTTTTTCAAAACCTCCATGACCTCCACGCTGGTTTGCGGATCCAGGTTTCCGGTTGGTTCATCGGCTAAAATCAGCTCCGGATCGTTTAACAAAGCACGGGCAATGGCGATGCGCTGTTGTTCTCCTCCGGATAACTGATGCGGCATTTTGTTTACAAAATTACGCATACCCACTTTGTCCAGAACTTCCTCAATTTGAACCTGCATTTCTTCTTTTTCGCCCCATCCGGTAGCTTTTAAAACAAACTCCAGATTGTCGTGAACATTGCGATCCGGAAGTAATTTAAAATCCTGAAAAACAATTCCCAATTTACGACGCAAATACGGAATGTCCTTTTCTTTCAGGCCTTTTAAATCATAATCGACTATGGTACCTTCACCTTCCGTTAGTGGTAAATCGGCATACAAAGTCTTCATAAAACTACTTTTTCCGGAACCGGTTTTTCCAATGATATAAATAAAATCACCGTTTTTAACCTCCAGATTTACATGGGTTAAAACAGCATTATTTTCCTGATAAATGGTTACATCGGTAAGGGAAAGAATAGTTTGCGACATAAGTACGTATGTTTTATTTTGGTAAAAATAAGAAGTTAAGGGAGTCCTGCAAAATTAAAAACGAAATTTACAACAATTTATTTCCGTAAGAAATTATTTGGTTTGGTTTTTGAGGGAACTCCTGCAATAAACAAAACCGGAGAAACGTTAATACCAGTATATTTTGATATATTTGGTTTTTAAAAAAAGGAACAATGCGAAAATTAGATAGGCTATTATTTATTACTCTAACGCTAGGTGCAATGAACCTCGCGGCACAACAATCGAACATCTATACGCACGATTTAGTGGACTACCAAAAGGCGTTGTCGCTTTATAAAGACAAGCAATACCAGGCGGCACAGATCCTTTTTGATAAGGTGAAAAGCGCAAATAACAGTGCGGAAGTAAAAGCCGATTGTGCCTATTACAGTGCCAATTGCGCGATTCGCCTGGAACAATCGGGCGCCGATCAGATGATGGAAAATTTTGTCGAGAATTATCCGACCAGTACCAAACAAAATCAGGCCTACATCGAGGTCGCACACTATTACTTCGAACAGGGGAATTATGTTCAGGCGCTGAAATGGTTCGATAAAGTGGATGAAAATGCGATGACTTTGAGCGATAAAGAACGCTATAATTTCCAGAAAGGCTATTGTTACTTTACCGCAAAAAATAAAAAAGAAGCCGAAAAATATTTTAATAAAGTCGTTAATTCCAAAGAATACGGCTCGCAGGCCAAATACTATTTGGGGTATATGGCCTATGAAACCGATAACTACAAAGATGCTACTCAGTTTTTTGATCAGGTATCCGATAAGGACAAATACAAAGAGAAAATGTCCTATTTCCAGGCCGATATGAACTTTAAACTGGGGAACTTCCAAAAAGCAATTGATGTAGGGATTCCGCAATTGTCCAAATCGGATGCCAACGAAAAATCCGAATTGTCTAAAATTATCGGGGAGAGTTATTTTAACCTGAAACAATACGACAAAGCCTTACCGTATTTGTTGGAATACAAAGGCAAAAAAGGAAAATGGAACAACACCGATTTTTACCAGTTGGGATATGCCTATTATAAAGCCGGCGATTATGAAAATGCCATCGCGCAGTTTAATAAAATTATCAACGGTCAGGATGCGGTAGCGCAAAATGCCTACTATCATTTGGCGGAAAGTTACCTGAAAACCGATAAAAAGCAACAGGCGCTAAATGCATTCAAAAATGCCTCCGAAATGGATTTTGATGCCAAAATACAGGAAGATGCGTATCTGAATTATGCCAAATTGAGCTACGAAATCGGAAACCCGTACCAAAGTGTACCGGAAGTCTTGATGGGGTATCTGAACAAATATCCGAATACCGCATTTAAAGCCGAGATCGAATCGTTATTGATTAACTCGTATATCACCTCGAAAAATTACAAAGAAGCTTTGGTGTTGCTGGAAAAAAGTAAGACACCGGAAAACAAACTAGCCTATCAAAAGGTAACGTTTTACCGCGGATTGGAATTGTATACCGACGGGAATTACAACGAGGCATTGGCTTTATTTAAAAAATCAATTGCCGAACAACGCGATGCGAAATTCACCACGCGAGCGACGTTTTGGAAAGCCGAAACCGAATATGTGTTAGGACAATTCAGTGATGCGTTGATCAGCTTTAAACAATTTTTGGGTAGTGCGGAAGCCAAAAATACACCCGAATATAAAAATGCGAATTACGATCTGGCGTATACCTATTTCAAACAAAAAGAATACGAACAGGCAGCAAAATATTTCCAGGAGTACATTAACATGGCAAAAGACGACAAGGTGCGTCTTAATGATGCCTACCTGCGCATGGCGGATAGCTATTTCGTGACGACTAAATATTGGCCGGCGATGGAAGCCTATAACAAAGCGATTGAGCTAAAAAGTGTCGATGCCGATTATGCCTACTTCCAAAAAGCGATTTCCTACGGATTTGTATCCCGAAATGATAAAAAAGTAGAGGAGTTAAACGGATTCCTAAAAGCCTATCCAAAATCAAAATATGCGGATGATGCCTTATATGAAATGGGGAATACCTACGTGACCTTAAACAATACTGAAAAAGCCTTACAGGCTTACGACCGACTGATTACGGATTATAAAGACAGTTCGTATGCGGCAAAAGCCATTTTAAGACAAGGTCTGATTTATTACAATGCGGAAAAAGACCAACAGGCGTTGGCGAAGCTGAAAAAAGTGGTGGCCGATTATCCGAGAAGTCAGGAGGCGATGGAAGCCGTTTCGACCGCACGTCTGATCTATGTCGACACTGGAAAAGTAGACGAATATGCAAGTTGGGTACGAACCCTGGATTTTGTAGAAGTTACGGATGCCGACCTGGATAAAACAACGTATGAGGCAGCCGAAAAACAATACCTGCAAAACAACTTAAAACCGGCGATTTCCGGATTTACAGGCTATCTGGCAAACTTCCCGAATGGAATCTCAGCTTTAAAAGCCAATTTCTATCTGGCGCAGGCTTATTTTGCCGAAGGTCTTGGTAGTAATGCCATTCCGAATTATGAATTTGTGATCGGAAAATCCCGAAATGAATTTACCGAACAGTCCTTGGCGCGTTTATCGGAAATTCATCTGAAGAAAAACGATTATGCCAAAGCGATTCCGGTGTTAAAACGACTGGAAACAGAAGCCGATTTCCCGCAAAACGTAACCTTCGCACAATCCAATCTGATGAAATCGTATTACGAACAGAAGGATTATCCGAATGCGGTGATTTATGCCGATAAGGTATTGGCAAATACTAAAATTGAAGACCGTATCAAGAGTGATGCACAGATTATCGTAGCGCGTTCGGCTATTAAATCGAACGACGAAGCAAAAGCCAAAACAGCCTACGCAAAATTACTCACCATAGCCAAAGGGGAATTGGCGGCGGAAGCCTTATACTACGATGCGTACTTTAAAAATAAGGATGGTAAATTTGAAGCGTCGAATACTGCCGTTCAGAAATTAGCCAAAGATTATTCCGGATACAAGTACTTTGGAGCCAAAGGTCTGGTGATCATGGCGAAAAACTTTTACGGCTTAAAGGATAGTTTCCAGGCGACCTATATTCTGGAAAGCGTGATCAAAAACTTTAGTACCTATCAGGATGTGGTAGAAGAAGCCAAAAAAGAATTAGACTTTATTAAATCGGAAGAAGCCAAACGCAATTCCTCAATAACGAATTAAAAGGAGCGTACTTTTTCTTACTAATAAATACAGCATATGACAAAGACCATTCAATATAAAATCGCATTCGTATTACTCTTAGCAGGAAGTCAGTCGCTTTTTGCACAAAAGAAAGACGAGAATCTGGGTACAGAAGTAGTAAATGTAGTAAAGCCTTATACGCCAACCATTTCCGATGCTTTTAAAGTAAAAGAAACACCAACGATTGACGACGAAGACAATACGCAGAAAAAAGAAATACAATACAATATTTTTTCCTTTCCGGTAGCGTCGACGTTTACACCGTCGAAAGGAAAAGCGGCCGGAGTAGACAAAGCACAAAAGGAAAAATTGTATAACAATTATGCCACTTTAGGATTTGGTAATTACGCCGCGGTAAACGGTGAATTGTTTGTGACTAAAAACCTGAGCAATAACGAATATGTGGCCGGAATGTTCCGTCATATGTCATCGCAGGGCGGTATCAAAGACGTGTTGCTGGACGATAAATACTACACTACTTCGGTTGATCTGACCTATGGAAGTAAACAACGGGATTTCGACTGGAATGTCGATTTAGGCTACCAACATCAGTTGTACAATTGGTACGGATTACCAACCGATTATCTGACATTCGATGATCCGAATATGTTGGCGGCAATCAATCCGCAGCAAACCTATCAAACCTTAAAATTAGGCGGTCGATTGGGAATGAAAGATAGCTATTTTAACGAAGCAACATTACAATTCAAACGTTTTTGGGATGCGAAAGGGAGTGCCGAAAATCGTTTCTTTATCAAACCGTCGATCGATTTTGAATTCAAAGACAATAAATTTAAAACGGATTTTGTAGTGGATTATGTAGGTGGAAATTTTGAAAAAGATTACTACAACCTGCCGGATAGCGAAATGAAATACAGTTACCTGAATCTTGGAGTACAACCGAGTGTCTTGTTAAAAGAAGGCGATCTTTCGGTTCAGCTTGGCGCAGGACTTTTCTATAACATGGGAAAACTGAACAACGAAAGTGATGGGAAATTCTATGTATATCCAAACGTAAAAGCGTCCTATAAAGTGGTAGGCGATGTGATGATCGCTTATGCCGGTGCCGAAGGGGGATTAAAACAAAATACCTATGCCGATTTCGTAGGTGAAAACCAGTTTGTAGCACCTAATTTGGTGATTGCGCCAACCAGCGAACAATACGATATTTATGTCGGATTAAAAGGGAAACTAGCGAATAATGTTGCGTATAACGTTAGAGGATCCTACAAAAGCGACGACGACAAAGCGTTCTTTAAAAGCAATGTATACGACACGGCCAATACGAATACCGAAGGCTATGTTTACGGAAACTCATTTGGTGTGGTGTACGACAAGTTAAAAACGATTAGCTTTTTCGGAGAACTGAAAATGGATTTCTCTAAAAATGTAAGCTTCGGATTGAACGGTACCTTCAACAGCTTTACAACCGATTTAGAACAAGCCTGGAATATGCCAACGGTAAAAATTGGAGCCGATTTCGACTTTAATATTACCGAAAAATGGTATGCCGGAACGAATATCTTCTTTGTAGGCGATCGTAAAGATCAGTTTATGTATACCGATGTTTCGTTAACCGAGCCAATGTTAAAAACCGTAACCTTAGATAGCTATTTTGACTTAAATGCGCATGTAGGTTACAAACACAACGAGCGTCTTACGGCCTATCTGAAAGCCAACAACCTGGCAAGTCAGAATTACCAACGCTGGCTGAATTATCCGGTACAGGGATTTCAATTCCTGATTGGAGCCAGTTATAAATTCGACTTTTAATTAAAGTGTTCAAATAAAAAGGAAAGCCTGCAAAGCAACTGTTTTTGCAGGCTTTTATTTTGTTTCTTTGTAACTCATTACAGGAATAGAAATGACATTTAAACAAAAAATTGTACAACAGCATCTGGTTTTATTACAAGACAAAATTGATGTTTTCAGAGATATGATTTCCGGATTGGCAGAAGATGCGCAAAACGACGCCAAAGGTTCGGCGGGCGATAAGCATGAAACTGCGCTGTCGATGATGCATTTGGAGCAGGAAAAATTAAGTGCCAAATTACAGGAGACCCTTCAGATGAAAACAATATTGGAAAAGATCGATGCGACGGCGACGACATCAAAAATTGCCGTAGGAAGCGTGATCAAAACCAATGGGATGTTTTTGTTTATGAGTGCCGCTTTACCGAAAATTGCGATCGACGGTGTGAATGTCATTGCCCTTTCGCCACAATCGCCATTGGGATTAAAATTAATGGGCGGCGGAATAGGGGAAACCTTCGAAATCAACAGTTCAAAATATACGATCGAAACTATCGATTAGACCTACCAAAAATGAAAGTAAAAAATATACTATTGGCGGCATGTTGTCTTACTTCGGCCTTGATAAATGCTCAGAAAAAACAGGAAGCCGATTTGATTGTTTCCGATGCAAAAATCTATACGGTTAATAAAGCGTTTCAAACCGCGGAAGCCTTAGCGGTTAAAGACGGGAAAATTATTGGAATTGGAAGCAAAGCGGATATTCAGAAAAAGTTTTCTGCCAAAAAAAACCTGATTGCCAAGGGCAAATATATGTATCCCGGATTCTACGATGCGCATGCCCACTTTTACGGATTGGGCATGAACATGCAGGCGGTAAACCTTAGAGGAACCAAAAGCTTTCAGGAAGTGATTGAAAGGATTCAGGCGTTCCAAAAAGTAAAAAACCATACGTTTATCGTAGGCCGCGGATGGGATCAGAACGACTGGAAAGAAAAAGAATTTCCAACAAAAGAACTGTTGGATCAGTACTTTCCAACCATTCCGGTGGTGTTAACCCGTATCGACGGACATGCGATGTTGGTTAATTCCAAAGCCTTGGAATTGGCTGGAATTACCACCAAAACCAAAACGTCAGGCGGGCAAATTGAAGTCAGAGACGGAAAATTAACCGGTATTTTGGTCGACAATCCGATGGAATTGGTATCGGCTATTATTCCAAAACCAACACGGGAGACGCAAATTACAGCCTTACAGGAGGCGCAAAAAGAAATGTTTCACTACGGATTGACAACGATCAACGAAGCCGGTTTGGAACGCGATGTTATTGATCTGATCGATAGTTTACAACAGGAAAATAAACTCGATATCAATATTTATGCAATGGTCATGGCGACCCGTGAAAATGTGGATCATTATACCCAATTGGGAATTTATAAAACGGATAAATTAAACGTGCGTTCCTTTAAATTTATGGGTGATGGCGCTTTGGGATCGCGTGGCGCGTGTTTGCATCAGGCCTACTCCGACAAGCCAAAACAATTCGGCGCTTTATTATCGCCAATTCCAACCATTCGGGAAATCGCGAGTCAGATCGCCGAATCGGAGTATCAGATGAATTCCCATGCGATAGGCGATTCGACCAACACGGTATTACTTAAAATTTACAAAGAAGTGTTGGATGGGAAACCGGATCGTAGATGGAAAATCGAACACGCTCAGATTATGCGCGAACAAGACTTCGATTACTTTAAATTGGGAATTATTCCATCGGTACAACCCACGCATGCGACATCCGATATGTATTGGGCGGAAGACCGATTGGGTAAAAAAAGGTTACAATATTCGTATGCCTATAAAACCATGTTGCAAAAAGCCGGTTTAATCGCATTGGGGACGGATTTTCCAATTGAGGAAGTCAATCCGATGTATACGTTTTATGCAGCCGTGGCGCGAAAAGATCTAAAAAACTATCCGGAAAACGGATTTCAGTCGGAAAATGCGCTAACCCGTGAAGAAACCCTAAAAGGGATGACCATCTGGGCGGCGTATTCGAATTTTGAGGAAAACGAAAAAGGAAGTCTGGAAGTGGGAAAATGGGCCGATTTTGTTATTTTCGATGCGGATATTATGACGATGGATATTGACGGCGTACCCTATGTGGTGCCGGTCAATACATTTGTAAAAGGAAAACAGGTAAAATAAAAAAAGATGATGTTACTCGCGATACTGCTTTTTGTAGCCGGACTTGTATATGCTGTGATTCGGATCACGAGTCCGAAGTCGGCGCATACCAAAGAACAAAATTATACGATCGATGAAAAGTACAACGCGGCCAAAATCGAAAAACAAAAGGAAATCGACCGTATACTCGAAAAGATAAACAAAAACGGAGTACAGTCACTCAATAGTAGGGAAAAGCAACTGTTGGACGATTATTCCAAAAACTAAATAAAACCGGGCATTTGTCCGGTTTTTTGTTTGAAATAGCTCAAATTTAAAGTCGGAACTTATAGATTTTAACCCAAACGCTACAAATAAGATGCTATAGGTTATATTTTGATTCTGAATTGCGTGTTTTGATTTTAAATTAAAACTAAAATAAAGTTTTTACTTTTTAATTAAAACTGATATAGGCAATTTTGTGATGTAATAATAACCATTTAAAGCAAAAATAGTATGTGCGGGATAGTAGCAGTTATAGGAAAAGGAGTCGATGCAGAATTGGTGCAACAATTGTCCAAAAGAATGTCGCATCGCGGTCCGGATGAAAGTGATTTGCATATCACGGAAAAAGGACATTTTTTAAGCCACGAACGTTTGTCGATCGTCGATTTACAAACCGGAAAACAACCGATTCAGGGAACCAATTCCGCTTGGATGGTGCATAACGGCGAAATCTATAACCATAAAAAACTACGCGATACCGTACTAAAGCACCATACGTTTCGCACGACATCCGATTCGGAAGTGATTGTGCATTTATACGAAGAATATGGCTATGAATTTTGTGATATGCTCGACGGGATCTTTGCCTTTGTTGTGATTGAAGGAGATGATTTTATTGCGGGTAGAGATCCGTTGGGTGTAAAACCACTATACTATGGAATTGATAGTCATGGAGCGATTTATTTTGCCTCCGAAATGAAAGCCATAGCCGACCAATGTAAGTCGTTTGCCGCCTTTCCGCCGGGACATTATTACTCGCCCAAAACTGGATTTGTAAAATACTACCAACCGCAATGGGAAGATGCTGCAAAAGCCGTTGAGCCACTCGATTTGCAGGCGATCCGTGAAACCTTGACTGAGGCTGTGCGCAAACGATTGATGAGTGATGTGCCTATTGGCGTTTTGTTATCCGGCGGATTGGATTCGTCGCTAACATCGGCTATTGCATCCCGATTAATGGCAGATGCCGGAAGTCCGAAGTTGCATTCGTTTTCCATTGGATTGGATCGCAATGCGCCCGATGTAGTAGCGGCACGTGCCGTAGCGGAATACTTAGGAACGGAACACCACGAAATTTACTTTTCGGTGGAACAGGGAATCGAAATTCTGGATAAACTGATCTGGCATTTGGAAACCTACGATGTGACGTCCATTCGTGCGAGTACGCCTATGTATTTCCTGTCGAAAGCGATCACCGAAAAAGGAATAAAAGTAGTGTTGTCGGGAGAAGGAGCCGATGAGATTTTTGGAGGGTATTTGTATTTTAGAAATGCACCATCCGTAGCCGATTTTCAGCAAGAAACGATCGAACGCGTACAGAAATTAGCCACTGCCGATTTGCTGCGTGCGGATAAATCGACGATGGCACACGGATTGGAAGCGCGGGTTCCGTTTTTGGACAAAGCCTTTTTAAACCTGGCGATTAAAATCAGACCGGAAGAAAAACAACCGGCAACCTATGGCGGTGTCGAAAAATACATCCTTCGAAAAGCATTCGATACACCGGAAAAACCGTATTTGCCGGATAGTGTATTATGGCGTCAAAAAGAGCAATTTTCGGACGGTGTTGGTTACAACTGGATCGACGCTTTAATCGAATATGGTACGGCGCAGGTTACGGATGAAGCACTGGCAAAAGCAGCCGATGTGTTTCCGCACAATACACCAACGACAAAAGAAGCGTATTACTACCGAACCATTTTTCATAAACATTTCCCACAAGCCAGTGCGGCCAAAACCGTACGCAAGTGGATTCCGAAATGGCAGGAAAACCAGGATCCAAGCGGAAGAGCCAATAAGGCCCATGTTAAGGCCGATACGAATATTGCCACCCTGAAAGCGACATTATGATCTTTCATATGTGATTAGTTTGTTTGTTTGAAAGCACCGGGAATTTACCGGTGCTTTTTTTGTTTTTTTAATGCGGATGTCAAATGTTAAAAAGTAAGAAAATTAGGCGTTAATTAAATGTTTTTGTTGATAACTTACGGCTAATACGGGTTATTTTTAGTGTATTATCCTTTGCGTTTTCATATATTTGCCTGTTAGACGAAAAAATACATTTTTTAGAATATAAATTATGAGCGAAGAAGTTAAGAAAAACAATTATTCGGCAGACAGTATTCAGGCGCTTGAGGGGATGGAGCACGTAAGAATGCGTCCTTCCATGTATATTGGAGATGTAGGAACACGCGGACTTCACCACTTGGTTTATGAGGTTGTGGATAACTCGATCGATGAGGCTTTAGCTGGACATTGTGATACCATATCTGTGACAATTAATGAGGATAATTCCATTACGGTTGAAGATAACGGTCGTGGTATTCCGGTAGATATTCATAAAAAAGAAGGCGTTTCTGCATTAGAGGTTGTAATGACCAAAATTGGTGCGGGAGGTAAATTTGATAAAGATTCCTATAAAGTATCCGGAGGTTTACACGGAGTTGGGGTATCGTGTGTGAACGCACTATCCGACCATTTGCGTGCGACGGTTCACAGAGAAGGAAAAGTATACGAACAGGAATACGAAAGAGGTAAAGCAATTTACCCGGTAAAACAGATTGGTGAAACCGAAAAAAGAGGTACGATTGTAACCTTTAAACCGGATAACACCATCTTTACACAAACAACGGAGTATTCGTATGATACTTTAGCGGCGCGTATGCGTGAGTTGTCATTCCTTAATAAAGGAATTACCATCACGTTAACCGATCGCAGAGAAACGGATAAAGACGGAGCTTTTGTTGGAGAAGTATTCCATTCGAAAGAAGGATTGAAAGAATTCGTTAAATTCCTGGATGGAAACCGTGAGCCAATCATCGGACACGTGATCAGCATGGAAAGCGACAAAGGAGAAGTGCCGGTTGAGGTGGCGTTAATTTATAACAGCAGCTATTCCGAGAATATCTTTTCCTACGTAAATAATATCAACACCCACGAAGGAGGAACGCACTTGCAAGGATTCCGTAGTGGATTGACGCGTACGCTTAAAAAATACGCGGACGCTTCCGGATTGTTGGAAAAACTGAAATTCGAAATTTCGGGTGATGACTTCCGTGAAGGGTTAACCGCGATTGTATCGGTAAAAGTATCTGAGCCACAATTCGAAGGACAAACGAAGACAAAATTAGGAAACCGTGAGGTAGTATCACCAGTAAGTCAGGCGGTAGCCGAAATGTTGGAAAACTACCTGGAAGAAAACCCGAACGATGCCAAGATAATTGTTCAAAAAGTAATTTTGGCAGCGCAAGCACGTCATGCGGCGAAAAAAGCGCGTGAAATGGTACAGCGTAAAACCGTTATGGGTGGCGGTGGATTGCCGGGTAAATTATCCGATTGTTCCGAGCAGGATCCGGCAAAATGTGAGGTATTCCTTGTCGAGGGGGATTCCGCGGGTGGAACGGCCAAACAAGGACGTGACCGTGCCTTTCAGGCGATCCTTCCATTGCGAGGTAAGATTCTAAACGTAGAAAAAGCCATGCATCATAAAGTATTCGAAAATGAAGAGATTCGAAATATCTTTACGGCATTAGGAGTTACGATTGGAACAGCAGAAGACAGTAAGGCATTGAATCTTGAAAAACTGCGTTATCATAAAGTAGTGATCATGTGTGATGCCGATGTCGATGGTAGTCACATTTCAACGCTTATTCTGACGTTCTTCTTTAGATATATGAAAGAACTGATTGAAAACGGATACGTATATATTGCAACACCACCATTATATATGGTGAAAAAAGGAAATAAAAAAGAATACGCGTGGACTGATGCACAGCGAGATCAGATCTCGGAAAGAATGGGCGGCGGAACCGGTATTCAGCGTTATAAAGGTCTTGGAGAGATGAACGCAGAACAGCTGTGGGAAACGACCATGAACCCGGAATTCCGAACGCTACGTCAGGTGTCTATTGATAGCCTGGCAGAGGCCGACCGAATCTTCTCTATGTTAATGGGGGATGAGGTGCCGCCGCGTAGAGAATTTATCGAGAAAAACGCAGCATACGCTAAAATTGATGCTTAAATCGCAAATAAAAAAAGGATGTCCGAAAACGGCATCCTTTTTTATTTGGTAGCAATTTAAAAAAATGTGATTTTTTTAAACCATGTATTTTGCGTACATAAAATTTGTATATTGGGTAACTCAATAAATCAAAAAATTAATTTAATACTTATTTTACGAATATTATGAAAGTAACAATAGTTGGCGCAGGAAATGTAGGAGCAACTTGTGCAGATGTTATCTCTTATAGAGGTATTGCAAGCGAAGTGGTATTGTTGGATATCAAAGAAGGATTTGCAGAAGGTAAGGCGATGGACATCATGCAGTGCGCAACAACAACAGGATTTAATACACGTGTTTCGGGAAGTACAAACGATTATTCTAAAACAGCCGGAAGCGATGTGGTGGTAATCACCTCAGGTATTCCGAGAAAGCCGGGAATGACCCGTGAAGAATTAATCGGAATCAATGCCGGAATTGTAAAATCGGTAGCGGAAAACGTACTAAAATATTCTCCGGATACCATTATAGTAGTGGTGTCGAATCCTATGGATACAATGACCTATCTGACCTTAAAAGCAACCGGATTGCCGAAAAACAGAATTATCGGTATGGGTGGTGCTTTGGATAGTTCCCGTTTTAAATACTATTTATCAAAAGCATTGGACAAGCCGTCTAACGATGTTCAGGGAATGGTGATTGGCGGACATGGCGATACTACCATGATTCCATTAACACGATTAGCATCCTATAACGGAAGCCCGGTTGGAGACTTCCTGGCGCAAGACGTGTTGGATAAAGTTGCTGCCGATACTATGGTTGGAGGAGCGACATTAACAGGGCTGTTGGGAACATCGGCTTGGTATGCACCGGGAGCATCAGTAGCGTTTTTAGTCGATAGTATCTTAAACGACCAAAAACGAATGATTCCATGTTCGGTTTATTTGGAAGGAGAATACGGTCAGAATGACATTTGTATCGGTGTACCATGTATTATCGGTAAGAACGGAATTGAAGAAATTGTGGATATCGCCTTAAACGATGCTGAGAAAGCCCTTTTTGCCAAGAGTGCCGATGCAGTTAGAGCTATGAATGGTGATCTTAAATCTGTTTTGGCATAGTCATTACGGAAGAAATAAAGAAAGGCTGCGTAGGGCAGTCTTTTTTTTTGATAATATTGGCAAATTAATTGGTTAATCTTTTGGTAAATTATATATTTGCTCGTTTTTGAAAAAAATGAATAATTAATATTTAGTAATAATGCAGAATAAAGGACTCATTAAATTTTTTGCAATACTTTTTGCACTGGTAAGTATTTACCAGCTATCCTTCACATTTGTTACCAATAATATAGAGAAAAAGGCGAAAACCTTTGCAAACGGAGACTCTAAAAAAGAGTTGTTCTATTTGGACTCTATTGGTAAAGAAAAAGTTTTTTTAGGACATACTTTTAACGAAGTACGTGCTAAACAAATTAACAAAGGTCTGGATCTTGAAGGAGGAATCAACGTGATTCTTCAGATTTCGGTTAAAGACGTATTGAAAGGATTAGCGAATAATTCTAAAAATCCAGTTTTCAATAAAGCGCTTGCAGAAGCAACCAAAAACAGAGAAGGTAACCAAAGTTATTTGGACGCTTTCTTTATCGCTTTTGACAAAGAATCGAACGGAACAACCAAATTGGCATCACCGGAAGTTTTCGGAAACCGAAACTTAAGTGATGTGATCAAGTTCGATATGTCGGATGCTCAGGTAAAATCAGTTCTTAGAAAAAAAGTAGATGAGTCTGTAGAAAGTGCATTCCGTGTATTGAGAGAGCGTATCGATAAATTCGGAGTTACACAACCGAACATCCAGAAATTAGGAGAATCAGGAAGAATCTTAGTTGAGCTTCCAGGTGCTAAGGATGTAGATCGTATTACAAAATTATTACAGAGTACGGCTCAGTTAGAATTCTGGGAAACGTATAAATCAGACGAGATCGGAAACTTCCTTTTGGCGGCTAACGAGACGTTAAAGAAAACAGAAAAAGCAACAGTTGAGACAAAAGAAGCTGCTAAAAAGACAGATATTGACTCATTGTTAACAAATAAAGCAACTGATTCGGCTGCTGCGAAAAAAGGAAACAATCCGTTATTGGATTTAGTAGTAGGTGGTGGACAACAAGGTAGTCCGGTATTGGCTTACTTCAATCCAAAAGATACTGCAAAAGTTAATTCGTATTTAAAAAGAGACGATATCCGTTCTTTGTTACCAGCAGAACAACGTTATGTGCGTTTTGCATGGGGTAAATTAAACCCGAAAGCACCAAACGTAGTAGAATTATATGCGTTAAAAGCAAACAGAGAAGGTATTCCACCAATGAGTGGCGGTGTTATTACCGACGCTAGAGAATCGTTCGACCAAATGGGACGTCCGTCTGTAACGATGCAGATGAACGCTACCGGAGCGAAAAAATGGGAAGAGTTAACAGGGAAAGCCTTTACACAACAAAGCAATATCGCTATCGTATTGGATAACATCGTATATTCTGCACCGGGAGTATCTTCCGGGCCAATCGCAGGAGGACGTTCTGAAATTTCAGGAGTATTCGACGTAGCAGAAACAAAAGATTTAGCGAACATCTTACGTGCAGGTAAATTACCGGCATCGGCAGAGATCGTACAATCAGAAGTTGTAGGTCCGTCATTAGGACAACAAGCAATTGACAACGGTATTACATCATCATTAGTAGGTTTATTATTAGTATCCCTATGGATGGTATTCTATTATGGTAAAGCAGGTTGGTATGCCAACATCGCTTTAGCTGTGAACTTATTATTCCTTTTTGGAATCTTGGCTAGCTTAGGTGCGGTATTAACCTTACCAGGTATCGCAGGTATCGTATTAACAATGGGTACTGCGGTGGATGCGAACATCATTATCTATGAAAGAGCAAAAGAAGAATTGCGATTAGGGAAATCCTTAGACGAAGCAGTTCGTTTCTCATTCACTTGGAGAGGTGCGATGTCGTCGATTACCGATGCGAACGTAACACACGTATTAACCGGTTTGGTACTATTGATCTTCGGAACAGGACCAATCAAAGGATTTGCTACAACATTATTGATCGGTATCTTTACTTCCTTGTTTACCTCAATTTTCATTACCAGAATGTTATTAGACTGGGGTGTAAGCAGAGGAACGAAACTACAATTCTCAACAGCGGTTACTAAAAACTGGTTTACCAACTTCCACTTTGATTTCTTGAAAATCAAAAAATGGACGTACTTATTCTCTGGATTAGTAGTAGTGGTGAGTTGTATCTCTTTCGCAATCAATGGATTGGATGAAGGTGTGGATTTCGTTGGAGGTAGAACCTTCCAGGTGAAGTTTGAAAAAGCAATCGAACCATCTGAAATTGCGGATGCGTTATCAAAAGAAGAAGTATTCGGAAGTGCTGAGGCAAAAGTATTTGGTGATGCGAATCAGTTAAAAATTACAACGAAATACAAAGTTCAGGAGACTAGTTCTGAAGTGGATAAAGAAGTAAACGAAAAATTATACAATGCTTTAAAGCATTACTATTCGAACAATATTACATACGACAAGTTTACCAACACATTCGACGGTAAGAAAATCGGTGTATTACAAGCTTCTAAAGTGAGTGCGGCGGTATCGGATGATATCAAAACAAACTCGTACTGGGCGGTATTAGGATCTATGGCGATTGTATTCGTTTACTTAATGATCTCTTTCCGTAAATGGCAGTATTCATTAGGAGCGATCGCAGCAGTTGCACACGACGTGATCTTCGTATTGGGTATTTACTCATTATGTTACAAATTCATGCCATTCCACATGGAAATGGACCAGCACTTTATTGCGGCAATTCTAACGGTAATTGGTTACTCGATGAATGATACCGTAATTGTATTCGACAGGGTACGTGAATACCTTGCAGGTAATACAAAAGGACATTTTAACGATATCGTAAACAAATCGATTAATACAACCTTATCCAGAACAATCAATACATCGTTAACCTTACTATTGGTATTGTTAATCATGTTCATCTTCGGAGGTGAGTCAATCCGTGGATTTATCTTCGCGATGTTGGTTGGTATTACTGTGGGTACATATTCCTCTCTATTTATCGCAACACCGGTTCTTTGTGATACGGTTACGAAAAAAGAAAGAGATGAAATTGAAGCACGTCACAACAAGACAGAAGAATAACATTTTTTCAAAATACAGAAAAGGCTCCGCAATGCGGAGCTTTTTTTATGCCGTAAATTTTTTACATTCAAAGTACGCTTTCCACCGAAATTTCGTTATTTATGGTACGGTAGTTGCTATTTTAAAAAGCAAATACTTATATTTAACCCCTATAAAAACGAATTTGTAAAACATGATTTTTAATTTTTTGTTGCAAGCGAACCCGGTTCCGACAGAACCCGTTGTAAATGAACCCGTAGTGGCCAATACAGCAATCGAATCCGTTAATTTTTTCCAGTTGATCATGAAAGGTGGGGTTATGGTGATCCCAATCTTTATCCTGTTTTTCCTAACGGTTTACATTATTGTGGAACGCTATCTGTATATCAAAAAGCAAACAAAATTGGATAACTCGTTGATCAATGAATTAAAATACCAGTTAAATTCCGGAAATATACAATCGGCGGCTATGATTTGCGATAAATCGAATACAGCCTACGGAACGGTGTTGAAAAACGGAGTAAATACCATCGGCCGACCTATAAACGAAATTGACCTGGCTTTAGAAAAAAGCGCCAATATCGAAATGGGATTAATGGAGAAGAAATTGGGGTATTTGGGAATCGTAGCCGGTATTGCACCAATCTTAGGGTTTATCGGAACCATTTCCGGGGTAATCAAGATTTTCTATACGATTTCGATCACCGAAAATATCAGTATCGGAAATATCTCCGGTGGTTTATATGAAAAAATGATCAGTAGTGGATTAGGGTTAATCGTAGGGGTAATTGCCTATGCGGCCTATCACTTTTTTAATATGATGATCGACCATTTTGCATTGAACATGCAACGCCAGGGATTAGAATTTATCAATGTTATTCAACAGCCAAATACGAAATAAACGCAATGAGAATCAAAAGAAATAGACGTTTTCACGCCGAAGTAGCAACCTCTGCTTTGAGTGATATCATGTTCTTTTTATTGCTGTTTTTCCTGATTATTTCTACGTTGGCGAATCCGAACGTGATCAACCTGATGTTGCCTAAAGCTGAGGCTAAGGAAACGACCAACAAGCAATTTGTCAGTTTGTCCGTTACCGAAGATAAGCACTATTTTGTAGACAAACAGGAAGTGCCCTTTGAGGAACTGGAAACGAAATTACTGGAAAAACTGGGAACGCAAAAAGAACAGACCATAGTCGTACGAATTCCGTATAATCTACAGGTTCAGGATTTAGTGGATTTGTTACAGATAGGTGTTCGAAACAAATTAAAATTTGTAATCGCAACAGCGAAAAGCTAATAATAAAATAGAGAAAAGTGGCGGAAGTCACTTTTTTTATGCCTTTATTGATCACTATTCTATGAAACAATTTATGTTATGGTTGCTGCTTTTGGGAGGTGTATCGGGTCCTAAATCAGATTTTAAAAACGTTTTTCAGGAAGAATTTACGAATGTCCGTTTAAAGCAATGGAATCCGGTTAATGGTAATTGGGAGGTCGATCGGAAAGAAAAGCTGGTAAAAGGGAGTAAAAACAACGATTGGGCTATTCTGATAGCAAAGAAAGAATTGCCGGATAATTATGTACTGACGTTTTCGACTTTGGTGGAGCCATCGGCCTATTTATTTGAAGTGATGCTCAACCTGCAAAAAGAAAAATACCTCGGAATTTTATACAACCAGTTGGAAGGCAAGGTAGCCATTGAAGATCGTTCGCTTTTTGCCGATCCGAAAAAGGAGGGCAGTTTTATCCGGACAACCGGACATGTTGGGGAATTACCAAAAGTAAAAATTCCAATGTCCGAACAATGGTTGGATTGGAAAATCCAGAAATCCGGAAATGACTTTTTTGTCTGGATCAACAACGAAGAAATTATAAAATTTACCGAACCAATCGAAATGATCAAAAACAACGGAAAATTTGGTTTTGCTATAAATGGTTCGGCGCAATTAAAAAATATAAAAGTCTATAAAACCAGTAAAAAAGGAGCATTGCC
This sequence comes from Bacteroidota bacterium, assembly GCA_023446155.1. Taxonomy (GTDB): domain Bacteria; phylum Bacteroidota; class Bacteroidia; order Flavobacteriales; family Flavobacteriaceae; genus Flavobacterium. Next base: position 504,571 of record JAEXIT010000017.1, read on the forward strand.
ACCGGATGGATTCATCGGGAAGCCTTATGTCAAGCCGTTTTTCCTGTTTTCGGAATAAAAAATGCCCGTTGTTTACAACGGGCATTTTTAATGGGGGATGTTAATTTTTATTTGCAATCATTATATTCGTTAACAATATTAATGAGATTTTCTGAGTTTTTCAAATCAAATGCCCCTTTTTTTATTTCAGAAGCTAAAATTTTACATCCGGATAGGTATTCCGCCAGTTGTACCGACAGTTTATCGTTGTTTCGTTTGTCGACCATTTGGCCTTCCGGTTTGGATTTTAATTTGATCACAAAACGATCGTCTTCCACCGGATCTACTAAAACGGAGTTGTCTTTGCTCGTATAGATAACCCGATAAAAGTAAGCATTGTTAAAACCAAGTGACATGGCATTGGATAGTTTTTTCATCGCATCACCTTTTACCTTCATACCTTCGTAAGCCGTTTCGGTACCGTCGTTGTTGCGGACATAAAATTTGATATTGTCTTTCGCCTGTAATGTGATCGTGCGTTCTCTTCCTTTTTCGTTTTTGTATTTAATCGAAACATTTTTACCGTAATTATCGATCGCGTCTACAACCTGAGTGTCTCCGGTCTGATTAATGTCCAGTTTTTCAAATTGAGCCGTGATAATTCCGTCATAACGCTGACCTTTTTCGTCAAATGCATATCCGCTTACGTTATAAATGTTACGGCTGCGTTCTTTGGCTAGTTTTATCTTTTCGTTTAATAAATTCGTATTATACGTTTTAGCCTGGCGTCCTAATTTAATATCGCGGTACACCAATTCGCCAACTAATTCTTTTACAAACGAACTGTTATCCGGTCCGGCAAAACGTTTTTGAGCATTGTAGGTAAACTTACTGTTGTTAAACAGCGTAACTTCCACCTCGTTGTTCATATTGCCTGTAGCGTGCGCTGTAGCCACCTGAATATTATCCAGATCGTAAACGTTAACGGTATTGTTGTTGCCAAAAGCCGTATAATTAGACGATATCGCCTTTCCTACAATATTGGTTCCGGCTGTTCCGCCAAACATAATGGTTCCATCCATTTTTACAAACGGTAGGTAACGGGCAATTTTGTCTTCTTTCTCTTTTTTGGTAGCGATAGTCTCTATTTTGGTTTTTAGGGATTTGTCGCCTATGTTTTCCCGTTCGGTATTGAAAAAGGTTTCGATTTTCGAAGCGTTAAAACCGTTTTCGTCAAACAGTCCGTATTTGGCCGAAAGCAGGTGGAACATAATCCGCGATGGACTAAGAGAGTTGATCAACACTTCATACGGAATTTCCGTTTTTTTGGATTCATCGGCCGAGGTTAACAGTAACCATTGGTTGATGATGGTTTTGCCTTCCATCATGGTTTTGTATTCTACGGTAAATTGTTTGGTGCCTTTTAGATCGAATAATTGGTATTGATCCCGAACCGGTTCTTTATAGATGGCGACTTCTTTTTCGTCGAATAAAATGCGGTCTTTTTTGGTTTTGAGTTTCTGCGAGAACGCCAGAACAGGGACTAAAAGGAGAATTAGTAAATATTTTTTCATAAAAGTCTTAAATTGTCTAAAAGGTTAGTGGTTATATTTCAAATATAATATAAAAAATATAATATGCTAACTTTTGAATGTTAAGCCAATACGAATTATTGCAATTCGGAATAATATCCGAAACCAAAAACGAAGTGATTATAATAGAAAAAGGCTGCCTAACGATAGACAGCCTTTTAGTAATTTATGATTTGCTTAAACAGCAGCAACAATAGCGGCGAAATCATCCGCCTTTAAAGCAGCACCGCCAATAAGTCCACCGTCTACATCGGGTTTTGAAAAGATTTCTTTGGCATTATCTGGTTTTACGCTACCACCATACAAAATGGAAACGTTTTCGGCTACTTCGCGACCGTATTTGTCTTCTACGGTTTGACGAATAAATTGGTGCATTTCCTGCGCCTGATCCGGAGTAGCAGTTTCGCCGGTTCCGATTGCCCAAACAGGTTCGTATGCCAATACGATGTTTTCCCATGCTTTGGCATCCAAATGGAATAATCCGTCTTTTAACTGATTTTCCACGATGTTAAAATGCTGTTGGTTCTGACGGTCTTTTAATTCTTCACCAAAACAGAAAATAACGCGTAACTCGTGTTTTAAAGCCGTATCGACTTTATTGGCTAGCAACGCATCCGTTTCGTGAAAATAAGAACGTCTTTCGGAATGCCCCAGAATGACGATATCCACACCGATATTTTTGAGCATATCCGCTGATATTTCGCCGGTAAAAGCACCGCTTTCGGCCTGGTGCATGTTTTGTGCCGCCACACCGATATTGGTAAATTCCAAATGTTGTACCGCAGAAGACAGGTTTACAAACGTAGGTGCTACGATAATTTCCACCTCTTTATCGGAAGGTAATTTTTCGATCAGGTCGTTTAATAAATCCTCGGTTTCATATGCATTTTTGTGCATTTTCCAGTTTCCTGCAACAATACTATGTCTCATTATTTTAAAGTTTTTAAAGTCGTAATCAGGTTTTCGTCATCTGCTTCAATAGCTTTGAATAACGCAATTTTTCCTTTTTTGTCCACTACCATATAACGCGGAATCCAGTCCAGTTTAATCGATTTTCCAAAGGCACCTTTCATACCGTCGGTCAACAGGTAATGTTCGCCGTTTACATTGTATTTTTCAATTCCTTTTTTCCAGGCTTCCGGTGTTTTATCAGCCGAAATAAACAAATATACCACATCGGTAAACTCTTTTTGTAAGTTGACCACTTTTGGCATTCCTTTGATACAATCCGGACACCAGGAGGCCCAAACATCGATCACAATGGTTTTACCTTTGTATTTTTTCAAAACGTCTTTAAAGGTAATTTCCTGACCTTCCAGGCTTACCATTTTGTATTCCAGACTCTCTTTGGCGAATTCTTTTGGGGTTTGTGCATTGGTGCAACCGATCGATACAATCAGCATTAAGGCTAAGGCCACTATGTTTTTCATAAAAAGTTTTTTAAAGTTTATTTTAGGAGTATAAAAATATAAAATCTTCTGTGAAGAAAATGTTATTGTAATTTGATTTTTGGATCCAGATAGGCATAAATCAGATCGACCAATATATTGATCACCACAAAAGTCGTTGCGATCACCAAAACAGCACCCATAATCACCGGAAGATCAAGTGTGTTTAGCGCGTCTACGATTTCTTTACCGAGTCCGTTCCAGCCAAAAATATATTCCACAAAAACAGCACCGGCCAACATGGAGGCAAACCAACCGGAAACGGCGGTTACCACCGGATTTAAGGCATTTTTTAGCGCGTGACGTTTAATGACCTGCAGTTCGCTTAAACCTTTGGCTCTCGCGGTTCGGATATAATCCTGACTCATAACCTCCAGTAATGAGTTTCGCATTAGCTGAATCACAACCCCTAAGGGTCGGATGCCGAGTACAATGGCCGGTAAAATAATATTTTTCCACTGAATATAGGTTCCGTTTCCGAAATCGTCTACTTCGTATAAACTACCGGTCATGTTCAGGTGTGTGTAGCGGTGTAATAGGAAGCCGAAAAACCAGGCAAAAAGAATCGCGCTAAAAAACGAAGGGACACTCATTCCAAGCGTGCTCACCAAGGCGATCAAACGGTCTAGCCAGCTGTCTTTATAAATGGCCGAAACAATACCGAGTACGATTCCGATCAGGATGGCGATTACAATGGCAAAAATGGCGAGAATCACCGTATTGGGTAAGGTATCGCCAATAACCTGAGTCACTTTTTTGCCGCTTTTCTGAAAGCTTTCCCGTAGGTATGGTGTTTTGAATACGACTTTGGAATTTCCGATCGAAAACAAGGATAAAGCGTTGTATTTCCCTTCGGAAAGGAAGGTGTAATCATCACTGTTTTTACTGTGGAAGGAAATCGGAGAAAGGTCATTCAGATAATACAAATACTGTGTTCCCACGGGTTTGTCGAAACCGTATTTCTTTTTAACCAACGCCAATTGTTCCGAATTTTCATTCTGGTCGAGCATCATGCGCGCCGGATCGCCGGGAAGGACATTGAATAAAAAGAAAATCACTGTTATCACTCCGAAAAGTGTTAACAGTGCATATCCGGTTTTATGAAGGAGGTAACGAAGCATTCGATATCGAAACTTATTTTAAAACAACATCGTCGATATCGTTCCAGTGTGCTTTCTGAACAATCGTTCCTTTTTCCAGTACTACGATACTTGGATTGGCTCTTTCGATGGTTTTTAAGGTCGTTCCGTCGCAGAAATAATAATCGAAAGTCAGTTTGTTATCCGCTTTTACTTTTTGAATTGCGTCTTCGTTGGAAGCCGTCATTCCAATGACTTTATAGCCTTTGGCGGTTGCTTTTTTATAGAATTCCTCGGCTTTTTGCAAACCTTTGGTATTGGCTTTATTCAAATCGTAGGAAACCAGCATGATCAATTTTGGTTCGTTTAGCATGGCTTCGGTATAGCTTTCGCCGTCTTTTTCGATGGTGAAATCGTGGATAGGCGGTTCGTATCCTTTTGAAATTAATTTATCGTCACGACGAACAAACTCGGCTCCTTCCGGCAGGTTCATCAACTGTTTTTCGTTGAAATTTTGTTCTTGTCCGTTTACTTTGTACACAAAATTCATTTCGTATACTGAACGTGGCGCGCCATCGGGAATTTCCATTCCTTTGGTAATATTGGTTCCCACTTTGTAAGCTCTGAAATCTTTTAACGGCAAATGATTCAATACATAATAACCCATAAAAAGACATAGTGAATAACTTACGAAAACAGTAAGTGCGTTTGCAGTACCGCTAAATAACGGCTGAATTAGTTTTTGGTTAAAGAACAGAATCAGGATAAAAAATAAGAGTACGACATCCTTGGTAAACGATTCCCACGGCGTGAGTTTTAGCGCATCACCAAAACAACCACAGTCGGTTACTTTATTAAAATAAGCCGAATAGAACGTTAGGAACGTAAAGAAGACAATCATTAATAGTAAACTCCACATGGTGAATTTCGGTTTAAACCCGATTAGGAGCGCTACTCCCAATACCACTTCGAATACCACTACAAAAACGGCAATAATTAGCGCGTAAGGGATAAAAAAGGGAAGGTTTAAAACATTTTCGGCGAAATATTCTTCCAGTTTAAACGAAAACCCCATAGGGTCATTTAATTTGATCAAACCAGATATAATGAACAGTACGCCAACAAACAGACGTGAAAAGTGAACTAAAAATTTCTTCATAACGGTAATTACTTTTTTTCGGTTTTGTAAATATAGGTCAGAACCCGTGGAATTGATTGTTAATGTTTCTTAATTAACAGGATTATACGGCTTTTCCCAAATGAATCAGGGCAAAAACGGCATAATTTAGCATATCCTGATAATTGGCGTCGATTCCTTCAGACACGAGGGTTTTTCCTTTGTTATCTTCGATTTGCTTTACGCGTAATAATTTCTGTAGAATCAGATCGGTTAGAGAGCTCACGCGCAAATCGCGCCAGGCTTCGCCGTAATCGTGGTTTTTGGCTTCCATCAGGTCTTTGCAGACTTTTACTTTTTCGTCGTATAACGCCACGGCTTTTTCCACACCAAGATCCGGTTGATCTGCAACGCCAAGATCCAGCTGAATCAGTGCCATGATGGAGTAGTTGATAATCCCGATAAACTCAGAGGTTTCATCTTCATTGATCTTACGGACATCATTTTCCTGTAAACTACGGATGCGTTGTGCTTTGATAAAAATCTGGTCGGTTAGCGACGGCAAACGCAAAATGCGCCAGGCACTTCCGTAGTCTTTCATTTTATTGCTATAGAGGTTGCGGCAAATAGAAATAACCTTGTCAAATTCCTGTGAGGTATTGCTCATTTTCTATGTATCTTTGTGTGATAATTTTTTCAAAAGTAAGGATTTTTCCGGATAAAAAGAGAAAGACCAGTCTACCCCGGGATTTCTTCCGGATTTCAAAACGGAATCAGATGACAATCAATTGCAACGGCCGACTGGTTAGTTTGGATACGCCACACTGTATGGGGATTTTAAATGTAACCCCGGATTCATTTTACGACGGTGGAAAATACAAAAGTGACACGGCCTTTTTAGAGCAGACCGAAAAAATGCTAACCGAAGGAGCGACTTTTATCGACATCGGCGCGTACTCGTCCCGTCCCAATGCGGCATTTGTAACGGAAGAAGAGGAGGTAAAACGTATAGTCCCGGTGATTCGCCTTATTGCTGATCGGTTTCCCGAGGCACTTTTGTCGGTGGATACCTTTCGGGCAAAAGTAGCCTCCGAAGCGGTTGGCGCCGGCGCAGCATTGATCAACGATATTGCTGCCGGATTACTCGATTCCGAAATGCTTTCCACAGTTGGCGCGTTACGAGTGCCTTATATTATGATGCATATGCGGGGGACACCGCAGACGATGAATACGCTTACCGATTATACGGATATCGTAAAAGAAATGCTTTTTTACTTTTCGGAACGTATCCGGGAAGCCCGACGTTATGGAATTCACGATATTATAGTGGATCCGGGCTTTGGTTTTGCGAAAACGACGGAACAAAACTACGAAGTGTTGCAAAAACTGGAATTATTCCAAAATTTAGGAGTACCTTTATTATCGGCTGTTTCCCGGAAATCGATGATTTATAAAGTATTGGAAAACACTGCCGGCGAAGCCTTAAACGGAACCACCGTACTGAATACGATTTCGCTGTTAAAAGGCGCCCGTTTGCTTCGGGTACACGACGTAAAGGAAGCGATGGAGTGCATTCGTCTCGTACAAAAAACACAAGGATTATGATCAGATACAGTATTATTTTAGCAGCATTTTTGCTGTTCGGTTGTGGAAAAGACAAACAGATTTTATTGCCAAAATCGGGTAGAAGCGTTGTAAAAGAGGTGGCCGATATTTCGCCCATTTATATGTTGTTTCAAGTCAACGGAAAGGATACGTTGGTTGAAGTGGATAAACAAACGATTATTTCTACGACCAACTGGGTTTTTAATATCGACAAACGATTTCCGTTAAAAAAGATTATGCCGGAAGTGATTAAACTGCAAAACCGCAAGGGAAGTCATAAGGGTGATGCGCAGGTTGAAAACTATTATTCCTACGCAGACAGTATTGGTAAGAATATGGCTTTTATTCCTTTTACGGATGTCGTGTATACGCTGGGAATGCAAAAAGATTTTGCCGAAGACGGAAAAGCATCATTGGTCTTGAAGTTCGACAAACACAATCAACTTACAGTTAACGGAATTGCCGTAGAACCGGAAGAGTTTCATCGTACCGTCGAAAAAATGTATACGAAACCAACCGTTTTATTTTTACATTTCGACAAAGAGTTGTCGTACGGGAATTATATTGCCGATAAAATACTGTTATCGTGGTGGAAACAATCCAATGTTACTATTTCGAACAAGGAATATATTTATTGATGGTGATATGGTTCGTTTCTCAGAATCGTAAAACCGCGGTATAGTTGCTCAATAAAAAACAAACGCACCATTTGATGGGAAAAAGTCATCAGGGATAATGAAATTTTTCCCTGTGCTCTTTTGTACACGGCTTCCGAAAAACCATACGGACCGCCAATAACAAACACCAGAGTCTTAACACCGGAATTCATTTTTTTCTGTAATTCATCTGAAAAGCCAACACTGGAAAAGGATTTTCCGTTTTCATCCAATACAATCAGCTGGTCGGTTGCCGATAGTTTGGACAGAATCAGTTCGCCTTCTTTTTCTTTCTGCTGACTTTCGGATAGGTTTTTGACATTCTTGATGTCCGGAATGATTTCCAGGTCAAATTTGATATAAAACGACAAACGCTTGGTATAATCGTCTATTAAAGTCTGCAAAGCCTTGTTGTCGGTTTTGCCGATGGCCAGAAGTTTAATATTCATGGAAGGGGAGTTTGCTGCAAAAATAAGCCGTAAACCTGAAAAAAGGCTATTTTTCGATCAATCTTTTCACCCGTAAGATTAGTTCTTTTGGATTAAAAGGCTTGGCGATAAAGTCATCGGCACCCAATTTAAAGCCATTGGTTACCGTGTTTTCTTCTTCACCGAGTGCCGAAAGGATGATCACCGGTGTATTCTTATAGTTTTCTTTTACGAAATTGGTAATCTCCAAACCGGATTTAAAAGGTAACATGACATCCGTAATTACCAAATCCGGATTTACGTTCGGAATTTTTTCAATGGCTTCGGAGCCATCTCTGGCGATCGTTAACGCATACCCTTCTTTTTTTAGAATAAATTCAAGAATGTTCATGGTAAGGTTATCGTCTTCAACAATAAGAATTTTCTTTCCGTCGCTCATGATATTGGGGTAAAAATAATTTTTTGTTTATTTTTTACAAAAATAAGGTTAATTACTATGAATACTGTATTACTCGTGTTAATTAACATACTAAAACAGGGCTAAAATCGATAATGCAGGCTAAAATTAAGTTCCGTTTCATTTTGCTTTAGACCCGGTAGATATTCCTGATTGTTATAGTTAACCTGAATACCGGCCAGATAGTTTTTCCACAATACGCGGTAGTAACCCGCACCAATACGATAGGAATTCATCGCGATTCGCTGTTCCAACTGACCTAATACCGATCGTTCGTCGGGCGAAGTCCCATAACCCATGATAATAGTAGCATAATCAAAACGGGAATCGAAATAATAACGCGTCGTTAACGTAAAGGCCGGATAGACCTTACTGTTCTGATTTTGCAGGAATGTGCGGAGATTCAGCCAATACGAACCAATATATTTTCCGATACCGGCCACAACAGCGGTGAGGTCATCGTCTGTGGTTTTGGTATATCGCGCCCCTAAATCGGCTTCCCAACCGTTGTTGAAATTGTAATAAAAGGAATAACCCACACGCCATTTCGGGAAAACAAGATCATCGCTATAAGCTGCTCCAACGTAGGAATAGGCCTTTTTACCGGTAAAGAAATAGGATTCGGCTTCATACTGAAGTCCGTCGGCAATCGATGTTTTAAACGACAAACGATTGGCATAATTCACCCGTCCGATCAAAGAACCCCATTTGCGTTCGCGGATATATTGGGCACTTCCCAAATTCCACGGACCAACGCCATTTCTGTCGAAAAACGTAATGCTGTAATTCAGTCCGACGCGATCGTTATTGTTTTTTTTATCCAACAGGAACAAACGCTGTTTGATGTCGGTATCGTTCGGAAACTGTTTGTCTATTGTTTTTAGGTAGTCGTAGGCTTTATCGTCTTCTTTTTGTAGTTCGAAAATCGCCAGTTTTCGAAAATGGAATGCCTTGTTTTCCGGATACAAAGCAATTGCCTGGTCGGTAACACGGGTTGCTTCCGGATAGTTTTTAGCATTGACTTCCAATTGTGACCAATAGGTATAGGCATCCTCGTATTTTGGATTTTTTTCAACCACTCTTTTGTAATAATACCGCGCACTGTCGATACTTTCCGTAAGTTGGTATGCACGACCTAAAAACAATTCAAAATCGAGATAATCCGGAGCGGCTTTGATTCCGACATGCGCTTTTTTGATCGCTTCCGGATAGTTTTTCCGAACATTAATGTCTTTGATCACCTCAGTTAGAAGGCTGTCGGTATTGATTTTTTGACCTAGCATACTGTTGGAGGCCAGTACGGCCAGTACAAAAAGGAATATTTTGGTACAATTACGTTGTTTCATTTTCTTTTTTATTTTGGCTGTTAAAACCCAATCGAGGCATATCTCCCCATTTTTGTTCTTTCTGTCTGAAAAATTGCCAGTATCCTTTTAATGAGGCATATATGTTTACCGGATGATACGCAAATGGCTCTATAAAGGCCATTCCGGTCAGGATCAGGATTTCTTTCAGATTGGCATAATTGCGATATAAAATCTCATCCAGAAAAATCGAAACCAGCGTTAAAATCAGGTAGAATAAATATACAAATAAAGAAACGTAAAATAGAAAAATATAATCAATATCCAGGATGTAAAATCCGATTAATAGGGAGAAAACACCGAGTAATTCAAGAATCGGAACCATAAACTCGAACGAAAAGAAATAGGGTAGGATTAAAAAGGCAGTTTTCCCATATTTCGGATTAAAAAACATCGTTCGGTGGATATATAAGGTTTGTACAAGACCTCTGGCCCAACGGCTTCGTTGTCGGATTAAAACCTCCGCATTGGCGGGAACTTCGGTCCAGCATAAGGATTCGGGGATATATTTAATCGAAAACTGCTGTTTGGTATCGTACATATGTTTTCGCATCCGGGTGATCAGTTCCATATCTTCGCCCAACGATTTGTGCCAATAACCACCAGCTGCGATGGCTACTTCCTTATCGAACATTCCCAATCCGCCGGAAACCAGTAACAAACCGTTAATCTGACTCCAGGCCATTCGTCCGAACAAAAAGGCCCGCACGTATTCCAGCTCCTGAAAACGCGCATACCAATTGGTAGGAAAATGCACTTTTACCAGAAAGCCATCTTTCACTTCACAAGAATTGGATATGCGAATTCCGGCTCCGGTGGCGATCACTTTTCGCTTGCTCTCCATGAAAGGTTTGGCCAGCTTGATAATCGTATCCTTTTTTAAGATACAATCCACATCGGTACACAAGAACAAAGGATGCTTGGCTGAATTGATTCCGGCATTGGAAGCATCGGCCTTACTTTTTCCATTTTCTTTATCCACCACCAATAACTTGGCATAAATCGGATTGGTTGACTTATAATGACCGCGGACTTTCCGCGTTTTGATCTTTTCCTTGTAATAGAAATCCACCTGAACCAGTTGAAATTCCCGTATCAGTTTTTCGAGTGTATCGTCGATACTTCCATCGTTTACAATGATCACCTCAAAATTAGGATAGGTAAGCGAAAGCAGTGACTTTACGTTGGAAACAATAGTTGCACCCTCGTTGTAGGCCGGAGCAATTACCGAAACCCCGATCATGTTATTGGATTTTACCAATAAATCATCGTGGATAAAATATTTGGCATTCAAGTGTTTTTTGATGGCCAGATACGAAAGTACGGCCAAAAACAGGTAAAATAGAATATAACTGGAAGAGAAAATCGCTACAAATGTCTCGTAGAACCTTTCGAAAGCCTCCAAATAGTATCTCGAAATCATAAGTAAGGATTTTTAACGTGTTTTTTAATTTTAATAATTTCGAAATCTTCTTTGAAATTGGATTTCAGATAGGAAGGATCGAGTGTGTCGAGGGTACGAACCGCTTCGAGTTTGGTCGCCGGATTTACGGATCGGTGCAGGTAATCGTCGATAAAAGCGATGGATTCTGAACTTCCGATTACGGCCAATGTTTGTAAAATCGCAATTTTATTTTCAATTTCCTCGGAGGTAAACATATCGATTAACAGTGGTTCGGCTTCAAAAAGGAAGAGCTCCTGTAACGCGATGATCACTTCTTTTCGGATCATTTTGTTATCTGACGCTAACAGTGCCAGTAACGTGTCTTTTTCGACGGTATAATTATAATATACCATAAAACGAATCCCTAATTTTACAATCGACGGGTTTTGTGCCGTGATCCAATCTTTAATGTTTTTTGGAATCGGAAATTTTTTATGGTACAATAAATCCATTACTTTCAATTCGTCGATAAGTGAGATCTCATAGGGATAATCACTTAAAAAGTCCAGTTTTTTCGAGGTTAACGAGATAAACGCGATAAAAGCATTGGAACGCAGAATCCTGTTTTTGTGATTCATATATTTTTTAACCAAGCCTTCACCTTCTTCATATTCCAATACCTGAAAATGGTAAATACCCTTGCATTTGATATACCAACGACGACTGTTAATTAGTTTTTCGCTAAAATGCTGTAGTCCGAAACTTTTGTAGATGTCCAGGATAGGTGCAGTAACTTCCCCTTTAATGTTTTGTTTGAGTTCGATGATACAACCGGTGACCATACTTTTACACCAGGGACTACCATAGGGAATTTGTTTTTTAAAATCCCGGATACGGTTTTGGTAGTCTTCGGCATCGGTAAAAAGCAATTCGGTTAGAAAGGCGGTAATTTTCTGACGTATAGTCGAGCGGTATTGTTTGCTATATTCATAGACAATACGATCGCTTATTGTGACAAGGATGACCACAATAAGAAAAATCACCAAAATAGGTACGATAAAGTTAATTAAATAGTACTTAAATACTTCCAAACGAATGCTTTACAATGAGCCGCAAAGGTAGTAAATTTTACGAGTTTTTGACGTTAAATTTTTCTAAAACCAAGGCGGATTGTGTGTTAAATGGTTGATTTGTAGAAGTGTTGCGAGTGTTTTTATATGATCAGAAATTTCTGAAAAGGATTGAATCCGGTAGTGCTTTAATGATTCGTTAATAGAACTTTTTGTCGTGTAATGCTGTCTTCGTTCTGATTTTTATGGTTTTAATTTTATTTTTTCGTTAAGATTACGGTTTTCCGTAATGTTATAAACGGTAAAAATATGATATTTGATTTTATATAAAAAAGGTTATGATTGAGATTTCTTTTGCGGCAATAGTTTTTGTTTTGTGGACTTTTTTTGCTGTTTTGTATTATAAGAGGTACAAAAAGTACTGTGTTTCTAATGGTGATAAAAAACAAAAAAAATGGACCAATGAGTACATATTTGAAACAATACCATCGGTCTTTCCTACACTAGGGATATTTTGTACGGCGCTCGGAATTACAATTGGGATATGGGATTTTAATACCAATGATATCCAAGGTAGTATTCCTCAGTTATTAGGCGGTTTGAAGCTTGCTTTTTTGGCTACTATGGCGGGAATTGTTGGTCTGATTGTATTCCAGAAATGAGGAGCAATTATTCAAAAAGAAATAGAAGATAATCCGAATAAACAAAAAAAGTATACCGACGAGCTTAACGCGATATCGGAGTTGAATCTCTCCATTCATAAACTACATGAGGATAATAATAAGCATTTTGAAAAGCTATCGGATTCATTTGAGAAAGTATTGAATGAGAAAATCGAAGCTTTAGAGGGAGAATTGAAAGCAGTTGTAAAAACACTAAACACAAATCATAAGAGTCTGCTAAATAGTTCCGAGAACATTAATAATGGTATCGTTAAGTTGAGTGATGAATTTGTTGAAGGATCTGTAACGGCAAACAATAATACGGCACAAATTATTACGGCAATGACTCAAAACAATACACTTATAGCTAAAAAATTTGATGAGTTTTCAGAATTGCTGGCACAAAATAATACGGAAGCATTAGTTGAAGTAATGAAGAGAGTGACTGAGCAGTTTAATGCTCAGATGAATGAATTGATCAACAAATTGGTTCAGGAAAACTTCTCAGAGCTAAACGCAAGTGTGCAAAATTTGAACGATTGGCAAAAAGAAAATAAAGAACAGATTGCAAAACTGACAGAAAAGTTCCAGGAAACAACAGAAATGTTCGATACGTCGTCAAAAACACTATCTGAAGTTGCTGACAATGCCAAGTCATTAGTAGCCGATAATAGTAAGTTGGTACAATTGATTGATACATTGGATAAAGTAATGATTTCGGATAATAAATTCTCTGCGATTACGAGTAATCTGGTCGCCACAATAGATACGCTAAAAGAAACTACAGAAAGTTTTGATGAAACCACAAACAAACTGAACGAATGGGTGCGAACAGAACGGAATTTTAAAGATAGTGCCGATATATTGATTGTGAAGTTGGAAGAATTCAGAGATATGAATAGTGATGTTTGGAAAAAATACAGAGAGGAAATGGCCAATGCTGTCGGTATTATTAAAACTACAAGTACTTCCTTAGGTGAAGATTTAACCAATATTAATAATGAGTTTTACGACCGGTTAAGTGAAACGTTGACGAATCTCGATTTATGCATACAACGATTTATTCCAGCTAATACTTAGAAAATGGGCAATAAAAAAGAAAACTTTTGGATTCCGTATGCCGATTTGATGACTGTTTTAATGGTGGTTTTTTTGTTTATTTCGATTGCCTACATGGGGTTATTACAATATCAGAAAAATGAACAGGATAAAATATTTCAGGATTATAGGGCGACAAAAGAGAGTTTGTATAATGAACTGAAGAATGAGTTTAAGGATGATTTTAAAGAGTGGAATCTGGAATTGGATAAAGATTTATCGATTAAGTTTACCAATCCGGAAGTTTTATTTCAATCGGGAAAATCCGATATAACGGAAAAATTCAAATCAATATTATCAGAATTTTTTCCAAAGTATCTGTCAATCTTATTACAGGACAAATACAAAGGAAAAATATCCGAAGTTAGGATAGAGGGACATACTGATAACGTCGCCATACACGAAACCAATGATCCGTATATTGATAATATAAAATTGTCTCAGGACAGATCGCGAAAAGTGTTGTCGTTTTTACGAAGTCTGGGTTTTTATCAAAAACTTAGTCCGGAAAGAGAACAGATGCTTCAATTCTGGATTACGGCAAACGGACTTTCGTATGGGAGAACCTTGGATGGGGAAAAACACCTTACTTATATTTCGAATAAACCGGTACATAAAGAAAATTCAAGACGGGTAGAATTCCGAATAATTACATCGAGTGAAGTTTTAGTTGATAAGGTCTTGAAGCAAATGAAAGAGTAAAGGTTATGGATACAAAACAAAAGCTATACGATTTTACAGGTTTGTCCGATAAGTTGGATCAATCGGGTTATCCTAAACTAACAGAAAGCCGATTTCAAGTTGTTCGGAAAGATTTAACTGAGGAGGAAAAAAGGGGAAACGTAAAGTTTAAAGACGATGGTGTTTATCTTACTATTAATGGGATAGAACATAAAGGATATATGTATATAAAAGCGCCCGATGTAGCGCGTTATGGGTATCCGAGTTTTCATATTACAAACTGTCATGTAATTGATGATCAAAGATTCAAAGGAAGGTTTGATGGGCATTATTTTTGGCACAATTCGAATACGGTTGATTTAGAAGATAGAGTTACAAAAGAGCGACATGATCAGGTGGAGTTGCGGTTGTGTAGTAAATGCAGAGCGAAAGCCAGTGTCGAAAATTATAATAATTCCCAGGGCTTTTTTGATTTATTGGACATACAGGAGAAAAGTGATTTTAATGCCGAGCTGGATATTTTTGGCTATGTGAAAAGCTGGCGACAGATCAGTAAAAAGTTTCGAATTGAAAATAATTTTACATGCAATAATTGCAATCTAAAAATTGAAAAAATAATGGACCAACGTTATATACAGGTTCATCATAAAAATGGTAATAAGCAATTAAATGCAAGAGAAAATTTAGAATGTCTTTGTACACTTTGCCATGCGAATGTTGACGCAACCCATCAACATAACTTTCAAAGTAGAAGATCAATAATTGAAATTAGAAGCTTTGTAGCTAAATACAAAGAAGAATTACTGTCTTTAAATAATCCGTATATCAAGGATTATTTAGGCAACGAGTAGCTATTCACTCATTATACCTGACCCGTTTTTAAAAGCTTTTCAGGTGACGTTTTCCAAACTATTTCTCAAGTAGTTTTTCCAATAAAGCCACTTTTTCTTTTTCAGACGCGACCAATTGCTTTTCAGTTTCCAATAAGCGTTCATACAGTTTTTTATTTTCATCAAGTGCTTCCAACCATTTTTCAACAGGGTTAACATTGTTAAATGTAGGATAATAATTATATCCATTAGACTGATCGTTAAATGTGTTGGAAATGATATTTATAGCTAATTCATCATCAAAACTTTCGATGGCATTAACCGGGATTTTTAAAATAACGGAAAGCCTTTGTAATATGTCTTTTTCTATAGTTTCTTTTTGCTCCAAAAGCGATATTTTTTTCTGAGTCCAATCTTCACCCATTTCAAAAGCTAAAGCTTCTTGTTTGATACCGAGCATTTCACGGAAGCGTTTGAGATTACGTCCCTGATGAATTTTCTTTTCTCTGTCTTTAGTCGTAGTTGTCATGGCGTATAGTTTTGATCGTGAATTAAAGATACGCCTAAAAAGAAACGTATTAGAATTGCTGGAAGAAATGACTTAGAGATGGGTTTGGTTGTCTCGTTGTATCCGAGATTCGTTACGTCGTTACACCTGACAGGTTTTTAAAACCTGTCAGGTGTAACGGATTAGATCAGAAAGTTTTATTTCCGGAGTACGTCCTGATTGTATAAATTAGTTATTTCATCCGAAGTAAGATTCTCGAAATCATATTTCATTTCCATCATCTGACGCGGATGTGTAAAACAGTTAAAAACAATTTCTTTTTTCAATAAACTGCTTTCTATTTTTTTAAAAAGTACCTTAAAATCGGAATTACTTTCGGTACTTGCTACTTCGTTAATGGATTCATCCAAAATCGCCTTCATCCGAACGGCCACTTGTTCGACTACAAGGTCGTTTAATTTTTGATCAAAAATTGTAATCTTTTCAATTAGTCGGTAATAGTGGTTTAGCTTACGATAGATATAGCCCTGTTCAATAAGTTTATCCCGCATTTGATTTTTGGCTTCCTCTTCCTTATGATCAACGCTATAGTCATCGGCTAATGCTAACTCCAACATGATTTTCTGGTTCATATCATGATACAAAAAACCGGAGACAATATTAATTCCTTTATGACAATTTGTACACGTACTTTCGTTTAATCTGCCGATCAATATTTTATTTTTTAACTCGGGATTTAAGGTGACATTTACCGATTGGTAGTAGTTTAGTTCCTGTTCGGAATCGCAATGCGGACAGTTTTGACGGGTTTTATTGTTGAGACTCATTGATAATGACGTTTTGCATTGTTGTTATGTTATGGTGCTATGCAAATATAGTAGTCTGATACAATGTAGGGGTTAATTTTTCTCATAATTGGGAAAACTACATCTGACAGGTTTTCAAAACTTGTCAGATGTGAAATCTACTTAAACTCCTCAAAAACGCCCAATCCAAATAAAGCAAAGTCGTATTTTACCGGATCGTTGGGATCCATAAGTCGGAGATTTTTGTCTAATTCGGCCAAGGCTTTACCATCGTTTTGTTTACGGGTTAAAAGTCCGAGTTTACGGGCGACATTTCCGGAGTGTACATCCAGCGGACAAGACAAGGTCGCCGGAGAAATCGACTTCCAGATTCCTAAATCCACGCCTTTGTTGTCGTTTCGTGCCATCCAACGTAGGAACATGTTGATTCGTTTGGCAGCCGAACCATTTGCAGGATCAGAAACATGCTTTTGTGTCCGATTTTGGTGTTCAATTTCAAAAAAGACACGTTTAAATTCCGAAATACTGGGTTGCATCGAATCCGGTTGCTGATGTTGTGCGAACACGGCTTCGAGTCCGTTATGGTTACGGTAGATGTTTTGCAGGCTTTTGATAAAAAACACCATGTCGGTACCATTAAACGTCCGGTGTACAAAATTTTCCATTCGTTCCAGCTGATCGTCCGTATGTGACATGACAAAATCGTAAGGCGAATTGCCCATCAAATCCATCATCCGTTGTGCGTTTTTGATAATCATCTTACGGTTTCCCCAGGCGATCGTCGCACTTAGATAACCGGCAATTTCGATATCTTCTTTTTGCGAATACAAATGCGGAATCTGTATCGGATCGGATTCGATAAAATCAGGATTGTTGTACAAGGCGACCTTTTCGTTTAAAAACGATTGCAATTCGTCAAGCGCCAGTTCCGGATGCGTGCTTTTCATTATAAAGATTGGCTGCTAATTTGTCCGTCGACCATCACCAGTTTGCGATCGGCCATATTAGCCAACTCTTCGTTATGGGTTACGATGACAAATGTTTGTCCAAATTCGTCCCGTAGTTTGAAAAACAATTGGTGTAGGTTTTCGGCCGAATGTGTATCCAGATTTCCGGATGGTTCGTCGGCAAAAATCACGGCAGGTTTGTTGATCAATGATCGGGCTACGGCCACACGTTGTTGTTCGCCACCGGAAAGTTCGCCCGGTTTGTGCTGCATACGGTGGTATAACCCCAGATAATTCAGTAATTTGATGGCTTCGGCTTCTACTTCTTTTTTCTCCCTCCCGGCGATAAAAGCGGGGATACAAACGTTTTCAAGTGCGGTAAATTCCGGTAAAAGTTGATGAAACTGGAAAATAAAACCCAGTTGTTGGTTTCGGAATTTAGACAACGCTTTGTCATTCATTTTCAGAATATCTTCATTATTGATGAGCAACGAAGTGCCGTTTTCTACGGTTGGTTTGTCCAGTGTACCCAAGATTTGAAGTAGTGTGGTTTTTCCGGCTCCGGAAGCTCCCACTATCGAAACGATTTCGCCTTTTTGGATATGCAGATCAACGCCTTTCAGCACATGAAGTTTGTCGTAATATTTATGAATATTCTTAGCCTGTATCATTTTAATGAATTTCTACAAAGAAACGAAGATTTTGAGTAAAATGAAATCCACAACCCATATAATTCCGTATAGATATAAAGTTTCGTTAACAATAAAATTTCTCCTTTCGGATTTGATTAATTTTGATAAAAACTAAAGCTATGAAAAGTATTTTTGTATTACTCATTTCACTTGGGGCGTTGTCGTGCCAGTCCAGTGATAAAAAAATAAGTGCCGAAAAAAACAAAGCGATAAATACGATGAACGAACAAAAAGGATTGCAAGTGGCCACGGTGGCCGGAGGTTGCTTTTGGTGTACGGAAGCCCTGTTTTTGGAATTAAAAGGAGTTAAAAAAGTAGTATCCGGTTATACGGGGGGAATGGTTAAAAATCCGACTTATAAGGAGGTGTGTACCGGAACGACGGGGCATGCGGAAGCGATTGAGATCACATTCGATCCGACGCAGATTTCCTACGAAGATATCTTGGAGGTCTTTTTTGCAACACACGATCCGACAACTTTAAACCGTCAGGGCGCCGATGTGGGAACGCAATATCGCAGTGAGATTTTTTATCATGACGAAGCTCAGAAAAAAGCAGCTGAAAATTTTATCAAACTTTTGAATGATCAAAATATTTATGGTAAGAATGTGGTGACAAAAATAAGCCAGGCGACAACTTTTTATCCGGCGGAAGAGTATCATCAGGATTATTACAATCAGAATAAAGCACAACCGTATTGTATGGCGGTGATCAATCCAAAATTAGACAAGTTGCGTAAAAACTACAAATCGATGTTGAAATAATTTTGGCACTGATTTTGCGTTATATAGTCTATAAAATGTAGTAAAATGACTGAAATTCAGGTAAAAACAACCGCGGCAGATAAACAGCGGAAACTGATGTTGAGTATACTCTTCGACCTGATTGGGTGTATGACGTACTTACTTCCTTTTTTAGGGGAGTTTGTCGACATTGCCTGGGCGCCGATAGCCGGTTTTATCCTGGCACGGATGTATAAAGGGACGATTGGTACGGTTGGAGGTATCTTTGCTTTTGTAGAAGAATTGATGCCGGGATTGGATTTTATTCCAACGTTTACGCTGACATGGATTTATACTTATGTGATCCGAAAACAGGAATAGCGATTAGATTATAGAAGAAAGAGAAAAGAGAAAAGAGGCTGTACGTAAAGTGTCGCTTCAACACCTGACAGGTTTTTAAAAACCTGTCAGGTGTTGCGTTTTATTGCGTCAGGTGTAAATTATTCTTTCTTTTTAAAAAGGAATCCCAATCCCATATGGCGGAGCATCTTTTTAACGAAATTCCAGAAAAAGGTAAATTGACCGAAGATTGTCCCGATAATAACTAACAGTACTTTATATACCGGAAGGATGATCACAATTCGCAACGGCCAATAAAGCCACGGCGTGAGGTTGTCTTTGGTGATGCCAAGCCATTCCACTAGTGGTTTCGACAGGTAAGAAGCTGTCGATCCGGTTATGGCAAATACGGTAAAAATGATGACTAACTGGAAGTTGGAAGAAACGCCCCAACGTCGTTTTAATTTTTCCATTGCTTTTGAAATAGGCTCAAAAATACAATTTTTATGGTCGCGGCGCAAAGCCTCCGAGGCGAATATTGTTTTTTAATTGGAAATAGACTAAATAATTATAAAGTAAATAGTTTACTTCATAACCGTAATCAGTCCCACTGTTATAATCGATGTTCATGGTGAAAAGATTTTCCTTTCCCGGTTGCGAACTCGCGACATGGGTATTCCATCCGGTTACCCACTGAATATTCCGACTTTCGAGATAATTTTGATCGTAAAAGCCTCTTGGTTTCGCTCTGGCGATCAACCAGGAATTAAAACCGGGATCGATAATGATGATTTCATAATCCAGCTCGTCGTTGGCAATGCGAATCGTATCATTGCTTGTCGCGGTCGGATCAATTTCGGCACGATCAGCCGCGGTAACAGGTCTTGGGGTGTTGCAACTCCAGATTACAATCAGGAAAAACAAAATTACGGGGTAAAGCAGCTTTTTCATAGGATTGTTTTCCTATAAAAATACTAAAAATGCGTAGGATAGCAGTTGTTTTTAACATAAAAAAGCCGGGTGATTGCCCGACTTTTTATGAAATTTTATACTTGTCTATCGCCCGAAAAGCTTTCCGAAAATTCCGCCAATTCCCCCTTTTTTTGATACAGCAGCCATGGCGTCGCTCATATCCACTTTCCCGTCGTTGTTCTGATCCAGACCAAATTGTCCTCCGTATTTGGAAATAGCATCCATCAATCCGGAACTGCCGTTTCCACCGGAAATAGCATTCACAATGTCGGAAATATCAAAACCCTTCTGGTTCGGGTCTTTTGCTTTATTGATCAATGATCCTAGTACGTTTGGAATCAAACTACCGGCCACACCTGATGCGGTTTCGGTGCTTAATCCAAATTTCTGCCCCAGATCACCGGTGAGTTGCTCGGATAATTGCTGTACCACCGGACTGGAACCCGATGCAGCATTATTACCTTGAAACAGCCCGGCTAATTGATCCATATTTCCTTCGGAAGCCATTTTTTGCAGTCCGCTAAAGATCGAACTTCCGGCTTGTTGCATGACTTCCTGATTTAATTCGTTCGGGATTGCCTCGTTTTTAACAATGGCATCGCCGCCGTATTGCTGTACTAATTGCGTTAATTGTTCGAGCATAGCGTTTGATTTAGAGTTGCTTATCAAATGTACGCAAAAAAACAATTGACCGGATTAGGCTTCGGTTTTTAATAAACTGATAATTTGTTCGGCCAGTTCGGTTCCAATGCGCTCCTGTGCTTCCAGAGTGGCCGCTCCGATATGCGGGGTTAGTGAAATCTTCGGATGCATCAATACCTGAATGGCCGGAGTAGGTTCTTCTTCGAAAACGTCAAGTCCTGCAAAAAGTACTTTTTCGTCTTCCAAAGCGTCTATAAGTGCCACTTCGTCGATCACACCACCACGGGCACAATTAATGATACCGACATCCTGTTTCATCAGATCAAATTCGGCTTTCCCGATAATGTAATCGTCCTGAGCCGGAACGTGTAAGCTGATAAAATCCGAATGACGCAGCACATCTTCCATTGGTTCCGTTTCAATATCCACATTGATAAACTGACCGTTGTAGAAGTCGACTTTAATCGTGGCTTCTTCCACATAGGTATCCGTCGCGATGACTTTCATTCCCAGTCCTAAGGCCATTCGGGCCACTTCACGGCCAATACGTCCAAAACCAATAATTCCGATCGTTTTACCGCGTAATTCGATTCCGTTGGCATAGGCTTTTTTCAGGCTGTTAAATTGGGTATCACCGTCCAAAGGCATGTTCCGGTTGGCATCGTGCAAAAATCGCGCTCCGGAAAACAAATGCGCAAAAACGAGTTCGGCTACCGATTCCGAAGAAGAAGCCGGTGTATTGATCACATGTATTCCTTTTTCACGGGCATAGACCACGTCGATATTATCCATTCCAACACCACCGCGGCCAATCACTTTAAGTGTCGGACAACTGTCGATGATGTCTTTGCGTATTTTAGTGGCACTGCGCACCAATACTACGTCGATTTGATGTTTGTTGATATAATTGGCAACCTGTTCCTGGGCTACTTTGGTGGTGATTACTTCAAAACCGCCGGCTTCCAAAGCCTTGATGCCGCTTTGAGACAGACCGTCGTTCGCTAATACTTTCATATGTTAGGTGTCATTAAATTCGTTAGGCAATTCGTTCTAATTCTTTCATGG
Source organism: Bacteroidota bacterium (assembly GCA_023446155.1). Lineage (GTDB taxonomy): Bacteria > Bacteroidota > Bacteroidia > Flavobacteriales > Flavobacteriaceae > Flavobacterium. The sequence continues at coordinate 526,714 of JAEXIT010000017.1, forward strand.
CGTCGACCAAAACCTGTACGCTTTCCAATGGTAAAGCATTGTACATCGAAGCGCGGTAACCGCCCACGGAACGGTGTCCGTTTAATCCGGATACGCCGGCATTTTTCCATAAATTGTCGAAAAGTGCTGTATGCGCTTCGTTTTCGAGTAAGAAAGTGGCATTCATTTTGGAGCGGTCTTCTGTTGCGGCAGTTCCTTTAAACAACGGATTGCGATCGATTTCGTTATATAACAATGCCGCTTTGGCTTCGTTTACTTTTTCGATAGCCGGGATTCCGCCCAGATTTCGCAGCCATTTTAGCGTTAACAGCGAGGTGTAAACTGCAAAGACCGGCGGTGTATTATACATGCTCTCTTTGTCGATATGCTGTTGGTAATTCAGGATATTCGGGATGGTTCGTCCGGTTTTATTGAGTAGTCCTTCTTTGATCACGACTAAGGTTGTGCCGGCAGGACCCATATTTTTCTGCGCTCCGGCATAAATCAGATCAAATTTTGAAAAATCCAGCGTACGGGAAAAGATATCGGAACTCATGTCGCATACCAGTGGAACATTTGTTTCTGGAAATTGTCCCATTTGCGTGCCGTAAATCGTATTGTTGCTCGTGCAGTGAAAATAATCGGCATCGGTCGGAATCTCGAATGCGTTCGGAATATGATTGTAATTTTCCGGTTTGGAAGAAGCAACTACTACGGTGTCACCAAAAGCTTTGGCTTCTTTAATCGCGCCGCTCGCCCAGGTTCCGGTGTCGAGGTAGGCCGCTTTTCCGTTTACGGTCATCAGATTGTACGGAACGCGTAAGAATTCCATGCTGGCGCCGCCTTGTAAAAATACGGTATGATAGCCTTTTCCGCTAAGTCCTAAAAGATCGAGTGCCAAAGCACGGGCTTCTTCCATTACGGCGACAAATTCTTTGCTGCGATGTGAAATTTCTAATATGGATAAACCGGTACCGTTAAAATCTAAAATGGCATCGGAGGCTTTTTGAAATACTTCTTGTGGTAAAATGCAGGGACCTGCACTGAAATTGTGTTTTTTCATGGGGACTATTACTCTTTGAAAACCTGAATTACAACCTCTTTTTCCACAAGATCGGTAAACTTACCGTTGTAGCGGGTTGCCTTAACTAAATGATTGTCGATCCAATGGTAGTTGCCGCCACGCGGTTTTCCCATCAGGATACTGTGATACCGGAATCCGTGTTTCTGGAGCCATTGTTCGGTAACGTCGCGGTGTGCTTCGGTGCGCGAGGTAAAAAAGCAAATTATATGGCCTTCGTCATACCATTTGTTGATGGTTTCCAGCGCATCGGGAAAAGGAAGGCAGGTTGCCATTCGCTCCGGTTCCTCGTTTGGAATATCGTCGGTAATGGTACCGTCGATATCAATGAGGTAGTTTTTAATCCCGTCTTTTAAAACGGGACTAACATTGTCTTTGTGTTCTAGTTGCATTGAAGTGTGTTTAGGAGCGTAAATTTCCTAAAAAAAATACTCTTAATCACAAAAACAATGCTAAAAGTTAGATCTTTATCAGGAAATCAATTGTGTCCACGTTATCGGCATAATCCCAAAGCTTTGGTTTTTGGGTTTGACCGAAAGGAATACTGTCGGAAATGATACCGTTTGATACGACGCACTGAAGTTGGTCTTTATCGGCTTCCAATCGGTTTTTCAGGTTTTCGGCCGAATCGTAATACTCGTAAAAAACAGATGAAATAGGCGAGGCGTAGCTGCTGTCTTCCTTGAGTGTCATAAACTCGTTGTCCAGCAGTTCAAACCGACTCATCAGAAATACGGCTTTGTTGTAATCGTAGTTATTCGCGTATTTTTCGTAGTGGATGATGTCGCCGTATTCGAACATTGCTTCAAAGAACAATTTAAAATCATATCCTTTTGGCAGGAATAATTTCGATACGTTACGACATCCCAAACCAAAATAACGGAAAATGTCTTCCCCAAGGAGGATCAGATCTTCCTTGCTTTCGTTTCCGTCCAGTACGGCTACGGAGTTTCTGTTTTTGCGGATGATATTCGGTTTGTCTTTAAAATAATATTCGAAATAACGGGCGGTATTATTACTTCCGGTAGCGATTACAGCGTCGAAATGTTCTAATTTGCCTTCGGTAAATGTGATATAAGATTCCAATGCCGGGTTAACGGCAATCAGGTATTTTGCCAAAAACGGTAATAATTTCTGATCGTTGGACGACATTTTTACCAATACTTTATGACCGGCGATCAAAACCGATAAAAAGTCGTGAAATCCAACTAGTGGGATGTTACCGGCAAGGATTAATCCTACGGTTTTCGGTTGGTGATCCGGAAAATTATAACGGGATAACCATTGGTCCATATTGTTTTCGGTTAAGGCATCGGCCCAGGATTGTATGGAAAAATAAACCTGTTCGGGGGTGAACCATCCGTTATGGGATTGCGACAAGTTGATCAAGTCGATAAAAGCGTTATAAAAACGATCGTTGTGTTTTACCGCAGGATTGGGAGTGTTGCCGTTTGCGGTGAATTGGCTTAAAAAGGTGCCTAATTCAATAAAACTTGCTTTTTTATCGCTTTGTCTCATGTCTAATTTGTTTATGAATGGTTTTGATTGTAATTTTGTGCAAAAATAATAAAATTAGCTATGGCAATCATTATAACAGACGAATGTATCAATTGCGGGGCTTGCGAACCGGAATGCCCGAATACGGCCATCTATGAAGGAGCGGATGACTGGCGTTATAAAGACGGTACAAAACTAACAGGAAGAATTGTACTTCCGGATGGAACGGAAATGGATGCGGAAGCAGCGCAAACGCCTATTTCGGATGATATTTATTATATCGTTCCCGGAAAGTGTACCGAGTGTAAAGGGTTCCATGAAGAACCTCAATGTGCTGCGGTTTGTCCGGTTGACTGTTGTGTTCCGGACGACAACCATGTGGAAAGTGAAGAATTACTTTTACAGCGACAATCGTTTTTACATAACGAATAAAAATACAAAACCCTCTGACGATTCAGAGGGTTTTGCTTTTTTTGAGAGTATTAATTCCGAATGATTTCGGCTTTTTCAATAATCATTGTGTCTGTTTTCGGATCGTAGGTTTCCATGATCAAGTTTCCGTTACCATCAAAATATCCGGTTGAAATTTTATTTTTAGCTTTCATGATATAGTGGTTGGTTAAGGATGTTTCTCTTAAAATACCCAGTTGTTTTTTAGTATCGGGATTCATGATGGTATAACCTACTTTATCCAGCATCACCTGATAACGTTGACCGTTATAAGTATAATAAGCCGAACGGTCTACGTCAACATAACGGGTTACCCCATCTACAGTAACCTGAACTTTAGACATCACCTGAGTTGGCCCCAGTTTCATTTCTTTGTTTAACGATTTTGAATTCGCATCTTTTAGTTCCACGTCCTGAATTTTATCCAGCTCTTCCGTTTTTACAATTTTGCGCTCTCCATCGGAATCTTTAACGGTACGAACCGTTGTTTTTACTTCCGATTGCACGTTGGTGTTCTGAGCGTATAAGCACGCTGAGAAAGCTAGTAATATCAAACTTAAAATCGATTTTTTCATATTATTTTTATTTTAAGGTTACTATTTAACAAATATAAGCTATTGCGATGTAAAAATTAAACAAATTGTATTAAAATTTTTATAAAAATCTATAAAACAGATGATCAAATGTTCAAACGGAATTAGGTTGACTTTTCGTTAATAATCAATATATTTGCAGACTTTTTAAAACGCACATTATGAAAGCCGGAATTGTAGGATTACCCAATGTAGGAAAATCAACCTTATTCAATTGTTTGTCAAATGCCAAAGCGCAAAGTGCTAACTTTCCGTTTTGTACGATCGAACCCAACATCGGAGTGGTAAACGTACCGGATCCGCGATTGGAAAAGCTGGAAGAACTGGTACAACCGGAGCGCGTACAACCGGCTACTGTGGATATCGTGGATATCGCCGGTCTGGTAAAAGGAGCAAGTAAAGGAGAAGGATTGGGGAACCAGTTCTTAGGAAATATCCGCGAGTGTAATGCGATCATTCACGTATTGCGTTGTTTTGATAACGATAACATTGTTCACGTAGACGGAAGTGTAAACCCGATCCGCGATAAGGAAACAATCGATATCGAATTACAGTTAAAAGATCTTGAAACCGTTGAAAAAAGACTGGAGAAAGTTAAAAAAGCGGCTAAAACCGGAAATAAAGAAGCACAGGTGGAAGAAGGATTGCTAAACCGCATCCGGGAAGCCTTATTGGCTGCGAAATCAGCGCGTACTATAGTGCCGCAAACCAACGACGAAGAGGTTTTGATGGAAGGTTTTCAATTGATCACCGCAAAACCGGTATTGTATGTTTGTAATGTGGACGAAGGTGCAGCAGCAACCGGAAATGCTTATGTGGATCAGGTGCGCGAACTGGTAAAAGATGAAAACGCTGAGGTGATCGTTTTGGCGGTGGGAACTGAAGCCGATATTACCGAGTTGGAAACCTATGAAGAACGTAAAATGTTTCTGGAAGATTTAGGGTTAAAAGAACCGGGATCATCTGTACTAATCCGTGCAGCTTATAAATTATTAAACCAACAGACGTATTTTACGGCTGGTGTAAAAGAGGTGCGTGCGTGGACCATCAATATTGGAGATACGGCGCCAAAAGCAGCCGGTGTGATCCATACGGATTTCGAAAAAGGATTTATCCGTGCCGAGGTGATCGCCTATGACGATTATGTGAATTTCGGATCGGAAGCCAAAGTGAAAGAGGCTGGAAAATTACGCGTAGAAGGAAAAGAATATATCGTAAAAGATGGGGATGTAATGCACTTCCGTTTTAACGTATAAGTTTTTATTCCGATACAACTATATAATAAGGTGCTGTTTTTATAGCGCCTTTTTTTGTGGACTTCTGGCATTATTGTTACTTTTAACTTCTGTATCAAAAAAACGACAACCTATGAAAATAATTGCTTTCGGCGGGAGTAACAGCCATGGCTCCATCAATAAAAAATTAGCAACTTATGTCGCACATCTGTTCGAAAATGCAGAAGTGGAAGTCCTGGATTTAAACGACTATGCGCTACCGGTTTTTAGTGTCGATTTGGAAAAGGAAATCGGCCACCCAAAGCAGGCTGTCGATTTTTTGGAGAAAATTGGAAGTGCTCAGATTCTGGTGGTTTCACTGGCTGAAAACAACGGGAATTACTCGGTTGCTTTTAAAAATATTTTCGACTGGTGTTCGCGAAAACACAAAGATGTATTTCAGGACAAACCATTGTTGTTGATGGCAACATCACCCGGTGGACGCGGTGGTGCGAGTGTTTTGGAAATCGCCAAAAACAACCTGCCGCGATATGGTGCAAATATTATCGCGACCTTTTCATTGCCGAGTTTTTACGAAAATTTTGATGTGGATAAAGATCAGATATCCAATCCGTTGTTTGATAATCAGGTAAGGGATGTTGTAAAGGAATTCGGATTCTGAAAAAAACGGCCTGTAATTTGAGGAGGCTTTTTAAAACGTAATTGCGAGCGGTATGAAAAACGTTAAAAAAAGTCTTCGGATGGTATTCCGATTCCTGCTTGGAATCATTGCTTTTGTAATCGTGTATGTGGTTGCGGTACTACTGTTATCGCGCATTCCGGTTAATTCGGATTTACAACACGATCAAGCCGAAATTCCGGTGTATATCATAACGAATGGCGTGCATACGGACGTTGTTGTTCCGGCTAAAAATGCCATTGTCGACTGGACACGGGAAATTCGTTTTGAGCATACCCGATCGCAAGACAGTATCGCGAATTATATCGCCTTTGGATGGGGTGATAAAGGATTTTATCTCGACACGCCCGAATGGTCGGATTTAAAAGCGAGTACGGCATTTAAGGCGGTTTCCGGACTCGGATCATCGGCGATGCATACCACTTTTTACAAAAAAATAAAAGAAGGAAACGATTGTCGGAAGCTGCTTCTTTCGAAGGCGGAATACCAGCAATTAATAGCGTATATAACGGTAAGTTTTAAGCGAAATGCCGATGGAAAAATACAATGGATAGCTGGGCATAGCTACGGTAAAAATGATGCTTTTTATGAAGCCAAAGGGGCTTATAATCTGTTTTATACCTGCAATACCTGGGCGAATAATGCCTTAAAAGCCGGGCAACAAAAGGCTTGTTTGTGGACAATTTACGATAAAGGAATTTTTTACCATTACGACAAAGAAAAAGAATGAAACTAAAGAAAAATACATTATACCTGTTGTTGCTGTTTTTTGCCGGTTTTCTGGCGTATTTTATCGGCAAGGATTTTCAGTTTGATCCGCAGTTAAAAGGGATTTACACGGCAATGAAATACCTGGCGGCGGCTTTGCTGTTTGTATCGGTTTATGCCTCGGTAGCCACCACCCGGGAGATGATTCCGGCAACCGAATTAAAGCCAAAAGCGCTGTGGATTATTTTGGCATTACTGCCGATTTTATTTTGTGTTGCCGTTTTTATACTATCGCTAACCGTATACAAACTTAAAATTTTCTGAGGATCAGAGAATCAAAAAGTTATCGGAATTGTTTGATAACTTTATCCGGGCGTACTTTCATTTTTTCGGCAGAAATCTTATATTAGCAGAAAATCCGAAATTTCTTTATGCTAGAGCAAAATCAGTACACCGAAGAGAACATTCGTTCACTCGATTGGAAAGAACATATCCGTATGCGCCCCGGAATGTATATCGGGAAACTTGGAGACGGATCTTCGCCAGACGACGGTATTTACATCCTTCTGAAAGAAGTCCTGGATAACTGTATCGACGAGTTTGTAATGGGCGCCGGTAAAACCATTGAAGTCACCGTAAAAGACAAAATGGTAACCGTTCGTGATTACGGACGTGGAATTCCATTGGGGAAAGTGATCGATGTGGTTTCCAAAATGAATACGGGAGGAAAGTACGACTCCAAAGCATTTAAAAAATCGGTCGGATTAAACGGGGTGGGTACCAAGGCAGTCAATGCACTGTCGACATATTTCCGTGTGGAATCCGTTCGGGATAACCAGCAAAAAGCGGCCGAATTCTCCGGAGGTAACCTGACGTTGGAAGAAGATGTTGTGGAAACCACAAAACGCAAAGGAACCAAGGTGAGCTTTGTGGCCGATGAAACCATTTTTAAGCATTACAAATACCGTAACGAGTATATCGTTAAAATGCTTAAAAACTATTGCTATCTGAACACCGGACTTACGATCGTTTACAATGGTGAAAAGTTTTATTCCGATAACGGATTAAAAGACCTGTTGGAAGAGAATATCTCCGAAGAAGACATGATTTATCCGATCATTCACCTGAAAGGGGATGATATCGAAGTCGCCATAACCCATAGTAAAACACAATATTCCGAAGAATACTATTCGTTTGTAAACGGACAAAATACCACACAGGGAGGTACCCATTTGGGGGCTTTCCGGGAAGCCATTGTCCGTACGATAAAAGAATTTTACAATAAAAACTTTGAAGCCTCCGATGTTCGGAAATCCATTGTTTCGGCCATTTCGGTAAAAGTAGAGGAGCCGGTATTCGAATCGCAGACTAAAACCAAACTGGGATCGACCGATATGGGGCCGGATTTACCAACGGTGCGAACCTATGTAAACGACTTTGTAAAAACGAAACTCGATAATTTTCTACATAAAAATCCGGAAATTGCCGATGCCTTACTTCGCAAAATTTTACAGGCCGAGCGCGAACGGAAAGAATTGTCCGGTATCCGTAAACTGGCCAAAGAAAGAGCTAAAAAAGCGAGTTTACACAACCGTAAGCTACGCGATTGCCGGGTACATTTAACGGATATCAAAAATGCGCGTTACCTCGAAAGTACGCTGTTTATCACCGAGGGGGACTCGGCTTCCGGGTCGATCACCAAATCGAGAGATGTAAACACGCAGGCGGTTTTCAGTTTACGAGGGAAGCCGTTAAATTCGTATGGAATGACTAAAAAGATCGTATACGAAAACGAAGAGTTCAACCTGTTGCAGGCGGCCTTAAACATTGAGGAAGACATGGGGGATTTGCGTTACAACAATATTGTAATTGCTACCGATGCCGATGTCGACGGAATGCACATTCGTTTGTTGTTGATCACTTTCTTTTTGCAGTTTTTCCCCGAGCTAATCAAAGAAGGACATTTATACATTTTGCAAACACCTTTATTCCGGGTGCGAAACAAAAAAGAAACCATCTATTGTTATAGCGAAGACGAACGGGTTGCCGCTATTGAAAAACTAAAACCAAAACCCGAAATAACCCGATTCAAGGGATTAGGAGAGATTTCGCCGGACGAGTTTAAACATTTTATCGGAGAAGACATTCGTTTGGATCCTGTGATGTTAGACAAAGCAACGTCGATCGAGCGTTTACTCGAATTCTATATGGGAAAAAACACACCCGACCGTCAGGAGTTTATCATCAAAAACCTGAAAGTGGAATTGGATGTGGTAGAAGAAAAATAAAGTGAATTTCAAATTTCAATTGCTGAAAAGAAAATAAATGGACGAAGAAAATTTAGATCCTATAGAAGAAGGTCAGTTTCAGGGCGAACATTTTTACGAAAACCAGGAATCGGCAGACAGTAATGATACGATTACCAAGGTAACCGGAATGTATAAAGACTGGTTTCTGGATTATGCGTCGTATGTAATTCTGGAGCGAGCGGTTCCGGCCATTGAAGACGGATTTAAACCTGTACAACGTCGTATCATGCACTCGATGAAAGAGCTGGACGATGGGCGTTATAACAAAGTGGCCAACGTGGTTGGGCATACGATGCAGTACCACCCGCACGGTGATGCCAGTATTGGAGATGCCATGGTACAAATCGGCCAGAAAGACCTACTCATTGATACGCAAGGAAACTGGGGGAATATCCTTACCGGCGACGGTGCGGCGGCTTCCCGTTATATTGAGGCGCGATTGAGTAAATTTGCGTTGGAAGTACTTTACTCGCCTAAAATTACCCACTGGCAACTGTCGTACGATGGTAGACGAAACGAGCCGATTAACCTTCCGGTTAAATTTCCGTTGCTTCTGGCTCAGGGGGGAGAAGGGATTGCCGTAGGCCTTTCGACCAAAGTATTACCTCACAATTTTAACGAACTGATCGATGCATCGGTTAAAATATTAAAAGGAAAACCGTTTACCTTGTATCCGGATTTTCCGACGGCCGGTATTGCCGATATTTCGGGCTATAACGACGGAATGCGTGGCGGACGGGTACGCGTTCGGGCGAAGATATCCCAGTTGGATAAGCAAACCCTGGTGATTACACAAATTCCGTTTTCGACCAATACGACTACACTAATCGACAGTATTCTAAAAGCCAACGATAAAGGGAAGATCAAAATCAAAAAAATCGAGGACAATACCGCCGCCGAAGTGGAAATCCTGATCCATCTTCCGCCGGGTGTTTCACCAGATAAAATGATTGATGCCCTATATGCCTTTACCGGATGTGAAACCTCATTGGCACCGTTAGGATGTGTGATTCAGGATAACAAACCCTTGTTTACAGGCGTTTCTGATATGTTGCGCGTTTCCACCGCACGTACGGTTGACTTACTGAAAAAGGAGTTGGAAATTCAGTTGGAAGAACTTGAAGAGCAATGGCATTTTGCATCGTTGGAACGAATCTTTATTGAAAACAGAATTTACCGTTTGATCGAGGAAGAGGAAACCTGGGAGGGCGTAATCAAAGCGATCGACAAAGGATTGGCACCACACGTAACGCATCTGAAACGAGCGGTGACTGAAGAAGACATTGTTCGCCTGACGGAGATTCGAATCAAGCGTATTTCGAAATTCGATATTGAAAAAGCACAGGAGAAAATCGATGCATTGGAAGGGGATATTGCACAGGTAAAATACGATCTGGAACACCTGATCGATTTCGCCATTGCGTATTTTACCCGATTAAAAGAAAAATACGGAAAAGGAAGAGAGCGTCAAACCGAATTGCGTAGTTTTGATACCATTGAAGCGACGAAAGTGGTTTTGCGTAACACCAAATTATATGTCAACCGCGAAGAAGGATTCCTTGGAACCGGTCTTAAAAAAGACGAGTATGTGGGCGATTGTTCCGATATTGACGATGTAATCGTATTTTTACGCGACGGAAATATGATGATTACTAAAGTCGACGATAAAAAATTCGTTGGAAAGGATATTATCCATATCTCCGTTTTTGATAAAAACGACAAGCGTACCATATACAATATGATTTATCGCGACGGAAAAACAGGTCCGTCCTATGTTAAGCGATTCAATGTTTCGGGTGTGACCCGCGACAAGCTATACGATCTGACCAATGGGGCGAAAGGCTCGCAGGTACTGTATTTCTCGCATAATCCGAACGGAGAAGCGGAAGTGGTAACCGTATTATTGCGTCAGGTGGGAAGTGTTAAAAAACTAAAATTTGATCTCGATTTCGCGACATTAGCGATTAAAGGTCGGGCGAGTAAAGGAAATACCGTTACCAAATATCCGATCAAAAAAATCGAACTGAAAGAGAAAGGAATTTCAACCTTAAAACCGCGACGTATCTGGTTTGACGACACCGTACAACGTCTTAATGTTGATGGAAGAGGGGAGTTACTAGGTGAATTCCGACCAAATGACAGGTTGTTGATTATTAACCAGTCTGGAAAACTGAAAACCATCATACCGGAGTTGACGACGCATTTTGACGAAGATATGGTCGTATTGGAAAAATGGGTGCCTAAAAAACCGATTTCAGCGATTTATTTCGACGGAGAAAAAGAACGGTATTATATAAAACGTTTCCTGATTGAAAATGAAAATAAAGAAGAGACGTTTATCTCCGAACATCCGAATTCACAATTGGAAATTGTTTCAACCGATTACCGACCAGTAGCCGAAATTGTCTTTGCCAAGGTAAAAGGCGTACAGAAAGAAAATCAGACCATCGATCTGGAGCAATTTATCGCTGTAAAAGGCATCAAAGCTTTAGGAAATCAATTGACTACCGACAAGCTAAAGCAGGTAAATCTTTTGGAACCGCTACCTTATGAACCACCGGTAGAAGAAATCCCGGAAGAAATTGAGGTAAAAGGAGAAGAAAATGTCTCCGAAGAAGATGTAAATGTACAACTGGACGACGACGGACAGATTACGTTAAGTCTGGATTAATACAACACCCGACACGTTTTGGAAACCTGTCGGGTTAAAGCATAAAAAAGTCCTCAATCGAGGACTTTTTTATTATTTTCTTTTTCGGATTTTCATATTGATAAACTCTACGGCTAGCGAGAAGGCAATGGCAAAGTAGAGGTAACCTTTCGGAACGGCACCGATATGCTGACCGGCTAATGTCGCTTCCGACAAGTGCATACTTTCGGTCATTAGCATAAAACCGATCAGTATTAAGAACGCCAGTCCTAAAATCTGAATCGATGGATTGGCATTTACAAAATTACCCACCGGAACGGCAAATAACATCATTACGCCAACCGAAAGAACTACAGCAGTGATCATAATGGTTAAAGCGCCGGTAATTCCATTGGTCATACCAACAGCCGTTAGAATACTGTCAACCGAGAAAATCAGGTCAATTAACAAAATCTGAACGATAACACTTCCAAACGATTTGGCCGCAGCACTTTTTACATTGTGCTCTTCCTCACCTTTATGATCCACTTTTTCATGGATTTCTTTGGTACTCTTATAAATCAGGAACATACCTCCCAGGAATAAAATCAGCGCCTGTCCGGTAAAATGCCCCTGGAACCATCCCCAGTCGACACTAAATAATGGTTCTTTCATGGTAATTAATAAGGTGATACCGAATAACAATCCGATACGCATAAACATTGCCAGAAACAAACCGATTCGGGTTGCTTTTTTACGTTTTTCTTCCGGTAATTTTCCGGTAACGATAGAGATAAAAATAATGTTGTCGATCCCCAATACGATTTCGAGAAACGTTAGGGTTAACAGGGCTACCCATGCATCTGGGTTTAAGAATACTTCCATTTGTAGTTTTTGATTTATTGTTTTGGTTTAAATTCAGCTATTAAACGTAAACTAATCGATTTTTGTTACAGTTCCTTTCTGTTTTTTTGTGTCGCCCACAAAAGAATATTCAAAAGTATAACCTTTTGCATTGGTTGTCAGGATCTTCATGCTGATTGCCTTTTTGTCCTGCATGTTTTTTGGATGCGTTTTTTGCAACACAAACTCACAATCATTAATCCAACGGATCGAAGCGGTATCGGTTTTACCGTTAAAGGTTTCAATTTGTTGCGTTTCGGTACGCTCAAAAACGGACTTCATTGGTTTCCCGTTGATATCCTGTGTGAATTCGAATTTTCCGGTTTTGTAATCGTTGCAATTGCGTTCCTGATTGTAACAGGAAGTAAGAATGAAAGGCAGTAAGGCTAAAGCAATTTTTTTCATTGTAATCGTTTTAATTCGTCATCGGTAAAATTCCGGATGCTTTTATCTTTTGAAAATTTATCGGCGTTATAGTCATTGGACTTGTTTTTCGGAATCGACAAACTGTTCCATTCTCCTTTTTTGAGTAGTTTTGCGTAGAACACAATTTGGCCCACATGATACGGATAATGTGCCAGTTGGCGGTTGATGGCCTCCACAACCGTATGCCCTTCATTTCGGATATAAATAATAGTTGTAAGCTGATCCGGGGTAAGACTTTTTAAAGCTTCGAAAAGACAATTCCATCCTTTTTCCCAGATTTCGAGTAGTGTTTCTTTGTCTATTATCGTTTCTTCGAATTCGGAATCGCGGTTACGTCCTTCTTTTTCGCCGTCGGTCGTCAGGAAATCGGTCCACCTTGAAAGCATATTTCCGGAAAGGTGTTTGACAATCGTAGCGATTGAATTGGTATTGTCGTTTAGTGCAACGGACAATTGTTCCGGTTCGAGTTGCGCCATGGCTTTATCGGCAATGGTTTTGTAATACAGAAATTGTTTCTGTACGCTTTCGAGGTATTGGTTGTTACTTTCCATAGTATGCTATTTGTCGAAAATACTGTTAGTTACGGTTCGTAATCCTAAAAACATAAACCACATCGCGGTAAGACAAACAACAATTCCAAAACCCAATACCGGATAAAATAGCGGGTTGTTTTGGTTTTTAAACGAACTGTGGATAATGACAGGACCTATGAATAACAAGGGAAGCGCCATAGCCAGATAGCGAATTCCTCTGTTTAATACTTTTTTGTTGGCCATGATTATTTTGTATTAGTGTTGTGATAACTTTCGATGGCTTTCCGTACGTTTTGATGCGTTTCGAGTAATTGTTGCGCCACCTCATACGGAACGTCAATTTCACTCATGATCATACGGATACCGCGGTCTACCAACTTGTGATTGCTCAGTTGCATGTCGACCATTTTATTGCCTTTTACCTTTCCTAACTGTATCATGGTAGCGGTAGAAAGCATGTTTAAAACCAGTTTTTGTGCGGTTCCGGCTTTCATACGGGAACTACCTGTTACAAATTCCGGTCCGACGACCACTTCAATCGGAAAACGGGCGGTTTCACTCAGCGGACTTCCCTGATTACAGGTGATGCATCCGGTTGCGATACCGTTGGCATTGCATTTTTCCAGACCGCCAATTACATAAGGAGTGGTACCCGATGCGGCAATTCCTACGACCACATCATTCGGATTGATATTCCATTCCGAAAGGTCTTTCCAAGCCTGTTCACGGTCATCTTCGGCAAATTCGACCGCTTTACGGATGGCCGTGTCGCCACCGGCAATTAAACCGATTACCAGATCAAACGGCACACCAAACGTTGGTGGACATTCTGAGGCATCTACAATACCAAGTCTTCCGGAAGTACCGGCACCAATGTAAAACAAGCGGCCCCCTATTTTCATTTTCGAAACGATTTCCGAAACGAGTGCTTCAATTTGCGGCAGTGCTTTTTCGACCGCCAGAGGCACGGTTTTGTCTTCGTTATTGATATTCGTCAACAGTTCCGAAACCGACATCTTTTCCAGATGTTCGTATTTTGAAGCTTGTTCGGTAGTACGTGTAAATGACATCGGTAACCTGATTTTTAAATAATGTGAATTCGTGTAAAGTTACATAAAATAAGCCAGAATGATACCCAAAACAATAGCCGTTAGCTTTGCCAGGTTAAATTTATGGCCTTCGCTACTTTCGAAAATGATGGTAGAGGAAATATGAAATAAAATACCGATCACAATGGCTGAAATTTCGGTATAATAGTCGTGTACAAACGGCAGGTATTCGGACAAAAAGGTTCCTAATGGTGTCATACAGGCAAATACCATCATAAACATAAAAATGGCCTTGCGATTTAGATGCGAATTGATAAAAAAGGTTGTCAGAATAATAGCAATCGGGAAGTGATGAATGGCAATTCCCCAGGCCATATCGTGATGATGACTAACCGGCAATCCTTCGAGTAAGGCGTGCAGACACAAACTGATAAACAGCGACCAGGGAATGTGGTGCATGGTTTCGTGGCCGTGCACATGACCGTGTTCGGCACCTTTGGAAAAATATTCCAGAATGATCTGAAACACAATTCCGACCATGATAAACAAACCAACCGGACTATGTGCATGATCATGTCCTTCGTGGCTATGTCCGCCATCCGACAGATAGACCTCCGGCAATAAATGCGATACGGTCAATGCCAACAGGAACGATCCACTGAAAGCCAATAGCAGCTTTAGGTTCTTCTTGTTTTTCGGACTAAAGAAAGTCGCTGCGCCGTAACCCAAAATTACCGAAAGGAGGGGGATAAGATACTGCATCATATTATTTAAAGATCATTATCAGTCGTTCAGAATCGTTTTTTAAGAATTTGCGGAGTTTGTAATCGCCGAAGACATCCAGTAAAAAGATACCGGCTTCTTCCATCATGGCTTCAAAATCCTGTAAGGTCAGTGCTTTTACTTTTTCCGTAAAATGGAAGTGCTCGCCATTATCGTCAAAATCAATCTCTTTAAAAATATGATTGTCTTTTACATAACGTTTGATATGGAAATCAATACCGTCAACACTTTTAACTTCCTCCGGAACCAGATTGTCTATCACATGGGTTACGTTCATAAAGTCAATTACGGCAAAGCCATAGTCTGTTAAGCTCTCCTTAATTGCGTTTAAGGTAGTCAGATTATCTTCGTCACTTTCAAAATAACCAAAACTGGTAAAAAGGTTAAAAATGGCATCGAATTTCTGATCAAATGGAATTCGCATATCGTGTACTTCAAAGTGAAGTGTGGCATTCGCGTGTTCGGAAGCGGTTTTTATACTGTTTTCCGACAGATCCGCGCCGGTTACATCATATCCCAACTGATTTAGATACACCGAATGACGTCCTTTTCCGCAGGCCAGATCCAGAATTTTGGCATTGTCCGGCAGGTTAAGGTATTGGGTTAAATTGTCCATAAACAACTGGGCTTCGGTATAATCGCGATCTTTATATAAAATATGATAATAAGGTGTATCAAACCAGGAAGCATACCAGGTGGTAGTATCTTTTTGCATTTCTTTTAATTTCAAAATAATTAATTTAAACCCTACTAAAAATACTATTTATTCGGGTGGGATAAACGAAAGTAAGTTAACTTTTACTTAAGCCAACAAATTTAGTGTATTTTTGCGGATGTAATTTCAAAATTGCACTGCAAGGATTGGAAATTATGATATATTTATAGGAATTTTAGTATCAAATGAAAGACTTTAAAATGGTAGCCAAAACTTTTTTTGGCTTCGAAGAAATATTAGCAAAAGAATTACAGGTTTTGGGCGCTCAAAAAGTTGAGCAGGGTACCCGTATGGTTAGTTTTGTAGGAGACACCGGATTTATGTATAAAGCCAATTTGTCCTTGCGTACGGCACTGAAAATTTTAAAACCGATTCACCATTTTAGAGCAGTAAACGAGCAAAGTTTATATAAAGGAATCCAATCGATCGACTGGTCGCAGTATTTATCCGTTCATCAGTCATTTGTAGTGGATGTAACTCTGCACTCCGATTATTTCAGTCATTCGCAGTTTGCAGCGTTAAAAACCAAAGATGCGATTGTAGATCAATACAGAGACCGATTTGGAAAACGCCCGAACATCAATAAAGACTTCCCGGATTTGCGGATCAATGTACATATTCAGAACGATCAATGTACGGTATCGTTAGACAGTTCGGGGGATTCATTACACCACCGTGGGTATAAAACGGCTACGAATATCGCGCCGATCAACGAAGTATTGGCAGCGGGAATGCTATTAATGTCCGGATGGGATGGTCAGGGTGATTTTCTGGATCCGATGTGTGGAAGTGGTACACTTTTGGCGGAAGCTGCGATGATTGCGTGTAATATTCCGGCGAATATCAACCGAAAAGAATTTGCTTTTGAACGTTGGAACGATTGGGACAATGAACTGTTTGATCAGATAATGAACTCCCTGATGAAAAAGACCCGTGAATTTCATTATACGATAAAAGGATACGATAAGGCACCGTCGGCGGTAATGAAAGCCAAAGACAATATTCGCAATGCCAACCTCGACGAATATGTGAGTATTTCGCAGGCGAACTTTTTTGAAACCGAAAAAGAAACCCGCGGACCGTTGCATATGGTATTTAACCCACCTTATGGAGAGCGACTTGACATCGAAATGGAACGTTTTTATCGCGAAATCGGCGATACGCTAAAACAACATTACCCGGGAACGAATGCGTGGTTTATCACGGCCAATATTGAAGCGCTGAAATTTGTCGGTTTAAAACCGTCCCGTAAAATCAAACTGTTTAACGGTAAGCTGGAAACCCGATTTGTGAAGTATGAAATGTATGAAGGCAGCAAACGTACCAAATTTCAAAATAACGATAACGATAATAATTAAACAATATTAGTATGGCAATGGCACCAAAAACCAAAGCATTTGTGTATCAGTTAACGGCATTTGCAATCTTATTTATTCTGTTTCGCTACCTGGTTGGAACTTTTACTCATTTACAGGGATACTGGATTCCGGTTACCGCTTTTGTAGTGGCGACGATATTGGCCCCTAAATTTCAGGCGGTAAAAACCAACGATGGCGAACGACTTTTTATGAAATGGATCTTTGTAAAAGGTATCAAAGAAATAAAATAATACAATCCCGGTTTTCCGGGATTTTTTTATATCCGAATCCGTCCTGCAATAGGTTGTTTTGACAATTTATTTCAGGACGGATTTTTTGTGCTCGGTTTGTCTTTTTTTGTCTGGTTACGATTACGATCTGCTTTTCTAGAATTGATAACTTGTGATAAAGCTATCGCTATAAAACGACGTGATAAGGAATATTCATTCCTGTAGTCTCCTCCTAACCATATTTTCCCCTGTGAATATCTTAATTATCTGCCATGAAACGACAGTTAAGACGTTTGGGGGTTGGGGGCATTCTTTGTTGCGTACTCCTTTTTACCGCCTGCGAACCGGAATCTTTTAAAGAACCGGAACCGAATAATGCAACGCGAGTTGTTATTAAAACACTTTCGCTGGAAGAATTACAGTACGAATTTCAGGTTATGGAAAAACTGGAAACAATTCTACCGGGTTTTCGAACGGCAACACCCTTTGAAGGGAAACAGGATTTTACGATAAACACCGATGAAATTGTGTATATCGGAAAAGGGGAGCAGCATTCCTACACTTTTTCGATAATCCGGAAAGAAGTTGTTCCGGGATTGGAAAACCTGATTTTAAATTACGAACAGGGTGATTATACGGCCTACCGGATCCGATATGATTTTACAGCAGCACAATTGGCGCATCCGGAACATTTAGTAAATGAGAAAACACAAGTTGCGATTACTCCTTTTGATCCGGAATCGTCAATAACGAAGCGGAAAAGACCGACTCCATGTTATAAGTGGGAGAAAAGAGAGGTCGCATGGAACGAACAGGGAGTCGCTACGCATAGTGAATGGGTAAAAGTAATCGATCAGGATTGTATGGATCAGCTAAACAGTGGTGGTCAGACCAGTAGTAATACATCAGGAGGAGCTTCCAGTGGGTCAACTCCGAGTGGTGGTGTTCCCAACGGTGGTTGGGGTGGATGGATGGGGACCGGGGTCAATACGGGCGTTTACGATCCGCCGTCAGCAGGAAATCAAGGAAACAATGTAGGTGAAAACCCAGTGGGACATACAGGAAGTACCGGACATACGACAACTGTTCCCAATTCGCCATTTCCAAAAGCTGATGACAGCTCTTCTACTACAGAAGCGGGAAGTGTTACGGTTTTTACCAAGCCTGTATTGAATCTAAGGTTTGCCCTATATCTTAAAAAATTTAAAGAGTCGATGAAAACGGTTGTTCCAAATTCATTGTGGTGGCGGACGACCAATGGTAAAAAAATTAGTGAATACCTGAAGCAGCATTTTGATAATCAAACCGGATTAATGGATGTAAAGACTACGGAATTTGCGGTTTGGGCGATTGGCTATCTGGTGTCGCATCCGGAGGTAACCTGGGAACAGTTTGAGAATTGGTTTTTGGGAGAGAATGAAGGGAAAGACGGTGAATATGATAGTGAATTTTGGGATAACCCGGATCTTACATTCCAGCAACAGCAATTACCAAGTTTTTATAATTTTAATAGCGTATACCCGCGAATAAAAGGCCAAGAACTTGCTCAATTAATAGGAGGAGAAATTTTAGAATTATATACGCAATATCCTAAGAATGTTAGAGGATATTGTGCTCTCAAAGTTTCTCGAGCCTTAAATTATTCCGGTGTTACAATCCCGCATATAGTAACTACAAAGAATGATGCAGGAACGGTATCTGGAGCCGATGGTAAATATTATTTTCTAAATGCGAAGGCATTAAATAAATGGATGCAAAAAACCTTTGGTGTTAGTCCGGATAACCCTTTTCATATACGGATTTCGGGTAATGAGGGTGGAATAAAGGGCGAAAATTTCCCAAGATTAACGGCGGGCTTAAAAGGTATCTATTCGATGGTAGCGATTGATGATATTCAGCGGTCTTGGGCAAGTGGTCATGCGGATCTTATTAACAATAGTCAATGTGTTTTTGGCTGTTCGTTTTATATCGAAAAGAGTCAGATAATGCCGGTTCAATATATTGATATATGGATTTTAAATTAAATAGAAATGAAAAAAATAAAATTTGTTTCAGTCATACTGTTTTCTGCCTGTAGTTCCTATCAGCCTTATAAACTGGATAAATATTATGGATTTACAAATACAATCGAAGAAAATAAATGGATTACAGCGTTTAAAAATGAAGTTTTTTTCTCTTGTCTTGAGGAAGGCTATAAAAATGATAGTATTCTTTTGGCAACAACTCCGGAAAAATTATCAAATCCGTATTATACGATGCGATTAAAAGATATTTTAAAAGCGAAAGAGATTGGTAAGGATACATATAGAAAAGCACCTGAACGGCTATATTTTATTGGTTTTGACGACACTCCTTTAAAGCGACATATTGCTACGGCCTGTCTTAAATATTATGTAAGCCGTGAATTGGATTCTATAGCTAAAAATGAGTATAAAAGATATTTTAAGGAGTTTATAAATAGGAAAGAGTGGAATAATTTAATATTGGATTAGAACTAGTAGTAAGGTATAAAAAACGTAACAATAAACCAAGAATATGGCAAAAAAGTATAGTGTTGATCTGTTTTTTTATCTGTTCTTGTTCTATAAATAGAAGAGAGAGTTTTGATTATCAGAAAAGTAATAACGCTTGGATTACAGCTTATAAAGATTATGTTTTTTATGAATGCTTAAAAGAAGGTATTAAAATGATATACTTTTTATGATAATGAGACAGAGAGATTTATTTAATCCTTATGACGAAATTGATTTTTCAGAGATTGACTCTGCAAAACTATTAGGAGTTAAAATTATTAAAAGTATGCCTAAACCATGGCATTGTGATGATTGCGATGGAAATGAAAATTATATTTCTGCCAATTGTTTGCATTATTATGCTAGTAAGGAATTAGACATAGAGGTAAGAGTTGCCTATAAAAATATTAATATATGGATTATTAATTGAAATAGAAATGAGAGAAATAAAGTTCATTTTAGTTATGTTGTTTTCTACATGTAGCGTTTTGTTTTTTATGATGGGCTGCCAAAGTTCTTTTAAAGAGGGGATACGACGAGAAAATAGTATGATGGTCAGAAAAATCAAGTATGATAAACAAGTTACAGATGAGTGGGACGACATATTGCTGGAAGCTCCTAAAGTAGCAAAATCATATGATCCACTTTATGATTTTACGGTAAATACCGACACAGTAGTTTATATAGCAGATAAGAAACGACATTCCTATAATTTTTTAATCACAAGAAATAAACCGATTTTAGGTTTTGAAAATCTGGTTTTAAATTATGAGGAAGGAGTTTATGTTGCTTATCTGGAGAATTACAGCCTTATATCAGGGCAATCCGGAAACCAATATAAAACGACTAAGATACGTACCTTAAAGGATTTTGATTTTTCTAAGATAGGAATAAAAAAGCCTGCACCATGTCATAAATTGGTTAATAGTCCATTAAAAGATGGGAATGAACAAGGTTCTGTTATTTATAGTGAACTGGTGGAAGTCCTGGATGAAAAATGTCTGAAGCAAAGAAAAAAGCAAAACGAATCAGATATAAAAAGGCGTACTTATATTTTGACTAGTCCGGTTTTTAAAACGAAAAATTAAGATCACTATTTTGAGAACCTACCGCTGCGCTCGTTTATTTTCCGGGATATTAATAATTCCGGAGCCATCCACCAGAGATTGTTTTCCGTTTTGTATAACCCGCGTAACCACTTCAAACTCTTTCCAGCTATCGGAAGATACGGTGACAAAACCGGAAAGTGAGTCGATTGCAGTTATGGTATAGTTGTTGTCCGGGTAATCCTGTCCGTCAAAAATTGGATCAAAACCAAGTCCTAGCTCGGGATCTTCTTTCCATCCCTCTTCCATAATACGGGTGTAGTTGGCTTTAAAACCGGACGTCAGGAGTTTGTTATTTTGTATCCAGACAAGTGTTGCTTTCGGATCGGTAGAAGTATTAAGAAAATGGGTATAATCCGATATGAATCGTGTCGCTACCGTATAATCAACGGTGACTTTTGACGTTTCGGAAGTACTGTTTTCCGGGGTGGCCTTCTCTTTTTTGGGCTGACAAGAAAACAGACTGATCAACAGCAGTAGTAGGATACTATTTTTCATTTTAAAAGGATTTGTTTATATATAATAAATGTTATTGCTCCATAAATTCATAGGTGCCCTCCGTAAAAAACAGTTTAAAATGGGGGAGTGTCACACCTGCTACAGCAATTTCATCGAGTCTCCCTCTCAAACTGATGTATTTCCCTTCCAGTTCTGCTTCCGATTCGGAAATACCATTTTTAATCGTCACATATTCAAAGGAGAAAATCTGAGTGCCGTTAGAATTATTGACGCCCGAAAAAAAAGTGTCTTTTCGGTCTTTATCCAAATGAACACAATTGATATAACAGTTGCTGTTAAAAGGAAGTACTCGCATGATCATCTCTTTTCCTTTTAAAGGTTTTATTTTTTCAAGTGCTTTTTCGTTCGATAGTTTTTTCTCGTTTAACAATCCGGCTACGGAATAGATATACATATAACGAAGCCCTTTTGCTTCCAGATCGAGATTCGGTTTGGGATCGGCATATCGCAGTAAATCAGAACTCAACTTTTCGGTGAGTACCCAATTTTCTTTATCCATATTGGCTAAAAGGGTGTCGAAATTGACCTCAAAGTTCTCCGCAGTTATGGTTTGTGAATATCCGGAAAGAGAATAAATCGACAGCAGAAGGAGCAGCCAAAATCGTTTCATAGTAGTGCATTTGAATAGTTTTGAAAAGGAAAGGTATAAAAAAAAGTTATCGGCAGAAAATGAACTCAAATAAAAAGCAACGGATTCCGTTGCTTTTTATTATTTCTTTTTAGGGGTTTCGGTTTTTTTTGCCGTTTTGTAAAGCGGAATAAAATAGGAAACGGAATAATTAAATCCGGCACCGAAGTTTCCGTCGTACGTCCGGTTAAAACCCGGAATATATAAATTGTCAAAACCTTCCGGCTTCTGATTCGATACCAGATAATTTAAACGAACGCTAAAACCAAGAAACAGATTACTGAAAATCTCAGCTTTTACACCGGCCACAAATTCTACCCAATGAGCGGTCAGACCATCGAATTTCTGATTGGGTTCCAACGTGTTTTCTCCAAAATAAGGATTGGTATTATAAATATCGTAGGAATTTAATTGCTGACTAAAGGTGCTCACACTATAACGTACGCCGGCATAGATCATATTTTCCATGTCCAGCCAGTTGTCGTAAGCATTAAAGTCGAATCCGGCTTTAAAATAACTTCCCTTGGTGGTGTAACTCAACTGTGCTTCGTTATCGGTAAGGTCTTCATTTCCGATTTCACCGGCGATAAAAATCTTTTTAGAAAGACGGTAATCCGCAACAAGCTCCAGTCCGCGGTAATCCTTTTCATAAAAAGAACGCGCCAAACGACTCAGGTCGGCACCCACACGGATACCATAACGTTCCGTCTTTTTAGGAATGGAATCCTGAGCAGACGATGTTAGTGATAACCCTAAAAGGACAATACTAAAAATAGATTTTAAGATGCGTCTGATTTTCATTTTGAATATTGGATTGTTGGGTTATAGCGGATCCGATCCAAGGATTAGGATCAACAGACGATAACACCGGATTGTCGGCGTTAAGCTGGAAAACGGTTTTATAGCCACAGGCTCTGGAAACATAAATGTCCGATCTCGAATAGCTAAAGCTAAGCGTGTCTTCGTTTACCAGAGACGGATTAGTGCTATTGGCATTTAATATAAGGCGATAAGTCGTATTGTCTGCGGTAGTCCGTAATGGTAATTTGATCTTATTTCCATTGGTAAGATAACGGGATTCATTCTGTGCGGAAGAATTAAAAACAATACCTTCCGTCATTCCAAAAGCAATTACCTTAAGATTGGTAACATTTTTTAAAACGGTTGGATCGTCAATATCGTAAAACTCGACAATCACACTTGGTGTTGTAGGCGTACCGTCGGCGCAAATATCATCTTTCTCACAACTCCAAAAGGAATTGGCGAGTATAAAAGCGATAGCAAAAGTTTTTAGTTTTTTCATCGATCGATTATCGTTTTTCCAAAAGTACAACATTTTCCACATGATGCGTTTGTGGGAACATATCCACCGGACGAACACGGGTTACTTTATACATTTCGTCCATCAAAGCCAGGTCGCGTGCCTGAGTAGCCGAATTACAGCTTACATAAACAACGCGTTCCGGGGCGATTTTCAAAATTTGTTCCACGACATCTTTATGCATACCATCGCGTGGCGGATCGGTGATGATAACGTCCGGTTTACCATGAGTCGCAATAAAAGCTTCGTTAAACACAACTTTCATATCGCCAACAAAGAAGTCACAATTTGAAATATTGTTGCGTTTTGCGTTTTCTTTCGCATCGGCAATGGCTTCCGGAACAGCTTCCACACCGACTACCTTCCGGGCTTTTTTAGACACGAACTGGGCAATTGTACCAGTTCCGGTGTATAAGTCGTATACTAATTCGTTTCCGGTTAATCCGGCAAAGTCGCGTGTGATTTTATAAAGTTCATAGGCCTGATCCGAATTGGTCTGGTAAAACGATTTCGCATTGATGCTAAAGTGCAAGCCTTCCATTTCTTCCAGAATATAGTCTCTACCTTTGTATAATTTAATATCCTGATCGTATAGCGTATCGTTAGCTTTGCTATTGATGACATATTGAAGGGAAGTGATTTCCGGGAAACGCTCGGCAAGGAAGTTTAATAATAATTCGCGTTGCTCAAGGTTTTCTTCGAAAAACTGTACCAATACCATGATCTCACCGGTCGAAGCGGTACGAATCATAAGGGTGCGTAATAAACCTTCGTGGTTTCTCGGGTTAAAAAAAGGCAGCTGGTGTTCGTTCGCAAAACGACGGATCTCATTTCGAATCGCATTCGACGGATCTTCCTGTAAATGACATTTGGAAATGTCCAGAATCTTATCCCACATTCGCGGAATATGAAATCCTAAAGCATTCTGATTGCTGTAATCTTCTTCACTCTGAATTTCCTTGTCGGTTAACCAACGGGAATTCGAAAACGAAAATTCCATTTTATTACGGTAAAAAAACTGTTTTTCAGAACCAAGAATAGGTTCGAATTCTGGTAATTCAATTTTTCCGATTCTTTTCAGGTTGTTGTAAACCTCTTGATTTTTGTAAAACAACTGACGGGCATAGTCCATATTTTGCCATTTACATCCACCACAAGCACCAAAATGATCGCAAACGGGATCAACCCGGTATTCTGAAAATTCGTGAAAATGAACCGCTTTGCCTTCATAGTACGATTTTCGTTTCTTAAAGGTTTGTACATCAACCACGTCACCCGGTACTACATTCGGAATAAAGATTACTTTCCCATCGGGTGCTTTAGCAACCGAAACACCTTTTGCGCCTGCATCCAGGACTTTTACTGTATCAAAAACGATTTTATCTGTTCTTTTTCTTCCCATGGGGCAAAAATAAGGATTGTTAGGATTGTAAAGTGCGAAAACCTACTTTTTTTATCGATGGTACAATTTGTAATGTTTGATTCTTTATATTTGAGACAATCAATGTTGTAATTATTCACAGCCCTATGAAATTATACACCTGGTTGTCTAATATTCCGTTTTTACGAAAAAGTTATGCGCTTAAATTCCTATTTGTCGCTTTTTTAGGGATTCATATTCCGCTGATAGGGATTGTCGTATATATACTTTTTCATCCCAAGATCATTTCTCCGGGAATATTGTTCACCTTAACACTCGTTTTAACGCTCGTAGCTACCGGAGTAACGCTTTGGATTTTACGAAAATTAGTGCAACCGATGGAGATCGCCTCCGAAGCACTGATCCGATACGGAGAAAGAGGAATTATTCCTTCGCTGCCAACCCGCTATACCGATGAGGTAGGAACACTGTTGACAAATCTGCAATTGCGAATCAATGAAAATGAAGACCTCTTAAGTGAAAAAAAAGACCTGACTTCCTTATTGTCGCACGACTTAAAAAACTATGCGGCAACACCTCAGTTCTTGGCCCGATTTATATTGGAAGAAGAACCATCGGATAAAATAAAAAACTATGCGGAACTAATTGTAGAGTCTACAACACACCAATTGGAGTTTTTAGAAAGCTTTATCGCACTGTTACGGGAAGAAGAAGCCTTTTCGCGAACAGCAACCGAAAATCAGGAATATCGGTTGGACGAAATTATTGGACTGATCGAAAAAGTTTCCGATCAGAAACTGGATAGTAAAAAACTGACCTTGCGAGTGGTCAAGGAAGTCGATAAAATCGACGTGGTGATGAAGGAGGAATATTTACAACGGGTATTGATCAACCTTATAGACAATGCCATCAAATTTTCGTATGCCGGTTCGGAAATACTCCTATATATAATGGAGGAAAACGATAGTGTTATTTTTGTCGTCGTCGACAAAGGAATGGGATTTGAAAACATCCGGAAGGAAGAATTGTTCGAGAAGTTTACAAAACATTCCCGCCAGGGGACACACAAAGAGCCGTCAACCGGAATAGGATTGTATCTTTGCCGGAAAATAGTGGAACGAAGTAACGGCAGGATTTATGCCGAAAGCGAAGGAGCTGATAAAGGATCCAAATTCACGGTAATTCTAAAAAAACGCAATCATCATGCACACGCATCTCATCCTGTTAAGAGGGATTAATGTATCCGGGCAAAAAATCATAAAAATGGAGGACCTGCGCAATTTGTTAGCCGCAGCCGGATTTTCGAATGTGCAAACGTATATTCAGAGTGGGAATGTTTTTGTGGATACATCCGAATCGGATCCCGGGGAAATAGAAAATAAGGTAACTGCCTTACTATTGGAAAAATACGACTTTCAGGTGCCGGTAGTGGCGGTTTCGGAAAGGCAGCTGTTGGACGTTTTTACTACGAATCCCTATTTAAGTGAACCAATTGTCCCGGTAAAACAGCTTTATGTCGCTTTTTTGGCTACCGAACCCACAGCAGAAAATACGGCGCGTCTGGAACCGGAATTCGTACAACCCGATACTTTTCAGATAGCCAACAATCGGCGTGCAGTTTATCTGAATTATGTGAATTCGGCCGGAAATTCGAAAATGACGAATAACTGGATCGAAAACAAGCTGAAAGTAACGGCAACTTCCCGAAACTGGAATACAATAACAAAGTTGATCACTCTATTTGAATCCCGAAAAAAGAATACATCCGGGTAGGCCAAAGCCATTGGTTCGTTTGTTAAAAAATAAAATTTGAACAGCTACCGGTTTGTTTTACTTTTGACAGCTAAAGCAACAAACCATGAACCGATTTGACCGCATTACGGCAATTTTAATTCAGTTACAGTCCAAAAGAGTAGTAAAAGCGCAGGATCTGGCCGATAGGTTTGGGATTAGTCTTAGAACGGTATATCGGGATATCCGTACTTTGGAGGAAGCCGGAGTACCGCTATATGGGGAAGCCGGAGTGGGGTATTCGATCGTCGATGGCTATCGATTACCACCGGTGATGTTTACTCAGGATGAGGCTATGGCTTTTATTACGGCGGAAAAATTGATGGAAAAACTGTCGGAAACGGCTATCCAGAACAATTTTCGATCGGCAATGTATAAAATCCGGTCGGTGTTACGAGGATCGGAAAAAGATCTGGTCGAAGGATTGGAAGAGCATATTCATGTCCGCAAAAAAAAGAAGAATACTACGGCGCCCGACAATAGTCTGGATGTACTTTTAAAAGCTATTTCGGAAAAACGCATTGTAAGAATGACTTATCGCGCTTTTGGAAATGAGCAAAATACCGAACGGCTCATCGAACCCATAGGGATTTATTACGAAAATGAATATTGGTATACCGTGGGTTATTGCCATTATCGTTCGGATTACCGACATTTCAGGGCCGACAGAGTGGTGGCGATTTTGTTAACCGGAGAGCCTTTCCGGAAAGAGCATACTTCCCTTGAGAAATATCACGAACAGATCAAGAAAGATTTACATTTCAAAAGGGAAAAAGCCGTGATCAGAGTCGATAAAACGATAGGAATGTACCTGCAGGAACGAAAACATTATTATGGCTTTGTGAGTGAAAAAATCGATGGGAATGAAATTGAAATGACCTTCCTGACCGAATCGCTGCACGAAGGTTTTGCCCGTTGGTATATTATGTTTGCCGACTATGCCGAGATCGTAGAACCGACCTCGTTAAAAGTGCGTATAAAAGAACTGGCTGAAAAAATTTTACAAAAAGAATAAACTTCAAAAACCTGCTGACATAGGGTTGTCACCAACCGGTTGTTCCTTTGTATTGTTAAACAAAAAACGATACAGTATATGAAACTAATCACATTGTTACAAGAAGAGTTAGTGCAGGAAGCTGCTACAACCCGAAAAATGCTATCCATCGTGCCTACCGAGAAATTAGACTGGCAGCTCCATCCGAAAAGTATGAAAATAGGAGTGTTGGCAGCGCACATCGCCGAACTAACGGCATGGGTAGAAATGGTACTGACAACCAGTGAGCTTGATTTTGCCAACAATCCGTACCAACCGAAAGAAGTGAAAAGCACGGCTGAGTTACTGGAGTTTTTCGAAGAGTCGCTTGAAAAAGGAAGAAAAGCACTGGAAGATAATGATGAAGAAGAATTCTGGGAAGAATGGACGCTGCGCAACGGAGATCAGATTTATAAAACCTCATCCAAATACGAGGTGATTCGGATGTGTTATTGTCAGATCGTACACCACCGTGCCCAATTGGGCGTTAATTTACGTTTGTTGAACATTCCGATTCCGGGAAGTTATGGGCCAAGTGCCGATGAGGTGATGATGTAAGGTTTTTATAAACCAACAAATGCTATGAATAACTAAAGCGCCCGAACTAAGGGCGCTTTTTTTATGTCGGAACTGAAGAATCAGATTTGAAAAATATACCGTTTAATTGCGGTTTACCATTATTTTATGAGTAACCTTCGAATGGTCACTGCGTTCCAGAATTATAAGATATAAACCGGCAGGAAGATTGCCGACAGTAATGTTGGTACTGGATTTTATACGGAATCGCTTAACGATTTGACCATTTGTAGAGATCATCGTTCCTTTTTTGAAAGTAGTATCTGTAAGGGTAAGGGTGATGTTGTTTTTTGCCGGATTCGGATAGATTGAAACACCCTCTTCTTTGACCATAGGCGCACTTTCGGGATTTTCTATTCCTAGAGTTGGAGGATTCCTTTTCGAAATTACCGGCATTCGGGTTCCGTCGGATCCAACCGCATAAATAGTAACTGCCTCTTCCGGGAAAAGGACCATAGTGGTTTTGTTGGTAGCATCGCCAGTTGCAAAAGTTGTGATAAAAAGAACGTCGTTATTAATGTCGATGGTTTCAAAAGCCACTGCATTTTTCCAGACTGTATGAGCTATTTTATAATAGGTTTTTCCGGGAATTGAAGTGGAATCGATCGTAAATCCGGTATTGGGAACTCCTTCGACCGTTAAATTGTTTTTATACATGAAAAGGTTTCGCGCAGTAATATAATGTAGTACGGGAGATTGCGGCTCAGGGTAATTTTTACTGGCAATGTAGGCCTTTGTGGCGTCAATATCGGCCTGTGTAATGGTAATTCTGGCTGAAGTATAATCGCCAACTACGGCATCAAACGGGATCAAAAATCCGGTTTTGGTGAAAAATTTGGTTAAGTCTTGTTGTACCGCATCGCTTACAAACTTTACAAAATTCATAATCTGCTGACCATTATTGTAATTGGTCGTGCTGTTTCGAATCGTTTGGGCGGTGATGCCAAGCCAGTTTGCATAGTCGGTATTGCCCGTTATATTTTTGTTGGCCATTACCTGTTCCAGGGTTGGCGCGTTCACTCCGGCACCGGCAATAGCGTAATAAAGTTGTAGCTGCCAGAAGGGAATTAACCGTGCAAAAAGATTATAAGAATTGGGATAACTCATAAGGTTTTGCCTTTTCCGCCCGATTTCGTTATGACAAATATTATAGAGATTACCGGTGAGAAAAGCCCCCATATAGTTATCATTTTGTGTCTCCAGACGGGTTAATTTTGAAGTACCCAAGACATAAGAGGCATAAGCCGAATAAATATTGTTGGTAACCTCGGTGGTCCCGGTCCATTTTAGTCCGTTTAAAATCTGATTCAGATGCCCGAGCTCGTGTGAAATTCCCCATAAATCCATTTTTTTTACTGCTGTGAGTGCTTCTTCATTCCAGCTGAGATCATAATGCGCATAATGATTAATAGCATAATAACCCCCTTTCGATTCTACCCACCCAAACATTTTATTCCGCGGAACAAGATTGTATTTTACTAAGCCCATATGATAAAATTGCAATTTTACAATCGAATCCCATTTTTGCAGTAATTCTTTTCCGGTAAAAAGGGCGTTGTTCTGTAATGCAATTTTGTCTATGTTTAAGGTGATGTAGTTGCCTACCATGTCTATTTTCGGATAAAGCCGGTAATTAACCAGTGTTTCCAGCCATTCGGCAAAGGAATAATTGTCATAAGTCAGGAATCCGTTTACTCCTCCGGTTACAATATTAATGGCGACAGGAGGTAGGTCAGAGGCATTACTATAGTAGTCAATGTATGCAAGTCCGTTATTGGTAACGGTAAACTTGTTTAGTCCGGGTTTAAGGGGATACTGACTTTCGGTACCGGATTCCTCATCGTCAAAGTCCTTTATTTTTAAAGAAATGCCTCCCTGCGAAATGTCATAGTCGGAAACAAATACGATTGCGATATCATTGTTTTTAAAGGCAATACCCGTTGGATTCTGATACCGACTGTATTGAAAACAGTTTCCTAAAATGGATTTTGTATGCCCTGTAGGAGGTATGGCGGCGTAGTGCTGCAGTCTGAATTTTTTGCGATATAAATTGTGGAATAAACGTTGTGCCAGTGCTTTGAAAAAGGGAACGGAAATAGTATCGATAGCCGTTTCGGTGACACCCGGTTGTAATTCAGAACACAAGGCATCTGTAAAAATAGTTTGATAGCTGCCTCCGTTTTCTCGTTTTTGATAAAACTCGATTTCTGCAGCACTTGCAAAATTGTTGAAACTACTTAATACGGTTATTCGAACTTGTGCCGGATTGAGAAAACTGTCTGGAAATCGGATGATGGATTTCGCGTTTCGCAATTCACAATCGTATGTTTCGACGAGCGTCTGAAAAGTACCGGTTGCAGTCCGGGCTTCCACTTTGATACGGCCAAAAACGCCATTTTTGTTACCATCCTGTCTTGGGTGGTAAATAATATAATCCATTTTGTCGACCGTAGTAAAATCATATGTAAGCGTATAAGGTAGGCTTCTGTTATTGTAATTGGAGTGATAAAGCGTGTTTAGATCGCCATCGTATGATTTATTGATGTTGCTTCCGGATTGAAAGCTGGAAGCGACAGCATGGGCAACCGGTAATTTTAAATCGCCTAGTTGCGCCACCCAGGCCGGTTCGACAGTGAAAACATCCGGTGTGGTAACGATTTTGGGTTGTGGCGAATAAAAAGCCATTTCGGCAACACTGGAAAAATTATTATAAGCCGATTTTACGACAAACCGAATAGCACTGGGATTGTCGATACCGGTACCGGGTAAATGGAGTGTTTTTATGGCTTTGGTTTGTTGCCAGTCTACAGTAGTGAGCAGTTGATAGGTAAACGGATAATCATTTGCGGCCCATATTTCAACCTCACCCCATTGGCCATCTTGCGATTCGTCCTGTCTCGGGGTGTATACAATCGTGTCGATATTGGCTACGCGAGGGAAATAATAGTCCAGTGTATCGGGGATCCCAATGGCATGCTGAGCCGAAAGGTATAAGGTATGGATGTCGTTGTCGTAACTCCTGGACGGGCGCGTGTTGTCGCTTGTAGGCCTTTTGGATCGCGCCGTATACGGTTTTATGGCGTAGGATTGTGCAGTTATTGTCGGAGGGTCAATGAGCAGCAATGTTAGGACAAGGGAAAGTGTAAAGTAAAACTCTTTCATGGTATCGTAATTTCGAATTCTATACAAAGATCGATATAGTGTTGTACGAAGTCTTTATTACTTGAGGTAATGACTTGTTTGTGACTTTCTTTGTCTTTTTGAGAGTAAAAAATGGCGGTGAATCCGATTGGATGCGATACGGTGGAATGTATATAAAGGGGTAAAAAGATTGTTTGTAACACTTTGTGATAAAATAGATAATTATTATAAAAACCTTAAAACGATTGCTTTTTTGTTAGAAAAAACAGTTAAAGATTTGTTTTACTGTTATGATTTTAAATAGAATTAGTAAATTGCACGGCATATACAGGATGATTTCTCTCCTCATAAGAAGGAATATCAGATCACTAAACCAACACTATTTTTACCATGTCAGTTTTAGAAAAAATCAATTCTGCCGAAGCAATTGCTCTGGAAGATAAATACGGAGCGCATAATTATCATCCGCTTCCGGTAGTATTAAGCAAAGGGGAGGGTGTTTTTGTCTGGGATGTGGAAGGTAAGAAGTATTATGACTTTTTATCGGCCTACTCAGCCGTAAACCAGGGACATTGTCATCCGAAAATCGTTTCCGCGATGATCGAACAGGCGCAAACCTTAACATTGACATCAAGAGCATTTTATAATGATAAACTGGGTGCTTATGAAAAATTTGTAACCGGTTATTTCGGATTCGATAAAGTGCTGCCGATGAATACCGGAGCCGAAGCTGTGGAAACCGCTTTAAAATTATGCCGTAAATGGGCGTATGAAAAAAGAGGTATTCCGGAAAATCAGGCGCAGATCATTGTTTGTGAAAACAATTTCCACGGAAGAACCACTACGATTATCTCTTTTTCGAACGACGAAAATGCCCGCAAGAATTTCGGGCCGTATACGGAAGGATTTATCCGTATTCCTTACGATGACATTGCCGCGCTGGAAAACGCGCTTAAATCGAATAAAAACATAGCAGGATTCCTTGTGGAACCTATTCAAGGGGAAGCGGGAGTGTATGTGCCTGCCGAGGGCTATCTTGCCAAAGCAAAAGAATTGTGTGAAGCGCACAAGGCCCTTTTTATTGCCGATGAGGTGCAGACGGGTATTGCACGTACCGGAAAATTGCTGGCGGTACAACACGAAAACGTACAACCGGACATTTTGATTCTTGGAAAAGCATTGTCGGGAGGAGCCTATCCGGTTTCGGCAGTATTGGCAAATGACGCGATTATGAATGTGATCAAACCGGGACAACACGGATCTACTTTTGGAGGAAATCCGGTAGCAGCAGCAGTAGCTATTGCAGCGCTTACTGTTGTCGAGGAGGAGCAATTGGCTGCCAATGCCGAAAAATTAGGAGCGCTGTTCCGGGCTAAAATGAACGACTATATTGCCGAAAGTTCCATCTGTACTTTAGTGCGCGGAAAAGGACTTTTAAACGCGATAGTGATCAACGATACGGAAGAAAGTGATACGGCTTGGAACATCTGTATGGCACTACGCGATAACGGTCTTTTGGCAAAGCCAACCCATGGAAATATCATCCGTTTTGCACCGCCTTTGGTGATGAACGAAGAGCAGTTGTTGGACTGTGTTCGCATCATAACAACCACTCTGAAACAATTCGAAAAGTAAAAAATAATTTAGAATATTGTTTACGGTTTAAAAGCAGCTTTCGGGCTGCTTTTTTATTGGAATGAGGGGAGAGAATAAGTTCGGGGTTCCGAAAAGAAGAGGGAAGCGAAAGTTTACTATTTTTGAAGAAACTAAAACAAGTGATATGAAAACAATGTACATACTGTTGTTTTTCGGAATGGGGGGCTGGGCCTTGTACGAACAAACACAACCCAATCCGAACATCTGGGTGCAGATAGTGGCGGTGGTAATTTTCTTTTACGGGATGATGAAGCTGATGGAAAAAGTGCCGGGTAAAAATCAGGAAGAGGAGGAAGATGATGTTTAATATAGGCGACCATGTCGCGGCACTGGACGAGGATATCAGTGGCGTGGTGAAAGAAGTGAAAAAGGATCAGGTTTTGGTGGAAACTAGCGATGGTTTTTTGATGACATTTTTTGTCAACGAGATTATTAAAATGGATAAATCCAGTAAGTTAGATGTTTTTAATTCAGGTATGACTTTAGATTCCGTTTTAAAAGAAAAAGAGCTGCCTAAAAAGCGTTCTTTTGTAAAGGAAAAGCGTTCCCGTAAGGATGAATTCGTTCTGGAAATCGATTTGCATATCGAAAAATTAGTGCCTTCGAAACGGGGTATGTCGAACTATGATATCCTGACATTGCAGATCGAAACAGCGCAACGGCAAATCGAATTTGCGATAAAAAACAGAATCCCGAGAATCGTTTTTATCCACGGTGTCGGCGAAGGAATTTTAAAAGCAGAGCTGGATTTTTTACTGGGTCGGTACGAGACGATTGTCTTTCAGGATGCCGATTATCAGAAGTACGGATTAGGGGCAACAGCGGTTTATTTTAAACAAAATGCTAGTAGATAATGACAAAAAAAAGACCGGACATGTCCGGTCTTTTTTTTGTTTTTTAGAATATTGTTGTGTTAGTTTGTGGTGTAATCTCCGAAAGTGTATTCCGGATGTGTGAAGGATTGTGTTCCTTTTTTGTAGACAATATTCTGGAATTTCAGGTTGTGTTTGTAGCCAATAACGGTCGTGTTGGTCGGGTCAAAAATCTCGGTTGTAACGACTGTAATGCTACCCTCTGTTGCGGTCCATTCTTCGCTTAAAACGATTGGGGTAGTAGGGGTACTTCCGTCGCAGGCAACCACGGCAGAATAGTCAGGACTGGAGCCGCTAACTGAAGTGGAATACATGCGGTAAATCACTTTTGCTGTCTCTCCCAAATTGATGGTTTGAGTTCCGGCTTGGTTCGGATAAGAACCAGCTGGTAAATCGACCAATAAAAATTGTCCTCCGTTTTTTAAATAAATTTTGTTGTCCGAGCAATTCTGCGGAGTAGCTCCCGGAAACGAAAAACTTAAGGTGTTATTGGCCGAAGTATACGTTCCGAAAAGATAGTTCGGGAACGAAATAGTTGAAGCATTATTGGCAAACTGAGTGTTCTTAAATTTAATTAAATGACTATAACTGATTCGGGTCGACAAAGAGGTGGGATCAACTGTTGGAATCATCGTGGTGGTCACTTCAACGGTGCCTCCGGGTTTTACATTAAACTCATCCACTACCGATGGACTCGATGGCGGTATGGTCGAACAGATAGAACTAGAGGTTACATCAGCCGAATACGAACGGTAGATAATATCGCTCGGATTAAGAATCGTGTAAACTCTTGGCGTATCGAGAGGTGTTTCTTCATTTTTGAAAAAGGAAGAGCTGATATTTAAAAGCATTAACTGATTACCACTGGTTTTCAGTAAGATGTCATTATTGGAACATTTTTGAATGGCAGCACTGCCAAAATCAAACGTTTCCACAACAATTTCCCCGTCGTCACAGCTGTTCAGAAGGAGTAAGCAAACAAATGCGCTAAAAACTTTTTTCATTTGATTATAGAATTTGCAACAAAAGTAACTTTTTTTGTATTTACTCGGGGCGGATCAGATGAAATTCAACTTAATTGCTATATTTGAAACTCATAATTAATCTAAATCAAGTTCTTGTACGTATGGAAGTATCGCCAACAAAGACCAACTACCCGGCGCTGTATACCCTGATTAACGTGTTTTTTTTCTGGGGTTTTATCGCTGCGGGAAACAGTATTTTTATCCCCTTTTGTAAACATTATTTTTCACTCGACCAATTTCAGTCGCAGTTGATCGATTTCGCCTTTTATACGGCCTACTACATGGGGGCCTTATTGCTGTTTATCTTCGGAACCTTTAAGGGAAGAGATGTGGTAGGAAACTGGGGCTATAAAAAGAGTATTGTCTACGGACTTTTGTTTTCGGCTCTGGGTGCCGGAGCGATGATTGTAGCGGTAGAAAGCAATATATACCTGGGAATGCTGGTAGGACTTTTTATCGTGGCACTTGGTTTTTCATTGCAACAAACCGCAGCCAATCCGTTTGCTATTTCACTGGGTGATCCTAAAACAGGAGCCAGTAGGGTGAACCTCGGAGGAGGTATCAATTCATTCGGAACTACAATCGGACCGATAATCGTCGGACTTGCCCTGTTCGGAACCACCGCATCGGTAACAGATGAGCAGATTAAACACCTCGAACTCGATAAGGTTATCCTGTTGTACGTTTGCGTGGGATTGTTGTTTTTGGGAGCAGCGGCCATGTTCTATTTTTCGAAAAAAGTACCGGCCGGAATTTCAGACGAGCCCATGGAAAAAGCAGGTAAAGCTATGCGATTCCTAGTGGTGATGACTGTATTGTTAGTGTTTATTTTTGTGCCGGTTTTTAATAGCTATAAAAGCGAAGAAGCGCATAAAATCGAAGTGCTTAAAAAAGAAATTACGGCAATAAAGACAAATGTTTCGGTCGATGACGATCCTGTACAGGCCAATCATGTGGTGAAAAAGATTGAGGCCGAAATAACCGAACTTAAGGGGCCGCTTGAAAAAAAGAGGATGTATTGGCTGTCTGGCGCATTACTGGTTGTTATCGGCGGATTGTTATTTGTGAAACAAAATGCTGTGAAAAAAAGCGAAGGCTGGGGAGCGATGCAATATCCGCAGCTGGTTCTCGGGATGTTGGCCATCTTTACCTATGTAGGGGTTGAAGTAGCCATTGGGAGTAACCTTGGCGAATTGCTCGGACTTCCGGAATTCGGGGAGTATAAATCTTCCGAAATTGCACCCTATGTGTCCATGTATTGGGGAAGTTTAATGATTGGCCGTTGGGCCGGAGCGATCAGTGTGTTTAATTTGAGTAAAACCAAAAAAATAATCGCTTTAATCGCGGTGCCATTAATTGCTTTTGTGATCGTTTTACGACTTAATATTCTTGTGGGACAGGATGTGGAACCATTGTATTATTATGTGATTTGCGTGTTGGCTCAGATCGGCGCTTTCTTTCTGAGTAAAGACAAGCCAGCAAGAACCCTGATGATCTTTGGATGTATGGGACTTATAGCCATGGTAACCGGACTAATGACAGAAGGAACGGTTGCGATTTATGCCTTCCTGGCGGGTGGTTTGGCTTGTAGTATTATGTGGCCGGCGATTTTTAGCCTTTCCATCATGGGATTGGGAAAATATACCGCACAGGGATCGGCCTTTTTGGTTATGATGATTTTAGGAGGGGGTATTATTCCGCCGATTCAGGGGAAACTGGCCGATATTATCGGAATTCATAATTCGTATGTTATCCCGGTGATCTGTTTCGCCTACCTGACATTCTTTGCAATTATCGTAAAATCGATACTGGCCAAACAAAATATAGATGTGGATTCGACAGAAGTGAAAGCCGCACATTAATAGATTAAGAAAAAGCTAAATTCAGATTCGGAGCAAGGGAAATCGTTACCTTTGCTCCGAATTTTATTTTCTGATGAAAGCAACAAAATACTACCTGGCTGCTTTTGTGGCCTTTTTGATCTGGGGGTTTTTTAGCCTCGGATTGAAACCCATCCATGAGTACCCTTCATTGGATATTTTATTTTACCGCGTCTTTTTAGGGGTGGTGTTAATGTCGTTGATCAACATAGTATTGCGCCGAAAGGTAATCAAAAAAGATTGGGCTAATTTCAAAAATATGCTCCCCAATCATAAGCGCCAAATCCTGTTTCTGACATTTGGAGGGTCTGTTTTGTTAATGGCCAACTGGTTCTTTTTTATCTTTGTGATGAACCATGTGAGTGTAAAAGCAGCTTCGTTTGCTTATCTGGTATGCCCGATTCTGACAACCGTTTTTGCTTATTTTATACTCCGCGAAAAGTTGAGCAACTGGCAGTGGACTGCGGTGGGAATTAGCGTTTTTAGTTGTGTGTTGTTGTCGTATAATCACTTTATGGATATTTTTTATAGCCTGATTGTTGCAGCTACCTATGCGCTATATCTGGTGAGTCAACGAAAGAACAGCGAAATGGATAAATTCCTGTTGCTAAACATACAACTGCTGGTAGCTGGAATTTGTATGTTGCCGTTTTACCCGGTTTATAGCGGTGCGGTGCCTACAGCAAGTTTGTTTTATGTGTATTTATTGATCATTGTTGTGTTGTTCACCATAATACCGTTGTTTTTAAATTTGTATGCGTTGAAAGGAGTCAGTTCGGCTACGGTGGGAATTATGATTTATATCAATCCGATTATTAATTTCCTGTTGGCGGTTTTCTATTTTAAGGAACCGGTAAGTGTGCAGCAGTTGTCGGCTTATTCCTTGATTTTGGTCTCGATTGTGGTTTTTAATGAAAAATTACTTTTCAGACGTCCTAAAAAACAGTTAGAAGTATAGTTATGAGAAAAATATATTTGGATAATGCTTCCACTACGGCTGTCCGACCGGAGGTGATACAGGAGATGGTTGCGGTTTTAACGGAAGATTACGGAAATCCGTCGTCGACACATAGTTTCGGGCGTAGTGCCAAAGTGCGGCTGGAAACGGCTCGGAAATCGATTGCGAAACAGCTAAATGCCAATGCACAGGAAATCATTTTTACGTCATGTGGTACGGAAGCCGATAACTGGGTATTGCGCTCGGCGGTTAAGGATTTGGGAGTACGTCGCATCATCACTTCTAAAGTGGAGCATCATGCGGTATTGCATACGGTGGAAGTGTTACAGCAGGAATATGCCCTTGCGGTCGATTATGTCAACGTATTGCGGGATGGTAGTGTCGATTTGGCGCATCTGAGTGAATTATTGGGGCAGGAGCAGAAAACACTGGTGAGTCTGATGCATGTGAATAACGAAACCGGGACAATTCTGGATATGGAAAGAACCGGACGTATCTGCAAACAATACGGCGCTTATTTCCATTCGGATACGGTACAGTCTGTGGGTAAGACGGAAATGGATTTACAGGAGCTACCGGTCGATTTTATAGTGGCTAGTGCGCATAAATTCCACGGACCTAAAGGGGTGGGGTTTGCATTTGTTCGTAAAAATACCGGTATCCAACCGTTGTTATTTGGCGGGGAACAGGAAAAGGGATTACGCGCCGGAACCGAAGCGGTACATCAGATTGTGGGTATGGCCAAAGCGCTCGAAATAGCATATGCCAATCTGGAAACCGAACGCAAGCAGGTGGCCGAATTAAAAGAGTATCTTATTACGACTTTGAAAACAGCCTTTGCAGGTGTGGTGATCAATGGTGGTGAAAACGGATTTTATAATATAGTCAATGTGTTGTTGCCGTTTTCGGACGATAAAACCGCGATGATACTGTTTAATCTCGATATGAAAGGGATTGCCGTCTCGCGCGGAAGTGCCTGTCAGTCGGGAAGTATCAAGCCATCGCATGTATTGGCCGAAATACTATCGGACGAGGATCTGAAAAAACCAAGTCTGCGGATTTCATTGAGTCATTACAATACCAAAGAAGATATCGATTTGTTCGTTGAAGCGCTCAAAACGCTATAATTTTGTCGTGAAATAAAACGGAACGAAATAGAATACCGGATAAGTTTTATCCGGAAGATTATATTAAAAAGGGATACCTGTTTTTTCGGGTATCCCTTTTTGTTTATTTTTTATAGATGTCCGGCCGATGAATTTCCATCCATTTTTCCGGACTAGCGATGGATCTCCAACCGTATTTTTGATACAATTCGTGTGCATCG
This sequence comes from Bacteroidota bacterium, assembly GCA_023446155.1. Taxonomy (GTDB): domain Bacteria; phylum Bacteroidota; class Bacteroidia; order Flavobacteriales; family Flavobacteriaceae; genus Flavobacterium. Next base: position 565,598 of record JAEXIT010000017.1, read on the forward strand.
GCGGTTAGTAATATCCAACGTCGCAAATCCTGTAATTCCGGATGGCTCATAATGGTTTCCATCAGCCATTTCGATAATCCCTGACCGCGATAGGCCTCCAGTACAAAAACATCACCCAGATAGGCCATGGTCGAAAAATCGGAAATGACTTTGGCGTAACCCACTTGTAGGTCGTTGTGAAAAATGCCAAAACAAAGCGCATTGTCAATCGATTTCTGAATGCGCTCGATTGGAATGTCTTTACTCCAGTACGATTCCTGCGATAGGTAGTGGTGAATAACGGTAAGATCCAGTTTGGATTTGTCGGTGGAAATGGTAAAAGCACCTTTTGTTTCGGTAATAATTTTCATTCGTTAGATCATGTTTGGTTTTAGATAGCCCATTTCTACCAGTTGTAGTTTGTTTTGGATCGAATAGGCTTGTCCGTCTTTTAACAGGTATATTTTGGTGGCAATTTTAAAAATATTTTCATAATGATGATCACTGATAATAAACCCCTTTTGACGGGATTGTCCCTGTATTTTCCGATTGATTGCTTCCGCTAATAGTGGCGACAGACTGGCATAAGGTTCATCCAGAAGTACAAAGCGGGATTTCAGGTGTAGAATTAAGCTGACTTCCAGATAGCGCAATTCTCCGGCAGACAGTTCCCTGATTTTTTTAGTCCGTATGGTTCGGATAAAAGTATCTGAAAACAGATCGTCGGTTACGGTTGGCGGTAAAAAAAGCAAAATGGCTTCTTCTACATCAAAATAGCTCGGAATAAAATGAGTTTGGGGTAAAAAAGCCAGTAACTCTTTTTGTTTATAAGGCGTCTCGTAAACCTGATTGTTGATTCGGATAAATTTGTTTTCAGCTTCCATTGTTCCAAAAAGAATCTTCATCAGCGTCGATTTGCCAGTGCCGCTCCGCCCTAAAATGCCAATGATGTCACCAGTTTCACATTTTAGATAAATATCGGTCAATAAATTTATATCGCCATACGATTTAATAATGCTGTCTGCTTCAAGGCAATAGTTCATAATGCACAATTTTAAGGACTATGGTGATAAGGACATTCACAATAAAACAGCATATAAAAAGGCTGTTCCGGCTAATATTATTGTTATAGTAGAAATAATATTCGTTTTTGCGATAGTATTCCTTAAACAGAAACGCGGCAAGTAGTCCAAAAGTACAAAAGGAGATAAAAAAAGTCCCCAGGCTATAAAATAACCAGATAAAGGAGATGAAAAGATTAACGGCCAGCGTACTTTTATAAAACGCAAAATAGAGACGAATTTTTTGAGGATGCCACATAACCAGCAAGTATATCGGTAATCCCTATAAAGTTACTTATTTATGATGGATTCGAGTCCAAAAGCATCAGGAATTTTAACTGGAAAAAACCAAACGAAGAGGGCGTTGGTAAAGGTTTAAAGTGGTCTTAAATTTTTAAATTTTCAAATGAATGCCTATTTTAGCATTTCAATAGAAAACAGATGATTTCAGAAACGCAATTTCAGCACGAACTAGATTTGATCATTACTAATGCCATCCGCGAAGATGTTGGAGATGGTGATCACAGTTCGTTAGCCTGTATACCGGAATCGGCTACCGGAAAAGCAAAATTATTGGTAAAGGACGAAGGGATTTTAGCTGGAGTGGAATTTGCCCGTATGGTGTTTCAATATGTCGACCCGGGATTGCAGATGGAAGTGTTTATCTCCGATGGAACTCCTGTAAAATATGGTGATGTGGCTTTTCATGTTTCCGGTAGTTCGCAGTCGATACTAAAAGCCGAACGATTGGTGCTAAATGCGATGCAACGTATGAGTGCGATTGCAACCAAGACCAAAGTGTTTGTCGATCTTCTGGAAGGAACCGGAACCAAAATACTCGATACACGTAAAACCACACCGGGAATCCGCGCGATCGAAAAATGGGCGGTAAAAATAGCCGGAGGCGAAAACCACCGTTTTGCATTGTATGATATGATTATGCTAAAAGACAATCATATTGACTTTGCCGGTGGAATCACCAAAGCGATTCAGAAAACAAATGCCTATCTGGCAGAAAAGAACCTCGATCTTAAAATTATCGTTGAAGCCAGAAATCTGGATGAAGTACGTGAGATTCTTGAAAATGAAGGGGTGTACCGTATCCTGTTGGATAATTTTGACTACGACGATACGCGTAAGGCTGTAGAAATGATCAATGGAAAATGCCTGACGGAATCATCCGGGGGAATCAACGAAACAACGGTGCGTCACTATGCCGGGTGTGGGGTGAACTACGTTTCTTCAGGAGCGCTAACGCATTCTATTTATAATATGGACCTGAGTCTGAAAGCGATTTAATTTGTATCTTACATCAAAAAATAAAACGAAACGATAGCGGTAGTGTCAAAAGAAATCGAAGAACAAATTGAGAAAATACCGGTGCTGAACAAGCTGATGGCTTTTATCAAAACGATTAAAGTGCCCGGGCTTGAAGGATTGTCATTATACGATCTGTTGGAATTGTACGGAATCGGAATCGCCAAAGGTGCCTTTTCGTATCGCGCAGGGGCTATTGCTTTTAGCTTTTTTATGGCGCTTTTTCCTTTTGCTCTTTTTATACTAAACTTAATTCCTTACATCCCTTTGGAAGGGTTTCAGGAGGATTTTTTAAAGTTCGTGTCCGATAGTGTGCCGCCAAACACCTATGGGGCCATCGAAGCGATCCTGATGGATATTATGAATAATAGTTATAAAAGCCTCCTTTCGTCGGGTTTCTTTTTGTCGATATTTTTAATGTCCAATGGTTTAAATGCCGTTCTGGGTGGGTTCGAATCGTCCTATCACATTACGATAACACGAGGATATTTCAGGCAATATGCGGTGGCTATCGGGTTGTCGATCATTTTTTCCTTTTTCCTGATCGTAACGGTAGCGGCCATTGTAGTCTCGGAGGTGGTCATTCAGATGTTGTCCAATCGTTTGTTGTTGGATGATGTGTTGTTTATTCAGTTGGCACGGTATGCTTTTATCTTGATCATGCTATTTGTGTCGGCTTCTTTTCTGTTTAAATTCGGAACACGGGAAACCAAGCAAATTCCATTTTTTAATGCAGGAGCGATCTTTACAACGGTTTTAGTGGTGATTTCTTCGTATGTGTTCGGAATTTATGTGGTGCGGTTTGCACGGTATAACGAATTGTATGGGTCGATTGGTACGCTTCTTGTATTGATGTTTTATATATGGATAAACTGTATGATTTTGTTGCTTGGATTTGAATTAAACGCGACTATTAACAAATTAAAAAGAAAAAATTTATATATTTAACAAAACGAAAAAACTATAATTATGAGAAAACAACTTTTGACGGTATTCTTTGTGGCATTTGTAGGGCTGTTCACATCACAGGCACAAGGTGTGGTGGGCAAATGGAAAACAGTTGATGATGAAACTGGTGAAGCAAAATCAATAGTGGAAATCACAGAATCCGGAGGTAAAATCTACGGTAAAGTGGTTGAGATTTTAAATCCGGCGAAAAAAAATGCAAAATGTAAAGATTGTACCGGTGAAGATAAAGATAAACCAATTTTAGGGTTGACGATTATAAAAGGATTGAAAAAATCAGGCGATGAATATACCGATGGAAAAATTCTGGATCCAAACAAAGGAAAGCTGTATAAATGTACCGTAAAATTAGACGGTCACGATAAACTAAATGTTAGAGGATATGTGGGGATTTCGTTGATTGGAAGAACCCAAACCTGGTCAAGAGTAAAATAAATAGCTTTAAAATAGTATAAAAAACACTTCTCCCGGGAAGTGTTTTTTTATGGTCAGCCGTTATCTTTGTAATTTAAAACCTGCCGATGTCATATTTTGTAGAAGTTGTCTTACCGTTAGCTTTGAATAAAACCTTTACCTATCAGGTTTCCGAAGCCGAATATGAATTCCTTCAGAAAGGGATGCGCGTGGCGGTGCCCTTTGGTAAAAATAAAATCTATACGGCATTGGCAATCGAGTTGCACCGAAACGAACCGCAGTTGTATAAGGCAAAAGAAATTCATCAGATACTGGATGAGGTGCCTGTGGTAAATGAATTTCAGATTGAACACTGGAAATGGGTAGCCGACTATTATATGTGTGGTATCGGAGAGGTGTATAAAACGGCATTGCCTTCCGGCTTTTTGTTGGAAAGCGAAACGATTATTGCTGCTCCCCAGGAAACTTATGCCGACAGTGCGGCCTTGGAAGATGATGAGTTCTTAATCTGGCAGGCATTACAACAACAAGCATCTCTAAAGGTGGAAGACATTATGGCGATTCTTGGAAAAAAGAATGTTTTTCCGGTTTTAAACCGAATGCTGGCCAAAAATGTCCTGACTTTACAAGAGGAGGTTGTTGAAAAATACAAACCGAAAGTAACAAAATACATCCGCTTGCAATCGGAATTTTTACAGCAGGAACAATTGTCGGAATTATTGGAGCTATTGTCCAGAGCGCCCAAACAACGCGAGCTGGTATTGCAATATTTTCAGTTGCAGGCAACCGAAAAGAAACCGGTTTCGGTTAAAAAATTAGTCGAAGTGTCGGGAGCAGGACAAGCGGCGGTTAAAGGGTTGGTTGATAAAGCGGTTTTCGAAGAATACTATTTGTCGGAAGATCGGGTTCGTTTTGAGAAATCGGAGGATTCCGGTTTTGAATTAAGCGATCCGCAGCAAATAGCGCTGAATGAAATTAAAGCCGGTTTCGAAAAACAAAGTGTGTCGTTATTGCATGGTGTTACGGCTTCCGGAAAAACGGAGGTCTATATCAAGCTGATCGAAGAATACATACAATCCGGAAAACAGGTGTTGTATCTATTGCCTGAAATCGCACTTACGGTGCAGTTGGTCAGTCGGCTTACGGCTTATTTTGGAAATCAGATCGCAGTGTATCATTCCAAATATACCAATAACGAAAGAGTGGAAGTCTGGCAGCAGGTGTTGCAAAATTCCGAAAAAGCCAAAATTGTAATCGGAGTCCGGTCGGCTTTGTTTTTGCCGTTTTCCAATCTGGGGCTTATTGTAATCGACGAAGAACACGAGCAAACGTTTAAACAGTTTGATCCGGCGCCGCGGTATCATGCCCGTGATGCAGCTATAGTACTGGCGGCGGCACATCGGTCGAAAGTGCTTTTGGGATCGGCGACACCAAGTCTGGAGACCTATTATAATGTACAATCCGGAAAATATGGCTTGATCAATTTAACGGAACGCTATGGAAAAGTAGTGTTGCCGGAGATTTTTCTGGTCGATTTAAAAGATAAGTACAAACGGAAGCGTATGAAAGGGCATTTTAGTGATACGCTGATCGAGGCCATTTCGGAATCGTTGGCGCTGGGGGAGCAGGTGATTTTGTTTCAAAACAGAAGGGGGTATTCGCCATTTGTGGAATGTATGACTTGCGGACACGTGCCGCAATGTCCGAATTGTGATGTGAGTCTTACCTATTATAAATATAAAAACCAGTTGCGTTGCCATTATTGCGGGTATTCGATTGCGAATCCTACGCATTGCCATGCCTGCCAGTCGGTAGATTTATCGACAAAAGGATTTGGAACGGAACAAATCGAAATGGAATTACGGGAACTTTTTCCGGAAAAAAATATTGGTCGGATGGACCAGGATACGACGCGTGGTAAATATGGATATGAAAAGATAATCGATGCGTTCCGCGAACAGGAAATCGATATTTTGGTCGGTACGCAAATGTTGGCTAAAGGTTTGCATTTTGATAATGTAACACTGGTCGGTATTATGAATGCCGACAATATGCTAAATCAACCCGATTTCCGTTCACATGAAAGGGCTTTTCAGATGATGACGCAGGTAGCCGGTAGAGCGGGGAGAAGTGAAAAGAAAGGAAAAGTGATGATGCAAACCTACAATCCCTACCATAATATTATCCAACAGGTAACCGCTAATGATTATATAGGTATGTATAAGGAGCAGGTCTATGAGCGCCACAACTTTAAATATCCGCCTTTTTACCGATTGGTGAAACTGACGTTAAAGCATCGTGATTTTGATAAATTAAAAGAAGGCTCGATGTGGATGTATAATGTTTTGACGCAATCCCTTCAAATTCCGGTTCTCGGCCCGGAAGAACCCGCCATAAGCAGGATCCGGAATGAATACATCCGGACCATTCTGATTAAGATTCCGCAAAAAAGCCATTTGGGGAACACCAAAAAAATGATACGAAAAATAACGAGTAGTTTTGAGGCGATCCCGCAATATCGGGCGATAAGGATGGCGGTTAATGTAGATAACTATTAAGCGTTTTCAATAGCTTTTACCAAATCTTCTTTTTTGTTCCGGCTTAATGGGATTTTGTTGGAGCCGATTTCGGCGAATTTACTATTGAATTTGTCGATTTTGTCAATATTAACAATAAAGGATTTGTGAACCCGGATAAACTTATCTTTCGGGAGTTCGTTTTCAAACGCTTTCATGGTCGACAGTACGAGATGGTTGTCCTCGTCGGTAATTACTTTTACATAATCGCCGTAGGCCTCGATCCATTTAATTCTCGAAATATAAATTTTAAGTTTTTTAAGGTTACTCTTGATAAAGATAAACGGACTTTCCTCATCGGAATTTTCTTTTCCGAGTAAAACAAAGTTCATCGCCTTTTTTACGGCAACATTAAAACGTTCGCGGGTAATGGGCTTGTGCAAATAGTCGGTAGCGGCATAATCAAATGCTTTAACGGCATATTCCGTTTTTGATGTAATGAAAATCACCTGCGGTTTTGCCTTCAGTCCGTCTAGTAAATCAAAACCGTTTATAACCGGCATCTCGATATCCAGAAAAACCAGATCGACATTTTTGTTGGTAATGCAATTCTTTGCTTCAATGGCATTAGAGAATTCACCTACAAGGGAAAGATTTGGGTTCTCGGTTACGAGTTTGGTAATGGTTAAACGCTGAATACTACTATCATCAACTACAATACAGTTTATCTTCATATTCTAATAAAAAATCAAATAGGTTTATTTTAGTAATAAAAATAGCAAAACGGATCGGATTGACAAAGGATACTGGACATAAAAACAGCGTGGAGGCTAAAAAAAAGAAAATACCCTTGTAGATTAAATATAAATCGCTATTTTTGCACCCAATTTTATAACAAATAAATTTTATTCTTATGAATCATTATGAAACTGTTTTCATCTTGAATCCCGTTTTATCTGAGCAGCAGGTAAAGGAAACAGTAAGCAAATTTGAAGATTTTCTTACTTCTAAAGGAGCAGAGATGGTAGCGAAAGAGGATTGGGGCTTAAAAAAATTAGCGTACGAAATCCAACACAAGAAAAGTGGTTTTTATCACTTATTTGAATTTAAAGTATCTGGAGATATCTTAGCTTCATTTGAAACGGAATTCCGTCGTGACGAAAGAGTAATGCGCTTTTTAACTGTAAGTTTAGACAAACATGCAGTAGCGTGGGCTGAAAGAAGAAGAGCAAAATTAAAATCTACAAAAGCTTAATTAGTATGTCAAGTATTGAGCAATCTGCAAAAGGAAAAAAAGACGGGGATATCAGATATCTTACGCCTTTAAATATAGAAACTAACAAAACTAAAAAGTATTGTCGTTTCAAAAAAGCCGGAATCAAATATGTTGATTATAAAGATCCGGACTTCTTATTGAAATTCGTTAATGAGCAAGGAAAAATCCTTCCTCGTCGTTTAACAGGAACTTCTTTAAAATACCAAAGAAAAGTATCTGTAGCGGTAAAAAGAGCACGTCATTTAGCATTAATGCCATATGTGGCTGATTTATTAAAATAAAAAGGAGGCGAGATTATGGAACTTATATTAAAACAAGACGTACAGAATTTAGGTTTTAAAGACGATGTAGTATCTGTTAAACCAGGTTACGGTCGTAACTTTTTAATTCCTCAAGGGTTTGCTATTTTAGCAACGCCGTCGGCTAAAAAAGTATTAGCTGAAAACTTAAAACAAAAAGCACACAAAGAAGCTAAAATCGTTGCTGATGCGAAAAGCTTGGCAGAAGCGATCAAAGCTTTGGAAATCAAAATCACAGCTAAAGCTGGTGGTGAGAAATTATTCGGATCTGTTACTAATGCAGATATCGCTGAAGTTTTAGAGAAAAACGGACACGCAATCGATAGAAAATTCATCACTTCAGGTATCGTTAAACGTACTGGAAAATACAATGCTTCTATCCGTTTACACCGTGATGTAATCGTAGAATTAGCTTACGAAATTGTTGCTGAAAAAGCATAATTTTAGTTAAATAAAACGAAAGCCTTCCTGTTTGGGAAGGCTTTTTTTATACCTTTATGTTTTGCCGCTCATTCGGGAAATCCGGCTGCGGTACTAAAATAAAAACAATGAGATATACGCGATTAACAAAAGAACAGCTGGAAGAACTACATCCGGAATTTGTAAATTTTTTGGCCACACAGTCGGTCGATAAAGCCGAATGGGATAAAATTAAAACGGAAAACCCGGAAGTGGCCGAACAGGAAATCGATGTTTTTTCCGATCTGATCTGGGAAGGGGTGCTAACCAATGCCAAATACCTGGAGCACTATTCGAAACACCATATCTTCCTGTTTCATTGCAGTGATATTCATATGCAAACCATTGTGATTCATTCGTTGGTGACAGATGTCGATTTTTTAACCAAAGAAGGATTGGATTGGTTGAGTGATAATCTATTTACGGATAATGTTGAAATTCAGAAAGGACAAAAGGTTTTTGTAGACGAGCGCAACGATGAAATATTCGGACTGGTTCGTCAGGGAGCGATCCTGTGCGATGGCGATTTGTACCGTCAGATGGAAAATATACTCGAATAACAGAAAATCGGAATTACACCCCGAAATTATCAGAAATTGGTTAAATTAGTTCCTTTAAACTGGTTTTCCCAATTTTTGTATTTTATGGACGTTTTGCAGACAATTCAGGCGCTGAGAGAAGTATTGAACCAACATAATTATAACTATTATGTGTTGGATAATCCAACCATCTCCGATTATGAATTCGATTTAAAATTAAAAGAATTACAGGTGCTCGAAGAACAGCACCCGGAATATTTTGATGAAGATTCGCCAACCCAGCGTGTGGGTGGTGCGGTAACGAAAAATTTCGAAACCATTTCACACGAGTACCGAATGTATTCGCTGGACAATTCATATTCCAAAGAAGACTTATTGGATTGGGAAAAAAGAGCACAGAAAATACTTGGGGATGTTCCGTTGGAATATACCTGCGAATTAAAATACGATGGTGCTTCGATTAGCATTACCTACGAAGACGGAAAGTTGAAACGTGCCCTTACCCGTGGCGACGGTTTTCAGGGGGACGATGTAACCAATAACATCAAAACGATAAAAGCCGTTCCGATCCGTTTAAAAGGTGATTATCCTCCGAAATTCGAGATTCGGGGTGAAATTATTCTGCCGTTTGCCGGTTTCGAAAAAATGAACCAGGAATTGATCGAAATTGGCGAAACCCCTTATTCTAATCCGCGAAATACAGCATCGGGAAGTCTGAAGTTACAAGATAGTTCGGAGGTGGCAAAAAGACCGCTGGATTGCTTGTTGTATGCGCTTGTAGGACAACAATTGCCATTTCAGTCACAATTCGAAGGTTTGGAAAAGGCGCGACAATGGGGATTCAAAGTGCCCAAGCAGGCGCAGTTGGCTCAAAATATGGAAGCAGTTTTTGCTTTTATTGATCATTGGGATACGCATCGTCATGAACTACCGTATGAAACCGATGGGGTTGTGGTAAAGGTAAATAGTTTGCAATATCAGGACGAGTTGGGTTATACGGCAAAGTCGCCGCGTTGGGCAATTGCCTATAAATTCAAAGCCGAGCAGGTGGCGACCCGATTGTTGTCTATTTCGTATCAGGTAGGCCGAACCGGAGCGATTACACCGGTAGCGAATCTGGAACCGGTTCAGTTGGCCGGAACTATTGTGAAGCGTGCCTCGTTGCACAATGCGGATCAGATCCAAAAACTGGATATCCGAATTGGAGATACGGTGTTTGTGGAAAAAGGCGGTGAGATCATTCCTAAAATTATCGCTGTTGATGAAACGCAACGTCCAGCCGATTCGCAGCCTACCGTTTATATCGCGCATTGCCCGGAATGTGAGACCGAATTGGTCCGAAAAGAAGGGGAGGCGCAGCATTATTGTCCGAATTTCTATGGATGTCCGCCGCAAATCATTGGGCGTATCCAACATTATATTTCCCGAAAAGCGATGGATATCGAAGGTTTGGGTGGTGAAACCGTGGCCTTATTATATAATAACGGTCTGGTACACGATTATGCCGATTTATACGAGTTGACTAAAGAGCAGGTGATTCCGTTGGAGCGAATGGCTGAAAAATCGGCAGATAATCTGATAAAAGGAATTGAAAAATCCAAAGAGGTGCCGTTCGAACGGGTGTTGTTTGCATTGGGAATTCGTTATGTTGGCGAAACGGTGGCTAAAAAACTGGCGAAACACTACAAAACAATCGATGCGTTGGCACAGGCGAGTCTGATGGATTTGGTTTTGGTCGATGAAATCGGAGAACGAATTGCGCAAAGTGTGCTGGAATTCTTTGCGAATGATTCCAATAAAGTTATTGTCGAACGATTGAGACGTTTTGGTGTGCAACTCGAAATGGGGGCGCATCACGATACGGCGGTTTCGGATTTATTGTCGGGGAAAACGTTTGTGGTGTCCGGGGTTTTTGAGAAATTTTCCAGAGACGACCTTAAAAAGGCAATAGAAGACAATGGCGGAAAGGTGGGAAGTTCCATTTCGAAGAAGACCGATTATGTTGTGGCCGGAGCCAATATGGGACCATCGAAGTTGGAAAAAGCAAGTCAGTTGAATGTTCCGATTATCTCGGAAGACGATTTTCTAAACATGATTCAGTAAGCGTTCATTGTTTGAGGAGTGGTCGAATTTAACGTTTTTTTTTGATCGAAATCGATGGAATCTGCTTTTCCCGGAATTTTTACATTAGTGTAGGGTATCCTATCGTAACTTGCAGCAAAAATCTTTCATTTTTAATCTGTTAGTGCTGTATTATGGAGCAAAAAGTAAAAGACGGAATAAGTGGAATTCTTATTTTGTTTTATTTTTTGATTGGCGGGATTTCGGTGATAAGTGAATATATGCAGGATAATTTTCTGACGTATATTTCGAAACCCTTCCTGATGCCAATATTGTTTTATCTCTATTATCTGAACTCCGAAAAGCGGAACAACGCTTTTGTGCTTGCACTTTTTTTCAACTGGATAGCTAATATTGCCTTTATAGCGGCCACAAAAGATACGGTATATTTCGGATCGCTGTTCTTTTTGTTGTACCGCGTGATGGTGGTGTATATTTTGGTGGAACGGATCACTTTTCCGAAGATTATCCCTTTCTTAATAGGATGTATCCCGTTTTTCTTTATCTATATAACCGTGACCAGTCTGGTGAATAACGAAATTGAAAACGGAATTTACCTGTTTTGGGTGAATGGGATTTTTATGATTTTTCTGGGCGGATTTACCCTCGCGAATTATATCTTAAATAACAATAAGGTAAATACCCTTTTGCTGATAAGTACCTTATTGTTTACGTTTATCCAGTTCCTCGTAACCATCAACCTGTATTATCTCACGTTGACCTTGTTTCAGCCGATTTCGCTGGCTATGTTTGTAGTGGCGCAGTACCTGCTTTATAAATCCGTGCTGATCATGGATTATAAAAGAACATTATACCACAATGCTTCTTCCGGAGTGTGATTTCGTTTTGTTGGCATCGAAATAAAAATCGATACGTCCTAAATTGATCCCGTAACAGCCTACCTGGTTGATCAAAACTTCTTTGCCATCCAGATTTTTCTCAATAACCGGTTTGCTTAGGAAGGTGTGTGTATGGCCGCCAATAATCAGGTCGATGTCTTTGGTTCTTTGTGCTAAAAGAATATCGCAGATGCGTTCCGGTTCATTTTTGTATTTAAAACCGATATGGGATAAACAGATCACCAGATCACATTTTTCCTGATGTTTTAGAATGCGGGTCATTTCGGTAGCGGTTTCTACCGGATCCATATAAACGGTTTCTTTGTATAGTTTTTTGTCGACAAGGCCTTGTAATTCGACACCCAGTCCGAAAACTCCGATTTTAATACCGTCTTTTACAAAAATTTTATACGGTTTTACAATGTCGTTCAGAACGGTATTTTTGAAATCGTAATTGGCCGAAACGAAATCAAATTTGGCATGCGGTAACTGGGCGTAAAAACCGTCAATTCCGTTGTCGAAATCGTGGTTACCCATAGTCGCCAAATCGTATTGTAGCATACTCATTAGTTTGAATTCCAGTTCGCCACCGTAATAGTTAAAATAAGGGGTGCCCTGGAAAATATCGCCGGCATCCAATAGTAGTACGTTTGGTGTTTCTTTTCGGATTTCCTGTATTAAACTGGCGCGGCGTGCGACACCTCCCATATTCGGGTTTTTAGGATCTGTTGGTGGAAACGGGTCGATATGACTGTGAACGTCATTCGTATGTAATATCGTAATCTTTTTTATCTCCGGAGCAGTTGTAAAGCTGCTTAGGGAAAGGCCTCCAACGGTAACCAGTGCGGAGCTCGCTAAGGAGCCTTTTAAAAAATCTCTTCTTTTCATCTTCTTAATCTTTTATTCCAGGATGATTCTTTCGGTTGTGATAACAGGTATGGTGTCGACTTTTTTAAAGTAGTCAATTAACAGGTTGCGGAGTTTGTAATCCATGTCATAGGATTGGATTCCCTTTTTGAAGAAATTCATACTGTCGCCGCCATTGGATAAATAATCGGATGTGGCTACATAATACACCTGATCCTCCTGTACGGGTTTGCCGTTAACGCTTAAGGATTTGATGCTTAAATTGTCTTTGTTGGCTATAATTTTTAATCCGGATAACGGATGCGGTTTGCGTTCTTTTAAAATGTATTCGGCCATTTCGCGGATCTGAGCGCCTTTTAATGCAATAATGATCAAACTGTTTTCAAACGGCATGATTTCAAAAGCGGTACGCGTGGTAACGTCGCCTTTTGGAAGTGGCGCGCGGATTCCACCGTGGTTCAACAGGCAGATATCAATATTCTTTTTCTCGCGGGACTGGAAAATCGGATTTCCCATTTCGATGGTAACATCGGCCAATAGGTTTCCGATGGTCGTTTGCCAGGTGCCTTTGGTTTTGTCGAGAGTTTCCGGACAATAGGCCAGTACGTGATCCAATTCCTGGTTGATGTGATCGCGGTAGGGTGCTACATAATCTTCGATAGATTTAACATCAGGGTAAGCATTTGTGACACCGATTTGTTTTCCTTCAATTTTGGTGTTGTAGTACTTTGGAGAGGTACAGGAAACCGATAAAAAAATGCCCGTAAGGACAATAATTGAAGTTAAAATACGGTTATACTTTCTTAATTTTGTCATTTGTTATAATCCTTATTTAATTAACTTTGTATTCCAAGTAAAAGTACTATGTTTTTAAAAACAATAAAGGATTTTTTCCTAAAAAAAATCATTAAAAAAAGATTATCAAACTATAAACTTACCGTAACAACAGAGAAAATACAAACGATTGGTTTGTTGCTGGATGAGAGCTATTTTTCGGCTCAGGATAATTTGATAAAGGAGTTGGTGGCGCAGGGAATCCCGGAAACGAACATTTCCGTTTTGATTTATAAAGATAGAATCAAGAAAAAAGAGCTCTTTGAACATCCTTTTTTTAGTCGTAAAGATATTGTTTTGGGAGGGGAGCCGGTAAAAAAAGAAATACTGGATTTTTGCGAAAAACCATTCGATATGTTGATTGGTTATTATGATGTGGAAAAAGCACCGTTGGTTTGGGTTACCTTGCATTCGAATGCAAAATTTAAAGCCGGGTTCGCGACGATCGATAAGCGATTGCATCACTTTATGATCGGAACAGTAGCCGAAAAGTACCAGGAGTTTGTGTCGGAATTGTTTCGATATCTGAAAATTTTAAACAAAATATAAAAAATAACCATGCAATCATTAATAGGAACCGGTGTTGCGCTTGTGACGCCATTTAAAAAAGATTTTTCGGTAGATACCGAAGCATTAACCCGAATTGTAAACCATGTTGTAGATGGTGGAGTGGAATACCTGGTTGTATTGGGAACAACGGGGGAGTCGGCAACGTTGAGTCACGACGAAAAAGAATTGGTGATCCAAACGGTTATTGAAGCCAATAAAGGACGTTTGCCATTGGTGTTGGGAGTTGGTGGGAATAACACGCATAAAGTGGTGGAAGAATTAAAAACACGAGACCTTTCGGCTTTCCAGGCGATACTTTCGGTTTCTCCGTATTATAATAAACCAACGCAGGAAGGGATTTACCAACACTTTAAAGCAGTGGCGGAAGCGTCTCCGATTCCGGTTATTTTATACAATGTACCGGGAAGAACGGCGAGCAATATGTTGCCGTCGACCGTGATCCGACTGGCAAACGATTTTAAAAATGTTGTCGGAATTAAAGAAGCTGCAGGTGATATTGTTCAGGCGATGAAATTGATTCAGCACAAGCCGGAGGACTTTTTGGTAATTTCCGGAGACGATATGGTGACGTTGCCAATGGTTTTAGCCGGTGGTTCGGGAGTAATCTCAGTAATTGGAGAAGGATTCCCGAAAGAATTTTCAGAAATGGTACGTTTGGGCTTGCAGCGAAAAGTAGATGAGGCTTATAAATTGCATTATTTATTGGCCGATAGTATCGATATGATTTTTGAACAGGGGAATCCGGCAGGTATCAAAGCGGTGTTTAAATCATTGGGCTTATCGGAAGATACGGTGCGTTTGCCATTGGTAAATGTTAACGAAGATTTAGCAAAACGCATTGACGAATTTGTGAAGAAAATAGTAAATTAGCCATTAATTAAAAAAAGAAATATATGTTATCAAAAACTATTGAAGCAGCTGTTAATAATCAGATTAAGGTAGAAGCGGATTCGTCACAGATATACTTGGCAATGGCATCTTGGGCTGAAGTTCAGGGTTTTGAAGGGATTGCAACATTTATGTATGCACAGTCGGACGAAGAAAGAATGCACATGCTGAAGCTTGTGAAATATGTGAACCAACGCGGTGGTCAGGCGCAAATTCCAGCCGTAATTGAGCCATCATTGGACTATTCGTCTTTTAAAGCATTGTTTACACAATTGTTTGAGCACGAAGTAATGGTGTCGGCAAGCATTAATGAATTGGTTCACGTTTCGTTGTCGGAAAGAGACTATGCAACCCATAACTTCCTGCAGTGGTATGTTTCAGAACAAATCGAAGAAGAAGCAACAGCACGAACTATTTTAGACAAAATTAATCTTATTGGAGACGATAAAGGAGGATTGTACCTGTTTGATAACGATATGAAAAATTTCAGTGGAAATCAGCCAACATCGGCGCAATAATTTTATAAAAAACAAGTTTAAAGAAGATGTCATTTTACGGACATCTTTTTTGTTTTTCGGCTGAAAAAAAAGATTTTGTAATCTCTAATTAATAACTAAATTTGCATTTGCTTTCGGAAAAAGACTTTTCCGGGTTTTGAAGGCATATAAACTGATAATAAAATGAGTAAATTTCTATACGTTTTTCTTGTTGCGGTTCTGTTGACATCGTGTAGCCAATATCAAAAAGCTTTAAAATCGGAAGATTTGGCTATGAAATATGAAGTGGCGACCAAAATGTACGAGGCTGAGAAATATTCAAAAGCGATACGTTTGTTCGAACAGATAGCGGCACCAAACCGAGGAAAACCTCAGGCTGAGAAGCTGTTTTATATGTTTGCACAGTCGTATTATAAAACCAAACAATACTATTTGTCGGGTTACCAGTTCGAATCGTTTGTGGCCGGATATCCAAAAAGTGAAAAAAGAGAAGAAGCGGCTTTTTTAGGCGCTAAAAGTTTCTATCAGTTGTCACCGGTATATTCAATTGATCAGACCGATACGCAGAAAGGAATTGATAAACTGCAGGAATATATTAATACGTATCCGGACTCGCCAAATATGGCCGAGGCAAATAAAATGATTACGGAGTTACGTCAAAAGCTTGAGAAAAAAGCTTTCGAAATCGCAAAACAATACAATACCATCGGGGAGTGGTCGCGCGATTATAACGCAGCCATCAAAGCGCTGGATAACTTTATTGTCGATCACCCGGGAACGATTTACAAAGAAGATGCTTTGTTCTATAAATTCGATTCGACCTATAAATTGGCAATCAACAGTATTCATGCCAAAATGGAAGACCGTTTACATTTGGCTAAAACAGCCTATTCGGCACTGATTCGTTTTAAGGAAGATACCAAATACAAAGCAAAAGCCGACGAAATGTTGGCGAATATTGATAAAGAATTACAACAATTTTCTAAATAATTAAGAACGTCATGGATTTAAAAAAGACTACTGCTCCAGTTAACACGGTTACCTACAATAAGAGTAAGATTGAAGAGCCGACAGGAAACGTGTATGAAGCGATCACCATTATGGCAAAAAGAGCAAATCAGATTAATTCCGAAATTAAAAAAGAATTGATCGATAAGCTTGACGAATTTGCTACTTACAATGACAGTCTTGAGGAAATTTTTGAAAACAAAGAGCAAATCGAAGTTTCCAAGTTCTACGAAAAATTACCAAAACCACATGCTTTAGCAGTACAAGAGTGGTTGGATGGTAAAATCTATTACAGAGACTCAAATAAATAATTCTAATGTCTGTTTTAAGCGGTAAAAAAATAATACTGGGTGTTTCTGGTGGAATTGCCGCATATAAAACGGCAACATTAGTTCGACTTCTTATCAAAGCAGGTGCTCAGGTCCAGGTGATCATGACACCTGCTTCTAAAGATTTTGTAACGCCCTTAACACTGTCGACTTTATCCAAGCGACCGGTTTTTTCTACTTTTTTTAACGAAGAAGATGAAAATGCCGTTTGGAACAACCATGTCGATTTGGCGCTTTGGGCGGATCTGATCGTGATTGCACCGGCTACGGCCAATACCTTGTCTAAAATGGTAAATGGCAATTGCGATAACCTACTCATTGCAACGTATCTTTCTGCAAAATGTCCGGTTTATTTTGCTCCGGCGATGGATTTGGATATGTACAAACATCCGTCTACTATCGCGAGTTTTAATGCCCTTCGGGATTTTGGAAATCATATTATTCCGGCCGAAAAAGGCGAACTGGCCAGTGGGCTTTCCGGTGAAGGACGTATGGCCGAACCCGAAAATATTGTCGCTTTTCTCGAAAAAGATCTGGAAAATCAATTGCCGTTGCGCGGAAAAAAAATTCTGGTTACAGCCGGACCCACATACGAAGCCATCGACCCGGTGCGTTTTATTGGAAATCATTCGTCCGGGAAAATGGGGTACGATATTGCTAAAGCTGCCGCCGATGCCGGGGCTGAGGTGATTTTAGTCTCCGGGCCGACGCATTTAAATATCCAACACGAACACATTCAGATGCGACGCGTAATGTCGGCACAGGAAATGTATGAGGCCTGTCACGAATACTTCGATCAGGTGGATACAGCTGTTTCGGCAGCTGCTGTAGCAGATTATCGTCCGAAAAATGTCGCCAGTCAGAAAATAAAAAAGAATGATGCTGCGTTTTCCATAGAACTGGAAAAAACAAAAGATATACTCGCTTCACTGGGTGAAGTCAAAAAAAATCAGTTTTTGATTGGATTTGCACTGGAGACTGAAAATGAAATTGAACATGCCAAGCAGAAAATTCAGAAAAAAAACTTAGATTTGATAGTTTTAAATTCATTAAACGATACCGGTGCCGGTTTTGGAAAACCCACTAATAAGGTAACGTTTATTGATAGGAATTTTTTAGTCGAGCCGATGGAACTTAAAACCAAAGAAGAAGTCGCTCAGGATATTGTCAACAAAATAATAACTCATTATGCGTAACTGGATCGTACTTGTACTTACTTTTTTATCGTTGAATAGCTTTTCTCAGGAGCTTAATTGTAGTGTAAGTGTAAATTACAGTCAGATTACAAACGTAAATCCGCAGATTTTCAAAACACTTGAAAAGCAGGTGACGGAGTTTATGAACAATACCAAATGGACCGAAAAAACCTTTAAGCAAAACGAACGAATCAACTGCGTGGTTTTTATCACGGTAAATGGTTTTGATTCCAACAGCTTCGATGCGACTATTCAGGTACAGTCATCCCGACCTATTTACAATTCGACCTATTCGTCACCGGTTTTTAATTTCAATGATAAAGATTTTAAATTCCGTTATGTTGAATTCGAAAATATGTACTTCAATCCAAACAGTTTTGATTCCAACCTGATTTCCGTGTTGGCATTCTATGCGAATATGATTATAGGAATCGATGCGGATACCTATCAGAATATGGGGGGGACCAAATATCTGGATGCGGCACTGGCAATTGCCAATGTGGCTCAGTCTAGCGGTTATGAAGGATGGATTCAGTCGGAAAAACGAAATACGCGTTATTATCTGATCAACGATATGTTGTCGAATACCTATGCGCCTTTTAGAGAAGCGATGTACCAGTATCATTTACAAGGACTGGATCGTATGGCTGAAAATCAGAAAACAGCCAAAGAAAAAGTAATTGCTTCGATCGAAACCTTGTCGAAAGTACACGACGTACGTCCGAATTCTTTTTTAATGCGGGTGTTCTTCGATGCTAAAGTCGACGAATTGGTGAGTATGTATTCCGGTGGTCCTAATGTGGATATCGTACAGCTGACCGAAAAATTAAATAGAATATCTCCATTAAATTCTTCGAAATGGAGTAATATAAAATACTAAATTTGTGTTTTACTAAACCGCCGCACAAATTATGTTGACATCCTTATCGATTAAAAATTTTGCTCTGATTGAACAGTTGGAAATTCGTTTTTCTAACGAGTTTTCGATTATAACCGGAGAAACCGGAGCAGGAAAATCGATCTTATTGGGTGCGTTAGGCCTGGTGTTGGGACGCCGTGCAGATTTAACCTCCCTAAAAGACAAAGAACAGAAATGTGTGATTGAAGCCCATTTCGAAATTCAGCCGTATGCATTACAGTCTTTTTTCGAGGAAAATGATCTGGACTACGAAGCGACGACCATTATCAGAAGAGAAATCCTGCCATCGGGAAAATCCAGAGCTTTCGTTAACGACAGTCCGGTAAACCTACAGGAATTACAGGAGTTAGGCGATTTTTTACTGGATATTCATTCGCAGCACCAAACACGGGAATTAACCGATGAGGCTTATCAGTTGCAAATACTGGATGCGCTAGTGGGACATCCGGAGTTATTACTGGAATATAAAACCCGTTTGTCGCGGTATAAAGCCATCCGTTCGCAATTAAAACAGTTGCAATCGGAAAAAGAGGCGTTGTTAAAAGAACAGGATTACAACAGTTTTTTATTGGAAGAGCTTTTGGCGGCCAATTTAAAAGCCGGCGAACAGGAGGAACTGGAAGCCGCTTTCGAACGACTTAATAATGTGGAGTTTATCCGGGAGGCACTCGATAAATCACTGATGATTGCCAATGAAGAACAAATCGGGCTTATTCAAAACCTGAAAGAAGTTAAAGCGACCTTGCTAAAAATAGCACCATTATCGAAAGAATATCAGGATTTGTCCGACCGTGTTTCCAGTGTGCTAATTGAGTTTGACGATATTGCCGATGAACTACAGCGGCATTCTGAAGCTTTGATGAGTGACCCGGAACAACTGGAACTGACCAATCAGAAATTGCAAAATATCTATTCGCTTCAGAAAAAACATCAGGTGAATACGGTTGCGGAGTTGTTGGAAATCCAACAGGCACTCGATGAAAAAGTAGTGCAGGCCGACGATATGGATAGTCGTATCGAAGCCTTGGTCCGGGAAGAAACCGAATTAAAAGAAAATTTAAACAAACTGGCGGAAACCATTTCGGCAAATCGTACCAAAGCTGCGCCGGTTTTAATCGGACAGTTAACCGAAATACTTACGGAACTGGGAATGCCAAATGCCCGTTTCGAATTCGATATCCGCCCGTCGGAAACATTTTTGCCATCGGGGAAAGATGAAGTACAGTTGTTGTTTGCGGCCAATAAAGGAACCAGTTTCGGATTGCTGAAAAAAGTGGCTTCCGGAGGGGAAATGTCGCGGATTATGCTGGCTGTAAAAGCCATACTGGCCAATTATACCAAATTGCCAACCATTATATTTGATGAAATTGATACCGGAGTTTCCGGGGAAATTGCCCATAAAATGGGTGATATTATGAAAAAGATGAGCCGGAAAATGCAGGTTTTTGCCATTACACACTTACCGCAAATTGCCGCCAAAGGAAACCAGCATTACAAAGTATTCAAATCCGTACAGGGCGAAACCACGGTGTCCGAATTAAAACTGCTGACCAATGACGAGCGTATTGTGGAAATTGCGGAAATGCTATCCGGAAAAGACATCTCCGATTCGGCACGAAACCACGCCCGATCGTTATTAATGGATTAAAAGGATTTTATTTTGGAAGAAAATATTAGTTACTACGAAAATCAGTTCATCCGGGCTGATGCTTTGATTTCGGATGGAAATGTTTCCGAAGCAAAGGAAATTCTCGAAGAAATCCTGGACCAATATCCGGATTTTGGAAAAGCACACAATCACCTGGGGTGGATCTATTATACCAAACTGAGCAATCACGAAAAAGGGATCTATCACTACAAACTGGCGATGCGGTTTGATCCGAAATACCCGGCGGCCTATCTGAATTACACCTATGTATTGGTCGACCTGGGACGATTGGAAGAAGCCAAAGAACATATTGCTGAAACGTTAAATACACTTGAAGGAGCGGATAAGGCCTCGTATCACAGCGAAATGGGGCGGATTTATGAAATGGAATTCAATCTGATTTCGGCCTACGAAGCCTATAAAAAAGCCGCTTCCTATGGGTTTGGCGCTCAGTTTATTGAGAATATGAAGATGAATATGAACAGGGTGAAAGATAAAATGACTATTTTTGAAAAATTAAAATTGAAATTTACTTAAAAACATAGCTATGTACAATTTATTAAAAGGAAAAAGAGGGATCATTTTTGGAGCGTTAGATGAGAATTCAATCGCCTGGAAAACGGCTGAGCGCGTACATGAAGAGGGGGGAACATTTGTGTTGTCCAATGCTCCGATTGCAATGCGTATGGGTACGATCAACCAGTTAGCAGAAAAAACAGGTTCCCAGATAATTCCGGCCGATGCTACTTCCGTTGCAGATTTGGAAAACCTGGTAGAAAAGGCAATGGAAATCCTTGGTGGTAAGATTGACTTCGTTTTGCACTCCATTGGGATGTCTGTAAATGTGAGAAAAGGAAACCATTATACCAATCAGAATTATGATTTTACAGAAAAAGGATGGGACGTATCTGCGGTATCCTTTCATAAAGTAATGCAGGTTTTATACAAAAAAGACGCCATGAACGAGTGGGGAAGTATCGTAGCCTTGACCTATATGGCGGCACAACGTGTATTCCCGGATTATAACGATATGGCCGATAATAAAGCCTATTTAGAGTCGATCGCACGTAGCTTCGGATACTTCTTCGGAAGAGACAAAAAAGTACGTGTAAACACTATTTCACAATCGCCTACACCTACAACCGCCGGTCAGGGGGTAAAAGGTTTCGGAGGGTTTATTTCTTTCGCCGATAAAATGTCGCCGCTAGGAAATGCGTCTGCTTTAGATTGTGCGAACTATACCGTAATGATGTTCTCGGATCTTACTAAAAAAGTAACCCTACAAAACCTGTTACACGACGGAGGTTTCTCCAATATGGGGGTAAGTCAGGAAGTAATGGAAGCTTTCGAAGAAGGACTAACAAACAAGAGCGAATAAAAAAATAGTGTAATTGGAAAATAATTACGCGTGAAAACCATCTCTTTGAGGTGGTTTTTTTCTTTTTATAAAGTTTATCTTTGTTAAAAAAAGAAACCCATGTATTTTTCCTTGATAATTCCGGTATACAACCGGCCGGATGAAATTGAAGAACTGTTGCAAAGTTTAACGCGACAAGATTATAACGAAGACTTCGAAGTGGTAATAGTGGAAGATGGTTCTACAATTCCGTGTGAAACGGTCGTAGACGCATTTAAAAGCAAACTATTTATTTCCTATTATAACAAACCCAACTCCGGACCGGGCGATTCCCGTAACTACGGAATGCGGAAAGCCATCGGTCAATATTTTATTATTTTGGATTCCGATTGCATTTTACCGGAAAATTATGTAACTTCCATAGCCAATAACCTACAAAAAGACTATGTCGATTGTTTTGGCGGACCCGATAATGCATTGGATTCTTTTTCCGATATCCAAAAGGCGATTAATTTTACGATGACAGCATTCCTGACTACAGGAGGGATTCGTGGCGGTTCTGAAAAAATAGGCAAATTCCAGCCGCGTAGCTTTAATATGGGCTTGTCTAAAAAAGCATTTGAAGCCTCAGGAGGATTTGGAAACATTCACCCTGGAGAAGACCCTGATTTGTCCATCCGACTGTGGGAAATGGGATTTGAAACCAGATTGTACAAAGATTCGTATGTATATCATAAACGACGTATCGATTGGAGTAAATTCTATAAACAGGTCAATAAATTTGGAAAAGCAAGGCCGATATTGGATTCCTGGTATCCAAAATACCGGAAGATAACCTTTTGGTTTCCCTCCTTGTTTTGCCTTGGATTTTTGGTAGCGATAGCGCTTTATGCTTTTGGAATTCCGTTGCTTTTTCAGTGTTATGCTTTATATTTTGCGATTTTATTCCTGTCGGGAATCATTGAAAATGCGAGTTTGAAAATTGGATTTTTAGCTGTTATCGCTGCAATAATTCAATTTTATGGCTATGGAATGGGCTTTTTAAAATCATTTTTTAGGATAACTGTACTAAAAAAACAACCGGAAAAGGCATTTCCGGAATTATTTTTTAAAAAATAGGACATGACAAAAATTGTGGGACTCACCGGCGGGATCGGAAGTGGGAAGTCGACTATCGCTGAATATATCCATTCGAAAGGTGTTCCGGTTTATATAGCTGATGATCAGGCGAGAAAAATAATGGACAATCCTGAAATTGTAAATAAAGTCCGATCGATTTTTGATGAGAATGTGGTAGAAAATGAAAAATTAAATCGCAAAAAAATTGCAGAATTGGTGTTTTCTTCACCTAATTTATTAAAAAAATTGAATGAAATCATACATCCTGCTGTTAAGGAAAATTTCGATAAATGGTTAAAAGATAATGAAAAAAGCAGTTTTGTTGTTAAAGAGGCTGCAATTTTATTTGAGAGTGGGAGTTATAAAGATTGCGACAAAATAATACTGGTGACGGCTCCGCAAGATATTCGTATTGAACGGGTTATGCAAAGGGATAACGTAGGTCGCGAACAGGTTGTCGACCGGATGAAAAACCAGTGGAGTGATGAAAAGAAAGCAGAATTTAGCGATTATATAATAGACAACACCGATTTGGCCGTTTCTTTAAAAGAAGTGGATTTTATTCTTAAAGAATTGAATAAAATGTAAAAACTGACTAAGATGTTAATCTTTGGTTAATGTTTTTAAGGAATAAATGTTAAAATGTTAATTTTGTTTTGATGAATAAAACGAGATTCCTCTTACTGATAATCCTGATGAGCCTGTCTTTGGTGGGTATTATTCTGGTACAATTATTCTGGATTAATACTTCCTACAAGAACAACGAAGAACAATTCAAGTACCATGTGCAACAGGTTATCGGAAGTGTAGCGAATAAACTACAACAACAGGAGTACTTTGAGTTCTATGAAAAGTTCAACAAGTTAAAGGATAGTATCGGGAAAGTACCGCGACAAAGCGATTTGTTGGAGTATTTTTATGTAAAACGCGATCCGAAAACCAACGAGCAAATCATTTACTCCAATACCATCGTTTTAGAAGATTACAATTTAAACCGTTCGTTCTTTGATAAAAGATCTGACTCCGTTTCGCTCAAAAGTTTCGTAGCGAAACGAAAAACAGAAATCTATAATGGAAATGTGGTCGATAATGCCGCAACTTTTCAGAAAGCACCCATGCCTGACGTAACGATCGAAAAAGAAGGAAATCTCGATATCCTGGATAAAGCCCAGTTTGAGATCTATTTTAAGGATATCGTAGGTTTAAAACCGATTCAGGAACGTGTTTCGAAAGAGAAATTGCACAATATGTTGCAAAACGAACTCAGTCAGTACGGTGTAAATACGCCATTTGAGTTTGGAATTTACAGCAATATGTTGGCGACCAAGGTGAAATCGGAAAATTTTAATTACGATAAAAACTCAACCTACAGTATTCCGGTGTTTCCGGATAACGAAGGACAAAGCAAATACCAGCTATTGTTGAGCTTTCCGCAGAAAAATAAATTCCTTTTTTCATCATTGATCGGGATAACCACGCTTTCTATCATCTTTACACTGGTCATTATTGTTGCTTATTTTAGCGCACTTAACCAGTTGATACGACAAAAACAGATTTCTGAGATCAAAACCGACTTTATCAATAACATGACCCATGAGTTTAAAACGCCTATTGCCACGATCAACTTGGCTTTGGATGCGATTAAAAACCCAAAAATCATAGATGATAAAGAAAAAGTACAGCGCTACCTGCAAATGATACGGGATGAGAACAAACGAATGCACGCTCAGGTAGAAAATGTACTACGGATTTCCAAACTTGAAAAACGGGAACTGGAAATCAGTAAAGAACCAACAGATGTTCATACGATAATTGAAGATGCTATGGAGCATGTGAACCTGATCGTAGAAGACCGCGGCGGGATCATTAAAGAACATCTGCATGCCAAAAGAACTACGATATTGTTAAACGATGTGCATTTTACGAATGTAATGGTTAACATATTGGACAACGCGATAAAATATTCACCGGAAGCACCGATAATTGACGTGACAACAGAAAATGTCAAAGATTTTATACTGATAAAAGTAAAAGATCACGGAGCAGGAATGAGTAAAGTGGCTCAAAAAAGAATTTTTGAGAAGTTTTACCGGGAACATACCGGCGATTTGCACAACGTAAAAGGACACGGGCTTGGATTAGCCTATGTGAAGCGAATTATAGAAGACCATAACGGTCAGATATTCGTTGAAAGCGAGAAGGGAAAAGGAAGTACCTTCATTATCAAAATGCCACTAATAAATTAATGATATGGATACGACTAACAAAAAAATTCTTTTAGTAGAAGATGACCCCAACTTTGGAGCAGTGCTCAAAGATTACCTTTTAATAAATGATTTTGAAGTTACTTTAGCCAAAAACGGAATGGAAGGTTTCGAAAAATTTAAAAAAGACAACTTCGATTTATGTATTTTGGACGTAATGATGCCTTACAAAGATGGTTATACCTTAGCGAGAGAAATCCGCGAAAAAAATAAAGAAGTGCCGATTATCTTCTTAACGGCAAAATCAATGAAAGAAGACGTTTTAAAAGGTTATAAAGTAGGTGCTGATGATTATTTGAACAAACCTTTTGATTCGGAAGTTTTATTGATGAAGATCAAAGCGATCATCCAGCGTAAAGCGTCTGAAGTAAAAACAGATAATACAAAATTTGAATTCCAGATTGGTAAATTCCACCTGAATTCCAAATTACGTTTCTTATCGTTCCAAAATGAGGAGCCGATTAAATTGTCGCCAAAAGAAAATGAATTGCTGAAAATGTTGGCGTTACATGAAAACGATTTGATGCCAAGAGAATTAGCATTAACCAAAATCTGGAGAGACGATAACTACTTCACCTCAAGAAGTATGGACGTTTATATCGCCAAATTGCGTAAATACCTGAAACAGGATGAGGATGTTGAAATCCTAAACATCCACGGAGAAGGTTTCCGTTTGGTAATCAAAAATAAAGTTACAGAATAAAAAGCACCCAAGCTACTTAGAAAAAAAGAAGCGCCCCGCTTCCAATCGGGGCGCTTCTTTTTTACACCTGATTACACCTGACAGGTTTTTAAAACCTGTCAGGTGTAATCAGGTGTTATTTCCAATCCAATTGCAACGCAAAACAGGTTTTATCGGCTTTAGAAACCGAAAAATAAGCCGGTTTAGCTTCCGGTGCTTTATGGATGACGATTTCGTCGTTCAGGTTTAATTCCCGTAAAAAATTCATTTCAAAGCTTTTGATTTCCTGTTTTAAAACGGCTTTCGCATCGAGCGTGTCCAAACACCATTCAAGGTATTTTACATTGTTTACGTGATTCACGATGTCAAGATCCGACAATGCCACCTTTCGGGTCGCAACTGTTTCCGTGTCACGAGTAACATTAATTTTAGAAAAGTGCTGTTCGGTGGCATGCCATTCCGGATATTTTTCAAAATGTTCGTGTGGTAACGCCAACGCCTCGGCTTTGCGTAGCTTGGTGTTAAAAACCGCCCAAAAAGTGGACGCTCCGGCAACTTTTTTTCCATTCAAATGCATTTCGATATTACGAATAGAACGCGAACCTTGTAGGTCTTCGATCCAGGTTTTAACTGTTACCTTGTCCATCCATTTGGGAAGTACGTCGGTTATTTCAACCCGAATACGACTCAAAACCCAGGCCTGGTCGTGTTGTTGCATATCGTTAAAACTCAGCCCGCCGTGAATGGAGTGTTCCGCAGCTGTTAATTGTAGTATATTACACAAATCGACATATTTCAGGTAACCGAAAGGGGTACATTGCGTAAAGTTAATTTCCCATTCATGTTCGTAAACGGAAGTAAAATCAGGGGATATAGGCATTTTTATTTATTTTGGATTTGTTGATCCGCATACGCGATAATTTGCGGGACCGGAGTAGTATAATCGAACCATTGCGCATTTTCGGTACGTTTAAACCAAGTAAGCTGCCGTTTGGCAAAGCGTCGCGTGTTCTTTTTAATTTCTTCGATGGCAAAATCGAGTGTGCAATCACCGTCAAAATAACTAAATAATTCCCGATAACCGACGGTTTGTAAGGCGTTTAACGTTTTATTGGGATAAAGACGCTGTGCTTCTTCGAGCAAACCGGCGTCCCGCATCAGGTCCACACGGCGATTGATTCGGTCGTACATCACCTCGCGTTCGGCTTCCAATGCGATCACGATCGGAATAAAATTTCGCGTATTTTTTTTCTGATTCAGAAACGACGAATACGGTTTTCCGCTACCAAGACTCACTTCCACAAAGCGCATCATCCGCTGTGGATTTTGCAGGGTTTGCGGATTTTCAACACTGATTTTCTGGAAATACTCCGGATCGAGTCGGGCGAGTTCCTCCTGAAGGTAGGTGATACCGCTGTTTTCGTAGTTTTCCCGAATGTTTTCCCGTACCGATGGATCAATGTCCGGAAAGTCATCTAAACCCTTTAAAATGGCATCAACATACAACCCGGAACCACCCACCATAATCTGAACCTTATTTTTAGAAAAGAGTTCGTCGAGTTTGGCTGTAGCATCTCTTTCAAAATCGCCCACCGTATACGGATCAAAAACCGAAATATGCTGGATAAAATGATGCGGTGCAGCGGCTTTTTCCACATCAGACGGAACCGCAGTACCGATGGTCATTTCTTTAAAAAACTGCCGACTGTCGCAGGAAAGGATATCACACTTAAAATGTTTGGCGAGTGCAATGCTTAAAGCCGTTTTGCCGATAGCGGTCGGGCCTATAATGGTGATCAAATAATTAGCCATTTGTTAATTTTTCGCCACAATGATGGCAATATCTGGAGTCTTCGTTATATATAATGGTCGTACAGGACGGGCATTTGCGTTTTCCGTCCATATCCGGGGTATTTCGTTTGGCATTGGCAAATTCGGCGGTTACAATACCAGTGGGAACCGCGATGATTCCGTACCCCATGATCATAATAAAAGCCGCAATAATCTGCCCCAAGGTTGTTACGGGTGCGATGTCACCATAACCTACTGTTGTCAGGGTAACGATACACCAATAAATGCTCACCGGAATACTGGTAAAGCCACTTTCCGGCCCTTCGATAACATACATGATGGCACCGAGTAAAATGGAAACCACCAATATAAAGTAAATAAATACGATGATTTTGGTTCGACTGGCTTTGATGGCCAGTTTTAACTGGGATTCCTGACCGGTAAAATGGACCAGGTTCAGAATACCAAACAAACGGAGTAGTCGTAAGGCTCTGATGACAGACAGCATTCGCGACCCGGGTATAAAAAAGGACAAATACATCGGTAAGATGGAAATAAGGTCCACGATACCGTAAAAGCTAAAAACATATTGTAACGGCCGCTTGTTGCAAATAATCCGCAGGACGTACTCAATACTGAAAAAAACCGTTATAATCCACTCCGAAACCACAATAAATGTATGGTACTTTGCATCGAGTTTTTCGATCGATTCGAGCATAACCAGTAGGACGCTCAGTAAAATAACGCCCAGTAAGGTCAAATCGAATAGTCGTCCGGCAAATGTATTGGAGCCGTAAATTACGATATAGGTTTTCTGCTTAAAAAGATCGTACTTGGTTTTTAAAGCTCTCATAACGGTTTGGTGTTAAAACGTTACTACTTTGCTGACTTTTTTCTTCCGCAGGTAATTCTGAATAATATTGCGGGTATCCCGGTTGTTTTCCATTGGGATAATGATTTTTTTCAAAATGTCAATATTATTGATCTGATAATTCAGGTCGTAAAAACAATAGCCTTTGTAGATGCCATTTTCCACTAATATGGCCGTTCGTTCGTCGATACTGCGACCGCGATCTACAATCACCATATTCTGGTTTTGAAACTGATAGTTGTCGATAAAATCCTGTACACGCACGTTATATTCTGCAGGACTTTCCTTACCAACACAAGCGCCGTTACATTGTTTGATGTCGTATTGAAAACAGCCTTTTTTGGTGTCGTATAAACCGTTTATTTTCTGACACAGCTGGTATTCGGCGGTAATCTTATGCAGGAAGTTTTTACCTTCCACAACGGTGACAAATGAGGTGATTTCCTTTTTGCGGCCGTCGGCTTTTGCCAGACGGAGGCTTAGATAACCGTCACTATCTTTCTCGGCATACAACGCCCATGGAAAGATGGTTTTGCGCTGTGCCCGGTTGTAAATCGGCTTGTTGATTTTGATTTCTTCGCTTTCTTTTAAAAGGGCAATCAATTCGCTACCGGTTTCCTCGAAAGTGATGGCGTAGACCTCGTTTTGTATTTTTTTAGCCTTACGGGAAGTTCCTGTAAAATGCTGATTTACCCGTTTTTTGATGTTTTTGCTTTTGCCGATATAAATAATCGTTCCGTCTTCGCGATGGATATAGTAAATTCCGGTTTTGGATGGTATCCCTTCTACGATGTCCAGTAATTTTGGTGACATCCCGGATTTGATCTCCTTTTTGATAAAAGTCGTGACGATTTCCTTTTTAAGATCCTTGGACAAAAGCATTTTGAACAGCTTAACCGTAGCCATAGCATCGCCGGTCGCACGGTGACGGTCGGCGATTGGAATACCAAGACTGCGAACCAGTTTTCCAAGACTATAGGAAGGCTGGTCGGGAATTAGTTTTTTGGACAACTCCACGGTACAAAGGGTATTCCGGTTGAATTCATAGCCCAATCGGCGGAATTCCATACGCAGCACGCGATAATCGAAAGCCGCATTGTGGGCTACGATAATACAATCCTGTGTAATTTCGATGATACGCTTGGCGACTTCATAAAATTTAGGAGCCGAACGCAACATGGCATTATTAATACCGGTTAGTTTAACTACAAACGGTTGTATGGGAATTTCCGGGTTAACCAGGCTAATAAACTGGTCGACCACCTCATGGCCGTCGAAACGATAGATGGCTATTTCGGTAATGCCTTCTTCGTTATATTGTCCTCCTGTCGTTTCTATGTCGAGTATAGCGTACAATTCTGTGTCTAAGTTTTAAAATTCGCGGTTAGCGGGAGCCAAAAATACTGCTTCCGATCCGTACCATTGTACTGCCGCAGTCGATCGCAATTGCATAATCGCCCGACATGCCCATAGATAAAATGGAAAGGTCAGTAGTTTGGGTTTTATTATTTTTATACGTGTCAAAGATAGCTTTTAAACGGCTAAATTCTTTTTTAATTTGTGCTTTACTATCGGTAAAGGTTGCCATCCCCATTAATCCGGTAATTCGTATGTTTTTCAGCTCCTGCAACGCATCGGAAGTTAGCAAGGTTTTTAATTCGTTTTCATCCAATCCGAATTTGCTTTCTTCTTCGGCAATATAGATCTGAAGCAGGCAATCGATCACCCGGTTGTTTTTTTGGGCCTGTTTGTCAATTTCCTGTAGTAATTTAAAACTGTCCACCCCGTGAATAAGGCTCACATAAGGTGCCATATATTTCACTTTATTCGTCTGAACATGGCCAATCATATGCCATTGGATATCCTTAGGCATTTGTTCCCATTTGTCGGTCATTTCCTGGATCTTATTTTCACCAAAAATACGCTGACCGGCATCATAGGCTTCCATTAAATCGGAAACGGGTTTGGTTTTGGAAACGGCTACCAATGTAACCTGTTCCGGTAAGCTTGTTTTTATTGTCGTAAGATTTTCACGTATTGTCATAGCGTCATTACTGTTTTTGCCAAAAATTAGATTTCATAAACCACAAGTCCGCTTCTGAATTTCGGTTCGATAAACGTGCTTTTTGGAGGCATGATCAAATTGGCATCGGCCAGATCCTTAATTTCTTTAATATTGATCGGGAAGAGCATAAAACCGACTTCAAATTCGCCATTATCTACCTTTTCTTTGATGGTTGTAATGGATTTGGTACCAGGAACATATGCAATTCTGTCGTCCGTTCGCAAATCTTCAATACCCAGTATCGGTTGTAAAACCGTTTTGTAAAGAATCTGAGCATCTAACCCGGACAGGGCATCATCAAAGATAAAGTTTTCTTCTTTAAGTTTTAAAGAATAAAAACCGTTATCCAGATACATCCCGAACTCAAATTTATGCCGTGGTTTCCACAATTCTTGTTTTTTGCTTTTGATCACAAAATTATCGGCCAGTTTTTTGATAAATTCATCTTTGGTAAAACCATTTAGATCGCGAATTAATCGGTTGTATTCGTATATTTTTACATTGGTATCGGCAATCAGATAACTCATAAAATAATCGAGATTCTGATTCCCGGAATTTTTGTCCTGTTCGTATAATAATTCTGCCGATGCCGAACGATGGTGGCCGTCGGCAATATACAAATCGCCAATGCCTTTAAATTGTTCCTGTAACCATTGGATTTCTTTTTCGTCTGAAATCTTCCAAAGTGTATGTTTTTCTTTATTGGTCGTAGAAAAATCCAATAACGGACGTTCCTGCGATTTAGTGGTGATCCATTCGCTTAAAGCGGTATTGCTGTTGTAGGTGATCAAAACAGGTTCGGTATTAAAACCGGTTTGATGCAAATAATCTTTAAATAAATCTACCCGATATTGTAGGGTGTCTTCGTGTTTTTTGATCACGTTATCCTGATAATCCTTGATGGAGGTTCCGGCCAGGATTCCGATAAACGTATGGTTTTTGGATTCGATCTGGTACAGATACAATACAGCCTTTTCTTCTTGAACCAGGATTCCGTCCCGTTTAAAATCGGCATATTTATGCGCCACCGCTTTAAACCGTTTGTCAAAACCGATTTTTTGCTGGTTTACATAGGCCGGATTTAAGATATGTAAAAAGGAAAACGGATTAAACTCCAGATAGGCGGCAAGTTCGGTCGCCCCGTAATCGTCGTACGAACGGGAAGTGACCAGACTTACTTTGTCTGCCGTAGGATGAACCGCTTTAAAAGGTTGTATTAGAGCCATTGAATCGAAATTAAAATTGGCAATTGATAACCGAAATTACCAATTGCCAATCGGGTATACGTATGATTAAGCGAACATTTTCGCTACTTTCTCTGCTTTTTTGCTTTCGGAATAATCGTAGAAACCTTCACCGGATTTAACACCCAGTTTTCCAGCCATTACCATGTTTACCAATAACGGGCATGGGGCGTATTTTGGATTTTTAAAGCCGTCGTACATTACATTCAGGATCGAAAGACAAACGTCCAATCCGATAAAATCGGCTAATTGTAATGGTCCCATCGGATGTGCCATTCCCAGTTTCATAACCGTATCGATTTCGGATACTCCGGCTACACCATTGTATAAGGTTTCGATAGATTCGTTGATCATCGGCATTAAAATACGGTTGGCTACGAATCCAGGATAATCGTTTACTTCTACAGGAGTTTTACCCAGTTTTACAGACAAGTCCATGATGGTTTTGGTCACTTCGTCTGTCGTGTTATAACCGCGGATAATTTCTACCAGTTTCATAATTGGCACCGGGTTCATAAAGTGCATTCCGATAACACGTGCCGGGTTTTTCACCACAGAAGCAATTTGCGTAATGGAAATAGAAGAGGTGTTGGAAGCCAAAATGGTATTTTCGCCACAAACCTCACTCAGTTGTTTGAAGATGTTTAGTTTTAACGTCACATTTTCCGTAGCTGCTTCTACTACTAAGTCGGCATTTACGACACCGTCTGCAATGTCGGTATAGGTGATGATGTTTTCGATAGTTGCTTTTTTATCGGCTTCGGTAATGGTTCCTTTGGCAATCATACGATCCAAGTTACCAACGATAGTTGCCATTCCTTTTTCCAATGATTTTTCGGAAATATCGATTAATAATACTTTAAAACCGCTTTGTGCAAAAGTATGCGCAATTCCGTTGCCCATTGTTCCGGCTCCGATTACAGCTATGTTTTTCATTTTATGGTTGTTTTTTAATGTTTGTTATGATTCCGTTTGATAGTAACGTATTCGGGATGATGATCCTGTTTTGGGTGTCGTCCAGAATAATGGTGTCGTGTAGGTTTACTTCCAATACACGTCCCGATTTGCCTTGAAATTCGATATAATCGTTTACACGAAATGGTTTGAAAATCAGAATAAAAATACCGCCCACGATATTACTCAGCGCCTGTTGCGAGGCAAATCCAGCGATTAAGGTGGTGACACCGGCACCGGCGAGTAACGAATGACCATAGGTTTTGGCAATCGGTAAGGTGAGCAATGCCCATCCAAATCCGAAAAGATAGATGATAGCGGTCGCAAAATGTTTAAAAAAAACATAATTCGTCGGATCGCTGTCCAATATATTGGATTTTTTGACGA
This sequence comes from Bacteroidota bacterium, assembly GCA_023446155.1. Classification (GTDB taxonomy): domain Bacteria; phylum Bacteroidota; class Bacteroidia; order Flavobacteriales; family Flavobacteriaceae; genus Flavobacterium. The sequence continues at coordinate 598,874 of JAEXIT010000017.1, forward strand.
TTAACCGTTTCAGATACACATTGGCAAAATACGAGAATAGCAGTGTCAGTCCGCAGATGATTGCGAAATGTACCAGTGTTTCCGTATCCTGAAGTATCCTTTGGATCATGCTTATTTTTTAAAACAGTCGATAATCTGATGTGCTACCCGAAGTGCTTCTGTTCCGTCTTCCAACGTTACAATTGGCGTTGTATTGTTGTTGATCGCATCGGCAAATGTCTCCAGTTCGTCCAGAATCGCATTGTTTTGTTCTACACTTGGATTATCGTAATAGATTTGTTTTTTGACACCTTCGGCATTTTGAAGGATCATATCGAAATCACCCGGTACTTCCGGAGCGTCTTTCATTTTCACCACTTCGCAGATTTTGTCAAGGTAATCCACCGAAATATAGGCATCTTTCTGGAAAAAACGGGCTTTACGCATGCTTTTCATCGAAATCCGACTGGAGGTTACATTGGCCACACAACCGTTTTCGAACTCGATTCGGGCGTTGGCAATATCCGGAGAATCACTGATCACCGAAACACCGCTGGCGCTGATATTTTTTACTTTGGATTGTACCACACTTAGAATCGCGTCGATATCGTGAATCATCAAATCCAACACTACCGGAACATCGGTACCACGCGGATTAAATTCGGCCAATCGATGCGTTTCGATAAACATCGGATTTTCGATTTTGTCTTTTACCGCTTTAAAAGCCGGATTAAAACGTTCCACATGACCCACCTGACCTTTAACCTGATGTTTGGCGGCCAAGGCTATGATTTCACGCGCTTCTTCTACAGTATTCGCAATGGGTTTTTCAAGGAATATGTGTTTTCCGTTTTCGATGGCCTCTTTGGCACAATCGAAATGCGAAAGGGTAGGCGTTACAATATCAACCACGTCCACCGCCTGAATCAGCGCCGTGATCGAGTCGAATTTGCGGTAACCAAACTCCTGAGCCACTTTTTCGGCATTATCGGTATTCGGGTCATAAAACCCTACTAATTCATATTTTTCAGATTGATTGAGTAATCGTAAATGTATTTTTCCAAGGTGGCCGGCACCTAATACGCCAACTTTTAGCATGAGCATCTATTTTCAACAAAAATAAAGGATTTCGACGTAAAAACTTCTATTTCAAATTTAAAAGTTCGGGTATTTTTTTATGATGCGGATCGTGTTAATAATTTCCGGGGATGGATTTCAAATTGTAAATTTGTTTGTTATTTTTACCCTTTAATAATTGCCATAAAAGTGAGAGATACTGCCAAACACCAAGGACTTCGAAATCAGCTGGTAACCGTACTACAACAAAAAGGTATTACGGACAGAAATGTATTGGAAGCCATTAAAAAAATCCCGAGACATCTGTTTTTAAATTCGGGATTTGAAGATTTTGCCTATCAGGATAAGGCCTTTCCGATCGGAGCCGGGCAGACCATTTCGCAACCCTATACGGTGGCTTTCCAATCGGAATTATTACAGGTGAAAAAAGACGACAAAGTGCTGGAAATCGGAACGGGTTCGGGCTATCAAACCGCTGTTTTATGTATGATGGGGGCAAAAGTATACAGTGTGGAACGCCAAAACGAACTGTTTAAAAGCACGTCCTTATTATTGCCGAAATTAGGAATTCGCCCGAAACAATTGTCTTTTGGCGATGGTTATAAAGGGTTGCCCAATTTTGCCCCTTTCGATAGTATTATCGTTACGGCCGGCGCACCGTTTATTCCGCAACCGCTTATGGCACAACTTAAAGTGGGCGGCCGATTGGTTATTCCATTGGGTGAAGACGTTCAGGTGATGACCTTACTGATCCGTAAAAACGAAACACAATTTGAAAAACACGAATTTGGCGACTTCCGATTCGTCCCTTTATTGGAAGATAAAAACTAATGAAAGCGCCCGACTCGTCGGGCGTTTTTTTATTGATGTACCAACAGGTTAAGGTAACGTTCCAGACTTTCCTTTTCGGCCTGCGCTACGAGTAGCAGCAGCTTTTCTTTATTTTGGGACGTATGAGCTTCGTTAAGTGCATTTTCAAACAGTATTCGGGATGCGTCATCACCTTTGATCAACGTATAAACATAGCCGTGTTGGCGTAAGATGGAATGCATCACCAAGCGGGCGACTTTATTATTTCCATGTGTAAATGCCTGTATAGAACAAAACTGCGCAAGGATTTCACCGGCCAGAATCACCGGATGCAATTTGTTTTTATTCGTTTCGTACCATAAAAACAGATCGTCCATCAGTTTCGGAATAGTGTTGGCGCGTGGAAGCGTATTGGAACTGTTGTTTGGAATTGCGTCTGTACTTCGGTACTTTCCGGATTCGTCGGGCGCAATACCGCGGACAATCAGATTGTGAAGGGTGAAGATCTCTTTTTCGGCGATAAAACTATTCTTTTCCGGAAGACTTTCGAGGTAACGGATCGCTTCCTGATGGTTGATCGCTTCGAGGTGTTCCCGCATGCTTTTCCCGGAAATGGTTTCGCCTTTCTGAATTACCGCACGGGTTTCGTCCAGTGAAAAAGCCGCTCCATCCAGTTGATTACTACAAAAGATATACTCCAATGCTAGGGTTTGTCTAATCGTTTCGGTTTCGAACGACCGGAAGCGCGTTACTTTTTCCTTTAGATTGTCGATCTCGTGTAATAGGATTTGCAGCGCTGCCGGAATGGAATACGTTTTGGTAAAAGCGTTGCGTTTGAGTTCCTCTTCGGCCATTTGTATCGCTTTTAAAGCCAATTCATCCTGACCGACTTCATAGAGAATCTTTTCTTTGAGCCAGTTGACCAACAAGGTGTCGAAATCGATTTCGAGTAAGGTAGCCAGTTTAACGAGTTGCTCGCGTGTGGGTTTACGCTGGCCGTTTTCGAATTTACTGATCAATGCCTGATCGATATGAAGCATCTGCGCCACTTCGCGGGTTTTAAGTCCTTTTTGTTCGCGGGCGTTTTTAAGTAGATCTTTCATGTTTCAGGCTATTTCATGACAATTTTAGTCATAAATCAGCAGACTTAAAACATTTTTAAGCGATAATTTTAGCGTACTTTTTTGATACGATCCAGATCGCGTTTGTTGTCACGGTCTTTGATAGTCTCTCGTTTGTCGAAATTTTTCTTACCACGGCAAAGCGCGATGTCCAGTTTGGCCAATCCTTTTTCGTTGGTGAACAAGCGAAGTGGAATAATGGTAAGCCCTTTGTTCTGCATGCTTTTTAAAAGACTTTTCAGTTCTTTTTTGTTCATCAGTAGCTTTCGCTCGCTTTTGGCTTTATGGTTGTAGTGTGTACCGTACAGGTATTCTTCAATATGCGAGTTGATCACAAACAGTTCATGGCCGTGGAATTCGCAGAAACTCTCGGCTATAGAGGCTTTTCCCAGGCGAATCGATTTGATCTCCGTTCCGGTTAATACGATTCCCGCGGTATACTTTTCGAGTATCTCATAATCGAATTTCGCTCTCTTGTTAAGTATGTTAACTGTTTTTTGCATAGGACGGCAAATGTAAGAACAAAAAGCGAATCGTAAAAATTTTGTCATTCCAATTACTGATGAAAAAGTTTTTGTACTATGATTTTTATCAGTTTTTACGCGTAATTATGCGGCTACTTTTGTCCTGTAATAATTAACCGATTAAATGATGAAAAAAGTAACCTTATTAGCAGCAATGGTATTGTTTTTTGGTGCGAATGTAATGCAGGCACAAGAAACGCAGACAAAATATAAAACCGAAGATTTCAAAAGATGGCAGGTTCGCGTACGGGGTGTCGGTGTGGTGCCGAACGAAAGTGCCGATATCAGTACTATAGGTGGTGATGCTTCGATTTCGAATACAATTATTCCGGAACTGGATTTCTCGTATTTCTTTACTAAAAATTTCGCCGTGGAATTGATTCTAGGAACGTCAAAACACGATGTACATACGGTAGGTTCTGATATTTCTGCGGTGGGCGGACCAACAAAAGCGAATGTCGATTTGGGTTCCGTACGTTTATTGCCACCGACATTGATGGCACAGTACCATTTTTATCCAATGAACGAAAAGGTGTTTAAACCGTATGTGGGTGCCGGACTAAATTACACCTTCTTTTATGATGTAAAAGCCGGAAATACGGTGAAAGATGTCAAATACGACAACGCATTAGGTTATGCAGTTCAGGCAGGTTTTGACCTTATGGTGACTGATAAGTTCTTTATCAATGCCGATGTAAAACGATTATTCTTGAAAACAGATGTCACTGTGGATGCTTCCAATTTAGCCGATGGCTTGAGTATCCCGGCGGATGTTAAAATAAATCCATGGTTATTAGGGTTAGGGGTTGGAATGAAATTCTAGTCCATGGTTTAGTGGTTTTTTGATAAGAAAGGTTGCCAATTGGCAACCTTTTTCTCGTTTAAAACTGTAGCAAATAATCGGTAACGTTATCACCTTTAATCACGACGAGGTATAAGTTTCCGAATACACTTTCGTCTATTTCTTTGTATTTCGACTGACCAATCAACGCGTTGACAAAACCGGGAATGGAATTGCTATGTCCCACAATGAGCACATTTTTTCCTAAGGTTTCCTTTTTAAATTTCAGAACGTCGAGCTCTTTATGATTGTATACGATGATGTTCTTATGATTTCGGTTGGCAGTTGGCAGAGCGGTTTGTTGGGTGCGCTTGTATATGGTGGCATAGACGGCATCAAAAGGAATATTTTGTAAAATACGATCCCAGTTTGCAGCACGCTCGAGACCTTTTTCAGACAGATTGGTGTCTTTTGACGAATCGGCTTTTTCGGCATGACGGATTAAAAAATAGGAGGTCGTAACTTCTTGTGCGTGGAATACCTGTGCCATGATCAGGAAAAAAATAAATAGTAAATTTTTCATTTTAGCATCTTTAGTGCTTAAAGGTAACATTATTTTACAAAACCAGTAGTAGTAAGGGTTTGTTGTTTTTTATTGTTGTTTTTGAATATTTTTGTTATAAATATTTTGTTTTTGTGTTAAAAATATTGTTATTTTTAGAAAATGTAATCCCAAAAACAGTTAAATAATGAAAAAAAATTATGTTGTAGTGGCACTGCTGAGTGTGGTGCTTTTTTCGGCCTGTTCTAAAGATGAAGATCGCTATTCGGGTGCCAACCAATCCGGGCAGGAGTTATTTCAAAAAGATACCCTGTCGAAAGCAGTGATCAATTCCCGAATTGATCAAATCAGTAATGAAAAAGGATCGTTTCATTGGAAAGATGCTGGCTATCAGATGTTATGGAGTGCCATTATCCGCGGAAATAACGCCGTTACCATTGGATATGGCGTGAATGCCGACGATTTCGACAGTCACAAATCCGGGAAAGGACGTGAAATTAAAGCCCGTTTGAAAAGTATTATCCTGGCATCTGAAAAAGCATCCGAAAAAGATGTGATTTTCAATGAGGATAATGATTTGAATAATATGGATGTGGTGATTAAAAAGCGCGAAACATTGGAAGCGTTATTAAAAGAACAACATATCCGTTATATCGAACCCGCCAATTACCGTTATTTTGACGTAATCGATGCCCGTCCGGTTTATGGACCAGAAGTAAGCTCCAGTTCGGGTTGTGGTTTTTCATCGGCTACCATTGCAACAGCCGATTATACAACGGTGACGCCGAATGCTCGTGTGCCGTGGAATTTCTATAAACACAATATTCCGGGTGCCTGGAATTACAGTACCGGAAGCGGGATAACCATTGGGGTTGTCGACACCGGGTTGTCGCCTCAACAAAGTCTGATGGGAACCAGTTTTAATTCGGGAGCTTCATCCGGTAGAACCGTACAACGTTTTGGTGTTTATGTGGATTCGATCTGGCCATGGTCGTCAGGATTTGATGGTCCGGATGATCAATGCGGACACGGAACCAGTATGGCATCAGTGGCAACTGCACCGAGAAACAACAGCGGATTACCGGTGGGTGTGGCCTATAATGCCAGTCTGATTACCTATAGAGCGGCTTCTAATGTGGTTTTGGACGGTTATCATGAGCAGGAAGGAGTGAAGTTGGCTTTTACCGCTTTAGGAAATAACAACAATGTTAAGATCATTTCGATGTCGATGGGACATATCATTTCGGTTGGAAAAATTGAAGATGGGGTACGATATGCTTATAGCAAAGGAAAACTGATTTTCTGTGCTGGTGGAACATCTACTAGCTTTACCAATTTTGCCGGTGTGATTTTCCCGGCTTCGATGAGCGAAGCGGTTGCTGTAACCGGTGTTAAGGAGGGAACTACTTTCCAGGAATGCGACGTGTGCCATAAAGGTGGTAAAATCGACTTTACAATTGTAATGGAACGAGCAGGAACGAATAACAATGTTCCGGTATTGAGCTACTACAACAATCAGGCGAATTACGTAGGCGGATCGTCGGTGGCGACAGCGACAACAGCGGGTATTGCAGCGTTGGTTTGGGCTAAAAACCCGGGTTGGACACGCGATCAGGTGTTGACTAAAATGAAACAGTCATCAACGTTTTATCCGACTAAAAATGCCAATTTCGGACACGGAAATATCAATGCACAGCTAGCCGTGCAATAATTCAAGTATGATCAAATAAAAATGGTTGCCGGTGAAAACAGGCAACCATTTTTTATTCATACCTGACAGGTTTCCAAAACCTGTCAGGTTATGAAGTTTTTTATTTTTTATTGAGTAAAGAATACACATAACTATCCAGATATTGACCGTTCCAGTAGGTATCTTCTTTAAAATGGCCTTCGCGGATAAAATTATTTTTTTCCAGTAATTTCCAGGAAGCAAAATTTTCCGGAGCGGTAATGGCTTCAATGGAATGTAGTTTTAGGTCATTAAAACCATAATCGATAACTCTTTTCAGCGCTTCCTGCATGATTCCTTTCCCATGATAATCGGGCGACAACATATAACCGATTTCGGCACGGTGGTTTTCCGGTTTTGGTCGGAAGTAACCGATAAGACCAATTAGAATATCGTCTTCTTTAAAAGTAATGCCCCAGTTAACACATTCGTTGTTCAACCGTAGGTCATTCATATAATTGATATGCGCAATGGCATCGTCGATCGTTTTGGGTAACTCCCGCGGGATATATTGCATCGTTTCGGGATTGGAACGAAGTTCGAACATCTGTTCGGCATCTGTTTCAACAATTTGACGCAATCGCAGGCGCTCTGTTTCCAGAATCGGAAAAGGGGAGAAATTCAAATGGAGCATAGTATCAGAATTAAAAATCAATTAAAAGTATAAAAACTTTTGATTCAAAAAACGGATTTTAGCGCAACATTGAAAAATGTCCTTTGATAACTCTTCCGTTGTCAAACGTTACCGTAAACCAATAATCGGTTGAGGGCAACTCGCGACCGTTGTATTTTCCATTCCAGCCACTGCCGTTTCCTTTAAAAAAGTAAAGTAATTTTCCGTAGCGGTCAAAAATAGCCACCTGTGCAGTGGGATAACGGTTGAGGTACGGAATGCGCCATACGTCGTTATAGCCATCACCGTTAGGTGTGAAAAAACGCGGATAATCCAATACAAAAAAGGTTTTGGTCGTGATACCACATTCTTTTTTGTCTTTTACCGTTACGGTGTATTCACCGGAATCCAGATTGGTAAAAGTAGGCGATGATTGGAAATGAACACCGTCGAGCGAAAATTCGTAATCGCCAATTCCCTGATAGTTTACCGTAGCAGTGTTTTGTCCGGATTGAAAATCGTCTACCGCAACCGATAGGATGGTAGCCGGTGCCGAAGCAACTACGGTAAAGGTTTTGATCACGAAACAACCGTCGGAATTGGTAATTTTTACGCTAAAGGTACCTGCTTGAGCCACAGTAATATGCTGGCCGGTTTGCGTCGGATCGTTATTCCATTCGTAGGTAAATCCTGCCGGAGCATAAAGAGATACTAAGGTATTCGGACAAATGATTTTGGTTTCGTCCTGAATATTCGAACCGTTAAAATTGTTTACAACCAACGAAACGGGAGCAATGCCGTAGCAATCGGAACCGTTTACCACGCGGGCATAAATCGTAGTACTAGTAGTATTATATGGAGAACTTAGAGGGTTGACTAATAAAAGCGCATCGTTTGCAGAAGCGAAATACTGAACCGTAGCGCCTGCCGGTAGGCCGGTAAATAGGGCTGTCATCGCATTCAGATCGAAATCGGCTTTACCGTCGCCATCGTTATCACATTCGCTTTGTGGACCAATTGGAGTAATGGTATTGTTTACAATCTGAAGGGTTACCGTTGCATAATCCACACAACCGTACTGGTTTTCAACACGGGCAACAACGGTATTGCTATTGTTGTATGAGTAGTCGTCCGGATTGGTGATCAGATTGGTTTGTGCCTGAGCATTGGCTAATGTTGGATAAAAAGCCACACTAAGATTAGTGCCTCCAGCAGTAATGGTAGGATTGGCAAGTGTCAGATTAAATTTTGTTGGTCCGCTTGGAGCCGTACATTGAATTAAAGTAGCGTCGTTTGCCGTTACCGGAGCATATTCGATAGTGACTTGGCTATTGGAGGTACAACTTCCGCCAGCCGAAGTAATGGTGGTTTCCACACGGTAGGTTCCCGCAGCGGTTACATTATAAATCGGATTGGTGGCACCGGTAATGGCACCGTTAGCATCAAACCACTGATAGCTTACATTATTCCCCGTTACCGTTGCATCCAATGGATAATTACTTCCGGAACATAATGGATTTCCGGTAGCAATAAGTCGGTCCGGACCTAAATCGGTCGCAATATTAAAACTACCACCTTTTAGGAAAATCGCCGAATCGTAATATTGATTCCCTTGATCGGCAATAACCATTTTGATATGATAGGTTACACCGGGCGTAACGGTTGCCTCCGCTCGTAAAGTTTGCGTCTGACCGTTGTAATTGGTCGGGCTGTTCACATCATTAAAGCCACCAAAATACTGTGGATTTGCCTGCGGACAAATGGTTCCCGGTCCGCGAACGGTGGTTACTTTCACCGGAATATTGGTTCCCGGTACTACCGCCAGGTTTTGATATTGTGGGGTTGTCGCTTCGCGTAATAAAAAAGCAAAACCATCCGAGTAATTACATTGGTTAGCACTCGGATTGGTTAAGTATTGTTCGGATGCAAAGACATAGTCAAAGCTCATTTTATTGGAAATCGGTACAAAATCAAACTCCAAAACAGTGGCATTAATCGTATTGTGTTCGTTAATAGCCTGTTCCAAATCCGGATCGCCGAGCCAGCTGGCTGGTCCTTCACTAAGGATAGAAGAATTCGGGCCTACTGCCGATATGGCTTTTCCAGTGGTGATAATTACACCGTCGTTAAAAGGAAAACCATTATAACCCTGGAAATAACCGTAACTTTTGGCGCCATCCGAAAAGGTGTATCCATTGATTGCAATATTGGAAACCTGTGCACAAGAACTGTTGAAAAGTTTGTCGAGAACGAGTTGATCATCGGTGAAATTTTCAGTTACCTGTATGTATTGTGCCCATATTGTTGTGGAAAATAACAATAAAATTGCTGTAAAAAAACGGGAGATCTGTACCTGCATAATGCCTGCAAAGATACTACAAATCTCGTTTTTTCAGAATTTTATACGATATTAACATAAAAATAACGGTCCAGATCAGCACGATTGTTACGTCACCAAAATGTACACTATAGTCTTTTGCCATGTCCTGACCACTAATGGTACTGCTCAAATTCTTGATTACAGAAAGTCGGGTGAAAGGCTCTTTGATTAGATTACCCATCGATTCCAAAGGAAAAAACTGACTTACTTGTTGGTAGATATCCGTATCTTTAAAAAACTTCCAGCGCATTAATCCGATGGCAATGTTTTCTAAAATGCTCCATAATAGTAGGAAACCAAGCGCAAATGCCGAACGTTTTACCAGGATACCCAATAACAAACAGAACGAGAAAAAAGCGGTTAATTTCAGGAAGTAGGCGAATAGATATTCCATATCCGAAAAGACAATACCAAATTCGTTATAGGACGAATAACTATAGCCTAAAATAAGCGACATGATAAATACAAAAACAGTCGATCCAAGAGCAAAAAGCAATACCGTCAGGAATTTAGACTGGATAAATTCTTTTTTACTCAAACCATCGATGAGGTTTTGTTTTAACGTACCGTAGCTGTATTCATTTGCCATCATGGAAACGATTACAATGGCCAGAAAAAGTTTAAAAATGGCCGCAATCCAGGTATTAAAATGCCAGATAAAAGGGAAATTAAAGATGCCTTGTTCGGCAATATGCAGTCTGAAATTTCCAAATTCGAATTTGATGGCTGCGATTAAGGCGATAAACGATAATAAAATAAAATAGGAAAGGATCAGTACTTTACTGGCTCTGTTTTTCCATAGTTTTTGAAGTTCGATTTCTATAAGACGTTTCATAAGGTGCGATTGAGATTGATGCGGATTACTGTTTGCTGGTTAATTGTAAAAACTGTTCTTCGAGACTGTGTTTGCGTTTTACCAGATGATTCAGGACAATATTGTGCTGAAACAGAAAACGATTGAGTTCCGAAGCTTCCAATGGCGTTTTGAGGTAGACCAGCAATTTGCCTTCTTCTTCTTCAATTTTATCAATAGCATTAAGGTTTTTTAGCGCCGATTTTAGAATTTCGTGATTGTCGGACTGCAATTCAAAAAAGCCTTCGTTCGAAATAATACCATCAACGGTACCGGTATACAGGATTTCGCCTTTGCGAAGTACGACCACATGCGAGCATACTTTTTCGACTTCGTCTAACAGGTGGGAAGCCAGTAAAATTGTGGTACCTAATGAAGCAATATGCCGGATGATATCGCGGATCTGACGAATTCCCTGCGGATCCAATCCGTTGGTTGGTTCGTCCAGAATCAGGATTTCCGGATCGTTTAAAAGTGCCGAGGCAATGGCCAGACGTTGTTTCATTCCTAACGAAAAAGTCCTGAATTTGCTGTCTTTTCGTTCGTAAAGACCTACAACTTCCAGTTTTTCCTGTACTTTATCATAGGTAACACCTTTGATTTTGCATACCAGTTTTAGGTTTTCCTCAGCGGTTAAATACGGATAGAAATTGGGACGCTCGATAATGGCGCCAACTTTTTTCAGCGCATGATGGGTGTCTAGTTTGCCGTCGAACCAGGTATAATTTCCGGAGGTTTTGTTCACCACATTCAGGATAATACCCAATGTAGTGGATTTTCCACTACCGTTCGGACCTAAAATGCCATATACATTTCCTTTTTTGATCTCGAAAGACACATTTTTTACGGCATGTACATTTCCGAACCTTTTATCTAAATTTTGAATAGTAAGGATTGTTTCCAAAGTATAATTTTTTGATTGATAAAATATATGACGACTCACCAATCGATTTGTTACGACAAAAATAAAATTATTGGTATGGTACGACGGTTGGATTCCCCATCTGGAAATTTTGCAAACCGAAATCGGTGTTTTTAAAGGAGTTCGTCTTAAAAATGTTATCGCCATTTCCGGGAATGGTAGGGTAAAAGGCAAACGACAGTTGGAAGCTGTTAAAAACCAGGTAATCATTACTGATCAGCACTCCCAGACCAAATTTAGAATAGAGTCGGGTGGAAAATAAATGGTTTTCGTCTCCCAACATCCCAAAGGAAAAGTTGGCAAACGGACTAAAACGGAAACCGTACCAACTTCCCGGCATATAGGATTGGGTTTGTACCGTAAACTGCCATCTCCGACTACCATAGAGATCGACGGTATCAAAGCCCTGAATGCCATTTGTACCGGATAAGGTCAATAAATCCCGTTCTGTAGGCAAACGATGACTACCAATAATCAGTTCGGGTTTTATAAACTGGCGGAATTTCCAGCTGCCGATTTCAATCAGTTTGGTAAAGTAATTAAGTTCAAAACGAAATACGGTCTGTTCGGTAGTTGAACCGTTAAAATAGGCCCCCCATTCGACGGAAGTTCCTAAAAATCCGAAATTATAATAATCACCGGAAGTGAGTCGGCCACCTAAATACAAGCGTTTTAACTGATTTTTATGGTGAATTCCGGCAGTAATGGAATACACCCGACCCACCGGCACGTCTTCGATAATACCGTAGTTGAATAAAAACCGCTCCTGAACGAAACTACGGGTCGTGATTCCGATACTGGCCAGATACAACTGGGTATTCGAAAAGAAATTGATGGAATCGTATGTTGCTGCGGGTTTTTCGATAAATTTCAGATTGTAATAACGGGCGGTGGTTACCAGATTGGTTACCCGGTTATCTTCCGAACGGCCTTTAAAAATGCGGAAGGCATGACCGGCCCATATATTTTGCCCTTCGGCTTTAAAGTTTTGGGAAACCTTATTTGGATTGCCTTCGTCATCTAAAGTACCGTCTTTAAATTCTTCCTTATGGAAGTTTTGCTCAAAACCATATCCGCCGGCCCATCGGGTTAAAGGTGAAAAGAAACCGCGTTCTACGGCAAAACCTTTAATATAATCGTCTTCCAGTCCGTATTCGTAGCGTAGCGTGGTATTGATATAGGTATTCCGGATATTTGGAATCGTATATTTGGCACTATAGGCGCTTTTATTATCGGAAAAACGTTGTTTGAAATTATTTTCGAATTCATGTCCTAATCCCAGAAAGTTACGTTCGGTAAGCTCCAGATTACTTTGCGAACTGGAAATGGCTCCTGTTGGCACGAAACTCCAGGAGTCGAGTACGCGGATGACCACGTCGACCGAATCGGGACTTGTGGTGGGAACGGGTTTTACGATCACACTACGCACATAACGCTGGCGACGGATCAGACGTTCGGACTCCCGCATTTTTAGCGAATCGACCGTTTCATTTTTTTTAAAAAGCAATAAGTTGCGCACCGTCCAGTTTTTAGTGCGCACGTGAATCCGGTTTCCAAACCGTTCGATCCATTTTCGCGGTGCCTCATTTTCGTCGGTAACGGAATACCCAAACGGATCGAGTGTTTCGATTTTGATATTGCGGATTACTTTTCCTTCAAACGGTAAATAGGAGGGTGCTTTGGGTGGCGGCGCGTTTTTGATCTCCTTTTTTGGTGTGGTTACACTTCGCGTCGGTCGGAAAATGAGTCGGTGAATAAAACTCGTGAATTTCTTCTTTTTGGAAAATTTTTCGATGTTCTGATAAATTACTTTTGACGAATCGACTTTGGTTTTTGTGTCCTGCGCATATCCATGGGATGCGAGAACGAGAAATAAAACCAGAAAAGCAGCAATTTTTTGTAACATTTATCAGGAATAATCGGTACTTGATGTTATAAAGATACGCTAATGAACGTAAAAAACCGAATCTTGTTATCGCTTGGAATAAAAAAAACAGGAAAGGCACTACCTGACCGGTTTTTAAAACCGGTCAGGTAGTGCCGGTGTAAAAAAAAGCGGCTGTTCTTTCGAAACAGCCGCTTTGTATGGGTATTAGCTTTTTTGTTCTTTGTTGAAGTATACTAAGTAGTAATACATTTGTTTTTCTTCGTCCCAGCCTTTTTCTACGAATTTTTCGGCACTTTCCGGGTTGATAAAGTCCAGTTTGATCTGAATGTTGGTATCCAGTTCGATGATGTTCTTCATTTTTTTACGGGCATCCGAAACCGCCGCATTGGCAATCGGGAAGTTGGTCAGGTCTTCAATGCTGTATTTCTCTCCTTTGTCCACTTTATAGTTTTTGAATTCGGAAATCAAATCCGGATTGTCGATTACCTCATTTAGGAAGTTGGTTTCTTCGAACTCGTCGTTTTTAGCAAAATAATTTACCGAACGGTTCATAAACATCACCTCTTCTTTTTTATCTTCGGCCGGTAATACTACTTCTTTGGCGAAATCCTGGCAGAATTTCAGGTATTTTTTGGTCATAAAGTTTTCGTCCTGGAAGGCATCTACTGATAGGAAATGCTCCAACCAGTAACGCGCATCGTAACGGTTACTGTCGATCGTTAAAATTTTATAGCCTTCTTCTTTTTTATAGTTGAAAATCAAACAACCTTTGTCCAGTTTGTTCAGGTTGATTCCCTGTTGCAGGATCATTTCCAGAGTTGAGCCTTTTTCTTCAAACTGAAGGAAATCGGCTTTTAACTCACTTTTAAAAATTCCGATAGCATCCACCACATTGTTATCGATCGAAACATTAGTCAGGTAGGTTACGTAAACCTCTCCATTTTTAATGTGCGGATGGTTGGACTGTTCGAAAAGGTGTTTGGTTATCTTTTTAGAAACATCGTGAATGCTCCCGGGGTTGGCAAAAATCTCATTTGAGAAATTGTACATTTCGTTATAATCCAAATCCACATCGTGTGCAAACTGAAAGTAATTTTCCTCTTTTTCGCGGAATGGTTTGAAAAAATACTCTTTTAACAAAGGCATAATCTCATCGTTCAGACCATAAGGTGTTTCCGAAAGAAAGATCGCTTCACTACGGCTTTTATTTCCTACTCTGTGGATAGAAAGGTTGTCGATGTGGGTATTAAATAAGTTTATCATGGTGTTATAATTGATGTGGCAAAAAAATCCGACTAAAAAACAGTCAGGTTTTTATGCCGGATGTATTAATGATGTGGTTGTATTTTTAAAGCGATTTAGTTCCAGTTTTCTTCGAAACCGTAATCGTTAAAACTGTCGTCTCCGTCGAACATATCAAGATCTTCCTCGTCGAAATCGTCTTCAAACTCTCCATACATATCGTCGCTCGATACAATAGGACTGTTGAAATCTTTCGTTGGTGCATCTACCGGTAATTCCCCGTGAGCAAACAATAAATCCGGGTACGTTACCCCGTTTTCAGGTTCTTCCACTGCGGCCAATTCCACGAAAAAGGTCCACATATTAAGGAAATCGTATACATAGATGATCTTCGTACTGTCTTCGTCCAAAATAGAAGAAAGTGGGTAGTCAGCCATGGTTTTTTGTTCACCCGGAACATCGCCGGTATCAAACAACGGGATTTCGTCTTCCTGTGTCCATTCGTCATCGCAAGTGTAAAATGAAGCGATCTCCATTCCGTCAAAGCCAAAAGCGTTTACGATAGCATTGTGTAAATCCTCCAAAGTGTCTTCTTCAAGAATGGCAATGTCCCTGAAAATGTCTTCTTCGGCGTCGAGTATAACTCTAAATTTATAAACCATAACCTTATTTGTTTTAAAAAGCCAAAGTTACGGTTAATACTTTTGATTCCAATTAGTGTTGATAATTTTTTGCTGAAGTTTAGTAAGGTGTTTAAAATAAGTGTGTTAAATACTTTGGACCGTTACTGTTGTTTCCGGTAGGGATGGTTTACTTTTCGTAGAATTCGATCGGAAGATCGTCCGGATCGGCGATAAAGAAAAAACGTTTTCCGGTATATTCGTCGGTACGGATCGCTTCGGTTTCGATTTTACGTTCGGAAAGATAGTGGTGAGTGGCGTCGATATCGTCGACTTCAAAAGCCAGATGGCGTAATCCGGCAGCCTCTGGTCGGGAAGGACGTTGCGGCGGATTGGGGAAAGAAAAAAGTTCGAGACAATAATTACCGTGAATCGCCAGATCCAGTTTATACGATTGACGCTCGCTTCGGTATACTTCCTGTAGGACGGTTAATCCTAAAATTTCGGTATAAAAATGTTTGGACACGATATAGTCCGAACAGATAACGGCAATGTGGTGGATTTTATTCAGCGATAACATGGCAGTATAAAAAAGAAAAAGCCTGGTGTAAACCAGGCTTGAGTGAATTATTTTTTAGCTTTTGGAGCTGGTATAGCGCTTTTAGCTTTTGCCGTTCCGTTTACTGTATTTAATACCGTTTGGAACGAACTGTTTACTTTATCAAGAGCTTTTAAAATCGCATCATTAGAACCTTTGCTGTTGATGATGTCATTTAAATTTTTGGTTTCGTTGTGTAGTGTTTCTACCTTTTCCGTTAAACCGGAAGTACGGGTTACATGCTCCGGAAATTTGTTAGCATCAATAGCTATTGCATATTCTACCAGCGATTCGCCATTTCCTTTTAGCGGGGTGAAATTCCCTTTCTGAGCGTCACGGGTTACTTTGGTTAATAAATCCTGATAATTTCTCATTTCCGGCCATTTATCGGTAACGGACTGTGCTGAAATCGTGTTTAATGCGAATAATGCAACGATAACTAATAAAGATTTAAAGTATTTCATAGTTTAAGGTAGTTAATATTGTTTTGCAATACTAAGAAAATTAATCTTATAATTATAATATTTTACGAGTAATTAAAATATTGATATCATTTTGTTATTAATTCGCACTTTTAGCAGGACTTTGTATGTTAGGGTTTTAAACGTTGGATAATACTTTTCTTAAAATGCGTAAACTTCGGATGTGTAGGATACTGTCGGTTGGAAGTCATATTGTTAAAAATCAGTGCCACGATTAGCAGTACCAATGCACCGGTTAGTACCGGCGAAACCACATACCAGTAGCCGAGCTCTTTGATTTGAGGCGAACCGGTAACTGCAATTAACGCGGTGGCGCCACCAGGCGGATGAAGTGTTTTGGTGATTTGCATCAAAACAATCGAAAGAGAAACCGCCAAAGGTGCCGAAATCCAGAGAATATCCGGAATGAGTTTTTGTATCGTAACCCCAATCAGTGCCGAAATAAGATGACCGCCTACCAGATTGCGCGGTTGTGCCAGCGGACTTTGAATTACACCGTAAACCAGTACGCACGAAGCGCCAAAAGAGCCAATCAGAAATGTATAATCCTGTGGTGTAAACAAGCCGTATTGCAAATAGGAAATAATTCCCAATCCGACCAACGATCCGAGGAAAGCCCAGAAATGTTCTTTATAGTCGACCAGGGTTTCTTTGTAAAGCACATAACGGGCCTTACGGTAGTTGCGTTTGATTTTTGGAGTAGGCATATTAAACTCGGGAATAACTATAAACGGTATATGGATAAATCAATTTGGCTGTTGTTTTGGATATCAGACAAACCATCAGAATCGGGAAAAACAACGTATAATCGCCAATCGCTTCACATACCAGAAACAAAGCCGTAAAAGGCGCGTGAATACTGGCGCTTAACATCGCCGCCATTCCGATGACCATAAAATTAATAGGCAGTACATTGGCGTGGAAAAACGTATTTAGAACCGAGGCGGTCAGTAAACCTAAAAACGCACCGATAAACAAACTCGGCGCAAATACACCGCCATCGCCACCGGAAACCAATGTTAATGAGGTCACAATTGGTTTTAGTAAAATCACAAAAATCAATGTCGCGGCTAGCGATACGGTAAGTTTCAGATTACCCGATTGTAACGTAAGTTCTTTTACTGCGTGATAGCCTTCGCCGTAAAGTTGCGGGAAAACAAGCAAGGCAAGACTAACCAATCCGGCGCCTATGATAATACGAAAATGATGCTGATTGATTTCGGCGAATTTCTTTTTAAAAAGCAAGACACATCGATTCAGATATACGGCATTCACTCCGGCGATCATTCCCAAGAGGATCATATACGGAAGTGCGTGTAAATGCCAAGGCAATACATTGATATTAAAAAGCGGCTGATTGTCGACAAAATACGTAAATGCAAAAGCGACGGCTACGGCAACACCATTGGTTAGCAGAAACGAACGCGACCATTTTCGGGAAATTACCTCATAGGCGAAAATCAATCCGGCAAGAGGACTACCAAAAAGCGCGGTAATTCCAGATGCAATTCCGGCACAAATCAATTCCGTTTTATAGCGTTTAAACAGATTTTCTTTCTGTTGCACCACCGAACCAATAGCTGCCGAAGCGACTACGGTCGAAACTTCAATACCAGTTGAACCACCAAAAATAACCGTGATCAACCCATTCAGGAAATGGGAGCTTACTTTATAGGCCGGCAGGTTTTTATTTTTAGATTCCGTACTCTCGTAAATTTCCTTGATACCTTTATTTTCCTTTTTGCGGAATAATGTCTGCCTTAAAAAATAAATGATGGAAAATCCCAATACGGGGAACAATAGGTACAATAGCCAGTGTTGTTGCGCCAGTGTAAAGAAAATAGCTTCATAGTGTTCCGTTATTTTTTTTAGTGTATTTCCAAGCAAGGCGCTTAAAAAACCGATAACGGCAGATGTGATGATCAACTTTTGAAGAACAATCAGACGATGGTTCTTTTTGATCCGGGTTGTTTTTTTCATTTCGGGGGGAATAGGAATGCAAAATTTGTTATGCAAAAATAACTATTGAAATGCTAAAAAACGGTATAAAAACGTTAAAATTACGGTGTGACGATCCACCATTGGTTGCCAAAAGGATCTTCAAAACCAGCGGTATAGCCGTAATCCTGTCGGATAGGGAGCATTAGAGAAACCGCATGGTGTTCGAGCGCGTTTTGGTAAACGGTATCTACGTTTTCGACATAAATAAACATCCCACAGGAACGACTGTCGTAATTGTCTGGTTTTTGGGCGAACATGATCACAGCATCTCCAATCCGGATTTCCCCATGCATAATGGTCCGATTGCCTTCGCCGGGAACGATAAGTTGTTCCCGGGCGCCCAGTACTTTTTTGGTAAAATCAAGGAAAGCTTCCGCCTGATCGGTTATGATATACGGCATCACCGGCAGGTAGTGTTCTGGGATTTTCATGGCTTTGTTTTTTTGAATTATAGGGATGCTTGCACTTTTGCCGGCAGTTTTCCTTTGATCATGTGGTAGGATTGTCCGATATAATGTTCCCATTCTTTGGGCGTTAGTACGGAACTGTCTTCTACCAGTACCCATTTGTACCGCGCCATATACGGTGCCGGTTTTATGTTGGGCCGGGCGGTTAACAGATCAAAATCGTCTTCGGTCGTTTTAAACGAAACCGTTAGTGGCGTACTATCGAGACCGATCACGCAAAACATTTTATTGGCAATCAGGAAACACAAATCGTTTCCCCATTTAATGTCCTCCGTCACACCCGGAAACGAGGAGCATAGAATTTGTAGTGCTTCAATATTCATACGATAATAACTTGGATTCCTGCTAATTTACGCCATTTTGAAACAAAAGAAAAGCACCGCTTTTAAATAATTTACAATTCATCCTAAGAAAACTACAGTTCGGTATTCTTTTTTATAAAATGACCGTCGACAATCGCAACTTTGGTCTATCAAAAAACAAAAATGATGAAAACGATACTTACAATTTGTAGTTTTTTATGTTGGATGACCTTTCAGGCGCAAACAACGATTTCCGGAAAAGTGGTCGATCAGAAAGGAAAACCCTTAGATGGCGCCAACGTATTTATAGAAGGAACCTACGACGGTGCTGCGTCCGGAGCCGATGGTGCTTTTTCTTTTACAACCGATACCAAAGGAAACCAGATTTTAGTGATCAGTTTCCTGATGTATGAAACCATTCGCGAAACCATCGTTGTGGAAAACTACCAGTCGAAGTCGTTTCATTTAAAAAATAGCGCCAATGCGTTGGACAACGTGGTGATTTCGGTAGGAACCTTTCAGGCGGGAGGCAATTCGAAAGCGTCGGTTTTAAAACCTTTGGATATTGTAACCACAGCGGGTTCGGCCGGAAACATCATCGGGGCTTTGCAAACCCTTCCGGGTGCGCAGATTGTAGGCGAAAGCGGACGTTTGTTTGTACGCGGTGGCGAATCGGATGAAACACAAACCTATATCGACGGTATTCGTGTGGCACAACCGTATGGCGCAACCGCGAATAACTTACCAACCCGAGGTCGTTTTTCTCCTTTTTTGTTTAGTGGGATTTCGTTTTCAACCGGAGGCTATTCGGCCGAATATGGCGATGCTTTATCCAGTGTTTTGTTATTGAATACGATTGCCGAACCGGATCAGGAAAAAACAGATGTCTCTGTGATGAGCGTTGGTGCGGGTGTCGGAAATACGCAGAAATGGGACAACGGCTCTTTTAGTATCAATATGTCGTACCTGAATCTGGAGCCGTATCAAAAATTGATCAAACAAAATGTAGATTGGAACAAACCGTACCAATCCATGTCGGGAGAAATGGTTTTCCGCCGACAGTTTAAAAGTGGTTTATTCAAGTTTTACACCGCCTTCGATTATGCCAATTTCGATTTGAATCAGAAAGATATCAATTACGAAAATCCGATCCGCGTGGCTACCGACAATAACAATTTGTATATGAATGCGTCCTATAAAGGGAATTTCGGAGCCAACTGGACACTACAAACCGGTATCGGTTATGGTTACAGTTTGACGAAAACGGATCTGAATGCCAATGCACTTCGCGATCGTGAAAATGCCGCTCATTTGAAACTAAAACTACTTAAAAAGTTTTCAGACGGGATAAAACTAACATTTGGAGGGGATTATTTTACGACCGATTTTAGCGAAAAGTACCAACAGGATAGCAATCTTTTCCAATCCGGTTATATCAGTAACATTGGGGCCGTATATGCTGAAACAGATATTTTATTGTCCTCGGATTTTGCCTTAAAAGCAGGTGTTCGCAGTATGTATAGCGCCTTATTGGAAAAAACGACTTTAGAACCACGGGTTTCATTGGCCTACCGAACCAATAAAAACGGACAGTTATCGTTTGCCTACGGCGATTTCCACCAATTGCCAAAACAGGATTACCTAAAATATACGTCGAATTTCGAACCGGAAAAAACGTCACATTATATCCTAAACTATAGCTATAACCCAAATGGAAGAACCTTACGTGCCGAATTGTACTATAAAAACTACGAAGACCTGGTAAAATACAATACCGATACGCCGCAATACAACAGTATTTATACCAACAACGGTAGCGGGTATGCACAAGGATTTGATCTTTTCTGGCGCGATAATAAAACGGTTAAAAATCTGGAATACTGGTTGTCGTATTCGTATATCGACAGTAAAAGGGATTATAAAAACTATATCGATAAAGTCGCTCCGAGTTTTGTAGCCAACCATACGCTTTCGGTAGTGGGGAAATACTGGATTAGTGATTTGCGTTCGCAGTTGAGTGTGACCAACAGTTTTGCAACCGGCCGACCGTATAACAATCCGAATGAAACCCTGTTTATGAACGGAAAAACAAAAAGTTATAACAGTCTAAGTTTAAGCTGGGCGTATTTACTGTCGCAACAAAAAATACTGTACTTCTCCATGTCGAACGTATTGGGAAACAACAATGTTTTTGGCTACCAATATGCCAATTCACCGGACTTAAACGGACAATTTCAACGTCAGGCGATAGGACAGCCAGCCGACCGTTTTTTCTTCGTCGGGTTTTTCTGGACCATCAGTCAGGATAAGAAATCCAACCAATTGGATAACTTATAACAATTCATCCCTTAAAAACGACAATTGAGTCAGGATTAATTTTAAAGTCGCTCCGGTCAAAATACCTTTGGACTATAAATAATGAACAACGTTTCAATCATCAAAAAAAAAATCAATAAACCAACTAAAAAATCAATCACCATGACACGAATTATCACCGCATTAGCCTTATTTATCTGCCATATGGCATTTTCGCAAACCCAATACGAACAAGGAATGAAAAAAGCCCTTGGTTTGTGGGGAGAAGGAAAACCTACCGAAGCGGCAGCCCTTTTTGAACGCATCGCTTTAGTGGAAAAAGAAAACTGGCTACCGAACTATTACGTAGCATTGATCAACACAACGGAAGCTTTTGTTCCCGCCAACCGCGACAAAGTTTCAGCTTTATTGGAAAAAGCACAACAGGCCGAAAACGACGCCAATATGATCAGCCCGAACAACCCGGAATTATTGGTTGTTCAAGGATTGATTTACACCGCCTGGATTGTATACGATCCGCAATCGAACGGAATGAAATACACCGGAAAAACAATGGAACAATATTATAAAGCACTAGCCTTGGCACCCAACAATCCGAGAGTCGTGTTTTCGAAAGCCGAATTTGAAATTGGAGGAGCCAAATTTTTCGGAAAAGACACCAAACCAATGTGTGCGCAAGTTGCGAAATCAATTGAACTTTTTGCTACTTTTAAACCAGAATCGCCTTTTCATCCAAACTGGGGATTGGACAGAGCGCAGGAAGTGCTAAAAAATTGCAACACCAAATAAAACAAACCGGCGAATAGCCACGAATAAACCAAAAATAAAATGAACTTTTACCTGAGACATTTTTTACGAGCCATAGGTATTGGAACAGCCATCATTGTAGTATTGCTTTTACTGCGATGGATTAATGGAAACCCGCTGCCGATTAACAACGCTTTCTGGCTGAATGTTGAGTTTACCATGCTCTATACAGTGGCGTTATATATGGCAAACATGGCTGTTTTCGTGGTGCTTGACCGCATATTTACAAAAGATCGTTTTGCTTTGAAAAGAGTGATCATTGGTTTTTTAAGCTCCTTTGTGGTTTCTATAGCGGTAATTTTTTTATTACGGGCTTTTGAAGAAATACAATTTAACGGATTGACATTTCAGGCATTTTTAGCAAAAGAAAATCCAGGGAATTATTTAACAGCGATCATCATTACCTTTATCATTACGCTGATTCTGCATATGATCTATTTTTATAGAGCCTATCAGGAAAACCGATTTAAGCAGCAAAAGATCATCGCCGGAACGGCTTCGGCAAAATTTGAAAGTTTAAAGAATCAGATCGATCCGCATTTCCTGTTTAACAGTCTGAATGTATTGAGTTCGTTGATTGAAGAAAATCCGGATAACGCCCAACGTTTCACGTCTTCTTTATCGAAAATATACCGTTATGTACTGGAACAAAAAGACAAAGAATTGGTGAGTGTGGAAGAGGAACTGGCTTTTGCCAAAACGTATATGAATCTTTTAAAAATGCGGTTTGAGAATAGTATTTACTACGAACATCCAACAACCTTGCAAAATCCCGATGCCAAAGTAGTGCCGTTATCGTTGCAATTGTTATTGGAAAATACGATCAAACACAACATTGTAAGTGAACAAAAACCGCTACACATTCGCATATTTGAACAAAACAACAACCTGGTGGTCGAAAACGACCTGCAGAAAAAGGAAGTTTTAAAAGACCGACAGGGCGTAGGTTTACAAAACATCATCGACCGATATGCCATCCTCACCGAACGCAGGGTAGCAATTGAACAAAGCGAAACAAAATTTACGGTAGCTTTACCGATGTTAACCAAACAAATTGGTATTATGGAAACGTATGAACAACATGATGATACGGCTTATTTCAGAGCCAAAAAGAAAGTGGAAGCCTTAAAAGGTTTTTATGGGAACCTGACCTCATATTGCGTGGTGATTCCGTCGCTGGTATTTATCAATCTGTATTTTTCACCGGGATTCCAATGGTTTTGGTTTCCGATGTTGGGATGGGGAATGGGCCTTTTTATGCATGGATTTAGCGTTTTAGGATATGGCGCCAGCTGGGAAGAACGCAAGATTCGGGAATTGATGGAAAAACAGGATAACGATAGTAAAAAGAACTGGAAGTAAAAAAAACAAGCATGGAACGCAATTATAACGAAGAAGAACGCTACCGTATCGCCAAGAAAAGGGTAGAAGAGATCAAAGGTTTTTACGGAAATTTAACGGCGTATATCGCTGTAAATCTAACGCTGTTAGCGATCAACCTGTTGACGTCGCCGGAGCATTTGTGGTTTTTTTATCCGATGTTAGGATGGGGAATCGGAGTCGCTTTCCACGGGATGAAAGTTTTCAATTACATGCCCTTTTTGGGACGTGACTGGGAAGCCCGTAAGATGAAAGAATTTTTAGAAGAAGAAGAAAAAAGCAAACAAAAACAAAACTGGAATTAAGATGCGCCGCAAATACAAATCATGGGAAGAGCAATACAGTAGCGATAGTCGCTATGAAGAAGCTGCCAGAAGAGTCAAACGAATCAAAGGGTTTTATACGCACTTGACGGTATATATATTGGTAAACCTGTTTATCGTATTTTTAAACTTTCGGGATTTAAAAGAAGGCGAAAGTTATTTTCAGTTTAAAAACTTCTTTACCGCGATATGTTGGGGACTCGGATTGTTTGTACACGGACTACGGGTTTTTGGATACGATTTTTTCTTTGGACGCGACTGGGAAGCGCGCAAAATCAAAGAGTTTATGGATAAAGAGAAAAAGGAAAAATGGGAATAATCACAAAATAGGAATACGAATACGATGAATATTATAATTATAGAAGACGAAAAACCGGCCGCGCGATTATTACAGCGAAAAGTTGAAAAGTTAGGATTACAGGTACATACGATGTTGCATTCGGTAGAAGAGGCTTTACAATGGTTTCAAACCCATCCGCATCCGGATCTTATTTTTCTGGATATCCAGCTTTCCGACGGACTTTCGTTCGAAATCTTTGAACAGATCGATATCCAAAGTGCGGTTATTTTTACCACGGCCTACGACGAATATGCCTTAAAAGCCTTTAAATTAAACAGTATTGATTACCTGTTAAAACCGATAGACGAAGACGATCTGGAAGTAGCGCTAAACAAATACCGACAACGAAATCCGGAACCGCAACAATTGGCGTTGGATTTTGAAACGATTAAAAGAATGCTTGTCAATCCGGTGGATAAATCGTATAAAAAGCGATTTACCGTAAAAATCGGTCAGCAGTTAAAAGTAATTCCGATCGAGGAAGTCGAATGCTTTTATAGCGAAAACAAAGGCACTTATGTCCATACGACCGATAACCGCGATTATTTACTGGATCAGACGCTGGAACAATTGGAAACCGAATTGGATCCGAAAGATTTCTACCGTGTCAGCCGTAAGTTTATCATTCCGATGCGCGCCATAAAGGAAATTGTACTCTATAGCAACTCCAGGCTAAAAGTCGTTTTGCCAACCTATAAAGGCGATGAGGTCATTGTGAGCCGTGAAAGGGTTAGTGATTTTAAAGAATGGATCGGTTAGGATCCATTTTTTATACCGCTTTGTTTTTTCGGGCTTCCAGAATCATATAAAACTGTACTCCGAATAAAATCGATGCCAGTACCAGGTGAATCGTCTGACTTCCGAATGGAAAATGCAGATAATACATCGCAATTCCGGAGGCGATTTCCAAGGCTAATATAAGCATCACCCAGTTGATTTTCGAAAAGCCCAAGCCCAGTCGTTTGTTGCGTAAATACAGAAATAAACTGGATAAAAAGACCACTACGGAAAACGTACGGTGAAAGTAAAAACTCACTTCTGGTTTACTTAACCACAGGGTTTCATTTCCGATTCCGGATTTTACCTGTTCGTCTACAAATTGGCGTACCTGCGTTCCTAAAACCACCTGAATTAAGGTCAATCCAAGTGAAACCCACAGTATGGTTAAAAATAGCGGATTGGCAATTTTTTCGGACGAAACCGGCTTGGCCAGTCGGATGATATATAAAATAACGGCAACGATAACCAGCGCCATTACCATATGAACGGTGATTTTAACCGGGTTTAATACCGAATACACCACGGTCGCGCCCAACCACGCCTGGAATCCCATCATAAAGACAACCAGCCAGGACAATAGGGTAATTTTTTTACTTTGTTTCCACAGTGAGAAAGAAGCAATAGCCATAACGAAACATGCCAAACCGGCCAAAGCACCTACGAGTCGGTTGCCATATTCGGTCCAGGTATGTGAAGCATTAAAAATAGCATAATCGTGTTTGGTGTATTTTTTCCAATGGGAAGCGTCAAATTCCGTTCCGGTGGTGAAATCATCTTTGGCAACCAACAGACTTTCGTCTTTAATGATCACCTGACCTTTTTTAAATTCGTGGTTTTCGCTCCAGGTCAATTCTTTGATATCGGTAGGAGGGATATAATATCCAAAACATTTCGGCCAATCGGGGCAACCCATTCCGGAACCGGTCATACGAACCAGCGCTCCGGCTACAATTACTAAATAAACTAATACTAAAGCGGTTTTGGCGATGGTGGTGAAATGTTTTTTCATTTTTAATATGCTTTTATGTTTGGTCCGAAGGTTATTCGGTAGCCTTTTTTAATCCTAATTTTGCTGCTCTTTCCATCATAAAATCATAAGCCGGCTGGTATTCGTTCGGGATTTCTCCTTCGAGGATGGCTTCTTTGATGGCTTCTTTTAAAACGCCTATTTCACGGGAAGGTTTCAGGTTAAAGATAGCCATGATCTCTTCTCCGGTAATCGGTGGTTGAAAGTTCCGAACATGATCGCGCTCTTCCACTTCCACGATTTTTTGTCGGACGATTTTAAAATTGTTATGGTATTTTCGGAATTTCGACGGGTTTTTAGTGGTGATATCGGCTTCACACAAGGTCATCAGGTTTTCCACATCCTCACCGGCATCAAAAACCAAACGACGTACAGCCGAATCGGTCACAATATCCTGCGCCAATACAATGGGGCGGGAGCTCATCATAACCATTTTCTGCACGAATTTCATTTTGTGATTTAACGGCATATGCAAACGTTCGAAGATGCGCTTTACCATCTTACCGCCTAAAAATTCATGTCCGTGGAACGTCCATCCCTGTTTTTTATTAAAACGCTTTGTCGGCGCTTTTCCGATATCGTGTAATAAAGCCGACCAACGTAGCCATACATCATCGGTATTCGGGCAAATATTGTCGACCACTTCCAAGCTATGGTAAAAATTGTTTTTATGCGTATGGCCTTCGATTTCTTCCACCTGATTTAAAGCGGTTAATTCCGGTAAAATGATATCGAGTAAGCCGGTTTGATACAAAAGCAGGAAACCCACGGAAGGTTTGTCCGACAATAGAATTTTGTTTAATTCTTCGACGATACGTTCTCCGGAAATAATGTTGATCCGCTCCTTGTTACGGGAAATGGAAGCCAGTGATTCCGGTTCGATTGTAAAATTGAGTTGGGAAGCAAAACGGATGGCGCGCATCATACGCAACGGATCGTCGGAATAGGTTATATCCGGATCCAGCGGCGTTTTAATACTTTTGTTTTCCATATCGGTCAATCCGTTAAACGGATCCACCAATTCGCCGTAATTGGCTTCGTTTAAAGAGAGTGCCAGCGCATTAATTGTAAAATCGCGGCGGTTTTGATCATCTTCCAATGTACCATTTTCCACAACCGGATTTCGGCTGTCGAAATGATACGATTCTTTACGGGCACCTACAAATTCGATATCCATATCTTCATAGCGAAGCATGGCGGTACCGTAGTTTTTAAAAACCTGTACTTTTGGGTTGTGGGGGATCAGTTGCGATACTTTTAAAGCCAATTCGATACCACTGCCAACGGCCACGATATCGATGTCTTTTTTATGATTGCGTTCCAGTATCAAATCCCTTACAAATCCGCCAATAACATAGGAATCGACTTGCAGTTCTTTTGCCGCACTGGATATAATTTCAAAAATTTTTGACTGTAATGCCTCTTTATATGAAGTTTGTTTTTTCATTAATGGTCGCTCCGGTTTACAGGGCTAAGTTGTTTATTTTCGTATGATTTTTACCTCACTGTTTCCAGACAGTTTTATGATAGTCGACGGTTTACCGCCAATTTTATCGTGGTGCAAATTTACAACATAGTCGACGCCTTGCAAAATTGCCGGGCTTATTTCTTTAAACGATTTTGGGGTAGGTTCGCCACTGATGTTTGCCGAGGTGGAAACCAACGGTACTTTCATTCGTTCCATTAGTTTAAAACAAAAGGGTTCTTTAACGATCCGCATGCCCAAGGTATTGTCCTTACCGATGATATTCGGAGCGACATTTCGCGGATTATCCAATATCAGCGTGGTTGGCTTTTCGGATAAATCGAGAATTTGCCAGGCTACTTCCGGGATATCTTTAAAAACCTGATACATCATACGGTCGCCATTCATCAACACAATCATGCTTTTACTTTCTTCTCGTTGCTTGAGCGCATATATTTTTTTTACGGCTTCCGGATTGGTTGCATCACAACCGATTCCCCAAACGGTATCGGTGGGATATAGGATAATGCCTCCGTTTTTGATCACTTCGTATGCTTTGTGAATTTCTTCTGCAATCATTTTTATTTTAGTTATACAGTTGTTGTCAAGGGTTACGGGAAGATTCTAACGATTTAATCAAAAAAAGTGGCCATTATTTTGGCTAAATCGTTGTTGAAAACCGTTTCTTCCTGTTCAATTTTTTTGCGATAGTTATCGAAATGTCGGATTTCTTCTTCATATGCTGTAAAACAATGTTCCAGCAGACCGATAATATCACGTTCTTCACCCGGACTATAGTCGATTTTAAATTTGTCCGGTATCGGAATATCTGCTGCAAAGTTAGCACTTCCTTTTCTGTTTGTAACTATAATACAGCCACACATTGCAGCTTCCCTTGGAATACGGTCTTTGCCGGGATGATTTCCAAAGTCGATATACACTTTGGCGCTAAGAAACAATTGCCGAACCTGAGATGGGGTGATGTTTTCTATCGGAACCCATTCGAGATGCGGTGTTTTTCGGATAAGTTCGAGCGTAACATCAAATCCTTTTTTGGGATTATATACAATCCTGTTGCCTTTATTTTGGTTGGAAAACGATTTTTTCTTTAATCGATCGATAAAAATAGCATCTAGGTAGTCGGATAAATGATGTATATCGGTGACATTTTTCGATTCCAGAAAATGTCTGGCATAGTGCGATTGCACCCAGTGATGAAGTAAAGGAACCGGTTTAAAATCGTACTGCCGTTCCGTTGGTTTTAGCCCCAGAAAACGCTTTAAGGAAAAGGGTTTGGGAGTCGTGGACGCTAAAAAGAAGTCGACACTTAGCCACCAGATTACTTTATGAATATTCTCATATTGATAAATCATTCCGGTATAGACTTCGGGAAAGATGGCGATATTTTCGGAGGTATCGATTATCCTATTCGCATAAGGGATCCTAAAACGTTTGTAAAAATCATGTACAGGATCTACGGACGCCTGTTGTCCGATATATACCATTTTGGCCTTAAATCCCATACAGATCAGTTTAAATGCCAGCTGGTGCATGACAAAAGGTCCGCCCGAAGCAAAATTTGCCGGGGCTACCAGATAAAGAGTCGTTGTGTTTTTATCTAATTTCACAATATTCGGTTTTAAATTTTCTAATAGCTGAGGCAATGATCTGATGCATATCGTAGTATTTGTATTCGGCAAGTCGCCCACCGAAAATGACATTGGTTTCCTTGGCCTTCAGGTAATATTTCTTATAAATTGCCTGATTCCTTTTATCGTTAACAGGGTAAAAGGCTTCTTTTTTTGAAGACCAGGATTCCGGATATTCTTTGGTGATAACCGTTTGCGGTTGCTTGCCAAATTCGAAGTGTTTGTGCTCGATGATACGGGTAAAAGGAACGGAAGTATCATTGTAATTAACAACGGCATTCCCCTGAAAATTGGAGCTATTGATGATTTCATTTTCAAATCGCAGGGAACGGTATTCGAGTTCGCCGAATTGATACTCGAAGTATTCGTCGATTTTTCCGGTAAAAACAATCGTATCGGCTACCGATTCAAAATAAGCGCGGTCGTCGAAAAAGTCAGTGTTTAACCGAACGTCACTCCCTTCGAGTAAGCCGTCGATTATTTTATTATAGCCCCCAACGGGAATCCCCTGATAGGCATCGTTAAAATAGTTGTTGTTAAACGTATAGCGGATTGGAAGTCTTTTAATGATAAAAGGCGGTAGCTCTGTCGCTTTGCGTCCCCATTGCTTTTCGGTATATTCTTTAATCAAAGTTTCATAAATATCTTTGCCCACTAACGAAAGCGCCTGTTCTTCCAGATTTTCCGGATTGGAAACTCCATACCGGTCGATCTGAATGTTAATTTTCGCCCGGGCTTCTTCGGGCGTGATAGCACCCCATAGTTGGTAGAACGTATTCATATTAAATGGCAGGTTGTACAGTCTTCCTTTTGCAATGGTTACGGGACTATTGATGTAATGATTAAAGGTGGTAAACTGATTTACATAGTCCCAGATAAATTTATCGTTGGTATGAAAAATATGGGCGCCGTATTTGTGGATTGTAATGTCTTCTATTTTTTCACAATAGACATTGCCTCCCTGATGCGGCCTTTTATCAATCACAAGGCACTTTTTGCCGATTTTAGTTGCCTCGTGGGCAAAGACAGCTCCAAAAAGCCCGGAGCCTACAATTAGAATATCATAGTTGTTTGTCATCTTGTTGCGGGTGTTAAATGGAGCGTAATTGCATAGCGGAAATCGATTGCCGCCCGGGTGTTATCGTGTTGGATTCTTGAGGGTTTGTAATTTGATTCCAGGGGATAACAATGTCCTGTTCTTCATTTTCAAGGCTGTATTTTTCCAGAATCGCTTGTGAGCCTTTCGCTTGTTTGTCGTAGAAAGTATTAGGATCTTTTTCCATTTTGCGGACATAAGCAATAGGAATACAACCGCATGCCATAGCTTCGAGAGGAGAGAGGCCAAAGCCTTCGAAATAGTCAAAGCTTAAAAAAATAGGGCTATCCCGCCTAACTCGAACCGCTTCCTCTTCCGATTTGTAGTCGATATGCACCAACGACCACTTGCGCATACTATTCCGATACTTCAGAAGGTTTAAAACCAGCACAATCGGCTCTTTTATTTTTCTAAAAGCAATTCGCTTCTTTTTCTGAGGCCAATAATAGAATTTACCGGAATCAATATCAATTCGTATCCCGAGCTCAGAAGTCATAAGACGTTGGATAGCCAGCATATTGCTGTTGATTGCTCTTTTTAGTGAGGACCATTTACCGGTTTTGACACTTTGCTTGATCAATAAAAAGAAGGAGGTGTTGTATTCTACTCGGAGGGTGTTTGCAAACCGCAGATGTAGGGAATGCCTGTTTTTGTAAAGGATAATCGCATTAAAGCCATTTTTGTTTAAGTGATCGACCTGCCGGGACAGTTGGATGAGCGTTTTGGCGTCGGGATAAATAAAATAAATTTTTTGCTGCATCATAATGAAGTATTTTTTATAGTTGTTATGGAATGAACCCAATTTTAGAGGGGTGTTTTGTGAAATTGTAAGAGGAGTTCCGATATAGGGAGTTGTGAAAAAAGAATCCGGGACGGCATATATCCTTTTCCGGAATTGTGTTGAGATTTATTTCAGGGCTTTAATCGGGGTAGTAAGAACCACCGAATTATAAACGCAGCGTTTACATCGATGTATAGTCGATTGTCAAAAGGTTGGGGGAAATATGATTTCGGGCAATTCGTTTTGGGCTAACCGAGGGAGCTTCGGTAACCAGACCATCGACCGGGACATTTTTTGTAACGACAGTTCATGGTCCAAACAACATTTTTCCAACTGTAATTTTTGGGAAGTAGTGTCGCGTGATTTCGGATGTTATGAGACATACCGATTTTACAAGTACCAGAAAGCATTACCTTGGCGAAATTTCCGAAAATTATTCAATAGAACAATCGGAACCGAGGGTACAAACATGGTCAAAAAGTGTCCTTTTTTGGACAATAAAATTGCTTTTCAGAAATTTAAAAACGGATCTCGGGTAGTGTTTTTTTTGATCACCGCGGGAACACCGGTAACACCGATAACATTTTTACAATGGTTACGTTGGGGATTATAGTGGCATTGGTGCCAATAGTCGAATAAGACCCTGTTTTACAGTGGCCGGTAATGTGCACTCGGGGAATATTTCTTTGGCAAATCCTCTGGTTCTAACTTTCCCAGTTTTATTAGTTTAAAACAAAAGGAGGCTTTAACAATCCGTATTCCCGATGTATCAATACAATTATACTTTGTTTCAGTACATATATCTTTTTTAGGGTTTACGGATTGGTTGTATCACAACCGATTTTCAATGGTATCGGTTGTGTATAGCATAATACCTCCGTTTCTGATCACTGGATATGCCTTATGCATTTGTCCTGCAATCATTTTTGTCGTTCGTTTTTTTACAGTTTTCTGCAATCGAACGATTTAATCAAAAAATGTAGCTATTATTTTATTCAAATCGGCATTAAAAACAGCTTCTTCGTTTTCGATTTTAGCTTTATACGGTTCGAAAAGTAATAGCTCATTTTCGTAATTGGAAAAACTGTTTTCCAGTAAGCGAATAATCGATTCCTCCTGACCGGGAATATAATCGATTTTGAATTTTTCGGGGATAGGAACGTCTTCTGTAAAGGCAGCGCTTCCTTTTCGATTAGTAATCACAATACAACCGCACATGGCTGCTTCTCTTGGAATCCTGTCTTTTCCGGGATGATGACCAAAGTCGATATAAATTTTGGCACTAATCAACAACTCCTTGACTTGTTCCGGCGTCATGTTTTCGATAGGAACCCATTGAATATGTGGTGCCTTTTTTATTAATTCCTGAGTGACTTCATATCCTTTTTTCGGATTGTATGCTACAATCTCTTTTTTATTCTGATTATTGAAGGAACGATTTTTTAGTTCATTAATAAAAATCGGATCAAGATAATCGGATAAATCTTTGATATTGGAAACGCCCTTACTCTCCAGAAAATGTTTCGCATAATAGCATTGTACCCAATGTTGATGTGGAGGTGTTTCCTGAAAACGATAATGGTGAACAGGCGGTTTTAAACCAAGAAAACGTTTTAGGGAAAAAGGCAGTTTCTGGGCATTGGCATCCAGGAAATTATCAACGCTTAACCACCAGATTACTTTTTGTATCTGTTTGTATCGGAATATCATTTCGGTATACACTTCCGGGAAAATTACCAGATTTTCAGCTACATCCTCTAATTCGTAGGTATAGGGAATCTGAAAATGTTTATAAAAAGCGTGAACGGGATCTTCGATTTCTGAATGTTTGATATACAGCATTTTGGCGTCAAATCCCATTTCGATTAGCTTACTGGCTAATTGGTGCAGTAAAAAAGGGCCTCCTGTAGCGGTATTTGCCGGAGCAACCAGAAATAGTTTCGTAGTGTTTTTATTTAATTTCATTGTATTCCTTTTTGAATTTAGTAAGAGCAGAAGCTATAATCTGATGCATATCATAATATTTGTATTCTGCAAGACGGCCACCAAAAATTACATTTGTTTTCTCGGCCAATTGTTTATACTGTTGGTAAATGGTCTGATTTTTATCGTCATTAACCGGATAGAAAGCTTCTTTTTCAGACGTCCATGTTTCGGGATATTCTTTGGTAATTACCGTTTTGGGCTGTTTTCCGAATTCAAAATGCTTGTGTTCGATGATGCGGGTATAAGGTACTTCGGCATCATTATAGTTAACTACGGCATTACCCTGATGATTATCGGTATCTAGCACTTCATTTTCAAATCGGAGGGAACGGTATTCAAGTTCTCCGAATTGATAATCGAAATACTCGTCAATTTTTCCTGTGAAGACAATTGTATCGGCAAGGGACTCGAAGTAAGCGCGGTTCTCAAAAAAATTAGTTTCCAATTGAACTTCAATTCCGTCCAAAAGGCCGTCGATTATTTTATTATAACCGCCCATCGGGATACCCTGATACGTATCGTTAAAATAATTATTGTCGAATGTAAATCGGACAGGCAATCTTTTGATAATGAAAGCAGGCAAAGCTGTGGCTTTTCTACCCCATTGTTTTTCGGTATATTCTTTAATTAAGGTGTCATAGATATCTTTACCAACCAGCGAAAGTGCCTGTTCTTCCAGATTGGCAGGCTCGGCAGTACCAAACTCTTGTATTTGTGACTCAATTATCGCTTTGGCAGCTTTTGGAGTGCTACAGCCCCATAATTGATAAAACGTATTCATGTTAAAAGGAAGGTTATAAAGCTTTCCTTTTGAAAGTGCAATGGGACTGTTAACGTAGTGATTAAAAGTCGCAAACTGGTTCACATAATCCCAGATAAATTTATCGTTGGTATGAAAAATATGAGCGCCATATTTATGAACATTAATATTTTCTATAGTTTCACAATATACATTACCGCCTTTATGGGGTCTTTTATCAATTACGAGACACTTTTTCCCTATTTTAGTTGCCTCATGTGCAAAAACAGACCCAAAAAGTCCAGATCCTACAATTAAGATGTCATATTTTGTATTCATTTTTATCGGTAATGTTAGCTACTAGGTTTATATAAATTATTTTTAGGAAAGTAATTTTTTGGCATTAGAAGCCTCCAGAATCGTTTTCCAGGTCGTTACAATATCGTGTTCTTCATTTTGTAGGTTATACTCCGCTAAGATAGCGCGGGATGCTTTTTTCTGTTTTTCCAAAAAAGTAGTACGATCCGTTTCAAAAAGTGAAATAACAGCTTCTATTTGAGATACAAAATCGATTATATTGCCATCCGAAACGGGGTACGAGAAATCGGGATTAAAGTATTCTTCGCCCGCTCTTCCGGTATAGCCGATCACAATACAGCCACAAGCCATTGCTTCTACTGGGGGTAAACCAAAGCCTTCAATATGATTAAAGCTTAAAAAAATATGACTTTCGCGCATTACACGAGCCACTTCGGCCTCACTTTTATTGTCGATACTCACCAGCGACCAGTCACCCAGACTGTTTCGGTACTTTAGAATATTGGTAATCTGGGTAATATCATCTTCCAGTTTACGAGGCATAAATGCAATTTGTTTTCTTTTTTTTGTTTCGTGAAAAAATTTAGAATCATCAATACCCAATCGAATCCGATGTAAAGTAATGCCGGGTATTGCAAACGATAAATAATTTTTAGAATCTTCCGAAACGACTATTGTGGCTAAAATATTTTTGTCGGTATACGGATTTTGGGAAACCGCATCATCAATAGTATTATAACGGAACGTATAATAGCAATTCTGATTAAAGATTACTTTCTGGTATTCCTGTTTCAGTTCTTTAAAACTCTGACTATAGATTTCGGGAAATACAAATAGAGCGCTATGGTCGAGTTTTGACGCCAATACATTTTGAAACTTAAAAATAAGCGTATTAAAAAGCTGTTTTAAAAACGGAATTTTATGTTTTTTTGTACCCCATCGAATCTGCATAAACAAAGGGCGATTGTACTCGATTCGGGTAGTATTGTCAAACCATTTATGACGAAATCCTCTTTTTTTATGGAGGATTACTGCATTTATGTCATTTTTATTTAAGAGGTCAACCTGTTTGTACAGTTGTTTGATCCCGCCGGCGGGTGCTTTGTTTTCGGGACAAATAAAATAGATTTTTTGACTCATCTTAAGGGGTAACTTTGGTATTTAAAATAGTATGGACCCAATTTTCAAGGCTATATTTTTTTCGTATTTCAGCCGGAATTTCTTTATAAGGCGTATTCAAAAACGAATCCGGAATTTCGACAGTAGTATCGGTCCAGATAAAAATATTATCCGGATCGTAAAAATCGTAATCCTGAATATGTGCATTCGTGGTGATAAGTTTTTTTCGCATCCCCATGGCTTCAAACGGACGGAAAGATAAGCCGATCTGATTGTCGTGATGAATATCCAAAATGCAATGTGTATTGGCACTATAGTTGACCGATTCCGGAAATGGAATAATCTTTTTTATAAAAGTGATGCTTTCGGAAGTATACTTTTTAATAAGGGAGGTATCAGTGCTTAAAATAAGGGCTTTAGCTTTTTTACCGGACTGATTCAACAGGTCAATAATCTGTTTCGCCTTTTCAAAACGACTGTCGTAGGTTCCCAAAAAGAAAACATCATATTCGGGTGTATTAGTCGACGTTTCTGCAAAATAGAAGTTAGATGTCTTATGTAAACCATAGTTTGCACAATCGTTTTTGTCGAAACTATAATGCATATCAAAAAAGGGCATCGTTTCTTGTTGTCCTTTTATTTTTTCAAAACTATCCCAGTAATGAACGATAGAAAATTTTGCTTTTTGAGCAATAAAAGCCAACTGCTCCGACGAAAAAATATCCGGGCGGTTAATATAGAGAACGTCGTAGGAATCATATTGATCGATCTTTTCGATAACCGATCGTAACGAATGAATTTTTTTGATGTTTTTATTCAGGAATAGTTTCATGAAAAAATTCAAAACCTTTTCGCCAGCATTTTTATATTTAAAGATAGGACCACTGGACAGAACCATAACCACCTCATGGTTGCTATATTCCTGAAAACCCTTTAATACAACTTTATAAAAGTCGTAATGATCGGGCGCTATATACAATAATCGTTTCTTCATTCTAAACGGATTAAAAAAGATTTCGAAGGCCTTGTTTTAAATCTGTTCGGATAAACTACTGGTATTCGAAAATAAAATAAAACTGTAGGAGCCACACAAACTGGCTCAAATATAACACAATTCAATAAAATTATCAGACTGCAAGGGGAAAGATACCCGTTATTGCAAATTGAAAATTTTTGTTACCCAGCTGTCTAAGGTATACTGATTGTAAATTTCTTCCGGAACGGGTTCATAATCCGTGGTAAGAAATTCGGGCGTAATTACAGGATTTTCACGGTCAATGATCAATATATTATTGGGATTGTAAAACGGGTAGTTGACCACGGTTTTATTATCGGTGATCAGTTTTTTTTGCATTCCCATTGCTTCAAAAACACGGAAACTCAATCCGGTTTGTTTGTTTTGGACGATATCCAGAATAATTTCGGCTTCCGAATAGAGTTTCAACAATTGTTTTAGTCGGATTTTTTTGGACTGAAACAATAATTGTTTGTTGGTTTTGGCATCGGCATCGGCTTTGAAATTGTATTTGAATTTTTTGTATTCAATATTTCGGCTCACAAAAATAAAATGAAACGGCGCTTTCAATTGTTCCAACTGATAGGCGATTTTATTGTATATCGGAAAGCGTTTGTCAAACGAAGAGATCGTTGTTACCTTGTATTTCGGCTTTTCGGCTGGGATTTCCTGTTTGTCAAAATAGATGTAATTATTCATTTTGACAAAATTGTGTGCCTTGGCATCCTGTTCGTCAAAAGAAAAAACTTCGTCAAAAAGACCGGCATTTAACAGATGATCTACCGGACAGCGATGCAAACTATCATACAGATAGGCAGCGTATTTCCGGGTGTATTGTTTGATTTGCTGGTGGTATTTCAACTCGATAACATCGGGGTTGATCACCAGAATAATATCATGTTGTCCGTGTTTTTGTAATTCGGAAATAATATACTCCTGTTTCTTCTTGGTTTTTAGGTTAATACCCAGGAAAATTTTAGAAAGTACATTAACGATTCTCGATGCTAAATTGGCATGTTTATAACCTCCCAAATTGATATGATACGCATCGATATTCTTCTGCTGTAACAATTTGATGATATATTTGTCATAGTGCCAGTTGTCGAAACTAATCAAACAAATCTTCTGCTTCATTTTTCAAATAATAATTTAGGGAGAGTGTTGTTACTAATAACTGTTACAACAGGTTAAATATTTTGTTTCTGATTCGCTTTTAACGATTCATAGGTATGATATACGCTTAAAGCCTGTAAATACGATACGATAAATCCGTCTTTTCCATCCAGTATACCCAAACGGATAAAGTAGGCTTTGATAAACTTAAAAATGGTTTTCAGGTATTGGGTAAAAACGCTATACTTTTTACCTTTCAGAAAAAGTTCCTTACCTTTTAAAATTCCGTAATGAATCATTTTTTGTTTGTAAACGGCATAATTGTCGTAGGAATAATGGAGTAACTTGTTTTGAAGTATTCCAATCGTTCCGTCGACTTTCAGTGTTTCGTGAACCAGTTTTTCCGGGATGTAGCGCGCTTTATCTTTTTTAAATAACCGGAAGTTTTTATCCGTTTGCGTACCGGAAAAATGAATCACTCTTCCTGCAAAATAAAACTTCCTTAAAAAGTAATACGCATCTTTAGTCTCCGGTTTTTGAACTTCGGCAATAATTTCTGCACGCAAAGAAGGTGTAATCCGTTCATCGGCATCCAGAAATAAAACCCAGTTATGACTGGCCAGTTCAAGTGTCAGATTGCGTTGCGATGTAAAATCGACAAACTTGTTCTGAACCACTTTAACATTCGGATAGCTCTTGGCAATAGCCACAGTATTGTCGGTGCTATACGAGTCCATTACGATAATCTCATCCACAAAGTCCAGGCATTCAATTACGTCCCGGATATTTTTCTCTTCATTATACGTGATTATCAGTCCGCTGATTTTAATAGAACTGGGTTGGGATGTCATAGTATACGATTAGCTTCTTTTTACAATTACATAATTGCGGTATTCGAATAGTCGTTTACCGGTTAAATCTTCGATAAAAGCCAGTAATTTTCTTCTGAAATTAAGATTACGGCTCATCTTTGTGGGATCAAAAGAGAACTTCCAGTTGCTTCGGTTCACTCTTTCCTGAAAAACCTGAGGATGCGTACCTTTAAACTTTAGCAGGCGCTCGGCATTCCCATAGTCGAATACATAGTCTTCATTATAGGTTCTGTCGATCCATTCATCGTCACTACTGTAAAAGCGGCCAGTATTTTTAACTTTTGTTTTTAATCCGCTAGGGGCTTTTACCCATCCATAGTGGTAAATATAAGGAGCGATATGTTTCACTTTTAATTTACGGCCGTTAAAGCGGAAACCCTGGGCATCTTTATAGGATTCCATTCCCGGAAGATTGCGGATAATCCGAATTTCCCGGCGGTACCATCTGCGCGAATGTGCATAAAAATCATACGAGCCGTAGAAATGTGTATAATTAAACAATAAACCTTCAATATTCGGGTCCTTTAAAGATATTTCCATCTCTTTTCGAATCGTTTCCAGGTATTTTTCATGAACACATTCGTCACCCTGAATATAAAAAGCCCAGTCTACATCGGGGCTAATGGCCTTAAAAGCCTTGTCGGTTTCGAGGGCAAAAGTACGACCGCCTTCGCGTACGCTATCGTCCCAAACAGTTTCAATGATTTTGATTTTTGGGGAATCAATACTTTTAATAAGATCTAATGTGGTGTCGGTAGAATTTCCATGGGCTACTATAAATTCATCACATATAGGTAATATTGACGTAATTGCTTCTACGATAGAGTAATCGTTTTGTACCGCATTGCGGATAAAGGTAAAACCGGCGACTTTCATGTAGGTTGGATTTTATTTGGTTTTTATACTATCTTAAAAATAAGAATGGTTGTTTTATAATGATTGATAGAGCGTCATAATCCTGTTCGCGATAACATCGTCATTAAATTTCTGTACAAACATATAACCTTTTTCTGTTATCTCGTCTCTTAAATTGGAATCACGAAGTAATAATTCGATTTTTGATTGTATGTCGGTACTATCGGTTGGGTCGACATAAAGACTATCGGGGCCACCGGCTTCCGGAAAAACACCGGAATGGGTGGTAATAACAGGAGTCCTGGAATACAACGCCTCGATAATCGGGATTCCGAAACCTTCAAAAAGCGACGGATAAATAAAAACGGTGGCCAACTGGTATACCATAGCGAGTTCGCGGCTGTTGAGTCCTTTTAAAAAGAGGACTTTTTCTTCCATTTGATGCTCCCGGATATAGTTTTTTACCGTTTGCGTATAGTTGGTTTCGCCACCAATGATCACCAGATGGGTATCGATATTCCGAATGGCTTTTACGGCCGACAGTACGTTTTTTCGGATTTCTACGGTACCGACATTCAATACAAACTGACGGGGCAGGTTGTATTTTTCGACAACCGCTTTCTTGTCCTGTTCGGTATAACTTTCTTTAAAAACCTGCTGACATCCCTGATAAATCACTTCGATTTTCGATTCGGGAATTTTCAGGTACTGTACAATATCTTTTTTGGTCTGCTCGCTGATAGCGATTACAGTATCGGCATTGCGGGCTGCCTTTTTAAATTTGTAGAAATGAATTTTGCGGTCGAAGAACGAATAGAACTCCGGATAACGCATAAAAATCAGATCGTGGATCGTTACGGTACTTTTGATTCCGGCTTTTTGCAATCCCGACGGTAATTCGCCCGAAAGGCCGTGAAAAAGTTGTACACCATCTTTTTTCAGATCGGAAATAATGGTGCGCTGGCGCCATATATTATAAAACTTCCGATTGAACCATCCGCTTGGTTGTTTTTCGATAATGGTATCCGAATCACTGGAAAAAAGTTGTTTTCTGGCCGGTTTCGGATTGTATAATAAATAGTTGTTTTCCGGAAAAAAACGATTCATAATCCGCACCAGATCACGGCTGTAATTGCCCAATCCGGTCTGATTGTGAAAAACGCGTTTTGCCTCATAACCGATGGTTAGAGGTTCTTTTTCCCGATTTTCATTGCGGTACAACTGTTGCAGATATACATAACGCATATAAACGTGTCGTGACATTATTCGGGCCAAAGATACACCTTGTGATCCATTTAGGAAGCCGAATTCGATTATATAATGCTTAAAAAAGCGAAAAGCCGGTTTTATATAAAAATGGAAAGCAGTTACTTTTTTCTTTTTGTGGAATAGCTCCTGCGCCCGTAATTTGGAATATTGCAGGCGTTTTCCTAAAAAGTCGGCTTTATTTGTAAACGAATAATGATGGATGATTTCCTTTAGAAGTCCGGTTTTACCGTTTACGATAAGCTGTTCGTGTACGAGCTTATCGGAATAGCGGCATTTGGATTTTCGGAATAGGCGTATGGCCTTGTCCTGATTTTGTCCGCCATAAAACATCGGTTTTTCGGCATAATAAAAAGCGCGTTTTACCCAAAAAGCCACTTCTTCCGGATGGGAAATCACCTGTTGTTTGAGTTCCTGAATTCCATTTTCGGTGACCCTTTCATCGGCATCAAAAAAGGTAACCCAGTCATTTGAGGCCAGATCAATGGCAAAATTCCGCTGACGGGAAAAATCGTCAAAAGGACGTTGTACGATCCGTACCTTCGGAAATTCACTCCGGATAATATCCAGTGTGGTATCGCTGCTATACGA
Organism: Bacteroidota bacterium; assembly: GCA_023446155.1. Lineage (GTDB taxonomy): Bacteria > Bacteroidota > Bacteroidia > Flavobacteriales > Flavobacteriaceae > Flavobacterium. The sequence goes on from JAEXIT010000017.1 coordinate 639,663, forward strand.
ATCGACTACAATAATTTCGTCCGCGAAAGCCATATTCCGGAGATACGTCCGGATATTGTCTTCCTCGTTCATAATGATGGCTAACGCCGTTATTTTTGGACTTTCGCTCATTAAATTAGATGGCCACGTCGTATTCTCTTAAAGCGTCGTTTAAGGAAGTTTTTAAATCGGTTGAAGGCTTGCGTTTTCCAATGATCAGCGCACATGGCACCTGATAGTCACCAGCGGCAAATTTTTTAGTATAACTTCCCGGAATCACTACCGAACGCGCCGGAACAATCCCTTTCATTTCGATAGGGGTATCGCCGGTTACGTCGATAATCTTAGTAGAAGCCGTTAGGCACACATTGGCCCCAAGTACCGCTTCTTTTTCCACGCGTACTCCTTCTACAACGATACATCTTGAACCGATAAAAGCACCGTCTTCAATGATTACCGGAGCAGCTTGCAAGGGTTCCAATACCCCGCCGATTCCAACACCACCACTCAGGTGTACGTTTTTCCCGATTTGAGCACAACTACCCACAGTTGCCCACGTATCCACCATGGTACCTTCGTCGACATACGCACCAATATTTACATAGCTGGGCATTAAGATCACCCCGCTGGAAATATAAGCACCATGGCGTGCCACAGCGTTTGGAACCACGCGGATGCCTTTTTCGGCATAACCTCTTTTTAACGGCATTTTATCGTGATATTCGAATATTCCAGCCTCAAGCGTTTCCATTTTCTGGATTGGAAAATACATCACTACGGCCTTTTTTACCCATTCGTTTACCTGCCATCCGTCGGTTGTTGGCTCGGCAACACGCAGTTTTCCGGAATCCAGTAATTCGATCACTTCTCTAATAGCATTCGTCGTATTTTCTTCTTGTAATAAGGCACGGTTTTCCCATGCTTGCTCTATTATTGGCTGTAAGGCATTCATATAAAAATCGATTTTTAGCAAATATAGCCCCATTTTTTTAAAACGAAATAGAAAATAGCAGAATTTGGGCAGGCGGATACCTTTCGAAACACCATATATTTTTCTATTTTTGCAGCACAACACAACACACTTATGTACAAATCAATAATCCGACCGATACTGTTCCGTTTTGACCCGGAAAAAATCCATCATTTTACCTTTGGAAGCATCCGTTTCCTTCATAAAATACCCGGTGTTCCGGCCTTGTTAAACGCTATTTACGAAGTCCATGACCCGCGACTGGAACGGGAAGTTTTCGGATTGCGTTTTAAAAACCCGGTAGGACTTGCTGCGGGACTGGATAAAGATGCCAAACTGTACAAGGAACTATCCAATTTAGGATTTGGATTTATCGAAATCGGAACCCTTACTCCTAAAGGTCAGGAGGGAAATCCAAAAAAGCGTTTGTTCCGTTTAAAAGCCGATAGCGCGTTGATCAACCGCATGGGATTTAATAACGGAGGCGTTATTGAAGCAGTGGAACGTCTGAAAAAAAATAACGGTGTGCTGATAGGCGGCAACATTGGCAAAAATAAAATCACGCCCAATGAAGAAGCTACAAAAGATTACGAAAGCTGTTTTGAAGCATTATACGAGTATGTCGATTATTTTGTAGTGAATGTAAGTTCGCCGAATACGCCCAATCTGAGAGCGTTACAAGATAAAGAACCGCTAACCGAGCTATTACAGACGTTACAACATAAAAACCAAACCAAACCCAAACAAAAACCGATACTGTTAAAAATCGCTCCGGATCTGACTGATGAGCAATTGCTGGACATCATCGATATTGTACGCGATACAAAAATCGCCGGGGTAATCGCAACGAATACGACCATTTCGAGGGACGGACTGGTTTCGGAAAACAAAAAAGAAACCGGCGGACTTTCCGGAAAACCACTTACCAAACGATCGACAGAAGTAATCCGATTCCTGTCGGAAAAAAGCAATAAAGCTTTCCCGATTATCGGAGTTGGCGGGATTCACTCAGCCGAAGATGCGATCGAAAAATTGGAAGCCGGTGCGAGTCTGATACAATTGTATACCGGATTTATCTACGAAGGCCCAGGTTTAATCAAAGCAATCAATAAAAAAATACTGGCCGGAAAATAGTACGATTTATTCTGACCTTAAAACAGGAATCTGTTAAACTTTTTCCGTCAGGGAGAACCGCAATATTATAATTGTTTGAAAATTATAGCATTGCGGTTTTTTCTTGATCCGCATTTTTAAAATAGCGTGACAACACGGTTGGTATATTTGAAAGTTATGAACTTTAGCGTATCTTTGAAACGTTATGGAGCAAGTTAAAATCATCGAGTGTCCCCGAGATGCCATGCAGGGCATCAAGGCGTTTATTCCTACAGAAAAGAAAGTGCAATACATTCAATCGTTATTGCGTGTAGGATTCGATACTATTGATTTTGGCAGTTTTGTTTCGGCAAAAGCGATTCCACAGATGCAGGATACGCCCGAAGTATTGGCACAACTGGATCTGTCGCAAACCAAAAGCAAACTACTGGCAATCATTGCCAATACGATAGGGGCAGAAAATGCCGCCCGTTATCCGGAAATCAAATACCTTGGATTTCCGTTTTCGATATCGGAAAACTTCCAGATGCGAAACACCCATAAAACCATAGCCGAATCACTGGTAACCTTACGGGAAATCCTGGACATTGCCAATGCTACCGATAAAGAAGTGGTCGCTTATTTGTCGATGGGATTCGGAAACCCTTATGGGGATCCCTGGAGTGTGGAAATTGTAGGCGAGTGGACCGAAAAGCTGTCCAATATGGGCGTGAAAATTTTGTCGCTTTCCGATACGGTAGGATCGTCTACACCGGAAGTGATTTCCTATTTGTTTTCCAATTTAATTCCGAAATACCCGCATATTGAATTCGGCGCACATTTGCATACTACACCGGACAAATGGTTTGAAAAAGTAGCGGCTGCCTATAAAGCCGGATGCCGTCGTTTTGATGGAGCGATTCAAGGATTTGGCGGTTGCCCGATGGCCAAAGATGACCTGACCGGGAATATGCCGACCGAAAAAATGCTGTCTTATTTTACTACACAAAAAGCCGATACGGGATTAAGCCCAATGAGTTTTGAGAGTGCTTATAACGAAGCACTTAAAATTTTTACGGTTTATCATTAACTACAAAAAGTAACTATCTGTTTTGTCTACCACGCGGGATTTTTTGTCCTAGTGTGTTTTTGTTGTATTGTCAGGTAAATGGTTAAGTTTGTTGCATGGTTGCAAGTTGTGGATTTGATTTGTTGATAATATGGTGTATTATTTAGTAAATATGTTGTAAAAATTAAATAATAGCGACTTTGTTTGGATCGATTTCGATACTGCTACCCGAAAGATTTCTAAAAACGCTTTTGCATTCTTTGAATAAGGTTACTTTACTAACGATGGTCTGATTCCCCCTATGGTTTTTTCGTTGTGTTTTGCCGGTGAAAGATTAGCTTCTTTATTGCCGATGTTTACAAGATTTAATGCTATCTAAAATAATAAACGCATGGAAAAAAATATAAAACGTAGTGCAATTCTATTTTCACTTTTTTTTGCAGGGTTAATCCATTCTCAAGGAGTAGGGATTAATACAACAAATCCGAAGGCTACTTTGGACATAACAGGAAATAACGGGGTAACGGATGTTGATGGAGTTCTCGTTCCACGACTTACAAGGGCAACATTGACGGTCAAAGGAGATAGTTTGTATGGAACGGAGCAAAACGGGTTGATTATTTATATTACCGATGTAACGGGAGGTAACGCCTCGGCGCAACGAATAAATATGGATGAACCGGGCTATTATATTTTTAGTAGTGCTGCTAATTCCTGGCAAAAACTGAAACAAAAGCCTTGGCAGATTGCAGGTGAAACAACACAGGCAACTATAAATACTCAAAATATCTATCAAAATGGGAATGTTGCTATAGGGGATTATAGTGCGGCCGTTCCTACGGAAAAACTAGATGTTAGCGGTGGGATCAGAATACGAAATCTGGAAGATGGTAATTTGCGGATCAATTATCCCTATAATATCGTCGCAAAAGCAGATGGTACTTTTGCCTCTACGGCTGGTTGTTATCGAATATGGCGGTATGCTTTAACTAGTGCCGAAGCTGTGATGACCGATGATGACGATATATTACAGATATTTTCGATGAATGCCAATACGATTACCTTGCCGTCCAATCCGCAACCCGGTAGGGTTGTGTTGATTCGTATTGATGGTGATCCTAGTGTAACCTATAATATCGTCACGCCTACTGTCACCCCTGCAGGGTATTTGCGAACGGGCTATGCTAATAATGACAATCCTGTATCGGCATCCGATTATATTACGCGTATTAAACCCAGAACAGCTGTAGAATTACTTTGGACAGGACCGTTAGGTGGTAGTGGCGGCGGATTAGGCTGGGTGCAAATTGGAGGTGCAGACCAGAATGATTAAGTACAACACGATACAATTGTAGATTTCAATGTGCTTTGGTGGTTCTTCCTGCGACTTCAGGATAAAGCCGGATCGAATGCTAGTGACTAAAAAGCAATATGAAAAATGCTTTTAAAGTATAAAACAGGCACTTTTATTACCCACTTTACATAATGCCGTGTTAAGATCGTTTTAAACGATACTCTTTTTGCTATTGTCAACGACGATTTAATGACTTCATGCAAAAGATGCCGACTGTTTTACTCCTTCTATAAATAATTTACGGTTTGTTAAATAATAAATGTATGAAAAATATAAAAAAACGCAGTGCAATGCTATTCCTCTTTTTCTTCGCAGGGTTTATTTATGCTCAGGAAGGATTGGGAATTAATACATTAAGTCCTAAGGCTACTTTGGACATAACGGCAACAAACGATGTAGCAACTGCTGATGGGGTACTTGTTCCAAGGCTTACTCTGGCAGAATTAACCGCGAAGGGTGATGGCTTGTATGGAGCCGATCAGAATGGAGTGCTCATCTATATTACCGATGTTAGTGGCGGAAATGCTGCCGCACAACGGGTGAATATTGGCGAAACGGGACATTATTTTTTTGATAGTGCCTCCAATACCTGGAAAAAACTTAATGAAAACGGTTGGCGGGTAGTAGGAGAAAAGGTTCAGGCGACCTTAAATACTCAGGATATTTATCATAATGGTAAAGTTACTATGGGAGATTTCAGTACAGCAGCGATGACAGCTACGCATCAATTGGATGTTAATGGGAATATCAGAATTCGTAGTCTGAGTGATGGTAAAGCGCGTACAGAATTTCCCTATAGTATAGTAGGGAATGCAAATGGTGTTTTGGCATCCTCAAGAGGTAATTACAGAGTGTGGAGAGGAGCTATGAATATTACTCAGGCCGTAATGACTGAGGACGATGATGCATTAAATATATTTTCAGCGAATGCAAATATCATTGCATTTCCACCCAATCCTAAACTCGGTAAGGTTATTACGATACGTATTGATGGCGCATCTTTTTATAATGGTAGTAATGTTACGTATAGCGTAGTGACTCCTGGTGTTACACCAACGGGGTATTTGCCAATGAATTATGTTACCAATACTTCGGTAGTAGCAGCGGATTATAAAACCACTATCAAATCGAAAACGGCTATTACAGTAGTATGGACAGGAATGTTTGGAAGTGGGGGATTAGGGTGGGTTCAAATTGGAGGTAATAATCAGGTTAATTAGAGACGTTTTGGGAATGTTTGCACCTGCTATGTAGAGGCATAATTCAGATAGCTATATGTTGTCGCTATATAGGGTAAGGTATTCTTGTAAAATGGATGACATATTAAAAAATGAACATATGAAAAATATAAAAAAATATTGTGCAATGGTATGCTCACTTTTCTTTACTGGTGTTATTTACGCTCAGGTAGGGGTTAATACAGCAAGTCCTAAGGCCAATTTGGACATAATAGGAAAAAATGGGGCTACCGATATTGATGGTGTTCTCCCGCCAAGAATCACCCGGGCAGAATTAACTGCAAAAGGAGATACGGTGTATGGAGCTGGTCAGAATGGAGTGGTTATCTATATTACGGATGTGACCGGTGGAGATGCTTTGTCGCAACGAATGCATATTAATGAAAAAGGGTATTATTTTTTTGATGCGGGAGTTAATTCCTGGCAAAAAATTATCGCCAATCCCTGGAATGTAATTGGAGGAACGACACAGGTGAGCACAAATACCGAAGACATTTATCAAAATGGAAATGTTGGTATAGGAGATTTTAGCGCAACCGCTCCTACTCAAAAATTAGATATTGATGGAAGTGTACGAGTACGGAATATAGAGGATGGAAGTGTACGTGTTAATTATCCTTATGATATTGTAGCGAGCACAGATGGTACTTTGGCTGCTTCAAAGGGAAACAACGGAATGTGGCGATATGCTACAAATAATACTCTGGCTGTAATGACAGACTTTGATCATATATTAAATATAGGGTCTTCGACTGTTTCTACTATTACGTTGCCGCCGAATCCTAAAGTAGGAAGAATTGTTACTATTCGTATCGATGGCCATGTAAGTGGAACCTATACTGTCGCGACTCCTGGCATAACACCAGCGGGTTATTTACCCATGAAGTATACCACAGTAGGTATTGTAACAGCAGCAAGTTATAAAAATACGATTAAACCTAAAACAGCTGTAGAATTAGTATGGACAGGATATTTTGGTAGTGGGGGATTAGGCTGGGTTCAAATTGGAGGAGAAAATCAAATGGAAACGACTCCATAAGGAATAAGCCGTTTCAGAAATACGGATTATAGCCAAAAAATAGCTCTAGTAGGAGTTGCAAAAGTGAGCATAGAGCACTAAAAAAATGGATTGCTTTTATAGGATAACGTCAGTTCTTTTTTTGTCTGATTTATGGGCGTTTTTGCCTTTGAAACAGGGTAAGGTTTTAGCGATGAGATGATTACATTTGGGTTTGTAAAATGTAATTAATCTTAATAAAACAATTATGCGCTGTATAAAAATGAGAATAGCCGTTTTGGTAGTATTGGTTGTAACAGTGTCGTGTTCCAGCGATTCCAACGAAGCTTCGGTAACTTCGGTTAAAACAATCACCGCCGATCCGACAAGTGCGTTAATGACCGTTAAAATGCTAACGGAATTTGATGCCTATACAAAGGATTCGCAACTTTATCCGCTGGATGCGGCCAAATTGAAGGGAATGTATACCAATACGGGAAATCCGTTTTCGGATCCGGCATTAAACACGTCCGGTGTTTCGCTTAGGGGTAAAACAGCCGACAATGCGAAATTGCAATTTGATTTTCTTTTTGAAAAAATGGGCGAAGTCGCTTTAGCGTATCAATCGCCGGCTGCAAAAGGTCAGAAAGGATCCTATGCAAGTGCGAGTGGCTCATCGGTTCGATTATTTAACGAAAACGGACTGGAAATTAATCAGGCCATTATTAAAGGTCTTATGGGGGCCGTTCTGTTGAACCAAACCTTAAATTTCTGTCTGGATCCGACTAATCTGAATGCTTTGGCCAACCAGGCGGAACGGGCAAAATTATGGGAAGAAGGATACAATTATATTTTTGGATATAAAGGTCCGGATAACACTAAAAAATACTACTGGGAAAGTTATTTGAATACCGTTAATGGGAATTCAAATTTTAACGGTATTACGCAGGATGTAAAGGAAGCTTTCGAAAAAGGTAAGGCGGCTATTTTGGCTGGGAATAATGGTGAACGGGATAAACAAATCGCAGTAATTAAAGAAAAGCTATCCAAAGTCGGAGCAATCAGAGCGGTGTATTATCTGAAAAAATCAAAAGAAAAACTGTCCGGAAGTACGGTAATCACCGGAGATATGGCGGCTGCATTCCACGGCTTATCAGAGGCGTTTGGCTTTATTAAAACATTGGCTTATACAAATGATCCAAAAACGAATGAACCGTATATTATAAAAAGCAAAACCGAAGAAATGAACAAGGCACTATTAGGAGGCGATAATGGATTTTGGGATGCCAACTACACCGGGACTCAAATTGATCTGCTTTCCGAAACAATAGCTAACACATTTGGTTTTACTGTAGAACAAGCCACTGCTCAAGGTGGAAGTCACTAAACAAACAAAAAAGAGTTCCGGTTTGGGAACTCTTTTTTGTCTTAAACGATACAAAGGAGATGTTGTCCCTTTTGATAGCGTTTACTCAATTTTAAAGCAATTTTTTATGGGAAAGCTAAAATGGTCATGGATCATGATAGGTGTACTGCTGTGCTACTGTGGCTCAGATCACAATGGACAAGATACAGCAGTGGATCGGTACGATAGAAAAGCAATACTGCTAAATTGGGCAGACAACCTAATCCTACCCTCCTTATCAGATTATAAGGCAAAAATAGAAGTGCTGAAAATTACAACCGACAATTTTGTAGCAACACCAAACGCGGTTACACTCGCAGTTGTACGGGAGAAATGGTTGAATGCCTATAAAGCATATCAGTATGTTGCGCTGTTTAATATCGGAAAAGCCGATGAAATACAATTGAATAAATATTCGAATACCTATCCGACCGGAGCTGCGCAGATTGATGCCAAAATAGCTTCCGGGGATACAAACCTTGAAGGCGCTTCGTTTGATGTAATGCAAGGATTTCCAGCCTTAGACTATATGCTGTTCGGACTGAGTAGCGATACGAATGCGATAATCGATTTTTATAGTACCAATGCCAATGCTACCAAATACAAAAACTATCTGAAAGCCCTGGTAAACCGGTTGGATTTGCTACTGAATCAGGTCTACGACGATTGGCAATCCGGATATAAGGCGACTTTTATTTCCAAAAGCGACAATACCGCCTCGGGAAGTGTTAACCGGATGGTTAATGCCTATATTCAATTTTATGAAAAAGATATCCGAACCGCGAAAATTGGGTATCCGGCGGGTAAATTTTCAAATACAACCTTTCCGGATAAAGTAGAAGCCTATTACAGTAAAATCTATTCAAAAGAATTACTGAAGGAAGCAATCAATGCTGCTCAGGACTTTTTTGAAGGGAAGTATTTCGGAAAAAATCAATACGGACCGTCGCTCAAAAGTTATCTGGAATACCTCGATAAAAAGGGGAACAATGAAGATGCAGCGGTGCTGTTAAGCGATTTAATCTTAAACCAGTTTGGTATCGCACGGGATACTGCAGAGGAGATGTTACCGGATTTAAGTCAGCAGGTTGTAACCGATAACGCCAAGATGATTGCCACCTTTACTGCTTTACAGCGCAATGTGGCCTATATGAAATCCGATATGACCTCGGCAATGAGTATTTCAATCGATTATGCAGATACCGATGGCGATTAATAAATAGAGAAAATGAAACGATTTTATAACTATCTGAATAAAACAACGGAAGCAGCACCATTAGCAACCTTTCGCATACTTTTTGGACTCTTGATGTTTTTTAGTTTGGTCCGTTTTATGGCTAATGGCTGGGTGAAAACACTATATATTGAACCCAAATTCTTTTTTTCCTATTACGAATTTGAATGGATAAAACCACTGGGCGTTTATACGTACCTTATTTTTCTGGTTTGTATGCTTTCGTGTCTGATGATAACACTGGGATACCGCTACCGATTGGGAGTTCTCTTGTTTTTTGTAAGCTTTACCTATATCGAATTGATGGATAAAACCACCTATCTGAATCACTATTATTTTATCAGTGCGGTAGCGTTTATTCTGTTCTTTTTGCCGGCAAATGCCTACTATTCGGTTGATGCCTGGAAAAAACCAAAACGTGCGTTTCAGCAGATTCCGAATTGGTGTATCGATAGTCTGAAGCTTATGCTGGGAATTGTCTATTTTTATGCCGGTCTGGCAAAGGTTAATTCCGATTGGCTTTTTAGAGCCATGCCTCTAAAATTATGGCTCGCACCCAAATACGACCTGCCAGTATTGGGCTTCTTTCTCAAACAGGAATGGGTTGCCTTCGCATTCAGTTGGGGAGGAATGCTGTATGATCTGCTGATACCGTTTCTGTTGCTGTACCGACGTACGAGGGGTTTGGCTTTTATGCTGGTTGTTTTTTTTCATGTGATCACACGAATATTATTCCCAATAGGAATGTTTCCGTTTATCATGATCTTTGCAACACTAATCTTCTTCGATGCAACATACCATCACAAAGCATTAGCGTGGCTGAGTTATCTATTTAAGATTAATAAGTCGTTTTTCGACAATGCCAAAGTGCGGGTAACCAAAACACTTAGTGGTGCCGCAATACGCATTCAGATATTGGTCGTGTTTTTTGTCGTACAATTGGTGTTCCCGTTTCGTTTTCTCTTATATCCGGGGGAATTATTCTGGACAGAAGAGGGCTTCCGTTTTTCCTGGCGTGTGATGTTGATGGAAAAAGCCGGATATGCTCAGTTTGTAATAAAAGATGCCAAAACGGGTCATTCTTTTTATATCGAAAATGATCAGTTTTTAACACCTTTTCAGGAAAAACAAATGGCTTTTCAACCGGATTTTATCGTAGAATACGCACACTTTCTTCACGATTATTACCAGAAAAAAGGGATTAACGATCCTATTGTCACGGTCGAAAGTTATGTAACCCTAAATGGAAGGCCTGGAAAAATATATATCAATCCGACCGTAAATCTGGCAAAGGAAAGGGATTGCTTTTTACATAAAAATTGGATAGTACCGTTTGACGATGAAATTAAAGGGCTTTAGTACGTTGATCGTCACGTTGGTGACCACAATCTGTTTTTCGCAATACGATATTAAGGGGAGTATAGTCGATTTTGAAAAACAGTTACCGATTACCGGAGTAGAAATCGTTAATGTTAGCAATAATAGCTTGACGCGATCGGATAAAAAAGGGGCGTTTCTTTTTCCGAAAGTAAAACCCGGTGAATATCGATTGGTCTTTCTATCGGACGACTTCCGTTTGTATGAAGAGCGGGTAACTGTGGTTGATCAGAATGTGAACCTGCAGATAGTGTTGCATCCGTTGCAAATCAGGCTTAATGAGATTTTGATCAAAAAAAGGAAGAAAGAAGTATTTGCAATGGCGCGGTTACGGGATGTGGAGGAAACGGCGATTTATGCCGGTAAAAAAACAGAAGTGGTTGTGGTGGATCGTATGATGGGCAATCGGGCTTTAAATGTTCCACGTCAGGTGTTTGCACAAGTGGTCGGACTGAATATTTATGAAAGTGATAACAGCGGTTTGCAATTGAATATAGGAGGAAGAGGATTGGATCCGAATCGTTCGGCCCATTTTAATATCCGTCAGAATGATTACGATTGTAGTGCCGATATCTTAGGATATCCCGAAAGTTATTATACACCGCCAACTGAGGGACTGGACCGGATACAGATCGTGAGAGGCGCCGCATCCTTACAATACGGAACGCAGTTTGGAGGATTGATCAATTTTAAAATGAAAAATCCCGATCCGGACACAAAGCTTCGCTTGTTACACAGACAAACAGCGGGTTCTAACAAACTGTTTACGAGTTTTACCAGTTTAAGCGGAACCAAAGGAAAATTCAGTTATTATACCTTTTTTAATTATAAATCGGGTGATGGCTTTCAACCGAATTCCAAATTCGACGCGAAAAACTATTTCGGTAGTTTCCGATACCGGTTTACGGCTAAAACTAATTTGCGTTTCGATTATACTTATTTTCGGTATTTGGCGCAGCAACCGGGCGGACTAACGGATAAGATGTTTTACGAAGATGCCTTTCAGAGTAATCGGAAACGAAATTGGTTTGCGGTCGACTGGAATCTTTTTTCACTACAGTTAAAACATGCCATTACACCAAAAAATGATTGGAGTGTCAATTTGTTTGGATTATATGCCAGTCGAAAAGCGCTTGGATTTCGCTCCAATCGTGTCTTTCAGGAAGATCGCATGGGGATGGTTCGTGATTTGATCACCGGAAAGTTTGCCAATTGGGGTGTCGAAACACGGATGTTACAACGGTACGGTTTTTTGGGGAATGAAAATGCCTTTGTTGTCGGTTTTAAATACTACCAGTCGGATAATACAGCCAAACAAGGACCCGGTAGTTCCGGAAGTAGCGCTGATTTTGATTTTGCAACAGCAGAATTTCCATATTATCAAAACCAGTCCGATTATAACTATCCGAATTGCAATCTGGCTGTATTCGGAGAAAATATTTTTAGGATCACCAATACGTTTTCGATTACTCCGGGAATTCGCATGGAAAAGATTTCCACACGGGCAAAAGGTTTTTATCGAAAAATCAACCGCGATAATGCAGGAAATGTCATTTTTGATCAGACTTTGGAAGAAGACAACCAGCTAAATCGTTCGTTTGCCCTTTTAGGAATCGGATTCAGTTATAAGCCATTAAAAGCGCTCGAATCGTATCTGAACTTTTCACAGAATTACCGGTCGGTTACCTTTAATGACATCCGGATTTCGGAACCGTCCTATAAGATTGATGAAAACCTCAAAGATGAAAAAGGATATACGTTTGATTTCGGAATCCGAGGCCGACTGAAGGACAAGCTTACCTACGATATCAGTGCGTTCGGATTGGCCTACAAAGGACGTTTGGGGCAGATTATTAAAGAGACGGAAGATTACAGGATTATCCGATTTCGCACGAATGTGGGGGATGCGTTTATCTACGGGATGGAAATTTTTGCCGATTTGAGTTTGCAGAAAATACTTTTTAATCCGGCGAATACGAATTTTAAATGGAATGTGTTTAACAATCTGGCTGTGACAAAATCGGAATATACCCGTTCAAAACAACCCGGAATACAGGGGAATGAAGTGGAATTTATCCCAATGATCAATCTTAAAACCGGTATGACATTCGGGTATAAAAAACTAATGACCAATATACAGCTGACGTATATGAGTGATCAGTATACCGATGCGACCAACAGTAAACAGGACAAAAACGAAAATATCAGGGGAATTGAAGGACAGGTTCCGGCCTATTATGTTGCCGATTGGTCGCTATCGTATGCATTTGCAAAATATTTTGTGATAGAAACCGGTATCAATAATCTTACAAATACGATTTATTTTACAAGACGGGCAACCGGTTATCCGGGGCCGGGAATTATACCATCGGCCCCCAGGGCGTGCTATGCTACGCTTCAGTTGCGCTTCTAAAGCAGTTTTCCGACACTGTAAAATGTGGACCATCAATCGTTCCGATGCAAAAAAAATGGATCCGAATATGCAATTTATAATAATGTTAAAGTTTTTCCCGCGGATGGAATAAATGTGTTATATTTGCATGCAATTCAACTACAAATTGCAACATGAAAGCACACACAGCTAAAATCATCGGGGAAGGTCTAACCTATGATGATGTTCTACTCGTTCCGAATTATTCAGAAATCCTGCCACGGGAAGTAAGTATCAAAACGAAGTTTTCAAAAAATATTACCCTAAACGTACCGGTTGTTTCGGCTGCTATGGATACGGTTACCGAAAGTGCTATGGCTATTGCAATGGCGCAGGAAGGCGGTATCGGTGTTTTGCATAAAAACATGACGATCGAGCAACAGGCTGCCGAAGTACGAAAAGTGAAAAGAGCCGAATCGGGAATGATTATCGACCCGGTTACGTTGCCACTTACGGCAACGGTAGGCGATGCCAAACTGGCCATGCGTGAATTCAGTATCGGAGGGATACCGGTAGTGGATGAAAATCAAATCCTAAAAGGAATCGTTACCAACCGTGATCTGCGTTTCGAAAAAGACAATGCCCGTTTGATTACGGAGGTAATGACATCCGAGAAGCTGGTAACAGCCGGAGAAGGAACCACATTAGCTACGGCTGAAGAAATTCTGCAACAAAACAAAATTGAAAAATTACCGGTAGTTAACAACGAACATAAACTTGTTGGGTTGATTACGTTCCGGGATATCACCAAATTAACACAAAAACCAAACGCTAATAAAGATAAATTCGGACGTTTGCGTGTAGCTGCTGCATTAGGGGTCACAAACGATGCAGTCGACAGAGCTACGGCTTTGGTAAATGCAGGTGTAGATGCAGTGATCATCGATACGGCACACGGACATACCAAAGGCGTGGTGGGTGTTTTAAAACAAGTAAAAGAAAAATTCCCGCAACTGGATGTGGTGGTAGGTAATATCGCTACACCGGAAGCGGCTTTATATTTAGCTGAAAATGGTGCCGATGCTGTTAAAGTAGGAATCGGACCGGGGTCCATCTGTACTACCCGAGTGGTAGCCGGAGTAGGTTTTCCACAGTTTTCGGCTGTATTGGAAGTAGCGGCCGCTTTGCGAGGTACCGGAGTTCCCGTTATTGCCGACGGAGGGATCCGTTATACCGGTGATATTCCAAAAGCCATCGCTGCCGGAGCCGACTGTGTGATGTTGGGATCGCTATTAGCAGGAACCAAAGAATCACCGGGTGAAACCATTATTTTCGAAGGTAGAAAATTCAAATCCTACCGCGGAATGGGATCGGTGGAAGCGATGAAAGAAGGGTCAAAAGACCGTTATTTCCAAGATGTGGAAGACGATGTGAAAAAACTTGTTCCGGAAGGAATCGTAGGACGTGTACCGTATAAAGGAGAGTTAAACGAAAGTATGCTGCAGTTTGTTGGCGGACTACGTGCCGGTATGGGGTATTGTGGAGCAAAAGACATTCAGACCCTACAGGAAACGGGTCGATTTGTTCGTATCACGGCCAGCGGAATCGGAGAGAGTCACCCGCACAACGTAACCATTACAAAAGAAGCACCAAACTATTCGCGATAAAACATAAAAAAACCTGATATGAAAATATCAGGTTTTTTTATGTTTTATCCAGACCTGTCAGGTTTCTAAAATCTGACAGGTCTTGGTCTTTAGTTAGGCTGGTAACAGGTCTTTTTTATTGGTTTTTAAAAGCCGCAGCCAATAGTTTTTTATCACCAACCAGCCATAAAATATCGTTTCGTTCTAAAATCAGGTGGGATTCCGGATTTAGGATACGTTCGCCATTACGTTCGATACCAACCACAAGGCCGCCGGTACGTTCGCGTAATTGGGATTCGCGAATGGTTTTTCCGATATACTCCTGATTGGTCAATTCGTATTGTTGTAGTACAATTTGCGCTTCGGTTACCGATTCCGGTACTTCAATCTCATTCTGATCCAGATAGCCTTTAAAATTCTGCACCTGGTCGTCTGTTCCGATCACACAAATTTCATCACCCGGAAACAACCGTTCGTTACGCGTTGGTATGTTGATCATAATTTCACCACGTTTGATAAAAGCAATATTGACGCCCATTTTTTCACGTACTTTCAGATCCTGCAGTTTTTTACCAGCAAGGTTGGACTCTTTGGCAATCTCAAAATTAGCCATGTGTCCGTCCCAAGGGGTTAAATCGTCCCGGGTTTTCTGAGCTCTTGCAATTTCACGGTCGTTGAAATTTTTAAGAAAATGCTTTTCGATTTTGTCGTATTGGGCATGTAGCTTTTTAGGGAAGATGATATAGGAGATGATCACAATTATCAACGCAATAAAAGCCACAACCGGAGAAAAGAAATTATTCAGCAGGAATCCAACGAAGAATAAAGCAAGACCGATTCGAACCAGGATGAGCATTGTTAATGGCCCGCGGTATTTGCGTTCTTTGCGGAGTTCGTCCATCGCACTTTCGGCAACTCTTCGCAATGATAAAGCCCATAAAAACGGAGCGATGATCACTAATGTAATAAGTGCAGCAACCGCATTTCCAAATTTAGAATCAATCACCAATGGCGAAATATAAAGGTCGGCCAACAAGATGATCGCAATAATAATCACGGAACTGATCACCACCTGTGTCATGGTCGATCGCAATACCACTTGCCAGTTACTGGTCGCTTTAATCGATTGTGAATTGGTACTGTAATTATCGATCGCGGTAAGCCATTTTTGGGGTAATACTTTTTCAAGTTTTTCATAAAACGGCATTGACATTTTGATCATAAAAGGCGTGGTAAATGTGGTTACGGCCGAAACCGCAACAACAATCGGATACAGGAAGTCACTCGTTACTTTTAGCGACATTCCTAAGGTTGCGATAATAAAAGAGAATTCCCCGATTTGCGCCAGACTCATACCCGCTTGAACGGATTGTTTTAAAGGCTGACCCGATACCAATGCTCCAGCGGCGGTACTCACGGTTTTACCTACGATGGTAATCAATGTGATCAATAACACCGGAACGGCATATTCAACCAAAGTGTCAGGATTGATCAACATTCCGACAGATACGAAGAACACCGCTCCGAAAAGGTCTTTTACCGGTTTGATCAGGTGTTCAATTTTTTCAGCTTGTGTGGTTTCGGCAATAATAGAACCCATGATAAAAGCACCTAAAGCAGGGGAGAAACCAGCATTTGTTGCCAGAATTACCATCATCAAACAAAGCGCTAATGAAATGATCAATAAAGTTTCTTCGTTTAATAGGTTTTTTGCCTTTTTAAGTAAGGTCGGGATAAAGAAAATACCACCCACAAACCAGAGAATCAGGAAGAATAACAGTTTTAAAACGGATTCGAATAATTCGGCTCCTGAAAATTGCTGACTTACAGATATGGTCGAAAGCAATACCATCAGTAAAATGGCGACAATATCTTCGACAATTAAAGCGCCGAAAACGATTCCGGCATATTTCTTTCCTTTGACGTTTAATTCATCAAAAGCACGGAGAATAATGGTAGTTGACGACATCGAGAGGATGGCACCGAGGAATATACTGTCCATTTGTGACCAACCCATCCATTGTCCGGACATGTATCCGATAAAAATCATCGAGATAATCTGGATAATAGCGGTAATGGATGCGGTTCCACCGACTTTCATCAGCTTTTTAAAACTAAACTCCAGTCCGAGGCTAAACAAAAGGAAAATTACCCCGATTTCGGCCCAGACTTCAACGCTCTTGATATCGGTGACCGAGGGAAAAAAATCAAAATTATTTCCGGCAAGAAAACCGGCAACCAGATAACCTAAAACCAGTGGTTGTTTGATTTTTTTAAACAACAGTACGGCTACTCCGGCTGTCATTAGGATCAATCCTAAATCACTGATTAAGGGGTATAAATGGTGCGAGGTTTCGGCAACGGTTTCAGCTGTTGATAATGGCATATATTTTTTGTTTTTTAGGATTTGTGTAAGATATAAAATAAAGCGTATTTATAAAAGCAGCAGGGCTTATTATGCTGTTATTTTAAGATAAATTTATCATAAAAGAGCATAAAAAAATCCCGATAGCAGTAACTATCGGGATCCTGAAACTATTTTTTAAAATACTTATATTCCGAGGTAATTGCTCGGCGTAATTTGTAAAAGTTCTGCTTTAATGGCATCCGATACGTTTAAAGTCGCAATAAAATTATGGATGGCTTCTTTGTTGATCACTGTATTGGTACGCGTCAAATCTTTTAAGGCTTCATATGGATTTGGATACGCTTCACGGCGTAAAATCGTTTGAATGGCCTCGGCTACAACTGCCCAGTTTTTTTCCAGATCTTCTTCGAATTTTTCGGCATTTAAAAGCAGTTTGTTTAGCCCTTTTAAAGTGGCCTCAAAACCGATAATCGTATGGCCGATAGGCACACCGATGTTCCGCAATACAGTACTGTCGGTTAAATCGCGTTGCAAACGGGATACTGGTAATTTGGCTGCCAGATGTTCGAAAATAGCATTGGCAATTCCCAGATTTCCTTCTGAATTTTCGAAATCAATCGGGTTTACTTTATGTGGCATGGCCGATGATCCGATTTCTCCGGCTTTGATTTTTTGCTTGAAATACTCCATCGAAACATAGGTCCAGATATCGCGATCCAAGTCGATCAAGATGGTGTTGATTCGCTTTAAAGCATCGAAAAAGGCTGCGAAGTGGTCGTAATGTTCAATTTGTGTCGTTGGAAACGAATGGTGTAGTCCTAAAGCGGCTTCTACGAAATCGTTTCCAAACTTTCGCCAGTCGACTGTTGGGTAGGCTACAAAATGAGCGTTATAATTCCCTGTAGCACCGCCAAATTTGGCCGCAAACGGTACATTAAATAACAAGCGCATCTGTTCTTCCAAACGTTCCACAAAAACGGCGATCTCTTTGCCCAAACGGGTAGGGGAAGCCGGTTGCCCGTGCGTACGCGCCAACATTGGCACGTCTTTCCATTCCAGGCTTAATTCTTTTAATTTGGCTACTACGCTCACTAACGACGGTAGGTATACTTTTTCAAAAGCGTGTTTGGTCGAAAGTGGAATCGCAGTGTTGTTGATATCCTGAGAAGTTAATCCGAAGTGGATAAATTCTTTGTAAGCTTGTAATCCCAATTTGTCGAAAGCGGCTTTGATGAAGTATTCCACCGCTTTTACATCGTGATTGGTAGTTTTTTCAGTCTCTTTGATCCAAAGTGCATCTTCTGTTGAGAAATCCTCGTATATTCTTCGCAAATCGGCAAAAAGGTTTTTATCAACTCCAGCCAGTTGCGGTAAAGGCAATTCGCATAGGGCGATAAAATATTCGATTTCTACCAGTACGCGGTATTTGATCAAAGCTTCTTCGGAAAAATATTCGGAAAGGGAAACGGTTTTATTTCTATATCGGCCGTCGATAGGTGATATAGCACTAAGTTCAGTTAAATGCATTTGTTGTTGTGTTATTTTCTAATAATCGCAAAGATAAGGTTTTACCCAAACTTCTGGAAATACAATTTTAAATCTTTTCCGGTTGCGCACGAAGCTCCTGTCGCAGTACTTCCATTCCTTCGGAAGCGGATAAAGCTATGGCGCTAAACGGGTTTTTGATATTGTAGATTTTAGCCGGTTTGGTGTCGATATAGTAAACCGGGGTTGTAAACGGGGTATAGTCAATTAATCCGGCTGCGGGATAAACTTGTAGCGACGTTCCGATGATCAGGAAAATATCGGCTGTTTGAACTAGTGCTATGGCCTCATCCATTGCGGGAACGGCTTCGCCAAACCAAACGATATGCGGTCGTAACTGATGTCCGCTGGAATCGGTATCACCAATACTAAGATCGGTTTTCCAATCCAGAATATGATCCGGATCGACCGTACTGCGTACTTTGAGTAGTTCGCCGTGTAGGTGTAAGACCTTGGTGCTGCCAGCTCTTTCGTGTAGATCGTCTACATTTTGAGTAATAATGTGTAGGTCGAATTCGCTTTCCATTTCAGCCAGAATCCGGTGGGCGTTATTGGGATGGACATCAAAAAGCTGCGCTCTTCTTTTGTTGTAAAAATCCAATACCAATGCTTTATTTTTGGTCCATCCTTCCGGGCTGGCAACATCTTGAATGTTATGGCCTTCCCATAATCCACCGGCATCACGAAAGGTTTTGATACCGCTTTCGGCGCTGATTCCGGCTCCGGAAAGAACGACTAATTTTTTCTTTGCGATCATTTTGGTTTATACTTTTCCTAAGGTATATAATTGCTCTAAAGTAGGTGCGGCACTACCACCGGCAGGTTCCAGAGTGATTCCAAAGCCTTCGGCATCTGTGGTGTTGTCGACTTTAAATATTCTGGATTTTCCGATTTCCGTTTTTTCCAGTAATCCGATACTTGTTGGTGTAAGCGGATCCATTTTTAGCGACCATACCTGATATACATACCCTTTAGGAGCTTCCGGTAAACCGGATGCGTCTACATATACGGCGTGATTATCCTGATTCCAGTATATTTTAGCTTTGGCTTCCGGAGCAACCGTCTGACCAGCAAGTGCGACTACTTTATTTTTTTCATCTTTGAATAGATTCAGCAAGGTTTCACTGTTTTTATTCTGCTCTTCCAGGGTTACTACCGATTTTTGTAAATCCTGATTTTTTTCGTTGCTGTCTTTAAGCAGGATATCGTTTTGGTTCATTTGGAAATACAGGAAGCCGGCTCCTAACAATAATAGGAACGAAGCGGCCCAGCCCATATAAGCCGGCCAGTTGGATTTCGGTTTCATCGTTACCACGGTCGCCTCTCTTTCGAGTAATGCTTTTCGGATGGTGTTGAAATTCTCCAGTGACAAATGTGGCGCTACGCTATAGGACAGGTTGATGATGGCCTTTTCGATGCTTTCGATTTCTTGTTGTATTTCCGGATATTCATTGGCATAGACCTGTACTTCTTCATTTTCCGGTTCCGATAGTTTTCCGAAAATGTACAGTTCCAAGACTCCTGATTCTATGTATTCTCTCGTGTTCATTATACTCGCAATAAGTTTCTTAATTCGTTTATACAGTTTCTGTTTTGTGTTTTAACCGTTCCCAAAGGAATTTCCAGTGTTTCGGAAACTTCCTGTTGCGTATAGCCTTTAAAAAATAGAAGGTCAATCAGCTGTATGCATTTGGGTTTTAGTTTTTTTACAAATTCCTGAATTCCGATTGTGTCAATCTTGTTCATGGTTCTTGTATTGTCATCGAGTATATGTACGAAATTGTCAGAAGATAAGTTTTTCTGATTGTTGTTAAAGTTTTTAGAACGTAACCGATCTATCGCACTATTGCGCGCGATATTGAGCAGCCAGGTAAAAAAACGCCCTTTACTTTCGTTATAAGAGTCCAGGTTTTTCCAGATTTTAACAAAGGTTTCCTGAAGGACATCTTCGGCTTCTTCCCGATCTTTTAGTAGGTTGTAGATGATACCGTACAGATTTTTGGCATAGCTGTCGTATAAAAGCGTAAAAGCTTTGTTGTCTTTTTTGTAGATTTGCGCCAGTAATTCTTCTTGTGTCATAAGAGTAATTTAACTTCACTAAAGTTAGTAAAGAAATTTAACAAATTCATATTTTTTTAATGAAACCGCTTTTTTCCGATACCGCTTATTTAGAATATTTAGAAAATTTCATCACAGAAAACCGCAGAGACGGCTTTATACGGGTGTTGGAAAACCGCACGAAACACTTTACGGTAGCGGTCGAGGACTTGTATCAATTGCATAATACCAGTGCAGTGATGCGTAGTTGTGAAGTATTTGGGATACAGGAGCTCAATGTGGTAGAAGAACGCTTTGGGAAGAAAATCGATAAAGAGATTGCGATGGGGGCTCAAAAATGGGTGGATATCAACCGTTTTAATTCCAATCAGGATTGTATTTCCGATTTAAAACAAAGAGGCTATCGGATTATTGCAACGACACCACATGATAACGATTGTTTGTTGGAAGATTTTGATATTACACAGCCGGCGGCAATCTTTTTCGGAACGGAACGGCATGGTTTGTCGGATGAGGTGATGCAACAGGCCGATGGGTTTTTAAAAATTCCGATGGTGGGATTTACCGAGAGCTTGAATATTTCGGTGTCGGCGGCAATTATTCTGCAAAATATTTCGACGCGATTGCGTAATTCCGGATCAGGATGGCAACTCACCGAAGCCGAGATGCTGGAAAAACGAATCGATTGGGCACGTAAATCGATTAAGGATATTGATTATATCACCCGCTTGTATTTGGAAAAAAACAAAAAAGAGGACTAAAACTAAAATCCTCTTTTTATTTGATGTTATTTTTGACGCTTTAAGACCTTGTAGTCTTCATAACAGCTACTGATCGCTTCCATGATTTGAAGGTCGTTTGCCGTTTTGATAAAGGTTTCAGAATAATTACAGCGCTGTAGTATCTCGTTGATTTCCTTCGGATCGATTCCCAAAAGCGAAGCCAGTGTTTCTTTGTCGAATTTCGAAGCCAGTAGATTTTTGACTACATCGTCTTTTTTGATCTCCTTTAATTTACTCATCTCCTTCGGTTTTTTTCCAAAGAAATTGTAAAGTAAATCGGCAGGGTTAAAAAGCGATCCCAACACACGGTTGATTTTATTTGGAGAGTGATCACCGGCTTCATAACCGTATGGTAATCCCGAAATCGGATAACGGAAATTCTCATTTAACGGTAAGATTTTAGTGTCGACTTCCAGATAACCGGTTAGTTGATATTTGTTGATCACGACTTCTTCCAACGCATAGGCCTTTTCGGTTAGTCGAATCTTAGTGTTTTTGTTTTTAATCCAGTCGTTGGTAACCCGTATTTTAATCGATTCAAATCCGATAAAAGAAAAGTGAAGGGTATCGTTTACTTTGGCTTCGATGGTAAATTCACCATGTCCACTGGAAGTGGTTCCTTTAACGGTATTGATATTAACGATATTGACGTTACTCTTGGGTAATAAAGTGGTAGCGTTCACTACTATACCGGAAACGGTAGTGGGTGTTTCCGTTTCCTGTGCATAGGAAGCAAATGTTAGTAGGGTAAATAAAAAAACTGCAAAAAATCTCATACGGGTTATTAGATTGGTCTAAAAGTAAGGGATATTTTGCAGTTTTTGAGTTATATTAGAAGAAAATTAACAAAAGAATTAGCTTCTTCTAGGGCGTCTTCCGCTGCTGTTGTTCGAAGAACCTTCGGAACGACGCGGAGAACGGTCTGATCTTCTTTCATTTCGTAATGGTCGGTCGCCAAAATCGTCTTTTCGCTCCGAACGACCACCACCAAAGCTACGTTCTTTACGTGGGCCTCTGTCACGATCACCACCTCTGTCGCGATCGCCACCTCTCGAACGGTTACGATCACCGCCACGTCCGTTATGGTCGCGTCGTCTGTTGTTGGAACCACCGTCGTTTTTAGAAATCTCCACGTTGATTTTACGTCCTTCTAAATGAATGTTGTTTAAAACATCCATTACTTTTTCAGCATGCTCTGCATCGGTGTTGAAGAATGAGAAACCTTCTTTTACATCCACTTTAAATAAATCGTCACGACCTAATTCTAAAGTGTCACGTAAGAAATCTTTCAACGTCATCCAGTCAAAATTATCACGGGAACCGATGTTGATAAAGAAACGTACAGCTCCGTCAGACGGGATGCTTCCGGCATCTTCGCGACGCTCACCAGCATTTTGAGCGGATAAATCGCGTGATTTTTTATAGTAATTGATAAAACGGTTGAATTCTACCGAAACCATTTTCTTGATCACTTCCTCTTTTGTAAGGTCTTTCATAACCTCATAAATAGCCGGAAGATACGCATCGATTTCATGATCAACTTCAACGTCTTTAATTTTATTCGCTAAGTGGAATAACTGAATTTCGCAGATTTCAATTCCGGAAGGAATTGGTTTTTCTTCGAATTTGGTTTTGATGATACGTTCGATCTGTGAAATTTTACGCAATTCACTTTTCGTGATGATCACCATAGATGTTCCTGATTTTCCGGCACGTCCGGTTCTTCCGGAACGGTGGGTATAGGTTTCGATTTCGTCCGGTAATTGGTAGTTGATTACGTGTGTTACGTCATCTACGTCAATACCACGAGCCGCTACGTCGGTAGCTACTAACATTTGGATCTGACGACCACGGAACGATTTCATTACGCTGTCTCGTTGCGCCTGAGAAAGGTCACCGTGTAAAGCGGCAGCATTGTATCCGTCTTCGATTAGTTTTTCAGCAACAGCCTGTGTGTCTCTTTTGGTACGACAGAAGATAACCGAGAAAATATCCGGGTTAGCATCCGCCAATCGTTTTAAAGCCGAATAACGGTCGCGTGCATTTACCAGGTAAAATTCGTGCGAAACGTTTTGAGAAGCCGAGTTTTTGTGACCCACTGTAATTTCAAGCGGCTTACGCATAAACTCACGTGCGATACGCGCTACTTCCTGTGGCATGGTTGCCGAAAACAACCAGGTACTTTTGTTTTCCGGTGTATCGGATAAAATGGAAGTGATATCATCATAAAATCCCATGTTTAACATTTCGTCGGCTTCGTCAAGAACACAGAAATTAATGTTCTTGATGTTTACCATACCTCTGTTAATCATATCCTGCATTCTTCCTGGAGTGGCCACGATAATCTGTGCGCCTCTTTTTACATCTTTCGCCTGTTCGGTAATGCTGGCACCACCATAAACGGCAACAGTGTGAATTCCTTTAACGTATTTTGAATATTGTTTAATCTCATTGGTGATCTGTAAACAAAGTTCGCGTGTTGGCGATAAAATTAATGCCTGAGTCGTTCTGTCCTCAGCGTCAATCTTTTGAATCAGTGGAAAACCAAACGCAGCGGTCTTACCTGTCCCGGTCTGTGCCAATGCAACTATGTCTGTGTCTTTTTCCAATAATAGGGGAATCGCCTTTTCCTGTACCTCCGACGGATTTTCAAATCCTAGATCTTTAATCGCCAGCAGTAGCGATTCATTCAATCCTAATTGTTCAAATTTATTCATTCGTTATTTTTAAATTGGGGGCAAAGTTACTGTAAATTAACGAGATATGCTAATATGTTTTCGATATTTATGTTTTTGTTTTTTATTGATTTTCAATGAGTTATTGTTTTGGGGCTAACTTCATTGGGCTTTCCGAAGATTTTAAGTGTCGGATTGATCAAAAGTTGTCTCTAATTTGTGAAAAATTTAAGCAGAATTTTCAACAGATTTTAACAATAACATTCTCTGTAATCCAAACTTTTACCGGGTTAGTGGTTTAAAAAAGCAACCAGTTGTTTTACCGCTTTTCCACGGTGACTGATATCGGATTTTTCTTCCATTTCCAGTTCGGCAAACGTACGGGTATCATTTTCGGGTACAAAAACCGGATCATACCCAAAACCGTTGCTTCCTTTTCGCTCGCGGATAATCGTTCCGTCGATGATGCCGGTAAAAAGATGCTGTGTTCCGTCGAGGTTTAAGACAATTACGGTTTTAAAATTGGCTTTGCGGTTGTCCTGGTTTTCGAGTTCGGAAAGTAATTTGTCGATATTGTCGTTATCGTTTTTCTGATCGCCGGCATAACGCGCCGAAATCACTCCTGGAGCGCCGTTTAACGCATCGACTTCCAGTCCGCTATCGTCGGCAAAACAGTTGTAGCCGTAGTGTTCGGTAACGTAATTGGCTTTTAAAATGGCATTGCCTTCAATGGTGTCGGCCGTTTCCGGAATATCTACATCACAATTAATGTCGCTAAGACTTAAAACCTGAATGGAGTCGGGGAGGAGTTGCTGAATTTCTTTAATTTTGTTGCGGTTGTTGGATGCGAAAACCAGTTTCATAGTCGTTGAAAGTTTGTAGTTTAAGCACACAAAGATAATTCAAAAAGCATTTTTGTATGGCAAGTCAGGGCAAATAATTTTGTAAATTTAACGGGCTTTCCCAAGCGTTTGAATCCCGCAAGTTTCGGGTCGGAGGGCGTTTTTACAGACGTTACCTTTGTCGGGTGAATTCCAAATAATAGACCATGAAAACACAGGAACAATTTCAGTTTGATCGCATTGCAAAGGCAATCGACTTTCTACATGATAATTTCAAAACGCAACCGTCGTTGGACGAAGTGGCTTCTTTTGTCCATGTAAGTCCGTTTCATTTTCAAAAACTGTTTACCGAATGGGCGGGCGTGAGTCCGAAGAAATTTTTACAATATCTTACAGTGGAGCACGCCAAAAAAATGCTGAAATCGAGTCAGCTCACATTGTCGGAAGCGGCCTTTGAAACCGGACTTTCCGGAACCGGACGGCTACACGATTTGTTTGTTACGATCGAAGGGATGACGCCGGGTGATTATAAAAACGGTGGTGAACAGCTACGGATCAACTATACTTTTGACGAAAGTCCGTTTGGAACGCTGTTGTTGGCGGCTACCGAAAAAGGTATCTGTCGGTTGGTTTTTGCCGATGATCAAGAATTGGCTTTGCAGGAATTAAAAGCCGAATTTCCAAAGGCTTCTTTTATAAATCAGACGGATCCTTTTCAAAAGGAGGTGCATTCGTTTTTTAGTAACGACTGGAACGAATCGGGGGCTATAAAATTGCATTTGCGGGGAACGGATTTTCAGCTAAAAGTATGGGAGACGCTGTTGAAAATACCGATGGGGCAATTAACGACCTATGGCGATATTGCCAAAAGTATCGAAAAACCGAAGGCTTCAAGAGCCGTGGGAACGGCAATCGGAAATAATCCGGTGGCATTTTTAATTCCGTGTCATCGGGTAATCCAGGCTACCGGGATGATTGGAGGGTATCATTGGGGAAATGCCCGAAAAAAGGCCATCATTGGCTGGGAAGCGTGCCAGTCGGATCTTTTAATTCAGGAATAATGGAAACGGTATTGGAACGTTTGCAGGCTGCCGATTGGGATCAGGTGGCCGGAATGATGCATGAAAAAGGTTATGCTATACTGTCGAATATGCTGCCGGAGTCGGTTTGTGATACACTAATCGGATATTATCCGGAAGAAAAGCGCTATCGAAAAAAAGTAGTGATGGAACGCTATCGCTTCGGACAAGGGGAATACAAATATTTTGATTATCCGCTACCGGATCTTATTCAGCAATTGCGGACTAGGGTGTATGAAAAACTCGTACCGATCGCCAATTTATGGATGAAAGCATTGCAGATAGACCGGCAATTTCCGCAAAAACATGAGGAATTACTGGCGTTATGTCGGGCAAACAACCAGCTAAAACCGACGGTGTTGATCTTAAATTACAGCGAAGGCGGGTATAATACGTTACATCAGGATTTATACGGGGATGTTTTTTTTCCGATCCAGATGGTGTTGTTTCTCAATGAACCCGGGGAAGATTACACCGGAGGCGAATTTGTATTAACCGAGCAAATACCGAGAGCGCAATCGAAAGCGATTGTCTTGCAACCCAAACGAGGCGATATCCTGATTTTTACGACCCACTTCCGACCGGTACGCGGCACAAAAGGGTACTATCGGGTAGCGATGAAACACGGAGTGAGTGAAGTGCGCGGTGGGAAACGGTATACCATGGGGATCATTTTTCACGACGCGATCAGTTAAAGATGTGGCTACACCAACAACTGTTGGATGCCGAGCTACACCGTCAGATCCGAAACCAAAGCATTACCTTTGGAGGGAATAAAAAACTCAAAATTGTCGGACGTTTGGATTGTACATCCGGCAAAAGAATGAAAAAAACAAACCGGGTATTTTTCACCTCAGCAGCAGAAGCGGAAACAGCAGGCTATCGGCCATGTGGTCATTGTATGCGGGAAGCGTATCAATATTGGAAATTAAAACAAGAGCTAAAAATGGATTTATTCAGTACCGGGGAAATCGAAAACATACTGCCGTACGACGGAGAAGTGTACTATCATGGCCGCATCATGGCCGATCGGGATGCAAAGCACTATTACGACCGTTTTATGGAAACCATCGAATGGCGCAATGACGAGGCGATTGTTTTTGGTAAGTTGATACAGACCAAAAGAAAAGTAGCCTGGTATGGCGATAATCCGTTTCAGTATACCTATTCCAATACGACAAAAACGGCCTTGCCCTGGACAACCGAATTATTAGCCTTAAAAAAAATAGCCGAAGACCGAAGTGGGACCACTTTTAATTCCTGTCTGCTAAACCTGTATCACGACGGACAGGAAGGGATGGCCTGGCATAGCGACAATGAAAAATCCCTCGGTGTGAATACCGTAATTGCGTCGCTGAGTTTCGGAGCCGAACGCAAATTTGCCTTTAAACACAAAACAACCAAAGCAACGGTTTCGCTGATACTCGAAGCCGGAAGTCTGCTCATTATGCAGGGAACTACCCAAACACACTGGTTACACCGTTTGCCACCCACGACCAAAGTTACACGTCCCCGTGTGAACCTCACTTTCAGGACTATAGTAGATCAGTAGTCATAAATGTTGGATTTGTTAAAAAAATAGGAAAATAGAAATAGAGCGAATCGTTATTTTATGATTAATTTTGTTTTTTCTTTGAAATAGAAGAATTTTCGGAGTGAATCGAAAAAAAATGGTGAGCGAAAAAGGGGAATTTTCCCCTTGTGACAATTTCGGCAAGCCTGTAATTTTGTCCTTAAATCAATAATCCATCTAAAAATGAACACAATGGTTAAACCTACTCAATTAATTTCTTTTGATAAAGGGAAAGAATTGAACAAAAATTACAATGAAAAAAGAGGTGCTTTAGTTACCGAAAAATCCGGGCTGGAAGATGCCAATGCCTTTTGGTTTTCTATTGAAGAGCTGGAACGTTATATCGCGTATGTAAAAGAAAATGCCGTTGATAAAGGATATTCCGTAGATGGTATTCGTATTTATCTGGGTGTTTATCCGGAAACCGAAGAGAAAAATGCCGGTTATACGACCGTATTTTTAACACCAACGGGAACGGCCATCGATGAACAGAGAACACGAGGAGTTGCTAGTTTGCAAGGTAATGCGTTGGATATAACAACAATAGAGCCTTTGAATTTCGGTTCCATGGGTAATCCTCCAAAACTCAATTACGGTGGATAAAAAATGTTGGCAGATCTAAGATTATATACTGTGTTTCTCGCCTTATTATCAGGAATGTTTGGTATTATTTATTGGTACAAACTTCCGAATAATAAGGCAAAGTTTTTTGTATTATCCATCTGGCTCTCGGCAATCACGGAGCTAACCGGAATTTTTTATACACAAATAACCGGGCAGGTTAACTATATGGTTTTTAATATCTATATGTTTATTATTCTGCCGTATTATATACTGTTTTTAAAATCTATTTTACAACAACCAAAAAACAAACAGGTTGCCAATGTATGCTTTGCACTTTTTTTAGTGTCGGTATTTGTCAACCTGACTTTTTTCCAGGATGTAGTGGAAGAAGTCTGTTTTAACAATTTTGCCATCGGTGTGGTTATGATTCTGATGTTGAGTTGCCTCTACCTGATGGAACTGTTCAATTCGAATCTGATATTATCCATAAAAGACACAATTTTTTTCTGGTTTGTACTGGGAATATTACTTTTTTATGTGCCATTTTTACCGTTTATGCTCTCTTTACGTTGGTTCTTATCCGGAATCCACGAAACGACTTATAGTTTGATCATTTTCTTTTTAAACGTATTAATGAACACCAGTTTTATCTTTGGTTTTATATGGAGCAAAAAGAGATACCATTATTGATTATTTCGTTTAGTATTGTGCTTTTTACTTTGTTGGGCACCTTACTGGTCTTTTTCCTGTATTTTCAGAAGAAAAAGTCGAAATTCCTAATGGATAAAATGGAAGCCGAGTTGTTTTTTAATTCTGAGCTGGCCAAATCACGAATCGAAATCAAAGAGCAAACCCTGTCGAATATTAGTCGGGAATTACACGACAATATCGGACAGATTTTATCGGTGGCGGTGATGCAGCTCAACTTAATGGTGGCTAAAATCGATACGGATGATAAAAATGAACTCGATGAGGTGCGCAAGCTCGTTAGTAAATCGCTGGACGAAATTCGGATGGTAGCCAAATTGATCAACGGCGATGTCGAATTGCAATCCGGTTTTATAGATGCCGTAACCGAAGATCTGAACCGAATAACCAAACTAAAAATCATTAATGGAAATCTGAATATATCCGGAGCGGTACAACCTATCGATCCGCAACATGAAGTGATCATTTACCGGATATTGCAGGAAGCCATTTCCAATGCCCTAAAATACTCGCATAGTAAAACAATCGATGTCGATATCTGTTTTGATCCTAAAGAGTGTATTATCGAAGTAACCGATTCGGGAATCGGATTTAACAATGCCACTGTTGCCAAAGGCTCCGGATTGGCCAATATGAATACGCGGGCCAGACTAATTGGCGCCGCTTTTTCGGTTTCGTCCCATCCAAATGAAGGGACGAAAATCAAAATCACATATCCTTTGCAAAAAGGACGAAAAGAGTAAAAAAATCCCCTTACTACTATGAATAAAATAAAAATTGTAATTGTAGACGACCACCTGCTGTTCTCTCAGTCGTTATCGTTCCTGATAAACAGCTTTAAGGAGTTTGTCGTCTCCGGAAATTACAACAATGGAAAAGACTTCCTTACCGGACTAAAAGCGACGGATGAACTTCCGGATCTGGTATTGCTCGATGTCAATATGCCGGTTATGGATGGCGTGGAAACGATGCGCCGCCTCAAGGAAGATTACCCGGGTTTACGGGTATTGGCGTTGTCGGTAAACGATGATGAAGACACGATCATTAAGATGATCAGTAACGGTGCGAGTGGTTATTTATTAAAGGATACCCATCCGAATATGTTTCGGGAAGCGTTACTAAAGGTGCATGAAACCGGGTATTTTTATACCGAAATGGTTTCAGGAGTATTGATCAATAAATTGGAAGCCGGTAACAAAGCCAGTTTAAAAGAACGCGAACTGGAGTTTATTCGCCTGGCGTGTACCGAAATGACCTATCGGGAAATTGCCGACGAAATGTGTCTGAGTCCGAAAACGGTGGATGGCTACCGTGAAATTCTTTTTCAGAAACTGGAATTAAAAACCCGCATCGGACTGGTATTATACGCAATGAAAAACAAAATCGTTTGTATATAGTGGGACGATTACTGCCGATACGGGAAGGGAGGATAAGATGCGCCTGAATTTCGTTTCAGCTGCTATATTTTTGATACGCCCGGGCTAACTTTTCGTCGTATTTGTTCACTTTGTAGCGTTTGCCATTATAACGATAGGCAAAAGTGTCCCAGTCTTTATTTCGTAAAGCGACTATCAGGTTGTTCGTTTTGAGGAAACAGCCAAAAGCATTCAGATGTTCCCGTTCATTTTGGTACATTTTACCGACAAAACTGTCGACACTGTCATATCCGATTGGAATGGCGTTACATCCCATGATTTGGAAAACGCCCCAGGAGGCGGCAGCATGGGCGGCATCGATAAGATTTAATCCCGGAATCAGCGCGGCAGCTTTGGCCAAACGGTCGTATTCCCGCGAACCACCCTGATAGTATTTTTTGGTCCAATTTTTATACAAAATATCCTGCGTTTCCGGTCGGACATATTCTTGCGGATCAATATTTCTACGTTCCAATTCCTGCCAGAAGATATGCCCTTCGAATAAAATCTTAGGACGGCTGTCGATAAGAAAGCCTTTTCCGCTGCTTTCGATTTCGTTTACCGCTTTAATACAAGCGAGTTCCACCTGATATTCATTCGCAAAATCGATCAAATCCTGTTCGGAAAGCAATTTGTCGTTATGATCGAACAACTGATTGTTTTTCTCGAAAAGTCGGGACCAGGTTTTTATACCCACGATCCCGTCTACAACAAGGTTAAATTCACGCTGGAAGTTTTTTACGGCTTCATCAACAGCCGTAGTAAAAACGTCCGAAACCAGTACCGGATAGCCTATTCCGGCTAATATCTCACATAAAGTGGTCACTTCTGGACCTTTTGAATGCAATTGAATAGTTCTCATGATTAGGATATTTTAGGGATTTGTGGTAATTTTTCGCAGATCATTCCAATAAGGAAAAAACTATCGTAAGTAACCGATTCCGGAACCAAGGCATATTCCCGGGTCGCAGTAAACAGGTTTTCGATTTTCAGTTCGGTTTCAAAAACTTTATAGCCATCTTTTTTGATCTTTACCTTATAATTACCTACCGGAAGCTGGAATTCGACAGCGCCGCTTTTGTCCGATTCGATCTCTTTAAATGTATTATTGTTGGTTCCGATGATCGATAGTTCCGATTTATAAACACCTTGTCGGGACACCGAATCGGTAACCGAAACAATCACTGTGGTTAGCGTTTTGGCCGGGGTAGGGTTTTTAATGATTGGCGGAAACAATATCGGATTGGCTCGGATAAAGCGTTTGATTCCCAAAACAGCATTCGAGGTTTGGGGCGAAGGCGTCGGAACAGGCGTCGGTGCCGGATCGGTCGACGGCATCATTTTGATACCCGGAGCCATTGTAGTTTTGATCAACGGTTGTTTGATACCTGCCAAAGCTTTATAAATAGGAGCGGAGGCAATTGGTTTGATCGGTGGCGTGGTAACGGCTTCCGGTTCGAATGGCGCCGGCTCGTCCAAGGTCGCTTTTGTACTGTAATATTTAACGTTGTTCGATTCCAGTGTTTCCTTGTTTTTGATCGCCTTGATAAAGCGGACGTTCGTACTGGCATTGGTAAACAGTTGGTTTTTCATAATGATCGGTCCAAAATGAATCAATTGATCAATATTGCTGACCACCGCATCGGAAATATTCGGATCGATATTGATTTTCAGATTTTTGATCAGAATCATTTTTTTAGGAAAAGCCGATAGTAGGAAATCGTTGCTAATGGTTTGTCCGTCGGATACGGGTTGTTTTCCGTTCCATTTAAAATATTCTGATGTAAGCGTAGGCAACGAAAACCAGTTGCGAAGCATCGTTACGATCGAAAATTCCAGTTCAATTCCGACAATATTCTTTTCGTCATAATCGAGCGAAATCACCTCGTCGGGAAAAGCATCTTTTTCGTTTTTCGCCATTTCATACAAACTGTCCAATTCCTTTTTATTAACCGAAAGTTTGATCCAACCGCTATCGTTCGACATAAAATCGTAGGGAACGAAATTAATATCGTGATACGATTCCAACGACTGAATTCCGGTTCTTCGGGACATTTCCATCGTATTTCTGGAGTTGGTCAGATTGGCCAAAAAGATTTCCAGTCCGTCCTTACTGTTGAGTTGTTTTATGGCTTCTTCGATTAATTTTTTATAACCGAGTAATTTATGATCAACGGCCATTTTTTCCTTTTTCAACAGGATGACGTTTAGTTTTTCCAGCCAGATGTTTTTTTCATCGTCCGAAAAAGCATCGTCATAGGTGTTCACATGGGTTTCCCATTCACGAAGCAAGGTTTCATAAAGTCCCAGGTATTTGTCGTAGGCTTTCTTTTCCTTGGTTGGTTTCCCTTTGGTATCATACAACACCTTTTGGGCGTCTTCGTTTCCCGTTGCGATGGCATCGGGCGAAAGTCCCTGATCGGCGTTGATCAGTTCGCCATATACATTAAACAGTGTATTGGCCGGATTGACATCCCAAAAGGTATCCGAAGCCGGTAAGGAGTTTAACTGGAACGAAAGATCCTGTTTTTTGAGTAAACCTTCTCCTTTTAGCGGATCGTCCAACAGGATTTGTGGTAACAGCAATTTGATTTCATCGTTTTCATAGATCCGTAGCGACGGACAAATCAAAGCCAGTTCCGATGGATTGGAGCTTTGCGATTTATAGTATTCCTTTATTTTCTGGAATAAAGCGGTATAATATTTCATAATGTAGTAGCTTAAAGTAAGGAATTCCAAATACCGGAGTTGGTATTTGGAATTGATTGAAATTATAAGGATTATTCAACTTCTACCCATTCGTCATTTTTGATTGACGGAAGTGGGTTTGGTGACAAATCGATGATGTTGCATTTTCGCCCGATCAGTAAAATACCTTTTGAAGCCATTCCTTGCTCCGATCGTTCTCCGGAAGAGTTCACACGGGTATCGTCGTAACCGTATTTTCCACCAATGGAAAACAATCCGAAATGAACTCCGGCACCGGCACCTACATGGTTTTCTACTTTTTTATAGGAATCACTTCCTTTTTTAAATCCGATTTTCAGATCGGTAATAAAGTAAAGTTCGGTTGTTACAGCTGGCATTAATCCACCGCCGTTTCCATCGCTCACCATTTGGTTGTTTACGATATCCTGACCGGTTTTGGAATATTTCCAGAAACGGGATTTGATAAAAGTCGTTCCCAACCATGGACGGGTAATAAAGCATTTACCCAGTTTAAAACTCATTTCAAAGTCGTTGAAATTGTAAGTTGAGTCGATTTTCTGGTGTGATCCGCTGGCCGTTCCGCCAAAAACACCAAGGTAAGAAGCCGCAGCCGACCAACTGTGTTTGGTGTTTTTATAGCTTGTATCGTAACTCGATTTTGTAAATTTATAGTCTACCCATTGTGTTGAATTGGCCAAAGTAGTCGCCGGTAGTGGCGCCGAATAGTAGTAGGTATTCATACCGCCCAATCCGGTTCTTTTTGCTGCCAAAAATTCCGATTCGTAGCGTTTTTTAACGGTGATAAAGTTGCTGCTTTCGATTTCGTCGATATAGTTCATGATTTTCTCAACAGCACCTTTGTATCCCATCGATTCCCATCTTTTCGCGGCATCATCGCGTTTTTTGATATAGTTTTTACCCGAAATGGTCATCTCGGCCATCGCATCCGCATCCTGAAGATCCACGCGTCTTTTTAACTCCGCCAAACGATCGTCGGCATCATAAAACAAGGCTTCATATTCCAGGTATTTGACGTATTTCGGCGATGGGAAGGTGTTGTAAACATACTTCGGGTTATCGTCCGGATGTTCCGGCATGCTATCGTCATAATCCGGGTTTTTTAATTTTTTGATGGTAAATAATTCGCCTCGTAACTTCTCCAGTTTTTTCTCCACTTTAGGATCGATTTTCGAGTCTTTTACCACACAAAATTCCAGGATATCGCTATATACGTTCGATACGGTATGGTCGTTTTGCGTACTGAAAATGGTAAATTTACGACAGCCGTCTTTATCTTTTTCCGGGATATTGCTTGGAATCTGATCCACCAGTCGTGCAAATTCCTCCGCATGGGCATAAGCCGAATATTTTTTCTCGTTACGAAGATCGGTATACTCTTCGTCGGTCATCCCTTCCAATTTTGGCGTACTGGCGGTAAATCCTTTGTGGGCGTATTCAAACGCGGTTTTGTCGATTACACTGGCTACTGGTTCCCAGGCCACAAAATTGTTTGGCCCTAACATTTTCGGATCGCCTCCGTTGGTTAATTTTTTAAATACGTCTCCTAAGATAACGTTCATGAATTCGGTTTCATCCGGCATAGGTGTGAATGTTCCCATAGTGTTTGATTGTTTTGATTGATGATTTTCCTACTCTGTTCCGGGCTTTTCGGATTCCGCCCTGATGGTTTAACTGTTCGATTTTGATTGATGTCCCTTTTTAAAAAAAAGGATTAGCGCCCCACATTGATTTTTGTATTGACGATTTTATTGTGAAGGTTAAGTGCAATAGCGCCCAATACAACTTCGATAATTCCTAAAAAGGTCAGGATGTTTCGTCCACATACGATACAAATCGGTTCCGGAATCGGTTTTCTTCCGATAATGATGATTACTCCTCCGATAATGATGATGATGATCATCACTGCTCTAAAAATTAATTTGTTGTTCATGATTTCAATGTTTTTAATGAATGTTATTTTTTGGTTTACCATTCGAAGGATTTGATCTTCGTTTTTGATGGTTTTGTTTGTTGGTGTAAAATTGCATTAGTTCAAGGTGCTGAAAAAGAGGATATTCCCGCATTTTAAACGGGGATATATTCCCTGGCCGTTACAGGAAATTCCCCCATAAAGTGCCTCCCTAAATTTGGTTAGAGCTTTTTGTTAAGTTGTTGTTTTATAGTGTTTTATGGTTTTGTTGTTTTTTACACAAGCTGTGAAGCATCGTAAAATCCCGGTTTTTAAAAAAGGCGTAAAGCGAGTTTAGGCATAAAAAAAGCCGTTGATTTCGATAAAAATCAACGGCTTTTGTAGTGCAGTTTTTAGGATAGTTTACATCGCTTTTTTCAGGAATACGGTAAAAATACTGCCGGAACCGAGTTCACTTTCTACGGTGATCAACCCTTGTTGGGCTTCAATAAATTCCTTACTAATCGCTAATCCGAGTCCGGTGCCTTCTTTTTCCGATCCGGGTATTCGGAAATAACGATCAAATATTTTTCCGGTATATTGGGACGAAATACCCAATCCGTTGTCTTTTACGATGATTTTTACATGCAAATCGTCTTCCGAAAGTTCCACCTGAATGGCTGCGTTTTCATACGAATAGCGGATAGCGTTTGTGATAAGGTTGGAAACCACCCAAGTTGTTTTTTCGCGATCGACCCAAACGTTCGAAATCGTATCGGGAAATGCCGTAAAGAGTTTGATGTTTTTCTGTTCGGCGAGTTTTTGCGTAGCGTCCACGGCTTCGGTTACAATTTGAAATACGTCACTTTTCTCGATTTCCAATTGCGTTTTTCCGGTTTCCACCTGCGTGATGTTGAGTAATTCGCCTGTAGTGCGCAGTAAACGTTTGGTGTCGTCTTTAATACTGGCGATAAGGTGTTGCTGTTCTTCATTTAACGAGCCGATACTTTTGTTTTCCAACAATTGCAGACTCATTTTCATTGAAGCGATCGGTGTTTTAAACTCATGGGAAACGGTGGCGATAAAATTCGTTTTTGCGTAATCCAGTTCTTTATATAGTGTAACATTGCGTAGGATGATAAACGAACCGATTTCCTTTTTCTCGGTTTCTCCGGTTGGTGTGATCACAATCGGAACGATCTGTTTTTCGAAATAGCTTTCCTTGTTATCGGCATAAATCGTTAGGGTTTCATTTTTGGAATTGTCGGTCGTATTTCCAGCCAAATGTTGAATCAATGAACGAATCAAATCGTTATATACCGCAATATCCTGAACCGGTTTTCCGATAATATCTGCCGATTTTAATCCGGATATCTTTAAGGCTTCTTCATTCGCAAACAAAATCTTTTGGGTATCATCCAATCCGATAACCGGATCGTGCATATTGTTGATCAAAGTTTCAATCCGTTTTTTTTCCATCATTAAACGGGCAAGACTACTATCGCTGTATTCCTGTAGCTTTTCGGCCATCGTATTAAAAGAACGTGCCAGATCGCCAAATTCGCTATGACCTTCAAAATGAACCCGTCGGGAATAGTTTTTTCCGGCAATCTGACGGATACTTTCGGTTAGGTCTTTTATCGGATCGGCAATGGTACTTGGTAAGTTGATCAATAGTGTAAACGCAATGATAAAGCACATGGAACCGGTAATGGAAATCCAAAGAATCGCCTTGTCGGCCGTTTGAGAGGCGACTATGCTTTTCCGCTGAATGGAATCCATATTGAGTTTCATAATCGCATTCAGGTCGTTTCGAATCAGTAGGATTACGGCTTTATTATCCGGTTGTTGTATAAATGCGTTACTATCTTCGAGCAGATTTTCGGTCAGTTCTTTTTCGCCAATCTCGGTGATATTCTTACTTTGGAGTTCGAGATAGTACTGAAATTTATCGAGCGACTGTTTGTCGGTTTCAATTTTGTCCAGTTCTTTCAACATATTCCGGGAATAGTCGAGGGAATTGTAGTTATCGACCAATATATTTTCGGTATCGTTCGCCAACGTATGCAATTGTCGTACACCCAATGCGACGAGTAGTACGATCAGGAAAAAGAGCAATCCGACGCCGAGGGTCAATTTGGTTTTTATTTTCATCAGGCGTTAACTTAAAATTATCAGGTCAATATCACTCGAAGATAGTTTATTCAGCAATTCTTTAAAAACGTTTGTCGAAAGAATAATTTTTAGGAAATTCATTCGCGGCTTGCCGATACAAACAGTGGTTATTTTTTTGAGTTCGGCTTGTTCGATAATGGCTTTGGAAATTCGGGTATGTTCGATTTTCAATACTTCACCGCCGAGTTCGGTAGCCAGTTTAAAATTATTGATCAGGTGACGCTGTTTGTCCAAGGCAATCTTATCGGCACTTTCCTCCGGAAGTTGTACATAGAGTACAAACCATTTGCTATTGTAATAATTGGCAAGTCGGGCGGTTTTTCGAATCACCCTTTTGGCGGTTTTTTCATTACTGCTAATACAGGCCATCAGTTTTTCCTGTCGGATGTTTTTATTTTTTATGACTTCCGTTTCGACTTTCCGCTCCACCTGGCTGGCGACTTCTTTTAACGCCAATTCGCGCAATTGAAGAATGTGTTCGCCTTTAAAGAAATTACGCAATGCCATTTCGATTTTTCCGGCTTCGTATATTTTTCCCTCTTTTAATCGGCTAATCAGCTCGTCGGCGGTTAAATCGATATTCACCACCTCATCAGCCTGCGCCAGTACACTGTCGGGAATTCGTTCTTTAACCTCGATTCCGGTAATGTTTTTAACCGATTCGTTCAGACTTTCGATATGCTGAATATTAACGGCACTGATCACATTAATGCCCGCATCGAGGATTTCGATTACATCCTGCCAGCGTTTTTCGTTTTTGCTACCTTCGATATTGGTATGCGCCAGTTCATCGACAATCACCACTTCAGGGCGGAGATTGATAATTGCTTGCACGTCCATTTCTTCAAGTTCTTTGCCTTTGTAAAACAGTTTGCGGCGCGGAACAACAGGTAAACCCGCGAGTAGCTCGTGGGTTTCCTTACGGTTATGGGTTTCGATAAACCCGATTTTAATGTCGATTCCGTTTTTTAACAGGGAATGGGCTTCCTGGAGCATACGATAGGTTTTGCCCACACCGGCGCTCATCCCGATATACACTTTGAATTTCCCCTTTCTTGATTTCCGAATCAAGTCGAGAAAATGTTGTACGTTATCTTCTCTGTTATTTTCCAAAATATGCAGTTTTAAAATGAAACGGCCAATGCGGTAACAGCAACAAAATTATAGGTAACAGGTGCCGCATCGCGGGTGAAAATAGCATCTTTACTGTTTAGATTTCGAGCTTCCACACGCCATACGACATTATCCATAATCCGGTAATCCAAATTTACGGAATATCCGAATGTCTGAAACCCGTTTGGTGTATTCGTACTAATAATGACTCCATTTTTATCGGAATAGTATTCGCCTCGTGCCGCCAGGCTGATTTTGTCTGAAGCGGAATATTTTAGGATCATCACTGGGGAATACCAAAGATTATAGGCATTACTGTGTTTTTCTTTTTGTTCGGCCCCGGTATCGATTCCGGCAATCAGTCCCCATTTGGAATTCAATTGAAACTGACCGTATAGGTTGTGAAAATACCGCATGCGTTTATCGGATTCCGGTTTGTCGTTTCCGATAAACGAACTACTGTTCAGGGTTACGCGGGTATTGGGTTTATAGGTCAGTTGGTGACCAAAAGCCAACGATTTGTTGCCATCCACCCGTTGAATGCGTTGCCATCCGTTAAGAACCAATCCGCTAAGAAACCATTTTTCGCTAGGCGAGGTATACGACAGTTTGGCGCCGCTTTCGTAATAGGGTGAATTATCCGCCAGTATACTTCGGGTTAACGTCCAGCAATCTTTTCCAACGGCGCTTTCAAAACCGATATGCGATCCGAAAATTCCGGCATCGATCCAGAGGTTGTGATTTTGAGACAATTTAACGCCGGCATTGGCTTCGTAAATGTTTTTTAAAACACCGGTTTCCGAAGCCAGATTCGCATTGCTATACGTTCCGGCCATGATCGCAAGGTTGGCTCTGACGTTGTCTTTTTCGTAATTCGCTTTGATAAAACCCAAATTCAGATTGATTTCGTTATGGCGGTTATGCGAATAGATAAAACCCGGGCGGGTATTGTTTTCAGGCGCTCCGAGATCGTAGGCATAATAGGTTTCCAGGTAGCCGGTTATTTTTAAAGGCGATTTTTTGTCCGCATCGTTCGTTTCGGTTTGTGCTTGTATGCCGAAGGAAGCCAATGCGAGTAAGGTCGAATGGAAAATTTTGGTAGTCATTAGGATTGTAATTTATCGAGTGCGATATTTAATTGTAAGACATTGATTTTTTCAGGCCCGAAAAGACCCCATATCGGTTGTTGTGTGTTTTCGGTAATTAATTGATAGAGTTTTTGCGGTTCGATAGCGCGGATTTTAGCGATACGATTCACCTGAACTTTGGCCGCTTGCACCGAAATATCCGGATCCAATCCGCTACCGCTAGCAGTAACCAATTCTGCCGGAACAGCACTTTTGGAAATACCGGGATTTTGAATCAGAAACGTATCGATTCGCTTTTGAACCTCGGCCAGATATTCCGGATTACTCGGACCTTTGTTACTTCCGCCGGAACCGGCTGCATTATAGTTAACAGCCGATGGGCGGGAATTAAAATAGTTCGGAGCGGTAAACGCTTGTCCGATATTGGAATAATAGGTTTTACCTTTATAGGTCACGATTTCACCTTTTCCATGATTGGGGGCCAGTTGTGCAATTCCCCAGATAAACAAGGTGTAGACTCCGGCGAAAAACACGATACAAACCAATGTTAGTTTGATGCCGGATAGGATATGATTTTTCATGATTTTAATTTTAAGTTGAGTTTAGAAGAACAAAGCGACCATCATATCGATGAGTTTGATTCCGATAAAAGGCACCAGTATTCCGCCAAGACCATAGATTAGCAGGTTGCGGCGTAATAGGGCCGAAGCACCGATAGGTTTATAGGCGACTCCTTTTAGCGCCAGCGGAATCAGGAATGGAATGATCACGGCGTTAAAAATCACGGCCGATAAAATGGCGGTTTCCGGACTGTGGAGTTTCATAATATTCAATCCCTGTAAGGCGGGAATCGCAGTGATAAACAAGGCGGGAATAATCGCGAAATATTTGGCCACGTCGTTGGCGATACTAAAGGTCGTTAACGTACCACGCGTCATCAGTAATTGTTTTCCGATTTCGACAATCTCGATTAATTTCGTTGGATCGTTATCCAAATCGACCATATTACCGGCTTCTTTGGCCGCTTGCGTTCCGCTGTTCATCGCAACACCTACATCGGCTTGAGCCAATGCCGGCGCATCATTCGTACCGTCGCCCATCATGGCAACCAGTTTTCCTCTTTGTTGTTCGGCTTTGATATAGTTCATTTTATCTTCCGGTTTGGCTTCGGCAATAAAATCATCCACACCGGCTTTTTCGGCGATAAACTTGGCGGTAAGCGGATTATCTCCGGTTACCATCACGGTTTTAACGCCCATTTTGCGCAAGCGTTCAAAGCGTTCGCTAATTCCGGTTTTGATGATATCCTGTAATTCGATCACGCCGATAATTTTTTCGTTTTGCGCTACGACCAGCGGCGTTCCCCCATTTCCGGAGATTTGAGTCACGGCATCGGTAATTTCCTTTGGAAACGGAAATCCGGCGGTTTCACTTAATTTCCGAATGGCATCAAAAGCGCCTTTTCGGATTCGGGTACCATCGGGAAGATTGACACCACTACAACGGGTTTCTGCGGTAAACTGAATTAGAGTCGCCCCTTTGATCGATAGATTTTGCGTTACTTCTTTACCGGCCAGTTCTACGATGGATTTTCCTTCGGGCGTTTCATCGGCCAAAGACGACAAGACACAGGCTTTTATAAAATCAGTTTCAGGGAGTCCGTTTACCGGATGGAAGTGAGTTGCTTTTCGGTTACCGATGGTGATGGTTCCGGTTTTGTCCAATAACAAGACATCGATATCACCGGCGGTTTCCACAGCCTTACCAGATTTTGTGATCACATTGGCGCGTAACGCACGATCCATACCGGCAATTCCGATAGCCGATAGTAAACCGCCAATAGTAGTAGGAATCAAACAGACAAAAAGGGAAATAAAAGCGGCAATGGTAATCGGGATTTGTGCATAATCGGCAAAAGGTTTTAGCGTAACGCAAACGATGATAAATACCAGTGTAAATCCAGCCAATAATATTGTTAAGGCAATTTCATTCGGCGTTTTTTGTCGGGAAGCACCTTCTACGAGCGCAATCATTTTATCGAGGAAACTTTCTCCGGGTTCGGCCGTTACCTGTACCTTGATTTTATCCGATAAAACTTTGGTACCACCGGTTACGGAACTTTTATCACCACCGGCTTCGCGGATCACCGGAGCGCTTTCGCCGGTAATGGCACTTTCGTCGATGGTCGCAAGGCCTTCTACGATTTCACCGTCGGTTGGGATAATGTCGCCGGCCTCACAAATAAAAAGATCCCCTTTTTTAAGACTGGACGACGGAACTACGGTAATTTCATTTACATATAGTTCGCCAACCTGTTCAATTTTTTTGGCAGGTGTTTCTTCACGGGTTTTTCGTAGGCTGTCGGCTTGAGCTTTACCACGCGCTTCCGCAATGGCTTCCGCAAAATTGGCAAACAAAAGCGTAAACAGCAGTATTAAAAATACCGTGAAATTATAGGTAAAACTTCCCTGAGTGGTTGCTCCGGTCAGAATCCAAAGGCATACGCCCAACATCACAGCGGTACCGATTTCGACGGTAAACATGATCGGATTCCGGAAAAGGCTCACCGGGTTGAGTTTTACAAAAGATTGTTTCAAGGCTTCCAACAGCAATTCTTTTTGAAACAAAGACTGATTTTTGGTTTTCATGGTAGTGTTTTATTTCATTGAAAAATATTCCGCAATAGGCCCGAGTGTCAAGGCGGGGAAGAACGATAACGCAGCGATGATCGCAATCACGGCAAACGTCATCAATCCAAAAGTAGCGGTATCGGTTTTTAAGGTTCCGGCACTTTCCGGGATATGCTTTTTAGCAGCCAGAATACCGGCGATGGCGATCGGACCTATGATCGGCAAAAAGCGGGAAAGCAGTAATACGATTCCGGTCGTGATGTTCCACCACGGGTTGTTGTCGCCTAAACCTTCGAAACCACTACCATTATTGGCAGCCGATGAGGTATATTCGTATAAGATCTCACTAAATCCGTGGAATCCGGGATTGTTTAGCGTACTCGCGCCTTGTTCCGGGAAAGCCGTAGATAAGGCCGTACCGACTAAAATCAGAAACGGATGCAATAGTGCGATGATCATCGCAATTTTCATTTCGCGGGCTTCGATCTTTTTACCTAAAAATTCGGGCGTACGTCCCACCATCAATCCGCTGATAAATACCGCGAGGATGATAAAGATGTAAAAGTTCAGAATCCCCACACCACAACCGCCGTAAAAACAGTTCACCATCATGGCCAATAACTGATTCATTCCGGAAAGTGGCATCGCGCTATCGTGCATCGAATTGACCGATCCGGTCGAAATCACCGTGGTCGCGATACTCCAATATCCGGAAGCCGCCGCTCCAAATCGGGTTTCTTTTCCTTCAGTAGCGCCTTGTGTGGTGTTGATACCCATTTCCGCGATTGCCGGATTTCCGTTTATTTCGGTAACTATTGTCGGAACGGCTAATGCCAGAAAACCGATGGTCATTACCGAAAAGATCATCCAGGACAACTTGCGGCGATTCAGATAAAAACCAAGGGCGAAAATCATCGCAAACGGAATGATCATCTGAGCTACCATTTCGGTCATATTGGTGACATAATTCGGATTTTCAAAAGGATGAGCTGAGTTGGCTCCGAAAAAACCACCACCGTTCGTTCCGACGTGTTTAATCGCAACAAAAGCGGCTACTGGCCCGGTGGAAACCTGAACGGAATCACCTTGTAAGGTGGTCATCGTATCTTTACCGTTAAACGTCATCGGCGTACCGTTCCATAAAAGGATTACAGCCGTGATCACGGATATTGGTAGTAGAATGCGCGTGCAAGATTTAATAAAATAGTTGTAAAAATTTCCCAGCTTTTCGGTGGTACGTTCTTTTAAAGCATTGAACAATACCGCCGCGGCGGCCAATCCGATTCCGGCGGAAACAAATTGCAGGAACATTAAAAACAACTGACTCAGATAACTGACGCCGGTTTCTCCGGAATAGTGTTGTAGGTTGCAATTAACAAGGAACGAGATAATGGTATTAAAAGCCAGATCGGGTGTCATATTTGGATTGTGATCCGGATTTAGCGGTAGCCAACCCTGACAAAGTAATACGGCCATTCCGAGGAAAAACCAAACCACATTGATGGCCAATAAAGCAATCATATGTTGTTTCCAGTTCATTTCTTTCGTGGCATCTATTCCGCTGGATTTAAAAAACAATTTTTCGATCGGATTAAAAACCGGATCGAGAAATGTTCTTTGTCCCGAATAGACTTTGGCAATGTA
Organism: Bacteroidota bacterium; assembly: GCA_023446155.1. Lineage (GTDB taxonomy): Bacteria > Bacteroidota > Bacteroidia > Flavobacteriales > Flavobacteriaceae > Flavobacterium. Next base: position 683,272 of record JAEXIT010000017.1, read on the forward strand.
TTTTCCCAATGGCAGCGCTGCTACCAATGTGATGGCGAACATTGCTATGATTCCTATAATTTCTGTATTCATCATTTTCGTTTTTGGGTTTTAGAATTTTTCGGGCTTTAGCAGGACATAACAGATATAGGCAAAAACGGCCAGTGCTATAAAAAATAGTAGTATCATTTCGTTAGATTTTATCAAAATAAAAAACAGACAGGTATAACAGGGCAAAACACAATAACCCGGTTACGGTTAAAACAAGTGTCATCATACTCCGGAAGTATTAATTTGTTTGATATACTCTTTGTGTAGGCTTACCGGAAGTAATTTGGCCATCGGATACCGGTTCAGTTCCATATAATGGGAAACGGAAAAGAGGTAGACATTGGTAATGGCATTTTTCATTTCGGCATTGCCTTTTTGCAACAGTTGATCGGCCAGATTAAGACATCTTTTGGTACAAACTGTTTTCCCCGATTGCAAACTTTGGATGGTAAGATTGGCCAGACGTTCCATTTTTTGAACCAGGGTTTCGTTGAATGTTTTCATAAGGATTAAAATTATTTATCGTGTTATAACCAAATGCCGATCCGAATTTGTAGAAGTGGAGCTAATGGCTTGATTTTACGGTGATTATTTTTTTGACGACCTTATGCCAAACGAAAAACCCTATCAAAACGATAGGGTTGGTACTTTCAAAACGATAGGGTTTTTTAGCTGATACGGTATTCCTCCAGTTTGCGGTAGAGCGTTGTTAGCGCAATATTGAGCAAGCGTGCTGTTTCGGTTTTGTTTCCGTTGGTATGATTCAGCACTTTTTGGATATGTATTTTTTCGGCCGCCGCCAATGAAAAAGCGGATAGGATAGTGGTCGCATCGTTTCTGGTTTCGTCCTGTAATTGTTGTAATTCCAGTGGAAGACTACTTGAGGTTAGTATTGCTTCGGTTTCGAGGATCACACTTCGCTCGATGATATTTTTTAATTCGCGGATATTTCCGGGCCAGGTATGTCGTTTTAAAAGTTGCAGACAATCGTCGGAAATGGATTTGATTTTTTTATTGCTTCGGATACTAAAAAACTGCAGGAAGTTTAAGGCCAATTGTTCAATATCAGACGGACGGTCTTTTAAAGCCGGCAACTGAATTTGAAAAACCGATAGTCTGTAGAATAAATCCTGGCGGAAATGCCCGTTTTCGATTTCTTTTAGCAGATTTCGGTTGGTTGCGGCGATCACGCGAACGTTTACTTTGGTTACTTTACTTTCGCCGACTTTAATAAATTCTCCGTTTTCGAGTACGCGTAAAAGCTTGGCCTGTAAATCCAAAGGCATTTCGCCGATTTCATCCAGGAAAATCGTACCGTTGTGTGCCTCTTCAAAAAGTCCTTTTTTGTCTTTATTTGCTCCGGTAAAAGCCCCGGCAATATGGCCAAACATTTCACTTTCCAACAGATCATGACTAAAAGCCGAACAATTGATTGCGACAAAATTTTTATTTTTCCGCGTTCCGGATTGGTGTATAGCCTGTGCAAAAACTTCTTTTCCGGTACCGGTTTCTCCGGTTAATAACACCGTTGTGTCGGTTACGGCTACTTTTTTGGCCAATTCGATCGCTTGTAGTAAGGCTTTGGAATTTCCAATAATGCCATCGAACGAAAATTTGGTTTCCAGTCGGGCTTCCAGTTGAGCAACCCGTTTGGTTAGTGCACTTTTTTCGACAGCCCGGTGCAACAACGGAATGATCTTATTGTTGTCGTCTCCTTTTACAATATAATCGAAAGCCCCGTTTTTAATCGCTTGTACGCCATCGGGAATATTACCGTAAGCGGTAAGTAGAATCACCTCCACATTTGGATATTTTGCCTTGATCGTTTGCGTGAGTTCCACGCCATTGCCATCGGGAAGCTTTACGTCGCATAGGACGATATCTATCGGATTTTGCTCCAGTTTTTTTAAACCGGATTTGCAATCGCCAGCCTGGAGGACTTCAAAGTTTTCCAAACCGATAATGCGCGCCATCAGGGAACGCAGTTTTTCTTCGTCGTCTATGATCAATATTTTTTTCAAGGGAAAAGGCTTAAATGCAAAGCAAAGTTATTAAATAACTCTATAGTGACGGTGTAATTGTTATAAAAAACAAAACCTGTCAGTTCTTTAAGAACTGACAGGTTTGTAAGTCCGTTTTTAACGGATTAGAATTTATTTTCCACTTCTGCGGCCTGAAGCATCAGATAGTGCAAATCGGTGTTTTTTACAAATGGTTTTAGCAAATCACTACCCGGGCCAAACATCGCCAATTCTACGTAATCGGCGGAGTGATCCATACTGATCCAACCTACGGAGTTTGTTTTTTGCTGCATTTCGGAAAACGCTTTATACGGTAACTTTTTGTAGTTGTACAAACCGTCTTCTTTGTGTAATCCGTCGTAATAACTTAAAACGGTTTTCGCATCCTCATCGGTTATCGTCTTACCGTTGGCATGTTCGATAATATCGTGAACCTGCTTTATCGTCGATTGCGGACTAATGGAATTTAAAATCCACTCGTTGGTTTGGGTATAGTTTTGAATACTGTCGAAATTCGCATTGGCGTATTTACCGTAAATCACACCCGGATTCGCATTTCCGTGGTCGGTTGTGATGATCACTAAGGTTTCCTTATCTTTTTCGGCAAAATCGATCGCCACTTTTACCGCTTCGTCAAAAGCCACCTGATCGTAAATCAACGCACTGATATCGTTGGCATGTGCCGCCCAGTCCACTTTTCCACCTTCAATCTGTAATACAAAACCATTTTTATGATTTTTCATACGATCGATTGCTTTTTGCGCCATTTCGGCCAAAGTTGGGATGTTTTCGGTTAATTCGGGACTGCTTTTACGATCGATGCTATACGGTAAGGCATCGTCATAAAACACCCCTAAGATCGGTTTATTGGTATCGGCGGCCATCATTTCCTTACGGCTGCGCGCTACCTGATAGCCTTTGGCTTTATAAGCCGCATACATATCTTTTTTGTCTTTTCGGTTTTCCGGACTGAAATAGTTGTTTCCGCCACCCATCATAATATCAAATCCCAGTTCCAGATATTGTTCGGCAATATCTTCCTGTGCGTTCCGACTTTTACTATTTACGCAGAAACCAGCCGGAGTAGCATGCGTAATCGGAACGGTAGTCACACAACCTGCCATTTTTCCGGATTTTTTAAACTTTTGCCAGATCGGCATATGAACTTCCCCGTTCGGACCTACGTTAAGGGAACCGTTATTAACGCGGAAACCACCACCCCAGGAAGAACTTCCCGCAGAAGAATCCGTTACGATCGAACTTGCCGAAGCGGTATCCATCAATGCGCGGTTGATACGGCTGTCGCGGTATAACTGCAACCAATTGGAACCGTGACCCATTTTGCGATTCAGGTATAAATCGGCCATATTTAAAGTTCCGGTACTCATCCCGTCGCTTACCAGGAAGATGATATTTTTTGCTTTTTTATTTTTTCGAACCGTATCGAATTCCAGTGTATTGGAAACGGCATCCAGCGGATTTACCAGTGCTGCGCCTAAGGTAAAAATCGAACCGTTTCTGAAAAATCTCCTTCTGTCCATGTTGTATAATGCTGTAATTAGGCTTCAAATTTAAAAAACAATTGGTTAAGCCGTTTTATCTTAGTGTTATTTTAAGCAAAAAGAGCCTTATAATGAGGCTCTTTTCTTAAATTGTCTATTATTTTTACTCAAAATCTACAATAACCTGATTGCGGATGATGTCTTCTAAGGTCTCCCGTTCGCGAATCAGATGCGCTTTTCCGTTATGCCAAAGTACCTCAGCCGGTCGTACTCTTGAGTTGTAGTTGGACGACATCGAGAAACAATAGGCTCCGGCATTGCGGAAACACAAGATGTCGCCTTCTTTGATTTCGGAAATTCTACGATTACTTCCAAAAGTGTCGGTTTCACAAATATAACCCACAACGGTATAAAAGCGCTCTTTGCCTTTCGGATTGGAAATATTTTCGATATGATGCTGCGATCCATAAAACATCGGTCGGATGAGGTGATTAAAACCACTGTCGATACCCGCAAAAACGGTTGAGGTGGTTTGTTTCACCACGTTCACTTTTGCCAGAAAATAACCGGCTTCGCTCACCAGAAATTTGCCCGGTTCGAAAGCCAATGTAAGTTCGCGGCCGTATTCTTTGCAGAAAGCATTAAAACGACGGGATAATTTTTTACCCAGCTCTTCGACATTCGTTTCAATATCGCCTTTTTTATAGGGAACTTTAAAACCGCTTCCGAAGTCGATAAATTCCAATTCTTTAAAATGACTGGCCGTTTTAAATAATATTTCGGCCGCATATAAAAACACCTCGATGTCCAGAATATCCGAACCGGTGTGCATATGAATCCCGTTGATATGCATTTGGGTATTTTCGATGATACGTAACAAATGCGGTACCTGATGAATCGAAATACCGAATTTACTATCGATATGACCTACGGAAATATTTGAATTTCCGCCCGCCATTACATGCGGATTGATTCGGATACAAACCGGAGTGGTTGGATGTTTGGTACCGAATTGTTCCAGAATGGACAAATTATCGATATTGATCTGAACGCCCAATTGTGCTACTTCCTCGATTTCTTCCATCGAAACCCCGTTAGGCGTATAGATGATTCGGTCGGGCGTAAAGCCTGCAAGTAAGCCTAACTGTACCTCTTGGATAGATACCGTATCAAGCCCCGATCCCATCTTCTTCAGTAGCTTAAGAACAGATAGGTTCGACAATGCCTTGACTGCATAATTGATGCGCAACTTTTCCACCTTGGAAAAAGCATTGGTTAAACGTTGGTACTGTGATTGCATTTTTTCGGCGTCGTATACATATACAGGACTGCCAAATGCTTCCGCTACTGAAAGTAAATGATTGGTTTGCATGCTATATAAAATTTGTTAATAAAAACAAATATAAAAATCATACGGTTTGTGTTGGAGTAGGTGTGAATAATTAGTAAATAACCATATAATGTTGGGGAAAATATAGTATTTCGGTGTTTTAACTGTTTTTTATTGCTGAAATCGCAGCTAATTGTCGATTTTGATAGCTGGTAGAAGGATAAGGATTACTTTGAAAGCGTCTTGATTTAGAAGGATTTAGTCAGCCGAAATGAAAAACCGCTAATCGTGTGATACTTTTAGCGGTTGATGTTGTAATATAACAAAAAGTTTTAAAACGTCATTTTTTGTAAGGATTCCAATACATACGAATGCATGACTTCGCGGTAATCGAGGTGCGTCACCAAACGTAGTTTTCCTTTGCCCATCGAAGAGATAAAGATGTTTTTCTGTTTTAATTTCTCGATGATAGCATTCTCGTTATACTGCGGTTTTACGGAGAAAATAAGAATGTTGGTTTCTACAGGTTCTACTTTGGCAACCCATGGTAATTCTCGTAAAACCGAACCGATTTGTCTTGCTCTTCGGTGATCTTCTTCCAGTCGGCCAACATGATGTTGCAAGGCATATAATCCCGCTGCGGCCAAATAACCAGCCTGGCGCATACCGCCACCAAATATTTTACGAATCCGGAGTGCTTTATGCATGTCTTCACGACTTCCTAATAATACCGAACCTACCGGAGCGCCCAATCCTTTCGATAAACAAACGGAAATGGTATCGAATAACTCGCCGTATTGTTTTGGATGCTGACGTTTGGCCACCAAAGCGTTCCATAAACGCGCACCGTCCAAATGGTATTTCAGACCGTGATCACGGCAAACCTGTCGGATGCGTTTTAACTCTTCAATATCATAACAGGCACCACCGCCTTTATTGGTTGTATTTTCGATGCTTACCAGGCTCGTTAGCGGACTGTGGTAAAATTCGGGATCGTTGATATTGGCTTCTACTTGAGCGGCAGTTATCATTCCGCGATCACCATCAACCAAACAACAGGAAACCCCGCTGTTAAAAGAAGCGCCACCACCTTCGTAATGAAAAATGTGGGACCATTTGTCACATATAATTTGTTCGCCGGGATTGGTATGTAATTTTATTGCGGTCTGATTGGCCATTGTTCCGGAAGGGAAAAAAAGCGCGGCTTCCATTCCGAACAGATCCGCAACGGTTTCTTCCAGTTCAATCACCGTGGGATCCTGCTTATACACGTCGTCGCCTACTTTAGCCCGGAACATCTGCTGTAGCATTTCGGGAGTTGGCTTCGTAACGGTATCGCTAACTAAATTTATTTCCATATATTTAAAAAGGAATGTCTATTTTTGCGGGTATAAAACTACGATATTTATGGTAAATACCGAACAGATTAAGGATATTATTGAGCGCCTTGGTGCGTTAAGGAGGTATCTTTGACATTGATAAAAAACAGATAGAGATTACCAACGAAGAAGAGAAAACCTTTGCACCGGACTTTTGGAATAACGCCAAAGAGGCCGAACTTATTGTTAAAAATATCCGTTCCAAGAAAAAATGGGTGGACGATTATGAAAAAGGAATCGCCCTGGCCGAAGAACTACAGATCATTCAGGAGTTTTTTAAAGAAGGCGATGCGACCGAAGAAGAACTGGATCAACAATACGAACTGACCAACACGCATATTGAAAATCTGGAATTCCGAAACATGCTTTCGGACGAAGGTGACAGTATGAGTGCGGTACTTCAGATTACGGCCGGAGCAGGTGGAACCGAAAGTTGCGACTGGGCGGCCATGTTAATGCGAATGTACTTAATGTGGGGCGAAAGTCAGGGCTATAAAATCAAAGAACTAAACTTCCAGGAAGGCGAGGTTGCCGGTGTTAAAACCGTGACCCTCGAATTTGAAGGGGATTATTCCTTTGGTTATTTGAAAGGAGAAAACGGGGTACACCGATTGGTGCGTATTTCGCCTTTCGATAGTAATGCGAAACGCCATACGTCCTTTGCGTCGGTTTATGTGTATCCGTTGGCAGACGATACCATTGAAATTGAAATCAGTCCGTCGGATATTTCGTGGGAAACCATGCGTTCGAGTGGAGCAGGAGGGCAAAATGTAAACAAAGTGGAAACCGCGGTACGTTTACGTCACCATCCGACCGGAATTATCATTGAGAATTCCGAAACCCGTTCGCAATTGGATAACAAAACCAAGGCGATGCAGTTGCTAAAATCGCAATTGTATGAAATCGAATTGAAAAAGCGTCAAGCCAAACGAGACGAGATCGAAGCCAATAAGATGAAAATCGAATGGGGATCCCAAATCCGGAACTATGTTATGCATCCGTATAAACTGGTAAAAGACGTTCGAACCGGTTATGAAACCAGCGATGTCGACGGTGTAATGGATGGCGAACTGGATGAGTTTTTAAAAGCCTATCTGATGATGATGGGACAAAAAGATACGAATTCATAACAACACCTGACAGGTTTTTGAAACCTGTCAGGTGTTGAGTAAATAAAAAGGGCTACAATATGTAGCCCTTTTTATTTAGTTAATGATCACTTTTCTGGTAGTCGATTGATTTTCGGCAGCCATTTTTATAAAGTAGAATCCTTGTGGTAAGTTTTCCAACGTATACGTACCTTGGTTTCCTGCAGGATTTTTGATTTGTTGTAGTATCAGTCCGTTAAGTGTAATCAGTGTAATTTCGTCCAATGCTTTTTCCGACTGAATCGAAATACGGTTGGTATTTGATGGATTCGGATATACCGTAACAGAAGCCAAAGCATCAAACGTATCGGTAGCCAGTGCCGTACCCCAAATCATTTGTACGTATTCCGGGTGATCAATAAAAGGATTTCGATTCCCCTGGAAGGTATAAATCGCATTGTTACGGGCAATTTCACGCGGACTTACCGGATCCTGATTGTGCCAGGTCAATAATAAATCTTTAAACCAGTTACTCAACGCCTGATTGCTGGTGTTGTTTAGCATGGCATGATTCCAGTTGGCCACTTTATCTTCATAACGGGTTACGAAATATAACAAACAACGTGCTACATCTCCTTTAAACTCATCGATCGGTTCAAAAGCTTTTCCGGTATATCCGGCTGTAGCGTTATTCCCTAATTTTGAACCGTTTTTGGAAGTCCATGTAGGGCTGATTACTTTTCCGAAAGGATAGTTACTACGCATTCCGTTCACTTTTCCATCGGTTGGCAAAATATGGTGCGCATCCGATACCATTGGTGAAGCCTCATTAAAAACACTTTGTGGCATTAAGTGTTCGCGGTTAAAACAATCGCCTTCATTGCTGTAATTTCCGCAACGATCACCCGTGTTGGTAGCCGAAAAGTTGTAGTAATCCGGACCATTCGGTTTTTCAGAATAAATGTCTAGAATAGTACCGTCGTTTTCATAAAAATAATCACGATCGGAGGTTTGATAACAGGTATAAAGCGCATTGTAGCTTTTAGCATTATGATTTTTAATAATGTTGTACAATTGCGTTTTAAGCGTGTAACCGGTTCCGGTAGCGGAATTGTAGTACCCTTGAGGAATCTGGGCAAACGCGGTTACTACCGACATTAAAAATGCGGATAGGTAAAATTTCGTCATAGTGGATTAATTTTGGACGGCAAATGTAAGTTCTTTATCCGGGAGCGAAAAGAATTTTAACTGTTAAAGTTTTTTTAATGGATGGTATGATAAGCGATTGTATTTTAAAATGTTATAATGGAGATTCGATCATTTCGGAAATATTTAAAGGAATATAGAGATATGATAGTGGGCTGATTATTTTTGGCCTGATTATTGTCTTATATTTGTTATAATCTATTAAAACCAAATAACTATGAAAAAGATAATTCTACTTTTAACCGTTGTAGCCGCATTTGTAATTCAGGGATGTGAAGGTCCGGAAGGACCACAGGGACCGGTTGGGCCTCCAGGTGATACGATTAGTGCTGTTTACGAATTTCAAAATGTTAGTTTTAGCTATAACAGTACAGATGGTTATGTTTTTTACCGACAAATCCCAGGAATGTACCAATCGGATGTGATGTTAATTTATCGTATGAACGGTACGGTTAATTCTACTACACCAATTTGGCAACAAATTCCGAGAACTTTATATCTGCCGCAAGGAGAATTGGATTATGACTTTGATTTTACCAGAACTGACTTTAATATTTATGCAGGCGGAAATTATGATTTATCATTAACACCTGCTTATCTGACCAATCAGACATTCCGTGTGGTAATTGTTCCGGGCTATTTTGCTAATAAAGGAACTAAAGGAGTGGATTATTCCGATTATAATGCGGTGATCAAAGCTTTTAATATCGATGATTCAAAAGTGACAGTATTACAATAAATAGATATAGTTATACTAAAGAGGAGCCATTTGGCTCCTTTTTTTGTTTCTGAATTTGATTTTTTAGGGGTTGATCTTGTTGAAATGCATTTATTTTTAATTATACCCCTAAAAAAATAGGGGTGTTTTGTTTTTGAATTAAAAAATAATATAAATTTGCAGGGTAAAACAACTGATACAAATAAACAACACAACTTTTATGTCAACATTTCGTTTTCAAGCTCTAAAAGAGGCCAGCAGTAGAAAACCGGTAGCGGTAGAAGAACTGGATAAAAAATCACTGATTTTTGGTAGTAATGTATTTAATGATAAGGCGATGCGTCAGTTTTTGACGAGCGAAGCCTATCAAGCGGTTAAAAGTGCTGTCCAGCACGGAACAAAAATCGACAGAAGATTGGCCGATTATATCGCATTGGGAATGAAAGAGTGGGCTTTATCAAAAGGTGTAACACACTATACACACTGGTTTCAGCCGTTAACAGGAACAACTGCCGAAAAGCACGATGCCTTTTTCGAAACTTCATTTGACGGTAGCGATCCGGTTGAAAAATTCGGTGGAAGTCAGTTGGTACAACAGGAACCAGATGCATCCAGTTTCCCGAACGGAGGAATCCGAAATACTTTTGAAGCCAGAGGATATACCGCCTGGGATCCAACATCACCGGCTTTTATCTTCGGAACAACACTATGTATTCCAACCGTGTTTATTTCGTATACCGGAGAAGCACTGGATTATAAAACGCCATTATTACGCGCTTTACACGCCATTGATCAGGCGGCTACAGACGTAGCGCGTTATTTCGATAAAAACGTTAAAAAAGTAACCCCGACTTTAGGTTGGGAACAGGAATACTTCTTGGTCGACAGCGCTTTGGCGGCTTCAAGACCGGACATTTTGGCGACTGGAAGAACCTTATTAGGACATACATCGGCCAAAGGACAACAATTGGAAGACCATTATTTCGGATCAATTCCAACCCGCGTATTGAACTATATGAGGGATTTGGAAAACGAATGTATGTTATTGGGAATCCCGGTAAAAACGCGTCACAATGAGGTAGCTCCAAATCAGTTTGAGTTGGCGCCAATTTTTGAAGAAACCAATTTGGCGGTCGATCATAACTCTTTATTGATGGATGTGATGCAAAAAGTAGCAGAACGTCATTATTTTAAAGTGCTATTCCACGAAAAACCATTTAAAGGTGTAAACGGATCCGGAAAACACAACAACTGGTCGTTGGCAACCGATACGGGGGTGAACCTGTTAAGTCCAAGCAAAACGCCAATGAGCAATTTACAATTCCTGACATTCTTTATCAATACGATCAAAGCGGTTTACAATAACGAAGAATTGGTACGTGCATCGATTGCTTCCGCAAGTAATGATCATCGTTTAGGTGCGAACGAAGCACCGCCAGCTATTATTTCGGTATTTATCGGTCAGCAACTGACAAAAGTATTGGAAGAGTTGGAAGGAGTTTCGAAAGGAAAACTATCACCGGAAGAAAAAACCGATCTTAAATTAAATGTAGTTGGAAAACTACCAGATGTATTTTTAGACAATACTGACCGAAACAGAACCTCTCCGTTTGCGTTTACCGGAAACAAATTCGAATTCCGTGCGGTAGGATCATCGGCAAACTGTGCCAATTCGATGACGATTTTAAATACGATCGTAGCGAAACAGTTAAAAGACTTTAAAATCGAGGTGGATAACCTGATCGAAACTAAAGACATGAAAAAAGATGATGCGATCTTCAACGTGTTGAGAGAGTACATCAAACAATTTAAAACAATCCTTTTCGAAGGCGACGGTTATAGTGAAGCTTGGGAGCAAGAAGCCGCGAAAAGAGGATTAAGCAACCATAAAACCACTCCAAAAGCGTTAAAAGCGAAAGTATCCAAAGCAGCATTGGCACTATTTGAAGAAATGGGGGTTATGAATCATGTGGAAATGGAAGCCCGTTACGAAATCGAATTGGAAGAGTATGTGAAAAAGATCCAGATCGAAGGACGTGTTTTGGGAGATATTGCCCGTAACCACGTAATTCCTACGGCGATCCGTTATCAGAACACCCTGATCGAAAACGTAAAAGGATTAAAAGAGATCTTCGGAAAAGAATTTGAAGCCATCGGACGGGAACAAATTAGTTTGATCAAAGAGATTTCACATCATATCGCAGAGATCAACGCCAAAGTAGAGGAAATGACGGAAGAACGTAAAAATGCCAATGAATTGTTGGAAGTTGAAAAACAGGCTGAGGCGTATTGCGAAAAAGTAAAACCATACTTTGATGTAATTCGTTATCACAGTGACAAACTAGAACTTTTAGTAGACAATGAGATTTGGACGCTAACCAAATATAGGGAGTTGCTTTTCACCAAATAAGGTTAGAAATCAATAAAATAGTGAAAATAGGCCTCAGGAAACTGAGGCTTATTTTGTTAAAAAAGATTGCTTTTCATCCGGTTTTTTATCCCTCTTGTAGAAAATCGGGTGTTTTTGAGATTAAAGTTAAAAGGCTGGCTTTTAACGAAATATAAAATGGCTATCTTTGAAAAGGAAAATAACCACAATTTTCCGGACTTTCAAAACAACATTTCCACCATGTCGCAACCGACATAAAGGACACCCATGTATCGTATTGCTTCCTCATAATAGAGATGAAATTTTAACCAATTAAATATTTTTATTATGAAAAAAGTGATTTTTGGCATCTCCGCGATGCTGTTAACCGCAGGGGCATTCGCCCAATTTAATTTAAGTACTGTAAGCCAGACCGGAATTGGGAACATGTCGAATGTAAACCAGGCAGGACTGTTGAATATTTCCGATGTCGATCAGTTAGGATTTTTTAATAATGCTGATGTGGATCAATTGGGAATTTTAAATGGATCTGATATCGATCAGATAGGATGGGGAAATGATGCCAGCGTAGCACAATGGGGTATTTTTAACCAATCATCCGTTTATCAGTTAGGTGCATTTAACGGTGCCAGTGTGACTCAGATCGGTATTGCAAACAGTTCCGATATCCAACAAATCGGAATTGGAAACGATGCTTCTGTATTACAGGTGGGAAGTCTCAATGAAGCCAATGTATTACAGGTGGGAGCTGGAAACGACGCCGCTGTGATTCAGGTGGGTACTGCCAACGTAGCCGATCAGACTCAGTTTGGTGTGGATAATACCGCTTTGGCGGTACAGGCAGGAACCGGTAACTATTCCATGCAAATGCAAGTGGGTGAAGACAATACTGCGGTTGCTTTCCAAACCGGAACCGGTAACCAATCGTACCAATTCCAGTTAGGCGACGATAACATGGCGGTTCATACGCAAGACGGATTCTATAATATGGCAATTACCACCCAGGCCGGTGATGCGAACCTATCTTTAATTAATCAGGATGGGGCATTAAACTTTGCCTGGACCAACCAAACCGGTTTAGGACAAATGAGTTTTGTAAACCAGGCTGGTATTGCTAACGTATCCTTAGTAAACCAATCAAATTAATCCCATAGAAAAGAGGAGAGGTAACTGCAAAGCGATCTCTCCTTTTTCCTCCTCAATAACATTGCCATGAAAAGTACGGTAACATACGGATTGCTACTGGTTTTGTTTTCCTGGAACCTTCAGGCTCAGGACGAACAGGACTTTAAACAATTCGGATTGCAGCAGCAGCAGGTGGCCGTGCAAAAGGCACAAAAAGAAAAAACCTTTTCAGGAAATAATACGGTTACTATTCAACAGATAGGCTATCAGAATTATACCAATATAGCCGTAAAAGCCCAACAATCCAATATCGATGTAAAACAGTTGGGAAATCAGAATAACCTGGAGTTGTATAAAAATGCCAAGGAGATCAATCAGTCATTGATTCAGAGAGGAAACAACAACAGTATCAATGATTTTTCAGCCAATCCGTATAGTGCCGGTAACAATCAGGTACTTCAGTACGGCAATAATTTGAATTATACCAGTTACGGATCGAATTCAATATCCGAGGATATGAAAATCATCCAAAGAGGGAATTCCGGATCCATACTTATCTTAAACCGATAACAACGCCATCATGAAACCAATCTACCCGCTTTTAGTACTATTGTTTGGCTTTTCATTTTCGGGATACCCTCAGATTATGAACAAAGAAGTCAAAGCAAAAATCGAAACAACCGAAATCGAAAACATGCTGTCGGTAACCGGAACGGCCGAAAATGTAACCGAAGTACATAAAAGTTTGCGTTACAAATTAACCGTCATCAAAAAAAACAAAAGAACTAAAAACCTTTCGAACAACTCACAGGACGGCCGGTTTACGCTGGCACCCAACGAAAAAAAACTACTCTCCAAAACGCAGGTCAACATTTCAAAAGAAGATGAAACCATCCTGTTGTTACTCATTTATGACGAAGACGATAAAATTATCGGAAAAGACCGCATAGTGGTAGGTGAAACGGATAAAGCCGAACAGCTACCTGCCGACGGACTGGAACTGATAGGTATTGTATCGGACGAGACCAAAACCAAGTTTGGAAAGGAATTCTATGATTATTTCTATGGAAAATACCAGGAGAAAAAGCTCAATGCCCGCAAGATTGTAAAAATAGAAGAGGAGCTCAGTTTTGGACGTACTACCCGAATCCGGGTGGTTATTGATAATGATTTGATAAACGAATTTGTTTCGCGACCCGACGATGATTTTCTGCTGTATATGGCCGAAGATTCCATCGCAAAACTGATTAAATATTTTCAGGATGTCGAAAAACAAAAAAACTATATAACACAGTATTAATTCCAGCTTTTGTAGTATGAAAACAATCGTTTTTTTAGTGGTGGTGATGCTTTCGGGAGCCAATGCAGTAGCACAGGATCTGGTTTATAAACCGATAAATCCGGCCTTTGGAGGCGATACCTTTAATTATCAGTGGTTGCTCAATTCTGCCGATTCGCAGAACAAGTACAAAGAACCGACAAGCGATTTGTATAAACCGCAGACAGAATTGGAACGATTCAAAGAAAATTTAAACAATCAGTTGTTAAACTATATATCGCGATCACTATTTCAGCAACAATACGGCGACGGAACAACGACAGGAGGTACCGGCACGGGAACGGGCACAGGAACCAGTGGACTCCAGCAGGGAACCTATGTCTTTGGAAGCTTGTCGGTCGAAATATATCCGTCCAATCTCGGCGTGGTCGTGAACATACTCGATATCACAACCGGCGAACAGACACAAGTAATCATCCCAGGAAATTAATATGAAAAGAGCACCATTACTTTCGTTATTACTGGTACTGATCTTATCGGGTTGCGGCGCATACTTTAACCAACCGGTTGGCGTCGAAAAAGCCGCCATAGGTGAGCCAACCCCGTCCACCAGTGCCTTAAAATCGCTACCGCCTCCTAAGGAACCGGTAGTGATCGGGGTCTACAAATTTAGAGACCAAACCGGACAATATAAACCCACCGAAACGGGAAGTACTTTTAGTACGGCCGTTACACAGGGCGCGACTTCTATCCTGATCAAAGCATTGGAAGATTCCAAATGGTTTACGCCCATTGAAAGGGAAAACCTGGCGAACCTAATGAACGAACGCAACATTATCCGTTCCACCCGACAGGAATACAACAAAGATCAGACTGCGCCCGAAATGCAATTGGCACCCTTGCTTTATGCCGGTGTATTGCTGGAAGGGGGCGTGATTTCATACGATTCTAATATCATTACCGGTGGTTATGGTGCGCGTTATTTTGGAGCAGGCGGATCGACCCGTTACAAACAGGATCGGATTACCATTTACCTACGCCTGGTGTCAACCTCAAACGGAAAAATACTCAAAACGATTTATGTTTCGAAAACCATCTTGTCGCAATCGGTAGATGCAAGTCTGTTTCGCTATGTCGATTTTAAACGATTGTTGGAGGTGGAAACCGGATTTACAAAAAACGAACCGATCCAAATGGCCATTACCGAAGCCATCGAAAAAGGAGTGGAGGGACTTATTATCGAGGGAATCCGCGATAATATCTGGGAATCCAAAGCACCGATCGCGAAGTTAACCGAATTGATCAATAATTATGATGCTGAAAAACAGGATGCCGATGTTTCCGCATTATACGGTCGGCATTTCACCGAACGCCGGGCGCGTTACGGTGTAGAAATCGGAGGCGGAACAACATTGATCAACGGAGATTATCCGAATGCCGAATTAAAACCAATGATTCGCGGTGGATTAAAATATTTTTTCTGGCCCAATTTTAACATGACGGCCTCGTTAAGTCCGTCGTGGTTTGGCAATAAAAATTACCTCGAGGTAGGCTATCTCACCGGCGATCTGAATTTCGAATTACTGGTTTTGCCCTACGACCGATGTACACCCTATATCTATGGCGGCGGCGGAATGGGAATTAACAGCGCCTACGAAAACCTGCATACAAAAATACAGTTTGGTTTAGGCGTGGAATATCTGCTGACGGATAATTTCGGGATAAAACTCTACGGTGAAAACAATATTACCTTTTCGGATAAAGTCGATTATCTGGTGATGGGTAAAAGAGACGATTATTATTGGCGTTTTGGAGCCGGGATTACCTATTATTTTCCAAAACAAAAGTATCCCAATAAAGCAATGAAAAAACATGTAGAAGAAAGTAAACGCGCTACAGGTTATACCAACGGCTTTCCGGAAAACTAAAAGAAAGGGATATGAAAATACTAATTAGAATAGGATTGTTGCT
The DNA here is from genome assembly GCA_023446155.1 of Bacteroidota bacterium. Taxonomy (GTDB): domain Bacteria; phylum Bacteroidota; class Bacteroidia; order Flavobacteriales; family Flavobacteriaceae; genus Flavobacterium. The sequence continues at coordinate 699,310 of JAEXIT010000017.1, forward strand.
AACGCTTTTTGGTATCGCATGGTCTTGCAGTCAGGAAGAGTTTGTCGAAAAAGGACAAGGGATCGTTAAGGGAAGAGTGGTCGAATCGGAAACCTTTACCCCCATTCCCAACGCCCGGGTATCGTCAAGTCCGAGTACCAGTACGGTTTTTACCGATTCGTCGGGATATTATACCGTAACACAGGTGAACGAAGGGGATTATTCGTTCGAAGCCCGAAAAGACGGCTATATCGCCAAATTCGAGGCGGTGCACGTGAACACCGGCGGAACGACCGAAATGGTTTTTGAATTGGTAAAACAACAACAGGCCAATTTGCCGCCAACGGTTCCGGTTTTGACCACGCCAACCGATAATGCGTTGGATCAGTCGCTGGAAGTTACCTTGAAATGGACCTGTACCGATCCGGAAGAGGATGCCCTTACCTATAAGGTTACACTACGGAATGATACGAGTAATAATGTGGTTACCTATGATAATATTACGACGACCAGCTTTACACTGACGAACCTGAATTATAGCACCAAATATTATTGGCAGGTTACGGCGAACGATGGTATTAATGCGGATGTCAATAGTCTGACGAGTTCATTCCGAACGCTGATGTTTCCGAATGCCCGTTACCTTTTTGTACGGAAAGCAGGTGATAACAATGTGATTTTTACGGCCGATGATGCCGGAAATGAATTGCAGATCACCTCGGATGCAACCAATAGCTTCCGACCACGCAAAAATACGCAAGCCAACAAAATAGCGTTTATCAGAACCACCGGCGGACAAGGGCATATTTATACCATGCGCCCCGACGGTTCCAGTGAGTTTAAAGTGACGAGCAATGTTCCGGTAGCCGGGTTTAATCTGGATTATTACAATTACTGTTGGCGCGCCAATGGTAGCCAGCTGATTTATTCCAATTTCGATAAATTGTACCGTATCAATGCCGATGGTAGTGGCTTAATCCAAGTGTATCAAACGCCAACCGGGAAGTTTATATCGGAATGCGATTGGAGTTACGATGGCAGCCGTATTGCGCTAAAAGTGAACGATCTTAGCGGTTATAATGTTGAAATTTATGTGATTGATATGTCCGGAAATGTCGTAGCAAATGTATTATCCGGTGTTAATGGTGCCGCCGGAGGTTTGCATTTGTCGGTTAATAATACCAAACTGGTATTTACCCGAGACGTTTCCGGTTACCAAAGCAGCGATTACCGCCAATTGGACAACCGAATATTTATGTATGATTTTACAACCAATACAATTACTGAAGTCGCCGTACAACGTCCGGCCGGATACAACGATCTGGATGTCCGCTTTTCGCCAAACGAGGCCGAGCTGATTTTTGTGAGTACATCCAACGATGGCGTATCGCCGCGAACAATAACAAAATACACGATGGGAACATCGAATTCCCGGACAGCACTGTTTAGCAACGGTGTGATGCCCGACTGGAAATAAACGTCCACCTCTTTCTTTTTGGTAAAGGTGTGTCTCTTGAACATTCGGGGCGCACCTTTATTATTTTCGCGAATAAAACGCCGGAATACTTTTAAAATTCAACGGAATATCGTTATTTTCGTTACTGTAAACTACTGAAATGAAATCGTTTTTAGCCCTTTTTCTACTCCTTACGGCCGCGTTTAGCGCGTCGGCACAGGAATCGTTTGTCGTCTATTTCGAAAGCAACAAACACGAACTCAATAAAAAAGAAATGCTCCGACTGGAAGGCTGGATGCAGCAAAACGCCACCTCAAAAATCGTTGCGATTAATGGATTTACAGACGAAGACGGTACTACGGGCTATAACGATACGCTGGCTCAGAAACGGGTGTCTTATATTTACAATCTGGTCAAAGTAAAAGTAAAAACCAGAGATGATTTTAAAACCCGCAGTTTCGGGGAAAGTCATAAACAATCCAAAATCAAAGCCGAAAACCGGAAAGTAACCCTCCATTATATCGAAGCAAAAGACCTGTCGCGGGAAAATGAAATATTAGGAATTAAACCGGTTACCGAAGTCAAACGAGTAGAATTACCGCTTGACGCGTCCTTGACCAGGCGCGTGGAAAACGCCCGGGTTGGTGACAAACTAAAACTCGAGAATCTTAATTTTTACGAAAATACCTTTGCCATTTTGCCTGATTCCCGTCCGAAAATGTTTGAACTTTTGGACATTATGAAAAACAACCCGAAACTAAAAATCCAGATTCAGGGGCACATTTGTTGTATGCCAAACGATCGGGCCGATTTGTCGACCAAACGCGCCAAAGCGATTCGCTTGTTTTTAGAAGCCCATGGAATCGATAAAACCCGGGCGACTTTTAAAGGATTCGGAAGTACGCAACCCATCTATCCGTTACCGGAAAAAAGCGAAGAAGAACGCGCGGCCAACAGAAGAGTCGAAATTGAAATCGTCGAAAATTAAACCAAATATTTTCAAATCCGCATTCTTTTCAGATTCCACATTTTAGAGTATCTTTGCGGGACAACAACACACACAAAATACATGAGTTCTGATACGAGTAAACGTTACAGTTTAAGAGGCGTTTCTGCCGCCAAAGAAGATGTGCACAACGCCATTAAAAACATAGACAAAGGGCTTTTTCCAAAAGCATTCTGCAAAATAGTACCCGATTACCTAACGAATGACGCCGATTATTGCTTGATCATGCATGCCGACGGAGCGGGGACAAAATCATCATTAGCCTATTTATACTGGAAAGAAACCGGCGATATGTCGGTTTGGAAAGGCATTGCGCAAGATGCTTTGATTATGAATATCGACGACTTACTATGTGTGGGTGCGGTCGATAACATTATGCTGTCGTCTACCATCGGACGAAACAAAAACCTGATTCCGGGTGAGGTAATTTCGGCCATCATTAACGGAACTGAAGAACTGATCACCGAATTAAAATCGTTTGGCGTAACCATTCATTCTACAGGAGGCGAAACTGCCGATGTAGGTGATTTGGTACGTACACTAATTGTCGACTCAACTGTAACGGTCCGAATGAAACGTGCGGATGTGATCGATAATGCCAATATCAAAGCCGGAGACGTAATTGTTGGTTTGGCCTCTTTCGGACAGGCGACTTACGAAACGGAATACAATGGTGGAATGGGAAGTAACGGATTAACATCGGCACGTCATGATGTATTCCATAACTACCTGGCGCAAAAATATCCGGAAAGTTTTGATGCTTCCGTACCCGAAGATTTGGTGTATTCCGGAAATGTAAAACTAACGGATGCGGTCGAAAACGCACCGATCGATGCCGGAAAACTGGTATTGTCGCCTACGCGGACGTATGCACCGGTGATCAAAAAAATACTGGAAAAATACAACGCTACTCAAATCCATGGAATGGTACATTGTAGTGGCGGGGCGCAAACTAAAATCCTACATTTTGTAGAAAACCTACATATCATAAAAGACAATTTGTTTCCGGTGCCTCCCTTATTTCAATTGATTCAGGAGCAATCCAAAACCGATTGGAAAGAAATGTATCAGGTGTTTAATTGTGGTCATCGTATGGAATTGTACGTGCCGGCCGAAATTGCAGCAGACATTATTGCGATTTCAAAATCGTTTAATATCGAGGCACAAATCGTAGGACGCGTAGAGGCAGCCGAAACAAAAAAGCTCACGATAAACAGCGAATACGGACAATTCGAATATTAATAAAATACCAAAAAATCCCTCAAATGAGGGATTTTTTTTATAAGGAATACCACTAAAAGAAATATCTTTGAAGGAAACAAATTGACTATGAAAATCAACTTAAAAACAGGAATAGCCGAACTGGTTTTCGGAATGAAACAGCAGGATGTGGAAGGGGTTTATGGCAAACCGGACCGTCAGTATAAAGATGATGATAACAACATCATTTACCTGTATAACGACAAGTATTTACGCCTTACGTTTTATGAAGATGAAGATATGAAATTGGGCTATATTATTGGTTCGCATCCCGAATTGGAATTATTTGACGTCAAACTGATCGGTAAGGATATTAAAACGGTACAGGAAGCGATTTTAGCAAAAGGAATCAAAGACTGGGAAACCGAAACATTCGATACGGTGGATAACGTATTCAACGAAAGCAACTGGCTGATTTTACAATCGGAATTTGGAAAAATCATCCGTGTTGAGGTTGGTGCGATTATCAACGATAAGGACGAATTCGACTGGAAATTCAAATCAAAATAGGCGATGACAGCCACAGAGATTGTACAATCCATCCAGCCATTGCCGGAAAAATCCCTGCAAAAAATCCTTGATAAACTGTCGGAAGTGGCCTATCCCAAAGGCCATCATCTGATTGAAAGCAATAAAATCGAAAACGATATTTATTTTATCAAAAAAGGAATGGCAAGGGCATTTTGTTATACCAGCGATACCGAAGTCACCTTTTGGTTTGGTCGGGAAGGAGGGGTTGTGCTATCCTTTAACAGCTATATCTTTGGAAAAACAGGATATGAGACAATAGAGCTACTCGAAAATGCTGAATTGTACCATATTAAGGCATCCGAATTAAAAGCCTTGTACGAAGAAGACATCCACATCGCCAATTGGGGGCGAAAACTCAGCGAATACGAACTGGTCAAAACGGAAGAGCGACTGATCTCCCGTCAGTTTAAATCGGCTTTGGAACGCTATGAAGAATTGATAAAAGGCGACCCGGAGTTATTAAATCGGGTATCGTTGGGACATATTGCGTCCTATTTGGGCGTTACTCAGGTCACTTTAAGTCGGATTCGAGCCGAAATTCGCTAGCTTTTTTATCATTTGTTAAAAAATAACCGATTAAAAAAACGGAATTTTGCAGTCTAAAATAAATGCAAATGAACTGGATTTTAATTGTTATCGCCGGACTGTTTGAAGTAGGATTCGCTTCTTGTCTTGGAAAAGCCAAAGATACCACCGGAAATGAATCCGTTATGTGGTATTCCGGATTTTTTATCTGTCTAACCATTAGTATGTTGTTATTGATCAAAGCAACACAAACCTTACCAATTGGTACAGCTTATGCGGTGTGGACCGGAATAGGTGCAGTAGGTACCGTATTGGTCGGCATTATTTTCTTTAAAGAACCGGCCGATTTCTGGCGATTGTTTTTTATTGTGACCCTGATTGCCTCAATCATAGGATTAAAATACGTATCCCACTAAGAGCAAAAACTTTAAGAAATATTTAAAACGGTCTTCAGTTTAATTTTACGTTGTTGGAAGTAACTTTGTATAGTACTATAGTTTTATAGTACTTAAAAAAGAAGCGATGAAAGACAATTTTTCAAACATAGCAGCAGCCTATGCTGTTTTCAGACCGGGATATCCACAGGAAATTATAGACTATATTGTATCGTTGGCGCCACATACGGAACAGGCGTTGGACATGGCTACAGGAAACGGTCAGTTAGCCCGGAAATTAGCCGTATATTTTGATCAGGTGTATGCGACCGATATCAGTGCGCAGCAAATTGAAAATGCCGAAAAGGTAGCGAACATTACCTATAGTGTACAGCCATCGGAAAAAACCGATTTTGCCGACAAACAATTTGATCTGATTGCAGTAGCGCAGGCGATACATTGGTTTGATTTTAACACGTTTAACAAAGAGATTTACCGGATCCTGAAAAACGATGGGATTTTTGTGGTGTTGGGTTACGGATTGCTTAAAACAAACCCGAAAACCGACACCATTATTAAAAAACTATACAAGGAGATTTTAGGGGATTATTGGGATAAGGAGCGACGTTATATCGATGAGAATTATAAAACCATTCCGTTTCCGTTTGAAGAGATTAAAACCAAAGCCTTCGAGAATCACTACGAATGGGATTACGAACAATTATTGGGGTATTTGGGAACCTGGTCGGCGGTACAACATTATAAAAAACAAAATCAGACCGATCCGTTGGAGCGTATCCGAAAAGAACTAAAAACATCCTGGAAAGAAAGCGATAAAAAAGTAACATTTCCACTACTTTTGCGGGTAGGAAAATTACAGAAAACACTTTAACGAAAACGTATGCCGAGAATAATAGCCATAGATTACGGACAAAAGCGAACCGGAATAGCGGTAACCGACGAATTGCAGATCATCGCATCAGGACTAACAACGGTACCTTCTGAAGAGGTAATAGCATTTTTAAAAACGTATTTTGAAAAAGAAGATGTGCTAAAAGTACTGATCGGAGAACCTTTGCAAATGAACGGTCAGCCGTCGGAAAGTACGCCAATAATCGAAGCTTTTGTAACCCGATTTAAAGCGGCTTTTCCCGACATGAAAGTGGAGCGTGTAGACGAACGTTTTACCTCAAAAATGGCTTTTCAGACCATGATCGATAGTGGGTTGAAAAAGAAACAACGACAAAATAAAGCCCTTATTGATGAGATTTCTGCAACAATTATGCTTCGGGATTATCTAACTCGAAAAATGATTTAGAAAAAAATTATAATTTACTAAAAGTGCATTTTGGATTGTAAAGGTTGGAAAAAAGTGATAGTTTTTCAAACTTTCTAAAGTAACTTTGCACTTTAAAATACTGCGATGACTACTACAATACAAAAAACTGAGGCCGATGTGGTCTTAATTGGAGCAGGAATAATGAGCGCAACATTAGGACTACTACTAAAAGAACTACAACCAAACTTAAAAATTGAAATCTTTGAACGTTTAGATGTTGCTGCCGCCGAAAGTTCGGATGCCTGGAACAATGCCGGAACAGGGCACTCAGCGTTTTGTGAATTGAACTACACTCCGGAACTGGAAGACGGTTCCGTAGAAACCAAAAAAGCCGTAAAAATCGTGGAATCTTTTGAGGTTTCCCGTCAATTCTGGGCCTATCTGGTAGAACAGGGATTGTTGGATAATCCGGAAAGTTTTATCAGAAGCGTACCGCATATGAGCTTTGTTTGGGGCGAAAAAAATGTAAAGTACCTTAAAAAAAGATTTGAGGAACTACAAAAATACCATCTTTTCAAAGGGATGGAATATACCGAAGATCCAAACCAGATTCGCGAATGGGCTCCATTGATCATGGAAGGCCGTAAAGGAACCAAAAAACTGGCGGCGACTTCGATGAAAATCGGTACCGATGTAAACTTTGGTGCGTTGACCCGTAGTATTTTCAATCACCTGCAAAAACAGGACGGTGTAAAAATGCACTTTAATCACGATGTAAAAGATCTTAAAAAATACGAAGACGGAAGCTGGAAAGTAAAAGTAAAAGACGAAACCAACGGACAGAAAAAAAGAGTAAAAGCGAAATTCGTTTTTATCGGAGCCGGTGGCGGATCCTTATTATTACTGGAAAAAGCGAATATCCCGGAAGGAAACGGTTTTGGTGGGTTCCCGGTAAGCGGACAATGGCTAAAATGTGTGAATCCGGAAATCATCGAAAAACACCAGGCAAAAGTATACGGAAAAGCATCGGTTGGCGCGCCACCAATGTCGGTTCCGCATATCGATACGCGTATGATCGATGGAAACAAGGCTTTATTATTCGGACCGTATGCCGGATTTTCGACCAAGTTTTTGAAAAATGGATCGTATTTCGATTTGGCACAATCCATCAAACTAAACAATATCAAACCAATGCTTTCGGCGGGTATTAAAAATATTCCATTGACGAAATATTTAATTGATCAAGTATTTCAGTCGTCGGAAGACCGTTTAAAAGCGTTAAAAGAATATTTACCGGATGCGAAAAAAGAAGACTGGGTATTGGAAAATGCCGGTCAGCGTGTACAGGTAATTAAAAAAGACAAAGAAGGAAGAGGGGTTTTGGAATTCGGAACCGAAGTGGTGAATGCAGCCGATGGTTCGCTAGCGGTATTGCTTGGTGCTTCTCCGGGTGCTTCGACTACCGTTTCGATCATGTTGGATTTATTAGGACGTTGTTTCCCGGAACAATTGGCTTCGCCGGAATGGCAATCCAAATTAAAAGAAATGATTCCTTCCTACGGTACTTTATTGAATGATCAACCAGAATTGGCGGATACATTACGAGCGCATACGGCGAAAGTATTAAAGTTGGAAAACTAGAGTATTGTTTAAAATAAGGTATAAAAAAAGCGACACCGTTATAACGGTGCCGCTTTTTTTATACCTGACAGGTTTCTAAAACCTGTCAGGTATGGATAAAACGTTATTCCACATTCTTATTTTTTAGTGCAATAGTCGCTTTTAGAATATTTTCCGAAAGGTTGGTTAGCCAGATCAACTGTTCGATCACCAATTGGGCTTCTTCCAGTTTTAGTTTAAAGTCGACATCATTTTCCAGATCTTCGTGGAGTTCTTTCGCCCGAATGCTTTTCAGTTCCGAAAAACTGACTTCCAGTTTGGCGCGTTCTTCTTCCGAAAGCAAATCACTTTTGGTATTATTCAATACCGCAATTGCCTGATCAAGATTTCGAATTACGGTGTTTACTACGATATTAAAAGCTTCTGAAGCCTTGGTGGTTTTATGCGATTGCACATAGGTTCCTATCGACGCCAACGACGATAATAAGGTATGGTTGAGTACGGCCAGTTTAAAAACCTGTGATTTCTGACGTTGTTTGGATTTTGGCTCCTGAATCATCCGTTGAAACGAAGCCATCAGGTTTCCGATTTCAATAAAAGCATGTTTTCGTGCCAGTTTATACGACGTGGTAACATCACCTTTTTTATTATAAAAAGCACTGATTTCCAATAGATATTCCCGGTTGGCGGCAATTGCTTTTTCCAGAAAAGTCCGCACATTCAGGAACTCCCAGGACGGCCATAACAGGTAACTTGCCGTAAAGGAAAGCACCGCGCCCACAAGCGTATCGAGAATACGGTATTGAATCACCTCGTTTACATTTGGGGTTAATATCCCATAAATAAAGATCACATAAATCGTAACAAAAGTTGCTCCGATCTTATAATTGGTATTCGAAAATGTAAAACCCAAAAGCATCGAAACCACACATAGTACACCTAATATCGTATGATTGTTGGTGATGTATAAAAAACCGAAAGCAATGATACCACCCAAAACCGTTCCTAAGATCCGTTCTATGGAACGCTGTTTCGTCAGTCCGTAACCCGGACGCATGATCACTACAATCGTTAACAGTATCCAATACGGATTTTGGAATGGTAAAAACTGACCGATGATATAGCCCAATAAAAGCGTAATGGTCATCCGTAGGGAATGGCGGAAAAAGGTCGACGAAAAACTCAGGTTTTCGACCAATGTATTCCAACGGTAATTTTGCGGCGTCAGGAATTTTTCAATGTCCTTGTTTCTGTTTTTATAATCCTGAAGGTTGATGGAATCGGAGAAAACACGCTCCAATACCTTGATTTTTTCGATCTGACGTTCGGCATAATGCAACATATTGTTGAGCATCAACACGCCTTCATACGCTTCGACTTTTCCTACGTTTTGTTCGTAGGCCGCGATGACTTTTTGTAGCGCTTCCAAATCTTCCAATAACGAATGTCGGGAGGTATATTTTGTTCCTTTTTCGATACTTCGGGCGATTTTCTTTAAACTGGCGGCAAGATTATAGGCCAGATTCTGATAGGTTGCCAATACTTTCTGATGCTCGGCAAATTTCTTTTGTAATTTGTCGTAATCGAATGCGGTGGATAAAGCAAGCTCCAAAATATCAACCATAGTCGTAAATACGATTAACATCTTACGGTTATGGTTTGAGTTGGACGAGCTGTTATTTCGGATTAAAAACTCGCGCAGGTTTTCGTGAATTGTATTGATTTCGACCTGTAAATGCAATTGTTTTTCGATGATCTTGGATTTGTTGGCATCGATATTCCAAAGATCACCTCTCAATTTCAGATATTTGGAAGTCAGTCGGATACAATCTACGGTAAGCAATTCCACATAGCGTTTCGGTCGGATAAAATAGAAAAGCAGTGAAATCAGAATATAAAAAAGACCACCAACGGCAATCCATATACTGTGCAGGATCAAATCCCACCCTTTGTAATCGTGACTAAAAGCCAACGCAATGGCGATAAGTCCCGAAAAAGCAACCAGATTTGCCCGCTGTCCGTAGGCTGATAACATCGAAAGGAAAAACAAGGTAATGCCCATCACCGGATATAAAATCCAGGGGTTGTGACTACAAGCACTAATCAATAAGGTACAACCGGCACCGAGTGCAACCGCAACCAGTAAACCGTTTATTTTGTGTTTTAGATTCCCGTGAATATCGCTCGGAAAGGCCATAATTGTTCCCAATGCAACGGTAAAACCAATACTGGAATAATCCAATCGGGCAAAAACTATAAATGGAATTACAGCGGCAAGGGTAACTTTAAAAGCATTCGTGAAGTTGGTACTGTCGATGAATTTTCTAATTTGATATAGCATTGTCACAGTGTTAAAAGCAAAGGTAGAAAATGTAAAAAAAGTAAGCATAAAATTAAGAATGATTTTGCATAAAAATGTTTAAAAAAAGTCAAATCCAGAGAATCGGTATCGGAATCTGTAAAATTTCATTACTTTTGCGCACGGATTAAGGGTATGATTTTTGCTTTTAATTCACGTAAATCCTTTAAAATAAGAATAATGATTTTACCTATTATCGGATATGGGGATCCCGTACTGCGCAAAGTATGCGAAGAAGTAACGCAGGAGTATCCTAAATTAAAAGAGACGATAGCAAACATGTACGATACGATGTATAATGCCTATGGCGTTGGCTTGGCCGCACCACAGGTAGGAATGCCGATCCGTATCTTTATCATCGATTGTGAGCCGTTTAGCGATAGTGAAGATCTGACGCAGGAAGAACAGGAACTATTAAAAAACTTCCGCAAAACGTTTATCAATGCCAAAATACTAAAAGAAGAAGGCGAAGAGTGGGGATTCAACGAAGGTTGTTTGAGTATTCCGGATGTTCGGGAAGATGTATTCCGCAAGGAGCAAATCACCATCGAATATTATGACGAGGACTTTAACAAGCACACCGACGTTTACGACGGACTAATTGCCCGGGTAATCCAGCACGAATACGATCATATCGAAGGAATCTTGTTTACCGACAAAATTTCGTCACTGAAAAAAAGATTAATTTCAAAAAAATTACAAAACATCATGGAAGGCAAAACGCGTCCGGATTATAAAATGAAATTTATTGCCAAAAAAGGGCGATAATTTTTGTTTTTCAATTCAAAGATTAGATATTTGTCATCCTTTAAAAAAATAGAACAATGAGCATCGAAAGAATATTAGCAATTTCAGGAAAACCAGGTTTATACGCATTAAAATTACAAACCAGAACCGGATTTGTAGCCGAATCATTATTAGACGGTAAAAAAATCACGGTTGGATTACGTAGTAATGTAAGCTTACTATCTGAAATTTCAATCTATACCTATGATGGAGAAATCCGTTTGGCAGAGGTTTTTAGAGCTATTGCTGAAAAAGAAGATAACGGACCTGCGATTTCACACAAAGAAGACAACGCAACATTAGAGTCCTATTTCAGAGAAGTATTACCGGAATTTGATGAAGACAGAGTATATGCTTCCGATATTAAAAAAGTATTGAACTGGTACAACATGTTACAGGCAAATGGATTGGTGTCGAAAGAAGCACCGGCTGAAGCTGCTGAAACTGAAACAGCTACTGAAGAATAATTGCTGAAACAGTTATAAAATAATCCTGCCTTCGGGCGGGATTTCTTATTTTTACACAAATTCTGAATCTATGAACACACGTCAGCAGCAATTGGACGCTTTTAATCGTTTACTCGATATTATGGAAGACCTACGGGCAAAATGCCCTTGGGATAAAAAGCAAACGCTGGAAAGCCTTCGTCATCTTACGATTGAGGAAGTTTATGAATTGGGCGATGCGATTCTGGATAACGATCTGGAAGAAATCAAAAAAGAACTGGGCGATGTGTTGTTGCACATCGTTTTCTATGCTAAAATCGGAAGTGAAAAAGAAGCATTCGATATTGGCGATGTGGCTAATTCCATTTGCGATAAGCTAATTGAAAGACATCCGCATATTTATGGCGATACAGTTGTAGAAAATGAAGAACAGGTAAAACAGAATTGGGAAAAATTAAAATTAAAAGAAGGTAAAAAATCCGTTTTGGAAGGCGTACCGAAAAGTCTGCCGGCATTGGTTAAAGCGAGTCGGATTCAGGATAAAGTAAAAGGCGTTGGTTTCGATTGGGAAGAACCACATCAGGTATGGGATAAGGTTCAGGAAGAACTGGAAGAATTGCAGGTGGAAGTCCAAAAAGGGGATCAGGATAAGGTGGAAGCAGAGTTTGGTGATGTGTTGTTTTCGATGATCAACTACGCCCGTTTTCTAAATGTAAACCCGGAAGATGCCTTGGAGCGTACCAATAAAAAGTTTATCAAACGCTTTCAGTATCTCGAAAGTAAAGCCGCCGAAATGGGAAAACCATTGGTCGATATGACCTTAGCGGAAATGGATGTTTTCTGGGAGGAAGCTAAAAAACACTAAGATGATCGCACAAACACCGGAACCGCCGTATTATGCGGTGATTTTTACCTCCGAACGAACGGAAGTTGACGACGATTATGGTGTAACGGCCGATCGTATGGTGGAACTGGCCAGACAACAACCCGGATTTTTGGGTGTGGAATCGGCACGGAATGCGATTGGAATTACCGTTTCCTATTGGACCGATTTGGAGGCGATTGCGCACTGGAAAAAAGACATCGAACATACTATTGCCCGCGAAAAAGGGCGTGCCGATTGGTATCGTGCTTTTAAAGTACGTATTGCCAAAGTGGAACGCGATTATGGATTTGAAAAATAAAAGATAACAAAGTAAAACATGAATAAAATTACCCTACTGTTTTTATTGACAGTTAACGTTCTTTTTGCACAAAAAAATATAACCGTAGCCGAAATCGCCCTACAGGTTAAACCCGGCACAACGGAAGAATTAGTTTATGGTTTTGCCGAAGGCGATCAGATTCTGCTCACTTTTGAAGAGGAAAACGGAAAAAAACTAAACGAAGTATCGGTTTCGGAATTCCCGGACATCCTGAAGTTTAAAGCGATGGATGTCAAAAAAGTAAAAAAACAAGCCATCGTGGTCAATCATAAAGGGGTGTATAAATTCCTGTTTAAAAATACCGATAAGGAACCAAAACAACTTTCTGTACTACTGCAACGCGTACCGGCTACAGATGAAAGTCGGAATTTTAATACGACCGTAAAATGGGTAACGGAACAGGATACGACCTGGAGTTCGTTTACCAAAGAGGTTGTAGTGGGATACGATACGTTGCACGTTCGTAAAACGAGAAAGGTGGTCACTTTCGAAAAGAAATACGAGGAAATGGTATTGGACAAAAGTCAACGGGTGAATGCCAAAACAAGCTTTGATCCGAGTCAGTCGGGGATCTTTTTTGCCTTACCGGGGAATACCATTACGGCCGACGAAACCAAAAAGGTAGTTGCCTGGGCGTATTGGGTTGGCGTTGGAAAAGAAAGTAATGACTACTGGCAACAAAATCGAAAAATGATAGTAGGTGCGGTTCAAGGTGCGACAACCATTTTTACCAGCCCGTTAGGCGGACTTGCAGCCGGAGCGGTGACCAATCTGGCGTTACCATCCATAGGGGAAGATGTGGAATATGCTTTGGTTAACGAAGAAAATAAAAAGTTATACCTTCAGGAGAAACCGATTAAATCCTACGATTTTGGAAAAGGAATTGCGACGTTTAAACGCTTTACGGAATCCGGAATGCTACAGGGGAAATTTTATGTGATGTTGAAAAACGACAACTATGTACAACCGATTGATGTGAATGTAAAAGTGTCAGCAATCATGGAGCATAAAAAGTTTAAAGATGAGACGTATATGGACAAAGTGATCAGTCCGAAATATGAAAAAAAGATATTGTCCGAACCGAATATTGTAACCCGGAAATTCCCGGCGACGTTCGATTACAAACGGAAATAAAAAAAGCTGCTTTAATTAAAGCAGCTTTTTTTTACACCTGACAGGTTTTCGAAACCTGTCAGGTGTGCTTATCAGGAAATTAGACCTTTTTAAAGATCACGATTCCGTTATGACCGCCAAAACCAAAGGCGTTACTCATCGCGACATTCACTTTTTTCTCAAGCGCCTGATTCGCTACGATATGAATACCATCCGGAATATTCGGATCAATGTTGTCTAAATTGATTGTTGGCGGAATAATCCCGTGATTAATCGCTTTAATCGACAAGATCGCTTCGATCGCACCGGCCGCTCCTAATAAGTGCCCGGTCATCGATTTGGTTGCGCTCACACTAAGATTCGGACTGTCGGCAAATACTTTTTTAACCGCGGTTAACTCACTCACATCACCAACTGGAGTAGACGTGGCGTGCATGTTCAGATAATCTACCTGATCCGGTGTCAATTGTGCTTCCTCCAGCGCCAATTCCATCGCTTTGGCCGCGCCAATACCTTCCGGATGCGGTGAGGTCATATGATACGCATCGGCCGTCATCGAAGCACCTACGATTTCCGCATAGATTTTAGCCCCTCTTTTTACCGCATGATCATAATCTTCAAGGATCAATGCTCCGGCACCTTCACCCATCACAAAACCATCACGGTTCGTGTCGAAAGGGCGGCTTGCTGCTTCCGGATTGTCATTACGGGTCGACATGGCTTTAAGCGCGGCAAAACCACCCATAGAAGCCGGTGTAATTGGCGCTTCCGAACCACCGGTGACAAATACTTTGGCTTTGCCCAGTTTGATATAATTATACGCATCCATAATCGCCGTATTGGACGTTGCGCAAGCCGACACCGTGGTATAATTAATACCGCGTAATCCGTATTTCATCGAGATCATACCCGATGCCATATTGATGATCAACTTCGGAACAAAAAACGGACTAAAACGAGGCGTTCCATCACCTAGAGTATAATCACGCACTTCGTTTTCGAATGTCTCCATTCCACCTTGCCCAACACCCCAGATGACACCAATATCAAACGGATCAATTGTAGCCAGATCCAATCCCGAATCTTCCATCGCCTCAGCGGCACTATATAAAGCATATTGTGTAAACAAGTCACTACGCTTGATTTCGTTATGGGTAAGATAATTCGATGGTGTAAAATCCTTCACTTCGCAGGCAATCTGCGATTTGAATTTCGAAGCGTCGAAACGCGTTATTTTGGAGGCTCCGCTAATTCCTTTGATACTGTTGTTCCAGAATTCGGCTACCGTATTTCCAATTGGGGTAAGCGCCCCAAGTCCTGTAATTACAACTCTTTTCATTATTAATGGTTTTCTACTGATAAGTATGTTTAAAAATCTATGTTTCCTGAATATTTTGCTGAATCACCTGACAGATATCATTTTGTAAAATCTTGTTTAAAAGCAAGGAAGCCAATAACGACGACTGTATGCAATAGGCTTTCGCTTTTGGCGTCTCTGTAAAATGAAAACTGCCATCCGCTTTTCCTTTTTCCAGCAAATTGGTGAGCCATTGAAGGATACTTTCGGCCATTTCCTTGAGCTTTTGCTGCATGTCGGGCGATAACGTATCGTGTACCGGAGATAAAGCGCCCATAAGGCAAACCCAACGGTTTTCCTGAGTTTTAT
The DNA here is from genome assembly GCA_023446155.1 of Bacteroidota bacterium. Lineage (GTDB taxonomy): Bacteria > Bacteroidota > Bacteroidia > Flavobacteriales > Flavobacteriaceae > Flavobacterium. The sequence continues at coordinate 714,915 of JAEXIT010000017.1, forward strand.
GATGCATACAGGTGTATTTGTGCAATTGCGTCTCATAGGGTAATGCTTCCCATGCGGTAATGGTTTCCAGAAATTTTCCCATTGTATGATCAATAACTGCTGCGCCCAAATCCGATTTGGATGGGAAATAGTAATGTACAGCTGCGTTTTTAATGTTCAGTTCTTTGGAAATATCCGCATAACTAAATGCATTATAGCCTTTCGATCGGATCAATTCGTCCGCCAGCCGGATAATATGGGATCGGGTATCCTTCATCGGTACAAAGATATAAAATTTACTTATTAGTAAGTAAGTGTTGTATTTTATTTTATATCGGTGCGCAACAAGTTGGTATAACCTTTGGCTAATAGGCGGGTTTTATCGTGATTCCAGATTTCGCATTGGGCATTTACGATTTGTTTCCCCTTTTTATTGATGGCTGTTTCGGCAATGATCACATCGTTTTCGCGTGCCGAAGCAAAATAATCAATCACATTATTGATCGTTGGATAAAAATACGGTTCATTATAGGAAATAAGCGTCGCACCGATGGCATCGTCTATTATGGCAGCGATAATACCACCGTGTAACGTGCGATACGGATTGGTCATTTCGTGGCGTATCGTATATTGGAAAACCAGTCGGCCTTCTTCCACTTCAAGCATGGTTGGTCGAAGCCAGTTCATAAAAGGGGAGGGAGACGTGCTGACTTCCTTACCGATATGTTGTTTTAAAAATTCAAAAGCGTCGTTTTTCATAGGATAAATAAGATTACAATTTTTCAAGAACTACTGCCGATGCACCGCCACCTCCATTACAGATAGCCGCTACGCCATAACGGCCGTTTTCCTGTTCTAAGACGGATAATAAGGTGGTGATGATTCGGGCGCCGGAAACGCCAATAGGATGTCCCATCGCCACTGCGCCACCGTATACGTTTACTTTTTCGGGTGAAAGACCTAATATTTGTTGATTCGCGAGGATCACAGCCGAATAGGCTTCGTTGATTTCAAAATAATCGATCGCATCTAAAGATAATTTTGCCTGTTCCAAGGCTTTTGGAATTGCAAGCGAAGGTGAAGTCGTAAACCATTCCGGAGCTTGCGCCGCATCGGCATAACCGATAATTCGGGCAACGGGTTTTAGGTTGTATTGCACCACCGCCTCGTCGGAAGCCAGTAAAATCATAGCGGCAGCGTCGTTTAGATTACTTGCATTAGCCGCGGTTATCGTACCGTTTTCTTCAAATGAAGGTGCCAGTTTTGCAATTTTTTCCGGGATGATTTTATAAATATCCTCATCGTCAGAAATGATCCGGGTTTCCTTTTTGTCTTGTAACGTCACCGGAATGATTTCGTTTTTAAACTTGCCGGATTGTGTCGCTTCGGTGGCTTTTCGATAGGATTCTAATGCATAGGCGTCCTGAGCTTCCCGACTGATGTTGAATTTTCGGGCGCAGATTTCGGCGGCATTTCCCATATGAAAATGATGGTACGGATCGGTTAATCCATCTTTTAAAAGCCCGTCGGTTACCGTATCGTGTCCCATTTTGTTTCCTTTCCGATGCTGGATATAATGCGGAACATTGCTCATACTTTCCATACCACCGGTCAATACGATTTGATCAATCCCCAGTTGAATTTGTTGTGCGCCCATCATAACGGCTTTCATACCGGAAGAACAAACTTTGTTGATGGTCGTGCAATCCGTTTTGTCCGGAATTCCGGCGGTTAATGCGGCTTGTCTGGCTGGTGATTGTCCTAAGTTGGCTGAAAGGACATTCCCCAAATAAACGGAATCAATCGCAGTTGACGGTAGTCCGCTTTGTTCTAAAAGTCCGCTTATGGCAATTTTGCCGAGTTCTGTCGCACTTAGTGACGATAAACTACCCAAAAATCCTCCTATAGGAGTACGTCGGGCTAAGATGATGTTTACATTTTTCATAAAATAATTTTTATACCGATCGGTATATTTTTGGTTAAAAAAAATCAGAGCTCCAAAATAAGTTTTCGAAGCGTCTGCATGATAGAGCGGTTATGGTTTAGTTTTCCCGTTAATTTGATCATCATACGTGAACCTTCGATTAAAGCAATGATCGCCAGTGCATTTTCTTCGGCATCCGTTTCGGGTTTAAATTCCCCTTTTTCTTTGCCTTTATTAATAAGATATGTCAAGGAATCTTTCCAATATAATAAGGCATTTTTAGCCGTCTCTTTTAGCATCGGATGCGTATCATCGGCCTCAATGGCTGTATTTAGAATCGGACAACCACCGGCCGGGAAATCGTGTTTGGCAAAATCTTCGTATAAATCCGGGTAGCATAACAATTTGTCCCGATAGCTCTTTTTTTCGGCGATTGTACGGATCACAAGGCTGCTTACTTTATTGAGGTTGTATTCCAAAACAGCCAGCGCCACCTCGTCTTTATTTTTAAAATTCCCGTAAATACTTCCTTTGGTCAAACCGGTAACACTGGTAAGATCCTGTAGCGAAGTACCCCAAAAGCCCCTGGAATTAAAGACCGGAGCGGTTTTTTCGATAATAAATTGTCTGGTTTTTTCGGCTTTGCCCATTGGTTACAGATAAAAAACAAATATATACTGATTGGTATTATTTTGCAATACTTTTAATTTAAAATTAATAGGTTGCAATTGTGTTTCGTTTATTTTTGTGTCGATAAAACCACAAAAGGCCATGAGATTATCCGATTATACCCTTGACTTTAAAACCATTTTTCCGAGATATGAAAACCACCTTCCCTGGGAAATAACAGCACAAATTCCAGAGATTGTACAAAGTAGGATCAACGACTTATCGGAAGACGAATACCATATCGACGGTACGATTGCAATTCATAAAACAGCGGTAGTCGAAACCGGTGTGATTTTAAAAGGACCAATCGTTATTTCGAAAGATTGCTTTGTTGGTGCACATGCCTATTTGCGTGGCGGTGTGTTTTTGGCCGAATCGGTAAAAATTGGCCCGGGTTGTGAAATCAAGACTAGTATTTTGCTTACCGCTTCGGCTACAGCGCATTTTAATTTTATAGGCGATAGCATTATCGGTAGTTATGTGAATTTCGAAGCCGGATCGGTGATTGCGAATCATTATAACGAACGGGAAAATAAACAAATAACGGTTCGCGTGGGAACGGAAAATATGGCTACCGGTGTCGAAAAATTCGGCGCTTTGGTCGGCGATTATTCCAGGATTGGTGCCAATGCGGTCTTATCACCCGGAACGATTTTAAATTCCCAGGCGATAGTCGGGCGATTAGAATTGATTGATCAGCAATCAGGCCACTTGAGATCGTTTTCGCAATAGCATATAGACTAAAGCAAAAACCGACATTACTGCGGTGGTATACATAATAATCGGAATTTTAGCTATTACGTCCTGATAATACCATCCGGCACAAAGCGCACCAAGACCAATACCGGCTTCCAATGCGATATACATGGTTGCCATGGCTTTTCCGCGATGGTCCACATGACTCATATCGACCGTCCAGGCGTTTAAAGCCGGGGATAAAATACCGGTGGCAATACCATAGATAGAAGCACCGATCATTAATCCGGTAAATGTATCGGCAAAACCGATCACCGCTAAGGAGACAAACAATAAAACCAATCCGATATTAATAATCCGGATACGTCCGTATTGATCAGAAGCTTTACCGGCTACAAAGCGAATCACCAAAGAAGCGATTGTATAGACCATAAAAAACAATCCTTTGTTTTCAATTCCCATATGCTGACTCCAATCCGGGATAAGTGTTAGTATAGCTCCATAGGCAATATAAGACAGGAAGGTAACAATAGCAGCCGGAAGTACTTCGATGGCAATGATATCTTTTCGGGAAATTTTTAAAATGGAAAAGCGAAAGCGTTCTTTGTCTTTAAGTGTCTCTTTCATATTCATCAGAATCAGGATCGATAACAATGCAAACAAGGAAGAGGCATAAAACAGGATATTCATCGAAAAATAGAGCTTTATCGAACTCCCGATTGCCGGTCCGATGGCCATTCCGGTACTAAAACAAAGTCCGTGTAAGCCCAAGGCTTCGCCCCAACGTTCTCTGGGAATAATATCGGCCACATAGGCAGCCGTAGCGGTAGGTTTAAAACCGGTTGAAAAACCGTGAAGTAATCGCAGGAATAAAAAGCCGGAAACCGTACTTAAAACCGGGTAAAGGAAACCGCATACAAAACAAACGATAGAACCGGTTGCCATAACGGGAACGCGTCCCATGGTATCGGTAAGCCGACCGCTAAAAGGACGGGAAATACCGGCGGTAAGTGTAAATAAAGCAATGATCAAACCTTTATATTCCGCACCGCCCATGCTACTCAGGTATTCCGGTAATTCGGGTATAAGCATATTAAAACTGGCTGAAAATAGTAAAGAACTCAGGCAGACCAAGCCGAAGTGAATGTTGTAAATGGGGTGGGAGGGCTTAGTAATCATTTCCGATAAAGATTTTAAGCACGCAAAAATACGAACTAAACGCGAGACTGGAAAAAATAGTCCGATCTATTTAGGACAGTCGAACAGCTCTTTTTGACAGTTGGATTTGTTAAAAAAATAAAACAGATCGGGTTTAAGCGGGTAAAATGACATTTTTTGTAAGGTGATTTTGGTTATGTTTTAATTTTGTAAAGCTTTTTTAGTTAAAAAAATAGCGGAGTTAATTATTTTTTTTTATACTTTTAGGAGTAAGTTTCAACCATTAAAATTATAACTAATGAAAAAGTTAACGTTAACCCTTGCTGTTTGCGGAATGTTATTCGCAACATCGTGTAAAAAAGAAACACCAAAACCAGAAGAAGAAACAATGGAAGTAGCGCCACCACCGGCACCTGCTGAAATGGAAGCCGACACCAACTCGGATATGGCGAAGTTGGAGGCTGACGTAAAAGCTGCAGAGAAGTCGTTGGAAGAAGCGAAAGCTAAAGGTGACAAAGCTGCTGAAAAACTAGCTCAGGAAGCTGTAGACAAAGCGAAAGCGGCTTGGGAAACAGCGAAAACCAAAACAGTTGAGGCTGCTCAGGACGTAAAAGATGCCGCTAATAAAGCAGCGGAAGACGTTAAAGCAGGAACTGAAAAAGCGAAAGAAGATGCTAAAAACGCTATGGATAAATTGAAAAAATAATTCATAATAAACAAAAATGAAAACCGGGATTTCGATTCCGGTTTTTTTGTAATTTTAATTTTAAGGTGTTGATAATTAGTGAAGTATCGGATATTTTTTTAAATTTGAAAAGAATTGGTACCGGAATACAAACAATAACCCTACAAACAAATGACTATGAAAAAAATACTACTTCTTTTTACAGGTCTGCTACTGGTTGCCTGTAGTGACGATACGACTACGGCTGTTAGTGCTCCACAGGAACAGAATGTTACTTTTCAGTTGGTTGGTAAAGGAAACCTCTATGGCGGCAGTTCCGAAAATATTGGTCAGCAAAATTTAGTGATCAATACTCAAACGGAATGGGTGGCTTTAAAAGCGGCAATGGATGCTGTTAATAATACGACTTATCAGTTTACACAAACGGAGGTTGATTTTGAGTTATATCAGGTATTGGCCATTTTTGATGAAGTTAAAATGAGCGGTGGTTGGACGATTGACATCACCGACATTGCCGAAAACCAGGAAAACCTGTTGGTCAATCTGGACAATATCAAAACAGGCGATGCGACTACCGTGATCACACAACCTTTTGAAATTGTAAAAATCAAACGAACCGGGAAACCGATTGTTTTTGAGGATTAGAAAATCAAAAAGAGATAAAACCAAGATGAGCCGTAATGGCTCATTTTTATTTTGAAATAATTACAAATACGGTGATAATTGTGTAATTGTTGGAAACATAATGGTGAAAATTTGCGTATTCCGTCGTAAATAATGATTTTAGCGAGGCCAAACCAACACACATGAAAAACATTGCACTCGCCTTTTCCGGAGGCGGATTCCGGGCGGCGGCCTATAGTCTGGGCTGTTTGTCCTATTTAAACCGAATTCAGTACGAAGGGAAACCGTTGTTGCATAATGTCCGTTATATTTCGTCGACTTCCGGTGGTAGTATCACCAATTTGTCCTATAGCACTTTTCTGTTTGAAGGGAAAACCTTCGATGAGTTTTACACTTTTCTAAACCAACAACTCACAGGAGAACAACTGTTAGGCGATGCAATCCGTACTTTAGACCATGCCGCCTCGTGGAAAGACCGACCGCATAAGAGTCGTAATTTGATCAACGCTTTTAGCCTGGTCTACGACAAGATGTTTGCCGGGAAAACCTTTGGAATGTTTTCAAAACCGGTAGCACCGGTACACCTGGAAGAAATCTGTGTTAATGCGACCGAATTTTCAAACGGCTTACCGTTTCGTTTCCAATCGCAAAACGGTGATAAAAAACGATCGGGCGGAAAAATTGGTAACCGGTATATCTACTTTACACCAAAGGGAAAAACCGTAGCCGATCAGCTTCGATTGGCCGATATATTAGCTTGTTCGTCCTGTTTTCCGTCCGGTTTTGAACCCATGTTGTTCCCGGAAGACTTTACGGATCAAAATCTGACCAAGGAGGTGCTGGAAAATGCCATTGCTTACGAAGAAAACGAATATACCTTGTCGGATTACAACCGTGTGGATTTCCTGAAAAACAAAAATTTCGAACAAAAACAATTCGGAATCATGGACGGTGGCATCACCGACAATCAGGGAATCGGGTCCTTTTTAAAAGCGGACGAGCGTCGAAAAAAAGCGGATAAATTCGATTTATTTATCAGTTGTGATGTGAGTAGCTATCTGATGGATGGCTATACCTTACCGGTTTATAAAAATCGTTGGTATAATGGTTTTTCGCTTCGCAGCATCGGTACCTTGTTTTTTATGCTGGCATGTGTGTGTCCGTTGATGTTGGTTTTTATTTCCAATTGGCAACCATGGCACTATATCGTTGGAACGCTAACTGGTATTTTTTCGGTAGTGGTGATCGGATTTATGGTGTCGAAAATGATAAAATCCGTTCGAAAACCTTCCGAAACCGGATCCTGGAATACGGTATTTAAAAAATACAGCCATGTATTGTACCGACTGCGTTTTGATATTTTAAAACACATGTTGTTGTCAAGAGCCAAGTCGGTTTTTATTTTGGCCAATGATGTGTATCTGAAACAAATCCGACGTATGTATTACGATCGTTTGTTTACGGATAAAAAATACCGCGATAAAGTCATTCAGAATACAATTTACGATCTGAGCCGTTCCAAGTTTAATACCGACGATGTTTCCATAGATCCGTTATATCCGTCACAAAAGCTAATTACAACCGCCGAAAAAGCCCGTACGATGAGTACAACCTTATGGTTCGATACCCGTCACCAGTCGGAAAAAGTAAAAGAAAGCATCATTGCCACCGGACAGTTTACGACCTGCTATAACCTGTTGCAATACCTGAAAAAAATAAAAGAAACGGATAAGTCTCCGGAAATTATCGAATTGGAAGCACTATTAAAATCGGATTTTGATGCTTTTAATACGGATCCGTTTTTTATGATCACTGCTACGGCAACGCCTTAACAAATTGAACGGAACGTTGTAAAGCGGTAGTTCCGGCTTTATCGTCGAGATTAAACTGGTATTCGTGTGGTAATTTTGGCGTATAGGCCTCTGGAAAAAACAAGGTGTCGACTGCCACGCCCAAACCGCTAAGATGGCGCGCTAATACCTGCGATTGAAACAATAAATCGTCTCCATTTCCGGCCGAAATAAACGCCGGTGGAAAATGTTTTGTGATATATTGGTTTACCGAAGCGGTTTTAAAATAAGCATCCGTTTGAAAATCTTTTGTACCGCTATACGACCATAATATCGGTCGGGCAAGTCCTTTAAATCCGGTTTCCACATCGGTTTTGCCAATGTCATACGGACCACAATACAATAGTAATCCGGCGATAGGACAAACCGGCGTTTTCGGAATAATTCCCAATAGTTTGGCATACTCCGGAGACGTAAGCAAAGCAGCAGTTTGTGCGGCAATTTGCGCTCCGGCCGAATCGCCAGCCAAAATCATTTTCGCAGTGCGGACAGGCAATCGTCCCTGATTTCGGATCAGATAATCCAAGGCGGTAGTCAATTGACGTACGGGCTCCGGATAGACTACTGAAGGAGCCAAAGCATAGTCGATCGAAGCCACGGAAAAGCCTTTTGAAGCCAGTATTTTACAATAATTGGCTACTTGATTTTTATTTCCCGAAAGCCATCCGCCACCGTGAACCCAAACAATGGTGGCTGTTACCGGTTGGTTTTGGGGATAATAGACATCCAGAAGAGCTTCCGGATCGGTTGGGTCATACGATAGATCGGATAATGTGATAACGGTATTCGGAACGTGTTTTTCCAGGGCTTCCGACTTTTTATCGGCTCCATAATCGAACGCATACCGAAGGACAAGTGCCGTAGGCCACGGACTGATTTTAGAGGCAGCATAGCCGGCAATTCCTAAAATCAGGAGGATTCCTAGCAATCCTAAAATGACGCTTTTAACTTTCATGGCGAAGTACCGGTTAGGGGTTTCTTTTTCGTCCGTATTCAGATAGTGATACAAATATAACATTTCTGTTTTTCCGGTTAAAATTTGTTACTGTAACGAAAACGAGGTACATTTAAGGTAAAATCCGGCTTTCATGACTTTGGAAGAATTGATCAATCAGTGGAGCACCTTGTTTTTAGCGATTTATTACCTTGTCGTAATAGCAGTTTGCTGTATTGTTATTTACAATACCAAGTCACCGGCCAAAGCATCTGCCTACCTGTTATTGGTTACATTTCTTCCGGTGGCGGGTATTTTTGTTTACTTTTCTTTCGGACTGAATTACCGGAAACGGGAGATCTACTCCAAAAAAATCATCAAAGACGACAAGCTACTGGCACAGGTAATTCGGGCCGTTAATGATAATTCGAAAAAGATACTGCAAAATAAACCAGAGGCCTTTGGTAATTTTGACAGTGTAGCGAAGATGGTTTTAAAAAATGAAAACAGCCTGATTTCCGATACGAACCGTGTGGACTTATTGATCAACGGAGAGCAAAAATTCCCGCGATTATTGGACGACATGGCCGCGGCTCAAAAAAGCATCCATTTGGAGTACTATATCTACGAAGACGATGAAACCGGAAATACAATTGCCAACCTACTCATCCGAAAGGTTAGGGAAGGGGTGGCAGTACGTTTTGTGTATGATGCTTTTGGGAGTTCCGGGATCAAAAAACTGGCACGTCGGCTACGGGACAATGGCGTAGAGATCTATCCGTTTTATAAAATCATTTTTTCATTGCTGGCCAACCGTGTCAACAATCGAAATCACCGGAAAATAGTGGTGATTGATGGTAAGATTGGTTATGTGGGCGGCATCAATGTAAGCGATCGCTATGTAAACGATTCCCGATTTGAAAACGACTATTATTGGCGGGATGCCAGTGTCCGTATCGAAGGAACCGGCGTTTACAGTTTGCAATATACTTTTTTGAGTGACTGGAATTTTGCCTCCGGGCAGGCGCTACAACCGGAGGAATGTTTTTTTCCATCCGGATTAAACCGCGAAAACCACGGAAATACGATTGTACAGACGGTAGTGAGTGGGGCCGATTCGAAAATACCGTCCATAATGCTGTCGATGGCACAAAGCATCGCGGTATCGCGAAAAGAAGTATTGCTCACCTCACCGTATTTTATTCCGGACGAAACCCTGTTAAATGCGATTAAAGTTGTCGCGTTAAGTGGTGTACCGGTTAAGGTACTGGTTCCGGGTATTTCCGATTCGAAAATTGTTAATGCCGTATCGGCTTCGTATTATAAAGAACTGATGGAAGCCGGAGTTACGATATACCGTTACCAAAAAGGTTTTGTTCATGCCAAAACTATGGTTTGCGACGGACAATTTAGTATGGTGGGTTCGGCCAATATGGATTACAGGAGTTTTGATCTGAATTTTGAAGCCAATGCGATGATCTATGATACCGCAATAGCAGAAGCGTTACGGGTTCAGTTTTACAAAGATCTGGACGATTCCGAACAGATTGATCCGGTGCAATGGCGACAACGTTCCCGACTGCAAAAATTTAAAGAACGTCTGGTACGTTTGGCCGCTCCGTTGATGTAGCTAATCGTAATAAAAGGAGGATCGTCGGAAATGTAGCATCAAAATTGGCAAATGCCGTACCTTTGTAGCAAACCCCAAGCCTATGAGTCGAATAGCTATTTTTAGTGATGTACATGGAAACCTACCGGCTTTAAAAACCATTTTGGCCGATTTGGAACTACGAAAACCCGATCAGGTATATTGTCTGGGCGATCTGGTCGATTTTGCGCCCTGGCCCAATGAAGTGATCGAATTGTTGCGAAGCCATCGCATACCGTGTTTAATGGGAAACCATGACGAGCGCATTGCGTTTGATTACCCGGTAATTCCGTTGAAAAAACATTCCGAAGCCGAAACCCGTGCGCGGATTCAGGCTGTTGATCATACCCGTGATAGCATTACACCCGGTAACAAAGACTTTTTAAGTAAGCTGCCGCAAAAAATCAGGCTGACGTTTACACAACAGGAACGTGAGCTGGCGCTACTATTGGTTCACGGTAGTACAAGAAGTAATGAAGAATATATTTATGAAAACCATAACGAGGACGACCTGTACGACATGATGGAGCAGGAAAATGCCGATGTTCTGGTTATGGGACATACACACCAATCGTATATCCGGAAAATCAAATCCGGCGAAGCCACTGAAAAACTGGCGTTGAATTGCGGTTCGGTGGGACGTTCCAAAGAAGGCGAATCCATGGCGACCTATTTGCTGTTGGATGTCGGAACGACAACTATAACGGTTGAAATCATCAAATTGCCCTATCCAGTCGAAGAAACGGCAGATGCTATTATGGCAAGCGGAATTCCCGATTTTTACGCCAATTTCCTGCTATTACAACGTTAGACATTACTTACTCGAAATTGTCGTAGTATGTAAAATCTTTAGTGATCTTCCCGTTTTCGATGGTGAAAATAGTACAGATCGGAAGTAGGAACCGGGACTTATCCGGAGCCGTTCCACTTGATGTGAACTCTACAACCACATGGTGTTCTCCGGCGAGATAAATCGATGAAACGGTATCTTTCAGATCGGGGAACAATTGTGTTAATTCCGTATATTTTTTGATAATCTGATAACGGGATTGTTTGACGACATCCGGACCGAGTGACGGATCCCGGAATTCGGCCGTTTCAGTATACATTTCAGACAATTTTACCCAATCGTGTTTGTTAAAATGGTCGAAATACTGTTGTATCAGTTTTTCGTTTTGATGTACGATTTCCTTATGATCCGTTTTTTTATCGGAACAAGCGACCAGCGACACTACGGTTAGTAGCATTAAAATAAAGTTTTTCATAAGCTTTCGGTTACATATCATTGTAAAGGTTACAGAAATTTAGTAATTTATAGCCAATTATTAGTTTCTTCTCCTGGAAAATTTTGAAGGTGTGTTTTGAAAAGGAAGAAACAGGACACTGTATTCACTTTTTAAATCGATCGATATGGAAAATCAATTGTTCAAAAACATTAAAAATGCTGTCAAACATTGGTATTTATCTCTTATTGTAGGAATACTGTTTCTTTTATTCGGATTCTGGATTTTAAAAACACCATTGGAATCCTATGTGACGCTGGCGCTGCTGTTCGGTGTTGTGTTTCTGGTTAACGGAATTTTCGAAATTATTTTCTCCATTAGCAATCGGAAGGAAATCGATAACTGGGGCTGGATATTAGCCGGCGGAATTATCGACTTGCTGTTCGGATTTGTATTGGCATCCAACGTTGGATTGTCTATGGCGGTACTGCCGTTTTATGTCGGATTTATGTTATTGTTCCGATCGGTGGCAGCCATAGGATATGCATTCGATCTGAAAGGCTTTGGTATGCGTGATTGGTACTGGCTTTTACTACTTGGGATTTTAGGATTACTCTTTTCGTTTATCATGATCTGGAATCCGGTTTTTGGAGGTATGACCATTATCATCTGGACGGCACTGGCTTTTATCACCTATGGTATTTTCAGAATTATTCTGGCATTTAAATTACGTCGACTGCATACTTTTGGGAAAAAGCACTTTGACGAATAATGCTTTTTATTTCAGTAGGTTGTAAAATTTGTGGACTGTTAAATGTATGCGAAGAACAGGTGAAACCGATTTATAGAAAATGATTTTTTCGTAATTTTAATAGGCTAATTTAAAACGAAGACTATGACAAGTAAACTCAATATAGTACTGGTTCATGGGGCCTGGGGAGATGGCTCGCATTGGAAAAATGTCATCCCGGAATTGGCAATGTCGGGACATACGGTCGTGGCGGCACAAAATCCGCTGACAGCGTTGGCTGATGATGTGGAAACTGTAAAACGCCTGGTTGACTCTTTAGAAGGGCCGACACTTTTGGTGGGGCATTCGTATGGAGGGGTTGTTATTACCGATGCTGCGGCAAAATGTCCGGATGTGGTAGGGTTAGTTTATATTGCGGCTTTTGCTCCGGATGAAACCGAAAACCTGAAGACCCTGTTGACAAAGGATGCTATTCCGGCCGGAGGTGCTCATATTTACCCGGATGCCCATGGTAATTTCTGGATCAAAAGAGATAAATTCAGGGAAAGTTTTGCGCACGATTGTACCGAAGCGGAAGCTTTGGTGATGGCGGCAACGCATAAACCCACATCGGGAAGATGCTTTGAAGACAAGCCTACATCCGTAGGGTGGAAGCGATTGCCGGTTTGGTACCAGATTTCAGAAGGCGATCAGATGTTGCCACCGGTGACACAACATTTTTTTGCCGAAAGGATGAATGCCAAAACCTTGTCGCTCGACGCCAGTCATGCCTCTATGGTTTCACATCCGCACGAAATTGCAAAACTAATATTGCATGCGGTTAAAGAATTGGAAAAATAATACCGAAAAATAAAACACCCGGATTTCCGGGTGTTTTATTTTAGTATTAATGAAGCAAATAATTACTTGGTCCGCCGGTGCCTTCTATTGATTCCGGCAATATGCTATAGCGATTTCGCAAATCGACCTTGCCCCGTTTTTCGCCGGTCTTCACATCGACCACCGTTATGGTTCCGGAATTCAGATTGGGGAAATTTAAAAGATTGTTTTGAACGACAACCACATCTCTTCCGGATTTCGTTTAAAAAAAAAACATATGATGCGCTCCTGATCGGCTTACAGTGTTCGTAACAGTCTTAATGTAGGTAATTCGCCGAATACGTTTCACGGGTCTCCAAAACTAACGTAGAGTTGTTTGTTATTGGCCATATACATTTCCAAAGTCCATCCCAATCCCATGGACGAACCGTCGAATGTCTTTGTAAAAGCATCGTATTTGCCGGTATTGATAGACGTGGCGCTAACCAATGTAGGCTGTCCATTAACATCTTCCATCGTACGGATCTGATAGCGATAACTGCTGCCTAAAGCTGTAGTATAGCGCTTTTGAACAAAATAATCGTAATAAATATAATGGGGAAGTACACCAACACCCAATTCCAGTCGACTGCTGATATTCCCAAAGTCAGGCGATTCAGGGTGAAGTTCGATTACGGCCATACCCATCCGATCGTAGCATAAAAGTAATTTTTTGGGCATCGTTTTAAATTTAAGAGATTGATGTTTTATTCGTAAAATGTACAATATGATATAGTAAATTTTGTAATGTTGTGTTGTAGGTTGACATTATATTGTGTTTTGTCTTTGATCTGGAAAATGAATCGTTGGGAAATATTTAACAATAATTTTAAGAACAATATTATTTTTATTTAGTCTAAATAGTAGTAATTTTGACCGGAATTAAATACAAAACCGTGAGACAATTTTACCTATTACTACTGGTTCTATGGAGTCAGTGTACAGTATACGCCCAGGAAACAGCAACAACGCTAACCGGAAAAGTCGTTAGTGAAAACCTGCCAATGGAATTTGTAAACATCGTATTATTCGATTGGGAAACCAAAAAAATAGTAAATGGAACGGTAACCGATACGGATGGCATTTTTACATTTGCGATTGCGCCGGGAACTTATACTGTTAAAGCGAGCTTTTTAGGATACCAAAACTACGAATCGGTCGCTATAAAAGTGGAAAATGGTAAAAATCACAATTTACCTTTGATCAACCTAAAACAGGACGGCAAGTTGCTGAATGAAGTCGTAGTGGAAACCACTGCCAAAAAGCCGTTAATCCAGTTGCAATCGGATAAAATTGTGATGAATGTTGAAAACAGCGTATTGTCGGAAGGAAATACGGCATTGGAATTATTGGAAAAAGCCCCCGGTGTTATGGTCGACAATGACGGTAATATTAGTCTGAGAGGAAAACAAGGGGTTACGATTATGATCAATGATAAAAAGACCTATTTGTCGCAACAACAACTCACCAATCTGTTAAAAGGAACCTCGTCGTCGTCGATAAGTGCGGTGGAAGTAATCACAAACCCTTCGGCCAAATACGATGCGGCGGGAAATGCAGGAGTGATCAACATCAAACTTAAAAAAAATGCGCGCTATGGCTTTAACGGATCGGTAAATGCCAACTATGGACGTGGCCGTAAAAACCGCTTTGGAAGTGGACTCAATCTCAACTACAAAACCGGAAAATACAATTTTTACGGGAGTTATGATCAATATTACCGGGGGGAAAGCGAAACCTTTACCTTCGAGCGTAATTTTTATACCGATGCCACACGGCAAACACTGGATAAAGTTTCGAACCAATACAGCGTTACAGACGAACCTTTAAAAACCAACAATTTTAAAGCGGGATTGGAATACGATCTTTCCGAACATACGTTTGTCGGTTTTAAGGTGAGCGGGGATATTGGTAGTTATACGAACAATAGCATGTCGGAAAATAAGGTTCGTTCTGCAGATGCCAGCCTTTTATCAGACGCGTTGACCAATAATCACAATCATTCCCGATGGAATAGTATGAGCTATAATGGAAGTTTTTTGCACAAATTCGACAGCGATAAACAGGAAATCAGCGCGGATGTCGATTATACGCATTCCCGTTTTCGGGATAATGCCCTATTGGCTACTCAATTTAATCCAACACCGGTACAATCGGCCTACGAATCGACACGACGGGGAATGACACCGTCCAGTACCTCTATTTTTGTAGCAAAAGCGGATTATGTATATCGGGTAAAAGAAAAACTTTCGTTTGAAGCCGGTTGGAAAAGCAGCTTTGTAAAATCGGATAACGATGTGCGTTACGATACGATTTCCGGTGGGAACTGGACCATTGATCAGGGAACAACCAATCATTTTATTTATAGAGAAGAAATACACGCGGGGTATATCAATTACAAACAAAGCTTCGGATTTATCGATGTTCAGGCCGGATTACGCGCCGAACATACCCATGCAGAAGGGAATCAGGTTACGATGCAGTCAACCGTAAAACGAAACTATACCCAGTTGTTTCCGAGTTTGTTTTTGAAAAAGAATATCGGCGAAAGTCATACGGTACAGTTATCGTACAGCAGAAGAATCGACCGACCGGATTATTACGATCTGAACCCATTCCGCTTTTTCAGGGATCCGTTTATTTTTTATGAAGGAAACCCGTATTTACAGCCGGAATTAACACATTCGGTAGAATGGGGCTATTCGTTCCGGAATAAGCATATGATCAATTTCTTTTACAGTACCACCAGTGATGTTATTGTAGATGCGATTACTCAGATTGATAATACGAATACTACAATATTGCGTTCTGAGAATCTGAGTACGCGGAAAAACTACGGATTAAGTCTTACGTCCTCTGTAAAGCTGACACGTTGGTGGGATTCGAACAATTTTCTAAACCTTTATCGCAATGAATTCAGTGGTGAGCAAAACGAAACCGATATTGCGACGGGGATATGGAGTTATACGATTAATTCACAACACAGTTTGCGATTTAAAAAAGGATTGTCATCGGAGTTGAGTTTCCAGTACAATTCCCGATCGATATACAGTACGTTCGAACGCAAGGATTTCTTTGTGGTTTCGGCAGGTATTCAGAAAAAAATGTTTTCGGATAAGGCGACGGTAAAACTGGCGGTTAGCGATATTTTTAAAAGCCGACGGTTTTATCGAACCATGCAATTTAACAACATCAACATGAAAGAAAATATCAATCTGGACAGCCGGATTGTAAATGTTTCGTTTACCTATAATTTTGGCGATCAAAGTCAGTCGGCCCGGAAAATAAACATCGAAGACGACGAAACCAAAAAGCGAATGAAAAATTAAATAAGAGACTATCTTCGGGAAAGCCGCTGTTTCGGATGAGACGGCGGTTTTCTTTTTTGTAAAACAGATGGTGCTATTGGATAATTTACTAAATTGTAGTGGATTAACCGAATTAAAAACGTGAAAGTTATGAATTTCTTCAATCGTAAAACCTCCTGGACCAATGCCGAATTTATTCCGTTAAAACTGTGTATTGCTTCGGCTTATGTGATCATCGGGACCTATTTTCATTTTTTTTTCGAACACTATTACATTCCGTTATTCGTGCTATTTGGAATTACCGTAATCTGGTGTCTGACACTATGGTTACGGAAAATGAAACAGGAAAACCGATCGGATGAAAAAAACGCATTATAGAATGGGTTGTATGTTTTGCGGATAAAGCATAATGTACAAAATTTTGGAGATTCCTATGGTAATAAAACTTAGGGATGTCCAGGTAATTATGGTGATGGCTGCAAAAAGCGGATTTAGAATCAGGAAAAGTGAGAACAGGAATCCTAAAGCACCAAAAAGCATATACCAGCCCCAATTGTGCCGTTTTAATGAAAGAAGTTCGAAGCCCAATGCGAATATGGTTGACGAACGGAATAAAAGCATAAAACCGATAAAATAGGGAAGGATCATTTCGGGAAGTCCGGGATTGGCCAACAGGCATATTCCCAATACCAAATCGAGTAGGCCGGCCGAAACACCCCATCCGTAGCCATATACTTTTTCTTTTTGCGTAATATAATACCCCAGTTCCAAAAGGCCGTTTACAAGGAAAGTAATACTAAATAAAGTGGCTAGTGCGGCGTATGAAGTTAGCGGTGTACAAAACACTCCTATTCCAACGCCAATAAAAAGTAAACCCAATACCAGAAAAATAAGCTTGTTATTCATAATTTTCTAAGCAATTAAATTAAACGCTATCCCAAAGTGATTGGGATCACCGTAGTTTTTTGTAAAGTTTGAAATTACAATAAATATACTATTTTAATCTTATAATTCGCATAGTATCAGTATAAAAATAGGACTTGAGCGGTGTAAAAAAGAGTAGGTCGCATCCAAATCGCCCTGGTGTTTTGGAAAACGATTGCTTATACCCTTCGAAAGGACCTGAATTTGCCGGAAAATTAAAACTGTGTCCTATAAAATTAAAGAAATTGTATCTGTGTACAGTGTAGTCTTTTTGCGAAATTTGTGGGTACAAAAAAACAATTTACTCAGATGATCACTATCGAAAAATACAAACCGGAATACCAACGCTATTTTGAAGCATTTAACAAAGCCTGGCTTGAAAAATACTTTGTCGTGGAAGCGATAGACGAATATGTATTGACGCACCCGGAAGAGGCCATTTTAAACGATGGCGGGCAGATTTTATTTGCCGTATATCAAAAGGAAGTGATAGGAACTGTTGCGTTGCGGAAAGTGGACGATGGTGTAATGGAGTTTACCAAAATGGCGGTAGATGAAAAATACCAGGGATTGGGTGCCGGAAAGTTATTGTGTGAAGCGGCAATAGCTCTGGCCCGGGACCTAAAACTTCAGAAATTGGTCTTATATTCGCAAACACAATTGAAAACCGCCGTTGGAATATACCAGAAATACGGTTTTGTACATAAGCCGATTGACAGCTCAAAATACAAAAGAGCCGATGTATATATGGAAATGGAACTGTTGTAAATCGTAAGCCAGCATAAAATAAACTCAAAAAAAGCATGTTCCGAAATAAAAAAAATGCCCTGCCAGCTATACCGGCTGTTCTTTTATCGATGATCAGTATACAGTCCGGTGCTTCATTGGCCAAACAGTTGTTCCCGGTTTTAGGGATCAGTGGTGTGGCAACCCTTCGGATTGGAATTTCGGCTATCGTATTGTATGGATTTTTCCGTCCGGATTTTCGAAAACTAACACGAAGAGAGTTGTTGTTAGGTTTGCTATATGGGATAAGCCTTGGAGCCATGAACCTGATTTTTTATTTTGCGATCCAACGCATTCCACTGGGATTGGGTGTAACATTGGAGTTTTTAGGGCCTTTAGTACTTGCTTTGGCCGGATCACGGAAACTTTTGGATTGGATCTGGGCATTGTTGGCCGGATTGGGGATCTTCCTGATTGCGCCATGGAATGAAGGTACCGTCGATATTTTGGGAATTGTTCTGGCCATACTTGCCGGAGCTTTTTGGGCAGGATACATCCTGATAGGCGGGAGAATTTCAAAGGTGATGAAAAGCGGTGATGCCGTTACTTTGGGTATGTTGTTTGCTTCTCTGTTTGTTATTCCTATTGGTGTTTTGAGTGGCGATCTGAACGTATTAAATACGAACTTACTACTATTGGGACTGGCAGTGGCTTTACTAACCAGTGCAATTCCTTTTAGCCTCGATATGGGGGCTTTACGACAATTACCGTCCAAAACGTTTAGTATTCTGATGAGTCTGCACCCGGCATTCGCGGCTTTATCGGGATTACTCTTTTTAAACGAACAATTAAGCCTTATACAGGTTGTTGCCATAGGCTGCGTAATTGTAGCCAGTATAGGAGCTACACTAACCATTAGAAAGTAAAAAGAATAATAATGGAGATACCAAAATGGAATCTATATCTGAAATAAGAAAAATTATAAAATAACAATACACCTGACAGTTTTAAAAAACGGACAGGTGTATGGGAATGACTATTTCAGAAAATCGGGATCCTGATAGGCCGGATTAGGATAGGTATAAAAACCCTCACCGGTGGCTACACCCAGTTTCCCGGTATCAATAAAATGTGTTTTCAGATAATCCACTACTTTTTGCTCGTGACCGTTTTTGGTTTTTTCGGCTGCAATTTTATTAATGTTATAGGCGGTGGTGATTCCTACGACATCCAGTATGCCAAAAGGACCAACAGGTGCACCGGTTGCGACCATCCAGGTTTTATCGATGGTTTCCACATCGGCGACACCTTTTACCAGAAGTCCCAGTCCGGCGCCCAAAAGAGGTACCAGTAGCGAATTTACTATATATCCCGGTTGTTCTTTGTGTAAAGGTAAAGCGACCATTCCGATCGATTTGGCAAAAGCCACCACCGTCTCAAAAATCTGAGGATCGGTTCCCGGATGTCCCATGATTTCGGCAGTATTGTGTTTCCATATTTCATTGGCGAAATGCAGTGCTAAAAAGCGCTCCGGTCGACCGGTAACAGTGGCAAACTGACTGGGTAAGAGGGTGGATGAATTCGAGGCAAAGATGGCCTTTTGAGGTGCTACAGCGGCTAATTTCTGGTAGAAATCAATTTTAATCGTCGGATTTTCAGGAACGGCTTCAATAACTAAATCGGCTGAAGCAACCGCCTTGCTTAAATCGGAAAAATAGTGAATGTTTCCAATGGCTATTTGAACTTGTTCGGGTGTTGCTTTCAAATCCTGTTGGTAGGTTTCCCCTAATTTTTGAAATGTTACTTTGGCTTTTTCCAGTAAGGCATCACTGATGTCATAAACGTTTACGGTATAGCCGTGGAATGCCGTCTGAAATGCGATTTGGGATCCCAAAACGCCACTTCCGGCTACGGTTACAATTTGAATCGGCATGATGAATATTTTTAAGTTATATCGTATTTTATACGTTATCAATTGCTTGCAATTTTCGGGTGTAGCGATTGAAAATTGTAGCAGGTTAAAGTTACAAAATTAAGATCGAAAACCGAAAATAGGATATGCGTTTTTTGAAATATAAAGTTGCGTATGGAATCACATTACCAAGTTGTAAAATTTGTAACTTTAAAAGAAAAAAGGATGAAAATAAGAGTATGTATAGCCGGCGCTACCGGTTGGGCGGGCTCGGCGCTGAGTCGGGGTGTAGCAGCAGATCCGGAGCTGGAATTGGTGGCCGGGATTTCAAGGATGGCAAAAGGACAGAATCTTTCGGAACTCTTGGGATTGCAATTAGTAGCTGTTCCGATCTATGAAACGGCAACCGCAGCTTTGGATGCTGTTACTTGCGACGTTTTTGTGGAATTTACCCAACCCGATAGTGCGAAAGTGAATGTCATCGCGGCGATTCGTAAAGGGGTTCCTGTGGTAATCGGGACTTCCGGGTTAACCGACGACGATTATAATGAGATTGCTGCATTGGCCGAAGAGCATAAAGTTGCCGTACTTGCGGTGGGGAATTTTGCGATTACGGCGGTCTTGTTGCAAAAATTTTCGGAGATGGCGGCCAGATATATTCCAAATTTTGAGGTGATCGATTATGCGGATGACCACAAAGTGGATGCGCCTAGCGGTACGGTACGGGAACTGGTAAAACGATTGTCGGAAGTGCAGGTTCCGAATGAAACGGTAGCCGAAGCCGATAGAGTAGGACCACCGGAAGTTTGGGGCGCCAAAATGAATGGCGTACGGGTGCATGCCTTGCGATTGCCCGGTTATACACTTTCGGTGGAAACCATTTTCGGACTTACGGACGAACGACTTACAATTCGTCATGATTCCGGAGCCGGAGCCGAGCCGTATGTAAAAGGGGGCTTGCTGGCGATTAAAAAAGTGAACAGTTTTACCGGTTTTAAGCGCGGACTGGACAGTGTAATGGATTGATAAAAGTAGGCCTGACCGGTTTTAAAGCGGCCAGGCCATTAGTTAGCTAGAAAGCCACTTCGTCCGGAAGTAAGCCTGATCCGCCGATATACGGCAGGGCATCGATACGTTGCATATCGCTTTCCGAAATTTCGAAATGGTATACGTCCAGATTTTGTTTGATTCGTTCCGGAGTAACTGATTTTGGTAGGGGTAGCGTTCCGTTTTGCAAACACCAACGGATACACAATTGGGCTACCGAAACGTTATAATTTGTGGCAATTTCCAATAGGGTAGGATCGTTCAGCATTTTTCCGGTTCCCAGTGGCGACCATGCTTCGATCAGAATGTTGTTTTCGTTGCAAAAAGCCACGACTTCCGACTGTAAATAACCCGGATGGTATTCGATTTGGTTGATCACCGGTTTTACGGTGGCCGTTTCCAATAAAGCTTCCAGATGGTGTACCATAAAATTACTCAGCCCAATCGCTTTGATTTTTCCGTCCTGATATAATTTTTCGAAAGCACGCCAGGTATCGGCATTTTTCTGTCTCCAGTCGGAAAATTGTTTGGCATTAGCCGGCCAATGGATCAGGTATAAATCCAGGTAATCGGTTTGTAGGTCGCTTAATGTCTTTTCAAAGGCCTTTAAAGTACTTTCGTAACCACGCTCGGAATTCCAGAGCTTACTGGTAATAAACAATTCCTTACGGTCTATTCCGGAATCGGCAATTGCCTGACCAATACTTTTTTCGTTTCCGTAGATGGCAGCGGTATCGATATGGCGATAGCCGTTTTCTAAAGCCGATTTTACAGCGAGTACTGCTGTGGCACCATCGGGCGTTTGCCAGGTTCCGAAACCAATTTCCGGAATGCAAACCCCATTGTTAAGTGTATAATTTGGAATGCTATTATGCATGACTGTTGTGATTTATAGATTTATGATAGTTTCAAATGTACCAATTCAACGGGAAACAGATGTTAAATTCGTGTTGTATTACACCTTAAGCCCGCCAAAAATACTGGTCATAATAATTCCGAGTACGATAAGCGTGATGAGGATATACATTTTGTCTTTTTCAAGAATAAAAGCCACCAACGATAGTACTACGCGCAGGATTGGCGTCGCAATTAAAGCCAATACGCCAAACTGTATGATCTCAGTAGGCTGTAAGGCCATGGCGCCCTTTATAATCCCTTCAAAAGTGGTATATTCCGCACCTTCTCCCTGAAAGGTATGATAGGAAGGAACTGTCGATTGGCCATGATGTGCCAGATACGCAACACCTCCGGCAATAGCGAGGAAACAGGCCGTTAATACGCCATAACGCAATACTTGTCCGACCAGTTGTTGTACATCGGTATCCGAAATAAGCTTTTTCATACGATGTAATTTTAAAATTTATGATGATAACCGTTATAGATCATTTCCAATGCGACAAAAGTGATCGCGATACAGAAAATGATTCGCAATACCTTTGGATCCATTCGGGTGAGTAACTTCGAGCCGGTAAAAGCCCCGGCCAATACACCGATGATCACCGGAAAAGCAATCCCCGGATCCATATAGCCTCGTTGCAGGTATACCACTGCACTGGCAGCTGCCGTAACTCCAATCATAAAATTACTGGTCGTCGTACTCACTTTAAACGGAATATGCATGGTCGCATCCATGGCCAATACTTTTAAAGCTCCGGAGCCAATTCCCAATAAGCCCGAAAGCACGCCGGCTACCGTCATAATCGAAAAACCGGCTCCGATATTTTTGAGTTTATACGGAACGTCTCCATTTGGAGTGGGATAGGTACTGTTTAATTTCAGTTTATAAGAAAGCGGACTTCCTTCGGTCAAAGCGGATTGATTCTTTTTACGTAAGGTCATCGCGGCGGAGAACATCAGAACACAACCAAATAAAATGGCAATCGTATTGGTAGGAGTATATACGGCAATCAAGGCACCGATGACCGCTCCGATGGTGGTGGCAATTTCCAGAAACATTCCTAGTCGGATATTGGTAATTCCTTCTTTAACATAGGCGCTGGCGGAACCCGATGAGGTGGCGATTGATGCCAATAAAGCCGCTCCGATAGCATAACGGATATCGACACCGAATCCCAGTGTTAGTAGTGGGATAACGACAACACCGCCGCCCAAACCGGTTAGTGAACCCAAAAGGCCTGCCAGATAGGCACCCAATAAAAGGATCAGGGTAAAGGTAAGTATAGACATAATAAGGGGGAGTTTAATTTAATTTCCCGTTAATTCAATGCAAACATACGCTCTTTTATTTAAACATATGATGTTTTGAGTGTTTTTGGAATAATTTTAACACCGGAATTTACGAATTCTGATCGAGTATTTTTCGAAGTGTAGCGATTCCAGCGGTTTCCTGTTGTGATTTCAGTGCTTCCAGCAACTGTTCGTGCAGGTGATGGTTCATGGCAAACTGACTGATTCCTTTTGGTTCGCGAACCGCAAAGAAATTGCGCAGAATCACGGTAAAACCATAGTACAATTCGGCAAGTACCGTATTGCCCGAAGCAAAAGCAATGGCCATATGAAAATCGATGTCGGCATTGGCACATGCTTCCGGATTTTCGGCTAGTATAGCGGTTTTCCGACGTTCCAGACAGTGTGTAATTTCAATTAATTGTGCGTCGGTTCGGTTGGCAGTTGCGAGCCGTATGATTTCTTCTTCCAGCAATTTCCGAACGGCTTTGACATCGTTAAAATCAGCCCGTTGCAAACGCTGTTCCATATTCAGTTCCTGATAATTGTTGGTCACGGTAGTACCAGACCCCTGTTTGACTTTTAGGATTCCCGAAATGGCCAGCGTTTTAATCGCTTCCCGTATGGTCGAACGTCCCACGCCATATTTTTGCATCAATTCCGGTTCGGCGGGAATTTTTTCACCGGGTTGGTAAATGCCATTGGCAATATCTTCTTTAATGCTATTGACAATCTTGGTATACAGTTTCATAACCTAATTTTTTACAAACATAAGATGTTTTTAGAATAAGGCGGATGTTTTTAAGGTGGATTTATGAAAGCATAAAAAAACCTGTCAGATTTTATAATTCCTGACAGGTTTTGAAGGTGTTTTACGATTCGCAGCTACTGCAGCTAACCAAATTGGTGATAAACTCTTTGGAAACGCTTTGACTACGTTGGTAATATAAGGTTTTGACTCCCAGTTTCCAGGCTTCAATCAGTAGGCCGTTAACTTCTTTTATGGGTAGTTCCGAAGGAATATTCAGATTTAAACTTTGTGCCTGATCTACAAATTTCTGACGGATAGCCGCTTGCTGGATGATCTCCAACTGACTGATTTCTTTAAACGTTTTAAAGACATCTTTTTCCTGTTGTGTCAACTCCGCAATATGCTGAACGCTACCGCCGTTTAGCATAATACCACGCCAGATTTCTTCGTTATCAAGGCCTTTTTCTTCCAATAGTTTTTTGAGGTATTTGTTTTTACGCATAAAATTCCCTTTGGAAAGTCCGGCTTTATAATAGTTACTGCTAAATGGTTCGATTCCCGGCGAAGTTTGTCCCAAAATGGCCGAAGACGATGTTGTGGGAGCAATTGCCAGCGTAGTAGTATTACGACGACCGTATCCTTTTAGTAATTCCGGTTCCCCGTAAATACGCGCCAGTTCCTGTGTGGCCTTATCGGCTTTGTCACTGATATGTTTAAAAATTTCGGTGGTTTTCATTTTGGCTTCCATCCCTTCAAATGGAATCATATTTTTTTGCAGGTACGAATGCCAACCCAGTACACCTAGTCCTAAAGCACGGTGTCTTTTAGCAAATTTATTGGCAGCTGTCAGGTAATAGTTGCCTTCTGTTTTTTCGATAAATTCCTGTAATACGGCATCGAGGAAAAAGATAGCCAGTTTAACGGCTTCGGTATCTTTCCATTCCTCGTATAATTCCAGATTCATTGATGACAAACAGCAGATAAACGATTCGTCTTTTGTAGACGGTAACATGATTTCACTGCACAGGTTACTGGCATTGATACGCATGTTGAGATCTTTATAGACCTGAGGTTTATTTTTATTCACATTATCCGAAAAGAAAATATACGGAAGGCCTTTTTGTTGACGACTCTCGAGTACTTTGGCCCAAACATGGCGTTTTTCGGTGTCACCGTCGATCATTTCCTGCATCCAGTAATCTGGTACGCAAACTCCGGTAAACAGATTTTGAATCGGATTTCCGATGTTTTTAATTTTCAGGAATTCTTCAATATCCGGATGATCAATATCCAGATAGGCAGCAAAAGCACCACGGCGAACACCACCTTGGGAAATGGTATCCATAGCAGTATCGAATAGTTTCATAAAACTTACGGAGCCACTACTTTTTCCGTTGTCGGTTACCGCACTACCCCGTTCGCGCAGTTCTCCGAAATACCCCGAAGTTCCTCCTCCGATTTTCGTTTGCATGATGACTTCGCCCAGTTTATGGGTAATACCTTCGATATGATCCGGAACGTGTACGTTAAAACAGGAGATCGGCAATCCTCTTTCGGTTCCCATATTCGCCCAAACCGGCGAACTGATACTCATCCAACCGCGTTCGATCATCTCCTGGAACGATTCTTTTAGTTCCGGACGAAACAAACGACGTGCTGCAGCGCTACAAATCCGGTCGATGGCGCCTTCTACGGTTTCTCCTTTTAAAAGGTAACCCCGGTTTAAGATTTGCTCACTTTCGGAATTTTTCCACCATAATTTAGGAAGTGGATTAGTGTCGGTTGCGATTTCGGTATTTGTTTGTGGGATATCTTGCATGTTTAAAAACTCAAAAATTAAAATAAATCGTTAGCGGTAATACTTTTATCATGTTTGGTATAGTCAACCGGGCGTTTGGCGAAGAAATCATCCAGGCTGTTCGCAAATACTTCTTCTTCAAACCATGCCATGGTCTGGTATTCTTCCGGAGAAACGTAAAATACCTTCTCGATACCAATCTGACTAAGACTTTCGTCAATACGGAACTTCATAAAATTCACCAAATCGTGTTTTTTAATGATTTCAATTTCACCTTCTTCAAAGATCCAGTCGAGAATATCGGATTCTACACTGATGGAATCTTTAACACTTTCGCGGATCAGGGCGATGGTTTCTGCATCAAAATATTCCGGGTGTTCTTCGCGAATTTTATTTACGATATAGATACCGGCATTCGCGTGAACCTGCTCGTCAACCGAAGTCCAGGCAATAATATTGCTTACGTTTTTCATATAACCTTTAAAACGGGTAAAGGCAAGAATAATCGCAAACTGACTGAATAATGATACGTTTTCGATTAGAATACTAAACAGTATCAGGGCTACGACATATTTTTTATTGTCTTCCGAACGGGTGTCCTGTAATACTTTCGATAAATAGTTTACCCGTTGCATGATTACCGGAATGTCCAGTAATTTTTCGAATTCGTCGTTATATCCCAACACTTCCAGTAAGCGGGAATAGGCCTCCGAATGGCGGAATTCACATTCGGCAAAAGTACTTCCCAATCCGTTGAATTCCGGTTTTGGGAAATGCTCATAAATATTGCCCCAAAAACTTTTTACCGCCACCTCAATTTGTGCAATGGCCAGTAAACTATGCTTGATAGCGGTTTTTTCGGCCCGGCTCAGGTGGGAATGGAAATCCTGCGTATCGGCAGTGAAATCAACCTCACTGTGTACCCAGTACGATTTGTTGATAGCTTCGGTAAATTGAAGTACCTCCGGGTACTCAAATGGTTTATAGTTGATTCGTTTATCGAAAATTGACATATATATAGAATTTAAAATTGAACCTGATTTGGGGAGGTAGCGTCGGGCTTTTTTCCGATCGGAAATAAGCTTGTCCGGTATTTTTCAAAGGTACGACAAGCCCGATTTTTGGTCAACAGATTGGAGTAAGAAATCCGGATGTTTTATCAACAGCTTGTTATGATCGCGAAAAAAGGAGTTATCAACAACCGGCAATTTCGCGGTAAGTAGTAGCATTGTGGCGACTTGTCGGTTATCGAAAAAAGTTATAAACAGGTTTTGTTCTGATTCGGTTTTCTGTTTTAAAAGAACTTATCAACAGTTTCACTCTGGAGTTCTTTTTCACGTCTGTAAAATTGGAGGCAAATAAGACGATTTTATCTAAAATGATTTTAAATAAGAAGTTTGTAGCCGTATTCTGATTTGCTGTTTGGAATCAAAAAGCTGTGAAATTAAACGCAATTAAGTTGCGTTTAATGAAATATTACTATTTTTGTATCCGGAATCACATTGGTTTGTTCCGATGTTTCAATATAAAACATAAAAAACGCTATGACACACACGACGTATGATGTTATTATTATAGGAGGGAGTTACTCCGGTTTATCGGCTGCGATGAGTTTGGGACGGGCTTTGCGACGGGTTTTGGTACTTGACGACGGAAAGCCTTGTAACCGACAGACACCGCATTCGCATAATTTCCTGACACACGACGGAAAAACGCCGCAAGAGATTGCGACACTTGCCCGGGAACAGGTTGCCCGTTACAAAACGGTATGTTTTTATAACGATCGGGCAATTGAGGCCAATAAAACAAACGGGAATTTTGAAATCAAAACGGATGACGGCAGTATTTTTACCGCCAGGCGGCTTTTATTTGCCACCGGTTTAAAGGACAATTTTCCGGATATTAAAGGATTTGACGCCTGTTGGGGGATTTCGGTGTTGCATTGTCCGTATTGTCATGGATACGAAGTGAAAGAACAGCCGACCGGAATTATTGCGAATGGGGATATTGCCTTTCACTATGCACAACTCATTTTTAACTGGACAAAAAAGCTGACGATTTATACCAATGGGAAATCAACACTTACCGCAGTACAGGAACGTTTAATAAAAAGCAATTCTATTGCGATTATAGAAAAAGAAATCGATTCCTTCGAACACGAAAAGGGATATTTAAAATACATTGTGTTTCAGAATCAGACTAGTGTGCCGCTTCAGGTGGTCTATTCCCGCCCGGAGTTTGCCCAAAATTGTCGGATACCGGAAACATTTGGCTGCGAAATAAACGAAATGGGCTTGCTAAAAATAGATGCTTCTTTCAAAACTACTGTGGAAGGCGTATACGCATCGGGCGATTGTTCCAGTATGCGAACCGTGTCAGTTGCCGTCGCTACGGGCACTCAGGCCGGTGCTTTTATCAATAATGACCTGGTAGCGGAAGAATTTATACGGCTATAATTGGTTGATTATGAAAGACTAATGTTTTTAGTCGGTAATAAATGTAAAATTAACCTATCCGGAAGCTTTTTTCCTAGCCTTAAAATGCTATTTTTGTTTTTTAATTTTTAACAAAATATAATATTATGAAAGACTTATTAACGAAGATCAACGCCGAAATTGATGCATTCAAAGCCGAGTCAGAATTACAAGTTGAAAAAGGAAATAAAGCTGCAGGGACAAGAGCACGTAAATCTGCTTTAGAATTAAGCAAATTATTGAAAGAGTTCAGAAAAGTATCTGTAGAAGAATCTAAAAAATAAGACGCTATAGTTAAGGGTATTTCTTTTATAAATACGCCAAACTATAACAACATTGAATGCCACCGACTACCGGTGGCATTTTGTTTTTGGGGCAATCGCTTTTCCGTATCTTTGTCGGACAAAAACAGGAGTAAGGCTATCTTGCCGATCGTCCGCTTAATTTATAAAACTGTGGAAACCCCATCCAAAACGATAACACAATTATTAAAGGAGAATCCCCTTTATGTATTTGCACTAAATTCTGAAGCCGGAGAATTGTTTCAAAACGAGAAAACCCTTTTTGTGGGTATCGGAAAAGTCAACGCGGCCTATCATTTAACCCGAGAAATTCAGCAAAACCGACCGGAGTTAATCTTAAACCTCGGATCGGCCGGCAGTACTACCTTTACTAAAGGGACTGTAGTGTGTTGTACCCGTTTTATCCAACGTGATATGGATGTGAGAGGTTTGGGGTTTGATTTGTATAAAACGCCACTTTCCGATGAGGAAATCGTATTGGAATACGGGCTAACAGTTCCGGGTTTACCGGAAGGAATTTGTGGTACCGGCGACAACTTTGAAACGAACCACGACACGACCGATTATACCGTTGTCGACATGGAGGCTTATGCGATGGCACTAATTGCGAAGCAGGAACAAATTCCGTTTGTATGTCTGAAATACATTTCGGACGGAGCCGATGGTGCTGCTGCCGAAGACTGGACAATACAGGTTCATAATGCTGCAATTGCCTTTAAAAAAGTACTCGATTCGATTGCGATCGTTTCCCAACCAACAGTGTAAGGAGTTATATAAAATGGAGTAGTCTTTTTTATACGAATGGTCTATAAGGGTAGTCCGCTTTTGAAGTACTTTTGAAATGTCAAAAAAATAAAACCATGTTATTTTCCATTCAAACACCGTTAGAAAACGATAAAGTCCGATTAGAACCATTACAGGAATCCGATTTTGAGTCCCTTTTTGCCCTGGCATCCGACCCTAAAGTTTGGGAACAACATCCAAACAAAGACCGATGGAAAGAAGACATTTTTCGCGTTTTTTTCGACGGTGCAATGCAAAGCAAAGGCGCTTATAAAATTGTAGACAAAGCGACGGGCGAAGTTGCCGGATGTACCCGCTTTTACGATTATAATGAAAACGAAAATAGTATTCTAATTGGTTATACTTTTTATGCAGTACGATTTTGGGGAACCGGAATCAACCCGTCGGTAAAAAGACTAATGATGGACTACGCTTTTCAATTTGTCGACGCAATTGATTTTCATATTGGCGCAACCAATTACCGGTCGCAGATTGCCATATCGCGGCTTGGAGTAACTAAGATTGCCGAAGAAAACATAGCCTATCATGGCGAAACGCCCAAGTTGAATTTTATCTACCGGATCCGGAAACAGGATTGGGAAACCATCGAAAAAATATAAAAACAGCAATAGTAAAAATGACGATTCAAAACGAGTCGTCATTTTTTTTAGAATACAGCGGTAGGTATAACGGTCGATTGTAAACAGAGTTCTAAGAAAGCCGGATTATTTGGTTTGGCTATAGCGGATTTAACGCTTATATAACTTTTTTTACCTTGTATTTGCTTAAATTTATAAGGTTAATCTTTAAAAAACAGTACGTATGAAAGCAGTACGATATTTTGGACATAAAGATGTCAGAGTAGTAACCGATATGGAAAAACCGGTTCCGTCGGGGGATGAAGTACTATTGAAAATCGGGGGTGCCGGTGTTTGCCATTCCGATTTACATATTATTGATGAAGGGATTGTTTCCGGAGTTACGTTTACATTAGGACACGAAAATGCCGGTTGGGTAGAAGAAGTAGGGCAGGATGTAAAGGGTTTTAAAAAAGGCGATGCCGTATTGGTTTACGGTCCGTGGGGATGCGGCCATTGTAAACCGTGTCAGCATTCTCAGGAAAATTATTGTGATCATCAGTCGGAACAGGCCTTTGGTGGCGGATTAGGCCTTAATGGTGGTATGGCCGACTATATGTTGGTGCCGTCTTCCCGTTTGCTGGTACCAATTCACGACCTCGATCCGGTAATTGCAGCCCCTCTGACAGATGCGGCTTTAACGCCTTATTCGGCCATCAAACGATCGTTACACAAGTTAATGCCGGATGAGTATGTGGTTGTAATCGGAGTAGGAGGATTGGGGCATGTGGCTTTACAAATACTAACGGAAATGAGTGGCGCTACGATTATTGCCTGCGATATCACGCCGGAACGACTGGAGTTTGCTAAAAAACTGGGTGCTGCCTATGCGATCAACTCGATGGATAAAGATGCTGCGGAACAAATCCAGAAAATTACGGGTATCGGAAAAGCCAAAGTAGTGATCGATTTTGTCGGCGCTTCGTCTACAATAGACCTTGGGACAAAAGTAGTTGGTTTGGATGGCGACCTGACTATTGTGGGTTTAGGTGGCGGAAAATACGAATACAATATGAACGGCTTACCATTTGGCGTAAGTATGACGAATCCGTATTGGGGTTCGCGTACCGAACTAATGGAAGTTATCGGATTGGCCCGCCAAAAGAAAATCCATATTGAAGTTGAAAAATACAATTTGGACCAGGCTGTGGAAGTATATGACAAACTGCGAAACGGACAGATAAAAGGACGTGCCGTTTTGATTCCTTAAATAAGCCAAAGCCTAAAAAAAGCGGTTGCCACAATTTTGTAGCAACCGCTTTTTTTGTGATACCGAAAAATAAATCGGGAATTGCGATAAAAATTTTATCTTTGTACTACCAAAAGTCTAAGCTACATGTGAAAATAATTTCTTTCAGACACTACTAAACCGGGGACAATAAAGTACACCCGGATGTTTTGTTTCACTTCTAAAGAAAGAAATTATGTTGCTTTTACAGCATGTCTCCTATATACATCCCAATAGGGAACTTTTATTTAATGACCTGAATCTGGTTGTTAATCAGTATGACAAAATAGCCTTAATTGGCCATAACGGCGTAGGAAAGTCCACGTTGTTTCGTATCATTACCGGAGCTTTAGCAATTTCCGGCGGACAGTGTACTATTCGTACCGAACCGTATTGTGTTCCGCAGGCATTTGGGCAATTTAATGAACTTACTGTGGCGGAAGCTTTAGGGATTGACCGGAAATTACAAGCGTTGTCGGAAATCCTATCGGGAATTGTAACCGAAGAAAATTTAGCGACGCTTAACGACGACTGGACATTGGAAGAACGCTGTCGGGAAGCCTTGTTTTACTGGCAATTGGATACAATCGACCTAAACCAACCCATGCACACCCTAAGTGGCGGACAAAAAACAAAGGTTTTTTTGGCTGGAATCGCGATACATCAACCGGAATTGGTTTTATTGGATGAGCCTAGTAACCATTTGGATCGTATTGGTCGGGAGTTACTATACGATTTTATCCAATCGGACAATCGGACGATGATCGTAATAAGCCATGATCGCAAACTGCTTAATTTGCTCGATATAACCTGCGAACTTACCCCAAATGGAATGACAACCTATGGCGGTAATTATGACTTTTATGCCTCGCAGAAAGAGGTTGAAAAGAATGCGCTGGATCAGGACATTCAAAGCAAAGAAAAAGCCTTGAAAAAGGCCAGAGAAAAAGAGCGGGAAACCTTAGAACGTCAGCAAAAACTAGATGCCAAAGGAAAAGGAAAACAAGAAAAAGCCGGTGTGGCAAGAATAATGATCAACACTATGCGGAATAAAGCCGAAAACAGTACATCCAAACTCAAAAGTGTTCATGCCGAAAAAATAGGTGGTATTGCAAAAGAATTACAAAATTTACGGTCGACAGTGCCGGATATCGACAAAATGAAATTGGGTTTTGGATTACCGGCATTACATAAAGGCAAAGTGTTTTTTAAAGCAGCGGAATTAAATTACTCATATGGCAATAGGCCACTATGGAAACATAATCTGGACATTGAAATCGCTAGTGGTGATCGTATTGCGATAAAAGGAGGTAATGGATCGGGAAAGACAACATTGATTCGGATTATTCAGGGCAATTTGCAACCTCAAACCGGAACAATTCACAGAATGCCAATAAAAACAATTTATATTGATCAAGAATATTCCCTGATCGATAATCGTTTGACGGTATACGAACAAGCACAACAATTTAATACGACTGCTTTACCGGAACACGAGATAAAAATGCGGTTAACCCGTTTTCTGTTTGCATATGATGACTGGCAAAAGCCCTGTAAAGTCCTTAGTGGGGGCGAACGTATGCGTTTGTTGCTCTGTGGTCTTACGATTGGTAGTGAAACACCAGACTGTATCATACTGGATGAACCAACCAATAATCTGGATCTGCAAAATATTGAAATTCTTACGGCTTCAATCCTTGAATACAAAGGAACGCTGATTGTCGTTTCCCATGATGCTACTTTTTTGGGACAGGTCCATGTTGAGAAAGAAATAATAGTGTAAGTATATCTGAAGGCGCAGATTTCCAGATGATATTTATTTTGGCTTAGCTGAGAATTATCTTGGATTAGATAGTGGTTTGGTTCTTATATTGCGATCAATTGATGTTTGTTCTTTAAAAAATGCAGTCTTTCAGTTGATCAATAAATAATTAAATACATATTGTAATTTATAAAGATTCTATTTTTCACAGACTGCATTTTTTTCTTTTTGCGAGACGATAATAAAGATGTAAGTTTGCGCTCCACTAACTTAATTGACAACAGTTTAATGACAAAAACTACAAATCAGGCCTTATTGCAAGGCAGGATTTTGGCATTCCTCTTGCCTTGTCTTTTTCCCACGGTATCCCAGGCACAGGATATCTTATGGGAAAAATCTTATGGCGGAAAACATGCCGAATTCCTAGCAGATGCGCTGCCTACGCCCGACTATGGGTTCCTCTTGGCAGGCAGTTCCTTATCCGACAAAAACGGAAACAAAGAAATGGCTTCCAGCGGTAATTTCGATTATTGGCTATGGAAAATGGATGAACACGGTTCTGCCGAATGGCAAAAAAGCTATGGCGGATCCGGTATGGATTTTCTACAAAGTGTACAACTTACGACCGATGGTGGTTTTATTCTGGCCGGAGTATCGGATTCTCCAAAAGGCGCTGGTAAAAAAGACGACGCCAAAGGACACGATGACTTTTGGATCGTAAAACTCGACGCCAAAGGAGCCGAACAATGGCAACGTACGATTGGTGGAAACGGTCAGGAGCAACTAAGTTGTATCCGACGTACCAAAGACGGTGGGTATATTGTGGGCGGTTCGTCCGCATCGGGAAAATCGGGTGACAAAACGGAAGCTAATTTTGGAAACCTGGATTATTGGGTGGTCAAATTGAGTTCCGATGGTACCATCGAATGGCAGAAAACCTACGGCGGAAAATACCTTGATCAACTTAAAACAGTCGAACAAACTCCGGATGGCGGTTATATTATCGGCGGGTATTCCAATTCACCGGCTTCGGGTAATAAAATCAACGACAACATTGGAGTAGGAGACTATTGGATTATCAAAACCGACAAACAGGGAGGCATCGAATGGCAACGTACATTAGGCGGTGATGGTGATGATAACCTGACGGCACTGATTCAATGTAAAACCGGTGGTTATTTATTGGGCGGAAGTTCCAATTCGAATCCGTCGCGCGATAAAAGTAAGGCCAATGGTAAAGGGACCGACTTCTGGGTGGTACGTTTGGACACCGACGGCCAAACCATCTGGCAGGAAACTTATAATTATGGTAAAACCGACCTGTTAACTTCGATAATTGAGAATGAGGATCATACGTTTTTAATCGGAGGTCATGCTTATACAGAAGTAGCAGAAGGTAAAAAAGATAAAAAAGACATCAACGACTATATCGCGGTCAAAATCAACGATAAAGGCGAAGAACTATGGAGTAAAACCGTAGGAAGCGACGGTGCAGACATCTTAGGTCGACTGATCGAAACCCGTGATGGTGGTTACCTGCTTGCGGGAACCTCCAAAGGAAACCCGTCCCGAAATAAAAGCGGCGGAAATGGCGGTAGCGACTTTTGGGTGGTTAAACTCAAAGACCGTTATAAAAAAGAACTTGACAAAACGGCTATTGAAGCCCTGCCTAACCCGGCACAGCAATTTACCAATATCATTGTAGGGTATGATTTTGAAACGGGAACGGCTTCGGTATTTGACCTTTCAGGACGTCAACTGCAACAGTTTTCGATCGATGGTCGTACAGTACCGGTAGATTTAAGTCAGTACCCGGAAGGGATTTACATTGTAGAGATCCGTACCAACGTACAACACAACTCGGTAAAAGTCATCAAGGGCATTCAACCTAAATAAGAAATCAAATGAAAAAAATACTATTCACCTTACTGCTTTTAGGGCTTTATGGGACAACTATGGCTCAAGATATGCCACCTAGTCCCACAGCGATGGTTTTACCAGAGGTAACCCAACCTTCGGCAGATGCCTTTGCCTTAACCAAATTCGGAGATATTCCGATTAACGAGTATTCCGGAATGGTCAATGCTTCGATTCCACTTTATACGATGCAATCCGGGCATTTATCATTGCCAATCGTTTTAAATTATAATGCCGCGGGAGTTAAAGTAAGCCAGGCAGCCACTTGGACGGGAATGAACTGGACCCTTAGTGCGGGAGGCGTTATCACGAGAACGGTACACGATAAACCGGATGAGGCCGATTATCTGGATGGCCGTTTAACTGCTGAAATGATCATACCAGCCGGATTGTTTGACGGATCCAGCCATGCGGTATGGTTAAATGAAGTCTTTGCCAAACGTCGTCGGGTATGGGATGTAAAACCCGATCAATTCAATTTTAATTTTCCGGGCTATTCCGGGAGCTTTTTCTTTGATGCGGATTTTATACCGCGTTTGACTAAAGCCGACAGTAATTTAAAGATTGAAATTACGGGAACAGACACCAATTTAAAAAACCGTTTTCGCGTGTCACAGGAATTTTGTCTGATTACTCCTGAAGGGATTAAATACTTTTTCGGAGGAGTAAATGGAACCGAAACCACCTTCGTAGGGAGTCGTATGGATAACCCTTATGTACCAACGGCCTACTATCTGACAAAAATCACACATCCGGAGAGTGGTATAATCACCTTGGAATATGATAATGATTCGACAAATAAGAATATATTTTTGGATCAGAGTGAAAGTGTAACGGTCAAAACCTGGGAATTTGATACCAGTACCCGCGATTGTATTCGTCCGCCAACGGTTGAAATGGATCATAAGATAAATACTACAGGTACTATTACGACAAACGGAAAAACGTTAAAGAAAATAATAGGAAATGGAGGCGTAACAGAAATTGCTTTTAATAGTGGCAATGGTTCTTCGACGCATTTCCGGAAAATATTGAATAGTATCGATATTAAAGATGCAGGGGTTACGATTAATACGATTAACCTAACCTATTTATTTACAGGATTCCCAACATTGTCGGAACGTTTTTTCTTAACCAAGGTAGAATTCAATAAAAACAAGAACTACGGAACCGGACGGAAATACGAACAATATGTTTTGGAATATGATGATCCGCTGGCACTGCCTAAACGAAATAGTTCCGCACGTGATGTGTTGGGATACTATAATGGAAAAACGGGCAATTCAACGATGTTGCCGCAAAACGACGATCTATATTTCCGTAATTATTACCCGAACCTGGCCGACAACAGTTCAGATTTCGCCAGTGCGGTTAAAGGAAGCTTAAAGAAAATTAGCTATCCGACCGGAGGGTATACGGAATTTGAATATGAAATGGAAAAATCCAAAGAATACACCACCGGAGGAGTAACGATGGATATCTGGCGTAACAATCCGGGTAGAAATCCGGTTAATAAAACATCGGTTAACGGATCCATTACGGGCGATT
Source organism: Bacteroidota bacterium (assembly GCA_023446155.1). Classification (GTDB taxonomy): domain Bacteria; phylum Bacteroidota; class Bacteroidia; order Flavobacteriales; family Flavobacteriaceae; genus Flavobacterium. The sequence continues at coordinate 751,219 of JAEXIT010000017.1, forward strand.
TCTATCAAAACCCGGACGGTACTTTTGGATTTACAGGAGCCTATACAAATGAGACAATCAAAGGAATCGTAAATGTTCTTTCGAACAGTCAGATGGGACATACGGATGTACTTACGTTTAAAGTTACCGATTTAGTTGATAATACGGTACAACAGTTTACCTTCCGAATGCCGGATGGAAATAAACAGCTCGAAACGGGAAGATATGATTTTTATGAGGAATTTACTTTCAATATTAAAAAAGACCATCAGTACTCCTTACAATTATATAATAACTACCAGCTCTCGACAACACAGTTTGACGCCCAGCTGTATTTTACGTATAGCAAAGGAACCCGATTTATTGATGACGGAAAGCTACGGGTAAAACGAGTAGCCGATTACACAGCCACTGGAGAAAAAGCTTTTACCAAACGTTATTATTATACGTCTATGGAAGACCATTTTAAAAATCCGATGGATCTGATAACCTTTAGAAAAAGACATGAATTTGTTACCGATTGGCAGCTGACCAAATGTTGTAACGGAGGAGGAGAAAATTCTTTGGAACAAAAGAACCAGTTTGAAATTAACTTTAAAACGTTTTCAAGTAGCCCACTTGTACCGATCAGTGATTTGGAGCGGAATTATGAACATGTGATCATTAGTTATGGCGGGGATAATTTTGAATTAGGCGGAAAATACAAACGCTTTAATAACATTCCAATGGACTTTAACATGGATATTCATCCATTGCATAGAAGTGTTTTCCAGCAGGAGCGGGCAAGCTATAACGGTAATGCTTCCGAAAGTTATCACGGAACCTTATTGGAAGAAATCGACTTGGTTAAACGCGGCAATACATTCTATAAAGTAAAGCAGCAAACCTGGCAGTATCAATATGAAGACAAAGCTAGTATTAGTGGTGTTATCGGAGGATACGCGTTCTTTAACTGCTTGTTTAAAAGCAGTGGAGTAGACAATAATTTTGATCTTCGAAAATACTACCTGACCTCGAGAAGAGTAGAAATGAGTAGGGCTAAAACCTATGAATTTACAACCCCGGTATTGTATACGGTAAATCCGGAAGACAATCCAACGGCTTATTTATCGACTGTAGTGAATTATAGTTATGGCACACTTATCGGTTTGCCAACAATGATCGTAACGACAACCAGTGAAGACGGTACTGTGAGCAGAGTACATTACTCATATGCAGATCAGACTAGCCTGGTACCGGATGTAACACCGGCACAAATCACAGCCATGAACAAGTTGGTTGAATTAAACAAAGTAGCCCAACCGGTTACCGTTCGAACGTTTTATGGGCTTGCGAATGGAATTCCACCGTTAACCGGCATGAAAGTAACCTTATATAAAAGCTGGAATAACAATCCGAACCGTATTTTACCGGAGATTGTTCGTTTTTCAAAAGGTACCGGTGCTTTGGAAGACCGTATTCAGATCGAAAAATACGATTCCTTCGGTAACATGGCACAGGTATTGGTAAAAGACGGTGCCCGAACGTATTATCAGTATAACGGGCGCAATCAGTTGGTGCTTAAAATAGAAAATTATACACCGGTAGATCCCGGTGATATTGCCAATCCGATTCCATTACCGGAGCCAACACCGGGAAGTCCGTGTGGGTTAAATCAGAGCTATCCGGGAAGTATCGTAAGCTTGTATTATTACGATACCACGACCCAACTGTTAATTCGAAAGGTCGATACCAACTGTCGGAACACCTATTACGAATACGATAGTTTGATGCGCCTAAAACGTGTCAAAGACCATGATGGGAATACTATCGAAGAGTATGACAATAATTACAAAACTTTCTAAACCAGCCGTATGAAAAAAATACTTATAGCTTTATTGTGCGCACCGGTTTTGATGGTGGCACAAACGAATTCGCTAAACTGGACTAAAAAAACAACCTATCGGGAAGCCAATAGCGGGCGTCCGGCTTCGACTGTGACTTATTACGATGGTTTAGGCCGGCCGATACAGCAAAATATAAACAAACAATCCGGTACCGGAAAAGACATGATCACTCATATCGAATATGATTTGGGGCGTCAGTTAAAAGACTATTTACCGTACCCGGCTACGACCAACGATATGAGTTATCAGGCCGGCGCACAGTCGGCGACTTTTAGTTATTCGCAATATAGCGGACAATATCCCTTTAGCGAAAAGATCGTGGAACTATCGACTTTGGGGCGTCCATTAAAGCAAGGCGCACCCGGAGCGGATTGGCAGATTAATCCAAATGCCGATACCGATCATACCATAAAAATGGACTATCAGACCAATGGTGCGAACGAAGTCAAAAACTATTTTGCCGTAACCACCTGGGATAGTGCCAATGGTGTTTATACAATACAGTTACAGGATAAGGGCAATTATGCCGCAAACTGTTTGTATAAAACAGTAACCAAGGATGAAAACTGGACTTCGGGAACCAACAATACAACCGAAGAGTTTAAAGATAAAAATGGACGTGTGGTTTTAAAACGTATTTACAACGCAGGCGCACACGATACCTACTACGTATACGATTTGTATGGTAATCTGACCTATGTCATTCCGCCATTGGTAACCAATCCGACCACGCAGTTGGACGATTTGTGTTATCAGTATAAATACGATTCCCGCAATCGTATGGTCGAAAAGAAACTACCGGGTAAACAATGGGAATTTATCGTGTATGACAAAATCGACCGAGTGGTAGCCACCGGACCTGCTTTTTCCCCTTTTGGCGGTACGCAAACCGGTTATCTGATCACCAAATACGATGCCTTGAACAGAGCGGTTTATACCGGATGGTTACAAAGCACTTCGACACGAGCAACGATGCAGGCACAGTACAATGCAGCTGCGACTGTTGTATCAGAAGAGCGACTGAAAGTGAATGTTACGGAAAACGTAGATAATATCGCGATTAGTTATACCAACCGTGTAATCCCGACCAGTGGAATGAAATTGCTTACCGTTACCTATTATGATAATTACCAATATTCGAACAGTCTTGTTTCGACACAACAAACGGATCCGCTTGGACAGGAAGCTGCTACGGCTACAACCGGACAGGTAACCGGTAGTTGGGTACGCGTACTGACTACACCTTCAGAAACGTTAAATGAGCAAAGTTATACGCTATACGATTCGAAATACCGACCGATTCAGACCTATACAACTAATCATTTGGGCGGTTATACCCGTGTGGACAGTAAACTGGACTTTAGCGGAAAAGTAGAATTTACACTAACCTACCATAAGCTAAACAGCAGCAGCTCGGAATATACGGTAAAAGACACCTATACTTATACCGATGAAGATCGTATGCTCACACATGTTCATCAAATCAATGGTGGTGCTGAAGAACTTATCGCCAAAAACACCTATGACGAACTGGGTCGTTTGGAATCTAAAATCGTAGGCGGACCGGATGTGACAGGAACAAGTGGTATGCAACAAGTGGATTATCGCTATAACATCCGAGGTTGGCTGACCGATATTAATAATAGTGCTCCTTTAAATGATCCGGAATTGATTTTGGGTGACGGTGACTTATTCGGATTTAAGATCAACTATAATCAGGTAACGAAAAGTGAAACCGGTAAGGTAGTTTTGGCTTCCGAAAGTATGGGAGGTGATGTTGTACCGCTTTATAATGGGAATATTTCCGAAACATTTTGGATCACCCAAAGCGATAATGTATTGCGAAAATACGGTTATCAATACGATGCTTTAAACCGTTTGAACAAAGCATTTTATCAAAAACCGATTGCCGATAATCCGACTCCGGGTTCGTATAATGAAACGGTTGCGTATGATAAAAACGGGAATATCGCGTCTATGAAACGTACCGGAAATCTGGACCACCCGACGGTAAAGATTGAAATTGATGATCTGACGTATACTTATAACGGAAACCGTTTGATGCGGGTAAACGATCTGACCAATAATCCGGAAGGTTTTATGGATAACGGTTACGGGAATACCTATAACGATTATGCCTATGATGCGAACGGTAATATGACTCAGGATGCCAATAAAAAGATTACGAATATTGTTTATAATCATTTAAACCTGCCGACTGAAATTCTGTTCGCGGATAGTAATAAAATTAATTATATTTACAACGCAGCGGGAGTTAAGGTACAAAAAAGTGTACTGGATGGCGGTAATACGTCTCGTGTAGATTACCTTCAAGGTTTTCAATATGAGAATCAGGAATTATCATTTTTCCCGCATGCAGAAGGCTATGTTAAGGTAACGGAAGGTAACTACTTTAACTATGTTTACAATTACATGGATCATTTGGGGAATATTCGAATGAGTTGGACCTGGTATCAGAAAAGTGGTAGTGTGGCGGTAATGGAAGAAAACCATTATTACCCGTTTGGTTTAAAACACCGGGCTTATAATATCGAGTCGTATATGTATGCTATGCCGATGGATGGTTCTCCCGGATATAACATACCGGAACTGGTTGGAGAAACGGTTGAAAATTTGAATCCGTATAAGTATAAGTACAACGGAAAAGAACTGCAAGACGAGCTGGGGCTTAATGTTTATGATTATGGAGCGCGTAATTATGACCCTGCGATTGGTCGTTGGATGAATATTGACCCATTGGCGGAGCAAGGACGTAGATGGTCTCCATATACGTATGCGATGAACAATCCTATTTATTTTATTGACCCAGATGGAATGTGGCCATGGCCATCTTGGAATAGTGTAAAGCAGTTTACAAAAGGATTTGTTAATAGTGCAGTTTCAATGGGAATTCATAACCTAGTACCCGCAGTTGGAGCTTATAATGGGGCTAAAACAGCTTGGAGTATTGGTAAAGATGTTTATAATGGTAATTACGAATCTGCCAAAACTAAAACTTATAATGCAACAGGTATTCCAAGTGCTATTAATACTGTTCAGAGAGCAAGTAAAGGTGATGCTGAGGCAATTGGAAGTTTAGCTGTCGTTGCTGTTGCAGCGGTAGCAACTAAGGGTTCAGTTGCTGCAACAGAATCATCGATTGCTAAAGGTGTCACAGCAACTGCTAGTGCAGAGGGTTCAATGACATTATATAGAGGAGTAAATAGTACGAGTCCAGCCTATGAAAATGCAACTCAAGGAGTAGCAATTCCTAAAGGAGGAACAGCAACTGCTGTTGAACATAATTTAGGTAACACAAATAGTAATTTTACTTCTTGGACGACAAATCCAGAAGTTGCAAAAAATTATGCTTTGAGGACAAGTGGAGAAGGTGTGATAATGCAAGCAGAAGTTCCTATTAGTCAAACAGTGGCTAGCCCAAGTGTTAAGGATGTTATTTTGAAACAGGGAGGAGGAATGGTTAACGAATCTGAAGTTTTAGTAAAAGGTAAATTTTCTGGAGCAACTACAACACCAATTAAATAAAAAAGTAATCAATTATGAAAGGATTCCCAATTTTAAGTGAAAAAGAAGTGGCAGTAATTGTTGCTGATGGAGCAACAGGACATGTATTGAATCTTAAATTCGACCTGTATAGGAATGATACCGATGATAATATATATTGGTTATTTGATAATATATATTTAGCTAAAGAATTTATAAAACAACAATCAATTTATAATGACAAATTAGAGTTTCATATATATGATAAAAATCAAACTATTTTGGAATATATTGAAGCTACTCATTGGAAATCATAATTAAAGAACCCGATAACGCGGATTTGTAATCCGTGCCGGTAAAGAAGAAGCAAGCTACAACCCTAAAAAGTTGTAGTTTTGTTTTTATAGGGTATGCGGTTTTAGTGAACACTATATGAATTTAGTGCGGAATTATGGTTTGGGTACACATGGATTACACTCGAGGCTTAGCCGAATGGATGAAATAAATTCACGCCATCTGGCAGGAATGTAGAAGAGAAGACAAAATTAGAATTCATCAAACATTCAGAAATAAATTGAGGTATGAACAAATATTAAAAAAACCAAGAGATGGAACGATTAAACGGGACATAAGAAATATTGGTACAAAATTTGGCGAGATACTTGCAGGTAAAGGAAAGCCATTTAATATATTTAACTATGGAAAAGGAAGAGTTAGTAAAACACAGTAATTTGTTACTGATGTACGTTTTGATTTATATTGCATTAGCAAGCTGCGCAAGTGTTGTTGACCATAAATATTTCGATAATACTTTAGGATTAAACGTTAAAGTTCAAAAGAAATCTTTTGATTCCTCTGACGCAATTAATTCTCAAGGAGAAGGCTTCTCGATTCAAACTTACACGTTTGAAGACAATGGGAAGGAAGGCTTATTTATAGACAAGATAACTTATCCAAAAACCTATGAGGAAAGGAAAGGGTGGAAAATATTGCAATGGCAAAACACCCCTTTAAAGAATGAGGACGTTCTTGGACTGCTTTTCAAGTATGATATTAAGGATGTAGAAATGAAAGACCAGTTGACAAAAATAGAGGAAGCTCTAAAATCAACAGACAATTACTTTTCATACTACTATAAAGACTATCATGGGGAAATTTATTCAGTAGATATTTGTATAGTCGATGTCAAGAACAAGAAAATTTATTTGCGTGAAATTATAACATAATAAATTTGACATAGTCCCGATAGCGCGGATTTACAATCCGTGCCATTAAAACTAAAAACTACAACCCTAAAAAGTTGTAGTTTTGTTTTTATGGTTTTAGTAAATACCTCGATAGCGCGGATTTGTAATCCGTGCTAGTAAAGAATAGGCAAGCTACAACTGTAAAAAGTTGTAGTTTTGTTTTTTTAGGGTATACGGTTTTAGTAAATACTTTATGAAAATTGCACGGATTGCAAATCCGCGCCATCTGGGTTTATGACCCTGCAACAGGAAGAAGAAACAATATTGACCCTAAAGCAGAGAATTCAAGACGATGGTCTCCGTATAGTTATTGCTATAACAACCCTATGAGATTTGTTGACCCTGATGGAATGGAAGGTCAGGACTGGGTAAAAAAGGGAAGCAAATGGACTTATGTAGAAAGTATAACGACCCCGGATGGAATGGGGCCAGAGGATTGGATTAAATGGAGAACAAATGATGGGAAACAACACATTACTTATGATGCAAGTGTTAAAACTGTTGAACAGGCTAAAGAAAAAAAATATACAAATGTTGAAGAAGTAGTTTCTCAGGGTCTAGCACATAATTCAGATTATAGTGAGGTTGTTGAACTTGGTGCCGGAGGCAATTATAGAGTAAATGGAGGAGAAAGAAAAGATATTGATGATGAAAGTTATACTATGCGGGGAGGGACATTAATTTCTGAAAATAAAGGAATCATGGATGCTATAGGCGAGTGGGGACCTAGTGCATTACAAGAAACTGGTGGAGATTTTACGAAAGCAGCAGCAGGATTAGCTTTAACTGGCTATGGTGCTCCAGCAGCAGGATTTTTAGCAACAGTTGGAGGTGTTCTCTCAACGATTGGAGCGGCTGGTGAAGTTATTAATAATACTGTTGAGGGAGTCTCAGATGGCAATTTCAAACTTGGGAAATCGCTTAGAACAATTGGTTCGGAGATTCTTTCAAAAACATTAAATCGACCTGGAAATAATTTTGGACAAGCAGGTGAAATTTGGAATGATATTCTTATTAATGAAACTAATAATCAAATAGATAAATTGAAAATTTAACGATATGGATTTAATATGGCTTTTTCTATTGATTATTGTTGTCTTTATATCAATAAAAGACTTGATGAAATCGAAAAAACTACCTAATGACAGTGTATATAACTTCTATCAAAATTCAAGGTTTTATCGCCTTTTAATTTTGGTCGTTGCTTGTATTGTTGTTATTATAATTGTTATTGTAAGAAAAATTATTTATTAAAAAACCAAATGAAAAGTTTAGCAATCTTAATTATTTTTTTATTTTTCAATTCAAATCAAGAGAAACTTTATGGTAAGTTTAAAATTGAATATGAGGATAGATTTAAATCACAGAATGGAATGGTTATCTTCAAAGACAGTATTTATGAAAGACATCTAAAAAATGGTAAAGTAGTAAAAGGAAAAATCAAATATAAAAAATTCAGTATTGAGTTAGAAGATGTGGGGACAAATTTGGAAATGGATTTTTATAAAGGAGATATTGATAAAGACACAATTTTTTTTAGTACGAGAGATTTAAATAATAAAGCTGTTAATAATAATGATATTGTTATTAACTCAGGGAAATTAATAAGATTAAAAAAAGAAATATCTCAATAGTACGTATTTGTAACCCGATGGCGCGGATTTGTAATCCGTGCTAGAAAAGCAGAAGCAAGCTACAACTGTAAAAAGTTGTAGCTTTGTTTTTTATCTCAGAGCCATGTCAACAAAATATAAAGCGACAACAACCGAAAATGCCTATTTTATAACTATAACTGTTGTAGGTTGGATTGATATTTTTACCAGAGTTAATCAGAAAAAAGGTATTATAAAAGCATTACAATATTGCCAGAGAAATAAAGGATTGGAAATATATGCCTATTGTATCATGTCGAGTCATATACATATGCTCTGTAAGGCAACTAACGGCTTTATACTGTCGGATGTAATGCGGGATTTTAAAAAATTCACTTCCAAAAAAATAATTCAGACTATAATTGAAGAAGCGGAAAGTCGGCGTGAATGGATGTTGGACTATTTTAAAAAAGAATGCGAGCCTTTAAAAAGAAAACAGCAATATAAAGTTTGGCAAGATGGTTATCATGCGGAAATTGTTGAAACCAATTGGTTTATTCTCCAGAAAATAAAGTATATCCATAATAATCCTGTCAAAGATAAAATTGTCGTTTTCCCAGAAGATTTTTATTATAGCTCAGCTAGAAATTATGCTGGATTAGATAATGAACTGGATATTATTTTATTGGATTTATTTTGAAGAGTAGACACGGATTGCAAATCCGTGCCATCGGGGTTTATTTCATCCGTTCGGCTAAAGCCTCGGGTGCAATCCGTGCTAGAAAAACAGAAGCAAGCTACAACCCTAAAAAGTTGTAGCTTTGTTTTTATGGTAGTTTGAGTAAAAATTTTAATATTTAGACACGGATTGCAAATCTGTGCCATCGGGGCCATCTGGTAAAGTTGTAGCTTTGTTCCCGATAGCGCGGATTTGCAATCCGTGCAATTAAAACTAAAAGCTACAACTGTAAAAAGTTGTAAAGAACTATGATTAGATACCGCACGGATTACAAATCCGCGCCATCTGGTTATATGGTTTTAGTAAATACTTTATGAAAATTGCACGGATTGCAAATCCGCGCCATCTGGGATAGTCAATGAATCAGAAGTTTTATTAAAGGGCAATGTTTCAGGCGCAACAGTAACTCCAGTAACTCGATAAATTATTAAGTATGATGGAATTTCCTATTTTAAAAGAAGAACAAGTTGTTGTAGTTATTGCTGATGGAGCAACTGGAATAATATTAAATTGCAATGGAGAAATTTACAAAAATGATTCAAATGATAATGTTTATTGGTCATTTGATAATATAGATTTAGCAAAAGATTTTATAAATATAAAATCAACTCAAGATGATAAAATTGAATTTATTATATATGATAAAAATCAAGTTGTCCTCGAATTTATAGAAGCAACTCATTGGAAATCATAATTAAAGAAAAACCCGATAGCGCGGATTTTTTTCATCCGTTCGGCTAAAGCCTCGGGTGCAATCCGTGCTAGAAAAGCAGAAGCAAGCTACAACCCTAAAAAGTTGTAGTTTTGTTTTTATGGTAGTTTGAGTAAAATTTTAATATTTAGACACGGATTGCAAATCCGTGCCATCGGTGCAGTGCGTTGGGCTTTTATTCCGTTTTGTTTAATGTCCATATAATTGCCTTTTCCTTTGTAGCTCTGAATATGGTTGTGTGCTTTTCTTTCGGTTCGTCAGAAAATTTCCATTGTAAGTTTGCTCGGTTTTCTATTTTCAAAATATCCGCTAATTCTTTTGTAAATGGCGCGATATCTTCAGCGTTTGAACCTGCAAACCAAAGTCGTTTGTTAGATGATGAAAATTTAGCCAAATGTTCATTTGCAGTTCTGACTAAATAATGATTATTCCACCAAAGCGATGGATCAAAAGCAATGTAATTGTCAAACATTTCAGGTGTCAAGAAAAATGTTTCCATAACAAAAAGTCCTGATGCAGATTCACCAATAATACTTTTTTCATACGTTGTTCTGTATCGTTTCTCTATTTCAGGGAAAAGCTCGTCTTGAATAAACGCTCTAAACTTTTCAGAACCACCAACAATTGGAGCGATTTTTTTATCTTTTGCTACTTCTGTAAATCCTGTCAAATCCCTTCTTCGTTGTGTGTTTTCAATCCCTACGAGAATTAAAGGTCTTATTTTGTTTTCTTTAATTAACTTCGCCAAAGTATTTGCCATGTGCGGAAAATCTTCTTTTATTCCACCGTCAGCCATATACATTACAGGTAATGAGTCAGATTCTGTTTTATAGTTCATTGGCGTCCAAACATTAATAATTCTCTCTTCCCCAACTTTTTTAGACTGAATTTTAAAAGTCTCGTATTCTGGAATTGGATCGTTTGGTTGTGATGCGTTAGAGCAACTTATAAATGTTACAAGAATAAAAAGCAAGTTGTAATAAATAAATTTCATCTTTTCTGTTGTTTTAAACTAATGTACAAACTTGTTTGCATTTATCATAAAACTAAACAAAAAACGCTGAAATTTTGTCAGATACATGATTTCAACAAAGTTTAATTAATAAAAGAAATAGCTCAAGAAACGCCCGATAGCACGGATTTATTTCATCAGTTCGGCTAAAGCCTCGGGTGTAATCCGTGCTAGAAAAGCTGAAGCAAGCTACAACTGTAAAAAGTTGTAGCTTTGTTTTTAGGGTATACGGTTTTAGTAAATACTTTATGAAAATTGCACGGATTGCAAATCCGCGCCATCTAGTTTTGTTTTTATGGTAGTTTTAGTAAATGTCTTTGTATTTAGTCACGGATTGCAAATCCGCGTTATTAGTCACGGTGATTTTTTTGATCATAATAGTTAATCCAATTTCGTATTCTTCCAACATACATTTTTAGATAGTTCTCCGTAAAAAATATATTAGACCAGTCAAATCTTTGTGCTTGTACACCGAGATAAAATACAAAAATTGACGCTCCGGCTTCTGGAATTGATTCCATTTCTTCGTTGGATAAATTCCTTATTTTTTGGTAGCCATTTAGAAAGCTTTTTGCTTTTAATTCATATTCATTTTTGTCAGATTCTATAAAAAATAACTGTTTGCAAAAATAACCAACATCTAAAATTAATAAACCATTTCCGCAATTGTCAAAGTCAAAAATTGTGATTTCATTTTCATTATTTACACTCAAATTATCATACCAAATATCTAAATGAACGATTCCGGTTTTGTTTTCTGATAAATTACGCTCTTTAATTCTCGTTGCTATTTTACTACCAATTTCTTTTAAGTACTTCATTTCGTCTAAATCTTCGCTAAAAAAAGGTTTTATTTTATTGTAAGATTTATTCAAAAGTATTTCAGAATCATAATTTAGTCGGTCAATTTTTTTATTTTCGGTTATGTTATGAATTTTAGCCATTAGTGAACCAATGGAAAAGCAGGTTTCGGTGGACATAAATCGCATTTTTTCACCTTTAGCAAATGAAAAAAGTACGGCATATCGAATGCCTTCAGGAGCATTTATTTCTTGAATGAAGTTTCCATTACAATCAGAAATTGGATATGAAACAGAAAGAGCATTTTCTTTGAGTAAATTCAGAAGCGTTAGTTCTTGCTCAATTTCTATTTTTGTTCGCCATTTATGACAATACACTCTAAAAACAAATTTTGTTTCATCATCCGAAATAAAATAAGTATGATTTACGCCTGTTCTAAATAATTTACAATTAAAATTTTCGGATAGCTGGTATTTTTCTTTTATAAAATTTCCTAATTCTGTATCTGATAATGTTGAGGCTGTTACTGGAAAAGTTGTCATTTAGTTCGGTTTTTTATAATTGTGGCTAATTTGCTAATAGATATAATACGTCAAATATAGATATGTTCCTTGTGGATAGGCAAGACAAGAACTATAATTTTAAAATAATTAAGAAATAGTATTTCAAAATCTTTAATCGGGTACCAATTGCAAATCCGCGCTATCGGATGATTATTAGAGTTAACCCGATAGCGCGGATTTATTTCATCCGTTCGACTAAAGCCTCGGGTGTAATCCGTCCCCGATAGCGCGGATTTGCAATCCGTGCAATTAAAACTAAAAGCTACAACTGTAAAAAGTTGTAGCTTTGTTTTTTTAGGGTATGAGGTTTTAACTAATACTGTAAAAATTGTAAAGAACCCGATGGCGCGGATTTGCAATCCGTGCAACTAAAATTAAAAACTACAACCCTAAAAAGTTGTAGTTTTATTTTTAAGTATATATGATTTTAGAGAATACTTTATGAACATAACATGCGTACAAATCCGAGCCTTCGGGACAAGGAACTGAAAAATTAATAAAGCCAGTATTAAAATCAATAATAATAGAGCAAATTAAAAGATATATGAAATATTTAAGTTTATTATTACTGACATTGGTTTCTTGTTATACCGATGTGAAAAATATTGAAATCAAAGGTCAGATTTTAGATAATCAATTAAAAAGACCAATTTCACATTCGTCAATTACCATCATATGCTGGAGTTACGGAAACACACCTGATGGGAGTTATACTAAACAAGATTCTTTAAATGTGACATCAGATAGTAAAGGTAATTATAGAGGAGATTTTGAAAAAGGCGCATATATTGAAATTAAAACTTCTGCAAGGGACTATCATGATGATTATGAAGCATTTGATATAACCACTTCTAAAAATGATATTGACATTTATATGGAGAGAAAAAAAAGAATCCGTTACACAGAGTCTCCCGACTTAACAAATTTCTAGATTTCTCATCCGACAGGTTTTCAAAACGGTCAGATGTTTCTATAATTTTAGTGTTGCCAGATAATCAGAAACGGCTTCTTTTTCGGTTAAATCAACAATCCGTTTTTCATACCAGTCGACCAAAACCATTTGCAGGTCTATACCAGTAGTATACAAAAAATCGATCACCCCGGAATTGTCGGCTGTCATTTCGGTATCAGCATCAAACGAATCGAACCATAGATAGGTGAGACGCTCCTTTTCGGCATATAAAAAAATGGCAAAATTGCGATATACAAAACAACTCGCATTTTGAATGATCTCTCGATACGACTGAAACGTACTAGTTTTTACAAAATCAGGTTCAGCATAGGGTGTAAATCCATAGTTGATCAATTTTTCTGTTACATCCGACTCCGTAATTCCTAAATCAGATGTAAGAACAGGACGACTACCACCAATAGGGCGCGAGGTAAAATAGCGCTGACTTTCCGGAATGGATTCCCAGGAATTGCGCTCATCATCTTCTAAGGCCGTTAATAACGTAAAAGCTTCATTTATAAAAGACACATTATTGACCGAAGTAAACTCATAACATAAAAAAGAATCCTCATAAAAATAGGGCTCCATTGGCGTTGTTTTAGCGATTGCTAACAAAACTACCAAAAGTAAGTGATCAAATGGTGAAATTTCTTTTTTGTTACGCTTTTCCGTAAAGAAATCATCGGTCTATTACGGTTCTTTGCGATAAATCATAACATAGTAAAGGAACATCATGGCATATCGGAAAGGTTATTTTAGAAAAGACGGAACATATGTACAAGGGCATTTTACAAATCATCGCAGAAAGAGATATAAAGGCGGAAATGGCTGTATGATTTTAATCGTACCGGCACTTCTAATGCTATTGTTTTACGTTGGATAGGTTGTACAGGTTGTTTGTTTTGGTTGATTACACCTGACAGGTTTCGAAACCTGTCGGGTGTAATATTATTTCTCTTCCTCTACATATTCGAGTATATCTCCGGGCTGACAGTCTAAGGCTTTACAAACGGCCTCGAGTGTCGAAAAACGGATCGCCTTTGCCTTTCCCGTTTTTAAAATGGAAAGATTGGAGAGGGTCAGATCGACTTTCTCGGACAGTTCATTCAGCGACATTTTTCGCTTGGCCATCATGACATCTAAGTTTACTATTATCGGCATATATTATATCGTTAAATCGTTTTCATTCTGAATTTCGACACCGCGTTTTACGATTTGAGCAATTACAAACAGAATCACGGCCATAAAAAGCCATACGTCGGCACCATCGAGATGCAAGAGACGCAAGTTAGGAATTCCGGCGCCTTGTTCGGTAAGCCATTCAGAATAATGTAAGCCGTAATACGAAAACAAACCAATTCCCAAAGCGAGATATCCCATGTTTAGAAGAAAATGACGTAAGGCACTGTTAAAAGGATTGGCAATGTTTAGCTGTTTGTCGACAAACAGTTTTACGATAAGATAAAACAATATCGCTTTTAATACGGCCACAATGGTCATAATAATAGTGATAACAGCAAAATGACCTCGATCTGAATTAAAAAGACCGGTTAGATAATCGGCTCCTTCCCAAAAGTTATGTACACCATCGGGGTTGATAAAAAGTGAAATAATGGTATTTACCGCTATAGCACCTGCTTCAATGCATAGGCCGATAAAAATGATCCAGGAAAGTAGTTGCAGTACTTTCAAAATGTGATTGGTAGTGATTTTAATTTCCATAAGATGATGATGATTTAAATTTTACAGGACAAATATCAGTAAAAATTTATTGAAAAACAATAAAAATAAATTGAAATACAAAATATTTTTAAAATAGGGCCTAAAATAAAATGCGTTGATTATGGTTATCCGTAAGGAAATCGCGGGCTGCGAACCGTTATTTACAGGTAATTATAAACCATAAATAAATAGATCATGGAAACCATTCAGGCGATTAAACCCGGACCAAAAAGACAAACGGATAAAGGGAAAGACGACAAAAGGCAACGGGTTACACCGGGAAACAAACCAAAACATCCAACTTTAAAACCGCATAAGCATAAACCGAATGACTAACGGTGAGGAGAAAAAAGAACGGAGTCTTATAAAGACTCCGTTTTTAATTATTGATCAAGGCTATACAGGAAAGGGGCTTGTTGTATAAAACAAGGTTGTTCAATTTCTTGGATTACAAAATTGGCCAGATCGGTAGCGCTGATAAAAGTACCCGGACAATCCGCCAATGAAGTATGGAACGGAAATTTTTGGTCGGTTTGCCGGATTAAAGGCAATCGGATCATGGTCCAGTCCAAATCACTTTGCGCGAGCAATTCGTATTCCTTTTGTTTATCGGATGTGGTTTCTAGAAAATGATCATACATCCAGCGCGTGGCCATTTGTACTGCGTCACTTTTAGCATCGGTTGGCGTGTTTACATTTAATCCGGTAGTCACTATATAACGTGACAAGTTGTAATGCTGCATGGCTTTTATAATATGGCTGGTTGCGGTGCTAAAAATGCTGGGTTCACCTTTAGGTTGCCCAAGTGTGCTCACGATCATATCACAGTCTTGTAATAGTAGTAATACCGAATCGTAATTACGGATATCGCCTTTTACAATTTCAAGCAAAGGATTTTGAACATCAAAATTTTCGGGATTCCGGAGTAGTAATATAAGCGTGAATCCTTTTTTAAGGAGTTGTTGGACGAGGTATTTTCTGGATTTTCCGGTGCCGCCAATAATGGCAATTTTTATAGTTTGCATCGTTATTGTTTTATAAAATTAGAAAATAAAATACCGGGACTCCATTTGGAATCCGGATGTTCAGGAAAAATTCCTAAACTGGGATACGTATTTTATAAAACAATTCGAATAGGGCTAAGATACAAAAAGGAAGTATAAAAGCAGGAACTTAATTTTTAAACTCGGAACCGATACTGTTGCTGAGGTCATAAAGCAGCCATTGTTTTTCCAATACGGCATTTTTTTCGTTTTTCAGTAATCGGATAAAATCCAAAACACCAACCGGTTCGTTGCCATTCCCGTGGATCAGAACAATACTTCCAGAAGTCGCCAATTGTCCTTTGGCAAGCCAGGCATCACTGCCAATGGGAATAAGCCCGTAAGCAGTTATAAAGCTAACGACTTTATTGTCGGAAACAAGTCCGGGGAAACGGAAAAAGATCGAGGGAAGTAGTCCCTGTTCCAGCATCACAATCTCATTTTGTAGTATTTCGTAATTAATGTCGGTACCGGGTTTTAGCAGAAAATTGTCCTGTAATGGGAATTTAGGATCATAAAAATGACTGTATGTATGATTGATCCAGGTAATCCGAATCGCATTATTTTTTTCGAGTTGTTGTAACCAGCCGATATCGTCGCGATGGTTTTCCAGAAAATGTCCGGATAAGGAAAGTGCCACTGGAACCGGTTTTTCAATAGTACCAAACGCAGCCATAAGGTCGGTGAAAATATTCCGATCCAATGGTTTGTGCGACGGACAAAGGTCGATCGTTAGCGTGATGCCTTTTTCTTTCGGATATCCGTGAATAATGCCCGCATCTTGTAATGAAAACGATTGAGAGGCGGCAAATTGTAAGGCTTTTATATAGGGAGTGGTGGCAAATTGTTTTTGCAAGGTTTCCCAGGAGGCCGTTTGTACCTGTAAGGCGGTAGCGGGGACAATTTTGGTTTCGAGTGACGTACAATTCACCGTTAGAAACTGCAGTTGTCCGTTTTGTTGGAATCGTCTTAAAACAATAAGATCTTCCCGATTCAATTTCCCGTAGCCGGTGTAAAGCGTATACTGACGAATATCGGATTGTGCATTTGCATAGGATACAATAAGATAAACCAGTATCAGAAATAAACGTTGTAATGACATCACAGACTATTTTAAGCAGCATTGAAAGTACTAAATTCAGACGAATTCCAGCTATAAAGACTAAAAATAGTGGCTTTTTTGATTTATATGATAGTTGTCGGTTTTCAACCTGTAATTTGTTTCAAAATTCAAATGATTTGTATCATATCTAAAATGGATCAGTATTCTAAATTTGTACTTTAAGAAAATAAAATCGATTGAAAAAGAAAGTGTTATGTGATGTTTTAAGATGGTAGGACTGTTTTTTTTGACAATGTGAAAAGGCAAAGAGAACGACAAAATTCCATGATATAAATCCGCAGCATATTTGAGGTATTTTGGTTTATTCAGCAATAAAACCGGAATCGGATCAACGTATATCGCAAACACTAATTTATAGACTAATTAAAAATCATTCCAATGCATGTACAAACGACCGTAGAAGAAAAGGAACTACTCATTATTTATTTTTCACATACTGGAAACACACAACAATTGGCCGATTATATTCAGGAAATGACCGGTGGCGATTGTATACGGATTGAACCGGAAATGGCATATCCTATTGATCATCAGACTGCAGTAGACTTTGTTTCGGCACAGAACAAAGCCAATGCGCTTCCGATATTGCAAAATAAAATCGAAAATCTGGATGCGTATAAAGTGGTGTTATTAGGCTTTCCGGTTTGGGATAAACGACTGCCGCCACCGGTACGCGCTTTTTTAAAACAGTTTAATCTAAAAGGAAAAACGATATTGCCATTTCACACCCATTCCGGTTTTGGATCCGGGAATAGTCTTCCGGAAATCCGGGAATTATGTCCGGAAGCTACTATCGAAATAGCTTTTCTGGATAAAGGAGATGCGGTTGCAACCGCTAAGCCAAAAGTAAAGTCATGGTTGGGCGAAGTGCTGGAAAAGACACATTAATAGGAATGTAGTGCTAGTACCAAAATAAAAATCCCTGAAAATCAGGGATTTTCTATTATATTGGATAGGGAATCAAATCCGAAATTACGCAACTGTTGTGGCAAATACGTCCTGTGGTAAGCGTACTTTTTTAAAAGTTGCAAAAATATCATTTTCGGTATCGCGGTAACCCAGTGCCAGTACAACAACACTTTTTAGTCCTTTTTCTTGCAAGCCTAAAAGGCGGTCGAATTTTTCCGGATCAAAGCCTTCCATAGGTGTGGAATCGACGCGTAGTTCTGCCGCGGCAATCATCGCTGTTCCAAGACCAATATAGGCTTGTCGGGCGGCCCATTGGAAATTTACCTCGTCGCCACGGGACAAGATACCGTTTACCAATGCATTTTTAAAATCGGCAAGATTTTCCACCGGAATCGAACGCACCGTTGCAATATGGTTCATGTAAGCGTCAATTTGTTCCAGAGTCACTTTTTCAAATGCGGCAAATACCAAAAGGTGAGACGAGTTGGCAATTTGCGTATTAAATGAACCTTCACCCAGTTCTTTTTTCAGTTCCGGATTTTCGACTACGATTAGGCGGTATGGTTGTAATCCGGTTGAGGAAGCCGATAGGTTGGTGGCATTAATAATCTGATCGATCGTATCGGGATTTACTTTTTCGGTGTTGAATTTTTTAGTCGCATAACGCCAGTTAAGGCTTTCGATTAATTCCATGATAGTACAATTTAATGATTCTGAGTACAAAGTTCGAAATAAGTTGTTTACTTTTGTCACTAACAAACAAAAAGTAATAGTAACATAGAGGTAACAAGCGGGATATGGAAACACCAATTCACTCACAAATGGCCTGTGGTAAGGCAATAATGGCGGTTCACGATGCAATGTATGTGTTGGGCGGCAAATGGAAGATTTCGATTATTGCGTCGTTGCTATTCGGAAAAAAACGATATTCCGATATTTTAAAAGATGTCGACGGTATTTCCGGAAAAATGCTCAGTCGCGAATTGAAGGAAATGGAACTGAATCAGTTGATCAAACGCACGGTTGTTACGACGCAACCGGTGAGTGTGATGTATGAGCTTACGCCTTATGGCGAAACGGTGCAACCGGTCATTACGATTTTGGCACAATGGGGAATTGCGCACCGGGACCTGATTACCAAAGGAACATCCGAAGTGGGATTGTACTAAAATTGGATAGATCTCCCAACAAAGATATGTTTTGGGCTACGGTGTGGAAGTAGTTTGAGAATAAAGAGGAAAGAGGAAAGAGGAAAGAGGAAAGAGTACTGGACGATATGGAGCAACATAAAATTTAGTTAATGACTTGTTCCGATATCCGATTTTTATATAATTTTCAATATTATATTTATTGATCAAATAAAATACTAAAGCATGGCCGCGATTAAAACCAAACAAACCGACGCCAATGTCCGCGAATTTATCGACACTTTTGCCGATACCGAACAAAAAAAACAGGATAGCTACGCTTTGGTGAAAATCATGCAGGATTTTACCGGTTTTGAACCCAAAATGTGGGGACCGTCAATCATTGGTTTTGGATGTTATCATTATAAATCGGAGCGCAGTCGGCAGGAAGGCGATTGGCCATTAGTTGGTTTTTCACCGCGAAAGGCTGCCATTTCATTATATATTCATATGGGGAATGACGAACAAAGCCATTTGCTGGAAAAGCTGGGAAAATGTAAAATAAGCAAAGGTTGTATTTATGTCAAAAAACTGGCAGATATCGATATGGAAGTCGTTAAAAAAATAATGGGCAACACGATACAACAATTACAGGCAAAATATGGCACGGTATAATATCTTCTAATACGATAAGCAAACGAAAGATGACAAAACCAAACTTTCTTCAGATCCTAACAATACTATTATTCGGAACCAATGTCTTTTCACAGACAGCAGACAATCCGGAACTTCAAAAAATGGCCGAGGAGGATCAAAATGCCAGAAAACAACCGAACATCGACTGGGCGATTTTGAATAAAGAAGACAAAGCAAGACGCGAACGAACGTTACAATTGTATAAGGAAGATCAGGTAAAAACGGCAAAAGATTACCTTAATGCCGGGATTGTATTTCAGCATGGTACCGACTCGATTGATTCGGCTATGGCGGTTAAAAGTTTTGAAAAGGCGATCCAATTGGACGAGACATTGAACAAATGGTGGTATGCGGCGGCAGTCGACCGTGACTTGATGCGAAGAGGTAAGCCACAAATTTATGGGACACAGTTTATTAAAAAAAGTGCGAACGGTCGTTGGGAGCGTTATAAAATGGATCCGGCGCAGGTAACCGACGAACAACGAAAATACTATAAGGTAGAAACGCTTGCCGAGCAGGAGGCAAAAGAGCGATCGATGAATTTAAAGTCGATTTCGGCCTATTATAACGAACAAAAAGCAATTGATCCGGTCATTAAGTTGATTCAATCGGAAGTAGCCAAAGGAAAACAATCGGAGTACGATGTTAGCGAAGAGAAGATCAATAGTTTTGGATATGAATTATCCGAAGCGGGAAAAATGGAGGAAGCCCTGAAAATTTTAAAATACAATACCGAATTGTATCCGAAAGGTTTTAATACATTCGACAGTTACGGCGAAATATTGCTACAAAACGGCGAAACCAAAAAAGCACTTCGGGCGTATCAAAAATCGTTGGCACTAAACCCGGATAATGCGAATGCTAAAAAAATACTGCAAGAGCATAAAGTCCAAATAAAATAGAAAAAAGCAACTAAAAAATACTTTAAACTCCGGAAGTGATCCGCTTTCGGAGTTTTTTTATTGCAATAATTTTAAAGTAAATTAATTGTATGGCATTGATATATAGTTGTTTAATTTTTAAAATATATTTTTTAACTATATACTTTGTAATGCTATGTATTTTGTTTCTATATTTGTCAGATGAACGAAGACTTTACAACCAAATGGATATCGCAACTCAAAAAAGGCACCTTGTCATTTTTAGTGCTTAGTATTCTGAAAGATGGAAAAGAATACTACGGGTATGATTTAATCAATGAGATTAAAAAACGAACGCAAATCGACATCGCGGAGGGGACGCTTTACCCGTTGATGAACCGATTAAAAAAAGAAGAACTGGTAGTCTCGAAATGGGTCGAACAGGAATCGGGTATTCCGAGGAAATATTATACGATTTCCAAATTGGGATTGCACACTGTAAACGAAATGAAAACCTATTGGGACAGCCTCAATACAACGATTAATGGCATATGAAATTTAAAGAAATAGCTTTCCGGGAACAGAATTCGCAGCGAATTTACCGGGATTATATCGCACGGATTCAACAGGCGATTAAAACGCTGAATGCAACCAATCAGCAGGAAATCTTACTGGAAATCAACAGTCATATTTACGAAAGTCTGATGTCGAATCCGGATTCCGAAAAAGAAGAAGTAGCGCGTTTGTTGGATATTCTGGAAAAACTAGGACAGCCGGAAGTCTTTTTAAAGCCGTTGGTAGCTGAAAAAAAACTGGACGAAGCGACGCGTACCTTTAATCCGCTTCAGGTGATCAAAGCTTTGGTGTTAAACATCGGAAACGGAATTTCGTATGTCATTTTTGCTGTTTTATACCTGTTATTATTCGGTTTCGTATTCCTGATCGGTGCCAAACTGGTCGATCCGCAAAATGTGGGTCTTTTCTACCGTGCAAACGACATTTGTATTTTGGGCTATTACCGAAACAATGGTGTGACGTATTTGGAATACGAAAAATTAGGCAATTGGTTTATCCCGTTGATGGTGGTTTTAGCGGTGTTTTTCTATTTTATGATCACCTTATTACTCCGATTAAAAAGAATCTTAAACTCCAAAAAATAAAGGACTATGAAAAAAGAAATTAAGGCCGGTTTACTAGGCCTTTTTGTTACCGCATTTGGATGGGCGCAAAAGATCGACACGCAAAAGTTGGATTTGTATTTTAAAACACTGGAAGCCCATAATAAATTTATGGGAAGTCTGGCGATTACTCAAAACGGTCAGCCAATTTATTCCAAGTCGGTTGGATATGCCGATGTGGAGCACAATCGAAAGGCAAACGAAAATACAAAATACCGTATCGGATCTATTTCCAAAACGTTTACGTCGGTGTTGGTTTTTAAAGCCATCGAAAGCAAAAAGTTACGACTGGATCAAACGATTGAAAAATTTTTTCCGACGATTGCCAATGCCCATAAAATTACTATTGGTCAACTGCTAAACCATCATAGCGGAATCCACGATTTTACAGCCGACAACGACTATGAAGATTGGAATACAAAGCAGATGACCGAAAAGGAAATGATTGCGATTATCGCCAAAGGAGGCAGTGATTTCGAGCCGGGAAGCAAAGGAAAATATTGCAATTCCAATTATGTAGTGTTGACCTACATTTTGGAAAAAACCTTTAAAAAGCCGTATTCGGAATTGGTACAAACGTATATTGCAAAACCATTAGGACTAAAAAACACCTATTTTGGCGGAAAAATCAATACGGAAAACAACGAATCCAAATCGTATACATTTGCCGAAACCTGGAAAGCTTTACCGGAAACGGATATGTCCATTCCGATGGGCGCGGGTGGAATGGTATCCACTCCGGGGGATTTAATACTGTTTAGCGAAGCACTTTTTAAAGGCAAATTACTAAAAAAGGAAAGTTTGGAGGCGATGAAAACATTGGAGGACAAATTTGGACGTGGTCTTTTTATGATGCCGTTTATGGATAATACCGGATACGGACATGCGGGGAATATCGATGGTTTTAACAGCTCTTTTACCTACTATAGCGATGGGGATATTTCCTTTGCGATGACCTCCAACGGTAGAAATTACAGCGGTAATGCAATTGCACTGACGATTTTAAGTGCGGTTTTTAATGAACCATATGACATCCCGGAATTTAAAACCTATACGGTTAGCCCGGAAGCTTTGGAACAATATTCAGGCACCTATTCGTCTGCCGAGATTCCGGTAAAAATGACGGTTGTTAAAGAAAATGGGACGTTACAATTACAAACTCCCGGTCAGCCAGCCATCACTTTGGAAGCGTCGGCAAAAGACCAGTTTCGGTTTGATAAAGCCGGATTAATTTTAGAATTTAATCCAATGGAAAAAACCATGTTATTAAAGCAAAAAGGAGGGAATTTTACCTTTACAAAAGAACAATAACCGATTTGTATAAAACAAAAAAGGCTGCCTTAATAGTTAAGACAGCCTTTTTATTTTGCAATTGGTTTTACTGAAATAAGGCGTTAAACTCGATAAGATGAAAACGGGCATCATTGAGGATGAAATCCTTGATCATCGCTGCATGTCCAGCACCAACGAGTATCACCACGTTTTTATCGGTATCGGAAATCTGGTTCTGAAAATAGGCATACATACTAAGGTTCCTTTTGTACCAATCGGTTACTAAATTGACTCCGAATTTATCAGCCGGATCGATAGTATTGATAAAACTGAGATAAAAACCTTTATTACTTTTAATTTGCTCTTCGTTGTTATAACAACGTAAAACGTCGTTTAAGGTTGGCTGGGACATACACTCGTTGATTTTTTTCCCGGAATCAGCTAATATTGCCTGAAATTTTTGGTTCAGTTTTTCATCCTCTTTTACCCGTTTCATCACCAGATCATAACGGAATTCCAATCGGTCGTCCAGCGAATAAATCGCTTTGTTTTTTGCCTTTTTAGCCAATCGGAAGCCCAGTTGAAACATTTCATTTTCACTATAAAATCGTTTCCAAAAGGCATTTTTGAGTGTATCGGCATCGTAAAATTTCTCGTTTTTAAGGTATTTCTGATACATTCCGTTTAACATATCCCGTTTTTGAAATTCGTTTTCTACAAAAACCTTATCCGGATTTATTTTTTTCTTGATTAAATCGGTGAGTTGTTCCAATTCGGCTTGACTTTGTTTGTCCAATATATTTCGTTCTTTGACTTTTACGGCGTCAAATCCAGGGTTGTTAAAATGATAGGTACCGATTAATAATACATTAATTTTTTCCTGGCAAAAGCTAAAAACGGAAGTTAGAGCAAGGCAAATAATCCAAAAGGTTTTCATAGGGGTAAATCGTATTTGTATTTTCTAAAAAAGTGATCCGTAATAGGAATGCAATGTAAGACTATTCTTTCTTATTGCAAACGTAGTAAATTATATCCGTTTGTTTTTGATTTCAATAAAATAATTCCATTAGGGCATTTATGGAAGTACGAATGCGTGGTAAAACGGTATAAAAGTAAAAACACGCTGGATTTATTTCAAAAGAGCGGTTGGCGTGATCCCAAACTGTTTTTTAAAAGCAAAAGAAAAATGGGACAGGTCTTCAAAACCAACTTCAAGGTAGATTTCGATGGGCTTTTTCTTGTTTTCGGTAAGCTGATAATAGGCCAATTCAAGTCTTTTTTTTGTCAGCCATTTTTGAGGCGTAGTATTAAACAGCTTTTTAAAATCCCGGTTAAAAGTGGAAAGGCTCCGGCCAGTAAGGTAACCCAGCTTTTCCAGGGGCATATTAAACATAAAATTGCGTTCCATAAAATGAATTAGATCTACTTTACCCGGTTCATCGAAATTAGCCAATAGCATATCAATGTTGGGATCGATTTCCCGTAAAATACTGATGGCTTCCGTGATTTTTAAAGAAGCGATATGTTCTGGAAATGTGCCTTCCATCTCAAAATAAGGAATCAGCGACGACAAACAACTTTCTAATAAAGGATGGGACGTAAAGTGGTGTATTTTGGGATCCACAAACACGTTTTGTTTTACATCTATTTTTTCATAGAACTTTTTGAGTCGTTCGGTAGTCAAATGCATGACTACCGTTTTGTGTGGCAAGCCATTTTTAGGGTAATTGATGATTGTGGCCAGTTGATTTCTGGGAATCAGAAATATGTCTCCGGTTTTAAACGAGAAAGTGGTATTGGCTTGTATAATTTTGGTTTCACCCGAAATAAACCAGATCAACATATGCTCGTCGAACATAATATCCGATTTGAATAATTTGTCATCATAACTGGAAAGTTTGATATCCGGAGTGATATATTTTGCCTGATATTCCATACGATAGTAATAAAAAAGCGTATAAATAAAACGCTGATTCCAACAAAAGTACTGCGTATTGTACAATTAGCGTTGTATAAAAGAGGTTCTTTTTTAAAAAATTGAAAAGCTTGTACCGGTCATCTGCTCACTTAAATTCCATAATTTTTTTGCATTTGATTCGTCTAAAGAATACAATTCCACACCATAAGATCCAACACTTGCTTCGCTGGCCAGCGGAGCGATATCGGTATCTTCGCAATATACCCCGCCGATAGTATCCAATTGCGGACTTGTTGCGCACCATATAGTTGTTGCAGCACCTTGCGGAATTGTTTTTAACCTCGCAGCGACTTCAGGCCGCATCGCGCCATTTTCGTCCAGAAATCCCATTTTCTGAAATAATTCCAATGAAGCCTCTCGTCCTAACTCAGTACCTCCTATAGAACCGGGATGTAACGAATAGGCGCGTACATTAAAGGCCTTAGCACGATTGTCGAGTTCCAATGCAAATAAATTACAGGCTGTTTTCGATTGCCCATAGGCCTGTAAGGTCTCATATTCGCGGTGAAGAAAATTAGGATCTTCAAAATTAAAAGGAGCCATTTGATGTCCCAAAGAAGACACATTTATAACCCGCGCGCCATTTGCCATTTTTAAAGCCGGGAATAACATAGCGGTTAACTGAAACGGTCCCAGATAGTTTGTCGCCAACTGCGATTCGAATCCGCGCTTATCTCTGCGCAAGGGGACCCACATGATTCCAGCATTGTTGATCAGTATATGTAAAGGTCTGTTGGACGCGAGGAATTTTTTTGCAAAAGCAGCAATCGAGTCCGGATTCATAACATCCATTACTTCCAATTCGATATTCCGGATACCGTCAAGATTTTTCGTGGCTTTTTCGATATCCCTTGCCGGAACAATAACCGTAGCACCTGCATTTGCAAGTATTTTAGTAGTCTCAAGACCAATACCGGTATTCCCTCCGGTTACAATTGCGATTTTTCCGGTAAGATCAATTCCTTTGATCACCTCATTTGTAGTTGTTGTGGCGTTAAATCCGGAACCAATTGGTTGTTGTAACGCGCCCTGATAATTGTTCTGTCTCATTTTTTTGAAGTAAAAGTTATAGGACAAAATTATTGGATTAGGAAGACTCTTGTTTTGTTTAAAAGGTCAAATTACTTTGTTTAAAATGTCAGATGCTGTTTCCGTAATGGTTACATCAGACCGGTTTTCAAAACGTGTCAGGTGTTATAAAAAAGGATTAAATGTTAAAATTCTCTTTCAGGAGATTTTTTTAGTTTTTTAAAGGCGTTTCGAGCGCTTTAGGGTACTTTTTGTAAGCAAAAATTGGTTTTGGTAATTATAAAATGATATGTTTGCAGCCTCGTAAACCGGAGTACTTGATTTATGAGACTAGAGCATTTCAATGAAGATTGCTACAGCCGTACTGAGTTCCGAAACAAATTAAGTATTTAATAATAACCTTTTTAAATTAAAACGTATGAAAAAAGCATTTAAAGCTTTATCGGTTGCATTTGCAGCATCAATGTTATTAACGTCTTGTTATACGTACACAAGCGTAGTAGGTAAAGGAGCTCAAGGAAACCAACAAACCACAAAATGGAACCATTATGTTATTTACGGATTAGCTCCAGTTGGAGTTTCCGATTCAAAACAAATGGCAGGTGGCGCTCAGGATTATACCGTTACTACAAAACAATCGTTTGTAAATGGTCTTATCTCGGCGATTACTTTTGGAATCTACACACCAACTGTAACAACAGTTACTAAATAATACCAGTTTTCAATTGTTTAGAGGCTTTTAAGAGGATACAAATGAAAAAGATACTATTTTACCTTTCATTACTGCTTGTTGTTATTATTTTTATCAGAGTAATGAAAATTCTGATTTTCGATTATTGTCTCCTGACGAATTACGGAATGGGATTTTTAACCGGTCAGGTACTTTTATTGTTGATATTTGTGTTTTTGACTTTTAAGCTAAGAAAACATTGGAAATAGGTTTTAAACAGTAAGTATTATAAAAGGGAATGCGATTTCGTATTCCCTTTTTTTATGGTAGGAATCGTTTACACCTGTCAGGTGTTTTTCGGTAAAAAAAAATAGATACATTTATAGTATTCTAAAAAACAACAAGGTATGGCAATAGAAATGGAAATAATGCTGCGTTTTTTTATAGCTGTTATTTGGGGTGCTATTATTGGAGCGGAACGGGAATACAGAGGAAAAGCAGCCGGATTTCGAACCACGATACTGATTTCGATAGGAGCCTGTTTTTTTACCGTTATGTCGATTTGGATAGGTGGAGACGCCAACCCGGATCGGATTGCTTCCAATATCGTAACCGGATTAGGTTTTTTGTGTGCCGGTGTTATTTTTAGAGCCGACAATCATATAAACGGCATTACCACAGCTGCTACAATTTGGGCGGTAGCCGCCATCAGTATGGGAATAGGAGCGGGACATTACCTGATTTCGGCTTGTGGCGGTGGTTTGATCGTATTGGTTCTGACCACGTTGACCTATCTGCAAAATAAAATTGACCGTCTGAACCAATACCGGACACTCCATATCACCTTCGATAGAAAAGACGATGGTTTTACCCGTTGTGCCGAACTTTTTGTAGCGTATGGCGTAAAATCAAGATTGATCATGCAGCAAAAAGAATGGAACACGATTACACTGAGTTGGGAGATTCACGCCAGTGAAAAACAATTGGAATCGCTTAGTAAAGCGCTTTTGCTGGAATCCTTTTTTTCTAAAATTGAGCTATAGCATTTTCTGGGTGTATAGCTGTTTTGGACTATTATAGTGCTCTGTTATTTTCGTCGAATTGAATCTTTTGCTTGACTCCTTTGATCGTGCTATTTCCAAATGTATAGGTTACGGACAAATTTAGGTACCGATTACTGGATCTATAGGCATAAAAAGACTGGAAGCCATTAAAATACTCATCTCCTTTTGATTGTGCGGTATTGAAAACGTCATTTAAAAGCAAGGTATACGTAAGATTCTTTTTAAGAAAAGAGCCCTTTGCTCCAATCGAGTTTTTAAAATAACCGTGAAAAAAGGTATTTCCGTACTGATAGGGCGTATTTCCGGCGAGAATGACCAATAAAGACAGGGTTTTATCCGCTTTAATCGGAAAGGTACTGTTCAGATTACATTCGGCAAGAAATCCATTACCAACGGCCACGGCATCGGGTAAATGCGATTCGGTGGTCATAAAACTGCTTTGTAAACTGACGGTGTTTTCCATCCAGTTTAAATGATTCTGCGTGTAATTGACAGCGGTACCATAGGTATGCATGGTATAGAAATTTTCCAGTTGATGGATTCTGAAACCATCACTAAAACGAATGATACGGTCCCAATTATCATCGGATCGGTTATAGTAAAGACTCACATTAAAATTGTTTTTTAAGGTATAATTCAACTCAATAGTAGTACTGATAGCAGGTCTTAAATAGGGATTGCCTTCCTGATATTCGTAGGTGGAATAATATCTGCGAAATGGATTTAATGATTGAAAATTGGGTCTGTTGATACGTCTGGAATAACTCAGATTAAATGCATGATCATTATTGGGCTTATAGGTCAGATATGCGGTTGGAAAAAACTGACCATAATGATTGGTTGTAGACTGTTGATTGGGAATACTTCCTTCCAGATAGGTGTATTCATAGCGTAAACCGGCTTTGACTTCCCATTGGGAATTTAATTTTCGGATTAAACTAAAATAGGCAGCATAATTGTTTTCCCGGTAAAAAAAGTCATTGCTAATGGTTGTATTCAGAATCGGAACTCCATTTTCAATATCGTATGTTTTTAATAAAGCATCGTTGCGGATGGCGGTGTATTTAAGGCCAAATTCACCGCTAAGCCCAAACAGTTTTTTTTCGAGATCGGTCTGAAAAGCGGTAATTTGATAATGACCGGTATTGTTGTTCAGTAAGGTATTGTCGGTATTGTTTTCATACGTCTGAGCCCATTTGTCGGTGTTGGTTTTTGCTTTTAGGTAGTTACCCGAAAAACGAAGAACGGTTCCAAGAGTATCCAGTTTCAGGTCGTAAAAAACAGTACCCGAATGATATTGGTTTTGCAGACTATCAGTCGACAACGATTGGAAGTTTTGTTCGATAGCCGTAATTTTCCGGAAGGTTTCGCTGTCTAGCCGCTGCTCGGTATTCATGGTCGAATAATTATAGGTCAAGCCAACGGTACTTTTAGCATTTAGTTTGTATTCGGCTTTTAGATTGGGACTTATATACACAGACTTATATTGGGATTCCCCAGTGCTATTCCAGTAATCGTTATTTGTATAGGTAATGGTATTGGTTGTGTTTTGCTGTCGTTTAAAGCCCGTATAATTCAAACCGGTCGACAATGACAAGCGTTCATTTTGATAATTAAAAGTTCCTCCCGACCGACCGGAGTTTAGCCTAGCATCCGAATAAAAAAAGCCGCCAGCCTGTAGTGAAGCATTCCAACCGATTTTGTTATTTTTCTTTAAAATAATATTGATCAGTCCGCTTAGGCCTTCGGCACTATATTTTGCCGGTGGTGTAGTGATGACTTCAATTTTTGCAATATCGTCCGATCGGATGCTTTTTAAATAATGGAGTAGTTCCTCACCTTGTAAATTGAGTAGTCTGTCATTGATCATTACAGCAACCGAACTTTTACCGGCAATCAGAACGGCATTATCCGTAACCTTTACCTGTGGTGTATTGGATAAGGCTTCTATGGCATCGACACCTTGAGCGTTAATCGAATTGGCAACATTAAAAACGGTTCGGTCCACTTTGCGTTCCAAAAGTTTTTTTTTGGTGATGATAGTAACTTCTTCCAAATCGACTTTAGAATTGGTGGCTATCGTAACGGTGATGTTTTTTAGCGTATCACGATCAATGCTGATGTTTTCCGAATATAGAGTAGCATTCTTTTTTAGAATCTCAAAATAGTAATTGCCCGGCGGAACCACCACTTTATAAAAACCATTTTCATCGGTAAGATGCTGCTTTTGTATACCCGCATTAGTAAGGATTACTTGAGCGCCCATAACAGGATGGTTGTCGGAATCGGTTATTTTTCCGCTAATCGATTGACTAAAACTGGTTACCGAATAAAAAATGAAGGCGAAGAATAGCAGGACTCCTGAATAGTTACTGTAAAACGGAAGGATGATCTTCATATAATATTAGTAGCGTTATTGGTTGTGTATGGTGGATATTTAAAACCGAATAAATATATAAGGGATAAAAGGGCTATTTTATTGTTTGGATATCGATTTTTTTTTAGATAAACGTATTATCTCAGGCGATCTATGATTTGTATCCACAATTGATTTGGTATAAAGACGGATTATTGGTATAATAGTGTTTATGATCAAACGATTGACTTGCAGTTTTACAAAAAAATGAAAATTATAGTGCTACTATTGTTATTTGTACGATGACAAAGAATATGGACGATTGTTCGTCATTCTAGTAGTAAAAAGACAATTTAGTGGCGAAGTGTCATTTCTCATTCTGATAGAAGCAATGGTTTAAAACTACAAAATAGAAGCATTATGAATCGGGATGTTTTACCACCTTTGGGGATTATATACGAAAGCTGGTTAGAAAACGTATGATAATGATTGTATATGTAGTGCGTCACTATTTAAAATAAAACGATCTTCAATAATGAGTTTGTGTCTTTTATAATGTTTTTAAAATCAGAGCAGCGTTTTCGTTTGTCGGATTTAAGTCCAATGCCTTTTGATAATTTTGTTTTGCTTTCTCTTTTTCTCCCGTAAGCATATAGGCCTCTCCCAAACTATCGTATACATTACTACTGTCGGGATACAATAGGGTATTGACGCGGAAAATAGCGATCGCTTTGGAAAAATCTTTCTGATTAAGCAGCTCATAACCCAAACGGTTTAGAAAGTCTTCGGAAAGGAGTGGATGATTAGGGTCTTCGGATTTGGCATTTTGATAGGCTTTCAAACCTTTTTCAAACTGACCTTCCAAAAGTAGCTCTAAAGGTAATTGGTCATCGCTTTTTATCTGTGGATTTCCGGGACGTGCAGGTTCATCAGGAAAAACCTGTACCAATTCTTTTGTTCCCGTTTTGGTGTTTTCAACGATTTTTAGGGTAAAAGGCATGTCGCGAAGGGCATACGTGTGTTCAGATACTTTAAGAAGCTCGGCCGGTTTTTCGATATTATCGATCATCATAAGTTTGCCTTTTTCACGGTAAATTTTATAAAAACCATATTTATTAGACGTGTAGCGTCCTGCGGCATTAAAATCCTGTTGGGTTAACGGTAAAATGGTGTAAGCAGGTGTTGTATAATTGGGCCATTGGTATACCGAAGCCACCGAGCGAATCAATTCGTTTATAAACTCGGGCTTATTGGTGTTGGTTAAAACCACAAGTCCGTCGCCACTGGTTTTACTACCTATGAACTTACTGGAAAAACCCTCATTCCAACCACCATGATTCAAGTAAACCTGACCGTTTTTGTTTTCGAGGAAAATCCCCAGTCCCATAAACGAATCGATAAAAGGGGTTGTAAAAGCATCGGCCATTTTTTGAGAAAGAACACGTGTACTTTTATGATTCAGCGTGTTTTGAATGTCGATGATAAACTGTGCCAGATCTTCGGCTGTGGTCCATAAACCAGCTGCGGCCAGTTCGGGATAGGTATGGTATTTTCCCGAAACTTTTGCTCCATTAGCGGAATATGCAGTTGCAGCAAATGCCGATTGAACTTTTGGCAACGGCTGAACAAAAGTACTGTTTTTCATTTTCAGCGGTAAAAGTACCTTTTCAGACAAGATAGTAGCGAAGTCCTTATTTTCAATATCGATAAGAAGTTGTTGCATAACGGTATAACCGCCACCGGAGTACCGAAAGGAAAGTCCAGGGCGTTTATCTACAACAACAGCCGGTGAATTGGCAGGCTTTTGCCCGTTTAAAATTTGAACTACCGACGGTAATGGGAAGCCAACCTGATATCCGGCAAATCCATGTACGGTAAGACCGGCAGTATGACTCACAATATTTTTAAGGCTGACTTTCTGTTCTTTGGTGAATTCATTTTCCGGAATCTTCCAGGATTTCAAATAGGAATTGACATCGGCATCGAGGTTTAATTTTCCGGACTCCACCACCTGTAATGCGGCATATGCACTCACCGGTTTACTCATAGAAGCAGCCTGAAATAAGGTATTGGATTCTACCGGAGTTTTAGATTCGAGATCGGCATAACCATAGGTTTTACTCCAGATGATTTTAGAATTTTTGATCACTGCAATACTCACTCCGGGAATATTGTAATGTTTCATCCGGGATTCTAATGTCCAAAGTGGATCGCCTTTGAAGCGAATTGTCGGCATCAATCCGGATTCTACTTTGGAAATGTCCTCTTTTAGATTCGATTTTGTTTGTGCCGATGCGGGGGATACCATGCCCCCAAAAGTCACTACCAATAGGGCAATAGCAGATAAAGTACGTTTCATGGATAATTGTTCGTTTGTGATTGATTGATTGCGATTATTTTTACAAATAAACAAAATAAAATGTACTAAGTGATTGTTTTTGTGAATGATATTATTTGTTTTTATTCGGATAAGGCACAAGAAAATACAAAAGATAAAGCCCCATAGAGGAGTAGACATGGGTACTTTTTTGTGCTGCTGGTAGGTAATTAACACCAATCCATGTAATGATGAGCAAAATAAATGCTATAGGTAATAACCATAGTGCCAGTTTTTCATGTTTTTTCCCCAGAAGTCTTAGGTGTATATAGGCCAGATAAGCGAAAGAGGTAATAAAAGCCCAGGTCTCTTTTGGATCCCATTCCCAATAATGTCCCCAAGCTTCTTTGGCCCATACGGCTCCCATCAGTAAGCCTAAGATTAGGAATCCGAAACCGACATAGACCGTATTATCGATAAAATCGAATATTTTAGGATCGGCTTTTTTGGTTTTAATGGTTTTGTAGAGTTGAATAATTGCACCTACAGTTGTCGCTCCAAATAGGGCATAAGAAAGCATATAGGCCGTTACATGAGGGACAAACCATTTGCTTTGTAAGGCAGGCATCAGATTTTTGGAATGTATTTCAGGTTTTAAGAGATTGACTATCACAAAGGCTGTGGCCATTATCGCCGAAAAAGAAAGCAACCAGGGATAGTTCCAACGGCGATATGTGATGTATCCAAAAACAGCAAGAAAAAAAGAATACCATAAACGAGTTTCCCCCATAGTTCGCATTGGAGGACGTTCCAGTTTGATCCATAATCCGACGATAAAAAAGGCAAATAGTAACAGACCAAAAAGCATCATTACATCGGAAAGCTTTTTTGGAAACTTCGGAAAGTATAGCATACTACCTGCCGATAGCCAGCAGATTATGGATAGTAGTGCAAATCCTGTAAAATTATCCCAGGTCATATTTCGTGTGATTGTTTATCGTTTGTATACGTATGCTTTACTTTTTTGCCATTCCAGATCATCGTAATAGCCCCCAAGGCAATTAGTCCGAATCCAATGTAAACAGCAAACTTCCACGGATCATAAACAAGTTCGATACTGCTGTATTTTGATAATGCTCCAGCCCGATTGTCATAGCCGTATTGATAGACCGTCCAGTTATTCACCTGAGCGGGTTTATTCACTTCGAGGATTGCCTTTTTTCGGGTTCCGTCGGGTGTATAAAGTATAACATCCGATTGAAACCGTTTTGGTTCGGTTTGCGTCATCACTACGGAATGATGTTCTGTTAACGGTAATGTCATATAAAGTTGCGCCTGATTACCGCCACAAACCCAGCCGGAATGCTTTGCTCCGGTAGAAGGGTTATGCATACTGATACGTGCGGCGGGAGTCGCTCCCGGCATGGGCATTTCGCGATACGTACTGTCACTGTTACGAATTGCCTGATGAATATACTCGTCCAGTTGTAAGCGCCATCCGTTTAATAGACCACTGGTGTTTTGGGGATCAATCTGATAGTAATCGGGATGGGCTTTGGGTTGAGGTACGCCACTATGACGGTCAATGATCACCAACTGTGGCGGATAGACTTCCATATCAAAATCGTTAAGCTGTATAGCGATTGGAAGTTCTTTTACATTTTTGGAAGCATCATATACCCGCCATTCGGTTTCACCTTCGGGTACGTGCATGATATAACGTTCAATATCGGCATGTCCCAGTCCCGCGCTAAATAGTACCAGCCATATTCCTAAATGGTAGGTATGAAAGGTATAATCCCGCCATTTAAAATTTCGCAATCGTTGCGCTGTTAGCACCCCTAAAGCGAGTAACATGGTAAGGTAAATCAGAACAAAAGCCCAGGAATGGGTCATCCGATCAAAACCCAATCGGGAAAAAATAGTTCCGGTATTCGGCTGTTCACCTGTTAGCTGAGGTGTTAATCCCATGATAAGACTTAGCAGCAACAGGGCCATAATCAGACATATGGAAAACGGAATACCGGAAAACCATTTTATAAAGCGATTCTTTTTCAGTAAGGATAAACCAATACAGGTGACTATAAGAACCCCTCCGATATAATAATTTACAGGAGCTGTGAGCAAATAAAAATTAAAACCGTCATTAAGTAGTAGCTGCAGCATGCTGCCAACAACAACAATACCGCAAACGATAAGGCTGCTTTCCGGAAACCCCCAGGGCATTTGCCATATTTTGCGTTTGTTTTTCGTTGTTGTTGTACTGCTTTTCATACCGAATTTAATTATTTGAGATTAGTTTGCCTTCCGCTTTTGCTTTTTCAACCCATTTTGGAATCGTAGTCTCGAGCCATTTACTTTTTGCACTCTGAAGTTTTTCCATGTCAAGTCCAACATACTTTTGTGCTTTTTCTTTTGTTGAAATGTCGGGCATAACGATGTCGGTTACTCCAAGCGGAAATAATACCTTTTGTAATTCCAACTGTGCCTGCATAGTAAGATCGAGACTATGTGCCAGAATTCGTTGCGATTCGACGGGAGCATGGAACGAAGCTCCGTGTGAAGCCCCTACAAAATCCCAACGCCATTGCGCCTGACGGATTAATTTTAACGGGCCTTCCATTTTTGCTTTGTCAACTCCGTTATCCCATGCTGTTTTTGCCATAATATGAACCTTTGCCAGTTCTTTTTCAATGCGGTTTCGGATCTCCAATACCTTATCCTGATATTCATAGACATATTTTTTGAGATTATCCTCACTATCGCGATGACAGGTCTGACAAGTTGAAGAAATATTTTTTAGCGGACTCATGATTTGATGATCTGAATATTTGATACCTCCTTCTGCTTTGTACGGCATATGACAATCGGCACAACTAAGTCCGCGTTGCGCATGAGGCCCGAGAAGGTACATCTCGTAGTCGGGATGTTGGGCTTTTAGCATTGAGGCTTTACTTAGGTGGTGTACCCAATCGGTATGATTCACATTGTCATAATAGTTTTCCATCGCTTCAACGGTCATACCACCATCCCATGGGAAAGTAAGGTATTTACCGTCGCCTTTAAAGTAGTATTCAACATGACATTGTGCGCAAACCAAAGAACGCATCTCCTGAGGTGTCGCTTCGGCTATATCTTTTCCCTGACGTTCAAAAGCTTCAATCAGAGCAGGACGGGTAATGGTCAGTTTCATTGTTTTGGGATCGTGACAATCAGCACATCCTAATGGATTGACAATCTCGCTACCGTTTTGACTCCATGGTGTTTTATAAAAATTTGCGATACCCGATTCCTGCATCATTCGGGGAACATCGGGACTTTTACAAGTCCAGCAGGTTGAGGGTTGCATTTCGCCCTTTCCGTTTTCTGGCGCACCTGTTCGGAGTGTATGGCGTACGTCCTCTATGGTATACATATGTCCACGTGGTGCTGCATAATCGCGGGCAAAAGCATAGCCCGCCCAAAGAACAACCATTTCGGGACGTTTTTCAAGAATATCTTCGAAGGTGTTGCCGAGGTATTTACTGCGGAAATCCATCTCTTGGGTCTTTTTCCAGGTGTTGTATTCACGGGGGTAATTAAGTCCCCATTCCTCACTTTTCGGATTAATTCCGGTTATTTCGACCACCCGATTGTTGTGTAATGTGGCGATTTCGGCTCTACGCTCGGTAATAGAGGCCGCTAATAGTCCTAACATAAATACGGCAACCATTGCAACGGCAAATATCCCCCAGCCGATGATCGGTTTGCGTTTTATCGATTCTGCTAATTTTCTGAACATAATGTTTCTATATTTTGGTTCCTATTTTTTTATAAGTGTTTTCAACCAATCCGGGACAGGGGATTCCGGTAGCGGTGCAATTGCATTTGGAGACGACGAAAGGTTGCTTACAACGGTATGCGGGACTTCCCGGTGGCAATCCCAACAGGCTTTTCCGGCACCGTTTCGAGCCTCCGTATAGCCAATCATTCCGGTATTTACCAACTCGGTATTGAGTTGGGTATGACATCGGATACAATTATCCATAATTACCTTATGACTGGCGGTACGGGGACGAATAACCTGTGGTTCGCTTCGGGCTGTAAATACCGTGGCATGTTTTAGACCATCCATCGCTTTAAAAGCATATTTTTTTAGAACGTTATCGTGAGGCACATGACAATCATTACAGGTAGCCTGTAAATGATGGGAACTGTGCGTCCACGACTGATTGTAAGGCGTCATTATATGACAATTTATACACGCCGCCGGATCGTCGGATAGATAGGAATGCATTCGTGACATATATAGCGCATAAGCACTCAGCCCTACGGCTATACCACCTATAATGAATAGGGGAATAATTAAGGCGCGAGGCATACTGTTTAGTAATTTTTTCATCAGTTATCAAACACATATTAGACATTTTTAAAATTACCTATTTGATATACCAAAAAAGATAATAAATGTCATGTTTATAGAAGAGTGCTGTTTGTGTTTCGTCAGCTTTAATTATGATTTTTTAGGTTTTTGAATGTTTTTGTTTGTTGATATTCAGTTGTTTGTTGTTTGTTTTGTAATGCTTATTATCCCTTGAAAGGTGTTTGGAAACCTTGTTCATACAAAGATGATTGACCATTAAAAGGCCTTAATAGTCTTTTGGATATAATTGTTTTTATATCCGGTTTTTAAGTTTTATCGGGAATCGGAAATTAGGATATAAAAACACTACAACCTTTAAAGGTTGTAGTGTTGTACTTTTTATGAATCGTAAGTCAGATTTAGAATAAATTGACCTTAAAATTAGGGGTATCAATATTGCCGCGAAATAAACTTGATACGTTCCGATGTATACTCATTTGTGCAAGATACAATATACAGTGTGTTGGGTTTAAAGAGATTGGAAGCTATTGGAAACGTGTTTAGCCCTTCTGCTATCGAAACGTTGTTTTCGTAAACAACAAACGAATTAATATCATATATTCGAATCTGCGCATTGCCGGATTCATTAGTAGTGACGCTTAAATTAAAATACGCACTATTCGAACCGGATGCAGGCATTTCGATTGCTAAATGATTTTCAGACAAGCTTCTTTTTTTGCGACGCTCCTGATGTCTTAGGTCGCTTATGGTAACGGTTACATCATCTGGATCAATAGCCGAATCGTAGGCCATTAGTGTCGTAAATAAACTCGGCTTTGTATTTATTCTATCGGTTATTCTATTGGCTTGTCCTTTGGTAAATAACCACCTGCAAGGACCATAATCCATAATGTTTTCAATCTGTCTTCTCAAGCCATTACAGTTTCGGGGAGCATTTTCGCAAGGGTTCGCTATCAGTCGCGAACCTTGTACACTCCATTGGTCTCCTTCGCATGGCGGCGTATCAGCAATCCCATCACCTCCATTGGTTTGAGCGCATCCACCTGAAAAAGGATGTAGCAAATTAAAATAATGCCCTAATTCATGAGTAAAAGTACTTCCGATAGTCCCTATCTGATTAACGTCGGAAGTAAACAAGCGATTGTATGAAAAACTACAAAAATGAGAATCCTCAATTACATCCCCTATGCTATAGGTATAACCCAAAATATGTTCATCGGAATTGAGTTCATTTACTTTTAAGCTGTATACATACACGATCTGAAGTGTTTCGGCATCATTGTTATCAAGAGCTGCTGCATTTATCATCTCTTCTAATTCGTTAAGCGTTTGTAAATTATAACTTTCACGCGTTGCTTTTTTTATAGTGATAGAGGCTTTATTAAATAAAATTCTTGGGTTTCCAATTTCTGCGGCTATCTGAGTATTTGTTACATAGCCTGTTTTAGCAGTAAAGTACTGGTTCGCTTCTTTTATCTGACTGATTATTTTATCGGTGTAATAATTGGCCTTTTGAAATTGGTTCGGAGCTTCTAAAACGGTAATTTTTAAATTCTTAATCACTTTGTATTCCTGAAGCTTTTTCTTGCTATCCCTATTAAGCTTTTCACTATGGCTCTTTATAAATTTTTTGAGGGCTGTAGTAGCCACCCCGGGTATTTTTAAATTATATAAAGTTGCATCTTTAAGCGTAACTTTTAAGAGTACCGGATGTTTCCCGGATCGGATCTTGGATACAACATCCTGACATTCGTAGGGAACATTTTTATAAAAAAGCGACTTGATTGTCCAGGTAAACCATCTGGTAAACCGGATAATACTCCAATTGCATCCCGAATCGACCCAACCGCTCGAAGAACTCGCACCCAATAGTTTTATATTATTCGATTGGGCTTCTCCCAATGTGCGATAGCTCCCGTCGATATTTTTAGCAAACCCAAACGGAATGGAAACCGTTTTTTCGATATAATTTTCGGTACTGGAAACATCAGTAAAGATTTTGTAGACCGTTTTGTTACTCCTTCCCGAGGCATTAGTTGAAGCAAATTTCTGAATACCGTCGCGTTCCTCATGATCATAGGCAAAAACCTCTACTTCAATTTTTCCTCCGGGTTTGTCGATGGTTCCCTTTATACCTCCGGATAAGTCGGCGTCCAAAGCCAGTAAACTCGTATAATCGAGTGTAAGCATATCCGATTGCGTAATACCTGGATCGGTTTTGGGATTTGATGAGTAGAATACTGTTTCTTCGGTTGCCGTAATTTTTTTACTCTGATACACTCTGGGAGCATTCGGAAAACCTTTAATTTCATTAAAAGGATATTCTAAAACATAATCGGAAGTATAAGAATATCCAATTTTTGCTAAGGCATCTTCCAATATCAAAATCCCGGGATCTGTACTTTCAAAACCGTAGACAATAATCTTCCCGAAACGGTCTTTACGAACTATTCGGGCCATTTCCTGAACGGTGTTTAATTTGAGCGCCGATTTTCGCATTAAAGTAACCGTACTGACCCGGTTGCTGGCAATATAACGGGAAAGACCTAAGTCGCCTTTCATGGAACGAACCGGTATTCTGTTTGGAATCCTACGATCTTTATCCGATCCACGGCTAACCAATTGATACTCCAGGTTAATGTTGTAAGCACTTTTAAACCCCAAAACAAATCCCTTGTCTTCAATGCGTCCTTCGCCATAAAAGTCAACTAAATGAACATAGGAACTAAGACGCGCCGGTATTGCTGTTACCGTCCCGGATGACGAACAATCTTCATTGGAATACGGATAAGCCAAATACTGATTAATGGCATAATTAGGCCCATTAGCGGCCGTCCATTGTACTTTTTTAGCATTCTGAGAAAAGAAAAACGAAGTTTTTAGAAGGAACAATACAAAGAGTAGATTTCGTATCATACATTTATTTTTTATGGTGAATAAATTTTCATTTTGTTTGGAGAAAAAAACGGTAAAGATGCTGTGCTATGTCTTGTACAGTTCGTATTTCTTTAACAGGGAGGTTTTAGCACATTATTTGGGATTGAGGGATATTCGGATGCCTTATTTTAGTTTTGGAAGTGCAGAAAAAGAACGTATATACGCCCAGTTACACAGTGTTCCTTACCAATTAATGACAACAAACAACCATAGGGGATCGTTACTTTTTTCGTTTTTAGGAATTGAAAAATCGGTATAATTTAAGAGGAATAATTGGAAACCACTAGGGGAGGAACCCTTTAACGGTATAACCAAAGGTAGTAAATACCAAAGTAATTGACAAAGTAATCTGCGGACTATAAAAAGACTCTTGATAGCATGAAAAAACACCCGACAGGTTTTTAAAACGTGTCAGGTGTAGTGTTATAAGTGGGGTACGGTTTTCGGAAAAGCAGTACCGGTTTTTTGCCTGTTTAGCCAGAAGGGAGCATTCGGCCAGCGTTGTTCCCTGGTGTAGAGCTCGGTTCGCTGTTTGAAATACATGGCATAGGAATCGTTGATATAGCGCGCATAGTTTTGCAGTCCTTCATGATCCTGAAAGCCGGTTTCAAACAATTTGGCGACGAGTTTTCCACTTCGGATTCCCAACAACAACGCTTTATGAATGCCTTGGGCGGCGATGGGGTCATAACTGGCGGCGGCATCGCCGGTAGCAAGCCAACGGGAACCATAGGGTTTTTCCAGTAGCGACGAATGTACCGGTGCGTGATACCAGTTGCCTTCCTGCAAGTGTACACCCGACAGTTGTTTGGATAACAATACCGTACGATCCAGTGCCTGCTCACGGGGAAGCGGATCGTTATAACCGGTTTGTTTTAATAATTGCGCTTCGGTAACAAACAAGGTTACGAGTCGGTTTTCCGGAAGTCGGGCTCTATACCACCAGCCGTTTTTTTCGGCTTCGATAAGCGTTTGCGCCGTAAGATGTCCGTCGGTAATTTGCTGCATACCGATAAGCGCTACCATTTGATCATCAATATGGCGTTGCGCGCCTTCTGCGCGGGCAAACCGGGCGCGGGCACCGGAAGCATCGATCACAAAACGGGTACTGATCTGCAGGTGTTTTTGGGTGTGTTGTTCAGTGAATAAAAGATCATAACCGATTTGGTCCGTATTAGCCTGATGTTTGATATAGTTGAATCCCCAGACGAGCTGTATAGTGGGATAAGCGGCAAGTGCATCGATGAGCATCTTGTCGAACTGTAATCGATCAAGTCGGTAGGGAGGTCCCATCGGATCGAGTAGGGCGTCGTTATAGCCCGGTTCATTCCGTCCCCATACCGAGGCATGACCGGGATAGCTAAAATGAGGGCCACTCCGAAAGGATTCCAATAATCCTAATGTTTCAATACAGGAAAGTGCCAGAGGCGGTATGCTTTCACCGGGACGATCAATACCGGGCAGGCCGGCATCGACAACCAATACTTTAAGGTCGGTATGCTGACCTAAAGTGATGGCTGCCGAGAGGCCGGCGGGGCCTGCTCCGAGTATAACAATATCATATACCTTGGAATACACCAGAAATTAGGATTGTGGTGGATTGGTATTAAACGGCCATTGCAGAATCGGATTATCCGAAATCAGTGAATCGTCAAATTGATTCTGAACTTCCAGGTAATAGTCCGGATCGAAATCGGGACCGATAGCGGTTCCCTGAATTACAATACCTAGCTTATGCCAGTCGGTTACAGCCTGAAGTGCTTTCTGAAAGGTGCTCGCGCTTTTGGGATCCAATGCATAGGTACCGGGACCACGTATCGCCCATTTTTGGTGTGGTAATACATTGTCGACTACCTCATCGACTACATATACGGCATCGGGACGTTGCGCCGGCCAGGACCAGTATAAAGTGGTGCCGTTTCCATTGGTCATGTTTACCCCACCGGTATTAATACTCGGTTGGTGAATCGAACAGGAGTTGTAATCCGTTTGCCACGGAATGGCCATGAATTTGGAAAGATCACCGGGTTCTAAACCGGATGCGTTGTCCTGCATCGGAAACCATCCGGCACTAAGAAACGGAGCTGCCGCCACGGCTTTACTATAGTCCAGTGCAAAGGCTTTGACACGGAAAGGTCCGGCACCGCTTTGTTTCCAGTCCTGATGGTAGATTTCGGGACAACGGACTACATAGCTCATTTCGATACCGGGTACATAACGACCACCTAAACAATTGCTCAGGGATGCCATGTCCAGGGTTTCGCCGGCACCTAGTTTGGGGCCATTTCCCTCGTTATATTTTTTCTTACTCCATTGTTCCAGGAAGAAATACTGTGTTTTGCTTACGGTTAAAAAGGAGGTTCCGGCATCGCCAACCGATAACGGCATCAAGGGTACTCCGGTGTTTACTTCTGTTGGGGTAGCATTCGGATTTCGTACAAAATTTAGTCCGGCCATAATGGTACGATCCGGGTTGTCTTTTGCGGTAATGGCATCGACGGCTTCGTGGGCGCGAACAGCCATTTTGGGTAGGTTCACCGTCCAACGTTGCAGGAGTGCGGCGCGGAATACCGGTCGGACCATGGTTTCGAATGCAGGTAGGTAAGCCGGATTAAATCCGGTTTGAGCATTGTATAAATCCGGTTGGAGGTTCATTTCCCGTACCCAGGTATCGTATACGTCGTCCCAGATGGAGACCACATTTCGGATTTGTGGGGCATAGGCGGGATCACAACAAACTACCCAGGCATTAAAAGCCGCTTCGGTCGATCCGTCTTCAAATACGAGGGTCGCCGATACGGGGCCATCGGAAGTGTCGTCAAACCAGCTGGCGTTGTTCAAATCGCCGGTAAGTGGAACCGGATCGCCATATTCGTCATATTGTGCTGCCGTGGCGCCATTTCCGGCTAATACCAACAAACGTCCCTGTTCGTCGGTTTGTACCGAACCCAAAGAGTTTAGCGGACTGGCAGGGTAAAACAATTTCCCTTTTGGAAAGTGTTGCGGATAGGTATCGATTTCGGTGATCACACCATTATTGGCATAGGTGGGTTTGCTCACACCGTCGAAGTTGGAACTGTTTTGCTGACCGATGGAAACGGCTCTCGGTCCCGGATCGATCATCAGACTGCTCAATCGGGAAGGTGAGTTTACATCGCCATAGACTTGCGGATTGCGGAGTTGCGGTACTTTCCCATCCTGATAGGCATTGATTCCTACTAAAGGGACGACGTTATATGCCGCCGATTTTTTATTAGCCAAATGTACGGTCCACACGATGTCTTTTACCACGCGACCATCGGGTAGACGCGTGCCTTTTACGATTTCCAAAGGTTCTGTCGGACAAGGGTAAACTGCTGCCTGATCCGTTTCGTAATAATACAATCGGAAACGGGCCGCCTGACGTTTTAGGTTGCCGTCTTTATCTCTCAGATCGTGAATATCGATTGGAGTATTTTCGGTACCGGCTTTAATGGGAAGGCCACCGGTAGTTTTGGTAGCCTCAAGGGGCAACCCGGCACTGGTTTCGGGCGAGAGATAATATTCGTCGCTTGTCCCGATACGGGCAAAGTTTATGGTAGGATGGATACGAAAAATTTTAGAAGCCATAGTTGAGTCGATTAAAGGTTAACTGAATTTAGGAGTAATACCGTTTTTCCAGCAGTTCTGGATGGAGGCACCAACGCTGATCATTACGCGGACAAAATCTTCGGGATTTTCACCGGCAAATAACAATTCGATACTGTGGCACAATTCGGCAAAATGCTCTTTTAAAATTTGAAGCAATTCGTGATCAGTAGCGGTATAGTCGCTTTCCGGTTTTACCGGATAGGTCGGCTGTAGTTCTTTGGCTTGTTTGATTTGCATGAATTTATCGAAATGATCGTCTTCCATAAATTTATCATCGGCTGTATTCTGAAAAGCCTCCTTAATTTGTACCTGCTGACTGGCGCCTTCTCCCTGATCGGTAATTAAGTTGATCAGCATTTTAACCTGATAAAAACCATCGTTTCCATTTTCGGTAACCTCCATATTGGAAAGATTCCGATAGAAGGCCGAAAAATGATTTACTTGTCGGATGCCACCTTTGATCTGATTCTTAAATTGTCCGGCTCCGTATTCCAGCGCTTTGTAGAAATCGGCAATATTGGCGTATTCCGTTACATTTTGTTTGAGTGACGGTTGGGACGACGAATCCCAGTCGGGATATTCCACCAGACACATGGCATTGATACGCGAAGCGTCAAGTGGACCGATTTCGGCGCTATACGGTTGGTACTCGCTGGTAGGATTGGGCACATCCAGACTAAAATCAAGATGTGGAATGTTTTGGCCCACATATACCGGAGGGGTAATCTTAGGCGAATAGCCATACGCATTGGCGATATTGGCCACACTTTGCAGGTGGAGCATCTCCTGATTGACGATGGTCTGGATCAGTTGGAACGAATCGGATGTACGGTCGATAACAGAGTACATCGCCGACATGTAGAACGGAATGGTCCATAGCTCAAGATCGGCAGCATATTGCAGATGCTCGTGCAGGTGTTTGATATCCCACGAAGGGTTATCGGTTAGTGTTGTTTGTGTTTGCGTTTGCATAAAGTTTGTTTTTGTTGGTATGGTGCGATTATTGAAAACGGCCAAGTGTTATGGCCATAACTTCCAGTTTGGACGTTTGGGCAACGTTGGGATCATACAAATAGTGCGGTGGTTCCATACCGCCTGCCGCCGGACCGAAAATAAAGCCAATCGGCTCGTCGCTGTTATTGGTGAAAAAATAGAGTTCGCCATAGCCCACGCCGGAATCAGTATCGTTATCAGTCCTACGGGAATCGTTAAAATGTAGCGAACTACCGGATGCCGTACTGTCGTATACCGAAATGCGATAAGCATTGGCAACTCTGGAGTCTAAGTTCTGAAACAAACTCAACGATACCGGCTGTGGGGCTTGGGTAAGCACCATAAAATGTCCGTTGGATTCGGCTTGTTCGTAGGCCATACAAACGATATCACCTGCCTGAGCTCCGGAGAATCCGCCTTTGGCAGCACCGTTATAGACTTTATCCGATTCCTGTTTTTGAATGCCGGGAACATAAACGCTACCGCAAACATAACTCCAGCGTCCCG
The DNA here is from genome assembly GCA_023446155.1 of Bacteroidota bacterium. GTDB lineage: Bacteria > Bacteroidota > Bacteroidia > Flavobacteriales > Flavobacteriaceae > Flavobacterium. Next base: position 795,980 of record JAEXIT010000017.1, read on the forward strand.
GACGAAGCACCGGTAAAGCCACTGCAAACTCAAAAGCCATAGGAACCCAACCTGGTGCGGAAAAATGGGCAGCATCGGGATTCACCTGACTCTCAAACAAGCGAAGCGCATTTTGTGCCGGATCGTCGCTACCGGTAGCGATAAGCACACGCGATCCGTAACCTACACAGTCGATAAAAGCATTAAAGGTATTGGTTGTGGGATCGTAGGCTGCATTTGGAAAGTAATCGATTCTTGGCTTAGGCCATACATTTAAGAAAGCATCCGGAGCCTGGATATAATAATCGGGAGACGGATTGATATAATTGGTACTGACATTAAAAAGCGTACCGTTATAAGCAACTTGTGTACCGGATACGTTTACTCCGGGAAAGGTCTGGTATTTTTGTTGAACCAGAAATGGCGATGCAATTGCTGCTGCTGCATCTAAAATAGTAGTGTAGTATCCCGGTGTATAGCTATCGGGATTGGCGAAAAAATTGATAAGTGCCATCGACTTTAATAATTAATGTTGGTAATGATTTTAGGACTCATACCAAATATAGGATGGCGCATTTGGCTGCGAAAACGTAGAACTACCTGATGTGTAAAACCGTAGAACTACCTGGTTTTGGTAGATAAAAAGCACCCGACAGGTTTCTAAAACGGGTCGGGTGTTTTTTAAGCTCCTTTTTTCACTTTTTAATTCCGCAGAAGTCGGCTAACTTTGTGAAATTCATAGAAGACAAAAACATGTACGAACCGTTATTGCAACTTATTTCCCAAAACGTAATCCTCAGTCCGGAAGATGAAGCCTTGTGCCGACAGTATTTGTCGGCCGTATCCGTATCTAAAAATCAGATTATCGAGGAGGAAGGAAAAATACCGAAATACCTGTATTTTGTGGTTTCGGGATTTGTACGCTTGTTTTATTATAACGACAAAGGAGATGAGGTGACCACACATATCAATTGTCCGCCGGGTTTTATTACTTCGTATACTCACTTTAGTAATCAGACGGTATCCGGTGAAAACCTGGAATGTATAACCGACTGTGAGTTGTTACGCATTACAAAAGCCGATCTGGATAGACTTACCCAGGAAAGTCCGGTATTTAAAGACTTTAGCATTTTTGTTTTTCAGCAATCGTTATCGTACAATGAAAACCGTTCGAAAGAACTGACAACGCTCACGGCAGAGCAGCGTTATAAAAAGCTCATCGATACCCAACCGGAAATCGTACATCATGTTCCGGTACAATATATCGCCTCTTTTTTAGGTATGAACCCAAAAAGTTTAAGCCGTATCCGCAAACAGATCATTAGGTAACATTTGTGAAGTGGTTTCAGAGGATCAAGGCAGAACTTTGCCGTATCATTTAAAATCAACAGAAATGGAACAGCATCAATTGGCACTGGTTTCGGGTGCAAACGGGCATTTAGGGAATAATCTGGTACGATTACTACTTGCAAAAGGAATCCCGGTACGCGCTTCGGTACGCAATACGAAAAACAAAGAGCCGTTTGTGGGCTTGAATTGCGAAGTGGTACAAGCTGATATTACGAATAAAGCTTCGTTTGTAAAAGCCTTACAAGGTGTGCATACGTTTTATGCCGTGGGCGCTTCGTTTAAACTATGGGCAAAAGATCCGAAGAAGGAAATTTATGAAGTCAATATGGAAGGCACCCGAAATACGATAGAAGCGGCCGCCGAAGCCGGTGTGAAGCGGATTGTTTATGTGAGTTCGATTGCCGCTTTAAACTACAAACAGCTTCCCACAAAGGAAAGTAACGGCTATAATACCGATCGTCGGGATATGTATTACAATTCTAAAAACGATGGTGAAAAGTTGGCGTTCGAATTGGCCAAAAAGCATCAAATTGAATTGGTTGCCGTGTTACCGTCGGCGATGATAGGCGGGGTTGCTTTTGCACCACTCAATGTGTCGTACAATATTATTAGTCTGATTTTAAAAAAGCAAATACCGGTCGAAACCAATATTACCTTAAACTGGATTGATGTCAACGATGTGGCCGAAGGCTGTTATCTGGCGGCTACCAAAGGCCGCAATGGTGAACGCTATATTCTGGCTAACGAACAGTGTACCTCGATAAAAGAAACCACTAAAATCGCACAGGAATTGTTCCCGGAATTAGGCTTAAAGCTTCCGATGGGGGTTCCGAAACCGATATTGTATACGGTAGCCTGGTTAATGGAAACGACAAGTACGCTCATTGGTAAAGCGCCCGTTATCACTACAAAAGACATTGCGATGTTTTCGGGATTACAGCAGAATTTTGATATCACCAGAGCACGAACCGAACTTGGATTTAGCCCTAAAAGCACCTTAGAAGCGGTTCGGGAAGCAATGCAGTATTTGCGGAAAAATGAGCATCGGTTGTAGCAACACCTGACAGGTTTTTGAAACCTGTCAGGTGTACGGGTTAAGTGTTAGGTGCTAACACCTGTCAGGTGTTAGCTATTTAATTAATAGGAACCAAATGCGCTTCGATACTGGCTCTGTTCGGTTCGTATTGCACCGGAAGTTTTAAGTTTTTTCCTAATTCTTCCAAACTTTCGTCTACCATAAAACCAGGATTTTCGGTTGCGAGTTCAAACAAAACACCGCCCGGTTCTCTAAAATAAAGTGAATGGAAATAATTTCGGTCAATTTGTGGTGTAATCGATAAACCATAGGCCTCGATTTTTTCGCGGAAATGCATTAAAACGGTGTCATCTTTTACGCGAAAAGCGACGTGGTGTACCGATCCGTTGGCTACATAACCGCGTTTTTCTTCGGGTAATTCTACTAAATCGACAATAGCCGCATTTTCGACAGCTGTCGTGGCATAGCGATAACGGTTTACATCCTGTTCGAGTAAGGTATAGCCGAATATCTCGGTTAAAATCGCTGCCGTAGGTTGAATGTTGTTTAAGGTCAGCGTAATGTTATGAAAACCTAGTGTTGCCACATCAGCTTTGATTTCATCGGTTTCCCAGGGTTTACGGTTATCGCCGGTTTTCGATTCGATTAGTTCGAGTTTTAATCCGTCGGGATCTAAAAACGTAAGGTATTTTTCTCCGAACTTTTCCGCCGGTTTATTGTGAATGACGTTGTACTGTTCAAAACGTTTTTGCCAGAAATCAAGACTTCCTTTGGGAACGGAATAGCCGATTTCGGTAGCCATTCCGGTTCCTTTTCGTCCTTGCTGAATGCCTTCTCCCCAAGGGAAAAATGTTAGAATGGTTCCGGCACTTCCAATTTCGTCACCAAAATAAAAGTGATAGGTTCCCGGATCGTCAAAGTTGACGGTTTTTTTGATAAACCGTAATCCCATTATTTTGGAATAAAAGTCGAAATTGCGTTTCGCATCTCCGGCGATGGCGGTAATATGATGTAAGTCTAAAATGTTGTTTTCCATGATGTTATGTATTTGGTTATTGCGATTCTTTTACAAATTTACGACGGTGATACCCGGAAATCGGTTAATCTAAATTAAGAAGTGCGATTGCCGGATGATTTTCGGATAAATACAAACCAAATCCTGTTCCGTTTTGTTTAAAGTGTTGTTTTTTAGATTTTTAATTTGTAGTGTGTCGTTTTTATTGATACGATATATCGTAATTTTATGCGTGTTTTTCTGTTTTATTTCGGAAAAGAATAGCGGATTACTACGGGCTATTTCTTAAATTTACCCTGTTACAGCATAAAGCGATACCAACGACTTACTTATGGAAAATCCGAATGATCAAGTGGCGATAATGATGAACCGATTACAGGAACGCGAACGGGAACAACAACTGGTCTTGTCGGTTTGTCATGCACTTTCCGGAGTCGTAACCCACGACGAATTGCATACGGTTGTTGGTGGCGTACTAAAAGATCATTTTGCCTTTGAAGATTTGATCATCGCTTCATCCAATCAAAAGGAAGCAGAATACCGGATTTTCTACCACTATAGTACGCCAAAGCCCACAGAAGACATAGGCTATCCGGTTACCGATGGCTTTTTTGATAGTTGTTTGGATACCGCCGATACCGTTGTTTTGGATTTAAAAACGCTTTCGGAACGAAAAAAGCCACTTCCGGCGTACCTCGATCCAATTGCTACCAAAGGAATCAAAAACGGAATTGGAATTTCTTTGCCGATTAGGAAGGGTGATCAAACGGTACTTTTTCTGTTTTTTAAAAATGCATCGGTTTTTACCCGGGAATTCAATCGGATGCTACGGGGAATTTCAATGCAACTTGCCATAACCGTAGGGAATCTTAAAATGATATCGACCTACGAAAGTAATCAGGCGGAATTAGCACTTTTAAAAAAGCGGGTTGTAGCAAAAGAACCGGAAACGCTTGTCCCATCACATCAAGGTTTTCATGGAATCATTGGAAACAGTAGTGCCATGCAACAGGTTTACGAACTAATAACACAAGTGGCGCCATCAGCGTCGACGGTTTTGATTTTTGGTGAAACCGGAACGGGTAAAGAACTCATTGCAAACGCGATTCATCAATTATCACCGGCTTTTACCGAAAAACTGATTACGGTGAATTGTGCTTCGATTCCTGAAAATCTAATCGAGAGCGAATTGTTTGGCCATGAAAAAGGCGCTTTTACAGGTGCTACGGCTACGCGAATCGGCAAATTTGAACAAGCGGCTAACGGTACGATTTTCCTGGACGAAATAGGAGAGTTGCCGTTGGAACTTCAAGGCAAACTACTTCGCGTGTTACAGGAAAAAGAAATAGAACGGATTGGTGGGAAAAACACCTTAAAAGTAAATACACGAGTGATTGCGGCAACCAACCGATCACTCGAAAAAGAAGTCGCCGAAGGTCGTTTTAGAAGCGATCTGTTTTATCGGTTAAATGTATTTCCGATTGCACTTCCGGCCTTACGCGACCGTTCGGAAGATATTGAACTGTTGGCGCATTTCTTTTTAGAAAAGCATTCGCTTAAAACGGGAAAAAAGAGCAAAGGGTTTTCTAAAAAAGTACTAAAAAGTATGATGGCCAATGCCTGGCCGGGAAACGTACGTGAACTGGAGAATATGGTAGAACGCAGTATTTTGTTTGCTAAAGAAGAGGTGATCAAGGAGATGCCATTTCCAACGGTGTTTAAAACGGAAACAACCAATACGGAAACGGAAGGCTATACGGCCACACTACAGGAAGTAGAGAAAGTACATATTTTAAAAGTCGTTAAAAAATGCGGTGGAAAAATCTTCGGTCCGCAAGGCGCTGCGGTTGTATTGGGTTTACCCGGTACGACGCTGATTTCGAAAATGCAGAAATTGGGGATTAAAAAAGAACACTACATAAGTTGATCATTCTTCTTGGAAATTTATTTTTCCGGAGGAGATCGCCCAAAATAAAAGCAAGATCATGTTGATGGCTAAGGCGGCTACCGGAAACTGAAACGAAATACCAAAAGCAATCAGATAGGAGGGTAATCCATAGGCATAATTATTTCTGATTTTGCGGATCGCCTTATCGGTAATTCCCGGACGCAGTAATTTTTTATCGGAACCGGCAAGCCACCACAATAGATTGTAAGCAATATTGATCAGCACAAAAATCCCGGTGTAAACTGCTACGGTTACGTTGGCCGCTTCACCTCCAAAAAAGCGTGCTAGTAGTGCGGTAGGAAAGGAAACGGCAGCCACCAGAAATAAAATCAATCCATTGGCAAACATAATGGCGGTATTCCGACTGTAGATTTGTTTGAAAATTTTGTGGTGGTTGACCCACATGATAAAAATACTGAAAAAAGAAAGCGTAAAAGCAAGATAGGTCGTCCACTGATTCTTTAAAAAAGTGAGCAATTCCGAACCGTTTTGGATCGTATCGGCTTCCGGTGCCTGTAAATCCAGCACCAAAAGGGTAATGGCGATGGCAAAAACAGCATCACTAAAGTTTTCGATTCGTACGGTTTCTTTTTCCATTGTTATAGTTTTACAAAGATTGATTTTCGCAATTTCGGTTCCAGATTTTTGGTTTTATGTCCTTTGCCGGTGGTGTCTTCGACCAATAAAATTGAACCGGTAGGGAAGTTTCGTTTTTCGCCTAATGAGGTTTCAATGGCAACACCGCCATCGAGTAAAATAATATACTGACGGTCGGGTGCCGTATGAAAATCGTAATCATAGGAAGGGCTGACTTCTCTAAAAACGATGGATTTTACGGTTTCGTCATCCGATAAAAAACCGATTACGCCTTTGTTGTGCAACGGAACTTCGAAATCCTCAAAATGACTGTCGCCATTCTTGTCACTGTAAATTCGGGTGATGACTATCATTATTTCGCAGCAAAAATGAGTTGGTTAACGAGATCAATTTCATTCTGATTAATGGTGTGTCCCATGTTTTGATAGATTTTTTTGATCACATTAGCACCCATTTTTTGAAGCACGATTTCCGTTTCATTGACGCGTTCTACCGGAACATGAAAATCAGGATCACTCGTACCGATAAATACTGGTGTTTGATCAAAGTTTCCGCTATAGTGTTCCGGATACACCTTATCACCAATTAATCCGCCGGTAAAAGCAACAATACCGCCGTATTTCGCTGCATTTCGGGTTGTAAACTCCAAGGTAAGACAAGCGCCTTGTGAAAATCCGAGGAAATACATATTTTCTTTTTCAAAACCGCTTTTTTCCAGTTCGGAAACAATTTGTGTGAGGGTTTCCAACGCGTTCGAAAGTGACGGTTCGTTTTGCTCCAATGGTGCTAAAAAAGAATACGGATACCAGGTACGATTATCGGCCTGAGGGGCGATCCAGGCAAAATCACTTACGTTCAAATACTGCGTTAGCGAAAGGATATCATTGGCTCCGGCACCACGTCCGTGAAGTAGGATCAGTACTTTTTTGGCCTCGGTTAATGGTAAACCGGCGGCTATCGTTTCTAAATTCATAAGCTATCGTTTTATTTTTTCCAGATGTCCTGGTATTCCTCCGGGTGTTTTTTAAACTGCGCATGTACATACGGACAAAGCGGTATAATTTGCATCCCATTGGCGCGGACATATGCGGTCATTTCGTTTAGTAAAAGCTTGGCATATCCTTTTCCTTCGGCTTCCGGTTCTACACCTGTATGATAAACGGTAAGCACAGTATCATTAAGGCTCACGGTCATTTCGCCCAGTTTTTTACCGTCGACATAAAGGTTAAAAGCGCCGCGGTTTTTTTCGTCTAATTCTAATTGTATCGTTTCCATAGTTTTATTCGTATCCTTGTTTAATTCCTAATTTTTTCATTTTTGAGAACAGTGTTTGCGGTTGCATTTTTAAAAGTTCGGCGGCACCTCCCGGACCGGAGACTTTTCCGCCGCATTTTTGCAATGCCGCCATGATGTGTTCTTTTTCCATTTCTTCCATCGATTTTAACGTAGCGCTATTGTCGGATAACGGATTAACGACATTCGAAGGAAGGTCAAATTTTTCAATTTCATGGGAGCGCGTCAGCAATACATTTCGTTCGATAAGATGTTCCAGTTCGCGAATATTCCCCGGCCAGTCGTACTGCATTAGTTGTGAAAGCGCGAAAGGACTGATACCGGTAACGTTTTTTCGGGCACTGGCGGCATATTTAGTAAGAAAATAATAGGCCAACGCTTCGATATCCTCTTTGCGATCCTTTAAAGGTGGCAATTCAATCGGGAAGACATTCAGACGGTAATACAAATCCAGTCGGAAACGACCTTCGGCGACTTCCTTTTCGAGCGATCGGTTGGTTGCGGCTACGACGCGCACATTTACTTTTACGGTTGATGAACCGCCCAATCGCTGGATTTCTTTTTCCTGTAAAACGCGTAATAGCTTTACCTGCGAATCCAGTGGTAATTCCCCAATTTCATCGAGGAAAATCGTACCGTTATGCGCTTGTTCGAACTTTCCGATCCGCAAGGTATTGGCGCCGGTAAAGGCTCCTTTTTCATGTCCGAAAAGTTCCGATTCGACCAACGATTGCGGTAAAGCAGCGCAATTCACCACCACAATGGCATTGGCTTTATGCGCGGAAAGATCGTGAATCGCATGGGCTACGCGTTCTTTTCCGGTTCCGCTTTCGCCTAAAATCAGCACGGAAGTTTGCGCCGGGGCAACAATTTTTATTTTTTCGATCACGTCTTTTAAAAGTGCACTCGTACCAATGATCCCTTCAATTTCGGTATCGGGAACAGTTGGCGCAATCGAGGTAAACGTGCCTTTTTCTTCGTCATACCGGTATTTGGCAATGTCGAGCATCACCACCAGATCCCGTTCCCGAAACGGTTTTACCATAAAACCATAGGGATGGGTTTCTTTAACCGCTTCGAGTGTGGACTGATTGGTGTTGGCCGAAATATAGAGAAAAGGCAATTGCATTTCGCGCAGTTCCCACGCCAGATCGATTCCGGTTAGATCGCCTTTAAGCATGATGTCCAGCAAAACCCAATCGGGTTTTTTGGTTTCGATTAATTTACGCGCCTGAACGACAGAAGAGGCAATGCCGGTTACCTGATAGCCCGCTTTAACGAGCATGATTTTTAAATCGTTTGCGACTATAAACTCGTCTTCTACAATTAGAATTTTCTCCTTCATCCGTTAAATTATATGATTTCTGAATTTTCGGTAGTCCCTTCAAATTCAGAATTTCGTGTAAATGTAATTTTGATTTCCAGTCCGTTATCGTTTTTAAGGGTGAAATTTCCGTCAATCTGATTGGTTAATCCCGTCATTAAATTCATGCCAAGGGAATTGCGTTCCGTTTCGTCAAAATCGTCCGGAAGACCCACCCCGTCATCGGCAATCCGCAAGAGATAATTCGCGTCGCCGGTGTTTTTAAGAGCAATACAGATCGTACCTTTTCGGTCGGCCGGAAACGCATATTTGATGGCGTTATTAATGGCTTCGTTGATGATCAAACCTAGTGGAACCGCTTGGGCGACATCGAGATATACTTTTTCGGTATCCAATACAAAATTGATTTTCGAATCGGTGTCAAAAGACTCCCGCATATAGCCGATCAATTCATAAATATACCAGGACATATCGATATTGGACAGGTTATCGGATTGATACAATTTTTGATGAATCAGCGACATCGCGTGCATTCGGTGCTGACTATTTTGTATCGCCATGAGCGCGTCTTCGTTTTCCAGATAAGCCGATTGCGTATTGAGCAGGCTAATCACAATCTGCAGGTTGTTTTTTACCCGATGGTGAATCTCTTTTAGTAGCCATTCCTTTTCAATGAGCATTTTTTTATTGAGCTCGTTTTGCTCGTTAATCTGCTGCGTTTTGATTTCCAGTTGCTCGTTTGTTTTCTTTTTTAATCGGAAACGGTTGTAAAGCAATAGGAGAAACAGGATCAATAGCACCACACTCGCTATAAAAACGTAGCGGATAATGGTATCATTATGGATTTTTATTTCCTGTAATTTCGCCTGTTGTTTCAGCAAATCGATATTCCGATCTTTTTTGGCACTTTCAAATTCGATCTGAAGACTGTTGATTTGCTTGCTTTTTTCGCCTTTAAAAACCGAATCGGACAGACTTTTATACAACTGATAATGCTTGATCGCATCGATATATTTCCCACGAGCCGAATCGGCTTTAAACCAGATCAGATAACTTTCGGATCGGATTAGATTATTGCCACTTCCGGCTGCCAGCGAATCCAGCAATTTGATGGTTCGGTAAAAATCATCGTACTTTTTGATCTGGTAATGATAGGACGCAAAGCTTCTTAAAATGGCAATACTATTTCCGTTTTTATCGGCATTTTCACCATAATAAGCCGCCAGTTTTTTATAATAGAAACCGGCCATGGTATTGTTCTTTAAAATCCGGTAAATATTAAACAACAGGTAATTTTCTTTCATCAACCGCTGGATATTTGCGGTTGGAAAGTGGCGCTGCATTTCTTTGATCAACTGAAGTGCTTTTTGCTCCTTTTTTTGCCGGATCAGCATGGAACACAGGTTTTCACCAATGGTCCGTACGTATTCAGTATCCTTATGAAATTTTGCGATTTCCAATGCCTTATACCAATATTCTTCGGCATCATCATTTTGGCGCAGGTAATAATACACCAGCCCCACATGATTGTAAATGGAACTTAACTGTAACGAATTATCGTTGAGTGTCAGTGCTGTTTTTTCTGCTAAAATCCCATATTTTAAGGCTTCTGGATAGTTTGCTTTTTGGGTATTTACTTCCGATAACAGGTTATAAACCCCTTGGATTTTTGGATATTGTATCGATTTATAAAGCGTCAATGCTTCTTTTAACAGCGGTTCGGCCTTGGCATTATTTTCATTAATGGTATATAACTCGGCAAGCTCCTTTAAGGTTGTTGCCTGTTTTTCGACTAAACCGGCTTTTTTAAAAAGCGCAATGGCCATTTCTTTATAGCGGACTTTTTCGTCCAGTTCGGAATCATAGATCGAAAGCTCGGCATAACTTTGTGCCTGTAATTCGGTTAGAATGTTGCTTTTGGCGTAGGCTAGCGCTTCTTTGGCTTTTAGTAACGCCTTTTGTGTGACGCCTTTTTCCCGGAGAATCTGCGCTTCTAAAAGAATGGATTTCCCTTTTCCTATTTTATACCCCAAACGATCGCTTAACAGACCCGCCTGAGCATTAACCGAATCGGCACTTCGAAGATCGGTTTTAAACTCGCCGGGTTTGTTAAGGAAGTAGCTGCTTAAATCCAGAAGCAATTCGACTTTTTCCGAATCATTTTTTGCCGTTGCTATTTTTTGCTGTAATTGCCTTGGATCGTCAATTGTTTGTGCATGTCCGTTTAGATTTGCCCAAAACAAAAGCACTATCGAAAGGCGATATACGGGATTTTTAGCAGCGTTTAGGGGATTATAATTCATTGTTTAAAGATACTCTATTATCAGAAATCTGCAAATTCATAGTCGGGTTTCCCTAGTTGTTTCGGTGGTACAAATAACAAATGATCATCGCTACTCCGGGTACGATTAAGGTGCCCAAACCAAAAAGCTTTCCGGCAATGGCACCTAAAAAGCAACCGATCAGAAATCCGATAATTGTTAGAAGCTGTTTTTTAAAACTGACCATCACTTCCGGATCTTTAAAACCGTTTTTAATCAGATTTCCTAAATCAAGTGCAGCTTGTGTCACATTACCCGTCATCATGGTTGTAGGACCGTGTGTTTCCTTACTGTATAATTTTCCGAAGGCATTTTGCAATCCCATTCCAAATACGGTTGTTAAGGCAACGGCATACATCGCCCATTCGGTAAAGATGTTCATATAGCCAAAAACATAGGACGCGATACCACTCAGCAGTAATAATACGCCTTCCCAAAAAAGGAGGGTATACCGATTGGTTGCTTTTAAAGCGATTCGGCCTCCGGTAATCACCGCGATAATAAACACGGGAAACGTTAGTAATTTGATCCATGCATGTATGTCCGAACCCTTAATGATCTGATAGGCAAATACGATAAAGTTTCCGGTAACGTGTGCCGAAAATATCGAATCGGCCGCGACGAATGTCACCGTGTCACAATACCCTGCTATCATGGTGAGCAGCAGGGTTACATAGCCAATATTTTTTTGTAATTCCATAGTCTTAGTTTAGATGTGCCCGAAGCATCCAGGCCATTTTTTCGTGATTTTCTAAAAGTCCGGTAATATAATCGCTGGTTCCCGCATCGTGAAACTCCGCAGCAAAACGGTTGATGTTTTCCCGTAGGTGAATGATAATACTTTCGTGATCGGCCAATAAGTCTGTTATATAACCGGTACTGTCGTTTTTTGCTCTGGATTCTTCCGTAAGATGCGTCAGCGCCAGATATTCTTTTAAGGTTCCGGGCGCATAATGACCTAAAATACGGATACGTTCGGCTACCGTATCTACGATTTCGTCCAATGTTTTGTATTGTTGTTCAAAAAAGAGATGTTTGTTGTAAAAATCAGGTCCTTCGATATTCCAATGGGCTTTTTTTGTTTTGGTATATAGTATAAATTCATCTGCGAGTACCTGGGTTAAAACAGCAACTACTTTCGCGCTGTTTTCCGGTTGAATTCCGATGTTTGTTTTCATTTTAAATCAGGTTTAATAGATAATAATCAAGTGAATATTTTCCGGCACCGAGTGCCAGAAGTAGCAATAAAGACAAGGTGTACATATAGGGAACATCGCGTACTTCGGGCGAGTCCTTTCGGTGTACTACAAAATAACCGATGGCCGTTACGCCAATGGTGGGCAAAATCATAAATCGGGTGCCAAGTCCCAGAATCATAAAAACCGGAACCACCGTATCTGAAAAAGTCGCGACAAAACGATTTAGTTTTTCAGGTAAATGCAACGGATTGGGAACCTGTTCCGGTTGTCCGTTTTCGATGCGGAATTTTTTCATCCCATGTACACCAAAAAGCGCTACCGCCAGTAAGATCCGAAAGCACAGCAATGCCATATTGTTGCATGGTGTTCCTAAATCGGAGAAAAGGATTTGTTTGAGTATGTCCATCGTTTTCAGAATTTAGAAAGCAAAACAAGAACAACCCAATGCGCCCCAAAATGCCGTATAATTGTTTACCGGTACGTTACTCATTCGCGCCGTATCGTGGTTATGTGCGTGTACGTCACAACTACCGCTACAGCTATGGATCTGGGACGTTAGTCCCGGTTTTGCATTTGGCTGTACCTTTTTCTCGATAGCACTTTGAACCGCACTTTTCGTTGGATAGCCGTTATAAATATGCGTTGGCGACCAATCCGGTAAAATCGGGATATGGGGTGGCGAAAACGAGGAAAAGTCACCATTGGCGTAGACAATCTTCCCGTCGACAATCGTCAAATCGGCTTCAATTTTCTTAATATCTTCATCGGCGATCGTAAGATAATCGCGATCCAAAACCACTAAATCGGCAAACATTCCGGTTCGGATATCGCCTTTTTTGGTTTGTTCCTGAGAAAACCAGGCACTACCACGGGTGTACAATTCCAAGGCGGTTTCCCTACTCAATCGGGTTTCGTGATACAATTGCAGACCACCAACGGTTTTTCCAACCGTCATCCAATACATCGAAACCCACGGATTGTAACTGCTCACGCGTGTCGCATCCGAACCGGCACCCACCGGAACCTCCATTTCGATCATTTTTTTGATAGGCGGTGTATTTTCGGCGGCTTTGGCGCCATACCGATCCGTAAAATATTCCCCTTGATACGCCATCCGACTCTGAACGGCAATTCCGCCACCCAATGCTTTTACCCGTTCGATATTGCGTTCGTCGATTGTTTCGGCATGATCAAATATCCAGGGCAATCCGTTAAATGGAATTTCTTGGTTTATCTTTTCAAACACATTCAGAAAACGCGTAATACTTTCGTTATAGGTCGCATGAAGACGGAAAGGCCAACGGTTTTCGACTAAAAGGCGTACCACTTTTTCCAGATCGGCTTCCATATTTTCGGGTAAATCCGGTCTTGGTTGCAGGAAATCCTCAAAATCGGCCGCCGAAAAAACCAACATTTCGCCGGCACCGTTATGACGGTACATATCGTCGCCCTGGTATAATTTAACCGTATCAATCCAATCCTGAAAATCCTCAAACTCGTGTTTTGGCTTTTGCGTAAAAAGATTATACGCAATTCGTACCGTTAGTTGCTTCTTTTCATTTAGTTCGTTCACCACCTTATAATCATCCGGGAAATTCTGAAAACCACCACCGGCATCGATCACACTGGTAATCCCAAAACGATTAAGCTCCTTCATAAAATGACGGGTGGAGTTTAACTGATGCTCGTAGGACAATGTTGGACCTTTTGCCAAAGTCGAATACAGAATCATCGCATTGGGTGTCGCGATGATCAATCCGGTTGGTTCGCCTTTCGAATCCCGTTCGATATGCCCTCCCGGTGGCGCCGGTGTATTTTTAGTATAACCCACCGCTTTTAAAGCCGCTTTGTTCATAATTGCCCGATCGTACAAATGCAAAATAAAAACAGGCGTTTCCGGAGCGATGGCATTGATTTCTTCCAAAGTAGGCATTCTGCGTTCGGCAAATTGAAACTCCGACCAACCGCCCACTACGCGCACCCATTGTGGATGTGGCGTACGATCGACTTGTTCTTTTAGCATTCGCAACGCATCAGCCAGGGACGGAACACCATCCCAACGCAGTTCTAAATTGTAGTTTAGTCCACCGCGAATAAGGTGAATGTGCGAATCGTTAATTCCCGGAACCACTCTTTTTTGCAATAAATCGATCATTTGGGTTGCCTCGGAAGCAAATTCCATCACCGCACTGTCGGTTCCAACGGCAATAAATTTCCCGTCTTTAATGGCAACGGCGGTGCTATTTGGGGTTTCCGAATTAAAACTATGTACCTTACCGTTAAATAAAATTATATCTGCTTTCATATCGGTTTATTTTGTGTTAAGCTTGGCAATCGCTTCTTTGATACCATCGCCTGCAACCGTATAAAAGGCAGGACCGGCAAGGAGAATAATTTTGGTTAAAGGCTTGTGATCGGATAATTTTTTATCTTTTAAAAACGCCTGAGTTCTATAGGCTTCAAAAGCACCCAATACTACGTTTTCGGCCACTAAAGCCGTAGGCGAATCAATTCCGGCATCTTTAATATCGCTAGCAAAAGAGTAGTCACTAACGCCCAAACGCAAAGCTTCGCGCATCGCCACGCTTCCAACACTGATCATTAAATCGGATGTAAACGTATTGCGATTCCCCAAACCGATAAGCAATAGTTTTTTCGCAGCCAGCGTACCTTGTGGCGGTGTAATTAATAAAGTTTCCAACGAATGCCCGGTGAATTTTCCGCTTTTGCGCAGTTCGGTAATGATTCCTTTTAAGGCATCGTCCAAATGTACCATTCCGTTGAGGTTGGCAGGTAAGGCAGGCGGGTTAAAAATATCCCCTTCGGTATATTCGAAAACACAGGCAACCTGTAATTCGGCTTTTGCGGCAGAAGGCCCTTGCACGAGTCCGTTAACGGCCACACCGTCGACTTTTCCCCAGGTTACGGTCGAGCCGATTGCTGCGGTTTGTGCCAATAGAATAGCGGGAAATAATCCAAAAACCAACGCTAAAATATAGCATCTGATGTTTCCGGATTGGTATTGTAAGCATGATGAATTGTTTTTCATAGTCGTAATTTTTTGGTTTAAAATTTAAATCCAAGTCGGGCATTAAAGAAAATACCGTCTTTAGAATTGGGAATGCTTTCGTTGATAAAAGCACCGGTTTTAAAATATTGAATACCACTTACCACCGATATAAACGGGCTGATACTATAGGTAAAATTGGCCAGATAGGCCGTTCCGATATAGCGTTTATCGGAAGTACTTCCAGGAAGATTCAATACGCCGCTTGGTCGGTAAACACCATCCTGCGTGGCATAGCGCCAGTTAAAAACCACATCGAGCTGCATTTTTAATTCCGGAAGTAAATCCAGTGTCGCATACGGATGAATATCGATCAGGTTTACCGGTCCAACCTGCGGACTAAAGCCAAAATAACCGCCTTTGGGATACAACGGATTAAACGTTTTCAGTTGCCCGTCCTCTTTGTTCTGATCGCCGGAAATATAATCGTTACGCAAATTGATTGTCGGTTTGAATTTTACATTTTCAAACGAATACCCTATATCGGCAGACGCCGTCCACGCATTTATCGATCCGGAGCCAAAACGCCCAAACTGATAGGCCGCTTCCAGATTATAAATAAAACCACCGCCATATTTCCAGAATCGCGTTCCGATGGTATGTCGTCGTTCGGGTGCGATTCCCGTTTCAAAGCGCGATTCGTCCCTTCTGATTCCAAGATAGTACAGATCGAGATTTCCCGCTTTTGGAATGATTAATTTGGAATAAACACCCCATAAATTGAGTTGTTTCGATATTTTGTTATCCAAAACCCCGGGATACACCGTATCGGCCATCATCATAAAACCGTCAATTGCAAATCGGGTAGTGGTAAACATCAATTTGCCACCGGTAAAATACAATCGGGCGTTAGGACCTTCCCGTACCGAAAGCAACCTTCCGGAACCATAATCCAACTCCTGTCGACCGATTCTAGCCGTTATTCCGGTATTGTTTTTTTTCCAGAGATTGACATCCACAAAAAGATTCTGGACATTGAGTTGATCTTCGTCAATACCTCTTGGACCATTACTTCTTCCGTCTTGCAGCGCACTTCGGAGCTGGGCGAATATCCGAACGTTTTTTCCAAGGTGAATATCGGTATGCAAATCATAACGCTGCAATAAAAAAGCATTATGACCAATGTTCAATCTTCCCCAATCCTCATTATTGAAATCAACATATTCATATCGGGCTTCCCCGCCAACAGACATATAAAAACTATTATCCTTATTTAAAGGTATGAATTTTAGTTTTTTATAAGTATTTCGAACCGAGTCTTTTAGGTATTCATAGTTTTCATCGTAACGCAAAAGTTTAAAGTTTTGCGCCGACATGATGTTGCCCACCATCAGAAAAAGGATCAGAAACGGGAGATTTTTTGCTATGGATTTTGATGATTTCAATAGAATGAAGTATAAGGAATTGGACTGGACTGTATTAGTGTTTTAGCATATTGTGGGCATAATGAATTCCCAAGCCATACGAACCACCGTGTTTTTTCATTAAGTTGGTTACCGGAACATAAGTTTCCTCGCGCGCCCAATCTCTTTGAAGCTCCAATAAATACTGGATCGATGTGATCGGAATGGCACCCGCCTGAATCATTCGTTGTACGGCGCGTTCGTGGGCTTCGATGCTAACATCCCCGCAAGCATCGGTAATCACATATACTTCATAGCCTTCTTCGATAGCCGATAAAGCCGGTCCGACAATACAAACACCCGTCCACAATCCGGCAAGGACTAATTTTTGTTTTTTTGTTCCTGTGATGGCCTTATATGCCTTTTCATCTTCCCAGGTATTCATGGTCGTACGATCGATATAACCGGAAGTTGCGATGGGATAATACTCTTCGATTTCCGGGAAAACCGGTCCGGCGAAACTTTCTTCGGCAACTGTCGTAACAATCGTCGGTACGGAAAATATTTTTGAAGCACCACAAATGATCGCCACATTGTTTCGTAATTCGCTTAATGCGATCGTACTGGTAGCGAAGGCCATTTGCCCTTCAAAGTCAATTAATACAAGTGCGTGATTATCCGGAGATACTAAATTTGCTGCTGGTTTCATAGGGTTATTTTTATAATTAGTATTTGATAGGCCAAGAAAATGCCATGTTTTTAAAGTGTTGTTATTTCGTTTGTTAGGGTATAAGGTGGTTTTGTTTTGTTACGATATTTCGTAATTTTATCAACGCCTTATCTGTTTTTATCTTAATGCGTTGCGAGTTTCCGAATCATTTCGGTAGAAAGCGCATCGGCATAAATCCCAAAAGCGCTGGTTAAAACCCCTTTGATATGATGGACATCCGATACAATTCCGTAGACAATATCCTCATCACCGGGATCGGTATCGCCTTCAAAACGGAATAGATATTCAATTTTAAACTCTTCGGGCGACATCGATTGGGTGTTGTTATTAAAACGGATACAATTTTCGTCCAGATTAAAATTCTGAGTAAACCCTTCCCGGTTGAGCCATTGCAGGGCTTCGGTCACGGTATCAAAAGCAGGTTGTAGGGAATTCATATCCGGAATTAATTAAAAAGACTTTTTTTCAATTCGGCCGCCGCATAACGGAATAGGGATTTTACCTGCGGCAAATGCGCCAGCGGATTTAACAATCCGAAATCGTGGATCATTCCGTTGTAACGTACCGTTGTAACTTCCACACCGGCTTCGTCCAGTTTACGACCAAAAGCCTCTCCTTCTTCGCGAAGCACATCGGCTTCAGCGACCTGAATTAGTGTAGGAGGGAAGTTTTTTAATAGTTCTAAAGAAGCGTTAATTGGAGAAGCATAGATCTCTTCGCGTTGCGCCAGATCTTTTGTATAATGATCGTACATCCATTTCATCAATGGCGTGGTTAAGAAACGATCCTCACCATATTGCTGGTAGGTTTCAGTATCGAAATTTGCCGCCACGATAGGCCAGAACATCACCAATGAAGCGATTTTTGGACCGTTGTTTTCGATGGCTTTTAAAGCGGTCACAGCGGTCATATTACCACCCACACTGTTTCCTACAACCGAAAGTCGGCTTCCGTCCACATTGATTTCGTTTCCGTTGGCAGCGACCCATTTAGTAGCTGCATAAATTTCCTCAACTGCTTGCGGATAATGCGCTTCCGGCGATGGCGTATAATTTACAAAAACACCCGCAGCACCGGTTAGAACCACAAGATCGCGAACCATACGTTTGTGTGTCGGATAATCGCCCAAAACCCAGCCACCGCCGTGAATAAAGATAAAAACAGGAAGTTTTTCGGTAGTACCTTCCGGTTTAACGATGTTTAATTTTAGCGTATAACCGTCCTGTGTGATTGTTTTTTCCGATTCTTCGATACCGGAATAATCAACGGCCACCGATTTTTGAGCACCTACTAAAACTTGTCGGGCCTCTTCGGGTGACATGGTTTCCAATCCGGGACCGCCGGTGTTTAAAGCAGTCAGGAATTTTTTTGTTTCGGCAGAAATCGCCGGGTCTTGTGAGAAATGGAATTTTCCGTTCTCATTGGGAAGTACTGTTTTCATGTTCTATATTTTTAAATGAATGAAGCTATAGAACACTAGCCAAACAACATGCCTTACTGTTTAAATATTTGTTTTATAGGTGGTTATGGTTTTGAGGGGTGATTTTTAATTTACGATATATCGTAGATTTATGAAAGGGTGTAACCGGATGATCATAAAAAGGGGAGAATTAGTAACACCCGACAGGTTTTTAAAACCTGTCGGGTGTTACTGCTAACTGTTATTCGGTTGTTATTTACCTCTATATTTTCGTATGATGATCACTATGGAAAAGATAAAAGTGATCCCATAAATAGCCGCTAATGCTGGTTTTTCAAAAGTATACGTTTTAAAATCGAATTGCTTAAAAAAAGCCACTCCAACAATAATCGCGATGATGGTGAAGACAAAGGATAATGATTTTTTTTGTTCCTGTTCCATAGGGTATAGGGTTGGTTTGATTATGCGTTATACCTGTAAAAATATAAAAAATCTTAAAGGATAGTGTTGTTTTTTAAGATACATCCGGATTATTTTAAATAAAAACGATTCAAAAACAAAACAATACGTGTTTTTACGCTATCTCATTCGCTACAATAAAAATAAATTCGCTTAATGCTATAAAGCAGCTGTCTTTTAATGAAAAACAACCCCAAATAGAACTATTATGAGTACAACAAAACAACAAGACCCTACGTGCGAACAGAAAGTAAAACCGGCTGGGATCGTAATAAATGACGTTAAGGTGAGTCGATTAGAGGTACAAATCGATTTTCCAAATCCAAGACACGACAAACCCTTACCTCCAATTTCTCAGGCGACGGTAAATAAGAATAACGAATTGGAAATCAGTATTGTCGTTTTTATTAGTAAGAATACCGAAATTAAAGGCGATGAGCTAACAGTTATTCAGGATTTTAGTTATACAAACACTCAGGTTCCGTATGCTAATTTTTACGTATGCTATGATATCGCGCCGGAACCGTGTGCGACGTTCAACATTTTTCAACTAAATTTTACAGCCGATCCGAAAGGTTTTATTCCGAATGATACCTTACCGAAAGGTTTACCAACACCAAACCTTTTAGACCTTCAAGAAATTGTAAGCTTTTTATGGGACGAAGATCCGGTAGGTTCGAGAGGTACGGTTACCACGGTACAATCGGGCGTATAATTGCAGCTAACTAAAAACAGAGTCAAAAACGGCTCTGTTTTTTTAACTAAATTGCGGTAAAAATCAGTAGATGAAAGCCGTTTTTAAAATCGTAATTTTTAGTTTTTTGCTCTATTCTCAATTCGCATTCGCGCAACAAAACTATAGTCCTTTCGAAAAGGAGCTTATAGCCAAAAGCAAAAACATTGTTGACAACCCCGATTTTACGAAAGCACAGCATTTTTTTTTGCAAAAAGAATGGGATTCCTGTTTTGTTTACACCCTGAAACAGCTAAGTATTGGTGCGCAATCCAAAGAAATTAAAAACTTTTGTCATTTCTTTAGAGGCTTCGGTTTCAAAGAAAAAAAACTTTTTAAAGAAAGTAAGAAGGAATTTCAGCGCATTACAACCGACTTTCCATTCCACAATCATATTCAAATGTTTCTTGGTGAAATCGCTTTAGAAGAAAAACGATTTAACGACGCGATCAACTACTTTACCGAAATCGAACAACTTCATCCCAATTTGCTTTTGGGGATAAAAAAAAGTAGTGTAAAACACAATTTAGGATTGTGCTATTTGCATTTGGAACAATACGATAAAGCCGAGCATTATTTACTGGAAGAATTACAATTGGAAGAAGCACAAAACGATACGGCGCTCCTCGTAGGCTCTTATGGTGATATTGCCACATTGTATTATGATCAATATAAAGATAAGCTCGCGATTCCTTATTTTGAAAAAGCCTATCAGCTATCGAAAAAAGTAAAAAATTACCAGTTAAAACAAAATGCCGCGCTGAATATGGCTGTGGTCGAAGAGAATCGTAACGATTACGCCAAAGCGCTAACCTATAGAAAAGAGTATGAACAGTGGAAAGATTCCCTAAACGATCAGAATAAAGTATGGGAAGTAGCCGAACTCGAAAAGCAATTTACGGTAAAACAAAAACAAAAGGAGGTAAGTCTGCTGAAAGCTGAAAATAAAGTTAAAATTGCTGAACGAAACGGATTGTTATATTCCGCCATAGTATTGTTATTGTTATTGGGAACGGCGGTTTATTTTTACCGCGAAAAAACAAAAAACAGCAAAATAATCTTGGCTCAAAAAGAAGCATTATCAGCGCTAAATGCGACAAAAGATAAACTATTTTCCATTGTGAGTCACGATTTGCGCTCGGCTGTAAATGCCATGAAAATCAGTAATGCGAAATTACTGGAAAATCTAGCCGCCAAAAACCTAGGCGAGCTGGATTCGCTGTTACAGCGCAATGGTGCAATTGCAAACAGTACGTATAATTTATTGGATAATTTATTGCATTGGGCGTTATTGCAAACGAAGCAATTGTATTTTGAAATAACCACCATTCGTTTGTATCATTGTGTCGAACAAATGGTTTATAATTATCGGCCTTTGATGTTGGAAAAAAATCTTGTTTTTGAAAATACCATTTCTAAAAATGACATGGTTTGTGCCGATCAGGAGTCGTTAAAAATAATACTTCGGAATTGTATCGACAATGCCATTAAGTTTTCAAATCAAAATGGAACCATCAAAATGTACACGCAACATACGGATGAAAAGTATTGTACTTTAGTCATCGAAGATAATGGCGTTGGAATGAGTACGGCCTTGCAAACCGCTCTTTTAAAAGAAACAAAGTTATTATCGAAAACCGATAACGAAGCCATTACCGGTACGGGTTTGGGAATGCAATTGTGCAAATCGTTGATTCAAAAAAACGAAGGGAAATTAGACATCAAAAGTGAAGTTGGAAAAGGGACAAAAATCATTGTATCTTTGATTAAAAAGCAACCCAATGGATAATGTAAACATTCTTATTATTGAAGATACGCCGGCAGAAAGTGAGGCGTTGATCAAAGTATTAGAAGCCCACAATTATACAATTGTTGGCGTTGCTACCAATCATAAAGAGGCGTTGACGCTTTTTTACACTAATAAGGTTGATATCGTTATTATTGATATCTTTTTAAATGGCATACCCGACGGACTTGCTTTTGCCGAAAATATAAGTGTTGTTCCCAATGCTGCCCGACCTTTTGTTTTTTTGACAAGCTCGACCGACCGGCAAATATTTGAACGGGCAAAACTGACCAATCCGTTTAGTTATCTGATGAAACCTTTTAATGAGTTGGAGCTTTTATATGCTCTTGAACTCGCCGTTGAAAAATTCTACAATCAAAATGATGTGTTTCTGGGTGAAGAAGAAAACACGATTATCAGTCAGGATTATTTGTTTATAAAAAAGGGGAAATCGCTTAAAAAGGTCGAGATTAGTGACATTATCTATATTGAAGTCGAAGAAAAATACTGCAGCATTATAACCGAAACCGAAAAATTTGTCATTCTGATATCCCTAACCAAGATCCTGGAGTTGTTCGACAGCCATATTTTTTGCAGAACACATCGCAATTTTATCGTGAATACTAAAAAAATAACCGAGATCATCCCCATTGACAATTTGGTGCTGTTAAAAGGCGATCACAAAGTAATACTCAGCGATAAATACAAAGACAGTATTATGCAACGCTATATTTTAAAGTAATTTTTCGTTTCTCCCAAAACCAATCTATTACCTTTTTTAGACCTATCCTAAAAAGAGGAATGATTGCTACCGTCAATTGGGAATCTTGTGCCTAAAAAGGACCGCTTCGTTCCATTTTTTTAAATTGAAAAGGCTGACTACGCTACTTTTATGGAGCTCAAACATCATTTATAAATTTAAAAAACAATACTATGGCAACATTAACAGTGAATTTTAAGAACAACAGCGGGCTATTGGATAGTCAGGTGTCCATCGGATTTGTATCCGGAAGTACTACGGCTCCATTTAGCATAAGCTATCCGTCTCCTTTTCCGGCGGAGCCATTAGAACTGCAAATACAACCTTTAAACACCGCAAAAGGAGTTGGAAATTGGTATCCTTTAACCGACCTGAGTAATGGCGTTACGATTTCGAATTTCAGCGGTCGGATTTATGTCGCTTATGGTCAGACGTGGTCGGTTTTAAATGCCGGATATGAGCCGGCTCAAAATATTACCGATGTTAATTTCTTTCTTCGTTATGATAAAATGGAATTGACCTTTAATGGAAATCCGGCAGATGTAGCCGATTTAACCAGTATTGATTATTGGAGTATTCCGATGCAATTGGAAACGTTTCTAAGTGGAGTTAGTGCTCAGGTGGATAACGGTGTCAAAACCGGGAAAACGGCTGAAATGATTTATACGCAATTAAGTGCGATTACTACGCCGCCGCAATCGGGTTTAACAAACGCGATATCGGCAGTAGTTCCGGGAAGTTTTCAACAAGCGACTACACAGCCGGGGTCGGGTTTTGCACGTATTATAGGCCCTTCGTCTTATCCGCCAATTGGAGGAGTTCCTGTTATTCCGTATGATCTTTTTAAAAATTATATCGATTATTTAATCACGAATTTTGGACCTGGTACTACTTTAGGAGCAGTGATTCCCGGTTTAGGAAACGGAACCATTGCAACTATTGCCGGTTATTTTTATGGTGTTGGCCCCGTTGTACCAACAAGCGGACCGCAAAGTGCTCAAAGTTATAATCTTGTAGCTTCGATTGATGCATCTGGCGATGTTACACTAACCGGAACCGTAGGTAGCGTTAGCGGAACGACGACTATGGTGTATAAAAAAAGTGATTTAACCAGCCCAAGTGGTATTTATGGTGCCAATGCTCCTTTTTCGCTTAATGGAGGTGCGGCTCAAAATCCGGCAAATGATGTTTACGGATGGATAACCGGCGATTTATTAGCAGGATTTAATATTGGCGCCATTGCTTCGGAGACAAGCGTAAACAGTGTACAAGTCGGCACCATGGAAAGTTCGACTTGGTTTACGTTACCGGACACGGCTTTATTTAGTAATTTACAGAGCAATCCGTTATATTACAATCAATATGCGGCAACTTTACAACCGTTGTCGGATGCGTATAATTTTGCCTATTCCGATCGTTTTTCACCGGTATTGGTATCGTTAAATCCCGCTACGGTCGATACCTTACAGATTTCGGTGTTCGATGTTGATACAAGCAATTAAAATGAGATAACTAAAATGTACCAATTCTAGACAATTGGTACATTTTAAGTACATAACTCCTCAGAAATATTCGTTTTTTCCTTTCTATAAAGCAGCAAGGCCAATCCCAATGCAAATAGTAAACAGCTAAGTACCATATAAATCCCATCTTTTAATATAAAAAAGGAAAAACCAACCAAAGGTGCTCCAACGATAACCATAGAAGCAGGGATTGGATGGGTTTTGATAAAATTTAAGGCATGAATTACTAACCCGATAAAGAGTAACGATGGGCCAACGATAATAAACGGATATAAAATAGCCGGCGTATGGCTAAGGTGTTCACTTAATTGCATTTTTGCATTATCATCGTCTCCAAAACTCCACATTATAAAATCGATTGTACAAAGGCCAATGTGGGCGATGACTCCTAATGCCGTTATAAAACCCGCAAAAATACCCAATTTATTTTTTGGAAATACGGTATTGAATGACAGTAATAATACGGCTCCAATCAGGTTAAACCAATGTGCAAAATCAATTGGCTTTTGAAAGTATGCTAATTTGGCACCTTGGGAAAACATTATATAACTCACAACAAATAACAATAATCCGATCAGGCAAATACTTTTTGGTTTCATGGTTTTTAAGATTCTAATTTGAATTGTTTTTTAGTGTATTATAAGTGTGCCAATATACGAATAAACCATTCTGTTTTTATTCCGGTAGTGTTATTTCGACATCCGCATTTTCAAAAGATTTTAGAGTCAAATCGACCTTTCTCATTTCTGCTTTGCCACTCAAGATCAAGCCGCCATTGGGATAATTAAAAGCACCATCTGTTCCGGATAAATGGAAACAGATAAAACGGAAAAGAGGGAAAAAGTTGGATTTTGCTTTTTGATTCTTTAGAACATAGGTATCAATACGCTTCTTTTTTGATTTGTTTTTGTAAACATTCAGATTTACCGTCTCAATGTCGCCATCGGTTGCAACACTTTCGAATTCGTAATAAGAATTGTTGTTCGGTTTGCTCGTAAAAGGAATGCTTTTGATATGTTTAAAACTATAATTTACTTTTCCTTTAGTGTCGATGTTTGTTACAACAGTAAAATCATGACGCTTTTTTGATTTCAGATCAAAAACGTAGGCAATGGCATCCTCCTGACGATTCCGGAAAATTTGCAAAAAATATCGGTCATCTCCCGACATACCATAGGCACTGCTTTCTTCTGTTGATTTTTCAGATGACTTTTTATATTTAGCCATAATATCAAATTTTACCGTCTGACCACATAAGGGCGCAAATGAAGTTAGCAGGAATAGGAGAACAAGTTGTTTCATCGTTTTGTTTTTTAATTATTATAAACTATTTCTTACTGTTGCAGGACTTGAAAACCAAAGATAGTAAGAGCCGTAAACCTGTGATTCCGTATTTTCCGGTATTTCTATTTCCTTGGTGTTCCGTATTTTTGTGGCAATGGGTGCTTTTTGATGCGGTATATTATCGTACTTTTAAAATAATAAACAAAAACATGAGACACATAAAATTTATCGAAACGATTCTATATGTAAACGACCAGCAGACCAGTGCCGCGTTTTACGCCAAATTATTGCGACAGGATCCGGATTTAAATGTTCCGGGAATGACGGAATTTATACTTGCCGAAAATTTTAAACTGGGATTGATGCCTAACAAAGGAATTGCAAAAATTCTGTTGGATAAAACCCCGCATCCCGACGCGGGAAATGGAATACCCCGATGTGAGCTTTACTTTTATGTAGCCGATATTGAACTCGAATTTGATAATGCGATTCAATGTGGCGCCAAACTAATCAGTCCAATTCTACCTCGCGATTGGGGTGATAAAGTCTGCTATTTTGCCGATATCGACGGACATATTATCGCATTTGCAGCGAAAATCGAGTAATTAAAAATGATATTATTTAGACAATTTATTTAAATAAAACATTATGCGACAGTTGATATTACTTTCTTTTCTTTTGATGTTTTGTAACACTTTTTCGCAGGAAACAAAAATTAACAAAGAAAAATGGCATTGGAATAATGCTGTCAAACAAGATACCGTTGCGGGGTATACGCAAGTTTTAAAAGTCGACAATATTTTGTACATCTCGGGTGCTGTCGCAACGGATATAAGCCCGGAAGGAATTACGTCTGTTTACAAAGCCTTAAAAGCTTCATTAGCGAGTTATGGAGCGACCTTTGAAAATGTGGTAAAAGAAAACTTATATACCACAGATATTGAAGCCATGAAAAAATACAACTACGTTCGAAAAGGATTTTATAAGGGCGACTTTCCGGCGGCTACATGGGTACAAATACAACGATTGTATATGGCAACAGCAAAATTAGAGGTCGAATTGATTGCCCATTTGCCGAAATAGTTCAATTGCGGTTTTAATTGATCAAACCTAAGATAAATATAACTGTATCAAACTACTGTTTAAGCTAAGTTATTCTCACGAAAAATATTCAACAACCTCTTTATCTTCTACAACGATATGGTCAGTGATATGGAAAACGTCTTTTATCCAGGGATGTTGTAAGGCTTCTTTCCTATCTAAAATTTTACCTAGCATTTCATGTTTCCACGGCGATTCTTTGCTGTCAATTAAACCAATTTGATAATGGTCTTCTTTTGTCCATATTTTAAAAGGAAACGAAAACCTGTTTATGGGTTCTTCATCGGTTCCCCAATCGCCAATACTGATTATTCCCGTGGCAATTTTTTCTTCGTGATCTTTGGTGAACTTTATATAATAAATCGCAAATGCATCCGCGTTTTCATATACAAATCGGGTGAGTCTTATAGTCTCTTTTCCGCAACATGTGCATAGTTCTGTAGTAGGTTCTTCAAATTCTATTTTTAGCATAATATTGAAAAGGATTCCATGTGAAATACTGTTACGAATTTACTTAATTAAAACCTTTTTTAAATACGGGTATCGGATTTTCTGTAGTAGTTATACCAACCGATGGTTTATCGAAAAAGGAATAGTAAAACACCATTAATAGTGGGAATAGGTATTTTTACCTATAAGAAATCTACGAAAAAGTTATAGGTTCGGCATTTGAAAATAATACGCTTTTAAAGTGTATAAAGCAATAAAAAAGCAACAGATGAGAAAGAGGGACATTATATTATTTCTTATTTTTTTAATAGCCAATGCGACGGTGTTGTTTGCTCAAAATGATGCTTTAAAAATACTTCCAAATGGCAATGTTGGCGTAGGAACAAGTAATCCGACCGAAAAACTTCAGGTCGCCGGAAACATTAAATCGGAAGGACGAATCAAGGATAAAACCGGAAGCGCTATGCCGGTTGGTTCTGTTATGGCTTTTGCCGGAACACAGGCACCGGAAGGTTGGTTGTTATGCGACGGGAAATCGTATCCAACGAATGGCGATAAAAATGACCTTTTTGCGGTAATAGGTACAACATACGGAGGCGCTAACGGCCAGTTTAATGTACCCGATTTGCGACAAACGTTTGTCATGGGAGCGAATCCATCCAACGGAAACGAACAAGTAGGGCGAAAAGGGGAAGCCGACCGGCACAGTCACAGTATTAATCCGCCTGCTCAGTCTTTCACTACCTCGGCAGACGGAGCGCATTACCATAGATTTAATCCCAATTGGTACAAACGAAATTTTGGCGGCGGTGGTTACTCCGGAATAGATACGGACGGGACGGATATTAAAAATCAGACGACAGAAAGTGTTGGAAATCATCAGCATTCGGTTTATGTCGCATTACCGGGGTTTGCAAGTGGGGAATATACGGGACAAAATCGCCCAAAATGGATGGCTCTAAATTATATCATTAAATATTAAACCTTAAAAAACGAATACTTATGGCACTGACAATCACAGAAATCAAAAACCTTACAACTCCGGCGACCGTTACAGATTTAGGAAACTACAGTTTTAAGGGAACAACTACTGATACGATTACAATTAAAAAAGAGGCTGCGGAATTGGGATGGAAAGCTACAGATAATATTCAGGTAACCTGGTCGGAAGGTACGAATGTGAAAAGAGCGGTTAATGGAACACTCGATAGTGCGAATAATGCGATAATCGGATTAGTGGATGTTTCCAAATACAGTGTAGGTTTAAGTGGGCAAATTGGGATTGGTCCGGAATCAAACGAGGAAGCCGTTTTAGTGAGCGTACGAATTGGTAATATTCCATCTGAAAGAAATCCTAAAGCCGACTGGATTATCGATTTTAGTGATAAACAAGATGGTGCGCCAGGAACTTACATTAAATTAAATGAGCTTGTAGCGTGGATTCAAAAAAGATCGGGCGACAACACAAAAGTAAGCCTTCCTCCTGTCAAAGAAGGGGGTAAAGACTTAAACGAATTTACCATCGAGTTTAAGGAGTTTTACTATAACATTACGCAAAATACGTTCGATTTTAATGTACAGTCAAAAGAGGGCGATTCTCCCTTAGAATTAGGAAACTTTAAGATTAAAAAAGTAGGTTTCCGGGTAACCAATGCGCCGCAAACAGTTGTAAAAAAAGCATAGTTTCCAAAGCAAACGATTTTAAAATAAAACTACCATTCAAAAGGGATCCGGTTTAGGCTATAAATTGAGGATCCCCTTTGTATGGAGTAACCTGTCGTTATCAGATGGGGTGATCATAGTACAGTAATACCGTTTAGTATGGCAGCAAATAACGCTTTTTTAGTCGAAATCACAGGGCAGACAGAATTCCATTTGGGAAATCCGTCGGCTCCGATTGCTGTTGATATTGCGGTGGGTTACAGAAGCAGAATTACAGAAAACAGCCAAAAAGAAAGTTTTTTGTACGCTACGTTGACATCCGAAAATAAAAATGGGATTGGCATACAGGATATTATTAATTGCTGTACGGCAAAACCGGATGCAAAATCGGTAGTAATACCGGAAATCCTGAATGCCGTTACGTTTAAACAGTTTTCGGTGACCTATGGTTCCGGTGGCATAGATACCTCAGAATTTAAAATTGAATTTAACTGTCAGATCAACATCAACGACAGGTATTTTGATGCCGTTATTGCGATCGACTACCGGAAAAACGACTCGCAAACCACTTTTGCTTTCGGAGGTATTTTATCGGTTGATGAACATCGTTTTACCTTAAATTTTGTACAGGAAAAAGACGCGGGGTATGTCTACGCCGCCTACGTGAATTCAGGCAAAACAACCATCGACTTACGTGCTTTGGCTACAAAATTCTTTGGCGAAAGTGCCACTAACAAAATGCCGGCGCTTTCCTTTACGCTCGAAACTTTTAAAGCCTTTTTACTGTATAAAAAACAAAAAGGCACTTCCGGTTTGTGTTTTGGAATGGGCGCGGGACTCAACCTCGACTTAAACGACCTTCCTTTGGCCGGTCCGGTCTTAACGCAGGGTAATGCCTTTGCTTTTAAAGAAGTACTGGCGTTGTATACCAACGGAGCTTTTGAAAAAGACGAACTAACACGTTTTGAAGCTTTACCACCGGTAGCAATCCGTTCCGGGTTTAATATCACCATACAACTGGAGATTAACGGAGCAGAGGAGTACTATGCTTTAAACGACGGAACGGATCAGGAATTTAAAGAACCGGAACAACCCCAACAAACAAGTGTCACCACAGTCGCACCGATAGGCGACGGAATCATTGCTAAGGCAAAATGGAAAAAAGTAGATAAAAAAATTGGCCCGGTAACCTTACAACGATTGGGCTTTGCCTACGATGACGGAAAAGTGGTTTTACTGCTGGATGCCACCATGGAAATGAAAGGCATGGGCATGCAGCTGATGGGATTTGGTTTGGGCTTTAAGCTCCAATGGCCACCCGGAACACCGGATTTTTACCTCGAAGGACTCGGACTTTCGTATAAGGCACCGCCAATCGAAATATCAGGAGCTTTTCTACATACCACAGCGTCGTATAACGGGACAACCATCGATGTGTATAATGGCGGCGCAATTATAAAAGTAAGTCGTTTTACCATCTCGGCCATCGGATCGTATGCCAAAGTAGCCGATGAAGCGTCCTTGTTTATTTATGGCGTATTTGATGGCCCTATTGGCGGTCCGGCTTTCTTTTTCGTAACCGGAATTGCCGCCGGATTTGGGTATAACCGCAAAATAAACGTGCCTTCGATTAACGAAGTGGCACAATTCCCATTGGTGGCTTTGGCCATGCGACCGGAAGATGATCAGGGATTATTGCCGTTGCTGACTTCACTGGAAACGCCAATGAAAAACGGTAAAAAGCCGATTGAAATTTCCATTGGAGATTACTGGCTGGCGGTTGGAATTAAATTTACGTCCTTTAAGCTAATCGAATCGTTTGTACTATTAACGGTCAATTTTGGAACTCAATTGGAGTTTGCCATTCTGGGACTTTCCCGATTGAGCTGGCCGGAAAAATCGATGGCTCCCGAACCGATTGTATATGTAGAACTCGCGATTTTGGCGCATTTCGGACCGGGTAGTGATGTGATTTCCGTAGAAGCTGTAGTTACACCAAATTCGTATGTCCTCTCGAAAGACTGTAAGTTATCCGGAGGATTTGCATTCTATACGTGGATAAAAGGACCTTATGAAGGCGATTTTGTGATTACGTTGGGTGGGTACCATCCGAAGTTTATAAAACCGGCACATTATCCAACCGTACCGCGACTTGCATTAAGCTGGAAAATAAGTGATCTGGTATTGATTAAAGGAGAGCTGTATTATGCGCTTACCGCTTCGGCGATTATGGCAGGTGGTAAATGGGAAGTACTGTTTAAAACTTCCATTATAAAAGCCTCCATTGTGATCTGGGCCGATATGCTTATTGCCTGGGCGCCGTTCCACTATTCTATCGATATGGGGATTACGGTTAAAATTGAGGCCGATATTAAAGTTCTGTTTATTCGGATTCATTTCAGTTTCGAAATGGGCGCCGTACTCCATATATGGGGACCACCATTTGCCGGTGAAGCTTACGTGGATTGGACAATATTCTCTTTTACCATTCCTTTTGGAGATCATTCCAAAAAAGAACCGAAAAAGCTGCAATGGTCAGAATTTGCAACCGGTTTTATACCGCAAAAGAAAAACAACGAATCAACTCATAAACAACTAAAAGGGGAAAATGCAACTGCTGTTTCCGATCCGGATCCAACCAATATAACCATCAGTAATGGTCTGATTGAAGTAAAAGGGGAAGACAAGTTTCCGATAATCAATCCACACCAGCTAGCGATTACCATTGATTCTTTTATTCCGGTATCCGAATTAAAAATCAATACTACGGAAGTGCCGGAAAATACCGTGATCAAATCGGAAACGGGCGACATTATTTATGCCAATCGGGAAAAAAATATCGGAATCCGTCCGTGTGGTTTTACAGCCGGTACCGTGGCATTCGAAATGAATGTTGATGTATTGTTGAATACCACCAAAATGAAAATGTCGGTTTCCGGTATTGCAAAAGGAGTGGCCGAAGCTTTATGGGGCGGAGCCGAATCGAAAAGTACGAACGCGAATCCGGGAACCTCGAAAATACTGAGCAATGTGTTGAGTGGCGTGATTATTCAGCCACCGGTTATACCGCAGGTCGCTCAGATTCGTAGTTTCGATTTTTCGACCTTATTCGATGCCTCAAAAGGAACCTTCGACTGGAGTTTTGCATTGGCCAAAACAGGAGAAGCCTATCATAGAGATGACGTTTTAAGCTATTATGATGGCAATGCGATCAAAATACCGGGAATCCTTGAAAAAACATACGAAGAAAACAACGTAAAAGAAAAACGACAAAAAATAGTAGCATTACTTAGAACAGGGTTTGATGAAAGCTTCCCGGATATCGACGAGGAAGCAATCAACAGAAATATGACCAATGAAGACGATTATTTTATCGGAATTCCGGTGATCTGTGAAATAGGTCAGCTACCACAATATAGTACCGACGTAAAGTAAATTAGGGTAAAATGTAACAAGAATGAGCGAGAATACGAAAATAGTGCAATGTTTTTTACCGGCTATGGTTGCGGGAAAGTATACCACGGTAGTTAGTCAACGGGTTTTAAAAAACAAAGCAAGCCTTCAGAACATTACAAAAACCTTCGATTTTGGAGTCGATGCTGCCCGATTTACGCTGAATCCGAATGATATTTATTCGGTGTATCCTCCGGCGAATCAATCCGGAAACTATTCGGAATCATTACCACATCTGGTATTTACCCGACGTACCTTGCCGTGGGAGCGTACTTTAGATGGAAAACTACCGGTTTTTCAGCGGGAATCTACTCCTGAAAATCAGCAGAACCCTCAGGATTCGCCACCGGTTCCCTGGATGGCTTTATTGCTTTTTGACGAAGAGGAAATGAAAAACCTGCCGATTTGTAAAAATACCCTCGCCGCAGTTATCCGCCCGAACCTTTCCGATGGCATTATTCGTCCGGAAATTTTTGACTTTAAAGGGACCGATAAAGAAGCTTTAAAATTAATGGAATGGGAAAAAACCACGGATGGCTGTTTTACAATTGACCTGACAAAAGAACAATTTGACAAAAATATCCCGTCCTTAAAAAGTCTTTCTCTGTTGGCACACGCTAAAGAGGTAAGTATTGATCATAAAGACAAAGAGGGAATCACCGATGTCAATACCGATGGTACCGGCGTTTTTGCGGTTATCGTCGGAAATCGCCTGCCGACAAAAGGCAAACAACATACCGCTATTTTGGTATCACTGGAAGGTTATACCGATTATTTAAAAGACGCGGATTCTAAAAAGAACATTCCTGACGGTCATAAAGCCCGACTGGTTGTATTGGCGAACTGGAATTTTATCGATTCCGGAAATGCCAGTTTTTCACAGTTGGTAGACGGACTGGATATAAAGAGTATCAAAGTGCAGCGGGGTGAGGAAGCTTCGGAACTGACGCCCTATTTTGATTCGGGGTATATTCCATTGGAACACCTCACGCGAACCGGTGCGAATACGATCAGCTGGTATCATGGTCCGTTTGTGCCAAAATTATTTCCGGCGACTTCAAAATGTATTTCATTTGGTTCGGCCGATGCGGCTTTGCGCTATGATAAAACCACCGGCTTTTTTGATATTTCCTTTGCGGCAGCATGGCAATTGGGGCGTATACTGGCCTTACAGAATCAGGAGTTTTCCAAAGCCATTCTGAATTGGCGTACGGCACAAAAGCAACTGGAGCTCGAAAAATCAAAAAATAACACGTTAAATGCCATTTTGGAGGATGATAGTGAAAGCAATGTAAAAGACAAGGTAATTCGCTATCTGGGCGCCTTACACGATCTTACAACGGTGGTTCCGGAAGAAACAACAACCGGTTTACCTACTACGGTTCCGAATGAAGTAAAACACTTTTTGGGCAATTTGTATAAATTAAACGGGATTCCGTTTTCCTATATCGTTCCCCACGAATGGCTTTTGGAAAAAGAGCACCTTAAAAATCAAAAAAACTATACCGGTACACTTTCGTTGTTTTATGTCGATCCGAACTGGATAGAAGCCTTGTTGGACGGTGCGCTCAGTATTGGGCGGATCAATAAAAATGAGGCCTTACTGGAACAGGCGGTCAACGGGAAATTTATAGACGGCTATCAGACGCAGTCGAAAGAAATCGGTAGTGGAACCGAAAGAAAAACAGAAAGACGACTCAATACCACCGGATTCCTACTTCGGTCGGATCTGGTATCGGGTTGGCGCGGACTGGAAATTATGGCTTTTGATGCCGATGAGCAGTTGCTTCCGGCTTTGCGTTTTGAACGGATCGACTCGGATATTTTCCTGGGAATTTTCGACGGGAACATTGCGAGTATCACGATAAAACAACCTTACGAAGGTCTGCATTTCGGAATCAAAAACAATACGACCTATATCAAGAATCTAAAAAACGAAGACGGTATCAATCAGGAAATAACAGACGGTACCGCCGATGTCAATGCCGAACTAAATAACGGACTGATTGAAAACGGTATCATCGATATCGCCGGTTTGGCCCGTGTGATGCAAGAAAAATTAAAAGCAAAAAACTGGATGGAAAAAACCGACGAAAGTAAAGGAATTCATTTTACATCCGCTGAGTTTGCCTATCAGATGGTCGACAGCCCGGTAAAAAAGAACATTGCCATTAACATCCTAAACACCGATAACCATGCATAATACTTCCAGACTTTTTGTACCCATGTATATGGAAGCCCTCGCATTGGGTCGCGATATAACGGATTGCATGGATTTAGGTCCGCAATTGCAACACTACAATCAGAGTATTCTGGGGAATGTTTTACAACCGGATACCAACAAAACAACAACACTCAAAAAAGGAATTCACCTGCACTGGACGTTACCCAAAGCTTTAAAACACGCTTTTATAAACGATGGGGAAGAAATGCAGTTTCCATATACGCCCAACCGATGGATGGTGATCCGGATCCGGACGGACAAAGGCATCAAAAATATGGCGTCCCGGATGTGGATCGTTCAAAGTGATGAAAAGAATACGATAAAAAATAATAAACCCGTACCAAACTGGATAACCCTGCATAATGACAAACTGGATTTTAGTAATCTCGGAAAAGTAGTCGAATGGTCGGCTGGTTATGAGGAAACTACAGCGCCACCCATTTTAACTGGTGTAGGCGCCGTAAACCCGTATTTTGCGTCATTGTATCAGAGTAGCAAAAACGTTTTTGGATTCCACGATGACATGGCCGACATCGATTTCGATTGTACGGTTACCTATGTGGTTACCGGTTGGTACAATGATCCCACCGTGGACCCGTTGGCACCTTTCGACTTTAACGAAGCGACGGCAACAACCGAACAACTCCGCCAGAAAAGAACACTGGATTGGTTTAAGCAGCAATGGAAATGCGATGGAGAAAGTTATCCGGAAGCTTCTTTATTGCATGCTAGCATTCATAGTATTCGATGGAGTAGCGAACTAAAAAGTGGCGTTCCCGACGGGGAAGTACAGGTATACGTAGGCAATACAGCTATTGAATCGTTAAGCGCGCAGATTATCAAAAGCAATGCGATTGAAAAACCGGGTGTGGAAACGCTGTTAAATGCCCTGCAATACCAATTTTTAGAAGACAGTAAAAATGAACCGGGACTGAAATCCATTCAGACCGAAATTCATAAAAGAGGTTTTACTCCTAAAAACAGAAGCTCGATTTGGGAAATCACACGGATGGAAGCAGCCGATAAAGACCTGGAAGACAAACAGGACGACCGACCGCATTTTCCCGAAAACAACGCGATCCTCAACGAACTGAATACTTTAAATGAAACGCAGATCAGTTGCAACACCATCAAACAGGAAATCGCAAGATTACAACAGGAATACTATTTTCTGTGGTACAAACAAGCCTATAAAACCGTAAATGATTATACGGTTCCGAATTTTGATTACAATGCCTCGAGGAAAATACTATTGGACCAGCTTGTGGGTAAAAAAGTGGAAGCCGATGTGTTGGATCGGGAAATCCAGCAACGCGCGTTTAACTTGCGCCAATATCAAGAACTGGCAGGGACAAACCCGGAGTTTGAACTAAAAGAAACCCTGGAAGACCGTTTTTGGGAACCCAATGACCCGGTTCTGTTGTTTTGTGGATCTGGTATCGGGAATACCGAAAAACCGGCTTTTCAGGCGATGGATAAAGAACTAAACTGCCGAGTGGCTGAGCAATTGCTCACAAAGCTTTATCTGGAGGTGCCGTATAATGACACCAGCATTCCGGTAACAATTCCGGTTGACAAGATTAATGTTCCGGGTGTAATTGCTTTGCAACATCCGCAGTTGCCTTTAGATGCAATACAAGCCGTGGTGTTTGAAACGCTGTTACTGGACCACTCGCTCGCTGTAGATATCGCGCTGCAAGCCTATATCGAAGCACAACTGGGTGAAGGAAAAGATAAAAGCAGTGCTGTGATCAAGGCTTTTGGTCAAAAAGTGATTGCGGTACAGTCGCAACCGGAATACAAGGAAAAGGAAAAAGCACACGAAAGCTTTTCCATTGTCCGATGGGAACAGGCCTGGACACCGTTGTTTATGGTCTGGGATGTTGACTATGTATCCAACAATCCGGATATAAAAGAGTTGGATCTGATGGAAGATACAGCAAACTGGAAACTGGAAGAAGGCCTGTATTTTAAAAAACAAACCACAAAAGAACAAGGAACACCTGTTGCGATTAGCGGAATAAGTCCGTTTTCAAATGCGGTTTTTGCCAATCTGAAAAAAACGGTTCCCGAGGCTATCGTACATAAATACGGAGCACTCAACCTGATTGCACAGGCATTGAGCGGTTTGCATAAAAATTTACTGATGCAGCGCACCGATATTCAATTACCGCCTTTTCACTATACCGCTGATCCCGATTATAATTTTAATACGGAATATCAGATCGATCGGAACGAGTTAAATGTGATCGGGGACGATGGCTACAAACTGGGATGTGATCCGGGAGCGATCAACGGAATGGACGCGACAGTTTTTAATCCGCTGCGCTCGGGAGCTGTGATCATCAAAAATCTTTCGATTGTCGATGCTTTCGGACAGGTTAAAAAAGTAATCGTAGAAAATGACACCAATAATCCTGAGATCGCCTGTTCGGTTACGCTACAAGGCGACAAAAAAGAATCGGATGTGATCATTCCGTTGCCACCACGTATTATTCAGCCCTCCCGTTTGCAATTCAACTGGTTAAATGCGGGTGACGGTATTCTGTATCAGGATACGGGAAATAGGGACAACCCTGTTTTGGGATGGTTGATTCCCAATTATCTGGATAATAGTATTCTGGTTTACGACGGAGACGGAAATGAAGTCGTCGTACTTCAAATTACTTCGGATCTGACGCAAAAGAATGGCGTAAAACTCATCAAACAAGCTTTTCCGGGCGGAAATAGAATACCGGAGCGTATCGCAAATCCGCAATTAGGAAAGCTATTGGAAACACTCAACAGTGGAAGCCGGGTTTCGGGGATTATGGACCTGGCCTATAAGGTGAGCTTACAGGCGATGGGAAATGTGGGCTTACAAAATACAACCTCGGCCTTACTCTACGGACAACCACTGGCATTAGTGCGTTGCTCGGTAG
The DNA here is from genome assembly GCA_023446155.1 of Bacteroidota bacterium. GTDB lineage: Bacteria > Bacteroidota > Bacteroidia > Flavobacteriales > Flavobacteriaceae > Flavobacterium. The sequence goes on from JAEXIT010000017.1 coordinate 832,958, forward strand.
GATTGGAATCGTTGGGACTTCCGTATTACGATCAGCGGTGGAATCAATCCGGGAAAGCTGTTACCGGACATATCGAAACCGTTAAATTTCCCCTGACTATTGGGGATTACGACATGGATAAAAACGGACTGGTTGGCTATTTTACCGATGCGAGTACGGATGTATTTCATACGATTGCAAATGCACCGAAGTTTATTTTTAGCGATTCGGATTCTTTTTTTGCGAAGGATACGACATTAAAAATCAACCTGAATCAGGCGCCGGTAAAAGCAACCTTACTGATGTATCCCTCTGGTGGGGTACATTTCGCAACCGGAATTTTGCCTACAAAGTATGTGGAACTATTCAACCATAATTCCAGGCGTTTGTTATCGCAACTGGATATCGGTTTTCGGGTAGCGCCTTTTATAGCCGAAAAAGTGGCTCCGGATATTCCGATACCGACCGGGATGAATGCCAATTGGAAATGGACCCACAAATCGGACGTAACCACCTGGCAGAATGATGCTGCTTTGACCGAAGGAAAAAACAAACAGATTTCCGGGTTTACCAAACAGCAGGTTTACGAAGGATGGCTACGACTAAGCAATTTAAAAACGAACAATTAAACGATATAAATATGGGATATGTAACTACCGGTAGCAGTAATTCGGTTACGAATGGGGAAGCATTGGTATTGGATATAATGATCGCTCAGGACGAAAAAAAGCCCATCTTACTGATGGGAGTTTTTACGATTGAAAATTTAGATACCCTGGTAGCGGCAGCCGATTTAAAAAAGATGCGTTGTGAACTCTGGGCTAAAACCGACGACGCGAACAAAACCACGACCTTTCCCGTAAAAATCTGTGACCTTTTATACGATAATAACAACCCCGGGAAACGAACGTATAACTTTCAGCGGGATTATGATGATGCGTATACCTATCTGATTCTAAAAATCGGAGCGGAAAAATGTACTATGGCCACACCAACGACAACCCTAGAGCTACGCTTTAAAGACAGAAACGATCCTGCCGATCCCAAACCGTTGGTATCCCTTCCTTTTACTGTGATAGCCGAAGAGGCCAAACCGGAGATCATCGCGTTCGAATCGGATATGACAGTGGTACAGCGCAATGCACCGGTTGCCCTATCCTGGAAGGTTAAAGGCAGCCGGTATATTGTAAGAGAAGGACTGGAAGTCCTAAAAAGCGGTACAGAAGACGTAGGGAGCTATACCATTGCCACTATTGCGAATGGCGATCATTCGTATACTCTGGAAGTACAAATGGGGACTGTTTCGGTCACCAAAACACTATTAGTCCGGGCATTAAGCGAATCAAAATTATACTCCAATGCAAATCCGACCGGAAAGTATGCGAACTATAAGATCGGTAATTTTTGTGTGGCCCAGGATGCCTCCTATCTGTATAGCGTAATGCTAAAAACCGAAAATAAGATCACTGAGATAGATCATATCGGATACGCGAATACCAACGAAGGTTTTTCGGATAACTGGCACCGAATACTACTTTCCGACGCCGAAAAAAACAAATTAAAACCTTTTGTAACCGCTCCTTTATTACACCTTAAAAGTGCAGGAGCATTACACGGACAGCTCTTTTTTATAGGAGGTAGCTATATCAAACCAATGGAATCTGCCAATGCAGTGGCTATTGTTAATCTGGATGCCGAAACCGGATTTCAGGTAACGGTAGTCGATAATTTGCCATGGGCTTCCCGTATGGGGCATTCGTGCGCAATTTTCCCGCATGGCGATCAGGATAAACTTTGGATGTTGGGCGGTGTAGACGAATGGGGTGCGGCTTTAAACGATATTTGGGTGTCGGGTGATGGCAAGGTATGGGACAACATCGGCATAAACGGAAGCGTAAATTCCGACAAAAGCACTCCTGTAAAAATGCAGTGGAAAACGAGATGTCTAAATGGTATTGCAACCGAGTTGGATGCCAACGGAAATAAAAAAGCCTTATGGATTGGCGGCGGTTTCTCGGAAATAGGAGGAGCCGAAACCTCGGATATCTGGAAATGGGACAAAAATAACTGGAATCTGATTACGCCATTGACCATCAATAACAATTCGTATTTGTCGTCTGGTTTGTCTTTTTTAGGGAAAGACACGATAGACAGCACGGGTATCTTTTTATTGGGTGGCTATCAGGAACAGAACAACAAGAAGAAATATTTTTACCGGATAACGGTAAACAATGGGAAATACGGCAGTAATCAGATGGATACGGCTGCCGGTGCGGAAAGTTTTGGGACGACAAAAGATTCCAAGATCATCACTGCCTTTTTTAAAGGTTGCCTCTGGTATATGGTCTTAACCAACGAGGGTGATTCGGGGATTACGTATTCCGATTTGTTTTACTGGGTTCCGGTAGCAACGGGTCAGACTTTAATTTTAACCTAGAGTATCAATTTAAAATAAAGATTATGAATAAAATAGGGTATGGCTACATCTTTGTAGTGCTGTTACTGCTCACGAAATCGCAGGCATTGTTTGCGCAATCCAAGTATACCGTTTTATTACCGGAAATTGACATGGCATTACCGCTGGAAACCAATAAAGATTTACGCGTTGCGGCCGATGACAAAGGAAACGAAACCAATAAGTCTTTTTTTAAATTTGACTTTAATCATTTGCCGGCGAATGCGAAAATAGCAACCTTGAATCTGAAACTATACAACAGACCCAATGATAATATGTCTGATTTTTCGGTTCAAACGATAACGGCTTTAAAAGGGACTAACGGATGGACCGAAAATGAAACAAATTTAAGTGATCCGAAATTAGATTGGGCCATTTTAAGTAATAATAAGGAAGGTCCGGTTGGCCGCGCGGAAATCAGAAAAAGCACGACAGCTATAGCGATGAAACTTAAGTTTCCGGGTTCACTAAAACCGGTAACTGAATTTTTGCCGGATGGTATTTTGTCCCTCGCGACACGATCGCCGGAAAAGGGACAGGACACTCGTTTTTTCTCCTCCAAAACTGCGCAAACACCGTTTAATTTTTCCAAAAAACCAAAATTGCTAGTGGCCTACGAAATTGATGCCTATCCATTTCGGGAAGATTGGGCACAGTCTTTTGCAAATGCACAATACAGCAGTATGCTAAACTGGAAGAGCAATACCTATGTACAGGATGCCCAAATCCGTAAGCTTCCTTATGGAGGGGGATACCTGCAGGAAATCGGTCTCACGGGCGCTCTTGTGATCTATAAAAATACACCTGTAGTGTTTACGCAGGCAACTTCGGGAAAGTCGGCTGCTTTTTATGTAAAGCAACTGGATGCGAAAGGAAACGTTTTGTGGGAACAAGGAATGGATGATGTAGCCAAATCATGGCCATTAATCGACGAACAGGGGCGTTTATACTATATTTCCAAACTTGGAAAACTCAGTATTCTGGATTTAAACAACGCCGGAAAGAAGTTACTGGAGAAACCGCTTTCGGAGATCACCAGCCAACAGCTGACTACCATCAATGATAATGCGACGATTGGATATGACGGAACGCTTTACCTGCCATCGGATACCGGTATTGTTGCACTGTCGGCTTATCCGCAATGTAAAATACGTTGGAAATACGAAGGGAATCCGAATGAACGTATCGGTCCGGTTTCATTAAGTCCGGACGAAAGCAAAGCCTTTTTTATTGCGGTGGATACACAACAGAAAAAAAGTCGCCTGATGGTATTGAATAACATGGACGGCAGTAAAATGGAACCTTCCGGTCCGGTATTGGACGGGTATCAAAACGATGTGAATTTTTATATTCCGGCGCCGGTTGTTCAGGATAATACCCGGGTTTTTGTACTTAATGGTTTCGAAAAGGGCAACAAACTTTTTATATTTGATATCGACGATAAAGGGGTTACTCAAACGCAGTTTATACCCTCCGAAAGTTCGGGTAATGTCGGAATTTCACAACCGGTTATCGATGCCGAGTCGAATGTCTTTTTTGTGTTCAACTTGAAATTAGCAAAATACAATTCAGCATTGAATAAAGCTGAGGTTTTCGAAAAATCGGTTGCTTTGGACAATGGCTCCAGATTACTCACCGATGCAGGGTCAACTATTTATGTAACAGATACCTACAGTCCATCTAAAAAGATTCTGGGATTTCAAAACAATGCCGAAAATCCGAATGCCTTTGTTGTAACAGTTGATCCGGCTATTGGCTATACCAAGAAAAATATGGTACTGGCTCCGGATGGAACACTCTATACGGCAACCGCTACGGATTTGCTGGCGGTTACAGCTACTAAAGTCGCTACAAACGATGTAGTTATCGGTCAGGCGGATTTAAAAACGAACACCATTTATCGTGCGAACAATAGCATTACCGTGGAAGGGATTACGGTAGCACCTTCCGTAAACACGATTCTTAATTCCGGCGGTAGTATTTCTTTTAAACCGGGATTTACCGTGACCAAAGGCGCACAAATTCATTGTAAAACAGTAAATTAATTCAACGCTTATTAAATTATACCCACCATGAAAAAAAATTATTGGTTATTAGGAGCCCTATTCCTTATTCTTTCGAATCCGCTACAAGCACAAAGTACCGATGCCATGAAAATTCTTCCGAATGGGAATGTTGGTATTGGTACAGCTACACCTACACAAGCCAGATTGGTGGTTTCCGGAACAGAAAGCTTCAGTGCGAGTAAACTGTTTATGTACGGCTACAAGGCTTCCAAAATTTTGGATTCCGAAACCGTAAAAAATTCGATTTATGCGACCGATGGAGTTACCGCGCAACAATTTAACGTGGTTTCGGACGCGCGTATTAAAAAGATATTGGGCGTGAGCAATAATGCGAAAGACCTTGATATCCTTTCCAAAATTGTGATTACGGATTATAAAATGATCGATTCGGTACAACGCGGCAATCAGCACTATAAAAAAGTCATTGCACAACAGGTGGCACAAGTATACCCACTTGCGGTGAATACAAAACAAACCGAGGTTATTCCGAATATTTATCAGTTAAGCAACCTTAAAAACGGTTGGCTATCGGTAAATACAAAAGACCTTGCCGTGGGCGACAAAATAAAACTGGTTTTTAGCGGCGAAGAAATACTTACCGATGTTTTGGCGATCCGTAACAATGCTATTCGGGTGAGTTGTACCAAAGAAGGAAGCGTTTTTGTTTACGGAAAAGAAGTACACGATTTCCATGCTGTGGATTATGAAGCCATCGCCATGCTTAATGTGAGTGCTACTCAGGCCTTGTTAAAACGTATCGAAATGCTGGAAGCCAAAAATACAAACCTGGTTCAAACGGTAAACAAACTGGAAAAAGAACAGCAAGCCACGAACGACCGTCTAAAAGCTATAGAAAAGTTAGTACTACCGATGGTCGCTGAAAACGATACTGTAAAACAATAAGAAGAAAGAAGAAAGAAGAAAGAAGAAAGAAGAAAGAAGAAAGAAGAAAGAAGAAAGAAGAAAGAAGAAAGAAGAAAGAAGAAAGAAGAAAGAAGAAAGAAGAAAGAAGAAA
>JAEXIT010000018.1 GCA_023446155.1 Bacteroidota bacterium
TTGATACAAAGCTATCGGTAAAAGCCAATACAGCGGATGTTAACGCGAGATTAGCGGAAAAAATTAGTGCGGTTGAATTTGAAGAAGGTCTTGCTGAAAAAGCGAGTTTAAGTGATTTAGCGGTTAAGGCTAACATCACGGATGTCGATACAAAGCTATCGGTAAAAGCCAATACAGCGGATGTTAACGCGAGATTAGCGGAAAAAATCAGTGCGGTTGAATTCGAAGAAGGTCTGGCCGATAAAGCCAGTTTAAGCGATTTAGCGGTTAAGGCAAACATCACGGATGTTGATACAAAGCTATCGGTAAAAGCCAATACAGCGGATGTTAACGCGAGATTAGCGGATAAAATCAGCGCCATTCAATTTGAAGAAGGTCTTGCTGAAAAAGCGAGTTTAAGCGATTTGGCGGTTAAGGCAAACATCACGGATTTAAATAATGGATTAGCACAGAAGGAGAATATCGCCGATGTGAACACAAAACTGTCTGGAAAAGCCAATCTGGCGGATTTGGCAGCGAAAGCAAATATCACGGATGTGAATACGAGCTTGGCTTTAAAAGCCGATACGACCTATGTGAATTCTGGTTTGGCCGATAAAATTGGTTCGGTTGCCTTTCAACAAGGTTTGGCTGTAAAAGCGAATGCGTCCGATTTGGCCGCTAAAGCGAATGTTACGGAACTGAATGCCGGTTTGGCTTTAAAAGCGAACGCAAGTGATGTCAATGCAAAATTTGATGAAACCACGACGGTGATCCAGGAAGGCTTAGCATTAAAGGCGAGTAAGGTCGATTTAAGTGCGGGACTTGCACTAAAGGCTAGTGCTAACGATATGGATGTCAAGTTTACCGAGGTGACCAACCTTATGTCTTCAGGATTGGCCACAAAAGCCAATGCCAATGAAGTCTATGGCAAAATAGATGACCTTAGTGCCGGATTAAGCGGAAAAGCGAATGTATCCGAGGTAAACGCAGGGTTGGCGGTAAAAGCCAATGCTAACGAGATGTATACGCAGTTAGGTCAAAAAGCCAATACCAACGAAGTAGATGCTAAATTTGGCGCTATGTATGAAGGTTTGGTTAATAAAGCAGATACATACGGTACTTTAAATGTAAAAGGAGAGTTGCGACCTGGTGATGATTTGAATGATTACCGACAAACAGGTGTTTTTTCGCAAAATTCAGATGAGTATGCCAGAGAAGGTAAAAATTATCCGGAGTTTATGGCAGGAATGCTAACCATAACCCGAAATTTTACAGACGAAGTGATGTCCTATCAAACGTATCATACTTATGGAATGTCTAATAAGATCTATCATCGGGCATTTTATAACGGCGAGTGGTCACCCTGGAATTTATTGGGTGCTGGTAATGGCAGTGGTGGCGGAGATTACCTGCTTAAATCGGGTAATGAAACCAAATTCGGAAATCTGGGAGTCGAGGGTATTCTTTTGGCTAAAGATAAATCAGAGAATAAGTCATTGCGAATTGAAACATCTAAAGTCGATATTCCGAATATTCAAGGCGCAGATTATAATCTGAAAAACAATCGCGATATCAGTCTGCAACGCCAGGGTGGTAATGTCGGAATCGGCACATCGTCACCAAAAGCGCGATTAGACGTTGAAGGAGGTGGTGTTTTTTCGGGTGAGGTAATAGCAGCTCCGGGGACATCGCCTAACAGTGTACTTACTTTAGGACAAATGAATAGGACGCCGGACGATCCAAACGAAAAAGGATTTTTAAAAGTACTTACGTTTCATTTTAACCCGGAAGGGAAGTATCAGGATTATGACCTGATAAATGCAAGAATCAAATACATAATGTACTTCAGAAGTTCGGATGGGAAGTATTTTTCACCGTATATCCTGGAACCGCATAACTACGAATTCTATGATAAAGAAGGCTTTGTCGCTTTCCAGATGGAAGAAAAGAGTTATGCCGTAGTCAATTATATAAAATAACACTTTTGAATTTTAATCAAAACCTCACAAATAGTTGCAAAACGTTGTGAGGTTTTTTACTCCAAATAACGGCGTTAAGCGGTCGTTGCAATAGCCCTGTAAAACATTTCGGATTGGGTTTCTATTGCTTACAGAAGTCTGTTTGTATGCAATTGATTTTTAGTGTTTTATTTTTTAATAAGGACCGTTTTTACGACTTACTGCAACTACTGAATCGAACGTCCAAAAAAGGCCTTTTTGCAAAAAAAAATCGTGAATTTTGAACTTCAAACATATACAAAAACAAACAACCAAAATACAATGGAGTCGAAAAAAATACAGCAATTATTTACATATCTGGAGGAAGTAATTGTCTGGAGAATTAACAATCCCTCACAGGATTTCAACACAGCATCACCTGGATTTAGTACTAGTGACCATGAAGGCTTTCCACTAGGCGACTATATCTCGGAGAAAGAGCTTGCCCGTCATGAAGTTGTCATTCTCTTAATGGCACTGATGCCAAAATTGGACCCGGCGTTATTGCGACGCATTTATTTAGAGGTACCCAATAGCGTATTATTTGATTTATGTTCAACCAATGACAGTGGCAGGCTTTTTTTACCAACTGTTGAAGCGATACAGTTTATTTTAGGAGGAAGCTGTATTACGGGGAGATTACAGGCACTACAGTATTTTGATGACTCCACTATATTGTTAAAAGATAATATCCTGAAACTGGTGACGAATCGGGATGAGACAACAGTACACAATAAAATAAATGTCACTCAGGAAGGCTTTAACCGCATCCTGTTTGGAATTGAATTATTGCCGAAAATGAGTAACGATTTTCCGGCAGAACAATTACACACCCGTAGAACGTGGAGCGACCTTATACTTCCCCAATCCACGTTAAACGAACTTCAAAGTATTGAAGCCTGGTACAATAGCAGTCATATACTCATGGAAGAATGGGATATGCAAAAAACGCTGAAACCAGGCTTCCGGGTGTTGTTTTATGGCGACCCAGGGACAGGAAAAACACTGGCGGCGAGTCTTTTGGGGAAATATACAAAACGACCGGTTTTTCGGGTAGATGTTTCCATGCTGGTTTCCAAATACATCGGTGAAACGGAAAAACAATTGGCGAAACTTTTTGACAAAGCCGAAAATAAAAACTGGATTTTGTTTTTTGATGAGGCCGATGCAATTTTTGGAAAACGAACCAATGTTCGCGATGCACACGATAAATATGCCAATCAGGAAGTGTCCTATTTGTTGCAGCGAATTGAAACATTTTCAGGATTGATCATATTGGCATCCAACTATAAAAATAATATGGACAAAGCCTTTATGCGACGTTTTCACAGCTGTATTCGCTTCAATAACCCGAGACAGGAAGAGCGTTTGCGTATCTGGCAGCACAATTTGCCGAAACAATTAAATATGGAAGATATCGATCTGGAAGATATTGCCAGACGATATGAGTTAACAGGCTCAAATATTATGAATGTTATCCAGGACATCAGTTTAAAAACGATTGCTTCAAAATCGACAGATTACAAAGTAAGACTGGATGCACTACTGGAAAGTATTCAAAAGGAATATTTAAAAGAGGATAAGATATTCAGTTAAGGCTTCCCAAAAACGTAAAAAGTGGTCCTGCAATGAATCGTAAACAATCGATTTTTTCAGGAAATAAAATGTTGTATGGAGTGTAATCGTGTGGATTACACTTTGTATGGCATTCCTATAGCATCAACGAAAGAGAAAAAGAGAAGAACAGAACAATATAATTAGTAAAAAATGAACGCAGAGAAAGAGAGTAATCCGCAGAAAGTAGCGCAAAATAAAGATCAGAAACAGGCAGCGAATTCGCCTTTTTCTCTGCGCGAAACGGAGCGTTCCAATTTTCAAACGCAGGAGTCGGTTGCTGAGAATGAACAAACCGGTGCCGAGAAGAGTAGTCCACAGCCTGAAAACGCAAGTATTCCTGCTGTTCACGGCTCTAATCCTGCGTATTCCGATGGTTCCGAACAAAAATACCAACAGCTTCAGACGAGTATTGGAACAACAGGAGAATTGGATCATCCCGATACCAAGCAGAAAGAAATGGAATATCGAAGTACGCTTGGAATTAATGAATTGAGAGAATATCACGATGCAAAAACGGCAGAGGTAAAATCAGAAGATACCAAAACGACGGATCCGAAGTCGGCGGAAGCAAAACCGACCGCGGAAGTAAAGTCGGCGGAGACAAAACCATCGGGTGCCAAATCGGTTGATCCGAAGTCGGCCGAAACGCCACAAAAAGCAACCGATGAAAAGCTTGTTGATGTTTCGACCGCTCAAAGCACGGGTGATACGGCTGCTTCGGCGGAATCAGCACCTGTTATAAAAGCAGCTGATAAATCGGATAAGAAAGATGGGGAAAATGAGGCAGCCGAAGATAAAGCAGCAACAGAAGAAGTAGCGGATACAACACCGAAAACGGCTACTGCCAATCCTGTTTTTATGGAAATGCAGGGGCAGGTTGTTGAAACAGCCAAAGGACAGCGTAGACACGGACCGGCCGGAAAAGCGTCACAAGATGCGCAAGCTGCCGCAGCTTCACCGTCGAATGAACGCCAAAGTATGGCACAAGCCGGTCAGGTAAATAAAATGAGCGCACAGGAACCAGGATTGTTTAGTGCTGCCGCTTTTAAAGTCGAACTAAAAAAGAAAATTGATGGAGTAAAGCTTCCTACAAATGAGGAAGATGCGGATAAGTTCGAGAAAAATAACAACATTAAGGAGGTCAATGACAGGGCAATGGGCTCTGTAAAAAAAGAGAAAAACGCCGCATCGGGAAGTATTGCTAATACCACAGCTGAAAAACCGGATACGGCAAAACAACCGGTTCGGAATGTAGCCAAAATGCCGGTGCCGGATCACGGTAAAACACCGGGCGGGGTTAATGCAGCTAAGGCAATGCCAACAAAACGAGATGCTGCCAATATTGAAAAACCGATTCAGTCGGAAACGGATAACATTGACAGTCAGATGAAAGAGCATGGCGTTACGGATGAAATGCTGGCGAACTCAAACGAACCGTCATTCAAAGGTGCTTTAGACGAGAAAAACAAAGCCAAAGAGCAAAGTAAGGCTGCGACCAATCAATTTAGAGTAGACGAAACCCAAAAAATAAGCAAAACCCAGAACGAAGCGCAGGCACAAGCGGCGAAGCAAATTGCCGGAATGCACGGTTCCCGTAAAGGAGGATTGGATAAAGTACTTGGGAATCAGAAAGAAACGGCCTCTAAGGACACCGCTGAACGTAAGAAAATTGCCGATAACATCAACAAAATCTACAACGAAGCCAAAGGGGATGTTAAAGGTATTTTAGATGGTCTTGATGATACGGTTGCTAAAAAATTCGCAGATGGTAGTAGAGCTGCAAAAATTGCTTTTGAAAGGCATGTTGATCAGGAGATGAAAGCCTACAAAAAGCGACGTTATGGCGATTCGTGGCTGGATTGGAGAAACCTGAAGCGTGTCAAAGATGCGATGGTAGGGCTTCCGAAAGAAGTGGAACAATACTTTGTGACCGGAAAAGAAAAGTATGTTTCAACAATGGATCGCTATATTGACGATATCGCCAACATTGTTGCCAATCAGTTAAATGCCGCGAAACGAAGAATCGCGACCGGTAAGAAGGAGGTACAGAATTATGTGAACACCTTATCGCCAAGTTTAAAGAAACTCGGAGCCGCTGCGATCAGCGAAATTCAGGGCAAATTCAATGCGCTTGAAAAAGAGGTCGACAGTAAAAAAGATGCCCTTATCGATGTATTGGCTAAAAAATATGTCGAAAACATTGAAGCAATCGATGCCCGAATAGAAAACTTAAAAGCCATGAATAAAGGCTTGGTGGGTATGGCATTAAGTGCGTTAAGTGGTGTTTTTGCCTTTATCATTGAGGTGAAAAATACGCTGACAAACCTATTGGCAAAAGTGGTTGAGGTTGTAGGAGCGATCATCATGGATCCAATTGGATTCTTCGGAAACCTTATTGCAGGTGTCGGACAAGGATTCTCTAATTTTACAACGAATATCTGGACGCACCTTCAAACCGGATTCTTTGCCTGGTTAACCGGAGCAGCAAAAGGCGTTACGATTACCATGCCGGAGGATATCTTCTCATTAAAAGGTATTTTCTCGATTACGATGCAGGTATTGAACCTAACCTGGGACGGAATTCGTTCCATTGGAGCGACAGTCGTGGGTGAACCGTTAATGAAAGTATTGGAAACCGGAGTTGAAATTGTACAGGTGGTTCGTAAAGATGGAATCGCAGGACTTTGGGAATACCTGAAAGACCAGTTCCAGGATATTAAAGCGACAGTAATGGATGCCATTATGGACATCATTCAGAGTCAGGTTATCCAGGCGGGTATCAAATGGATTTTAGGATTGTTATCGCCGGTAGGTGCCTTTGTAAAAGCGATTATGGCGATTATCGATGTGGTGAAATTCTTCGTACAACGTGCCGCGCAGATTGCCGAATTGATCAGTGCGTTTATGGATAGTATTTCGGCTATTGCCAGCGGTAAAGTGGGCGCCGTAGCGAAATCGATCGAAAATGCGTTGGCCAAAGCCATCCCGGTTCTTATCGGATTACTTGCTTCCATCTTAGGTATCAGCGGACTCGCCGACAAGGTGTTGGGTGTGATCCATAAAATCCGCCAGCGTATTGTAAACGGAATTACCAAGTTCTGGAATTTTGTCAAGGAGAAAGGAAAAGCACTGCTTGGAAAAGTGGGGATTGGAGATAAGAAAGACAATAAGACCAAAGAAGAAAAGAAAAAAGAGAAACCGGAGGACAAGCGTACTACAGCCGAAAAACAAAAAGACCTGGATGCGGGTATCAAAGAGGGGACAAAATTATTAAAAGATGCTAGTTTAGATAAAAAAGAGATTCAGAAACGTTTGGAGACGATAGAGGATAGGTATGATTTAAAAGAACTTAAAATTGTTACGGATAAAACGGAAGAAGGTAAAGAAACTGTACATATTCATGGTAAAGTAAACCCTGGGAAAGATGGAGAGAAGGTTACGAGAACGACCAAAAATGATAAAAAAGTTAGCGGTTGGTTGTTAACGTCTACTACAGTAAAAGATTATAGTAAAAGCGAGTTGGAAATCACTGAACCACGAAATGGAGACGCTTATGTTGGATATGAAGCTAAGAAAGAGTCAGAAAAAGGGTTTATTGTAGGGCGATCAGGAACTACAAATGCTTATATCCGAAAATTGAAAGAGGATAATGACTATTCAAAACAACATGATAGGTTAAGTGGTTATAGCTTGTCAAAAAGGATTAATGTTATTGGTGGTGGTAGTGCGACTCATAATAAGTTTTATCCAGAAGAGATTAAGGAAAAACTTTTATCTGGTGGCAGAAAAGAAATAACATATAAATATGCTGAAGGAGAACAACAATTTAAGGTGATTTTAAATGCTGATGGTTATCCAACTTTTATAAAAGGTGATAAGCTTACAATACACGATTTGGGTAGAGGTACTACGCAGGATAGTAAAGGTAAGATTATCAATGCAGGTATGGACGCGGCACACTTAATCGCGAATATGTTTGGTGGTTCCGGTTATCGAGATGCAGAAAATATCATTGCTACAAGTGCGGAGTATAACCAGATAGTGATGAGAAAGAAAGAAGATACTATTTTAAAATACATTACTGGTGAGAAAACTGCAAAATATTTTAGTATGCAAGTTGATTTGGAATTTGTAAAAGATAATACTACATTTGAGATTGAAGAGATACGTAAAGCATTGGCTAAATACGCTAAAGAAGATGACGATAGGCACAGTCTTTCAGATTCAGCGCTTCTCCAGCAAATAGAGACACGATTAAAGCAAACTGATCAAAAAAGAGTTAAAAAAGTTGTCTATTTAGTTGAATTGTTTGATTCATCTAATGCAAGTATTGATTTTGAGGAATTTAAAATTACTGAACCTGATTTATTATTTGGAACGAAATAACATTAAAATGGGATTAAAAAATATAAAAGAATTTATAGAGCAATTCATTAAAAGTGAATATGAATTTAATTTTGCTGAATATAATATGGAAGTTTCCGATGTTGAATGTGAGGAAATAGCAGAAAAAGTAAATGCTCTGATTTATGATACGAAATACGAGAGAGTGACTAGTATTGAAGAAAGAAAAGGGGATGAGCAATGGGAACAACGGTATAAAGTGAAATTAAAAAAAATAATTCCCCGTACTTTATTTCAAATTAAACATTACCAGAATCCTACATTAGGAGATGCTTTAAAACGCATTGTTACAGGCGATGATTTATATGCTTGCTATGTAAGTTATCCTTCTAATGGTGGAAGAGATTTGTATTTTTCTTCAATCTTTTATGTGGCGGAAACCAATGAAGGCTTGAAAATTATTTACGAAAAAAGTTTCAATTCGGATACTGGTATTTGGTATCATCCAGTTGATTTATCTGTAGTTACAGTGATAGATGAAGGTAAATTAATTGAAGTGGAAAAGTACTTGTCACCAGTTGAGGCTACTAGCCTAGCAGACTATAACGCGGAATAAATAATTGATCATAAAAAAAGCGAAGCTTCTCAAGGCTTCGCTTTTTTTATGTTTTTAAATTGATATCTGATGCGTCAGAAAATTATTACCGAGTAGAATATTCACCTCACCTTATTGATACGGTTGTAAAAAAATAAGCCATTTTGTGTTTTTTTTAAGAAAAAGCTATAGTGTAACAAGTCATGAGATTTTAGTTGTAAAATCTTGTTTGTTGTTTAAATAATTTCTTTAATAAGATTTTTATAAAGTGCCTATTTTTAGTTAGTTATGCTGTATTAATAAATAAATAAGCTTTTCACCACAATATAGAAACATTCTTTATATAAAAAAGAATACTTTTGCGCCCGTTTGATCCTTTCAGCGCCCAGTGAAAGGTCAGCTTAAGCCTACAAGTAAATTGTAATTGTTTGGTTATATATTAAAGTCTTGAAAATAGTTAAAACCTTTTTTACTGCTTTCTCACTACTACTGCTTTTATCTTGTGCTAAAGATAAAAAGGGAAGCATTGACGATTCCGAAATCCGGGAACGTTACTTTAACCTTGAAAAAATAGGTTGGAAATCCAAAGTCTACAATCAAAAAGTGGATAAAATGGACTTTACCGCAACCGAAGTTCCCATTCAGTATTATCTGTTAAAAGACAAAGGGAATGAAAATTTAGTTTTTGTCGATTCCCTGTACGAACAGAACAAACGCGAACGGGTTATCGAATTCACATTCCAACAGGAAAACGAAAAAGATATTTTAGATTCCGAAAATACCGGTATTCCCTATGCGGAAGGGGTGAAATACATGTCGTTTGCCATTGAAAGGGATTTTATGGTGGTGGTCAATCAGAAAGATACCATTCCGTGTGCAGCAGCCTTATTCGAAAGAAGCTATAAGATCACACCCTATCAGAAAGTGATGTTGTTCTTTTCGAATATCGATCCCAACGCAAAAATTCAACTTATTTATAAAGATAAGCTTTTTAAAAAAGGTACCCTGAAATTCCAGTTTAAAGATCCATTTACAGAAATAGCCTTATGATAAAGTAAATCCGAAACAGCAAGTTTGCTAAAGTCGTCACATGGTATTTAGCGTTGATGGTTTTTGTCGAAATCCAGATCGCGCGGATTTGTAATCCGTGGAAATAAAAATAGCACAACCTATTTTTGCAAGTCTCCTTGCGGCTAAACAATAAAAACACACACGCTCACGGGCGTGTTTTTTTGCTTTTACGGCCTATACCACCAACGCTATTTTGGGTGCTGTTTTGACCGTATTGTCCTTTCTGGGAATAATTTAGAAGCCTAACTTTATGTAAATTGATAGACATAATCCAGTAAAAAATAGTAACTATGTCAGATTTTGAAACTGTAGACAAAAAAGTGCACCAGGGAAAAAACATCAAACGTTTTCGGGAAATGTTTGGAATCAAACAGGAAGCCTTGGCTTATGAACTGGGAGAAGACTGGACGCAAAAAAAGATATCATTATTGGAACAACGGGAAACCATAGATGCGGATATTCTGGTACAGTTAGCTGAAACACTAAAAGTACCGGTTGCGGCCATAGAAAATTTAGACGATGAAGACGTTATGAATATTATTGGAAATACATTTCACGATAGTCCTGTAGGTAGTAATCAGGAAAACAACATTAGTTGCACCTTTAATCCTATAGATAAAATAGTAGCACTATACGATGAAAAGATCGCTTTATACGAACGGATGCTACAAGAAAAGGATGAAATAATTGAACGAATGGAACTACTTATAAAAAATAGAGAATAGCGCCTAGAGTAAATTTCCTACGGTGCGATCGCACGGGTTTCTAGGTTGGACGACGCGGATTTGCAATCCGTATCCGTAAATATGTACAATGTTGCAGATTTATAATCCGTGATAATACTACTTTGATTGTTTATAGGCGCATAGATCGCTTCTTTCGGGTGTTTTAATGGAGCGTTGGGATTAGCTTAATTTTGCGCTTGTTCTTGAAACCTAGAGGCGGAATTGCGTTCCCGGAAATAGAGAAAGGGTATAAAACAAAAAAGCTCCAAACAACGTTTGGAGCTTTTGTACCGTGGATGGGAGTACTTTTGAACTTTTATTGGCGTTTTTGAAGGTTTTGAGAAAGATTTTGAGAGACTAAGTAGTGTTTTTTTGGTTTTTCTCTAATGAAATTACAAATTTCATTAGAGAGAAATCTTTTTGTTAAGTGCTTTCTGATTTTATAAAAGAGAGATCAATATTTCAAATTAAGGACTTATATTAATTCTCTCAAATCATTATTCTCAATAGCTATTATTACTTCTTTATTTCTACCTTTTGTTCTGGATTCAATATCATCAAGATAACATTCCCCAAGATGCTGTTTAAGATACGCTATCTCTTCTAAGAAGTAACGAATAGACTTTTTATCATCGGATAATTCCTGAGTACCAATACGTCTTATACTTTTAGTGGAAAGCGTGTGATAATGACGTAAATCCTTAATCAACATTTGTATGAAGTTCAGATTTTCAAAATTCAAATCTTTTAAAATTCTAAGTGATTTCTTGAGATTTGCTTCTGCTTTTTGTTCCAGAGATATCTCGCTTCTACCCATTTTATATTTTGGTTTGAATTCTTTTACCTCCTCATACAAGCGCCAGAAAACAGATGAAAGCTTTAAAGTGGGTTCGTCAATTCCACAAGCTATTTTTTGTAGAAGATCTTCAAAATCAATTTCTCTAATTGCTCTGTTTTCTTCTTTTCCTACAGTCTGAGCAAACAAACTCAATCCTTTACGTCGTAGTACATTTAATTCGTATTCGGAATGTTTTTTAGCCGTTTTCACGCGAGGTGGAAGCTGACTAATTTTATCGATGATCTCGGGGTGTTTCTTTTGTAGATCTGCATATAAGTTTCTGATTTTGGTAATCGTGTTTGCTTCTCCTTCTTCTTGCGGATTACTGTTGATTTTTGAGCCCAAAGCAGCAGCTGTAGGCTCTTCATCTTCATCAAAAATTTTGGCATCTTCTCCTAAAGCATTATGAATTAAGAACATTTTTTGCTGTGCAATTTCCCTTGATTTTACAATATCAGCCCCCTTTAATGAAGGAAAAAAATTCATAATAAATAATTCATCATATACTTTAGAACCAATACGATTAATACGACCTACACGCTGAATAACACGTGTGGGATTCCATGGAATATCATAATTGATAATAACCCCAGCGCGGTTTAAATTAAACCCTTCGGACAACTTATCTGAAGTTAGCAATATTTTAAAATGATTTGTTTTTGAACCTTTATACTGTGCATTGAAATCGCTGTTTAGATTTTTGGCTAATTCTTTGGCTACTTTACCATCACATACCAAAACAGCGTTTCCAAATTCTTTTCTAAATCGTTTTTCAAGATGATGAATAGTATCTACATATTCTGAGAATAATATAATCTTTCTGTCTGGTTCGTTCACTAAAAGTTTTTTGATTTTATTTATAATTTCTTCCTGTTTAGGATCTTTATCGACCAACATTAAATCTTTTAATCGTTTTTGAATATTCTCAAACAATTGAATATCCGAATCTATATCATCTAAAAATTCCTGTCTTCTCTGGAAGATGTCAATGTTATAAACCTCATTGTTTTTAGGTGTTTTTCGCTTAAGATCTCCAGCAGCATATTTTTCTAAATTGGCTTCAATATCTTCAATTTCAAAATCCTTAATTCGATCAATAAAAGATCGGTCTAAAATAAATTTTCCGGTTTTATCAATAAAATCTTTTACCAATCTATGCACCTGTAAGAACCGATCAATGGATTTTTCAAAAGAACCAAACGAAGACTCGAACCGTTTTACTAAAATACGACGCATAAAATCGTATAAGTTTTTCTGTTGGTTGTATTGTCGGTTCCCTAATTCATCGAGCTTATCACTCAATATTTTTTCATAGCTGAACGGCTGATAAATAGCTCCTGTAAACACTCCGTTTTCTGCAAAATATTTACTGATGATATTGTCATAGAATTCATCTTGTTCTTCGTCTAGATAGTAAAAAACTTCTTTCGGATCTTTCACAACAGATAAATCCCCGACTTCTTTAGCATAAACATAATCCTGCTTCAGATCCAGACGGTTTCTTCGTATTACTACAGGGCTTATAATACGTTTGATGTCGTTTGAAAGACGTTGCGTTTGAGTTTTTACTTTTTTTATATCTATTGGTAAATTCTCATCAACCATTGTTGTGTAATAATTTTCTGCCATCTTTCTTTTCTTATCGTCAGCAGAATTCCAATGTTTAAATATAAAAGACAACTGTTTATATTCGTAGTTCAAGCGACTGAACTTCCCCGCTAGATTGTCTTCTAAAGAAATAGTAGATTTCCCAGGTATAATAAATAGTTTTAGTAAAGAAAAGATATCTGCTGGCGAATTATTGAATGGTGTAGCCGACAAAAGAATCACTTTTTTGCCACGGCAAATCATTGATAATGCTTCGTAATCAGCTGTATCCTGATTGCGAAAATAGTGTGCTTCATCTACGATAATCACTTCAAAGTCTCTTCCTTCAATATTATCAGCAATTTGATCTATTTTTCCTCGACTGTAAACTTGCCAGTTATGCAATCCGAACTTTTCTAAATATTCCCACCAACCGCTGTCTTTTTTTTCGGTATCCCCCATTAATCCGGGAGGACAAATAATAATACCGCGTTTGTTCATTTGTCGGGCAATCATTGAAGCAATAACCGATTTTCCTAAACCTACCACATCGGCGATAATACAACCATTATGTTCTTTGATCATTTGTATGGCTTGATTCACCGCATCTGACTGGTAACTGAATTTTTTAAGCTCTATCTTATCTAATAGTGTATCTAAATCCACTTCTTCGTTTTCCTGATTTTGCAGATCGAGATAGGTTTTTATAACCAGACAATAAGCTTCAAAAGGTGTTATCGTAGCAACTTGTGTTTTATTTTTGATAAAGTCAATTAGTATCTTACGGTTTTCCAAATGATCAGTGATGGGGGTTGCCCGTTCCCATAATTCGTCAAAATATTGAACGGCATCAGCGTAACCATAATCTTTGATTTCTACATTAAATTCTTCCTGATTATGTAAGCCTGAACGGGTCAAGTTACTACTTCCAGTTATAAATTGTCCAGACATACCTTGCTTTTCTGCCTGATCTTCGTTTAGATGGAAGAGATATAGTTTTGCGTGATTTGGATTTTCTGTTTTACGTATTTCCAGCCTGCCTTCTTCAATCATCTGCACGAAGAATCCTATCTGATTGTAGAATTCTTCGGTATCCATTTCTTCATTATTCAATGCAAATCCCAACGAAACAAGATATTTTTGAAACTCTTCGTCCATCGAACTGTTTTCGTCCTGTTGTTCGGCATATTCAATAATATTTCCGAGATAGTTACACACCTGTAATCCCACTAACAGTTTTAATTTCTGCTGTGGATTCTTTTGAAGACTTAGATAGATATCTGACCAGCCTGAGAAATAGAAATAACCTACTAAGAATTTCAGCTCATCACTAATAGATATTAAAGTGTTTAACCTTCCTTTTAGTGTCTTTTGCTGTTTATTATTGGTGATAAAATTGTTTGGCATTTTTAACTATTTTTTATTCTGCGATTACTAAGGATTAGGATATGTTTTTCCCAAATTCCAATTCTGTTGGTTGATTTTATTCTTGATAACCTTTAGCTGTTCTAAGATTTCGTCAAATGTAGGAGCATCAGATTGATAAATCATTTCTTCCCTCATCTTTTTGTAATCACGCTCCCAGGCCTCTAGCACCTCACTGACCGGAATAAAGTCAAGTGTTTTTGGTGATAAAAGATTGTAATCTATACCCGCTACTTTTGTAAAGTTAAATCGGTGTTCTACAATTGTTTTATACAGCTCATCGTCTTCAATAGCCATTAAGTATTTGCTTTTTGATAATTGATCTACATCATACAGATGACGACTCAACCGATCGACCCTTATCTTTTCTAAAGGTTTATGAAACTCTTCATGTAGAAGAAAAAGCTTTTCTAAGAAGGTTCGTTCAGGATTTACTGTTGGTATTACCACAGGCGATGATGAGAAATCCCTATCAGAATACAAATCATCTAAAAAAGAAGTTATGGGTTGCAAGGTATAAGGTTCTATTAATGAACGACAACCAATTTCTATCTGTATTCGAGGCTGAACATAACCCAAACTCTGTATAACATTGGGATAATAAATTTCAATAATCCGAGGATCCTGATCACTATCTTTAGTTTCTACAAGATTAAATTTCAGATTCTTAAATCCGTATGCTGCAAATTTCTCCTGTATTTCTGTGTAAAAATGTTCAGAGGTATATTTATTCGCAGCCTTTCTTAACTGAGTTCGTCTATTCTTTGACAATACACCGCCAAACCCTAAAAACTTTCGGTCAATGGCTAAGTCAATATCTTCTGAAAACCGATGAATAAGATTCCAAGATTTACTCAATGATGTTCCTCCTTTGAACACAAGATGTTCAGCAGCACTTGTTTTAAAAACAATTTCCAAGGTACGCACTACCCACCAGTCTTTTTCTGCCACAGAAGGAGGAATCCCAATATGTTCAGCGACTTGATTATAAGCGTTGATTTGAGTTTCTGTTGGTATTGTGAGCCAATTAATCATTTCTGTTTGTTTTTAAAGCCTGACGCATAATAATTCTAATCCATTCAGGGGCTAATTTTATATCGTGTTGTAAGCGGTAAGGGTCTTCTTTTTCTAATTGTCGAAGGATACTATTTATTTCATCTTCTGTTACATTGTCTTTACCTATTTCACGAAGTGCCTGAATTGCTAAACTACTTATCGACCCAATTGCTGCCAGATTTCGGGGACTTGTTTTCTTGAATACAATTTTACGCTTTCCTATTTGTATAGTACGTGCAGCTCCATCTGTAAGGTAAACCAAATTCATCGGAACCTGTGTAGATAGACCCAATGCATTTAATGCTAATATACCGGTAGGAATAATCCTTGCTTTATCTCTTCGGCGAACCGCTTCGGCTATTTCTTCTGTAGTAGGAGAAATAGTCCCTAATATAGGATCTATTTTTAATCGGGAGTAGATGCCACGAGACACCCGCGACAAATCTTCTTTTTCTACCAATCGTTCCAATGCTTTGGATACGGCTTTAGAAGTACCCAAATTAAGAAAATCTTCGATAAAGAATAGCGAACCCCTCTTGGCTTTTTTAATCTTTGCAATTATTTTATTATCAACGCTTTCCAATTTTTATATTGATTGTTTTGTCGTAAAAATAGTAAAAATTTGCGACAAAAATAGGGTTATGATTTTAATTTTTGATTCAGTACAAATGACGATACGGTTAGACGATGCACCCCTAGAATTCTGCCGATAGCAGAATAAGACACTTTTTTGTCAAGTAATTCATGTATTTTCTTTTCCTGACCAGTTAACTTTGTTTTAGATGATTTACTTCCCACGGGACGACCAAGCACGACACCTTCTGCACGTTTTCTTGCCAAAGCCTCTTTAGTACGTTGTGAAATTAAGTTTCGTTCTATCTCAGCTGATAAACCAAAGGCAAAAGCCAAAACTTTAGAGTTGATGTCACTTCCTAGACGATAATTATCTTTTATTGTCCATACTTGGATATCTCGGTTCATACATTCATTGAGTACCCCCATAATCATTAATAGATTTCTCCCCAAACGAGAAAGTTCCGAACAAATAAGAATATCACCTTTTTTCATTTTTTTGAGGAGTTTACCCAATTTTCTATCTTCCACGTTCTTGGCACCTGAAATGGTTTCTTCGATCCATTTATTCACCAAGATTTCTTGTCTTTTACAAAAATTATTAATCTCATAACGTTGGTTTTCTACCGTTTGCTTGTCTGTACTTACTCTAATGTATCCGTAAATCATTTTTAGTTGTTTAAATTATATAGAATATTTGAAAAATAGTCTAATAAAATAGGGGGAATAAAACAACAATCAATGCTTTTAAGGCAGAAATACTTACAATGAAGAGTTTTTAATCGCTCGTTTATGTTTTTTATGAAATGCAGGTTAAAAAACGACACTTTTTGGTACCGCTATATTTACCCAAAGAACCTTACATTATTTGCTAATGAAAAATTAGTAGCTCCAGAAATTTCTTTAGGAGGGAACTTCTCGTATGATTTAAACGGTCAATATTATTCGACAACCACTATATACGGATATATTAAAAAAGAAGAAATTTCAGATAGCTATAAATCTCTTATGGCAATTTTAAATTCTAAATTGCTTTGGTGGTATTTGGTAAATACAGGAACAGTTTTGGCAAATGGATATTTTAGATTTAAACCCAATTATCTCAAACCATTTCCAATGCCAAATATATCACCTGAAAAAGATTATTTGTTAGAAACATTAGTAAATCAGATTTTAGATTTAAAACAAAATAATCCTGAACTATCAACCAAAAATTTGGAAGAACAAATTGATGAAATAATATTTGAAATGTATCATCTTACCGAAGATGAAAAAGTAATAATAAAAAATATATAGTCTTGATAATTAATTACTTATTCTTTATTAATTTCAATTGTATTAATATCTTCTACTGATAAATCATAAAGTTGATAGATAAAATTATTAATCATTTTTTCTTGGGCTAGAGTTTCATTTTTTTCCAATGAGCTTTTCTTTAAAAGGATATCTTTTACTAATTTTTCAATTTCATTCACGATTTCGACAGGTAAAGTTTTAGGTATTGGAAAAGGCAAAATATAGTTTGTTTTGAAGGTAAAATATCCACCTCTCAAAACATAACCCGTCTGTTGAATGAAGTACCAAAATAATTGTGAATTAAATAGTCCTAACCAAAAAAAATAACTCTCTTCGACTTCACTTTTTTTAATATATCCATAGACTTTTGTTGTCGAATAATATTGACCGTTTTCGTCGTAGCAAAAATTTCCACCAAGGGATATTTCAGGAGCGACAAGCTTTTCTTTTTCTGCAAAATTAATTCCTTGTTTTCTGCCAAATTGAAACCATTCACCGTCAATATTAAACCTGCCTTTTTCCCTGTCACGCAATACGACTTCACACTCCTTCAGGTAAGAGTAACCCAAAGGAAATAGATTTTTGATTTCATCTTCCTTATATAATTCAGCATTTCCATTTGCCAATTTATAAGGAAAGACTACAAAACGATTAGTTGTTATTTTTTCATATTTATGTACATCTTCACCTTTCAGTAATGGTTTTACAAAATCTCTTTCAATTTCTATTGTCCTGTTTAACTGTTTTGAAAAACCAATGACTTTGTTTTTATCTACAATTGCATCGTAAATAAAATAAACATCATCCTTACTTGTGGCTAAGCCTTGAAAAATTTTTTCAAAGACATCACTTATCCGTCTTGGCTGTAAGTTTAACTTATCAATAATTTTTGATGTAGCACCAGATGTAAGTGTCCAGATTTCCTTTGTTAGCTTTTCTTTGGCTAAAATGCTTCCATCTTCCGTCTTTAATGTTTGTAAATATTGAGCTAGCTCACCGTTGGATTTCAAATCACGATCTAATTCAAAATACAATAATTCAGGTGAGTTAGGTTTAAATAGTTGTAAACCAGTATAAGTAGATGCGTTAAAAACTTGGTAAGCTCCAAAATTTATTATTTTATTTGCCGCACTTTTTTCGGATATAATTCCACGAAGTCCTTTTCCAAATGCGGCATTTGTCCATTTAGTAGGCATAATAAAGTTCACAACACCATTAGAGTTTATCAGTTCCAGTGACTTTTCCACAAAGACTGTATACAGATCAAATGAGCCACTTGCAGCTTTGTATGTTTTTGTAAGAAAATCAGCGAATGCAGAGTTTGTATCTCTTATTCCTTGAATTCTTAAGTACGGTGGATTTCCAATTACTACATCGAAGCCCTCTTCCAATCCAAACATCCATTCCGGATCAAAGAAAGGGGAACTTGCATTTTGATCGTATGGATTCCATTGAGAAAACTGTATGGCATCTTCAGGGGCAAATTCATTATTGTCTTGCAAGAGCTTTGAAAGTTGTACTCTCAATATGGCATCTTTATCCCTCAATTCCTTTTTCTTGTAAGCAGATTTGGCATAGAAATGTTCTTTTCTGACCTCCATTAATTGGTGCTTAGTTTCATCTATACGAGGATCCGTAAAAAGACTATTGACAAAGTCGCCTTCTTTTTTCTTTTTCATCCCAATTAGGGTATTAGCTGCCACAAACTTAGTTTCTAAATTCGGTAAGGTTAATACGCCATAGTTTTCTTCAGGTTTTGATATATCCATTGCTTCTTGTTCTACAATCAAGGAAATAAAGAAGCGTAATTTGCTGATCTGAGCAGCTATGGTTTGTATATCCACACCGTAAATACACTCCTCTATCAAATGTAGTTTCAAATCGTGATGTGAAGCTTTATTCTTAGCGTCTAACTTTTCTAGAACCTCTACCATTCGGTTCAGTATTCCCATAGGGAATGCTCCGGAACCACAAGCCGGATCTAGGATTTTCACAGATCGCAATTCCTGGGCTATTTTTTCACATAATAGATGATTGTTCGCTAAAAATGAGGGCAATATATCTTGTTCAAATAATTGATGAATTAACGCTTCATTCAAATCGGGTAATGAATTATTCAAATAAGCTATTAAGGATTCATCCACCATATAGGCTACAATCTCTTTCGGCGTATAAAAACTACCAGATTGTTTACGTGCTGATTCTTGTGTTTCAGGATTGAAGGCTCCTAACAGGTTTTCAAAAACGTTTCCTAACAGTTCAGGATCTAAGGCTACTTGAACTTCATTTGGTACATTTTCTTCCACTGTAAAATTATACCGTTCCAGTAAAGGAATTAAGCCTTCATGTTTGTCATTACCAAAGAAAACGCAATTAGGGATAAATGCGCGATGTTTGAAATTTCCATTTTTAGCCTTCTCTGAATTTCTGCTGAAGCCGTCCAAATGATATTTTATTCCATCTGTACTTTCTTCTTTATCCAAACATTCAAAAAGTCCTCCGTTCAAAAACGGGATAGGACGAAATAAATTTAAAACTTCTTCTTCGGAGATGTTAAACATCTCTGCATAACGGTATCGAGTTTTAATATCCCGCTTATCAACCAATTTTGCAAACTCTCTTTCAGTTACCGCCTTGTTTAAAGTAGCAAAGAATAGATTTTGTAAAATTGCGTTATAATAACTTCCATCAGAAGTATTACTAGGATCAAAGTTTTTTAGTATTTCTGATAACTTATCTGTTTTAAATAAATCATCCGGCACCAAATGTTTTTGTTTGATAAACCAAACAAATAACAATCGGGTAATCAGACGAATCATTTGCTCTTCCAGCTTTACACGGTCATCATCTGTCGTAGCGGTATCATTTGGAAATGTGATGCCAACTTCGGTTGTAAGAGTCCATTGATACCATTTAAACAAATCATTGTAGAATTCCTTAGTCAGTTTTTCTACAGAAAATGCTTCTTGAATACTGTCAAGATCTTTAAACGTACAATTTCCTATTCTTTGTCTGAAAGTTTTATTATGGTCTTTGGGATCAATGAAATAAGTAAAACGTTTCCATGAAGAATATTTTTTATCTGCTTTCCCGTCCCAGTTTCTTCTGATAAATGAAAACCTGAATTTTCCAGATTCATCATAAAAAACGAAAATAGCTCCATCCTTAAAATCTTCTTTTAAAACTAATTTTGCGATCTCAAATTGCTTTTTCTTAGAAGAACGCTCTGACAATATTCCATTATACTTACAGGCAAAAACAATTAATTCGTCAGAATTTTTGAACGATACATTTCCGATTCTAGTTAGTTCTGAGAATTGACCAAAATCTTTATCTTCTATATAGTGGTTAATATCTTCTGTTTCGATTTTAAAAGAAGAAATAGCTTTTTTAAAAAAATCTGCTAATATTTTTGTTGAGAAAGCATGTATAAGTTGATCCATTTCCTTGGTGTATAAACGTTTTAATCGTATTGGGTAAAGATAAGAAAATAATATACTCATCCCATTTTGATAAAGTGATGATGTTTTAAATGAGCATTCTCTAACAAGAAAAAAAACATTCTGAGAAGTGGTGTAAGGTAACTGTTGCGAAAGAATAAAAATTACATTGAGTTATTCTCGAAACCTGATTTCAAAATTCTTATAAATAGCTGTAAATTTGCTGTTCGTAAAAAAATCTTCACCATCATCTAACATAAAGATGGCACCCAAGTCTCTTATTCTCCTTTGAGTATTATTCATTGTTTGTGTGACCAAAATGATTTTGTAAAATTCTCCTTCTTTATATGCTTTGTCAATCTCATTTTTTGAAATTTCAAATGAATCATAGCTATCAGCTCTTCCTTTTACCTCAATAAAATATTTATTTCCGTCTTTATCTATATATTCAATATCATAGCCTAAACCATCTTGTCCTTCAGGATTATAACCAAAATGTGTTTTGTGTACCTTATTTGCATTCTTTGAAATCCATACAACATTACTATAAATGACACTTAATTTTTCAAATACAATCATTTCTGCAACTAAACCGATTCGTTGCTTTTGGTCGTCATTCATTCCTCCGTCATACCTTCTCCCACTTCCTCCTGATGTAGTTCCGTTTGTGCCAGTACGAATTTCAATATTAAGGGTGTGAGCCTGTTCAATACCTGTATTCGTTTGATTAGAGAATTGACTTAAAAAAACGCTTATATTATCTTCTTTACTAACTGGGGTGTTATCTTTTTGGCGCTGTTCCAGCCACTTACTGAAGCTGGTTGATAAAGAATCAACTTCACCAAAGTAGAGTAAGCTTCTTTTTTTGTTTTCGGCGAGAAAACTATCTAGATTATCTTTTGCAAGCTTTGCGACAGCCAATTTATTTTTCAATAAATCAAGGTTAACCGAATAAATCGGATTGGGATTAAACGAACTGAAATCTTTTTGTAAATCATCGTGCATAATCTTCAGTAAAGGGAATGCCTCTGTCAATGATTTTAAAAAGAACTCCTCAGTATTAAGTTCAAGCGTATTTAATGGAATTATAAACTCTAAGTGATATTTGTAATTGTCGAGATAATTCTGGTACAGACATTTTTCCTCGTTATTCTTTGTGGTTAAGTAATTATATAAAATGGCATTAAATCCTTTTTCAAATTTATTTTTTAATTTGGACAGCTCCTTTAAGTAAAAATTTCTGAAATCAATTCTAGGAAAAATGATTTTGTTCAATTCTTCCAGTGTCATAGAAAGCGAGCTCAAAAATTTAACCAGAATTGGGATATTTGCATAACTATTTGTCTGCAAAAAATCGAACTGATCTTCCACTTTCTGTATAATTTCTGATTCAGTTTTAAGCAGTTCCGATAAATTATTTATATCAACCTTATCCGCAATAAATATTCCTCGTTTACTGCTAATCCCTTTTGCTGTAAGTATTGCCGACCAGAATTTTTGGTTTAGTGAAAAATCAGTATCATTCAGTTTATCCCTGATTTCATTAACCCGCTCTTCTGCTATATCATAACTATTTAGATAATCTTTCTTGTTGGGTGCATTCAAAAAATTGAGCAGGTTAGCATTAAAGTTCCGCAGATCCCGTTCGAGAAGGTTTATAAACAATTCATTGATAAACGCCGCAGCCTGTTTGTTTCTATTGATTGTGCTGTTGGGAACGGCCAGATGAATGTTTAAATCATCATCGACAAAATGAGTTACCGGGATAATCATTTCCGGAGAGTCTCCAACAGAGATTTTTACTTTTACATCCTTTTTTCCAAAAATCTTTATGGTTTTAATCTTAGCAAAATGCTTTGTGATAGCATCGCCCAAATGTGATTCCAATAAAGCAATTGTTTCGGGCAGTAGCTTAAAAAATGAAGTTAAAATATCTGTCTCGGTAGATTCGGTTTCTATAAGTTCCTTATGTATGGATTTTGAAAATCTTTTACCTATTCTGCCTGCAATTTTTCCAAAGGTGTTTTTATCCCGATTCGTGAAATGTGGCTGTACTTTTTGCTTGATTTCAACCGGCAGTATATCATACGCTGGCTTGTCGTCAATATAAAATATGTGAGATGCCGTTTCCCAGCAAGGAATTCTCGTTGTATCGTCAACGCCTAAAAAATGGATTTTACGCAATTGCTGGATGATATGTTCTGTTGTATTACTGGTCTCATAAAAATCAACCAGTTTAGCCAGAATACGATTGTAGAAATCAATAAATTCTTTGTCTTCCGGGATTCCTGTTGCATATTTTTTGAAGATATGTTGTAGCAATCCTTCAAAATTTTCAATGGAATGCACATCAAGGTGGACCAATCCGATGGCTTCAATAAAATCTTTTTTGATTCCAAAATCAATGGGTAACAGCATTAAGAATTTTCTGATAACTTGATTGTGCGTTTGTGCAAAATCAGCATCTCTTATACCAATCACTTCACTAACTGAATATTTTTCATCTTCTCCCGAAAAGCAAATCCATTTTTCATTTGACAAGGATTCTATGAAGTAACTTAATTTAATCGTGAGTTCTTTCCCAAGGTCTCTCCAGTTACTATAACTGTTAGCATACTGCATTCTAGGTAGAAAATTGTCATTAACAAAAAACTGGTATATATTCCAATTATCAATAATTGTATTAGTAAACCACACGTTGTATTTATCCGGCAGGTGCAATATTCTGTCATTTTTAATATAAAACGGTCTTGAAGAGAATCCTGAGAACCTACTCAATAGCTTATCTCTTTTTTCGATAGATTTTATAGTTATTTGCCTTTCGGAAACATAAATAGCCGGTATGTCCCAAACACCAAGCTTTTTCAAAAATTCAATCTTAGGTATTTCATCTTTCTTTTTACCTTCCCAACTTAAAATGGCATCATCAACAAAGTTTCCATTGGGGTAAAGTTCCCGAAGGTTTTCGTTTTTAAAATAAATCGGGTGAGTGAGAGGAGAAAGCCATTTATCTGTCCCCTGGACGGGTAAAAGGATTTTTTCTCTGATTTCCAGTTCTGACTTTATATCAAGGAGCGGGATATTGTACAGTGTATTCAGTAAATCCGTTTTCGGAACAGAACGCACAACAAATAATTTAAGCAATCTTCTTACCAGCTCATAAGTATTAAATTCTGTAATTCCTATCCGGCTTTTGCCTTCCCTGAAATCACTTATTTTTATGCCTTTATGAATAAAATGAATTTTCTTTTTTATGCTTGCAGGTAAATTGATTGGATTTCGTCTGCCTCCTCCATAAAAAACATCTTCCTCACTTGAAACTAATTTCCAGTTGTCTGTAAGGAGTACTTTTTTTCCTGTAAGATTTAGTTTTTCGTGTTTGCTTACATAGTTATAGAGATTTTGAAAAAACTTTATGTTCTTTTGTTTCAGTTGCCGTTTGCATTCATTTTCAATTTGGTCGGCAATATCCTCGTAATGTAAATAGTGTATTTTGAATTCGTCACGTAACCATTTGATTACTTCTGCATCATCTATATAAATTAATTTCTTGCTGCCAAGCCTTCCGTCTGGGAAAAGCCCTTTGTCAAAATCATCTGCTACGATTACTTCTGACGGATAAAAATATTTTTTAGACTGGTTGTCATAAACAAATCTTTGGTTCTTTAATTCAGCTAAAACACTATCATAAAGCACATTTATTTTTGCATCATTATTTCTTTTAAAAGGCAAAACTCTATTGGTGTTAATCTTTGTTTTTTTAAGGTTGGTAAGCATTTCTTTCCCAATAAATTTTCCTATTGCAGAAAGCAAAAAATCATTAAGTTTTGATTCCCTTAAAGTGGTTCTTTCCGGGTTGACAATGAAGTAGCTATGAATAATAAATCGAAAGCCGGAAGTTATTTGTAAAGGATAAAACAGGTAAAGCTTTGCGTCATCGATTGGATTGATTTGCCCATTGTCTGCTAATGCTAAAACAATATTTACATCAACAAAAGCACTGTTACTGAATATTTCTTTTTCTTTTCCATCCAAAGATTGAATCACTTCTTTAGGAATTTCAACCTTATTGGCAGGCGTATAGTATTTGAATTTACTTGTATCGTTATCTTCTGTTACTTCAATAGAATGTTTTTGAGGATTTTTCTTGATTGAAAAAGTAGAGGCATTCTGTTCAGATTCAAATTTGAGTGTCTGGATATTCCCTAAAAGGATGAGTTGTTTGGCCTGAATTTCGGAGAAATCATTAATAATTTTTTCTTTTGTAATGCCTGCTTTAACAAGAAGCTCCACTTTTGTTACAATTCCTTTTTCAATTTCTTTTTCCGAAAGTTTCTCATCGATGAAATGGGGGAAATAGAAAAGTGGGATTTGTTCCTCTTTCAGATTCGGGTCATTATATTCATTCAAAGTCAGCTTTCTATCAAAATGAATTGAACCATATTGGGTTACTATTCTTGGTATTTCTGTTACTTCCTGAATGGACTTGAAACCAATCCCTTTGAAACCAATATATTCTTGACTCTGTTTAGTGCTTTGTCCGATTGTCGTAATGCCTTCAATTCCTTTTGTGCTAAATTCTGCACCTGTGTTAGCAATAGAAAGGACATTGTTTTTTAGTTCAATAAATACTTCGCCATCCTGCCCCTTTTCCTTATTAGCATCTCTCACATTTTGAATCAGCTCAAAAAAGTATCTGCCTTCGTATGCTTGTTGCAAATACTTCTCAGCTTCAGCAATGGCACTCAAACCTCTAATTGGAGTTAGTTTGCTGTCTTCAAATAATTTATTTGTTATTTCTTTCAGATTCATTTTATAGAAAATAATAATTGGTTAAGATGAAGTTTTTGGATGGTAAAAAAATATAGCTGTAAGTTATACTGTTTTATTTAGATCATATTTCAATGTGTATTGTTTAGTTTTTTGTGTTTTACTGAGCTTGTCTGAAGTTAATATATGTATGTAATAACTAACTGCTGTTTAGACAAATGTATTAAAAATGTGGTTTTTTAATTGTGTAAAACCGTAATTAGGTTAAAAATGAGAATTAAAAATGAGTTTGTTGGTGTTTTTGCGAATACTTTTGTATGGAAATTGTGTTTGAGAATTTAATCTGCTAAATCTTACTAGTATAAGAGTTCTTTACATTTGATAATATTAAAATGTTATGTAATATGGCGTGAATTTTACAGGTAATAGATGTTTGCTTAACGCTGGATTTGATTAAGATTGAATTAATTAAAATATAAAAGCTAATTAACTAGTATGTTGATTCATATTGGACATTGTGTTCTAATTGTAATAAACAGTGCGACATAGTTGCATAGCAAGTCATATATCACTACATTGTAAGGATAAGATATCTGATTATGAAAGCGATAGGCTATATGCGTTTAAGTTCAAAGGATCAATCGAGATACTCCTTAGATGTGCAGGAAGCTGCCATAAATGCCTATTGCGCTAAATATGGACTTGAACTCATCGCGCTTTTCAAAGACAATGGTCAGCGTAGCTCTACTTTTAGCCGGTTGGATTTTCAGGCACTCGAAATATTCATAAAACGGTATAAAGGATTGGTGCAATATATGGTCGTTATGGAGCACGATCGTTTTAGTAGAGATCTTTCCAAAGCTCTTTTAAAGATAAAGAAATTCGAGAGCCAATATGGAGTTAAAGTTGTTTCTGTGGACGAACCTCTTGATATTGATCCGACAGATCCAACGGTATTCATTAGCCGTGCATTCCGATATGCCACCGCAAATGCAGAACTTTTAAATATCCGTGCCAGAACCATCCGGGGGATAAAGAGAGCACATCTGGAAGGACGTTTTGTGAATAAAGCACCTTATGGATATAGTAATAGTAGAGATCTTCTTGGTAAAGGCATTCTTGTTGTAAATCATCAGGAAGCAGAAATCGTTCAACAAATTTTCCGGTACTACTTATCCGGTATATCGCTGAGAGAAATCACAACTATGATGAATCGGGAAGGTTTTCCGCTTAAAGGTCACAATGCAGTGACGCGAATACTGGATAACGCTTTGTATGTAGGTCTGATGAAAGTGATCGATGAAGACGGAAAGGTAAAGTATGTAAAAGCCCTTCACGAGCGTATCGTAAGCGAAGCCGATTATTGGCTTGTGCAAGAAATCAGAAATCGTAAAAAGCCATCAAAATTAAAGCTGGATAAAGATTATCTTTTAAAAGGACTATTGAAATGTAGTTGTGGAAAATATATGACGGCAGGGTGGAGTAAAGGGAAGAGTAAGTACTATTTGTATTACAAGTGCATCAATCATGTGTCGGTTAATATTCCGGGGAAAAGAATTCACGAGCAGTTTAAATTGGTATTGGAACATCTAAAGCTAACAAAAGAGCAATTGATTCTCCTGAATAAGAAGGCAGCTATAAGAATCGATAAACTGTTGAAAGATGAAAAACAACAGATAAGAGGCAGGCAAAAAATGCTTCAGGAGTTGGATGCTAAAATGGAATCACTCGAAGAACATTTGATTGAAGGAACGCTTAACAAGATTACATTCAAGAAATGGTCTGAACAATATAATGCCGAACATAGCCGGATTAAAGATATTATTAAAGCTACTGAAGAATATATTGCCAATCAGTTACAGCTTATGAAAAAATATATGAGTGGTATACATACCGTTCAAGATATAATAGCGTGTCAAAACGATGAGCCACTAGTGAGGCAGATGATTTTAAAGTTTGTTTTCAGATATGGCTTGCAATATGAAGACGACCGACTAAGAACTTATAAAATCTGCCCGGCGCTTTCTCATAATTGTATGGAATTGACAAATAAAGAACTGTTGAAGATAGATGAGGTAGAGTCTGCAACGAAAGCGGACCAGGAACGCTTCTTAAATTTTATAACGGAGCAGTTAGTCCATTTATCTTCAGATTTTTAGTGTAAATTCTGCATCATTAGCGAGGAGTTCAATTCCCGTCACAACAGAAATATTCATGTACAGAAATAGAAAGTTAAAAGTCATTAACCGCTTGATAGTCAGTCTTTTATGTTTTTGACGCCTGAATGAGTTTTGAATACTGTAAAGTGCAGTAAATCAATGATTTATGCTTTGTGTGTAAAAATGATGATTTTTGGAGAGTTTTTTAGTTCTTTAATTTTTGAACTCTATAACTGATTGATAATCAAATAAAAAACCCGCCTTTTGGGCGGGTTTGAACATTCCGTTCAATGCTTTTTTGTGAAGCATTTTCATTTCGTACTCAAGGCGGGACTTGAACCCGCACGAACATTACTGTTCACTGGATTTTAAGTCCAGCGTGTCTACCAATTCCACCACTCGAGCATTAATAAGGTAGTTGAGCGAAAAACGGGGTTCGAACCCGCGACCTCAACCTTGGCAAGGTTGCGCTCTACCAACTGAGCTATTTTCGCATTTTATTTTTTTTCTTAGAACGTCGCTATACTTGTTCTGTATTGCGGATGCAAATTTAGTACATAAATCTAATTATACAAGTCTTTTCCTGAAAAAAAATAAAATCTTTTTTTAATGTATTGATAACCTTTAGGTTA
Organism: Bacteroidota bacterium; assembly: GCA_023446155.1. Classification (GTDB taxonomy): domain Bacteria; phylum Bacteroidota; class Bacteroidia; order Flavobacteriales; family Flavobacteriaceae; genus Flavobacterium. Next base: position 28,108 of record JAEXIT010000018.1, read on the forward strand.
ATTATGGAATTATTTTTTAGTCAGCATACGTTTGATCTCATTAAGCTTCATCAACGCTTCCACCGGGGTTAAGGTGTTGATATCCGTATTGAGAATTTCGTCCTTGATTTCTTCCAATAACGGATCGTCCAGACTAAAAATACTCAACTGCATTTCGTCTTTATCCGACTTCACACCGGCTAAGGCTTCGCTCGAATGATCCTTCTCTAGCTTTTTAAGCAATTTCTGAGCCTTCTGAATCACCGTTTGTGGCATTCCGGCCATCTTGGCCACATGAATACCAAAACTGTGCGCACTGCCGCCTTTTACAAGCTTACGGATAAAAAGCACATTGTCTTTTAATTCCTTTACCGAAACGTTGAAATTCTGAATGCCTTCAAAAATAACTTCCATCTCGTTTAACTCGTGATAATGCGTCGCGAATAGTGTTTTCGGTTTTGCTGGGTGTTCGTGAAGATATTCGGCAATTGCCCAGGCAATCGAAATACCATCATACGTACTCGTTCCACGGCCAATCTCGTCCAATAATACCAAACTTCGGTTGGAAATATTGTTCAAAATGGATGCTGTTTCGTTCATTTCCACCATAAAAGTCGATTCGCCCATCGAAATGTTATCCGAAGCACCAACACGGGTAAAGATCTTATCTACAATGCCCATGCGAACACTTTCGGCCGGAACAAAACTTCCCATTTGGGCTAACAATACGATCAGGGCAGTCTGACGTAAGATAGCCGACTTACCCGACATATTCGGACCGGTGATCATAATAATCTGTTGGGTTGCGTTATCCAAAAACACATCGTTGGCAATATACGGAACACCAATCGGAAGTTGCTTTTCAATAACCGGGTGACGACCGTTTTTGATTTCCAGTTCAAAGCTTTCGTCAATGGTTGGTTGAATGTAATTGTTCTCGATCGCCAATTGCGAAAATGAAGTCAAACAGTCCAGTTGTGCGACCAGATTGGCGTTTACCTGTACGGCTTTGATATAGGTCGATACCCATAAGACCAATTGCTCGAACAATTCCAGTTCCAGTTTGTAAATCTTTTCCTCGGCACCTAGAATTTTGCTTTCGTATTCTTTTAGTTCTTCGGTGATATAACGCTCGGCATTGACCAAGGTTTGCTTACGGATCCATTCGGCGGGAACTTTGTCTTTATGCGTGTTGCGGACTTCAATATAGTATCCGAATACATTGTTAAACGATACCTTTAACGATGGAATACCGGTTTTTTCGCTTTCGCGGGTTTCCAACGCTTCCAGGTATTCTTTCCCGGAAAATGCAATGCTGCGCAGTTCGTCCAGTTCTTCGTTAATTCCGGTGGCTATGGCGTTTCCTTTGTTAATCGCTACCGGAGCGTCGGGATTCAGGTTGGTTTTGATTTTCTCGCGCAATACATCACAGGAACGCAGTTTTTCTCCGATGTCTTTTACCGATGGATTGCTGCTTTCCTGAGCGATGGTTTTAATCGGAATAATGGCATCCAACGAATTGCACAAATAAATCAACTCACGCGGACTTACTTTTCCGGTGGCGACTTTCGATATCAGACGTTCCAGATCGGAGATTTGTTTGATCTGATATTGTACTTTTTGTAATTCCTCCTGATTTTCTTTAAAATAAGCCACCACATTATGACGCTCTTTTACGCGATCGGCGTCTTTTAACGGAAGCGCGAGCCAACGTTTTAACAGACGGCTTCCCATAGGCGAAAGTGTTCTGTCGATTACGTCAAGTAAAGTCACGGCATTTGGATTCGTACTGTGGTACAATTCCAGATTGCGAATCGTAAAACGATCCATCCAAACATAAGCGTCTTCGGCAATACGATGAATGGAGGTAATGTGTTGTATTTTATTGTGTTGTGTTTCAGATAGGTAATATAAAATCGCACCCGAGGCGATTAAACCTTCGGGAAGTTCCTCTACGCCAAATCCTTTTAGGGAATTGGACTGAAAATGATTGGTAAGCGTTTCAAAGGCATAATCTTCCTTATAAATCCAGTCTTCCAAAAAGAAAGCATGAAAATGTTCGCCAAACGTTTCTTTAAACTGATTTTTATTGTTTTTAGGAACCAGAATCTCACTCGGACTGAAATTTTGAAGCAGCTTGTCGATATATTCGGCGTTCCCTTGTGAGGTCAAAAATTCCCCGGTTGAGACATCTAAAAAAGAAACGCCCAGAATTTTTTTACCAAAGTGTACCGAAGCCAAAAAGTTATTCGATTTGGAATGTAATACTTCATCGTTTAAAGCGACTCCGGGTGTAACCAATTCGGTCACGCCACGTTTTACGATGGTTTTGGTCATCTTTGGATCTTCCAGCTGATCACAAATGGCCACGCGAAGTCCGGCTTTTACCAGTTTCGGCAAATAGGTGTTTAACGAATGGTGTGGAAATCCGGCCAAGGCGGTTTCCGAATCCGATCCGGCGCCGCGTTTGGTTAAGGTAATACCTAAAATTTGAGAGGCACGAACCGCATCGTCACCAAAAGTTTCGTAAAAATCGCCCACGCGGAACAACAAACAGGCATCGGGATATTTTCGCTTGATCTCATTGTATTGCTTCATTAAAGGGGTTTCCTTCGGTGTTTTTTCTTTTGTTGACAAGGCTTTTCGATTTTATGTTTTGTAAAAAGCGAAAGTAAGGATTTTTTAGAAAAAGTAAAGGGGACAATCCGAACTTAATGTTTGTTATAAAGCCGGTTTACTATCGGATTTTATGATTAATTTTGCCGTTTAGTATTTGTAAAAAGATGAGAAAACTAGCGAATAGCGAATTAGAACGAAAAAATATATCCGAATTCAAACAGGCCGAAAAAACACCGATTATTATCGTATTGGACGATATCCGTAGTTTACACAATATCGGTTCGGTTTTTAGAACGGCAGATGCTTTTCTGATCGAAAAGATTTACCTCTGCGGAATCACCGCCACGCCTCCTAATAAGGAAATTCACAAAACGGCTTTAGGGGCGACCGATACCGTTGCTTGGGAATATGCGAAAGATGTATTGGAAGTGATCGGAAATCTGAAAAAGGAAAAGGTGTCGGTTTTTGCCATCGAACAGGTGGAGCATTCGGTATTGTTACAGGATTTTATTCCGGAAGCGGATACCAAATACGCATTGGTTTTTGGAAATGAGGTAAAAGGTGTCGCGCAACAGGCGATTGATGCGGCCGACGGAACGATCGAAATCCCGCAATTGGGAACCAAACATTCGCTGAATATTTCGGTTAGTGCCGGAATTGTGGTTTGGGATTTGTTCCGAAAAATGCAGTTCGGAGCTTAGGCTTTTATTTTTGCGGAAATCATTTCCAGGATTTGAAGGTAGTCTTCCTGATGCTCTACAAAGTCATAATCGGACACATCGATAATTAAAACGTTGAGGTTGCTTTGCGATTTGATATAATCCAGGTAACCTCTGTTTATTTTGTCCAGATATTCGGCCGGAATTTCCTGTTCGTACGAACGACCTCTTTTGCGAATGTTTTCCAACAAGCGCGGCGTGTTCTGATACAAATACACATACAATCCGGGTTTGGGCATTTCTTTGTAGATGATGTCAAACATCGTTTTATACAATCGAAATTCATCTTCGCCTAAGGTTACTTTGGCAAAAATCAACGATTTAAAAATATGGTAGTCGGCGACAATAAAGTCTTTGAATAGGTCAAATTGCGCCAGGTCGTCGGACAATTGCAAATAGCGATCGGCCAAAAACGACATTTCCAACGGAAATGCATAGCGCGCCTGATCTTTGTAGAATTTAGGCAGAAACGGATTGTCGGCAAAACCTTCCAGAATTAATTTGGCATTAAAGTCTTCCGAAATCTTCGTGGCGAGGGTGGTTTTTCCGGCGCCAATATTTCCTTCAATCGCAATATAATTGAAATGTTGTAACTCGAATTTTTCAATAGGCGAAACAAGTTTGTCTACTACGGTACAAGTGCTCTTGTCGGAGGTAGTTGCAATCAGCTCCGGGACACTTTTCTTTAAAACCGGATGAATCCAATCCAGTCGGAGGTCGTTTAACGGTTGTAAAACAAATAGTCGGTGTTGCATTTGCGGATGCGGAACCTGTAAGTCGGGCGTGTCGATTAGCATTTCATCACAACTGATAATATCCAGATCGATGGTGCGCGCCTGATATCCTTCCTGTGAACTACGTACGCGTCCCAGTGTTTTTTCGATGGCGAGTAGCTTTTCCAGTACGGTTTCGACCGGTCGATGCGTGTGAAGTACCAGTGCGCAATTGTAAAAGGCATCACTTTCAAATCCCCATGATGGCGTCTCGTAAAGTCGTGATAAACGGATAACGGTGCCTATGTTTTTATGAATCAGGGTAATGGCGTTTTGAATGTTTTCAATACGGTTTCCCTGGTTGCTTCCTAATGATATTACTACTTGATTCTGACTGCGCATATGGCAAAATAACTAAAAGAATTTTAGAATTGAAGTATATTTATTCGAACTGTTGATAAATTGTTTTGTAACAATTATGGAAAAACACCTACTTATTAGGAAAAAGAAAAAGAAATGAAATTTATAGGAAACGTACTGGCCACGATAGTGGGGATATTTGTGTTTTTTATGGTATTGTTTTTCGGAATTGCGCTGATCAGTGCACTTTTTGGAGGCGATAGCGACAAAGTAAAAATAAAAGACAATTCGGTTATCGAACTTGACTTGTCGCAAGTGGAACAGGATTATGGCGGGAAATTCAATTTTGCCGAATTTAATTATTTTAAAGCCAGACATAACGGTGTGGTGGATGTGCTAAATGCCATTGATGCCGCGAAGAGTGATGATAAGATCAAAGGGATTTCCATTGTAAACAACGCGGCAATGATTGGTATTGCACAGCGTAAAGCGGTTCGTGATAAACTGGAAGATTTTAAAAAATCAGGGAAATTTGTGGTGGCCTACGCCAATGCCTACACACAAGGGGAGTATTATCTGGATTCTGTTGCCGATACCTTATATGTGAATCCGGTAGGGGAATTGGACTTTAAAGGACTTTCTACAGAAATCTTATTCTTTAAAGATTTCCAGGAGAAAACCGGGGTGAAAATGGAAGTGATTCGTCACGGAAAATATAAAAGTGCCGTGGAGCCGTTTTTGGAAAACGAAATGAGTCCGGCCAACCGTGAACAAATGACGGTTTTGCTAAACTCGATCTGGTCTACGGTAGTGGATGATATTTCCAAAAGCCGTAAAATTCCGGTGGATAGTTTGAATGCTATTGCGGATAATCTGGGTGCGAGAACGCCGGAGTTGGCAAAAGCTAAAAAATTAATCGACAAGATTGGTTATGAAGATGAGTACCACAATGGAATCCGTCGTGCTTTAAAAGTAGAAAAAGACGAAGAGTATAATAAGATAAGTATTCTGGATTATGCCCGTGATGTAGCGAATACAAACGATAGCTATGAGGCAAAAGATCGAATCGCAATTATCTATGCGCAAGGAGAGATTCTTTCCGGAGAAGGCGATGTAAGCTATATCGGTGAAGGTTCTATGCGTCGTTCGTTAGAAGATGCGCGTAACGACGATAATGTAAAAGCGGTCGTTTTACGAATCGATAGTCCGGGAGGAAGTGCGCTGACTTCGGAGTTAATCTGGAGAGAAATCGAACTGACGAAAAAGAAAAAACCAGTAGTGGTTTCTATGGGGAATCTGGCGGCTTCGGGTGGTTATTATATCGCTTGTAATGCCAATACCATTTTTGCCGAACCGAATACGATCACCGGATCAATTGGAGTTTTTGGAACCTTACCTAACTTTAGCCCGTTGGCTAAAAAAATCGGAATCAATGCCGAGCAGGTGAAAACACATCAAAATGCATCCGGTTATAGCGTTTTCGAACCGTTGGACGAGAATTATAAAAATGTGGTATTGGAAGGTGTGGAGCATATCTATAATACCTTTGTAAGTCGTGTGGCTGCCGGAAGAAAAATGACGTTTGCGCAGGTGGATAGTATCGCCCAGGGGCGTGTTTGGGCTGGAAAAGACGCCGTTAAAATCGGATTGGTAGATAAAATGGGTGGATTGGATCAGGCAATTAAACATGCGGCATCATTGGCAAAAATAAAAGAGTATAAAACGGAAGATTATCCGGAATACAACAAAACGGTGCAGGATATGCTTCGCGGTTTAACCGGTGGTGTATCGATGTTTCAAAGTCGTGAAGAGTTGATCAAAGAGCAAATCGGGGAAGAAGGCTATCAGGTAATCGAGCAAATCCGAAGAGCGAAACAACAACGTGGTATTCAGGCGTTGATGCCTTTTGAATTGGTGATCCGATAAGTTCCCGTATTGTAGAGAAATGCTACAAGTACCGGGGGAAAGTTTTCGATCAACAAAATAAATACAGCCTTTTAAAGGCTTTTTACAACAAACCAACTTATTTTCTGTTATCAGTAAATAAGTTGGTTTAATTTTTGTAGTAAATTCGTAAGATAAATATTTCGAGTTATGTTAAAGAAAATCTTAAAAGGTTTCGGTATCTTTTTACTGTTATCGATAATTACGCTGGCGGCGGTTCCGTTTATGTTTAAAGACAAAATCAAGGAACTGGTTGCCAAAGCCATTAATGAAAATGTAGATGCCAAAGTCGCTTTTGAAGATGTGGATCTCAGTTTGTTTAAGAGCTTTCCGAATGCCAACATTACGATCGATAAGATCAGTGTGATCAATAAAGCACCGTTCGAAGGGGATACGCTTTTTTATTCCGGCGAGGTAAACCTTAAAATGTCGATTAAAGAGTTGTTTAAAAAGGACGGTGAAGCGATGAAAATCGATGGTTTCTACTCGAAAGACGGCGTGGTGAATATTATTTTTAATAAAGATGGAATCGGGAATTTCGACATTGCCTTAAAAGATCAGAAAGAAGACGAACCATCCGAAAGTAAGCCGTTTGCGTTGAATCTGAAAAAATATGAGATCGAAAACCTGCGTTTTACCTATAGCGATGAGAAGTCCAAAATCAAAATGGTAGTGGATAGTCTGAATCACGAGGGAACCGGGAATTTTGCGGCTCAGAAATTAGACCTAGTAACGAAGTCGTCGGCCAAATTGTCTCTGGATATGGACAAGGTAAAGTATATGAAAAACGTATCGCTTAACCTGGATGCGGTTTTAGGAATTGATCTCGAAAAACAAAAATATACGTTTAAGGAGAATAAAGCATTGATCAACCAGTTGCCGCTGGAGTTTGATGGTTTTATTCAGATGGTGGAAAAAGGACAGGAATATGATCTGAAATTTAAAACGCCAACGTCTTCGTTTAAAAACTTCCTGGGATTGGTGCCGGAAGCGTATGCCGGAAACCTGAATACGGTAAAAACAACCGGCGATTTTAAAGTGGATGGTACGGTTAAGGGAGCGCTTACGGATACAACAATTCCGAAATTTAAAATTGAAATTGCATCCGATAATGCATCGTTCCAATATCCGGATTTGCCAAAATCGGTACAGAATATCGTGATCGATACCTATATTGTAAACGAAACAGGGTTGATGAACGATACCTATGTCAATCTGGATAAATTGTCGTTCCGTATTGATCAGGATGTATTTAATGCAAAAGCCAATATCAAAAATCTTACACAAAACGCGTTGGTAGATGCCGAATTAAAAGGGGTGATCAACCTTGCGAATGTAACCAAAGCGTATCCGGTAAAACTGGAAAAACCGCTATCCGGTATTTTAAAAGCCGATGTGGTGACGAAATTCGATATGAAATCGGTGGAAACAAGTCAGTACCAGAATATACAAAATTCCGGAAATATAAGTCTGACCGGGTTTAATTATGCCGGTCCGGAATTGGCGAAGCCTATACAGATCAAACAGGCGACGGTGGCCTTTAATCCCAATCAGATCCGATTGAATCAATTGGATGCGGTAACCGGTAAATCGGATATCAAAGTAAGCGGGACATTGGATAATTTCTATGGATTTGTCTTTAAAAAACAAGTGCTAAAAGGAAATTTTGATATGAGTTCGAATCAGTTGCTGGTATCGGATTTTATGACGCCATCGGCACCGGAAGCTACGCAAACGAAAACAGCCGCACCTAAGGAAGCGGTAAAAATCCCGGCTTTTCTGGATTGTACGATTACGGCAAAAGCGAATACCGTAGTGTATGATAATCTGACGTTAAAAGCGGTTTCTGGTAAAATGATCATTAAAGACGAGGCGGTAAAACTGGAAAATGTAAAAACAAATATGTTCGACGGTCAGATTGGAGTGGATGGTATGGTGTCGACAAAAGGTGCGGTGCCGAAGTTTGATATGAATCTGGGTTTAAATGCGGTGGATATCGCGAAGTCGTTTACACAATTGGATATGTTAAAATCGATTGCCCCGATTGCTGGTGTGATCAACGGAAAACTGAATTCGACAATCAAGTTGTCTGGAAATCTGGATGCTAAAGAAATGACACCGGATCTGAAAACGATCTCCGGTGATTTGTTGGGACAATTGATGGCGACCTCGATCAATGCGAAGAATTCGAATTTGTTAAATGCTTTGGATGGAAACCTGAAGTTTATCGACTTGGATAAGCTAAATCTGAATAACCTAAAAGCACATTTATCGTTCGATAATGGAAAAGTAAATGTGAAGCCATTCGATATTAAATACCAGGATATTAAAGTGACGGTTGGCGGACAACACGGATTTGATCAATCGATGAATTACAATCTGAAGTTTGATGTGCCGGCGAAATATCTGGGATCGGATGTGAATAAGTTGTTGGCGAAATTATCGCCTTCCGATGTGAATAAATTACAGGATATACCGGTAAATGCAATTTTAACCGGAAGTTTTAAAAACCCTAAGGTTTCTACTGATTTAAATCAGGCGGTTGCTAATATCTCAAATCAGTTGATTCAACAACAAAAAGATAAGTTGATCAATCAAGGAACCGGAGCGTTGGAGAGCCTTTTGGGTGGCGGTAAAAAGAATACCGGAACCGGGACAACGGCCGATACAACCAAAACCAAACCGAAAGACGATATTAAAAATACCGCTGCCAATGCCATAAAAGGATTGTTTGGTAAAAAGAAAAAAGAAGAATAAAAAAAAGGCTATCCATTTGGATAGCCTTTTTTTATACCTGACAGGGTTTTTGAAACCTGTCAGGTATAATTTATAGTGTAATTTTCACCACGTAGCCTTCAAAGGTTCGGATGTTAAAAACGGTGCCGTCTTCAAAAATCAGGTATTGCCCTTTAATCCCGGTTAGGCGTCCGTTAAAAACAGGGGTCTTGTCCAGACTTAAACTGTTGACTTTTTTTGGATACTGCAGTACCGGATAGTCCAAATGGTACAGTTTTTCGGGTGTCGGTGCAAAATACGGTTTTACTTCATCCGGTAATAACGATTCCAGATTATTGCGCTCGGTCACAATATCAACCGAAGGAACTTCATTCTGCAGCATTTTTCGCCAGTTGGTTTTATCCGAAAAATGATCCTTTAGCGCCACCTCGGCAATTCCGGCAAGGTAACGATTCGGGACTTCTACGATCGGAACGGCTTCAATCGCGCCCTGATCAATCCAGCGCGTGGGAACCTGAGTTTTACGGGTGACTCCTACTTTTACTTCACTGGATAGGGCTAGATATACAATATGAGGCTGTAGCTGGACTCTTTTTTCATACTCCAAATCCCGGTCTTCAATGTCAAGATGTGCCGTACTGAGTTCCGGTTTCATAATCCAGTCGCCGGCCGAAGCACTCGACATGAAACAGTCGTAACAAAATCCCTGTCTGAAAATCTTCTTTTTTTTACCGCAGTTCAGACACTGATAGCCCTGAAAAGCAATCTCCAGCTCTTTGTTCAGTAATTGGTTGACATTCAAAAAGCTGTTTTCAAAAACAAGGTAATATTGTATCGGATTCCCGATTTCCGTTTGCATCTTGGTCAGTACGCCGTCGTATTGCATTTTGTAAATTTCAGGTTTAAGTATTAGGATTTGCAGTGAAGCCGAGTGTTTCCTGCTGTTTTTTTCTTATTTTTGGTAATGATGTAAAAGTACAAACTTTGGTTTGAATAATGCCAAAACAAATCTCTTTAACCGGAATATTATAAAATATGGCCCTGACAATAATTAACTCGATTGCTTCCTGGATACTGAAAAAACGAATTCATCAAATGGAATTGTTTCTGAAATACCCTAATGAAGTACAGGAAGAGCTGCTGTTTAGTTTGTTGCGTACAGCTGAACCTACTATTATTGGTCAGAAATATGAATTTTCGTCCATCAGAAGTTATAAGACCTTTACAGAGCGTGTTCCGGTTTCGACCTATGAAGAACTCGAACCGTTAATCGAAAGAACCCGAAAAGGGGAGCAAAATGTGTTTTGGAATACGCCGATCAAATGGTTTGCGAAGTCCAGCGGAACAACCAATGCAAAAAGTAAGTTTATCCCGGTGAGTGGTGAGGCTTTGGAGGATTGTCACTATAAAGCCAGTAAGGATTTACTGTGTTTGTACCTGAATAATAATGAAAATTCGCAGTTATTTACAGGAAAGAGCCTTCGTTTGGGGGGAAGTAAGCAGTTGTATGAAGATAATAACACCTTTTTTGGCGATTTGTCGGCGATCTTGATTGATAACATGCCTTTTTGGGCCGAATTTAGTAGTACGCCAAGTAATAAGGTGTCGCTGATGAGTGAATGGGAGTCCAAAATTCAAGCCATCATACAAGAAACGGTTATGGAAAATGTAACCAGTTTTGCCGGTGTGCCATCCTGGATGTTGGTACTGTTAAACCGGGTTTTGGAAGAAACCGGAAAAAACAACCTGATGGAGTTATGGCCTAATGTTGAGGTGTATTTTCATGGGGGAGTCAGTTTTGAGCCGTATCGCGAACAATACAAACGATTGCTACCCAAAGAGGATTTCCGCTATTACGAGATTTATAATGCGTCCGAAGGATTTTTTGCGATTCAGGATCTGAATAATTCCAATGATTTATTGTTGATGCTGGACTATGGGATTTTCTACGAATTTATTCCGATGGATGCTTTTGGGACGCCGGAACAAAAAGTAATCCGCTTGTCGGAAGTGGAATTGAATAAAAACTATGCAGTGGTGATCACGACCAATTCTGGTTTATGGCGTTATCTGATAGGGGATACGGTGCGTTTTACCTCGTTGAATCCGTATCGTATTAAAGTGACCGGAAGAACCAAGCATCATATCAATGTATTTGGAGAGGAGTTGATGGTTGAAAATACCGATAAAGCCATTTCAAAAGCCTGTCAGGAGACCAATTCTGAGGTGATCGATTATACGGTGGCGCCAATCTTTATGAAAGGCCGCGAAAAAGGGGCGCACGAATGGATGATTGAATTCCGTAGAAAACCGGATAATATTGAGCTTTTCCGTAAAAAACTGGACGAAGCCTTACAATCGGTTAACTCTGATTATGAGGCAAAACGATACAATAATATGACTTTGAATCCGTTAGTGTTAAATGTTGCGCGAACGAATTTGTTTTACGACTGGTTAAAAGAACAGGATAAACTGGGTGGACAACATAAAATACCGCGACTGTCGAATAGTCGGGAATACCTCGATCGACTTAAAGCTTTACAATATATCCAAATAGACTGAGTATGAAAAAACGGATTGTTTTTATAGCGGCAGGAATCCTTTTGGTTTCCTGCGGACCCAAGCGCTTAGGGTGCGGGCCGCGACGATGTGATACCGATATTAAGAAGATAGAAAAATCGGATGAAATAATTCAAAAAGCTACCAAAACGGCATAAAAAAACCTCGCAATTGCGAGGTTTTAAAATTCTTAGAAGGTTCTAATTATTTTTTTGCAGCGTCAGCAGCTGGAGCAGCAGCGTCAGCAGCTGGAGCAGCAGCTTCAGTAGCTGGAGCAGCAGCAGCCTCAGTAGTAGCAGCAGCAGAATCAACAGTAGTAGCAGCAGCTTCTACAGCCTCTTCAGCAGGAGCAGCAACTTCTTCAGTTACAGGCTCTTCAGTTTTAGTTTCTTTACAAGAAACGAAAGAAACACTCATCATAGCTACTAATGCTAAGCTTAAAACAACTTTTTTCATCTTACTAAATTATAAAGGTTAATTATTAATTCGGAGCAAAGATATAAAATTTTTAATACGTAATAATATTTACTAAAATATTTTTTGCTCCCGGATTATGTTTTTTTTTGAAAAAACAGTCAGCGTACTCATAAAATGCCCTGTTTTGCTGGTTTTTTTATTGTAACTAACTGTTTTTTAATATTTTGTATTGTCGAAAAAAATGGATTATTTTTTCTTGTTTTGAACGATTTTCATCTCGTCAACCAGGTGTTTTGCCCCTGCATATTTGTCAATTATAAACAAAACATAGCGAATATCGACCATAATGTTGCGGCAAATCGCAGGATCGTAGTGAATATCGCTCATCGTTCCTTCCCAAACACGGTCGAAATTTAAACCAATTAGGTTTCCTTCCGCATCCAAAGCAGGACTTCCGGAGTTACCACCCGTTGTATGGTTCGTTCCGATAAAACATACCGGCATACGCCCTTTTTCGGCATATTGTCCGTAATCTTTAGTATTATATAACGAGATTAACTTTGCAGGTACGTCAAATTCGTAATCACCCGGTACATATTTTTCGATCACCCCATCCAGATAGGTCATCGGTTCGTAGATTACCGCATCGCTAGGGCTGTAACCTTTTACTTTTCCATAGGTAACGCGTAGTGTACTGTTTGCATCCGGGAAAATACGGTTATTCGGGAATAATTCCAGAATGGCTTTCATATAGGTACGTTGTAACGCGATGTTTTTAAGGTTAAGCTCATCGTATTTCGGCGCTACATTTTTAAGGTAGCTGTCGGCCATGGCTTTTACCAACTGGAAGCCTTTGTCTTTGTTGATGCGTTCGATTACCGTTTTAGCATCGCCATTCAATAATTCTTTTAAGCCATTATAGCTGGTTAATTTTGACTGGCCGTATACTTCTTCGGTCAGTTTTTTAGTATCGGCATTTACCAAAGTTGCCGGTAAAAACTGTTTTGGTGATTTGGTAGCGTATAAGGCGATTAGCTGTTCGAAAACTTTTTCATCTACATTCGCATTAAAATCTTTGTATAAATCTTCGAAACCGGCGATCAGGTTGTTTCTACGATCGTTAAAGGCTTGTTCGCCTTTAGAGTTGTACACCTGTTCCAATTGGAATAAGCGGTATCCAAAACTCAATAATTCGGTATTTCGTAAAACCACTTCCGTATAATAATCACGGCTCAAGGCATACGGAGCGATTTCAGTGTAGTTCTTTTTAAAGTCGGCTAACAAATTGCCATATTCGGCCTGTTTACCGGCTTTGGTTACTTTGTCCTGAAATTCCTTTTCAAACTTCTGTTTGATTGCTAAGGCATCTGATTTTTTCAACCCTTTGGTTTCGCCAATCCATTTTTTCCAATAGTTCGCAATGCTGGCATATTTGGAAGCATACTGGATTTTGATCGCGTTGTCTTTACGCATAAAACCATCCTGAACTTTTAAAGCCGCATCACGCACTTCGATTTTTGCAGGATTCAGATCGTTGATGATTTGTGCTACGGCATACGACGGAAGGTATTCCTGCGTACGTCCCGGATATCCCATTACCATCGTGAAATCGTTTTCTTTAACTCCTTTTATAGAAACCGGGAAGAAATGTTTCGGTTTGTACGGTACATTGTCTTTGGAATACGCGGCTGGACGGTTGTTTTTATCGGCATAGATTCGGAATAAGGAGAAATCTCCGGTATGACGAGGCCAAACCCAGTTGTCGGTATCCGATCCGAATTTTCCGATCGATGATGGCGGTGCACCAACCAAACGAACATCGCTATAGGTTTCCGTTAGGAATAAGATATATTGGTTTCCGTCATAAAAAGTACGGATTTTGTTTTCCTGCCACGATTCCTTTGGTAAGGTACGGCTTAAGGTGTTGATGTTTTCCTGGATTTTCTTTTGTTTGTCGGCTTCACTTGTAAGTGCGGCAACGCCTTCCAGTACTTTATTGGTTACATCTTCAATTTTTACAATAAAAGTTACTTCCAGATCTTTGTTCGGTAGTTCGTCTTCTTGTTTCATTGCCCAGAATCCGTTGGTCAAATAGTCATGGTCAACAGTTGAGTGGGACTGAATTTCACCATATCCACAGTGGTGGTTGGTTAATAATAAACCTTTTGAGGAAATGACTTCCGAGGTACAACCACCATTAAAATGCGGTACGGCATCTTTTAAACTGGATTTGTTGACATCGTAAATATCGGTAGCCGATATTTTCATTCCTAAGGTTTTCATCTCTTTTTCGTTCATTCCTTTTAAAAGCGAAGGAATCCACATTCCGCCTTGTTGCGCGGAAACCGGTAAAACGAACAATAGGACAAGTAGTCTTAAAAGTTTCATTGGATTGTTTTTATTTGATTATTAGGTTATACGACTTTGTATTTCATGATTTTACGATTGTGATCGGTAAAATTCTGGGCAAGATACAATTTTTGAGCCTTTTCGTTATGGTTTTCAACTTCGAGGTAAAGAACTTTTAACTTTAATTTAAGAGCTTCCGATTGGATAAATTGGATCGCTTGTTTGCCAATTCCTTTACCGCGGGCTTTTTCAGAAAGGTATAATTCGTCTAAAAAAGCATACCGGCCTTTGTATTCAAAACTAAAAATAAAGGTGAGAATGACATAGCCGACCAATATATCGTCCGAATAAATTAGCCAGGCTTTTCCAAGATTCCCATCGTTGAGAAAGGTTTCGAAAAGGGATTCGGTGGTTGCGATGTCGATCGGGTAGTTGTCGATGGCATAAAAATCCTGCATCATGGTAATGATGTCGGGAATATGCTGCTGATCCAAAGGTTTAAACTGCGTACTCATTTTTGATATGGTTTACAATGCTCTTGGTCGCATTTTGATTCATTTGTACAAAGGTGCTGCAAATATGACCTTTTTCGAAACGGATGTCCTCGTTCTGAATCAGGTTTGAAAAGGCTTCGTTAAGTTCTTTCTGATTCGAAATGGAAATGCAGCCTTCCATATTGACAAGCGCTATAGCTTCGGCAAAATGGGAAAAATTAGGGCCAATAACGATCGGCACGCCAAAAGTTGCCGGTTCGAGGATGTTGTGAACACCCGGTTTGCCAAAACCTCCACCCACATAAGCGATGTCGGCATAACTGTAGATTTTGGTCAGGATGCCAATGGTGTCGATAATAAACACATCGTAAGGACTTAAATCGGTAACGGAATCTTTTTGGGAAAATAAAACCGTTTTTCGGGAAATGCTTTTTTGAAGCTCCTGAATTTGTTCGGTTTTTATGTTATGTGGTGCTATGATAAATTTAACGGGATCGGTGCATCGGTTGATGTACTCCACAAGTAAGGTTTCGTCTTTTGGCCAGGAACTGCCAATTACGATCGTGGGGGTGTCGGCTTTAAAGTCTTCGATAAAATCCAAAGTATTGTCGCGTTCCAAAATAGCCGAAACACGATCAAATCGGGTGTCGCCGCTTACTTTGACATTCTGGAATCCGATGCTTTGTAGTAGTTGTTTTGATTTTTCATTCTGAACAAAAAAGTAACGGAAGCTTTTGAGGGCATTCCGGTAAAAGGAACCGTACCATTTAAAAAACGATTGTTTTTCGCGGAAAATTCCCGAAACCAGATAGGTCGGAATTTGATGTTGTTGTAAAACATCCAGATAATTCGGCCAATATTCGTATTTGATAAAAAAGACCAGGTTGGGGTGAACGGTTTTGATAAAACGGACAGCGTTCGATCGGGTGTCCAATGGTAAATATACGGTCACATCGGCTACGGTGTTGTTTTTTCGAACTTCATAACCCGATGGAGAAAAAAAGGTCAGAACAATTTTATGCGACGGATAATGGGCTTTGATTTGTTCCATTACCGGAAGACCTTGTTCGTATTCACCCAATGACGCGGCATGGAACCAGATGGTTTTGTCAGTAGGTTGTATTGCCGATTCGAGTGTGGCGAAAACACCTTTCCGTCCTTCGGTAAACAACCTGATTTTAGGGCTTACCATGGCAATAAAACGAATCAGAAAACCGGCTATCCGAACCAGTAAATCGTATAAAAAAAACATAGGCGAAAATTTGTGTCGCTAAATTACGGTTCTTTACGTTAATTTGATTGGTGTAACGTCATTAAATGAGTATTTTTGCTTGTTTTAATTCCTTTTAGGAAAGGGATTTCGAATCGTCACATAGCAATTTAGAAAGCACATGAGAAAAATACAAATGGTTGATCTTAAGGGTCAATACGAGCAAATAAAAGAGCAGGTTAACCAGTCAATCCAGGAAGTTTTGGATACGACAGCATTTATCAACGGTCCGCAAGTACACCAGTTCCAAAAAGAATTGGAAGGGTATCTGGATGTAAAACACGTTATACCGTGTGCCAATGGTACCGATGCATTGCAAATTGCGATGATGGGATTGGGATTACAACCCGGTGATGAGGTGATTACGGCCGATTTTACATTTGCCGCTACGGTTGAGGTTATTGCATTGTTGCAACTAACGCCGGTTTTGGTAGATGTGGATCCGGATACATTTAATATTTCGGTGGAAGCGATTAAAAAGGCGATCACACCAAAAACTAAAGCGATCGTTCCGGTACATATGTTTGGTCAGGCGGCGAATATGGAGGAAATCATGGCGGTTGCCAAGGAACACAATTTGTTTGTGATCGAAGATAATGCACAGGCAATTGGTGCCGATTATCAGTATGCCGATGGAACGAAGAAGAAAGTTGGTACAATTGGACATGTGGCGTCGACTTCATTTTTTCCGTCTAAAAACTTAGGTTGTTATGGTGATGGAGGGGCGATTTTTACCAACGATGATGAACTGGCGTATAAATTGCGCGGAATCGTGAACCACGGTATGTATGTGCGTTACCACCACGATGTAGTGGGGGTAAATTCCCGTTTGGATAGTATGCAGGCGGCGGTTTTAAATGCTAAATTACCACGATTGGATGCGTATAACGATGCCCGTCAGTTGGCAGCTCAAAAATATGATGCGGCTTTTGCCGGACATGCGAATATTGTAACTCCGGTGGTAAAAGGTGATAAAGGTAGTCATGTGTTTCATCAGTATACTTTGCGAATTCTAAATGCCGATCGCAATGCATTAATGCAACATCTGATCGATAAAGGGATTCCATGTGCAATTTATTATCCGATTCCATTACACAGTCAGAAAGCCTATGCCGACAGTCGTTATAATGAAGCGGACTTCCCGGTAACGAATCAATTGGTGAATGAGGTGATTTCATTGCCAATGCATACCGAATTGGACGACGAGCAGATTAAATTTATTACGGATAGCATTCTGGAATTTTTAAAATAAACCTTTTCGCGTATATTCGTGTTCATATTCAAAAATAAATGAAAATAGTTGTTACCGGAGGTTTAGGTTTTATTGGATCCCATACTGTAGTCGAATTATACCGTCAGGGTTTTGAAGTCGTTATTGTAGATAATCTGTCCAATTCATCTGTGGATGTTTTGACGGGTATTGAAAAAATAACCGGTGTAAAGCCGGTGTTTGAACAAATTGATTTACGCGATAAAGCAGTTGTGACCACTTTTTTTGAAAAACACAACGATATCGCTGGTGTTATTCATTTTGCCGCTTCAAAAGCGGTAGGTGAAAGTGTAGAAAATCCATTGCTGTATTACGAGAATAATATTGCATCGTTGGTTTATCTGTTGCAGGAATTGCAGAAGAAAACGGAATCCTATTTTATTTTCAGCTCTTCGTGTACGGTATACGGGCAGGCCGAAATAATGCCGATCACGGAATGTGCTTCGGTACAACCGGCGATGTCGCCCTATGGGAATACCAAACGAATAGGGGAGGAAATCATTACCGATGTGGCAAAAGTTTCCGGTATTAATGCGATACTATTGCGCTATTTTAATCCGATTGGCGCCCACGAAACTGCCGAAATTGGGGAGCTTCCGGTGGGTGTGCCACAAAATCTGGTGCCGTTTATTACGCAAACCGCGATGGGTATCCGTAAGGAATTGTCCGTTTATGGTGATGATTATCCAACGGTCGATGGAACCTGTATCCGCGATTATATTCATGTAGTCGATCTGGCTAAAGCACATGTGGTGGCATTACAACGGCTAATTGATCATAAAAACGAAAAAAAGGTTGAGGTATTTAATGTAGGAACCGGAAAAGGAAGCTCAGTATTGGAAGTGATCCGTACCTTCGAAAAGGTAAGTGGAAAGCCATTGCCTTATAAAGTTGTAGGCCGACGTGAAGGCGATATTGTTGAAGCCTATGCGAATACCGACAGAGCGAATCAGGTTTTGGGCTGGAAAGCGGAATTAACGCTGGAAGAAGCATTGGATGCCGCCTGGAAATGGGAACAGAAAGTTCGCAAGGCGTAAAAAAGATATAAAATAAAAATCCCGACCATAAGTCGGGATTTTTTATTAGCGTACCGGTTGATTTGAAATCAAATCAAGGTATAAGTTGATTTTGTCTTTTAACTCTTTACGAGGTGTGATAAAGTCAAGGAAACCGTGTTCTAAAACGAATTCCGAGGTTTGGAATCCTTCCGGAAGGTCTTTTCCGGTAGTGTCTTTTACAACACGTGGTCCGGCAAAACCGATTAAAGCTCCCGGCTCGGCAATGTTAATATCACCTAACATCGCATAGGATGCTGTAGTTCCTCCAGTTGTCGGATCGGTACATAAAGAGATATATGGGATTTTAGCATCGGCCAATTGTGCCAGTTTTGCAGAAGTTTTAGCCAACTGCATTAGCGAGTAAGCGGCTTCCATCATACGGGCACCACCCGATTTGGAGATCATTACAAAAGGTACTTTGTGCTTGATGGAATAATCGATCGCACGGGCAATTTTTTCCCCTACAACAGCTCCCATTGATCCTCCGATAAACGCAAAATCCATTGAAGCAACAACAAGGTCTTTTCCTTTTGATTTTCCTACCGCTGTACGAACCGCATCTTTCAATTTGGTTTTGTCGATAGCGTCTTTTAAACGATCACTGTACTTTTTAGTATCCACAAATTTAAGCGGATCCTTTGATGTCATGTTGGCATCCAATTCTTTGAATTCGTTGTTGTCGAATAAAATCTCAAAGTATTCTTTACTGCCAATACGAACGTGGTATCCGTCTTCCGGACTTACCCAAAGGTTTTTTGCTAATTCTTCAGCATCAATGATTTTTCCTGTCGGTGATTTGTACCAAAGTCCTTTCGGTACATCTTTTTTATCTTCTGTTGCGGTTTGAATTCCTTTTGCTGTTCTTTTAAACCAAGCCATAGTTCTAAATTTGAATTAATCTGAATGTAATACAATTATAATGTATTAACGTTATTCAGGTCTTTAAACGCCTGTTCCAGACGCGTGTTAAACGTAATTTCTCCTTCGCGAACCCATTTTCTAGGGTCGTAGTGTTTTTTATTTGGAACATCGGCTCCTTCCGGATTTCCGATCTGTGTTCTTAAATAGTCAATTTTTGACGTCATATAGTCACGAACGCCTTCGGTAAAAGCAAACTGAAGGTCGGTGTCGATGTTCATTTTGATCACGCCATATGAAATCGCTTCTCTGATTTCGTCCAATGTGGAACCGGATCCGCCGTGGAATACAAAATCAACCGGGTTGTGTCCGGTGCTGAATTTGTTCTGAACATATTCCTGTGAGTTTCTCAGAATTTTTGGGGTTAGTTTTACGTTACCCGGTTTGTAAACACCGTGAACGTTTCCAAAAGCAGCAGCAATGGTAAAACGCGGACTAATTTGCATTAGTTCTTCATAGGCATAGGCTACTTCTTCCGGTTGTGTATATAATTTTGAGCTGTCTACATCCGAATTGTCGACACCATCTTCTTCACCTCCGGTAATCCCCAATTCGATTTCCAATGTCATTCCCATTTTGCTCATACGCTCCAGGTATTTTTTGGAGATCTCCAGATTCTCTTCGATCGGCTCCTCAGAAAGATCGATCATATGCGAACTGAATAATGGTTTTCCGGTTTGCTTAAAGTGTTCCTCACTGGCATCCAGTAGGCCGTCAATCCATGGTAATAAATTTTTAGCACAATGGTCGGTGTGTAAAATCACGGTAGCACCATAGGCTTCTGCCAGCGTATGGATGTGTTTTGCTCCGGCAATAGCTCCCAAAATAGCCGATTTCTGACCGTCGTTAGAAAGTCCTTTTCCGGCATTAAACGAAGCACCTCCGTTGGAAAACTGGATGATCACAGGAGCATTTAATTTGGCTGCTGTTTCCAGAACACCGTTGATCGTGCTTGAACCCGTTACATTTACTGCGGGTAAGGCAAAGCCTTTTTCTTTTGCATATCTGAAGATTTCCTGTACTTGATCGCCGGTTGCTACACCTGGTTTTATTGTATGAGCCATTGTGTTGTTGTTTTTAATTTATTTTGACAAAAATAATAATTTCTAAAATTAGAAAGGATAATTAATTCCAATATTTAAGACGGCACGATTCGGTACAATATCGCGGAACCATCTTTCTTTCATTTCTTTGGCCGGATTGTAGGTTTTAAAACCAACGTCCAGACGGATTACAAAGAAGTTTAAATCGTATCGGAAACCAATTCCGGTACCTAATGCGAGATCCTGTAACGATTTGAAGCCTTCGAAAACGCTTTCTTCATCGGTTACGTTGTCAAATACGTTCCAGATGTTTCCGGCATCGGCAAAAAAAGCACCGTTTAGTTTGTTGAAAATATTAAAACGATATTCGGCACTTAGCGCAATTTTAAAGTTGGCCTCGTTAAAGTCGTTTAAACCACCACTTCGTCCCGGACCCAAACTGTAGGATTGCCATGCCCGGTTGTCGTTCGATCCACCGCCAAAGTAACTTCGCGAAAACGGAATCGAATTGGAGTTTCCGTATGGAATCGCGAGTCCGGTAAAAGCGCGCGCCGCAATAACCTGCTTGCCGCCTAAATCCCAGTTTTTAATAAAATCGATTTCTCCTTTGATATATTGGGAATATTCGACGTTAAAAAACTTTTTACGACCATAGATGTCGGTTTCCTGATTTTCGAGTTTCGAAATCAAACTCAGGACGTTTCCGGCAGATTCCAGTTTGGTTTTAAAAGTGTAAAAATCGTTGTCGTTAAGATTGGTACGACTCGATTTGGTATACGTGACGTTGGTTGCGAGGATAAGGTTGTTCTCGGTTAGACGCAATCGTCTTTCTTCGATACTCCGAATGGCAAAATAATCATTGTCGTTTGAGGAAAGACTGGTTTCGCCGCCCAATACCTGATTGATAAATCCGGTTGTTCCTTGCGGAATAGACAGGTTGCCTTCTTCGTCGAGATTGGAGGGATCGGTATTGTAAACCTGTGCCAAGCCATTCAGACGATCGTAAGACGAATGGTACACGCTAAAATAATTACCCGGATTTACATTACGCACGTATTGTAAGTTCACCAGATCCAAACGGATATTAGTGTTTCGTTTGGGATTCCAGTTGTAATTGAGGATCCCGGTAAAACTCTCTTTGTCCAAACCGATGTTTTGCTGGCGCGAGAGACCAAGGCTCATCTGTGTGGTTGGAAGGGTGTTTTTCGGAATAATCTTATCGGTATTTAAGGGGAAAAAGATTCGTGGAAACGACAGTTTTACATCGGCTCCGTATTCCGAAATATTAAAAAACACATTATTCGGATTGGCCAAATCCTGAGACGAACCGATATTGCCTCGTAAGGCGATTTCGAGAATCTCGGCACCTCTAAAAATATTACGAATCGAAAGTGCTGCACTTCCCAGAATACCAAAATCCTGAATGTTGGAATGCATAAAATCGGCCGTCGCATTAAAGTTGAATTTTTTACGTGGCGATAAAATGATATTCGCAATCAAGGATGTTCCGGTTGTGTCGTTTTTGTCTTCTTCATATTCGATATTCGGATAGTTAAATACGCGCAAGTTGCTTAAGGAACGCGAGGTTAACTGTCGTCTAAAATCACTGAATTTACTGCCTTTGGTGATAAAGATTGCATCGGTTATCGCTTTTGGACGGTAATTCAGTTTGTCGGAACTGTATATGTTGAAATTGTTATAGCTGGTACTATCGGCTACTTTTTGCTTGTTTTTGGTGTTGGTGTTTCCGGTAAAAATATTAACCTGGCTAATGGTATATAGTTTAAACGGGACTTTTACCAGGGAATCACCTTTTTTAACGGTTCTGTCGTCAATCAGGATGTCGACATGGGCTTTATGATTGGTTGCTACCGTATCGATATCGTATTCGATATTGGTTTCCTGAAAATAGTAGGCTCCATTGTTTCGGAAATGCGTTGCGATCCGTTTCCGTTCATCGCTAAAATACTGCGAATTGTATTGTTTGCCTTTAACGATTAGCGATTGATTTCGGTTGTGCTCGAACAAGGAATCCAAAGCCGCTGTTTTAATCGAAGTGGTAATACTGTCGACAATATAAGGCGTGCCCAGTTTGATGTCATAATTCACTTTACCGCGCTTGTCCGGTAAGGTGTCGATTTTATAGGTGATTTTATTGTTGAAATAACCGGCGTTGAAATAGTACGACAACATGCGGTTTCTCGATTTCTGCACTTTGGTTTCATCAATGATTACCGGAGCTTCCCCTGTTTTTTTTAGGAAGGTGCTCGCGCCGGATACAAAAAAGGACTGGCCTAAACGTTGTACTTGTTTTTCGGATAATAAATCGGCCAGAAATTTATGACGACCTGGTTTTCGTTCCAACCATAACTGATAATCGGCTTCCGGACTTTTCCGGGCGAGATTGTACATTTGTAATCGCAAGCGATATCCTAGTATGGAACTGTTCGGTTTTTGATAAAGCTGATTTAAAATGGTCTCGCTTTTTTCCTTCTTACCGTCCACCATTACCGTGTTCTCAATTAAAAGATGCTGCCCTTCGGGTACTCTTTTAACAAGAGAACAGGAATATAAAATTGCACCTAATAGGATAAATAGTGCTATTTTTGATAAATTATTTTTCAAATCGATTACAATAGTAAGTCAAAAATACATTTTTTTATGGTTAGTAAAAACCAAATCAAACTAATAACGAGTTTACAGCAAAAAAAATATAGAAAACAGCATGAATTATTTTTTGCTGAAGGTATAAAGGTAATTCAAGAATTACTGAATTCCAATTTTGAACTTTATCATTTGTTTTCGGTTGAGGCGATTTTTGATGGACTTCCGCAAAATAAAGTGACACTGATTTCGGAAGCGGAACTTAAAAAAATCAGTGCGTTAACCACACCAAATACCTGTTTGGCATTGTTTCGCATCCCGGAGGAAAAACCGATAGTCGAAAGCGGATTGATTCTGGCTCTTGACGATATCCGCGATCCGGGGAATCTCGGAACGATCCTGCGTCTGAGTGACTGGTTTGGGATTTCACATGTGGTATGTTCGAACGAAACGGTTGATATCTATAATCCGAAAGTGGTCCAGGCAACAATGGGGTCGATTACGCGGGTGAATGTGGTATATACCGATCTGGAGGCGTTTCTTGATAAAGCGGAATTGCCGGTTTTCGGGACTTTTATGGACGGTGCCAATATTTATGATCAAAAACTTCCGGAAAACGGAATCATTGTCATGGGAAATGAGGCCAATGGTATTTCGGCATCCATTGAAAAACGGACGACAGAGCGGATTTCAATACCGCGATTTGGAAATTTACAGCTAACCGAAAGTCTGAATGTGGCTACGGCTACCGCTATAATTCTGAGCGAATTTAAAAGAGGTTTTTTTAGTGGAAGGTAAAGTTGATAAAAATCCCACGGGTTTTCATCGATTCCACATTTCCGGTCCATGGACTGTTCGGGTTGTTGTCGCGGATTAATTCGTCGTTGATGCCAAATACACCGCGGATGGATGGTGAGAATTTAAAGTATTCCAAATAGAAATCAACACCCAATCCCAATTCATAATTGGTCGACCAACGCGTCATACGAAAGCGATAGGCGTAGTTATCGTCGGTAGCATCATGGTTACTGCCCAGATTCAGGGATTTGGAGAATCCGCCAACGACATACGGTCGTACGTTTCCAAAGCGTTGCGACGAGAATTTTAGCAATAACGGGAAATGGATATAGGTCGATTTTACTTCGCGTAATTGTTCTACCGGTCGGGTTAGACTCGGGTCATGGAACGTAAGATCCCGTTGTGTATAATACAATCCGGGTTCGAAGCGAAGGTCCAAATGTTCCATTATCCTTAAATTTCCAACCAGACCTACGTTGAATCCGGTGGTTCCTTTTACTTCAATGTCGACACCAGGCTTGATATAATCAAACTTAAAATCGTAGCTGCTGAATCCTAAAAAATAGCCCCAGTGTACGCGCTGTTTGTCAAAGTTTTCCAGGTTGATAACCGGATTTTTGCTAAACATCGACTGTGAAAAGCTGTTTAGTGACAGAAGTAATAAAGAAATAAGGATGAATTTTCTCATATTATTTTTTTGACGCTGAATATATCGTTGCCGCTCCAAATGTCTGAGGAGCATGTTTCACATCTATAAACCCAACTTTTCGCAAAATATTGTTTAACGCTTCACCATGAGGGAAAACAGAAGCCGATTCGGATAGGTAGGAATAGGCCACTTTGTCTTTGGAAAACAGCTTTCCGATTAAAGGTAAAATATTTTTGGTGTAAAAGTAATAGCCCTGCTTAAAAGGAAAACGGGTGGGTACCGAAGTTTCCAGAATCACAAAAACACCGTTCGGTTTTAAGACGCGTAAAATTTCGGATAATCCTTTTTCTAATGTTTCAAAATTTCGTACACCAAACGCAACGGTGATGGCGTCAAAGTAATTATCGGCATAGGGAATGTTTTCAGAATCGCCCAAAACCATTTCGATTTTGTTGCTAAGGTTGAGGTGTTCAATTTTTTGTTTTCCAACTTCAAGCATTCCGGACGAAATGTCCAATCCGATGATCTTAGTCGCGCTGGTTTTGGTCATTAAAATAGCCAGATCACCGGTTCCGGTGGCAATATCCAAAACGGTTTGCGGTTGTTTGTCGGAAACAATTTTTAAAACCTTATTACGCCATTTAATATCGATACCAAAAGAAATCACACGATTTAAATTGTCGTACTTCCCGGAAATCGTATCAAACATTTGGGTTACTTGTTCTTTTTTTCCGAGTTCGGAATCTTTATAAGGCGTGATATTTTTTGACATTCTATAAGAAATTTGGAGCAAAGATAATAGAAAAGTGCCGTATTTGAAAAGAATCGTTTTGTTATTGGCAATATTTGGTTAGACGCGGCTCACCAAATTTAGTGAGGTGAAAAATACAAAGATTTGGCGATTGTCTGGCGTTGATATTATTGGGAAATTTACAGTGTATAAAAGGAATGAACTATGCTATCAAAATTATTTTTTTCGGAACTGAAATGGATGCTATTGGTACTGGTCGTCACATTGATTCTAGTGGAAAGTATCAACAGTGGGTTTAACTTTAATCCCGCTGAATATGGGGTACCGCAAACGTTCTTTGGGTTAAATTTGTTTTTGGAAATTTTAGTTTTTTTTGTCTTTAGTACTTTTGTGGTATTTGGTATTAAAGGCTTTTTTGAGATGTATTCTCAGCGGTTTGCCAATGTTATTATTTTTATCTCCGGATTATTGCTAACGGTGGCAATCTTTATTTTATGTTATCAGGTACTTTCACTTGAATAAAACCGAATAACTTTTGATACAGATAGTTTATTTATAAAACATCCTGATCGAAATATCAGGATGTTTTTTTGTGTCTTACTGAAACACCTGATAGGTCTTGAAGTTTACCGTAGCGGATTTTTTGTATCTAGGATTTGCCATA
The DNA here is from genome assembly GCA_023446155.1 of Bacteroidota bacterium. Lineage (GTDB taxonomy): Bacteria > Bacteroidota > Bacteroidia > Flavobacteriales > Flavobacteriaceae > Flavobacterium. The sequence goes on from JAEXIT010000018.1 coordinate 54,022, forward strand.
AAAACAAAACTACAACTTTTTACAGTTGTAGCTTGCTTCTGCTTTTCTAGCACGGATTACAAATCCGCGCAATCGGGTTTTTTTATTTTATGTCTATAGTTTCTAATTTACCTCTATTTTTTAGTTGATCATATTTGGCGATTTTTAAAGTTGAAGGAATTCGAACCTTTAAAATTTTATCATTTCCTATGGAGGTAACTTCATGGTTGTAAAATTTGAAAAGACTACTATCTGCATCATCTTGGTTGTAAATGATAATGGAGTTTTTTATTGTCTTTTCAACTAAGTCCGAAAGAAATGTGTAATCATTGTCAAAGTCTTTTTTAGAAAAAAAAGTATCGGACAAATGAAAAAAATCTTTGTTGTCTCTTAGTTTTATTTCTCCGATAAGTTTTGTCGTTTGATGTGGATTTATTATTGGTAAATCTCCGACATAAACTGGTGTTGTTTTATTTTGGATTGTGTCCAATAACAGTAAAATTGATTTCCTGCTTTTTGTGAGTTTATTGGGTTTGGATGAGAAAAATCTTAAACTATCCGAATTGTTTTCAAAATTAAAAGTTAAATATAGTATTGGTGGAAGGTCACCTTCACCTGTGTAGTCAGTTAAAAAAAGAGATACTTCTTTTAATTCTATAGTTACATCGTTTTCTTTTTTCTGTTGTCTACATGAAAAAAAGAAACATAGTATTATGGATAGATACAAAACTTTCATATTATCTAGTTTGATATATTCTGGCACTTTCTTCTATCTGTTTTCGATATTCACCGGTGGCATACCTTTTAAATAAAGGGGTATTTGCCTGTAATGGGTAGATTTTTTGATGCACATCTGTCTTACCCATTTTTTGTCTTAAATTCATTTTTCCATGAAAATGATATTCATGCTCAAATAGACTACCAATATTTCCCGCTGTATTTAGGTCTTTTCTCTGATCAAAGTTGAATATAATAGCATCTTCATCGACCCAATTTACATTTTGACCATAATCGGTACCTATATTAGGAGCATTATTTGTTCCGAATCTTAGTTTGTCTGATGAGACAGAAATAGAGCCGTTTAATAAGCCTTTGGTAGGGTTTTCGCCATAGTAGGCCAAATAGGTTGTTTTTGCAATAAAATCTACAGCATTATGAAACAACACTAAACTTCCTCTCGTATCTGGTAAATCGGCAATTGATCTACTATTTTTTACTGCAATATTATGATTTATAATGCCATCTTTTGACTGGTTACTTAATTCAGCATATCTGTCTCTATCCATAAATAATATGTCCCCTCTCATAAAACCGTAGCTATCATTGCCCAAGTAAGCTCCTGTTTTGTTATCAAAGATAGGAGATAACGCTTCTCTACCATCAGGGTCAATAAAATACATCGGATTATTATACGCATAGTTATATGGTGTCCATCTTCTGGAATTTTCCGCCAACGGGTCAATATTCATCCAACGACCAATTGCGGCATCGTAATTACGCGCTCCATAATCATACATATTCAATCCTAGCTCATCTTGCAATTCTTTTCCGTTATATTTATAATTCTGAGCGATAGCATTGGCCTTATTCAGATTTAAAACATCATTATAGCCTTTGTGTCGCATTCCGAACGGATAATAATTGTTTTCTTCTACAATCTCAACTGATCCGGCCGGATTGACACGACGAATACTAATATCGTCAAACCAAACGGTTCCGGCTCCCGGAACACCTCCGTTATTGTCAATTCTGATGTTTAAGTTAACAATATTTTGCAGAACGGTCACCTTTTTTTCTACATAAATCCATCTGCCTGTTGTAGCGGTACGGATATAATCCATGTCCGTGTAATAAGCCGTTTCTCCTGCTTTATTCATAAACAGGAATATATCGGCACTCGGACCATCACTGTATACCCATGCTGAGAAGATATACTCGGTAGGTTGCGAATTGCTTATCGGAATCCAACTGTTCCGTTGTGTTACCTGTTCTCCGGCTGTGAATTTTTCAATTTTTCCGGAATAATTCCCGGAGTGTTTTTTGTTAGTATCATACCCGGTGATCGGTGAACCGTATTCGGCATTTAGGTTACCCCATCCGTTTGCCGATTCGAAACCGTCGTAGAAAATTTCTGTACTTCCTCCGGTGACTACACCATCTCCATTAGTGTCGGCATACGAAAGTCGGATATTTCCTAAGTGATCTTTGTACTGGAAAACATACGAATAGGTACCATTATTATTGGCTACATATCCTTCCGGATGAGAGAAGAATTGTAAAACAGATGCTGATCCCGAAGACTGTTTCTGATAGATAAAGCTACCAGAATATTCTGTTGTAGGACCATTACTTAACCCCGGTTGGAGTACAGTTTTTGAAATCTTAGTTCCTTTGGCATCATATACATACCCAATTTTTCCTCCGTTTGAAAATTCAATTTCAGTTGGTAAGTTTAAATGATTGTAGATGATATTGGTTGTGATTCCTTTGTTTTTATCGACTAACATATTACCATTGGCATCATATGTATAATCATCCCCAACGGTGTTACCATCTTTAAAACCTTCGGCTGCATTACCGGTTGCGCCGTAATTGTCTTTAACGGCCATTAATCGATTTCCTTTATACGTATAGGTAAGATTATCCAGATACCCAATATTTAAAGGATTTGTACTATCTTGTCCTTGTCGGTATAAGGTTAGTATATTTCCGTTTCTATCGTAAGCGTTAATGGATTCGTTATACTTACTGGTTATCTGATCATTTTCAAAATAATTTCCGGTTTTAAAACGATTCAGATTGTCATACGCATAATAATATCCTCTGTGCGCTGTGGTTCCGTTGTCGGTTTTCCAATTTGTTGCACTGATGTTACCATTGTATAACGGTTCTACATTAGAATAACCCAATGGTTTTTCTACATCGTCGTATTTAATATCGAAGGCAAACAGGTTGTTTTGTAGGCGACTCGTATTGTTGATACTTTTTAACCATCCTCTGATGTTGTAATCATAATCCACTTTTTGTAACGGATTAACTTCGGTATTTCCAACATCTTTACGGATTAACTGACCTAATTCATCATAAGTGTTTTTAGCAATCAATTGTTCCGGAAGTGCATTGATCTTCTGTTTTTGGGTTAACAATCTGCCGGCATGATCATAAGTGAAATTGTCTACAATTGTAATCGGAGTATTGTTCCCTTTTTGATGTGTGGTTTCGGTTTTAGTAACTTTTCCGATAAAATCAAGCGTGTAGCGAACATATTCTTTGGTAGCCAGATTTTCATTTTCGGATGCCGTATAAATTACCCTTGCTTTCTCATCATAATAAGTGGTTGTTTTGATCCATGTATTGTAACCTAAAACTTTTGTTTTAGAACCGGTTGCCAAGGATTTAACATTGGTAGCCAAACCACTAATAAAAGGAGTGGAGCCAAAATCGAAAACGTAATTGTCAAAATAATTAACGGTTAAGATTTCAAAGTTGGTTTTAGGAAAAGCATTATTGGTGTAATATATCGTTGTAGCCGGTGTGCCCACTATTTGTTGAGAAGCTAATTTATTTTCACTCCATACTACATTAGTTTGATTGTTTACTGTCGTTTGAACCTGTTCACGGGTTTGTCCTGACGTTGGATTGGTCCAGATTCCAGTATAAACCGCACGATCAAAAGGATCGTATTTGGTGAAAAGCCACTTGTTGTTGCTTTTTAAATTAGCATCTTGTGTTAGCATAACTCTATCCAGTTTGTCGTAAACAATATATTCCCAGTCTTTTCCGGGTAACTTCTTTTCGATCAGGCGGTTTCTTTCGTCATATTTATACTGATAGGCGTAATCGTTAAGGGTGTTGTTGTCGATTACGATTCCCAGGTTTCCGGTATAGTCGTTAAGGCTTAAACCGACATCCAATGTAACGGCATAGGCTGGCGTGCCATCTCCGGATAGATAAATTTTTCCTCCCTGAAGTCTTGCTGTATAGTGCGTATCCGAAACCGTTCCGTTTTGTTTTTTTATCGTCACCGGTCCTAATACCATGTCCGGAAGGTTTGTATTTAGAGTAAATCCTAAATCAAAAACGGGTGTAGTTGTATTTAAAGCAACACCTTGTGGACCTTGTCCGAAATCATCAAAATATACGCTTAAGAAATTATTGTTAATGCTGACATAATACTCGTTATAGTAATCGAAATTGACTATAGGGACGTAGAATGTACTGATGCTTTCTCCTGCAAAAGATTCATCCTTCCAAATTTGTTGCTCGTTCGGATAGGTGTTTAACTGTGGCGGTAATACATAGGTCAGATTTCCGAAATCATCATAAACGTAGTAAGTGTCGTGCCATCTTCCTTTATCGTGATCTCTTTTTAAAATTAGACGGTCTTGTTTGTCCCTAAATTCAACAGATGTATTATCAGTCGGATTGGTCTGAGTAGATTTCCAGTTTTCGTTTTTGGTGATGATTTTGTATAGCTGATTAGGGGCATAGTAACCTCTTTTTTGGAAAATAGGTTCTTTTCGATTGTTATTTGAAAATGCAACATAAAAATCGACAACTTCATTTGTTATATTGGTTTTGTAATCATATATAATAACATGTTCATTTGTTGAAGAGAGCTTCCAATTATTGCCCGGAGCAGCTTGTTTCGTTTGTCGGTTTAATGGTGATAATTCCCATTCTTTTTCTGAATAAGGGTTCGAAGTAGCTACGCTCGACCAGTTTTCCTGAGATTTATACTTGTTGTAATGATAGGTTTTCGCATCATTTTCTGAATTAGAATTATAAGAACCATATACATTGCTTGGTAGAGAAAAAGGAAGGTATTCTTTACGTTGTCTACCATATTGGTCATATTCTATATGTTTTACGATGTCTTGATTTTGATTCCCTTGTCTTATTGAGTTGGTTTGTTTTAATTTTCCAAGTCCATTGATATATTGAATGTTTTCAATTTTTTCATTCCACAGAGGAATGTGATTTTTAATTTGTTCCTCTGTAAATGGTTTTTTATAGTTTGTTTTGTGAATATAATTTTCACCGGCAGATAAATAAGTATTACTGTTGTTACAGAATACAATATCGAATGTCCCCGTAAAATATAAAGGTTCTTCAAAATAGATCTGAGAAGTATTGGTACCATATGCAATATGGAGGTAGTTATTTTGAATTGAAAATGTAATACCGTTTAATTTTCCAATAATTGTATTAGGAACCATTACAGGTAAATTCAATGCTATGACACTACCTAATTTTGCATTTTGAACTAAAAAGAAATCGGAGTCTAGCATTATGTGTCCGTTAGAGATTGTAAGTTTTAATCTCCCGGCAGCATGTCCTCCTAACGATTGATTAATCAATACTAGTAAGTCAGAATTTGTCCATGTTTTTTCATAGGATAGTATACAGGAATCAACGTTAATGTTATTACAAATAGTTGTGTTTAAAGTTGTGTTGAGGTAAAGCGGTTCCTCCCTGTAGATAGATGTTGTGTTGTTGCCATATGCAATGTGTAAGTAATTGTTTTTAATGGAAAAAGTAAAACCATTATAGTCGCCTATAGTGATATCGGTTATAGGAAATCCTGCCTCTACAGGTAGAATATAACCTAGTTTCATGTTTTGTACTACAAAAAAACTGGATTGAAAAGAAAGAGTTCCATTTGCTATTGCTATGCTGAATTGTCCGCTGGCAAGTCCGCCACCGGCTGTGTTGTCTACAAAAGCATTCATTTCCGATCCCGTCCATGTTTTATTATACGTTAGTGTGCATAAATCATTGTACGAGGAGGAGATCGTCTTTGCACTTAGACTAATGTTTGATAATAATACAATAGCTATTATGAGTGTAGTGTATATTTTGGTTCTCATGATTAATTTTTCTTGTAGTTGTATTTGTATTCTTCGATCACATTTCCTAAATGATCCACTATGAATTTCAGATCACCATTTTCGTCATATTTATAATTGGTAGTATGTGCTCTGCTATCAGTTATACTAGCAAGTTTCCACAGTGATTTGTCGTTAATGTTTTGATAGGAATCATCATAGTAATTGTAAGTAGTTACATTAGAGTTGGTTAATGAACTTCGTAATATGTCAAGTTGTTGGATAAGTTGAGTCCCTTTTAAAAGCTTTAAATTATTCATGTCGATTAATGCTGCAACTTCATTGTAACTGGTGTTGTCTATTTTTGCTATCAATAGTTTGTCTGAATATCCCCAAATATATACGGTTGTTTTTTCTCCGTATCTGGATTTTACTTCTACAGGTTTTCCTAAAACATTATATTGAGTATAATTTGTTTGTAATTCGTATGATGGATCAAAATTGACAACCCCGTTAGTGTTTACAGAGAGTTTTTTATAGTGTAAGGCATCAACTATGTCAGGATTGTTAGCATCTCGGACTAAGGTTTTGTTGGTGTTTAACACATAATGTTTGTCCAACAAATTATTTTTGTATAAAAACAGGTCGGCTTTGGTAATTAAGCTTTCGGATGTGTTGCCCGGAAATATTTTTTCGGTTATAATCTCGACAGGTTTTCCAATAGCTGTTGTTCCAAATGCATTTGAATTTGAAAAGTCACGAATGTGTTTAAAAGAAACTATGTTTTTTTCTCCGTTATTGCTATTTGTTGAGGTTGTTTTCTTTAGTTGTAGATCTGAGCCATAACTGAATTCTTTAGTTGTGAGAACAGCATTGGTGTCGTAATAATCGGTTTCTTCTGTTTTGGTTAACATCTGTTTTGCCGATATGTAATAAGAAGATGCTATATAATAATCATATTTGCCTTCTGCAAAATAAGCGTTACTCAAGAAACCACTAACTTGCTCAGTATCTACGTTACTGGATTGTACATTTGCTACCGGTGTGCTTGAAGTTGCTGGTACATTTAAATCGCGAATGTGAACGTACCCTATTGCTGCTTTTAAGAATGAATACCTGCCGGAAAAATCGAGTGTATATGAGTTCGTTATTTTTTTGACTTTTTTACCGGTATTATCATAGATGTTTTTTTCTAATAGTTGTCCGGTGTTCCATGAGTAATTCGGAGCAATAGTAAATGGAAAATAATCTTCTGAAATTTCTGGGAGCACATATGCTGAGGTACAGTTAGAAATTATACCATTACCATCTTTTAAGCCGATACACTCAAGAAAACGGACAGGGAAAGCTTTTTTGATTTCATATAAATAGCCGTTTGAAATGGCCATTGGATAGTCTTTTTTCTTTCCTATGGTTAGAGGTACGTTAAAAGAGTATTCCTCTTTTCCATTGTTAACTGTTGTAATAGTAACGGTTTTATAATCTACAGAATTACTATTACTTATAATATTATTATAACTATAGAACGTATTCCTGATTTTCAAATAGTCAAGAGTAGTGTTTTCACCTGTATATCTATACCTGTTGAAAACGGGTAGTATATGCAGATTTCCGGAAGTAAGCCCATCGCTATTCTTATAAGAATATATTTTCTCAATAACTGGAGAAACTAAATCGGATGTTTTTGTGCTTTTTATACGTAATCCGGGTCCAAGTTCTTCTTTTCCATTGTGTAGGAAAGTATTGAGCTCGTATTCAAATTCTGTATACCCTTTTGTTGGATATATTATTTTTTTAAGAATGCCTGATTTTGCATAATTTAGATTAGGAAAATTGTTTTCAGCTTTTTGGACATACAATACTGTTCCGGTTTGTCCGCTGGTTGGAGGATAAGGGCTTAGTGGTGTGAAATATTCGGAGTTTTCCAGGTTATTGACTAAGTTAGGATAATAGTATAGTGAAGGTATTTCATCAGTGTTAGTTGCTCCGTTATAATAGCCGAAAAAGTCTTTTGAAAGAGAACCTATAGATGGTAATGGAAATTGATTTTCATATTCAAAAGTATATTTTGAACCATCTTTTTGAGTAATACTATTTAGTTTTAATCTTTTACATTTCGTTGCCCAATAATGATTTGTGGTATTGCAAGATGCAGTTGTAAAATAAGAATAGTTAAAACTAAAGGTTTCAACTCCCGTCTTCATGTCATCAACTCGGATTCCTGTTAAGTAGGCACCACGTTCGGAACTAAAGGTCATTTCCGGAGCTACAACTATACCTTCGGGACGTCTTCGCTCCGGAACAGGAACGTATACCCATGGAGTGTCTTCCCGGTTTTCCCATCCCAATTGCATTTTTCCGGTTTCCCATTGTACATTGGTGAGGAATTGTCGTTCAGTAATTGTGGCAAGAATTGAGTATGTTTCACATGATGTTTGAGCTTTATTTGGATAGGTTGGAGTACTGCTATTAGGGCCGTCAACAATAGATTCAGCCCTGAATAAAGATTGTTCAACAGATTTAGTATAAGAAAAATCTAATAATTTCTTTTTTACACCATAGTTGAATGTTATATCGGATTGATTAGGAATTTCAACTCTGCTGATACGCCAGGTCGAAGTGTAGGTTGGGCCTTTTTGACGGGAATCATAATTTTCAAATATACTGGTAGGATCATTCAGATTGAAATTGGGATAACGTTGAGCTCCCTCTACTATTGATGTAGGATTAAAATAGTACCAAAAACGATTCGAATATTTGTAAGGTGCTGAACTAGCACTTTGCTTGTTATAATAACCATTATAATAACTCATTCGATATAAATCGGTTGATTCTTTGGTTTCAAAATGGTATATTATACCGTTTGGTAAAATGATTTTAAAACTTTGTATTCCAGATGTCGTTATGGTCGGGATAATTGTTATGGGGTCTTTTGAAAGTAAGATTATATTTTTGTCTTGATCAAAAATGAATTTTCCGCTAACCCCAAAGAAATTAAAATAAAATTCATCCGGTTCTGAATCTAAAGCTGTCAAAGAAATCTTTTTTAGAATTTCTATTTGAGTTGCATTTGGACTAACACCTGGCGCTAAGTTTTTTACATTATTTACTTCGTCTTTTGAAAAAAAATACCCGCAATTATCATAGGTAGTATATTGTCTGTTATAAGCATATGTGTGTGGGTCGGTAGGATTTAAAAGCAGATCAACTGGTGAACTGTTTTTTATGTCATCCGGTAGGCCTCTAACTACTCTCGTAACAAGGCCTTCTCCGTTAAAATTCCATCCCAAACCAACGGATGACGCCATTTGATCAACTTTAATTCCAGATCCGTTATAACTCATTGAGAAGGGAAATTCTTCTCCATTTACATTAATCTTGTATAAAGGGATGTTTATGTCAATTGTTCCTTTTGATAAATCAATCGGAACATCACCGTATATGCCCATATTAGCCGCATCGGTCGAAGGCGGTATAAGATCTGTTCGTTGTCCGTTTGTTACAATAGTAAAGAGAAGTAATGTGTAAATGAGTAACTGTTTCATTATATCCTTGGAGTTGATTTGTTTTACGATTAAAATCAGCACAAAGATAATTTTTTATGAAACTGTTAACAGTTTTTTTGTAAGGTTTAGGTTATTTATATGTGAAGTTTATTTAAAACTTTAGGTTGTTGTTGTTTTTGTAGTTATGGTTGGATTTTATTGTTTTTAAAGCATTTAAAAACTTAAATAGTTGGTAATCTCTTATACCTCAAAAAACGAAAATCAAAAGCGTGTTTTTCGTCTTTTGGATGGAATTCTTCCGAAACCAGTTGCCATTCGTTGGGATTGATTTCCGGAAAAAAAGTATCGGCTTCGGGTGCGGTTTGTACGCGGGTTAATTCAATAGTATCGGCGATAGCCATAGATTGTTTGTAGATTTCTCCGCCACCGATAATAAAAATAGTTTCGTCTTGCGGACAGGCTTTAATCGCCTCTTCAAGAGAGTTAACACGGATGCAACCTTCCGGAACCGGATAATCCTGTTGGCGGGTGATGATCACATGGGTACGGTTGGGCAATAGTTTCGGTAGACTTTCGAATGTCTTCCGACCCATAATAATATAATGTCCGGTTGTTAATGCCCGGAAGCGTTTAAAATCATCCGGTAAATGCCAGATCATCCGGTTGTCTTTACCCAATGCATTGTTTTCTGCCGCAGCAGCGATAATCGTAATCATGTTGTTATTGTGGCGTATTGTTTTTTTTGTCGATGTCTTTTTGAAGTTGCTCTATTTTGCGCTCCTGTTGTAACATGAGTTTGTCAATCTGAGCCCGTTCCCATTTTTTATTCATAAAACTATCGGTAATAAACACGCGGATAAAATGCAGTACAAAAATAAAAAACCATATAGTAATCACCCATAGGTACCAATCTATTTCGGGTTTGACATTCAATAGCTTATTGGCTACGATACAGAATATGCTTCCCAGGAAAAACAGGACAAAATGAAAATAGAGACGCTTTTTTTGTTTTAAGCGTTGTCGGGCATATTCATACAGCTCGTGTTGGTTTATTTCCATATAGAATCGTTTTATGGAAATAAAGATAAGTAATTTCTTTTAAAAATTAAATAGAAACAGCGCCTTTAATAGCCGGATGCGGATCGTAATCGGTTAAAGTAAAGTCCTCAAACGTAAAATCAAAAATATTTTTGACCTCCGGATTCAGAATCATTTTTGGTAAGGCATGCGGTTCGCGGGTCAATTGTAATTCGACTTGTTCGATATGATTGTTGTAGATGTGTACGTCTCCGAAGGTGTGAATGAAATCACCCGGTGCTAAATCGCATACCTGTGCAATCATCATGGTAAATAAGGCATAAGAAGCGATGTTAAACGGTACGCCTAAGAATACGTCGGCACTACGTTGGTATAGCTGACAGGATAATTTGCCATCGGATACATAAAACTGGAAAAAAGCATGACAAGGCGGAAGTGCGGCTTTTCCATTGGCTACATTGTCGGCAAACGATTTGGAAGTGTCGGGAAGTACACTCGGATTCCAGGCGGAAACCAACATACGTCGGCTATTCGGATTGTTTTTTAAGGTATCGATTAACTCGGTTATTTGATCAATCTCTTCGCCGTTCCAGTTGCGCCATTGATAACCGTAAATTGGCCCTAAGGCGCCATTTTCATCGGCCCATTCATCCCAGATTTTAACGCCGTGTTCTTTTAAATAGGTAATATTAGTGTCGCCTTTTAAAAACCAAAGTAATTCGTGAACAATAGATTTTAGGTGTACTTTCTTTGTGGTAACCAAAGGGAAGCCTTCACTTAGGTCAAAACGCATCTGATATCCGAAAACGCTTTTGGTTCCGGTTCCGGTTCGGTCACCTTTCTGACTTCCGTTGTCTAAAACGTGCTGTACTAAGTCTAAATATTGTCTCATGATGGGGTAGGGCTGTTGACTGGGATTAGGATTCTTTTTTGGAAATTTCGTCGCGTATTTTGGCGGCCTTTTCATAATCTTCATTCTGAACGGCACTTTCCAGTAAATCGTATAATTCGGCTAGGCTGTATTGGGAATAGGTTTCTCCTGTTACGGTTTCATCATCGGTAAGACCAAATGTCTCCGGACTACTCAGAGGATCGTCACCTTCATCTTTTTTGCTGTTTTCATCAATCGGGCTGACTTTTAAATAAATGCCGGCTTTGTCGAGGATGTTTTTATACGTGAAAATAGGAGCGTTAAAGCGAAGCGCCAGGGCGATGGCATCGGAAGTACGGGCATCAATAATTTCTTCAATACGGTCTCGTTCGCAGATAATGCTCGAAAAGAATACACCGTCGACCAGCTTGTGTATGATCACCTGTTTTACGACGATGTCAAAACGGTCGGCGAAATTTTTAAATAAATCGTGTGTTAACGGACGAGGTGGTTTAATTTCTTTTTCTAAAGCGATAGCGATCGATTGGGCTTCAAAAGCGCCGATTACAATTGGTAATTTTCGCTCACCGTCTACCTCATTCAAAATTAAAGCGTACGCGCCGTTTTGCGTCTGACTGTATGAAATTCCTTTTATCGTTAATTTTACTAAGCTCATCTGGAGGTTGCTACATTATTCTTTTTGAACGGCAGTACTTTGGCTTTGCCGTCTTTTTACGATACTACGGATTTTATTAGGTCTCCGGGTGTCGTAAAAAGGTTTGCAAAGTAAACCTAAAATTTCCGCTTTTAAAAATAAAAAAACGGGCTTACTAACAAAGATACTAAATCTTTAGATTAGAAAGCCCGTTTGATGTGGTTGTTTGAAAATTAAGAATTGTGTGCTTTAAATTCTTTTAATTTCTCAACTAATTTTGGTACAACATCGAATGCGTCACCAACTACACCGTAATCGGCAACTTTAAAGAATGGTGCGTCTGCATCCGGGTTGATTACTACTTTTACTTTTGAAGAGTTGATTCCGGCAATGTGCTGAATCGCTCCTGAAATACCTACTGCGATATACAAGTTGGCTGCTACCGGTTTTCCGGTTTGTCCTACGTGCTCGCTATGAGGTCTCCAGCCTAAATCGGATACCGGTTTCGAACAAGCGGTTGCAGCGCCTAAAACAGCTGCAAGATCTTCGATCATTCCCCAGTTTTCAGGGCCTTTTAATCCACGTCCTGCAGAAACTACAATCTCAGCATCGGCAATGGTTACTTTTCCGGTTACTTTTTCTACGTTTTCAACTTTGATGGAGAAATCCGCATCGTTTAATGATGGTGCGAAATCTTCTTCTGTCGCTGATGAAGCTGATTCTACTAATCCGTATGAGTTTTTCGCTAATCCGATTACTTTTACGTCAGTTGTAACTTCAGTAATGTTAAATGCTTTGTTCGAGAATGCATTTCTTTTTACGGTGAAAGGAGAAGTGCTTTCCGGTAACGCTACTACGTTGGAAGCATATCCGGCGTTTAAACCTACCGCTACCAATGGCGCTAAATACAAACTGTCGGTAGTTGAAGATAGAACGACTACTTTTGTTCCTTCTTTTTGAGCCGCCTGTTTGATTACATCAGCATACGCTTTTGCGTTAAACGAAGCTAGTTTGTCGTTGTTTACTTTTAATACTTTGTCTACTCCGTATTTGGAAAGGGCGCTAACATCGCTGGTGTTTACCGTTACAGCGGTAACCGTTGTTCCCATTTTCTCGGCAACTTTCTTAGCATAAGAAGCCAACTCGAAAGCTACTTTTTTAAATTTTCCTTCTGCTGATTCAGCATATATTAAAATTGACATGTTTTCTTTGTTTAAAATTAATGGATGAAAAATTAGATAACTTTTGCTTCGTTATGTAAAAGGTTGATTAGTTCGTCCAGATTGTCAGGACTTACTAATTTTACAGCCGTTTTCGGAGCTGGTTTTTCGAATTTTACAGCTTTCGTATTGTTGTCTGCTCCAACAGGCTCTAAAATAGTCAACGCTTTGGTACGCGCTGTCATAATTCCTCTCATGTTCGGAATACGTAAGTCTTTCTCTTCAACGATACCTTTTTGTCCACCTACTACTAAAGGTAGGTTTGCGCTAAGGGTTTCTTTTCCTCCGTCGATTTCACGTACCGCTTTTACGCTGGTTCCGTTTACTTCAAGACCAATACAAGAGTTGATGAAGTCTGATCCGGTTAAGGCTGCCAACATTCCGGGTACCATTCCACCGTTGTAGTCTAACGATTCTTTTCCGGCAATTACCAAGTCGTAGTTTCCGTTTTTAACCACTTCAGCCAATTGTTTTGCTACAAAGAAACCATCGGTAGGAACTGCGTTCACGCGAATCGCTTCATCGGCTCCAATAGCTAATGCTTTACGTAAAGTCGCTTCTGCATCAGGTCCGCCAACATTTACCACTGTTACATTTGCTCCCTGTTGCTCTTTAAACCAAATGGCTCTGGTTAAACCAAATTCATCATTCGGATTAATTACGAATTGTACACCGTTTGTGTCAAATTCTGAATCGCCATTAACAAAGTTAATTTTTGAAGTAGTATCAGGCACATGACTGATGCAAACTAATATTTTCATTTTAATTACAGTTAAAGTTGATTAATTTTTGAGCAACGAAAGTAATGATTTTATTTCAATAAAATGCTATGCATGCATAATAAATGTCTTTTTTTCAACGAACTAAAGGATAAATTCCTAATAATTTTAAAAAGGATCTGAAATGAAATGCTTTTTTGCGAAATAACAACTTTTTTGTCTTTGTAATAATAGAATGTTATAATTGCGGGTGAAACGCGGCTAAGTGATTTAAAATTTTTATTTTTGCCAATTGAATAAATAAGGAAAAACAAAATACATGAGAACGATACAGTTTAGAGAAGCGATTTGTGAAGCGATGAGCGAAGAAATGCGTCGCGACGAATCGATATATTTAATGGGTGAGGAAGTAGCCGAATATAACGGAGCCTATAAAGCTTCCAAAGGGATGTTGGATGAGTTTGGTCCAAAACGAGTTATCGATACGCCTATCGCCGAACTTGGGTTTGCCGGTATCGCAGTTGGTTCTGCTATGAACGGTAACCGCCCGATTGTGGAATTTATGACGTTCAACTTTTCACTGGTGGGAATTGACCAGATTATCAACAACGCAGCCAAAATGCGTCAGATGTCGGCCGGACAATTCTCTATGCCTATCGTATTCCGTGGTCCTACTGCTTCTGCCGGGCAATTGGCAGCAACGCACTCACAGGCTTTCGAAAACTGGTATGCCAATACACCAGGGTTAAAAGTTGTAGTGCCATCTAATCCATACGATGCAAAAGGTCTGTTGAAATCGGCAATCCGCGATAACGATCCGGTTATCTTTATGGAGTCCGAACAAATGTATGGAGATAAAGGAGAAGTGCCGGAAGGAGAATATACCATTCCGTTGGGTGTGGCCGATATTAAACGGGAAGGTACTGATGTAACGATTGTTTCCTTTGGTAAAATTATCAAAGAAGCCTATATCGCTGCCGACGAATTGGCAAAAGAAGGTATCTCTTGTGAGATCATCGATTTAAGAACCGTACGTCCGATGGATTACGATGCCATCCTGAAATCGGTTAAAAAAACAAACCGTTTGGTAGTGTTGGAAGAAGCATGGCCATTTGCTAGTGTGGCTTCGGAAATTACGTATATGGTTCAGGAAAAAGCATTCGATTATTTGGATGCTCCAATTCAGCGAATCACGACTGCCGATACACCGGCACCGTATTCTCCGGTGCTTTTAAAAGAATGGTTGCCGAATGCAGCCGATGTTGTAAAAGCAGTGAAGAAAGTTACTTATAAATAAGAAAATATACTCTATATTTGAAGCTTCATCTGTAAAAGCAGATGAAGCTTTTTTTTTGCTTATGAGGAAATTATCTTACGCACTATATCTAATTTTTATCTTTTCTATAGGATTACAGGCGCAGACAAAGGTGACCGGTACGGTTTATGACGAAATGAACGAACCGATGCCATTTGCAAGTGTTTATTTTAAAGGAACTACGATTGGGGTTACAACCAACGAAAACGGAAAGTTTACCTTGTCGTCCGATACTACTCAAAAAGTGTTGGTGGCTTCTTTTGTGGGATATACCAATCAGGAAGTGGTTCTTAAAAGTGAGGTGACCGAAAACTTAAAAGTCCGATTAACAATTGGACAGGAGTTACAAGAAGTGCTTATTGTAAATAAACCGAAAAAACACTTATCCAAAAAGGAAAACCCGGCCTATCGTATCCTACAGGGAATCTGGGCGAATAAAAAGAAAAATGGCGTGAAACTGGCAAAAGCCTACGACTACGAACGCTATTCATCCATTAGTCTTGGTTTGAGTAATCTCGATAGTGTTTTTCTACGTAAAATTGTAGGGAATGGATACGATTCCGTTGCGGCAATTGTAAAAGAAGAACGCCGTCAGAATAAATTTATCGTACCGGTATACATGAAAGAAACCAATGAACATGTATATGGAAACAACCTACTGAACAAAGAACGAATCGATATGGAAGCCGAAAGAAGTACCGGGCTCAATCAGCGTGGTTTTATCTTCGATCGGATCAGTAATACGTTTACAACTATTGATGTGTATGAGGACGATATTGTAATCCTGAACAAAGCTTTTGTCAGCCCGATTTCTACCCGCGGGTACGGCGTTTACGAATACCTTTTAAAAGATAGTATCGTCGAAGGCGGAAAAAAGACCTACCATATTTATTTCTTTCCTAGAGAATCAGCGGATCTTGTTTTTGAAGGAAGTTTTAAAGTGACCGATAAAACCTTTGCACTGACCGAAATTTCAATGCGAACCAATAAAAATATTAACCTGAGTCTGGTGCGGAATCTGTATTTCGAAAAGTATTTCGAAACTGTAAACGATACGATGTATTTGCCAACGCGGGATTATTATGAAGGGGATTTTACATTGTTTACAAAAAATGACGATGAAAAAGGATTCTATGTGAAAAAGAATCTGGTCTATAGTGACTACACCCTCAATCAGCCTAAACCCGACGTCTTTTACGATGGTAAAATTACCCAGATTCGGGGTGATCAATTCGAAAAAGAAGATCAGTATTGGAAGTCCTTACGAGCTTCCGAACTTAAAACCGAAGAAACACGAAAGGTGATTCAGGATTTAAAGTCCAATAAAAAAGTGCGTACCGTTACCGATATCATTACCGTATTGTCATCGGGTTATATGGGCTTGTTCGACGGGGTTCAGGTCGGATATTTATGGCAGCTGTTGACCAATAATAATGTAGAAGGACTGCGAATCAGAGCCGGTTTTAGAACCTATAAAACCGACAATGATCGTTTCCGTGCGATGGTATATGGTGCCTACGGAACCAAAGATAAAAAGTTTAAATACGGAGCAGAAGCCAAATATTTGCTGAGTTTTAAACCGCGTATCGTAGTGGGAGCTTCCCATTTGGATGATAACCTGCAATTGGGGGGTAAACTGATCGAAACGGATGAGTTATTGCCTAAAAACCTGAATACAAACGTGATCATCGGACGTGGAGAGAATTATTTCCTGTCGCGGGTAAAACGAACTTCGGTTAATTTCGATTTCGCTTTTAGTAATAACCTGCATATGAATGTTTCTTCCGTACGCCAACAGATCAAAGCGGCCGATCCGGAGCATTTTTCTATCGATTATGCCGATCCGCTAACGGGGCAGACTCTAAGTGCGCTAACGGATTATACCAGTAATATATCCCTGATCTATACGCCGGGTCGCTATGTATACGGTTTTGGTGTGGATCAGAAATTGGGAACAACGTTATATCCAACGATTATTCTGAAATATATCCGCGGAAATAAAGGTGTTTTTGGAGGTGATTTTGATTATAATAAAATTCAGATGTCGGTGAATAAACCGATTTTCCTGAGTAATTTCGGAACCCTGAAAACCAATATCGAATTCGGAAAAGTATTCGATGCGGTTCCATTGCCATTGTTAAATCCGATTACAGCCGATCAGACGTTTTCTGTAGTGCCGAATTCGTTCTCCTTATTAAACTATTACGATTTTGTGACCGATACTTATCTGGCAGCGCATTTTGAACACCATTTTAACGGGCTTATCATGAACCGTATTCCACTGATCAAAAAACTAAAATGGCGCAGTTTGATTTTCTACCGATTTGCCTATGGTAGTATCTCGCAGAAAAATATCGATATGAACCGTTCGTTTATCGCCTATCAGGCACCATCGGATAAAGTGTATAGCGAATATGGATTCGGATTCGAAAACATCGGTTACGGAAACTTCCGCCCGTTCCGTGTTGATTTTATCTGGAGAAACGATTTTACTGCAGTGAATGGAAAACAATCGCCTGGCTTTGGAGTGCGTTTCGGCTTTATCCCGGAATTCTAACAGAATTGTAAGAATTTAGGCTAAAGCGTATCAAAAGCAATGCATTAAATGGAATTAAACTTGCGAAAAATCAATTTTATTATACCTTTGCAGTCGCTTAATTTAGAACAAAAAGTATAAAAATGAGTACACTTACTATTGAATCATTCGATGCGTTTATCGAAATCCCAAGAGGAAGCAGAAATAAATACGAATACGACTTTGAACAAAAGAGAATCCGTTTTGACAGAATGTTATATTCGGCCATGTTTTACCCGGCTGATTACGGATTTATTCCTGAAACATTAGCCTTGGATGGTGATCCGCTTGATGTTTTGGTATTGTTCACGGAGCCTTCTGTTCCGGGATGTCTGGTTGAGGTAAAGCCAATCGCTGTTTTTAAAATGGCTGATGATAAAGGTCCGGATGAGAAAATCGTTTGTGTGCCGGTATCCGATCCGATTATGAATAAATTAAACGATATCTCCGATATCAATGTTCATACGGTAAAAGAAATCGAACATTTCTTCGAAGTGTACAAAGATTTGGAAAACAAAAAAGTAGATGTACAAGGATGGGGCGATGTGAAAGAAGCACAAGCCATGATCGACGAATGTGCCAAACGTTTCCAGGAATTGGATCAGGCAAAAAAAGACAGCTATTCGATTAAATTATAATATCAAAAGCCTCATGTATATGAGGCTTTTTTTATGGATTTTAAGTAATTTTAACAGCATGATAAGCATGGATCGTATATCGGTTTGTGTTTTTGTTGTTTTAGAGATAATCGTAAAGTATGGCAAACAGAAGAAATTTTATCAAAACAACGGCTATCGCTTCGATGGCTGTGGCGTTACAAGCTTTCGGAAAAAAAGAAGAACCGGAAGCCGGACTTGTTTCTAATGGGACGGTTCGTAAACCAATTGTACTGTCGACCTGGCGTTTTGGGATTCCGGCAAATGAAGCCGCTTGGGAAATCCTGAAAAACAAAGGTCGTGCACTCGATGCTGTTGAAGCCGGTGTACGTGTTCCCGAAGGGGATCCTAACGAAAGAAGTGTGGGCTATGGCGGCCGACCGGATCGCGATGGGCGCGTAACACTCGACGCCTGTATTATGGATGAATATTCCAATATCGGATCGGTGGCCTGTCTGGAGCATATCAAACACCCTATTTCTGTAGCACGGGCGGTAATGGAAAAAACACCGCATGTGATGTTGGTGGGCGAAGGAGCACTTCAGTTTGCATTGTTACAAGGATATAAAAAAGAAAACCTGTTAACGGAACCTTCCGAAAAAGAATGGCGGGAATGGTTGCAAAACAGTAACTATAAACCGGTTGTTAATATAGAAAACCACGATACTATCGGAATGATTGCAATGGATGCACAGGGTAATCTTTCCGGTGCTTGTACCACCAGTGGAATGGCCTATAAAATGCACGGCCGGGTAGGAGACTCGCCTATAATTGGCGCTGGCTTGTATGTCGATAATGAAATCGGTGCGGCAACAGCTACCGGTCATGGGGAAGAGGTGATCCGTATTGCGGGTTGCCATTTGGTGGTCGAGTTAATGCGACAGGGGAAATCGCCGCAAAAAGCCTGTGAAGAAGCTGTCAATCGTATTATCAAGCTTACAAAATACAGAAACAAAAATCTAAACGATATTCAGGTGGGGTTTATCGCACTCAATAAAAAAGGCGAACACGGTGCCTATTGTATTCAAAAGGGATTTAATTATGCGAAATACGATGCAACCGGAAATAACCTACTCGATGCCAATTACTTTTTAAAATAAGATGAGACAACTGGAAATAGCTTGCTTTAACCTCGAATCGGCGGTTATTGCCGAACAAGGTGGTGCCGATCGGATTGAATTATGTGACAACCTGCTTTTAGGCGGTACAACACCCGATTTTGATGTGATTCGCGAGGCCTGTAATCGGATAAAAATTGATATCTATGTGATGATTCGCCCGAGAGGAGGCGATTTTCAGTATAGTTCGGAGGAATTGGAGCAAATGAAAGCCGAAATCATACGGATCAAAACACTACCGGTAAAAGGATTTGTTTTTGGAATATTGGATCAGGATAATAATGTTGCTATTCAAGACAATGCGGAACTGGTACAATTGGCGCATCCGTTGCCGTGTACGTTTCACCGTGCGTTTGACGAAATTCCCGATTTGGAACAAGCGATAGACGATTTGGTGTCCTGTGGTTTTTCGACTGTACTTACGTCCGGCGGTCACTCCAATGTGGACGAAGGGGAGCGAACCTTGATGGAATTGGTTGCCTATGCCGGAAAACGCATTGCAATTATGCCCGGAGGCGGATTGCGATCGACGAATATTTTTAGGATTGCAACGCGAACGAATGCTAAGTTTTATCATTCTTCGGCGATAACCGATGCTAGCAGAATCGCCGCTATCGATGAGGTAATAGCGTTAAAAAAGAATCTGGCGGAAGTCTAGACCTGACAGGTTTCCAAAACCTGTCAGGTCTAAAAACAGATAAGGCTACCATTCGGTAGCCTTATCTGTTTTAAAATAATCCGTTGATTTCTGCATCAATACGGTTAATGATATTTCCTAAATCTTCCGGGTTGTCTACAAAGTTGATATTGTCTACATCGATTATCAGTAATTTTCCTTTGGTGTAGGTCTGAATCCACGCTTCATAACGCTCGTTAAGTCGGCTCAGGTAATCGATGGAAATTGTGTTTTCATATTCCCGGCCTCTTTTGTGAATCTGAGAAACCAGATTCGGAATGGAACTGCGCAGATAGATCAACAAATCCGGTGGTGCAACCAAACCTTCCATCAATTCAAACAGCGAGGTATAATTACCAAAATCACGATTGGTCATCAATCCCATCGCGTGTAAATTGGGTGCGAAAATATGAGCATCTTCATAAATCGTTCGATCCTGGATGATCTTTTTTCCGCTTTCGCGAATCTGTAATACTTGTCGGAAACGGCTATTCAGGAAGTAAATCTGAAGGTTAAAAGACCAACGGTCCATCTGATGGTAAAAATCGTCCAGATAGGGATTGTCAACCACATCTTCAAAATGTGGTTCCCATTTGAAATGTTTGGCCAAAAGTCGGGTTAATGTCGTTTTTCCAGCACCAATGTTTCCTGCTACAGCTATATGCATTATGGTAAAGTAATTTTATAATTTCTGATTTCGTTAGTGGTAAAAGTAGCTAAAATTTGCTCTTTATAATAAAAACTTTCAAGGCTTTTTTCGGGTAAGACTATATTTGTCGTGGCGGCATTTTCTAAGTCATAAAGAAACAAGCGGTTGTCTTTTTGAAAGAGAATCTGCTTTGGCGAAATAAATTGCAGTTTGTCAAATGCCGGAACCGGTCCTAAGAAACTTATTTTTCCGAATAGGGTCGAAGCATAGCAGTTGTTTTTGACATCAATCCAGTAAAAATAGTTGTAATCCGACTGGTATTGTTGTATCGCATCTTTAATGGGCGTTGAAATCGGCGTAAAGGTATTTTTAAAAATATCGTATAATCCCAGTTTCTGCGAATTCAGATCGAATAACCAAAGCCGATTTTGCGAAGCCAGACTCACAGCCTGTGGAAATAGTTCCGGATTGGTCTCGGAAAAATTGATCTTCTGAATTTCGTTTAACTGATTGTCGAGTAAAACCACCGCGTTGAACGTTTTGTAATACAGCACCAGCTGCAACGGATTTTGGAGGTCGACCTGTTTAATTGCGCCAAAAGAAAGGTTTCGGTACTGAAATTGTTGGTTTCGATTCACTTTTCGAAATTCGTTGTCTTTGATCGTATAGGTACTCCCAAACGGATCATTCCCAATAAAAACGGTGCCTTCCGTTGGTGTTGTTGAAAGCAATGTCGGACGAATGTCCTTCGTTTGCCCACGGCTTTGAAGACTGGTTACAAGAATCAGGAAAAAGACAATTTTCTGCATCATGCCGCAAATTACAAATAAACCTTTTATAATATAAAGTGTCTTATGTAAAAATAAGGACAACTTGTAACAAAATGGGACTTTAAAAGTCTTATTCAAAAGCCAAACAAAAACAACAAGATGAAAAAAACAATAGTAACAGGGATAGCACTTTTAGGTTTTGCTGTCTCGGCTATGGCCCAAAATTTCCAGGGAATGGCCGTTTATGAGTCGAAAACAACCGCTCCGGAATTTAAAATGGAAGGAAATGGTATTACGCCGGAGATGCAAAAAATGATCCAGGAGCGTATGAAAAGAATGCTGGAAAAAACCTTTGTGATGAATTTCGACAAATCGGCTTCGATTTATAAAGAAGAAGAAAAACTCGATGCTCCGGGACAACAAGGGCCTGGGGGACGAATGATGAATTCGATGATGGGCGCCGGCGGAACCTACTATAAAAATATTAAAGATAAAACCTATACCGTAGACAAAGAGTTTATGGGAAAAGAATTTTTGATCAACGATTCATTGCCAAAACTGGAGTGGAAACTGGAAGGCGAAACCCGAAAAATTGGCGATTACAACTGTTTTAAAGCAACGGCTGTGAAACCGGTAAGCCAATCGGATTTCCGTAATTTCAGACGAAAAAAAGAAGAAGATAAAGGCGATAAAAAAGAAGCGCCTAAAAAAGAAAAAACAACCAACTTTATGGACGATTTCGAAATGCCGAAAGAGATCACCATAACGGCTTGGTATACGCCGGATATCCCGGTAAGTCAAGGGCCGGAAAGTTACTGGGGTTTACCCGGACTAATTCTGGAAGTGAACGATGGCCGTACGGTGATTGTCTGTTCCAAAGTGGTGATGAATGCGAAAGAAAAAGTGGAAATCAAAGCGCCTAAAAATGGGAAAGTCGTAAAACAAAAAGAATACGACGATATCGTGGTGAAAAAAATGGAAGAAATGCGCGAAATGGGCGGCGGACAAGGTCCGGGTCGTGGACAGCAAATGCGTTTCGGGCGCTAGTCTCGTTTAGCAAATAAGTTTATAGCCTCTGCCTCTTACATTGATGATTTGAATGGAAGGGTCGGAGGCTAATTTTTTGCGCAATTTCGAAATAAATACATCCATACTTCTGCCGTTAAAAAAGTCATCTTTCCCCCAAATCCGTAGCAAAGCGGCCGATTTATCGAGGATTTCATTTTTGTTTTCCAATAGCAATTTTAAAACCAGTGCTTCCCGGTGCGTCAGGAAATAAGCCTGTTCATTATGAGATAAGGTTTGCTTGTTATAATTAAAATCATAAGTACCAATACGATTTTCGTCGTCGGTAGTTTGACGTGAAATCCGCCCCAATAGTGCATGAATCCGCACAATGAGTTCTTCCATACTAAACGGCTTTTTAATATAATCGTTTCCACCATAATGAAACCCGTCGACCACATCCTGTACCTGCGATTTGGCACTTAAAAACAACAAAGGCGTGGTTTTGTCGGTTTTTCGAATTTCCTGTGCCAGCGTAAAACCATCTTTCTTTGGCATCATAATGTCCAACACCACGGCATCCGGTTTTTCGGTTATAAAAGCCCGATAAGCGTCTTCACCGTTTAAACAATGGGTAACTATAAAATCACGGGTTTCCAGGCTTTCTTTGATGATCAAACCTAGTGTCGCCTCGTCTTCCGCTAATAATATGGTGATCTTAGGATTCATAAGGTAGGATGATTTTAAAAGTGGTTGGCGCATCCGGAACAAGTTCCAGTGTTCCGCCGTGTTTTACAATAATCGTTCGGGCATAATACAAGCCGATTCCAAATCCTTTTTCGTCGTGACGGTTATGATTCGGAACGCGGTAAAATTTGTCGAAAATCTTCTGGCGCTGCGATTTTTCAATACCGGAACCATTATCGGAAACGGCAATCATTATTTTTGCGTCGGTTGTGTTGAGGTCGATCGTAATCCGGTCGCCGCCATATTTAATCGCATTGTCAATCAGATTGTTGATTACATTTTCAAAATGAAAGCCATCAACAGCAGCCATAATAACCGGTTGCGGCTGATGGAATACGATCGTTTTTTCGGTGTTGATTTGTATTTTTTCGATACTATGACAGATCAGTTCCGTAAGATCGGTTGCTTCTTTTTGCAATTGTAACTGATCGCTTTCCAAAATGGACGTCTCCAGTATTTTTTCGACAATCTGATGCAGTTTAGCCAAATGTTGGTTGGAAATGGCGAGGTATTTTTTAGTCTTTTCCGGTTCGTTATCGGTATTGAATTTTTCAATGCCTTCGAGTGCACTCGTAACAACGGCAATCGGTGTTTTGAGTTCATGGGAAACATTGCTGATAAAATCGTTTTTGATCATCGCCAGTTGCTTTTGTTTTCGGATGATATACAACAGGTAGAAAAGTGAAAAGATGATACACAACGATAAAATCAGCGACAATATAATCCCGGCCAGGCCTTCTTTTAGGGTTTTAAAAAAAATATCCGGGAAAAATAATTCCAACTTACCGTCTTGTGGCAGATAAGACGATTTGGATGTTGTGGTAAAAACATATTTTTTGTCGCCCGGATTTTGGTACTCGGATATGGTACGATGGTTTCGCGTGTATAAAAGACCATAATCGAAGTCGAGTTGTTTGCGCGTAAATTCCCGATCGATATAGGTTGCCATCTTGGTAAGATCGATACTGTCCTGACGTACGGCAATGATGATTTTCTGAGCCAGTACCTGTATGTTTTTAATTTCCGAAACGGAAGGATTGGTTTCGTCGGAGGTGTATTTAAACATAAACCGCCTGTTTTTTTTGTCTTTGGACGTATAGCGTTTGATTTCGGTTCGGTATACCTGTACCTCTTTTTTAGAGTTGGAACTGGGCATATCGGCCGGAGGAGCGAAGTTAATGGTGTCGCGGGAAGTGATGTTCGATTTGGCTTTGTCGCTATAATAACTGTCAATTCCATTGTCGAAAGCGATCTGAATCGTGTTGATCAAACGTTGTTTATTTGTCCGGTAGTTGGTGATGTTCCAATAGATTTGAATCCCAACGGTAATCAGTACCGTAAAGGTGACCCAATAGACAATATGGTTCCGGAAAAATGATTTCATCTGTCAAAAGTAGTAACTGTTCGGTTTGCTTTTGTCGCGTTAACACTCGTTAACACTCATTACAATCCGATTAAGGTTCATCAAAATACATTTGTAACAGGAAATTACTAAAAATAACAGTATGAAAAACAGTGTTACCGCCGTAATGATCATCTTCCTTTTGTTTTGTAAAGGAGAAAGTATCGCTCAACAAAGCTTTAGCGGGAAAGCAACGTATGAATCCAAACGGGATGTGTCGAAATTTAAAGTGGAAGGGAGTTCTATGACACCTGAAATGCAACAAAGCCTGATGGCGCAATTCAAAAAAAGTATGGAAAAAACCTTTGTGCTGGATTTCGATAAAACGACATCGCTGTATAAAGAAGAACAAAAACTGGATAATCCACTAACGGCCTCTGGTCCGGGTGTACGGGTTCGAATCTCGAGTAGTGGTGGACTTTTTTATAAGAATATTAAAGAAAAACGTTATGTGGACGAAAATGATATTTTCGGAAAAGAGTTCCTGATTAAAGATACCTTGCCAAACTGGAAATGGGAAATGGGATCGGAGACGAAAATGATTGGTGATTATACCTGTTATAAAGCAACAGCGGTTCGGAAAAGAATACAGGAACCAGTTTCGAAAGATAAAAAATCGGTATTGAATCTTGACGAAGCCACACCAAAAGAAATCCGTATTACGGCCTGGTATACGCCGGATATTCCGGTAAGTCAGGGGCCGGATAATTATTGGGGATTGCCAGGACTAATTTTGGAGGTTAACGATGGTGATACCACGATATTGTGTTCTAAAATTGTAGTAAATCCGAAAGATAAAACCGAGATCAAAGAGCCGTCCAAAGGCAAGGTGGTAACGCAAAAAGAGTATGACGAGACCCTTCGGAAAAAATCGGAAGAGAATATGGAGATGAATAAAAATCAAAAAGGGCGCACCGTAATTCGTATCGGTGGTTAATCGGAAAATGAAATAGTGTGCGATTTTCGTAACAAAAAATAAAAAAAAACGTCTATAAAGATTGAACCAAATTCAATTTTCGGAGTCTTATCGGAATGTAATGTTCCAAAAGAAACTAAAACCCATGTAATGAAGAACTATCTACACCTTTTATTTTGCCTGTTTTCATTGGCTGCCTTTTCTCAGAATATCCGCTACGAAGGCGTGATCAAAGATACCTTGGGTGCTCCGTTGGAAATGGCAAACATTATGGCAATCAACAAAGATACCAAAGCAATGGATGCCTACGCAATTACAAACGATGCGGGGAAGTTTCAAATGTCGCTTAAAGCAAATGCCAATTATACGATTAAAGCCAGTTATGTAGGGTATTCGGCCTATGAAGCCGATCTGAAAACCGGAACAACGAATATGAATAAAACGATACATCTGCACGAAGGAATCGACTTGCAAGGCGTACAGATTGTAAAAGAAATGCCGGTGACGATAAAAGGCGATACGATTGTGTATAATGCCGATTCGTTTAAAAACGGAACCGAAAAAAAACTGGGTGACTTGCTGAAAAAACTTCCGGGTGTTGAGGTAAATGCCGATGGCGAGATTGAGGTGGAAGGGAAAAAAGTGCAAAAGGTAATGGTGGAAGGAAAAGACTTTTTTGATGGTGATACCAAAATTGCAACCAAAAATATCCCGGCGGATGCCTTGGATAAAGTTCAGGTATTGCGAAATTATAACGAAGTATCCAATCTAAAAGGACTCGAAAATAACGAGGAAAACGTCGCCTTAAACATCAAACTGAAAGAAGGAAAGAAAAATTTCTGGTTTGGGGAAATGTTGGCTGGAATTGGCGTAGGACACAAAGAAGACCGTCATATTGTAAATCCGAAATTGTTTTATTACAATCCGAAATACAGTGTTAACGTGATTGGAAACCTGAATAATATCGGCGAATTACCACTAACGATGCAGGATTATTTTAAGTTTTCGGGTGGTTTTAAAAACATGATGCGAAAAGGCGGAACATCGTTTAATGTAACCTCCAACGATTTGGCGATCTTAGGACTTCGCAACAACCGGGCAAAGGAAATCGATTCACAATTCGGTGCGGCAAACTTTAGCTATAATCCGTCGAAAGCCTGGACGTTAAGCGGGTTCGGTATTTTTTCGGCCAATAAAACCGACCTTGAAACCAATTCGAGAACGGTGCGAACCGATAATCTTCCGGATGGAACAACTGCTACGGTTACCGAAGAACGTCAGGATCTTACCCGACAAAAAACAAATCTGGGCTTGTTTAAATTGAGTTCCAGTTATGTACCGTCGGATAAAGTGCATTTCGATTATGATGCGTTTGTCAAGGTTTCCGATCAAAAAGAAACGAATAGTGTTTATTCGAGTTTGTTGGATGATATCTATACCAATAAAAAACAAAAGCCGTTTTCCATTAGTCAGAACCTGAATTACTATTATACGCTGAATACGAAAAACGTATTTGCCTTCGAAATGCAACATTTGTATCAGGAAGAAGATCCGTTTTATAATGCCAATTTACAACTGCAACCGTTTCAGTTACCGGGTTATGTGGTGGGACAAAACCGTAACGATCTGACGCAAAATCGTTTTGTCAAAACCAATAAGCTGGATGCCAAATTCGATTATTACTATATGCTAACGCCGAAAAGTAATATCAATGTAACCGTTGGGAATACGTTTTCAAACCAGCATTTTAATTCGCATATTTTTCAGATTCTCGACAACGGAAATACGAACGATCTAAGCGATCCGCAGAATAACAACGATGTGGATTATACATTTAACGATGTCTTTTTGGGATTGCATTATAAGTTTATCACCGGAAAGTTTACATTTAATCCGGGCTTTAGTTTGCATAACTATACGATGAATAACGAACAGTTGCAATCGGAATTTAAAAACAATTTTGTGCGCGTATTACCGGATTTCTATGCCTTGTACCAGATCAAAAAATCGGAAACGCTGACGTATAATTTTTCCCTGACAAATAATTTTACCGATATCAACAAACTGGCCGAAGGCTATGTGTTTTCCAACTATAACAGCTTGTTTAGTGGAAATCGAACCTTGGAAAATTCGTTGTCACAGGTACATAGTTTGCGTTATTTTAAATACAATATGTTTAATTTCGAAAATATCTTTGCGAACATCACTTATACCAGACAAACGGATGCTGTAAAATCGAAAGCGCTTTTCGATGGTGTGAATCAGGTGTCTTCTTCGGTAAACATGCAGTCGGCTTTTGCAGACGAAAGTTTTACGGCCAATGCCAATTACGGACGTTCGTTCCTGCGTTACTATAAAGCGTCGATCGGTGGAAATTTTAGCTGGAGTAAAAACAACAATATTCGGGTATTTCAAAATGGCGTAGAAGAAATTCAGACCACCGATTCGTATACGCAGAATTACAATGTGAAGTTTGCAACGAATTTTAAAAAGCTTCCGAATCTGGAATTGGGCTACGGATTTACAAAAAATGATTTCTTTAGCGATACGTTTTTTGTGGATAGTCCTTCGGTGACATTGGAGTATTTTTTTCTGGATGCTTTTTCGTTGACGTCGGATTATACCTTTTATCACAATCGGAATAAAGCCAATACGATCGATAACGAATACGATTTCCTGAATGCGAGTTTGTCGTATCAGAAAAAAGACAGCAAATGGGAATACAAATTGTCGGCTACAAACTTGCTGAATACCACTTCGTTAAATGATAGTAGTTTTAATCAATTGGGCGGATCGAGTAGTTTTTCGCAATATGTAGTGCAACCGCGTTATATTATCTTTAGCTTAAAATACAACTTATAAGAATTTTAATTCCGGTAAAAATCGGTCAGAAATAATATAAAAAAGGGCTGTCTAATTTGTAGACAGCCCTTTTTTATATGATGATCTATTATAAACCAAACGCTTCTTTAACTGCGTCTACGTAGTCTAATTTTTCCCATGTAAACAATTCTACTGTAACCGTTTTTTCTTTTCCGCCTGGAGCGATAAACGTTTTGGTTACGGTTTCCGGAGTTCTACCCATATGACCGTAAGCAGCGGTTTCGCTATAAATTGGGTTTCTTAGTTTTAAGCGTTGTTCGATAAAGTACGGACGCATATCAAAAATACTTTCTACTTTTTTCGCGATTTCACCATCGGTAAGGTTTACTTTCGATGTTCCGTAGGTATTGATATAAATACCCATTGGTTTTGCCACACCGATAGCATACGATACCTGAACCAAAATCTCATCGGCGATACCGGCTGCGACTAGGTTTTTAGCGATATGACGCGTTGCATAAGCCGCGCTACGGTCTACTTTACTCGGGTCTTTTCCGGAGAAAGCACCACCACCGTGAGCACCTTTACCACCGTAGGTATCTACAATGATTTTTCGTCCTGTTAATCCGGTATCACCATGTGGTCCACCGATAACGAATTTACCGGTAGGGTTGATGTGATACTGGATTTTATCGTTGAATAAATGTGCGTATTGCGGGTTTTTCGCAATGATACGCGGAATTAAGATCTCGATAATATCTTTTTTGATCTTAGCCAACATGGTTGCTTCATCGGCAAAATCATCGTGTTGTGTCGAGATTACAATCGCATCGATACGTACCGGTTTGTTGTTGTTATCGTATTCCAGTGTTACCTGAGATTTCGCGTCCGGACGTAAATAGGTGATTTCATTATTTTCTCTTCGCAATTCGGAAAGCTCCTGTAATAACTTGTGAGAAAGGTTTAATGCCAACGGCATATAATCTTCGGTTTCGTTGGTCGCATAACCAAACATCATCCCCTGGTCACCAGCTCCCTGATCTTCTTTATTGGAACGGTCTACACCCTGGTTGATGTCTTGTGATTGTTCGTGAATGGCTGAAAGTACCCCACAAGAGTTGGCTTCGAACATATATTCACTTTTCGTATAACCAATTTTTTTGATCACCTCACGTGCAATCTGTTGCACATCCAGGTAAATTTTTGATTTTACCTCACCGGCAAGAATCACCTGTCCGGTTGTAACTAAGGTTTCACATGCTACTTTCGACTCCGGGTCGAAAGCTAAAAAGTTATCAATTAATGCATCAGAAATTTGATCAGCAATCTTATCCGGATGTCCTTCACTTACTGATTCTGACGTAAACAAATAAGCCATAAGTTCAATTTTTATGATTAAGCGAGGAAAAAACTAGTGCAGGAAATGCGTAAAGAAGTAACTACTGCTTTAGCATTTTTTTAATACCGATAGGATTATCGATAAGAGGTTGCAATCAGTTCAAATTTTTCCTCTTGAAATTTTTGTTTGCAAATTTATAAAAGACTTCGGTCTAAATAAAGAAAAATATCAAAAAAAAATAACGAAAGTTGTTTGAAATGTGAAAACTGAGATTTTAACAATTATCAAATGGTTAAGTTGTGCAATTAAATTATTGTATTCGTCGCATTATAACTCTTAAAAAACTTCAATATGAAGAAAAAATTACTTTCTTTACTTTTTTATCTTCCACTTGTCGGACAGGCGCAAAATATTTACAATTATGGTTTTAATGGTACAACAGCCGATTTAACGACGGCAGGTTGGGTGAGAACCAATCAAAGTACTTCTGCTTCTAGAACATTATGGACAGTAGCGAGCTATACTCCGGTGGTAGTAAGTGCAACCGTTAACCCAACTCCATTCCAAACGCAAGCCGATACAACTGGGCAAACCTGTCCAATTCCAAACGGTCAGGACGGAACGCCAAATACATTTGCTTTGGTGAACTTTACCAGTACATCAAGTAGTTTAACATCTGGTGCTACCATCGGTAACTGGTTGATTTCACCAGTTGTTACCGTACAAAACGGTGACGTTATTTCATTCTACACCCGTTTAGGGAAATATTCGGCTACCAATGCAGCTTTTTATGCGGATAACTTACAAGTGCGTATGTGTACAAATGGTGCGGCAACTGTAGACCCATCTACAGGACCAACTGCGGTAAAAATCGGTTTCAGATATTTTGTAACTAACGGAGGACCTAACGGATCAAACTCAGATATCATCGGAATCGATACATTCTCTGTGGACCGACCATTAGGAACACAGGATTTCTTCGCGAAAAACTTTGTCATTTTCCCTAATCCTGCGAAAGAGGTGTTAAACATTGCAGCGAAAAACGGAATGGATATCAAAGGAATTCAAATTACAGATTTAAACGGTAGAATCGTAAAATCAGCTGCCGTTCAAACACAACCGGAAGCACAAATCAATATAGCAGATTTATCAGCCGGAGCGTATTTCGTTTCTGTACAAACTAACGAAGGTACTACCACTTCTAAGTTTTTCAAAAACTAAATAAATACTCTATAATTATTTGATCAAGCCCACCTGTTTCAGGTGGTTTTTTTATTTTTGAGCAGTGGGAATTAAAAAAACAGACAACTGAAAAACGGAGGATGTAAAAAAGCTGCTTTTGAAAAAAAAATCTAAATACGTAGTATTTAGTATACTAAACAAAAAAATAAAAATGTTAAAATTTGATTTTTGGTTTGGTTAATCCAAAAATAGTTTTCAATTTTGTTCCATCAAATCGAAATAAAAAAATGAAATCAATTAAGCGATATATGTGTATTATGATGTGGAAAAGTTCCGCAGAGGATACCATTGCTTAATTTTGAAAATTCAATTTTAAAAATATAGCATCAAAGCCTCTGCAAAACGCAGGGGCTTTTTTTATGTAAAGTATTTTGAAAAAACAGTAAGAGAAGAGGAAATAAACGATAAAATCAAAAAAATGAAGGCAACAGCAACCGCAAAAATGATTATGATGAAACGAATGATGTGTATTTACATGTACGCAACGCCCTGCTATTGCCAAAAGCGAATGACTTAGTCTAGTTTATATAGTTCAAACTGTAAAGTCCTTTTGGTAAAGCGCCAAAAGGACTTTTTTTTTAATCAAAATTCAACTTTAAATCCATAAAAACATGAGCACTCAGAAATTTTCAACAAACGCATTGCACGCTGGACATAACGTATCACATAACGCCGGAACACGTGCCGTACCGATTTATCAGACAACATCTTACGTTTTTAATAATGCCGAACATGCAGCGAATCTGTTCGGATTAACAGAAGCAGGATATATCTATACCCGATTAAATAACCCAACCAACGATATTCTGGAACAACGTCTGGCTGCATTGGAAGGTGGTATCGGAGCTGTAGTAACGGCTTCGGGAACAGCTGCCATTGCTACAACGCTTTTAGTCTTGTTGCGCTCCGGCGATCATATCGTAGCTTCCAACAGTCTGTATGGCGGAACGTATAATTTATTGAACGTGACCTTAGCCCGATTGGGAATTACAACCACGTTTGTAGATCCTTCCAATCCGGAAAATTTTACAAAAGCAGCTCAGGAAAATACACGGGCTTTTTTTGTCGAAAGTCTTGGAAATCCTAAGCTGGATGTATTGGATCTCAAGGCCATTTCGAAACAGGCACAACAGTTTAAGGTGCCGTTTATCGTGGATAATACCGTGGCCACGCCCTACTTGTTAAACCCGATTGAGCACGGAGCAAATATTGTGATTCATTCCTTAACAAAATACATCTCCGGTAACGGAACGTCCTTAGGAGGTGCCATTATCGATGCCGGAAATTTCGACTGGAGCAATGGGAAGTTTCCGGAATTTACGGAACCTTCAGCAGGATACCACGGACTCGTATACCACGAAGCTTTAGGGAATGCCGCCTTTATTGCGAAAGTTCGAATCGAAGGACTTCGGGATCTTGGAGCTGCTTTGAGTCCGTTTAATGCTTTTCAGATTATTCAGGGATTGGAAACGCTGGATATTCGGGTGAAAAAACACAGTGAAAACGCATTGAAATTGGCACAATGGCTGGAAGATCAAGATGAGGTGGCTTGGGTGAATTACCCGGGATTAGCATCCAGTCGTTACCATAATCTGGCCAAAGAATACCTGCCAAAAGGACAAAACGGGGTGGTAACCTTCGGATTAAAAGGCGGTTTTGAAGCCGCTCGATTAGTGGCCGATGAAACAAAATTGTTTTCACTACTGGCGAATATCGGGGATTCGAAATCCTTGATTATTCACCCGACGAGTACCACACACCAACAGCTAACTGAAGAACAACAATTAGCTACGGGTGTCACCAAAGATTTAGTCCGCTTGTCGGTTGGTCTTGAAGACCTGGAAGATCTGAAAGCCGACTTGGCACAAGCATTTGAAAACGTAAAATTAAAAAGAGAAGTAACGTCATGAGTACCAAAATAGTAAACGTATTAGGATTTGTTGAAAACAGCGAACAGTTCGTTGTGAAAACAGAAAATTTCAAAGTAAGAATCAGTAATAATGTAGTTCTGGGCGATCAGAATGGGCCAAGTCCGGTTGAGTTTTTACTCGCAGGGTTTGCCGGAAGTATCAATGCAGTAGGACACATTGTAGCCAGAGAACTTAAACTGGATCTGAAAGCCCTTCAGATCGAAATATCCGGTGAGCTGGAAACCAGTAAAATCGCAGGGCTCGATACCAATAGCAGACCCGGTTTAAAACGCATTGAAGTGGTTGTAAAACCAACTACCGATGCATCACTGGTAGTACTGAAACAATGGATCGATACCGTAAAAGAAAGATGTCCGCTACGTGATAGCCTGCTCAATACGTCTTCGGTATTGCTAACATTGGTAAAAGAATATACAACATCGGAAGTGGCCTGATACAGTCACGCCCGATTGGAAAAAGAAAATTAAGTTGTTTTGTTTGTTTTTACTGCCTCTAACCCGTCTGCAATCGTTAGAGGCAGTTTCAAAAAAAGAAAAGGAATGAGTACGTTACATAAAATAGACCTGTTTGATTTTAAACTGGAGAATGCCGTAGTAAAACGGTG
Source organism: Bacteroidota bacterium (assembly GCA_023446155.1). Taxonomy (GTDB): domain Bacteria; phylum Bacteroidota; class Bacteroidia; order Flavobacteriales; family Flavobacteriaceae; genus Flavobacterium. Next base: position 87,606 of record JAEXIT010000018.1, read on the forward strand.
GTTACCCTTGTATTATCAGACTTTCGGACAAGCCATTGGGACGGCTCCGGTAGTGTTGGTAAACCATGCGCTAACCGGAAATTCACAGGTGACCGGAGAAAAAGGATGGTGGAAAAGCCTGATCGGCCCCGGAGCGGTAATTGATACCGACTATTATACAGTAGTCGCATTTAATATACCAGGTAATGGCTATGACGGAAATCCGGATAACCTGATTCTTACTTATACAGACTTTACCACAAAAGATATTGCTGCAATTTTTTGGGAAGGATTGGAATACCTCGGCATTCCAAAATTGTTCGCGGTAATCGGCGGAAGCCTTGGCGGCGGAATCGCATGGGAAATGGCATTTCTAAAACCACTTCAGATTGAAAACCTGATACCCGTTGCGACCGATTGGAAAGCTACGGATTGGTTGATTGCCAATGTGCTGGTTCAGGATAAAATTCTGAATAATTCCGAAAACCCGATTCACGATGCCCGATTGCATGCCATGTTGCTGTATCGTACGCCCTTATCGTTAAATACAAAATTTAACCGGGGACAAAAGGAGTCGACTCAAGAATATCAGGTCGAAAGCTGGTTGTTGCATCATGGCGAAAAATTGAAAAGTAGATTTCAGTTGGCGTCCTATAAACTAATGAATCATTTGCTAAAAACCATAGGGGAAACGACCCATTGTGGGAGCTTCTTGCAATTCGGAAAAGAAACCACGGCACATATTCACGTGGTGGCGGTCGATAGCGATTATTTTTTCACAGCCGATCAAAACCGGGAGACCTACGAAATTCTGAAAAGAGTTACAACCAACGTTCACTATCACGAAATACAATCCATTCATGGGCACGATGCCTTTCTGATTGAATTCGAACAATTAAACAACATATTACAAAACATATTTATAACCACTAAACAAAGAATACAATGAAAATATTAAAATTTGGAGGGAAGTCGCTGGCTTATAATGGTGGTTTCGATAAGGTACTCCGCATTATTCAGGAGAAAGTCGAAAATCAGGAAAAGATCGCAGTAGTGGTTTCGGCTATCGGAAATGCTACCAACGAACTGGAACAAATATTGGAAGCCGCTTCAAAAAACAAATCCTATATCGAACAGCTGGAAACGTTTAAAAAGGAGCAACAGGGAAATTCGGCCGTCGATCTTTCCTCTGAATTTTCACTACTGGATAAATTGTTCGAAGGTGTAGCACTGTTAGGCGATTACAGTCCGAAAATTAAAGACAACGTACTGGCTCAGGGTGAAGTCATCGCAGCAAAGGTGGTCACCGATGCCTTGCAACAAAAAGGATTAAAAGCTCATTTTTCGGATGCCCGCTTACTGATCAAGACTGATGCTAAATTCGGAAATGCACAACCACTGGAGCAGACGTCCCGAAAGAACATTCTCAATCACTTCAAACAACATAACGGTACCACGATCAATGTCGTCACCGGGTTTATCGGGTCGAATGGCAATGACGAAACCACCACATTGGGCCGTAACGGAAGCAATTATACCGCTTCTTTAATTGCAAATTACCTCGAAGCAGAAGAACTACAAAATTATACCCATGTGGATGGGATTTATACCGCCAATCCCGATCTGGTAAAAGACGCTAAAAAAATAGACCGGCTGTCGTTTAACGAAGCCAACGAATTGGCCAATTTCGGAGCGACAATACTACACGCAAAAACCATCGTTCCGCTTATCGAAAAAAATATCCCACTTCGGGTACTGAATACGTTTAACCATCGTAATAAAGGAACATTGATCACCGCGGTATCGGATAACGAAGGCATTAAAACGCTTTCGGTAATGGATAATGTGGCGCTGATCAACCTGGAAGGAAGAGGCCTTTTAGGCAAAACCGGAGTCGATGCCCGTATTTTCCGAGTAATGGCCGATAATGAGATCAGTGTGAGTATCATTTCACAGGGATCGTCCGAAAGAGGAATCGGGATCGTGGTGGCCGCCGATAAGGTGACCAAAGCCATTGTAGGTTTGGAACGCGAATTTGAAAATGATTTCTATAATAAGGATGTAAGCAAAATCTCGGCTAACGATGATGTGGCGGTGATTTCCATTATTGGTCAGGATTTGAGTACGTTCCACAAACCGTATACGGCTTTAATCCGAAATAAAATTGTACCGGTGTTGTTCAATAACACCATAACCGGTAAAAATGTGAGTTTGGTTGTCCAAAAAGCGCAAACCCACAAGGCGCTGAATGTGATTCACGGAGAAATCTTTGGGGTGGCCAAAAAGATCAATATCGCGGTGTTCGGACATGGATTGGTTGGCGGAACATTGATTGATCAGGTTTTGGCTTCCGCCGAGAATATTGAAAAGGTAAAGGGGATCAAACTCAACATTTTTGCCATTGGAAATTCCAGAAAAGCACTGTTGAATAAGGATGGAATTACAGCCGATTGGCGGGATGAAATCTCGCAAAACGGAAAATTATACAGTGTGGACGACGTCATCGATTATGCGGAAGAACACCATCTGGAAAATCTGATTGCGATTGATAATACGGCCAGTGCCGATTTTATCGAAAATTATATTCCGCTAGCTGAAAAAAGTTTCGATCTGATTTCGTCCAATAAAATAGCCAATACCGTAGGATATGCTTTCTATCGGAAACTGCGTAAAACATTAGCCGATAATCAGAAAAATTATTTGTACGAAACCAATGTGGGCGCAGGTTTACCATTGATCGATACCATTAAGTTACTACATCTTTCCGGGGAAAATATCACCAAAATAAAAGGCGTGTTTTCCGGAACCTTAAGTTATTTATTCAATCATTTCTCCGTAGAAAACAGACCGTTTAGTCAGGTGTTGCAGGAAGCGGTCGACAAAGGTTTTACCGAACCCGATCCGCGCGAAGATCTTAGTGGTAACGATGTGGCTCGTAAATTATTGATTTTGGCTCGCGAACTCGACTTACAAAATGAATTTGATGAAATCAAAATACAAAACCTGATCCCGGAGAAATTACAACAGGGTAGCGCTTCGGAGTTTTTAACCCGGATTTCCGAACTGGATGCGCTTTATCAGTCGGTAAAAGAACAACAACAACCCGGATATGTATTGCGTTATATCGGCGAATTGTCGGGTGACTTACAACAGGACAAAGGCAATCTTGATGTAAAATTGGTTTCTGTTCCGGGGAATTCTGCCTTGGGACAATTAAAAGGTTCCGATTCAATTTTTGAAATCTATACCGATTCTTACGGGGATCAACCCATTATAATTCAAGGTGCCGGAGCCGGAGCTTCGGTAACCGCAAGAGGTGTTTTTGGGGATATCCTACGATTGTCGGAGAAAAAATAAACCATATTTAAAACAAACAAAACCATGAGTAATACAGCATTCGGATTCGAAACGCAGGCCATTCGAACCCAAACAGAACGCAGTCAATATCTGGAGCATTCGGTACCCTTGTACCTGACGTCCAGTTTTATTTTTGAAGATGCCGAAGACATGCGGGCTTCTTTTGCCGAAGAAAAAGATCGGAACATTTATAGTCGGTTTTCCAACCCAAATACCAGCGAATTCGTAGAAAAGATCTGTAAAATGGAAGGTGCCGAATCGGGTTATGCTTTTGCTACGGGAATGGCAGCGGTATATTCGACCTTTGCCGCGCTGTTAAATTCCGGTGATCATATCGTCTCGGCCAGTAGTGTATTCGGATCGACGCATACACTTTTTACCAAGTATTTCCCAAAATGGGATATCACAACCAGTTATTTCTCGATTACCGAACCGGAAACAATCGAAAGTTATATCCAACCGAATACCCGTATTCTGTATGCCGAATCGCCAACCAATCCCGCCGTGGACATTCTCGATTTAGAATATCTGGGGGAAATTGCTAAAAAACACAACCTGATTCTGATTATCGATAATTGTTTTGCAACACCGTATCTTCAGAATCCCATTGCCTTTGGTGCCGATTTGGTGATTCATTCGGCAACCAAATTAATCGACGGACAAGGTCGGGTTTTGGGAGGTGTGACGGTTGGAAAGGAAGAACTAATCCGTGAAATTTACCTGTTTTCGCGAAATACAGGGCCGTCATTGTCGCCGTTTAATGCGTGGATTTTGTCAAAAAGTTTGGAAACATTACCGGTTCGGGTGGAGAAGCATTGTGAAAATGCCGAAAAGATCGCTCGATTTTTAGAGAATCATCCCAACGTTCAAAGAGTAAAATATCCTTTTTTAAAGTCGCATCCGCAATATGAAATTGCGAAAAAACAAATGCGACTGGGTGGGAATATTGTCGCTTTCGAAATCAAAGGCGGGATCGCAGCTGGTCGACAGTTTCTGGACAAAATCAAACTGTGTTCATTGTCGGCAAATTTAGGGGATACCCGTACGATTGTGACACATCCAGCGTCGACCACACATAGTAAACTCACTGAAAACGAGCGACTGGCAGTAAGCATTACCGACGGACTGGTACGGATTTCGGCCGGTCTGGAAAGTGTGAACGATATTATCGCCGACCTCGAACAGGCACTTACTGCAATTTAAGCACGGAAATTTGGTTCGTATAAAACAATTGCGTTATTTTGCACTGTTCTTATACAGACTGAAATGTTATCACGAAAGGCAGAGGGAATAGACCCGATGAAGCCTTAGCAACCCTTTACACTTTAAAGAAGGTGCTACATTCTACCCGAAAACAATACCAATTGGTTTCAGGATAGATAACAAAGAGAATACTTTTCTGGTATTCCCTCTCTCTTTACGGATGACATTTTTTTAACTGATTTTCAGAACGGCAAAAGCTAAAGCAACACGCTTACAGTGCTTTCGGCGCTGTTTTCGTATTGACTTTGGCCAAAACTAAAAAAAACTAAAAAATGTCAAAGATTAATGAAGCGTTGCAAAACAGAATCCTGATTCTCGACGGAGCCATGGGGACGATGTTACAGCGATACCACTTTTCGGAAGAAGATTTCAGAGGAGACCGATTTAAAGATTTTCCACATCCGCTAAAAGGAAACAACGATCTCCTTTCGATTACGCAACCACAGGCAATTCGGGACATCCATGCGCAATATTTTGAAGCAGGAGCCGATATTGTCGAAACCAATACGTTTTCCGGAACGACAATCGGTATGGCCGATTATCATCTGGAAGATTTGGTTTACGAACTCAATTACGAATCGGCTAAAATTGCCCGGGAAGTAGCCGATGCCTTTACGGCTAAGAATCCCGAAAAGCCACGGTTTGTGGCGGGTTCCATAGGGCCAACCAACCGTACGGCCAGTATGTCACCCGATGTGAACGATCCCGGATTTCGGGCGGTTACCTTCGACGATTTACGCATCGCCTATAAACAACAGGTAGAAGCCTTGATCGACGGTGGAAGCGATATATTATTGGTGGAAACTATTTTCGATACGCTAAATGCCAAAGCGGCTTTGTTTGCCATCGATGAGGTAAAAGAAGAACGTAATCTGGATATTCCGGTAATGGTGAGTGGTACGATTACGGATGCTTCCGGTAGGACATTGTCCGGACAAACGGTTGAGGCTTTCCTGATTTCGATTTCGCATATTCCGTTGTTGAGTGTCGGATTTAATTGTGCGTTGGGAGCCGATCAGCTAAAACCGTATTTAAAACGATTGGCACACAATACCTCTTTTAATATATCGGCACATCCAAATGCCGGATTGCCGAATGCTTTCGGACAATACGATCAGACACCGGAAGAAATGCAGGGATTGATAAAAGAGTATCTCGACGATAACCTGATCAATATTATTGGTGGTTGCTGTGGAACAACTCCGGAGCATATTCGCCTGATTGCCGAAGTGGCAAAAGAATACCAACCCCGAATTTTAGAATAGAGAACATGGCTGAAGCAGATTGTAAAAAATACTTGCGATTATCAGGATTAGAACCGTTGATTATCACTCCGGAAAGTATTTTCGTGAATGTAGGCGAACGTACCAATGTGACCGGATCACGGAAGTTTTTGCGCCTGATAAAAGAAGAAAACTATGAGGAAGCACTCGACATTGCCCGCGCTCAGGTAGAGGGAGGTGCACAGATTGTCGATATTAATATGGACGAAGGAATGCTCGATGGTGTAGCGGCGATGACCCGATTCCTGAATCTGGTGGCTTCCGAACCCGATATTTCCCGCGTGCCGGTAATGATCGATAGTTCCAAATGGGAGATTATCGAAGCCGGTTTAAAAGTAGTTCAGGGTAAATGTGTCGTGAATTCGATTAGTTTAAAAGAAGGAGAAGCGACCTTTATCCATCATGCAAAATTGATCAAACGATATGGTGCGGCGGTGATTGTTATGGCTTTTGATGAAGACGGACAAGCCGACACCTACGAACGCCGGATTGAAATCTGTAAGCGTTCCTATGATATTTTGGTCGATCAGGTGGGGTTCCCGGCCGAGGACATCATTTTTGATCCGAATATTTTCCCGGTAGCTACCGGGATGGAAGAGCACCGTCGCAATGCGCTCGACTTTTTCCACGCGACAAAATGGATTCGTGAAAACCTGCCGTATACCAATGTGAGTGGCGGGGTGAGTAATGTATCGTTTTCTTTCCGGGGTAACGATCGGGTGCGGGAGGCGATGCATTCGGCGTTTCTGTATCATGCGATTCAACACGGGATGTCGATGGGAATCGTAAATCCGGAAATGTTGGAAGTATACGATGAAATTCCAAAAGATTTGCTGGAACATGTGGAAGATGTATTACTCGATCGTCGGGATGATGCAACGGAACGACTGTTGGCTTTTGCCGAAAATGTAAAGGGTGGGGCTAAAACTACGGAAAAGCAAAATCAGGAATGGCGTAACGGAAACGTACAGGAACGACTCACACATGCCTTGGTAAAAGGAATTGATGAGTTTGTGGAATTCGATGTGGAAGAAGCCCGACAACTGGCGCATAAACCAATTGAGGTGATCGAAATAAACCTGATGGCGGGAATGAATGTCGTAGGGGATTTATTTGGAAGTGGAAAAATGTTCTTGCCGCAAGTGGTCAAATCGGCTCGGGTAATGAAGAAAGCGGTGGCTTATTTGTTGCCGTTTATCGAAGCTGAAAAAGGCGGCGTATCCCGTTCGGCCGGCAAAATACTGATGGCAACTGTAAAAGGTGACGTACACGACATCGGTAAAAATATCGTATCGGTGGTATTGGGCTGTAATAATTTTGAGATTATCGATTTAGGGGTGATGGTCCCACCGGAGAAGATTATCGAAACGGCTATTAAAGAGCAGGTCGACATTATCGGATTAAGCGGGTTAATCACACCATCGTTGGACGAAATGGTATATCTGGCCAAAGAAATGGACAAGCTCAATATTAAAATTCCATTGATGATCGGTGGCGCGACTACTTCGCGGGCACATACCGCTGTGAAAATCGCCCCGGAATATTCCGAAACGGTGGTGCATGTCAATGATGCGTCCCGTGCCGTTACGGTGGCCGGAAATCTGATCAACGAAAATGCCAAAACGGATTATGCCAAAGCCATACGTTCGGAATACAACGAGTTACGGGAAGGTTTTTTAAACCGTTCGCGCGATAAAAACTTTCTGACAATAGCCGAAGCCCGTGCCAACAAACTGGCACTCGACTGGGAAGGATTTAGTCCGCAGAAACCGAATAAAACCGGAGTACACACCATTATTATTGGATTGGAAGAACTGGTGAATTATATCGACTGGACGCCGTTTTTCCGGACATGGGATTTGCATGGAAAGTATCCGAATATTTTAGAAGATGAGGTTGTAGGGGAACAGGCAGTACTATTATTTCAGGATGCGCAAAAAATGTTGGATCATTTGATTGCTGAAAACTGGTTGGAAGCCAAAGGGATTTATGGAATTTTTCCGGCGAATCAGGTCAATGACGACGATATCGAAGTGTATGATGACAACGGAAACGTATTGGAAACCTTTTTAACCCTACGACAACAGTCGCAAAAAACAAAAGGAGCACCGAATATTGCTTTGTCCGATTTTGTAGCGCCCAAAACCAGCGGTAAGCAGGACTATATCGGTGCTTTTTGCGTAACAACCGGTTTTGGAGTGGATGAAAAAGCAGCGGGATTTGAAGCGGCTCATGATGATTATAATTCAATTATGATCAAAGCATTAGGCGATCGGTTTGCAGAAGCGTTTGCCGAATATTTACACGAAAAAGTACGGAAAGAAATCTGGGGTTATGCTTCGGATGAGGTTTTGAGTAATGACGAGCTGATTTCCGAAAAGTACAAAGGAATCCGCCCGGCACCCGGTTATCCCGCTTGCCCGGATCACCTCGAAAAAAATACAATCTGGACGTTGCTCGATGTGGAAAATCAGATCGGAGTAAAATTGACGGAAAGCCTTGCGATGTGGCCGGCGTCTTCGGTATCCGGATATTATTTTGGAAATCCGGAAAGTAAGTATTTCGGACTGGGAAAAATAAAAGAAGACCAGGTTCGCGATTATGCCAAACGCCGAAAAGTGACCTACGAATATGCCGAAAAATGGCTCAATCCTAATATAGCCGATTAACAAAACGAAAACAATGAAAGTAACGCAACATATAGCCAATGCCAAAGGGAAATCGCTTTTCTCTTTCGAAATATTACCGCCGTTAAAAGGCCAGAACATTCAGTGCATTTTTGATAATATCGAACCGTTGATGGAGTTTCAACCTCCGTTTATTGATGTGACCTATCACCGTGAAGAATACGAATATAAAGAGTTACCCAGTGGTTTGCTGGAAAAGAAAATCGTTAAAAAACGACCGGGAACTGTGGGAATCTGTTCGGCGATTCAAAACAAATATCAGGTGGATGCCATTCCGCATATTTTATGTGGTGGATTTACAAAAGAAGATACCGAAAATTTCCTGATCGATATGGATTTCCTTGGAATCGATAACGTAGTGGCATTACGCGGGGACGCGGTAAAAAGCGAAATCTATTTTAAACCCGAAAAAGAAGGAAACCAGTATGCAAGCGAATTGGTGACACAAATCAGTAATCTGAACAACGGGATTTATCTCGATGCGGATTTGCAAAATACCAATAAAACCAACTTTTGCATCGGTGTGGCGGGTTATCCCGAAAAACATATGGAAGCACCTAGTTTAGACAGCGATATTCATTTCTTAAAACAGAAGATCAAAAATGGAGCGGATTATATCATTACCCAAATGTTTTTTGATAATCGCAAGTTTTTTGATTTTGTCGCCAAATGCCGGAAAGAAGGTATTGAAGTGCCGATTATTCCGGGATTAAAACCGATTTCAACCAAAAAACAGCTCAATCAGATACCACATCGTTTTAAAGTCGATCTGCCTGATGAACTGGTAATGGAAATCGTAAAAGCACCGGATAACGAAACCGTAAAAGAAATCGGAATCGAATGGTGCATTGCCCAAAGCCGCGAATTAATAGCCGCCGGAATTCCGGTCTTACATTACTATTCGATGGGGCGTTCGGAAAGTATCCGAAAGATTGCCGCGACGGTGTTTTAATAGTTCACACCTGACAGGTTTCAAAAACCTGTCAGGTGTTTTTTTATTTTTTGATAATTTTTCGTCTCATTGTGGTACCATCTGTATTTTGTATGGTAGCGAAATAAATACCGTTAGGATGATGCGATAGGTCTATAGAATGAGTAGCGGTTTTTAAAACAGCTTGCCCGATTTGATTGTGAAGCTGAATTTCTGAAATTGACTTTCCCGTTTCAATAAAACACAAACCATTTGTCGGGTTTGGCGAAATATGAAGTTTTTTTTCTGCTTCGACCATAGTATTCAGTGAGAGTTTCTTTTTGGTACTATTTATAGTTATACAACGGTAGATTTCAAGTGAAAAACCACTTATTCCATTAACAGTCAAAACTTCAAATTTTCCTTCTCTATCGATTGTTGTTGTCCAATTGCCATTCTGATTGATATAATCGGAATAACTCAAACGTCCACTTCCGGCTAGAACACTCGTTTTTTCATATTTTTCTTTGTAGGGTACGACGACTAGCCAAAACCATGAAGAATTTTTTGGTGGAAAGTTAAAGTAGTTAATGGTTATCGTGGAACCGATTTCTATATGCTGTGTCTGATATTTTGTTATCCTTTTCGTTTTTGGATCGTATTCAATACGGTAATTAAGATTGTTTTGACAATAACAATAGAAATGCATACTGAAGCAAATAAGAAATAATAGTTTTTTCATTTTTTTTAAATTAATCTATTATAGAATCAAATCCCTTTAGTTGCCAAATGGATTTTATTGGTACAGCCTCTGCTTAAAGGGGTAAAAAGGGAAGAAGTGAGAGTCTTGTTGTCCTAAAATTAAGAATTTAAACAGAGTAAGAGGTACGATAAAGAAACATGTGTTTTTGTTTGACTTGGATTTACCTATATTTGTCTGTTTGCCAAAGACAAAATGAGACATTATTTATACTTAGTACTGCTGTTTTTTTATTGTTTAGCTTTTTCACAGAATGTAAAAGAGAAGCGCTATTTCGTAGAAGCCAATTATTTTTATGGCAATATATTGCCGCATAATAATGCTATAAAACACCTCATTACGTCTCATCCGGAAGGAGTCTTACTGGGAGTCAATCGTAAAACCGATGGAGCTGCCGCCTGGCAGTCGGACTATAATTTCCCGGATTACGGGCTGTCTTTTCAATATCAGGCCAATAAAAATGAAGCCTTAGGCGATCTTTACGGACTTTATGGTCATTATAATTTTTATTTTCTAAAGCGAAACCTGCAATTCCGAATCGGTCAGGGTATCGCCTATAGTACGAATCCGTATGATAAGGAAACTAATTTTAGGAATTTTGCCTATAGCACCCGACTCATGCCATCCACGTATTTTATGTTGAATTACAACAAGCAGCATATTTGGAAAGGTGTCGGTTTTCAAGCGGGATTGTTATTCGTACATCATTCCAATGCCAATATGAAAGCACCCAATACGAGTACCAATACACTGGCTTTTACCGCAGGACTTAATTATAATTTCGATAAGCAGGAACCGGAATATACGGTTGTAAAAGATACCAGCCGTTTTACTGAACCGTTGCGGTATAATCTGGTGTTCCGAAGTGGTGTCAATGAAAGTGATGTGATTGGAAGCGGGCAATATCCGTTTTATGTTGCATCGGCTTATCTGGATAAACGGATTAACCGGAAAAGTGCTTTCCAGTTAGGAGCCGATGTGTTTTGGTCGCGTTACCTGAAAGAATACATTCGCTATATGGCAATTGCCTATTATGAAAAGAATAAGGATCCGGATGTCGATTATAAAAGAGCCGGTGTTTTTATTGGACACGAATTATTTGTAAACCGACTGACTTTCGAGGCGCAGTTAGGATATTATGTGTATAATCCGGCGAAAATATATGGGCCTTTTTACCAGCGTATCGGATTAAAATGCTACCTGACCGATAATGTATTTGGAGCTTTAAGTTTAAAAACACACGCTGCCAAAGCCGAAGCACTCGAATTTGGACTGGGAATCCGATTGTAAAAATGAAAAAAATGGTGCAAAATAAAATATGTTTACTAATCCTGTTTTTATCGTTATTATCCTGTAATTCCGAAAATGCACCGGATTGTTTTATGGCTTCCGGAAGTGTTATTACCAACGAAATCGAGGTTTCCGATTTTGATAAAATCGATGTAGGAGAAGGAATAGGGGTGGTGATCAAACAGGGAAATGAAAGAAAAGTTGTTGTCGAAACAGGTTCTAATCTGATGTCGGGAGTAAGTGTTTCCGTCGCGGAACATAAATTATACCTTCGGAATTCCAATGGGTGTAGCTGGTTTCGGGATAAAAATGTGACGGTGGTATATATTACCGTTCCGGAGCTGACCCAGATTTATTCGGCCTCACAATTTGATGTGAAATCCGATGGAATATTGGATTTTGAAGAGTTGACCTTACAGTCCGGAATGTATTCCGATACGGCTTCTGGAATATTTGATCTGCAATTGAAATGTACCAATCTGAAGGTCGAAGATAATCGGGCTACACTTTACCGGATATCCGGAAACGTCACGAATCTGAATATCGCTTTTTATTCCGGAGAAGAACGCTTTGAAGGGCAAAATCTGATTGCGCAACATGTTTATGTTTTTCAGAGAAGTACAAACGATATCATTGTAAATCCGCAACAGGATATAAAAGGGAATATTTACAGTACCGGAAATGTCGTACTGAAAAACAACCCGTCTTTAGTCGAAATTGCCCAGCATTATACCGGGCATGTAGTCTATAATTAAGCTTATTTTTTCTGCGTCATTTCGCGGAATACAGCTTCCAGATTTTTGTTTTTCAGATTTAGTTGTAAGGTTTTTAAACCATTCTCCTGAGCAAAATCGAAAACAGCCGGGCGCATGTCTTTTTCGGTACTAAAGGTCAGTTCCCAGATGGTGTCGTGAATATTGCGGTGTGACTGTAAGTTTGGTATTTTAGCAATCAGCTGCGGTTCTACCTGATAATCGAATTCCACTTCGATAACCTGTTCGTTGTCTTCGGTCATCAAGGTATCCAGTTTTTTATCGGTTACGATTTTACCATTGTTGATAATGATCACACGGTCGCAAATCGCTTCCACTTCCTGCATGATATGGGTGGAAAGAAATACGGTTTTGTTTTTTCCGATATTTTTGATCAACTCACGGATTTCCACCAACTGGTTCGGATCAAGTCCGGTTGTAGGTTCGTCCAGAATCAGTACTTCAGGATCGTGTAATAAAGCCGTGGCCAATCCTACACGTTGACGATATCCTTTGGAAAGCGCTCCGATTTTTTTATGACTTTCGGGTGTTAAGCCGGTTAGTGCAATCACTTCGTCAATACGCGATTTAGCAATTTTATAAACGTCGGCATTAAAAGCCAGGTATTCGCGTACGTATAAATCTAAATACAAAGGATTGTGTTCCGGCAGGTAACCAACCGATTTCTGAACGGCTTTTGGCGCGGTCGTAACATCGTGTCCGTTAACGGTAGCCGTACCCTGATCGGCATCCAGAAAAGTGGTGAGTATTTTCATTAAGGTTGATTTTCCGGCACCATTCGGGCCAAGGAAGCCTACAATCTCTCCCTTTTTTATCGAAAATGTAACCGAATCCAACGCTTTTTGTTCCCCGTAGTTCTTGGATATATTTAAAACTTCAATAGACATACTAATACCTGATTTGCAGCAAAAATAAGAAGAAATTAATGCTGATTATTTTTAAAATCATAAATTTTTTAAAAATCTGACCGGAGAAAATATTTTTTTTCTAATTTTGTCATTCAAATACAATGGCGAAAAATCCAATGAATTCAAGTAACACTTTTTATTATAACAATTTCTTTTATTTTTTCTGGAAAGAAGAAAGGGATTGTCATATGGTTATTTGATCGAAGTATACGAAAGAATTATAACACTATAATAATGCAATCCCGATGTTTTCCATCGGGATTTTTTTTTGGCTTATGGAAAGGAAAATTGCAATACAGGGAATCAAAGGTTCGTTCCACCATCAGGTAGCGAAGGAATACTTTAACGAAAGTAAAAGCCTTATCGAATGTATGTCGTTCGACGAATTGGTGAAAAATGTACTGGACGACGATCGCAATCTGGGAATCATGGCATTGGAAAATTCCATCGCCGGATCGATTATCCCAAATTATGCGCTGATCGATTTTAATAAACTGCATATCATCGGAGAGCATTATCTGGATATCCGGATGAATCTGATGGCATTGCCGGGACAGACGATCGAAGATATCCGGGAAGTACATTCGCATCCGATGGCGTTATTGCAATGCAAAAAGTTTTTTAGCCGCTATCCGCATATCCGACTGGTAGAGGATGCCGATACCGCCGAAACAGCGCGAAGAATCCGTGAAAAGGAACTCACCGGAATCGGAGCGGTGGCCAGTAAGGTGGCTTCCGAAATGTATGCGCTTCCCGTATTGGCCGAAAATATCCACACGATAACCAGTAATAAAACCCGTTTTGTGATCGTAAAAGCACAAAATTCGGTTATCCCAAAACAAGATATAGATAAGGTGTCTCTGAAGTTTGAACTGGAAGATATGCAGGGGAGTTTGGCCGGAATTCTAAATATTATGAACGATTACAAACTGAATCTTACCAAAATACAATCGATGCCCATTATCGAAAAACCCTGGCAGTATTCGTTCTTTGTCGATATCACGTTCGAAAAGTATGACGATTATGAAAAAGCACGAACAGCCCTGGAAGAAATGACGAAAGAATTTAAGGTTTTAGGGGAATATAAAAAAGGAACAGTATGATCACAACAGCTAAAAGATTAGATCAGGTACAGGAATACTATTTCTCGCAAAAACTGCGGGAAGTACGGGAGTTACAGGCCAAAGGGAAACCGGTTATCAATATGGGAATTGGTAGTCCGGATCTGGCGCCGGCCGTGTCGGTTATGGAAGCGGTACAACAAGCGATGTTACAACCCGCTGCACATCAATATCAGAGTTATCAGGGATTACCGGAACTCCGTCAGGCGATGACCGATTTTTATGCGACGCATTTTAAGGTTTGCTTGAATCCGGATTCGGAAATACTACCGCTGATGGGATCTAAAGAGGGAATCCTGCATATTGCCATGGCTTTTCTAAATGAAGGAGACGGGGTACTGATTCCAAACCCGGGGTATCCAACCTATGCGTCGGTGGCGAATCTGGTGGGAGCCGAAAGTGTTTTTTATGATTTAGCTGCCGAACGCAATTGGGAACCCGATTTCGAAGCTTTGGAAAAACAAGATCTTTCGCGGGTAAAACTGATGTGGGTAAGCTATCCGCATATGCCAACCGGAGCGACAGGTAACCGGAGATTGTTTGAAAAACTGGTAGCTTTTGCGAAAAAACACCGGATTCTGATCGTAAATGACAACCCGTATAGTTTTATACTAAACGATCATCCGGAATCCATTTTGAGTATTCCCGGAGCGATGGAGGTAGCGATGGAGCTGAATTCACTGAGTAAAACTTTTAACATGGCCGGTTGGCGTGTAGGAATGGTGATGGGAAACAAGGAACTGATCCAGGCGGTATTAAAAGTGAAAAGTAATATGGACAGCGGAATGTTTTACGGAATCCAAAAAGGAGCGATTGCCGCGTTGAAAAGTGATGCGGATTGGTTTGCAAAACAAAATGAAGTGTATCAAAACAGACGAAATCTTGTTTTTGAACTGGCGCGGACATTAAACTGTACGTTCGATACCAATAGTGTCGGATTGTTTGTTTGGGCAAAACTGCCGCCAGAAGAAAAATCGGCGGAAGCTTTTGTCGACAAATTGTTGTACGATAAAAACCTGTTTATAGCACCCGGAACGATTTTCGGAAGTAATGGTGAAGGATACATTCGTTTTTCGTTGTGCATTCCGGAGGAAAAAATTAAAGAAATTCTAAAACGATTTGAATAAATGAAGGAGGAAGAAAAAGTTTTTATAATTGGTCTTGGTCTGATTGGCGGATCGCTGGCGCTCGATTTTCGAAAACAGAACAAACAAGCGGTTTTCTTTGGAATCGATACCAATGAAAAGCATATTCAGGAAGCGCTGGAACGCGGCATTATCGATCACCAAGCCAACTGGGAACAAGTGTCGGAAGCCGATTGGGTGGTCTTAGCCATCCCGGTCGACAAAGCGGTCGATGTGTTACCGGAAGTGTTGGATCGGATAAACGAGAATGCTGTTGTACTGGATGTGGGATCCACAAAAGAACAAATCTGTAAAGCTGTTGAAAACCATCCGAAAAGGCGTAATTTTATAGCGACGCATCCGATAGCAGGAACGGAGTTTTCCGGACCGTTGGCAGCCTTCGAAGGACTGTTTGCCGGAAAAACAAATATCATTTGCGAAATTGAAAAAACAGCATTTGGCATTCAGGAAAAAGCCTTGCAATTGTTTAAAAAAATAAAAATGCGAATCCGCTATATGGACCCGAAAGCACACGACAAGCACATTGCGTATGTTTCGCATCTGTCACATATCAGTTCCTTTATGCTGGGGAAAACGGTCATCGCAGAAGAGCAAAACGAACGGGATATTTTTGATATGGCCGGTAGCGGATTCGAAAGTACCGTGCGACTGGCAAAAAGTTCCCCGGCCATGTGGACACCCATTTTTAAACAAAACCGGGAGATGGTGCTGAAATCATTATCCGAATATATTGAAAACCTGAATCATTTTAAAACCTTGCTGGAAACCGGCGATTATGATTCGGTTTATGCCGAAATGGAACAAACAAATACGATAAAAGAAATTTTAAAAGGAATACATTTAAAAAAAGAATTGAGTTATGGAGAATAATGCTGCAATGAGAACATGGTTAGACGCTTTCAATTTAAGTCACCCGTTGGTGATTGCCGGACCGTGTAGTGCCGAAACAGAAGAACAGGTTTTAAAAATAGCACACGAATTAAAAGATTCGGATGTAAGTGTGTTCAGAGCGGGAATCTGGAAACCGCGTACGCGTCCGGGTGGCTTCGAAGGGGTGGGTGCCATCGGATTAAAATGGTTACAACGCGCCAAAGCCGAAACCGGATTGTTATTGGCCGTTGAGGTTGCCAATGCGAATCATGTGCAACTGGCGTTAGAACACGATGTGGACGTATTGTGGATCGGCGCCCGAACCACCGTAAACCCATTTGCCGTTCAGGAAATAGCCGATGCGTTGAAAGATACCGATAAAATCGTACTGGTTAAAAATCCGGTAAATCCCGATTTGTCTTTATGGTTGGGCGGTGTGGAACGGTTGTACAATGCCAATATTAAAAAACTGGGCGTGATCCACAGAGGATTTTCGACCTACGAAAAAACAAAATACAGAAACAATCCGGAGTGGCAATTGCCAATCGAGTTGCAAAGCAAATTCCCGGATTTACCGCTAATTTGCGATCCGTCGCATATCACCGGAAAACGCGATATGATACTGGAAGTATCCCAACAAGCACTCGATCTGAATTACGACGGACTGATTATCGAGACCCATATCGATCCGGATAATGCCTGGAGCGATGCGCCACAACAGGTAACGCCTTCAGCTTTAAAACAGATTTTTAAAGATTTACGAATCCGTAAAATAACCGACGAAGCCGACGATTACAACCAACGATTGGAAGGATTGCGTACGCAGATTGACGAAATCGACAGTAAGTTACTCAATATATTAGAGAAACGAATGAAGATTGCCGACAGTATTGGTTCGTTGAAAAAGGAACGCAACGTAGCTGTATTGCAAAACAAACGCTGGAATGAAATTCTCGGGAAAATGGTTCTGGAAGGCGAAGAACGGGGACTAAGTGAAGAGTTTATCCTTAAGATGTTTAAAGCCATTCACCAGGAGAGTATCGCGCATCAGGAGAAAATAATAAATAGTTAACGGCTCAATTAGTAAAATTTTGTAATATCGCGAGATTTTATAAACTATTGCAAATTAAAGTATTACAAAAAATGAAGAAAATTATTTTTTTAATGACATTTATTATTGGTCTGACTACTGCTTCAGCACAGGTTGACCAAATTACAAAGCACAGTGGTGAAATTGTAAAAGGAAAAGTCGTAAGAGTAGAAGAATACACGATCGTTTTTAAGTACGACGGTGAAGACGCAGAAAATACATTAAGTAAATATGCTATCGAAAAAGTCGTTTATGGAAAAAGTGGCCGTGTGGAAGATATGACGGAGAAAATCGTGATAAATGGCGAAGAGGATTGGGAGAAAGTCGTGATTCTGGAAGATAAAGGATATAGCGCCGGATTAAAAAAAGGAGGTGAAGTGAGAGGAAAAACGGGACTGATTAATTTCCAGACCGGTAATACAGGAGATCGAAAAGCCGAAAAAAAATTAAAAATGGACGCGGCTAAAATCGGATGTCCGTTTATTTTGCTGACTTCTGATAAAGCGACTGTTGGAGCAGACTCAAATGAACTTGGTGGTTCACAGGTAATAAAAAAAGGAATCGGGTACAAATACTAATTTAGCCCGGAAAATTTAAAAAGGTTGCCCTCAAAAGCAACCTTTTTTTGTAATAATAAGATAGTTATCTTTGCGGCATGACAGGAATCGTTTATAAATCTACAGGAAGTTGGTACAGTGTTAAAACCGAAGACAATCAGGTTTTTGAATGCCGTATAAAAGGGAAATTCCGAATGAAGGGCATTAAGAGTACTAATCCTATTGCCGTTGGTGATGTGGTCGATTTTGAATTGGATCAATCTACAGACGAAGTGGCGGGGATTATTCATAACATTCACGACCGTAAAAATTACATTGTTCGGAAGTCGGTTAATTTGTCCAAACAAACGCATATTATCGCTTCCAATATCGATATCGTATTCCTTTTGGTGACGATTAACAATCCGCCAACCACAACGAGTTTTATCGACCGTTTTCTGGTTACGGCCGAAGCCTATGGGATTCAAGCCGTGCTGATTTTTAATAAAATAGATACCTACGATGAGGCTACATTGGACGAGCAGCTTTACCTGCAATATATTTACTCCAATATAGGTTATAAATGCCTGCGTGTTTCGGCAGCCGAAGGGAAAGGAATCGACGAGTTAAAGGCGATGATGAAAGATAAAGTTTCCATGTTCTCCGGACATTCCGGTGTGGGGAAATCGACCTTGGTCAATGCTTTGGAACCGTCGTTAAACCTGAAAACAAAAGCAATATCCGATCAGCACCAACAGGGACAACATACGACGACTTTTGCCGAGATGTTCGACCTTTCGTTTGGTGCCCGTATTATCGATACACCGGGGATTCGCGGTTTTGGAATTGTCGATATGGAAAAACAGGAAATCGGGGATTATTTTCCGGAATTTTTTGCCTTAAAAGAGCAATGTAAGTTTAATAATTGTTTGCATAAAGAAGAGCCGCATTGTGCGGTGAAGGAAGCCTTGGATAACGATGAGATCGCTTGGTCGCGCTATAAAAGTTATATCCAGATTTTAGAAGGGGAAGACGAAAATTACCGAACCGATATCTACGGAGAAGGAAAAGCACAGGATACCGAATGAAAGCAGTAATACAACGGGTAACGGAAGCAGCTGTTACTATTGACGGAATACTAGTAGCCGAAATCCAAAAAGGATTATTGGTGTTGATCGGAATAGAAGATGCTGATACCGAAGAAGACATCGCTTGGCTAACTGCCAAAATTGCCAATCTTCGCATCTTTGGCGATGCAAATGAAGTGATGAATCTTTCGTTAAAAGATACCCACGGCGATATGATCGTGGTAAGTCAGTTTACGCTGCATGCTCAAACGAAAAAGGGGAACCGACCCTCCTATATCAAGGCCTCCAAACCGGATATCGCGATACCATTATACGAAACATTTGTAAAACAAATGGAAACGGAATTGGGAAAACCGGTGCAAACCGGACAATTCGGAGCCGATATGAAAGTCCGATTACTCAACGACGGACCGGTGACGATCATTATCGATACTAAAAATAAAGAGTAAGATTCCGATATTTGGAAGCGCCATAGTATTCTACTCTTAATAAATCTAAATATTTACATGAGAAAAAAAGCATTGTGTTTTTGTATATTATTTTGTGCTATAATCCATAGTTATGGACAGGTACGAATGTTGGGTAGAGTGTCTATGGAAGAATTGCAGCAAAAAAGACATCCTAAAGATAGCAGTGCCGTAGCGGCGGTGCTTTTTAAAAAGGGATTAACAACCTTTACAATTGGTACCGATTCAAAATGGTATATCAATACGCAAGTACAGGAACGAATAAAGATCTACAAAAAAGAAGGTTATAGCTATGCAAGTATGCAGATACCGTATTATAATAGTGAAGGTACCAGTGAAAAAATAGTCATCGAAAATGCCTTTACTTATAATTTGAATAATGGTCAAATCGAAAAAACAAAATTAAACAAAGAAGGTGAGTTTAAGGAAAAGATTAATGAGTATTGGGATATAAAGAAAATAGTAATGCCTGCTGTTAAAGAAGGATCTATTATAGAATACCAATATACAATTACGTCTCCGTTTATTACTGATCTGCGAGACTGGGATTTTCAGTATTCGATACCGGCAGATATAGTGTCGTATCAAATCAATATTCCAAGCCCTTTGGCCTATAATCAGATTATTACCGGATCGACTGTTATCAATAAAGAATCGGTTGAGGAGAGTAGTTTAAATGGCGATTATACCGAAACCAAGTTGACCTATACTGTAAAAGATATTCTTGCGATTAAAGAAGAGAAATATGTCAACAATATTAAAAACTATATATCAAGTTTGAAGTTTGAGTTGGCAGCAATATATTATAAAACGGGGCGAAAATCGTATGCACAAGAGTGGAATGATGTGGTTAAAAATATATATGACAATCCCGATTTTGGCCGACAATTAAATCTTAAATCCTATTTTGAAGAAGAACTAAACCCCATTTTAAAAGGTGTTACGGATAAAGAGGTAAAACGGGATAAAGTCTTTGCTTTTGTGAAGCAGAAAATGACATGGAATGAAAAAAACAGCTATCTGTGTTATGATGGTGTAAAAACAGCATTCAAAAATAAAGTGGGTAATACAGCCGAAATCAACTTAATGCTTATCGCGATGTTGCGCTATGCCGGTTTGGATGCTAACCCGGTATTGATTAGTACCCGAAGCAATGGTATCGCTCCTTTTGCTTCCCGTACGGCATTTAATTATGTGATCGCAGCAGTTAAAATAGAAGATAAAACCATTTTTCTGGATGCAACCGATAAGAACGCCGAACCGGATATTATACCTCACAGAGCGATAAATTGGATTGGAAGAATCATAAGAAATGATGGAAGTTCGGAAGAAGTTGATCTTATTCCAAAATTCAAATCGAAAGAAAACTATATCGTCATGGCCGACTTGAATAATGACGGGCTTTTCTCTGGTAAAATAAGAAAACAATATTTGGGATATAATGCATTTGAATTTAAAGGAAACTTTGGCGGGCTTGAAAAAGAAAAACGCGTTGAAATTATCGAAAAAAAATACCACGGAATTGAACTAACGGATTATTCAGTGGTTTTCCCGGAAGATCCGGTTAAACCGATAACGGAGGATTATGCCTTTTCGCATGATAATATGGTGGAGAAAATAGGTGACCGACTGTATTTTACGCCACTATTGTTTCTGGCAATGACCGATAATCCCTTTAAACTTGAAAAAAGACAATATCCAATTGATTTTGTTTACCCTTTTCAGGAAAAATATGTCGTAAATATTAATCTGCCAGAGGGTTACTCGGTTGAGTCGTTGCCAAAATCGGAAACGATTGCCATGGAAGAACAGATTGGAACGTTTAAATATGATATCGTAAACAACAACAGGCAACTACAGTTAATGGTACAGTTTGATATTAACTATGCCCATATACCCGAATCGTATTACAATAATTTAAAAGGGTTTATTACGAATATTGTTCAAAAACAAACGGAGAAAATTGTACTTAAAAAAAGCTGATTTTAGCCCGAGGATAATGTAGACTATTGTTTAATTGAAAAAAAATAGCTTTAGAATAATGGATTTAAAAAGAATATTTGCCGGACTGTTTATACTGTTTTTTTCATGGTCGTTATTTGCTCAGGAAACGGTTTTTCAGATTCCCGATAGTCTTATGGCGAATGCTAATGCGGTGGTTCGACTTGATGAAACCGCAATACGGATTGTGTCTGTAAAAAACATGGTGATACAAACCCGACAAATTGTTACCGTATTGGACGCCAATGGACTTAGTAGTGTTGATCGCACGTTTTATTATGATAAATCATCCAAGATTACAAACCTGGAGGCTATTGTATACAATGCCTTTGGAAAAGAAATAAAGCGAATTAAAAAGAAAGATTTTGTAGATCATAGTGTGGCCGACGGTTTTTCGGTTTTTACCGATAATAGAGCCTTGTCTATGGATTATACACCAACCGGCTATCCATTTACGATTGAAGTGAAAAGCGAAATGGAAACCACCAATACGGGGTTTATACGACCGTGGTTACCGGTGAGTGCGTATAATCAAAGTCTGATGAAAAGTGAATACAGAATCAGCTATCCAACCGATATGGAACTGAAAAGTAAAGAATATAATTTTTCAGGTTTTGAGGTAAAGAAAACGCAGGCACAAGCGAGTCGGGTATATGTTATCGAAAATATACCGGCATTGCGATACGAAGAATATGCCCCTTCGGTTAGTAAATTGCTGCCTTTTGTCCGCTTTGGGTTGAATAAATTCGCTTTGGAAGGAACCGAAGGCGTAGCCGATAGCTGGAAAGATTTTGGCCTGTGGATTAATGATAAATTACTTAGCGATGTAAAAGAAATACCGCTTGAAACGCAGCTTAGGATTAAAAAACTGGTCGAACAAGAAAAAGATCCAATTGCAAAAGCCAAAAAAATCTATAAATATGTACAGGATAAAACCCGTTATATAAGTGTTCAGGTGGGTATTGGCGGATGGAAACCAATGAAAGCGACCGATGTGGACCGCTTAGGGTATGGTGATTGTAAAGCGTTGTCCAATTATACCAAAGCCTTATTGGAAGTAGTAGGGATTCCGTCGTTTTATACCGTGATTTATGGCGGAACACAAAAGCAAGATGTATTGGATGATCTTGTTTCAATTCAGGGAAATCATGCGATCTTAACAATTCCATATGAGGGCAAAAATTATTTCCTGGAATGTACAAGTCAGACAACACCATTTGCCTATCAAGGAAAATTTACCGATGGACGTATGGCTTTACTCATAAAACCGGAAGGTGGCGAATTGGTTAAAACAGCCGAGACATCCGATGCAGAAAATAGTCAGAAATCCAAAGGGAGTTTTGCTGTGGATGCACAGGGGAATTTTAAAGGAGAAGTTGTAATTCTTTCCGGCGGAACACAATATGAAAGCAAATACCTGTTGTCGCGAAAAGCAAAAGAAGAACAGGATAAATTCTATAAAAACTATTTTTTCAATATCGAGAATCTGAAAATTAATACATTGCAGTTTGAAGACGATCGGGATAATGTCAAATTTAAAGAAACGGTAACGGTTCAGGCCGAACATTATGCAACCCTTTCCGGTGAACGAATTCTATTTCCGGCGAATGCTTTTAATGTAAACCGACTGGTACCACAACGATACCGATCCCGAAAGCTTCCTTTTCAGATAGAACGCGGCTATCAGGATTACGATGAGATAACCATACAATTACCACAAGACTATACTGTGGAAGGATTGCCACAAAATACCCTACTCAATACGAAATATGGCGATTATAAAACGGAATACACCCTTCAGGGTACGGATAAAGTGGTAGCCATACGTTCTTTATTGTTAAAAAGGGGAAAATACCCTAAAGAAGAATACGAGGAGTTTCGTAAGTTTATGGAGCTTACAGCGCGGAATGACAATGCGAAAATAAGCTTAATCAAAACAAATAAATAGTAATGAGAAAAAAACTAGTATTCCAAACCATAGTACTCCTTTTATCGATAAGTGCTTTTTCCCAAAAGTTTGATTTAGGAAAAGTATCGATCGAAGAATTAAAACAAACGGAACATCCGAAAGATCCAAAAGCCGAAGCTGCCATTTTGTATAAAAAAGGACGAACGTATTTCGATATCCTGAATGGGAATAAAGTCGTTACGGAAGTGGAAGTGCGCCTTAAGATTTATAAAAAAGAAGGATATGACTGGGCTACTTTTATAATCGATAACTATATAAGCAATAATCTAAAAGAGAATGTTGCGTTCTCGAATGCCTATACCTATAATTTGGTTGATGGTAAAATTGAAAAAACAAAACTGAAAAGCGAAGGGATATTTGTTGAGAAACGCAACGACTATAAGGAACGAAATAAAATTGTGTTTCCCAATGTAAAGGAACTATCGGTTATCGAGTTTAAATATGTTCAGGAATCCCCTTTTATGGGAACATTAAGTGACTGGAGTTTTCAGATGGGAATCCCGGTGAACTATTCGGAATATGTAACGCAGATTCCGGAGTTTTTTATCTATAAATCACAAATGAAAGGAACGCTTATTCCGAAAACAGATAAAACAAGTAGAGGGCAGACCATTCAGAAAAAAGAAAAAGAAAATACAGGATATGGGTTTGCTACATCACAAACGAGTCAAAGCTATCAGGAGTTTATCAATACCTATATTTTAAAAGATATCCCGGCGATGGCCGATGAAAGTTATATCAATAACATCAATAATTATCGCTCGACGATCGTACATGAACTGATGTCGATCAAATATCCAAACCAACCGTATAAAGATTATTCGACCGATTGGGCGACCATCGTCAAAAATATTTATATGGGCGACTTTGGGAGTGAACTGGGAAAAAGAAGCTATTTTGAAGACGATCTGGCTGCCATTTTAAAAGGAGTGACCAATCCGGATGAAAAAATAACAACGGTCTTCAATTTTGTAAAAAACAGAATGAATTGGAATGAGTTTGACGGATATTACTGCGAAAAAGGAGTGCGTACGGCCTATAAAGAAAAAGTAGGAAATACGGCCGATATCAACCTGATATTGGTCGCAATGTTACGGGAAGCGGGTATTGACGTCAATCCAATATTGTTAAGTACCCGAAATAATGGTATTGCGCTTTTGCCAAACAGGAATGCTTATAATTATGTGATTGCAGGTGTGGAAACCGCAAAAGGACTACTTTTTCTGGATGCAACCGATAAAGTAGCCATGCCAAATGTAATGCCATTACGCGCTTTAAACTGGTTTGGTAGAATCGTACGGAAAGATGGCACATCCGATGATGTGGAATTGGTGCCGACAAATTTGTCTAAAAACGTAACCAATATCATGGCGACTATCGGAAGTGACGGGGTGTTAAAAGGAATGTACCGCGAACAGCAGTTCGACTATTTCGCCTATCTTTATAGAAGAGCCTACGGAAATACAGAAGAAGAAAAATACCTGGAAAAAATTGAAAAACAATATCCGGGATTACAAATCGAATCGTATAAAGTTGCTAATAAAGCAGATCTGACTAAACCGGTCGTGGAAGATTATAACTTTACACACGATGGTATCGTTGAGAAAATAGGAGATAAAATGTATATCGATCCGATGGTGTTTGTAGCAAAAACACAAAATCCGTTTAAACAGGACAAACGGGAGTATCCGGTGGATTTCTCCTTTCCGTATCAGGAAAAATACATGATCAATCTGACGTTGCCGGAAGGATATGTTGTGGAATCCGTTCCCGAAGCGATCAGTATGTTTATGGAAGAGGATATGGGAAGTTATTCTTTTAATATCACGGCATCCGGGAATAAAATTCAGTTGGTGGCTACTTTGGATATTAAATGGTCTTTAATCCCGGCAACACATTACGAAGGTTTGAAAAACTTCTATAAAGCAATGATTGAAAAAGAAACAGAAAAAATTGTACTTAAAAAAGCATAAAAATGGATTTAAAAAACGCACAACAGGACGTTGATAACTGGATTAAAAATCACGGGGTACGCTATTTTAACGAACTAACCAATATGGCGCAGTTAACCGAAGAAGTAGGGGAAGTAGCACGTATCATCGCACGTCGTTATGGCGAACAATCCGAAAAGGAAAGCGATAAAAACAAAGACCTGGGCGAAGAACTGGCCGATGTGGTTTTTGTGGTTTTATGTCTGGCGAACCAAACCGGTGTGGATTTACAGGCGGCATTCGATAAGAAAATGGATCTGAAAACCAAAAGAGATCACGACCGCCATCACAATAATGAAAAATTAAAATAAATACAACGGCTGAAAAGCAAACTATAAATTATGGACCTACAACTCCGACAATCAGGCGTAAACCTCAAATCCCAAATTGCGATTACAGGTTCCAAAAGCGAAACAAATCGGTTGTTGTTGCTTCAGGCACTGTATCCGAATCTGAAATTAGATAATGTATCCAATTCAGATGATAGTGTGGTGATGACAAAAGCCTTATTGTCGGACGAATCCGTAATCGATATCCATCATGCCGGTACGGCCATGCGTTTCCTGACGGCTTTTTTTGCAACACAGGAAGGACGTGAAGTTACGCTTACCGGATCGTCGCGTATGCAGGAAAGACCCATCTCTATTTTGGTGGATGCCTTACGGCAATTGGGCGCGGATATTCACTATGAAAAAAACGAAGGCTATCCGCCTATTCGAATCTCCGGAAAAAAACTGACGCAATCGAAAGTACGTCTGAATGCCAATGTAAGTAGTCAGTATATTTCGGCCTTGCTTTTGGTCGCACCTTGTCTTGAAAATGGTCTGGAATTGACTTTAGAAGGAGCGCTGACATCCATTCCGTACATCCGGATGACGTTGTCGTTGTTACAGGAAATAGGAGTGGATACCACTTTTGACGGCAATCGGATCACGGTTGCCCCAAAAGCAGTAGTGGAGACTCAGAATATAACAGTGGAAAGCGACTGGAGTTCGGCATCCTATTATTATTCGATAGTAGCGATGGCGCCAATTGGTACGGAAATTACGCTGTCGAGTTATAAAGAAAACAGCTTTCAGGGCGATAGCGATCTGGGGAGCATTTACCGCCATTTTGGAGTGGAATCTGTTTTTGAAGGACATAAAGTTACCCTGCGAAAAAACGCTATAACCAATCAGGAGCAGATCGCATTCGATTTGAAAAATACACCGGATATCGCGCAAACGATCGCAGTAACTTGCTTTGGATTACATAAAGCATGTTACCTTACCGGATTGCACACACTTAAAATAAAAGAAACCGATCGTCTTGTGGCTTTGCAAAACGAACTGACGAAATTGGGCGCCGTGATAACCATAACAGACGATAGCCTGACCTTGGAAGCTTCCGAAGTAATAAAGTCGGATGTGGCGATACAAACGTATCAGGATCATCGGATGGCTATGGCTTTTGCTCCATTGGCCTTAAAGACGTCATTGATCATTAACGAAGCTGAAGTCGTTTCCAAATCCTATCCCGGTTTTTGGGAGGATCTGCGCAAAATCGGATTTCAAATACAAGAACAAGAGCTGTAAAATAAGGGTTTTTAAAAATAAAACTTAAAACACTTGACAACCCCTGTCTTGCGATAGTATATTTGCACTCAATTTAAAATTTGTACAATGAAGTTATCTCATTTTAATTTCAATTTGCCGGCTGAATTGCTTGCAGAGTTTCCTGCTGAAAACAGAGACGAAGCGCGTTTGATGGTTGTTAA
Organism: Bacteroidota bacterium; assembly: GCA_023446155.1. Lineage (GTDB taxonomy): Bacteria > Bacteroidota > Bacteroidia > Flavobacteriales > Flavobacteriaceae > Flavobacterium. The sequence goes on from JAEXIT010000018.1 coordinate 114,850, forward strand.
CAGAAAAACGCAAACTATCGAGCATAAACTTTTTAAAGATATCCTGGATTATTTTGAAGAAGGTGATGTAATGGTGCTGAATAATACCAAGGTTTTTCCGGCGCGTCTGTATGGAAATAAAGAAAAAACAGGAGCGAGAATTGAGGTGTTTTTGTTACGAGAATTAAATGCGGAACAACGTTTGTGGGATGTATTGGTAGATCCGGCTCGTAAAATTCGTATTGGTAATAAATTATATTTCGGAGATGACGATTCGTTAGTCGCGGAAGTTATCGATAATACTACTTCCAGAGGAAGAACCCTTCGTTTTCTTTACGATGGTTCTTACGAGGAGTTCAGAGCAAAATTGTTGGAACTGGGAGAAACGCCAATTCCAAAATACATCAACCGTGCCGTAACGCCGGAAGATGCAGAACGTTACCAAACCATCTATGCTAAAGAAGAAGGTGCCGTAGCCGCTCCAACTGCCGGTTTACACTTTTCAAAACACCTGATGAAGCGTTTGGAAATCAAAGGAATTAATTTTGCCGAAATTACACTACACGTTGGTTTGGGTACCTTTAACCCGGTTGAGGTGGAAGATTTGTCCAAACACAAAATGGATTCGGAAGAATTGCGTATTACCGAAGAGGCTTGTGAGATTGTAAACAAAGCCAAAACGAACAAGAAAAAAGTATGCGCTGTCGGAACAACGACGATGCGGGCTATGGAAAGTTCGGTTTCATCGGCTAAGACACTAAATCCATACGAAGGATGGACGAATAAATTTATTTTCCCTCCTTACGACTTTAGCGTAGCCGATTGTATGATTACCAATTTCCATACACCAAAATCAACTTTATTAATGATGATTTCGGCTTTCTGTGGGCACGATTTAATGAAAAAAGCCTACGAAGAGGCGGTTAAAGAAAAATACAAATTCTATTCTTACGGAGATGCGATGTTAATCCTGTAAATAGTAAAATAAAAAAAGCGTTCCAACCCGGAACGCTTTTTTTATGACTTTATGAACTATCGTACCTGGTACACCAGTTTCATCGTTATGTTAGCCGTTTTCTTTTTGGATGCGGTATTAAACGAACCACCCCAGGAATATTCTTCCGATGAATTTTGGGCAATGATCTGGAAAACACCCATATCCGATTTTTTCAGATTACCCAACTTGGCATTGGCATTTTCGGCAATTTTCTGCGCGCGGGCATTGGCATCTTTTGTCGCCTCGGCAATCATTTCCAGTTTTAATTCTGCCAGTTTGGTATAATAATATTCCGGTGGATTGGAATACAATTCCACGCCAGAGTTGATCAATTCCGTTACCTCGCGGGAAATGCCTTCTACTTTATCCACTTCCTTACTTTCGATTTGTACATTCTGGGAAAGTGAAAAACCGGTAAAAATCTGTTGGCGGGTATTACCATTGCTATCATAGGAATATTCGAAATCCTTATTGATGTTAACCGCCGAAAAAACAATATTACTTTCTGGAATCCCTTTTGAAATCAGATACGATTTAATAATCTCCCGATCTTTGTCGAGCGCTGCATAGGCTTCTCTTAGGTTCATATTCTTTTTGGAAAAAGAACTGCTCCATACAATCAGATCCGATACAAAATCTTTTTTACCAAGTCCGGTAACACTAATCGTGTCGTTGCTTTGGTTTCTGTTTTTAAAGGCGTTCGAAAATAGGAAAGCAGCCAGAACAACCGCTATTCCTATAATTAGGGAATTAACATTGTTTTTCATCACTAAAAAATATTTAATTGTTATAAATGTATGAAATATCTGTATTGTAATAACAAACGCAAAAATTTATTTTTTCTTATTTTTACGCGAAACCAAAATAATAAACAATGACATTTCAAAATACACGTGAATTTGCGAGACAGCTGGATGAAAAAGATGTATTGGCAAAGTATCGAAGCGAATTTATTTTTCCAAAGGTAAATGGTAAACAGGTAATCTATTTTACCGGTAATTCTTTGGGATTACAACCTAAAAGAACCAAAGCCTATGTGGATGAAATCATGGACGATTGGGGAAATCTTGCGGTAGAGGGTCATTTTTATGCCGACAAACCTTGGTGGGATTACCACGAGCGTTTTGCGGCGCCTTTAAGTACGGTGGTAGGAGCCAAACCAAGCGAGGTAACGGTGATGAATACCCTAACGGTGAATTTGCATTTGCTAATGGTGACGTTTTATCGTCCGACAGCCAAAAAATATAAAATCATTTGTGAAGAAAAAGCGTTTCCAAGTGATCAATATATGTTCCAAAGTCAGGTGCATTTTCATGGATTGGATCCGAAAGATACCATCGTGGAAATCAAACGCAGAGAAGGGGAACACAATATCCGTTTGGAAGATGTGTTGGCTAAGATCGATGAGGTAGGTGATGAGCTGGCTCTGGTGTTGATTGGTGGGGTGAATTATTATACCGGACAGGTTTTTGATATGAAAACGATCACCGAAGCGGGTCATAAATATGGAGCGTATGTAGGTTGGGATCTGGCACACGCTGCCGGAAATATTAAATTACAGTTACACGACTGGAATGTCGATTTTGCGGCTTGGTGTAGTTATAAATATATGAACTCCGGACCGGGAAATGCTTCCGGTTGTTTTATCCACGAAATGCATCATAACGATACCAGTTTGCCGCGTTTTGCCGGATGGTGGGGACATAATAAAGAGCGTCGTTTTAAAATGGAGCCGCAATTCGATCCGGTTCGCGGTGCCGATGGGTGGCAAATCAGTAACTTACCGGTATTGTCGCTGGCGCCGTATTTGGCTTCTGTCGAAATGTTTGCCGAAGTAGGCATGGACAAGCTAATCGAAAAAAGAGATTTGTTAACCGCTTATCTGGAGTTTATTCTTCAGGAAGTGGATAAGGAAGTGGAAAGCGAATTCGAAGTGATCACACCGTCCGATCCGACGCAAAGAGCGTGTCAGTTGTCGGTGTTTTTACACGGAGAAGGAAGAGCACTTTTTGATTATCTGATGAAAAATGGCGTGATTACCGATTGGCGGGAACCGAATGTAATCCGTTTGGCTCCGGTTCCGTTTTATTGTTCGTTTGAAGATATGTATGAATTCGGACAGATTTTACGCGAAGGAATTTTGAATAAAAGCAAATAGATAGAAATTATAAAAGGACCGGAAACACCGGTCTTTTTTTGGAATATTTTTTCTGAATTCTGCTAATGCGACTATCTTTGTACACATTAGTTGTAAACGTACCATTATAAAAAGTAAAATGAACAAACAGCAAAAAATAGAAAGTTTTGATCCGTCACAACCGGGATTAGCCGATGCAAGTGTATTTGGATTACCCTTTACTGCCGAAGAAAGTGAAATTATAATTGTACCGGTGCCGTGGGAAGTTACCGTGAGCTACGGGGCTGGTGCTTCAGAAGGACCGGATGCGATTTTAGATGCTTCTTTTCAGGTGGATTTACAACATCAGGAGTTTCCGGAATTGTGGAAATTAGGAATATATATGGATGAAGCGCCGGAACATTGGGCGACGAATTCTGAAAAATATAAAAGTCTGGCGCAACCGATTATTGAAGCGTTGGAAGCAGGAGAAGATGTAGCAACATTCCCGGCTTTGCAATCGGATTTGGATAAGATCAATAAGGTGTGTAAAGACTTGAAAAACGAGGTGAAAGACCGTGTTCTACATTGGATGAAACAAGGTAAAAAAGTGGTTTTGCTTGGTGGTGATCACAGTACGCCGCTAGGGTATTACGAAGCCTTGGCGTCACAACACGAAAGTTTCGGAATTCTACATTTGGATGCGCATATGGATTTGCGAATTGCTTACGAAGGGTTTACCTATTCGCATGCCTCGATTATGTACAATACATTGCAAATTCCACAGGTTTCCAAAATTGTTCAGGTTGGTATCCGCGATTTCTGCGAACAGGAAGTGGAAGTGGCTCAGAAAGAAGGAAACCGCGTATTGGTGCATACCGATATGGACTTAAAAGCCGAAACGTTTGAAGGAAAAACCTGGGCGCAACAATGTGATGACATCATCGCATCTTTACCGGAAAAAGTATGTATTTCTTTTGATATCGACGGAATGTATCCATGGTATTGCCCGAATACGGGAACACCGGTGCCGGGAGGATTTTCGTTTGAACAAGCGGCCTATTTATTAAGCCGATTGGCAGAAACCAACAAAGAAATTATTGGTTTTGACTTGGTGGAAGTCGCTCCGGGCGATGACGACTGGGACGGAAATGTTGGCGCAAGAATGTTGTTCCATATGTGTGGTGTTTTGGCCAAATCGCAAAAGCTAAACGTCGGACAAAAAATAAAATTCAATCGATAAAAAAATCCCCATTCGGGGATTTTTTGTTTTTATAGTTTTCTGCCGGTTGCCAATCGGTATAAAATACCAATAACAGCCAGTATTAATAAAATATGAATGAAACTGCCAACAGCTTCCCGGAAACCGAAATAACCAACCAGCCATCCCAGTAGTAAGATAACTACAATTAACCAGACTAAATCTTTCATAATAAATAGTTTTTTAAGTTGTTACCTTAAAAATAGCACTATTTATTTGGAAATGTTTAAAAATTAATAAAAAATTAAGGTTCCTGTTATTTTTTAAAAGGTTTTGAGAAGTGCTGAAATTCAGGCTTTCGACAAAAGTGAAAAATATGATAAAATCAGTATAAAACGGCTGTCGTTCTTTATTTATTAAGTATTTTTACGCCAATTATTTACAACAGATTTCATGCAAACGCAGCAACGTATAGCCATTGTTGGCTCAGGCTTAGTCGGAACATTATTGGGAATATATCTGAGAAAAGCAGGACATGTCGTTCATGTTTACGATAGAAGCCCGGATGTTCGGAAAATAGCCTTTTCTGGCCGATCGATTAATTTGGCGATGTCACACAGAGGTTGGAAAGCACTGGATGGCGCAGGAATAGGAGATCGGATTCGGGAAGTTGCCATTCCGATGGATAAAAGAGCGATACATCTGGTGGATAAAGAGCTGATGTATCAACCTTATGGGATTGAGGGTGAAAGTATCTACTCGATTTCCAGAGGCGGATTAAACCGTTTGATGCTAACACTTGCTGAGGAAGTAGGCGTGGAATTCTTTTTTGAAAAGAAAATCTGGGATGTAACACTGGCCGATGCGACACTTCATATCGGCGAAACCGAAAAAGGAGCCTGGGAAGAGCTGAAATACGATAAAGTTTTTGGTGCCGATGGGGCTTTTTCGAGAGTACGCCACCGTATGCAACGTCAAAACCGTTTTGATTATTCACAGGATTTTCTCGATACAGGGTATAAAGAACTCAACATACCCGCCAATGCAGACGGAACCCATAAACTGGATAAAAACTCGTTTCACATATGGCCGCGTGGCGCTTTTATGTTGATCGCTTTGCCTAATATGGACGGGAGCTTTACCTGTACGTTGTTTATGCCATTCGAAGGTGAAAATTCCTTTGAAGCATTACACGATAGGGAAGCGGTGGAAGGATTTTTTCAACAATATTTCCCGGATACTTTACAGGTGATTCCGGAATTGGTAAATGACTTCTTTAAAAATCCAACCAGTTCGTTGGTGACGATGCGTTGTTATCCATGGACGTATGGCGATAAAGTAGCGTTAATCGGTGATGCGGCCCATGCTATTGTCCCTTTTTACGGACAAGGGATGAATGCCGGTTTTGAAGATATTAGCTGTCTGGCCGGATTGATGGAGCAGTTTGGCGACGATTGGGAGACTATTTTTAAAGAATATCAGGTCATTCGAAAGCCAAATGCAGATGCCATTGCAGAATTGTCGTACCGCAATTTTATGGAAATGAGTACGAAAACAGCCGATGAAAAATTCCTGTTGCAAAAGAAAATCGAAAAGTGGTTTGCGTTAAAACATCCGGAAAAATGGTTGCCATTATACGATAGGGTAACATTTAGTTACCGCCCTTATTCGGAGGCGCTGGCGATTGGAAATCATCAGAATGCAATCATGGAGCAGATCATGAAAATTCCAGGTATCGAAACGCAATGGGAAACCGAAGAAGTGGAAAAGAAAATTTTAGAACTGTTACAACAGTCGGAATAAAAAAAGGGTTGCTTTGTAAAGCAACCCTTTTTTACACCTGACAGGTTTCCAAAACCTGTCAGGTGTAAGCTTAAGGAGTTCCCGTCAGGTGTAAATTCGTTATTCTTCGCGATGAACGGCTTCGATCGTAAATGCCGGTAGACAAACCGAAAGATATTCGCAAGCTTCGTCAAACGGATTGGAATATTGGATTCGGGCATTTTTTTCGATTCGTATCGATTGGCCGGCTTCGAGAACAATCGTGTCATCTTCGATGATAAATTGTTTTTTACCTTTAATGATGTAGGTGTATTCGTCGAATTCCGGTGTTTGGAACGGTTCGCTCCAATGGGGCGGCGCAATCATACGGGCGATCGAAATTTCGGTATTCCCGGTGGCGATTTTGCCGTGATGCTCTTCGATATGTTTACCATCTGTAGTGGGTACTATAAACGGGGTATTTTGGATTTGATATTTTTTCATAATCGGTTATTTTTTAAAGATAAAGTAAACGGCCAGTATCAGAAAGCAAAAACCAACAGCATGGTTCCAGCGGAATGTTTCGTTTTTAAAGAAAAGCAGGGAGAAAATTACGAATATGACGAGTGTAATGACCTCCTGAATCACTTTTAATTGCATCAGACTAAATGGTCCGCCGTTGCCCTGAAAGCCTATTTTATTGGCCGGAACCTGGAACATATATTCAAAAAGTGCCAATCCCCAACTGATCAATACAATAGTGATGAGTCCGGCATTTTCAAACCATTTTAATTCTTTAAACTTTAAATGACCATACCAGGCCAGTGTCATAAAAATATTCGAGAGGATTAATAATCCAATAGTGAGATAACCTTTCATGTGTTATTTATTAAGTATTTTGGAAAGGATGCCAAAAGCACCTCGGATAAAAGTGGCGCTCGTCAGTACTTTTACGATTGGATTCATGGCTGAACTTTGGCGTGGTGCGGAACTTTTTGCTTCTTTTTCCTCAACTTTTCGTTGTTGTTCCTGAGCAGCGGCTTCCTGTGCACTTTCGATTTTTTTATTCAGAATTTCGTAAGCACTTTCGCGATCGATGGTCTCTTGGTATTTTTTAACCAACTTCGAATTGTTGTTGATGGAATCGATCTCGCTTTGGGTTAAAATGTCCATGCGACTCATGGGTGCGCGCATCATACAAGCGGCCAAAGGTGTTGGAATTCCTTTTTCGTTTAATGCGGTGACCAAAGCTTCACCAATTCCCAATTGAGTGATCACTTCGTCGGTTTTGTAAAACTCGGAAAGTGGATAGTTTTCCGCGGTCATCTTGATTGCTTTTCGGTCGTTTGCGGTAAAAGCGCGTAAGGCATGCTGTATTTTAAGACCTAATTGTGCCAGTACCCCATTGGGAACATCCGTTGGGTTTTGCGTGATAAAGTAAATCCCAATGCCTTTGGAGCGGATTAGTTTTACAATCGTTTCAATCTGATCCAATAAGGCTTTGCTGGCCTGATCAAATATTAAGTGGGCTTCGTCTATAAAGATCACCAGTTCCGGACGTCCGCTATCGCCTTGCTCCGGCATCTGACTGTAGATTTCGGCTAGCAAACAAAGCATAAAAGTAGAAAAAAGTTTGGGCTTGTCTTGTATATCGGTAAGTCGGATGATATTGATATAGCCGTTTCCGTTACTGTCGATACGCATCAAATCGTCGATTTCAAAAGACAATTCCCCAAAGAAAATATCGGCACCCTGTTGTTCCAATTCAATGATTTTTCGCAAAATGGAACCTGTAGAGGCCGTTGAAATCCGACCGTATTCTTTTTCAAATTCGGCTTTCCCTTCTTCGGTCGCATATTGTAATAGCTTTTTAAAATCTTTCAGATCCAATAACGGAATTTGATGATCATCACAATATTTGAAAATAACCGAAACAACGCCGCTTTGGGTGTCGTTTAAGTCGAGAATACGGGAAAAGAGTACCGGACCGAATTCGGAAACCGTTGCCCGTAAACGAACACCGTCTTGTTTGGATAAGGTCAGCAATTCTACTGGAAACGCTTTGGTTTCGTATGGGATGCCCATTTTTTCATGGCGTTCGGTAATAAAAGGTTTTACCTCGCCGGGCATAGCGATACCACTAAAGTCACCTTTGATATCCATCATCACAACGGGGATTCCGTTTTGGGATAACTGTTCGGACAGCACCTGAATGGTTTTGGTTTTTCCGGTTCCGGTGGCGCCGGCAATCAATCCGTGGCGGTTGATGGTTTTTAACGGGATTTTGATCAATGCATTCGGAACGGCTTCTCCGTTTAGAAGGGCGCCCCCCAGGATAATATGTTCTCCTTTACAGTCGTATCCTGTACGTATCGACTCTGAAAATTTGGTAGCTGTCATATTGATTGTAGCAATAATATTACGAAATGGACTTAATACAAATATACAAAACCATTTTGTTCTCATTTGTGGCTTTGTGATGATGAAATTACGGCTTTATTATAAAAAATAGTAAAAGATAACGATACTAAAAGAATAATAGTAACAATAAAGCGTTATTAATTTAAAGTTATGTTAATAGTAGTCTGGAAATTTAAAAAGAAAAGTATACTCATTGTTAAATAATTTGTTGAACGGACTGAAAAAAAATGCTTTTTATTTTTTTATTTACTCTAAAAACATAAATTTGCGAATCTTATAAGGCGAGAATATTCATTTTGTAAGAAGGTAGTTATAATAAAATCAAAAAACTAAAAATTAAAAAAAAATGACAAAAGTATCTAACGAAAATGTTGGGAAGGGAGCTAGCTCTAACGGATCAAGTTTATTTGCAGGTTTCGCTATCGTAATCTGTGTTGTAATCGGAATTTTGATTTGGAAATTCGTAATGGGTCATCCATCAAACTTTGTTAACGGAGATCCTAACGGTCACCCACTACCAGGAAACTATCTAGGAATGGTTTACAAAGGTGGATTTATCGTTCCTGTGTTAATGGGATTGTTTTTGATGACTGTAGTATTTTCAATCGAGCGTTTCTTCGTTATCTCTAAAGCAGCTGGTAAAGGAAATGTTGAAGCTTTCGTTAAAAATGTACAAGGGTTAATCAACCAAGGTAAAATCGAAGAAGCTATCGCTGAGTGTGATACACAAAAAGGTTCAGTTGCTAACGTAGTTAGAGCTGGTTTAACTAAATACCAAGAGGTTAAAAAAGAAGGATTTGACAGTGAAAAAGCTACTGAAACAATCCAGAAAGAAATCGAAGAAGCTACTTCATTGGAAATGCCAATGTTGGAGAAAAACTTAACAATCATCGCGACTTTAGTATCTATCGGTACGTTAATGGGTCTATTAGGAACTGTATCGGGTATGATTAAAGCGTTCTCTGGATTAGCTGCAGCAGGTGCACCGGATCAGGCGGCATTAGCAACAGGTATCTCTGAGGCACTTATCAACACGGCTACTGGTATCGGTACGTCTACTTTAGCGATTATCTCTTACAATATCTTTACATCTAAGATTGATAAATTAACTTACTCTATCGACGAGGCTGGTTTTGCAATCACGCAAACTTACAGACGTTTCAAAGCGCGTAACAACGCATAATTGAGTAAAGAGTTAATTTAATAATCAGTTGCAGTGAAAAGGTCAATTGTTTTGACTGCAATTATAATTCTAATAGAGAATGGCTAAAGCAAAAATGAAAAAGAAGAGCACTAGGATCGACATGACCGCGATGTGTGACGTGGCGTTCCTACTCTTGTCTTTCTTTGTAATGACATCTACAGCAAAGCTTCCTGAGCCACTTCCGGTAGATACGCCTGCTTCTACGGTACAAACGAAATTGCCGGATTCTGATTTGGCAACCATCACCGTAGGTAAGGAAAAAGTATTCTTCGGGGTAGTAGGTAAGGATATCAGAATTCTGACTTTGGAAAAGATAGGTGAAAAATACAATGTGAATTTTACTGACGAAGAAAAAAAGAAGTTTTCACTTGTAGATGGTTTTGGTGTACCAGTGGGTGGTTTAAAGCAATTATTGGCTTTAACCGGAGAAGAGCGTAATAAAGAAGGTCTTCAACCTGGTATTCCGTATGATTCGACCGACAATCAATTAAGAGAATGGTTACTTGCAGCCCGTTTAGCTACAAAAGAGTTAAACAATGCCGAGCTTAAGATTGCTATCAAAGGAGATGCGAAAGAAGAATATCCAACCGTGAAAAAGGTAATCGATATTCTACAAGATCAGAAAGTAAACAAGTTTTTCTTGGTTACCGGTTTGAGAAGCGAAGATTTTTAATTTAAAAAGAAACTGTAGAAATGGCAGAATTAAATACAGGCGACGGCGGCGGTAAAGGCAAGAAAGTAAGAAGTAAAAAACAAAACGCCGGTGTCGATTTGACAGCGATGGTGGATTTGGCATTCTTATTGATTACTTTCTTTATGTTAACGACTTCGTTGTCAAAACCTCAGTCAATGAATTTGGCAATGCCAGATAAAGATAAAACTGATCCTACAAAGATTATTGAGATTCCTGATGATCGTTCGTTAACGATTTTGATTGGAAAAGACAATAAGATTTTATGGTATAAAGGTCAGACTGCAGCACCTCTTGAAGGTCCGTCGGCAGCTCCTTTTGGAAAAGAAGGTATTCGTAAAGTAATCTTGGATCAAATTGCTAAAGTAAAAGGTATCTACGGTGCTGATCCGAAAAAAGGATTAATCGTGGTTATTAAGCCGTCTAAAGAATCTAACTATAAAAATTTAGTGGATATTTTGGATGAAATGGCAATTACTTCGGTTCCGACTTATGCAATTGTGGATATTACACCGGATGAACTTAAAATGTTAGACAAAGAAGGAATGAATTAATTCCTTTGAGCTAATTTTAAAAAACGAAATTATGTCAAGATTAAACATATTTAAAAAAGGGTGGATTGATATGGTGTTCGAAGGCCGAAACAAGTCTTACGGAGCATATCAGTTGCGTTCAGAAAGCCCTAAAACCACAACAAGAGCTCTGGCTATCGGAATTTTGTTGTTCGGTTCTGCGGTTAGCGCTCCTTTGATTACCAGATATCTTTCCGATACACTTGGTAGCAAAAAAGAGGAGAAGCTGGACAAGGTAATCGAGACGGCTTTATTACCACCACCACCACCACCAAAAGATGAATTATTACCACCACCACCACCGCCGGAACCACCAAAGTCGATTAACGATCAGGTGAAATTCCCGCCGCCAAAAGTTGTGGATAAAAAATTGGTTCGTGATGAAGATCCGCCAACGGTAAAAGACCTGGAAACGGCCGACCCTGGACAAAAGAACATCAAAGGGGATAAAGAAGCCGGGGATATCAATATCGATAAGCCATCCGGAGAGGGGCCTAAAGGTTCCGATATCGTAGAAGAAAACCCGAACAAAGTATATATGGCCGTAGAAGTGGCGCCGGAATTCCCAGGAGGTATGGCCGGATTCAACAAATACGTTCAGAAAAACTTTAGATCACCGGAAGTTGACGAAGGAGTGAAAGTATTGCGTGTTATTGTTGGTTTCGTTGTAGAAAAAGACGGTAGCTTAACCGATATTAAAGTTCTGAGAGATCCGGGATACGGAATGGGTAAAGAAGCAATTCGTATGTTACAAAACGCTCCTAAGTGGAAACCGGGAGTTCAGAACGGTAGAGCGGTTCGTGTGGCGTATAACTTACCAATTACTATTCAAGTAGGAGAATAATAATTTTCTATGAATATATATCAAAAATTTAGACAGAAATCGCCCAAACAGCGATTTCTGTTTGTTTTAGGACTTGTCTTCCTGAGTTTGTATCTTTTTATGGCTGCAACATTGATCATCTGGAAATCAATGCCTGTGGAGTTGCCATACAGGAATAGGGTGATTTTAGCCGTGATACTAATTGTATATGCCGCGTTTCGTTTTGTCCGGTTGTTGCAACAGGATGATAATTAAGTAAATTATAACTTTAATTTAGCAACTTCAATTTCGATGCTAGTAAAAAAGGACTAACTTTGTAGCTAACCTTATTCAAAATTGAGTTGATTTTCTTTATGAAAAAGAATATTTTTAGATTGGGATTACTTTTCGGGATTGGCTTGCTTGCGGTTCAGATAGGATGTAAAAAATCAGAAGCCGCAACTGAGGATATCGAAGAAACTCCGGTGTCCGGAAAAGCAACGGTTCTGGTAGAGGAAACCATCTTCCCGATTATAGATGACGAAGCGACACTTTTTGAAAACGAATACGATCGTGCCAAATTAACGCTGGAACAAAAAACGGAAACCGAAATACTACAATCCGTTTATCAGAACAAAGCCCAGATTGTGGTGTTACCCCGAACATTGGATTCATTGGAATTGAAAAATTTCAGAAGTAAACAAATTATTCCCCGTATTACCGAGATCGGTACCGATGCGGCAGCATTTATCGTAAATGCCAAACAAGCCGATTCGATTATTACAACTGAGGAAATTGTGTCCGTGATGTTGGGGAAAAAGTCTACAAAAATCAAGAACCTGGTGTTTGACAATGCAAATTCCAGTACGGTTCGAACCCTGAAAGACTTTGCCGGTATACAAGAATTGCCTGCAAACGGTGTTTTTTCACTAAAATCGAATGGAGAATTACTCAATTATATCGCTACCCATACCGATGCGGTTGGTGTAGTTGGCGTGAACTGGTTGTTGCAAACACCACGAGAACTTCAAAATGCCGTTTTAAATGTTAAAGTTTTAGGGGTAAATAACAATAAACTTAAGAATAATAAGTTCTTTAAACCGACACAAAACAACATTGCAACTGGAGAATACCCGGTTACCCGAAAATTATATATGTTAAATTTTCAGGGAACAACCGGTTTAGGCATGGGGTTTGCCTCTTTTGTAGCAGGGCAGAAAGGTCAGCGTATTATGCTAAAGTCCGGACTGGTACCCGCTATTATGCCAACAAGGGAAATCCAGGTGCGTAATTAAATTTAGAAAACCAAATAATAATAAATAAGACTATAAAAATGAAGAATGTAAAAGTTTTTAGTTTGTTACTGTCTGTGATTGGTACAGCCACTTTTGCACAGGATTTGGAGCAGGCGAAAAAAGCAGTTGATGCAGAGCAGTATGAAAAAGCGAAAAAGATATTAAAATCTTTAGTAGTGTCGGATCCAAATAATGGTAGAAACTTTTTCTATCTGGGAGATTTATATCTTAACGAACAAGCGGCCGACTCTGCTAAAATTTTCTTTGAAAAAGGTTTAGCAGCCAAAGATAAAGGAGCGATCAACTACATCGGTCTGGGAGAAATCAACCTGGATAACGGTGATGGTTTTGGAGCGGAAGCAAATTTTGCCAAAGCAACAAAAGATCTTAAAAAGAAAGATACCGAAGAATATCTGTTAATCGGTAGAGCCTATACAAAATCTGAACGACCGGATTATAAAAAAGCAATTGAGAACCTGAAAAAAGTTTTAGTTGTTGATCCGAAATCGGCTCAGGCGTATTTAAGCCTTGGTGATGCCTATTACGGAGAGCGCAGTACAAACGAAGCGTATAGCGCTTATCGTAATGCCTACGATTATGATAACACCTTATTGATGGCTAAAATCAAATTGGCGGTTATCACCAAAAATGCAAAAGCATTCCCGGAAGCGGTAAAATCATTCAATGAAATCGTGGCTACAAACCCTAATTATGGTCCGGTTTATAGAGAATTAGCCGAAACGTATTACCACTGGGGAGCAACCGAAACGTCAAATTATAATGCTTATGTGAAAAAAGCATTGGAGTACTATGAGAAATATATGAGCTTAACCGATTATTCGTTAGAGTCTCGTATGCGTCATGCTGACTTCCTGATTTTGGCTAAAGATTATAAAGCTTTGGAAGCAGAGGCTAAAAAAATGCAACAGCTTGACAAAGTAAACCCTAGAATCTTACGTTATTTAGGATACTCGGCTCACGAAAATGGAAACCACCAGGAAAGTGTGAAAGCCTTAAATGAGTACATCTCTAAAGTAGAGGCTAAGAAAATTATCGCAAGAGATTACCTGTATTTAGGTTTGGCTAAAATCGCTTTGTCTAAAGGAGCTGATGGAAAATATGAAAAAGTAATGTATGATCAGGGAATTGATGAGCTTAACAAAGCTGTTGAAAAAGACCCTGTAATCGCTACAGAATTAAACGAAATCGGATTAAAACTTTTCAAAGAGAAATTCTATAGAGAAGCTGGGAAAATCTTCGAAGTGGCGGTTAAAAACCAAAAATCGAAAAACTTCCTGTATGATAACTTCTACTTAGGATATGCATTGTACTTTGACTATGATGAGAAAACATCACCAAAAGACGAGTTGGTAAAAGCCGATGCCGCTTTCACAAATGTAATTGCCGCTTCGCCAACAACTCAGGATGCACACTTATACAAAGCAAAAGTAAACCGTGTGATGGATACGCCGGAATCTAAAAGAGTGATGGTTTCATCGTACGAGCAGTATGTGAAAATTGTAAAAGAAAAAGGAGAAACGGAGAAAGCTAAAAACAACCTGATCGAAGCGTATACCTATGTGGGAGCGTACTATGCGAACAATGGTGAAAAAGCCAAAGCGATAGAAAACTTAAAAGAGTTGTTAGTATTGGAACCAGGTAACAAATATGCTACCGATACCTTGAAAAAATTGTAATAACAACCGTTTGTTGTAATAAAAGCCGATGAATTTTCATCGGCTTTTTATTTTGTAGTTGGATCAACTGATAAACTTTAGTTAATTCTGAATAAGCTTTTTATGTTTTACGGTGATAAAAACGCAAAATCCGTATCTTTGCAGACTATTTTAGAAAAAAATGCTGAAAAAAGAAATTCAATTAGCGGTAGAAAAAGGCGAGATGTTGCCTTTAATGGAGGAATTTTACACCATCCAGGGTGAAGGATATCACACCGGAACGGCGGCTTATTTTATCCGAATAGGCGGTTGTGACGTGGGATGTCATTGGTGTGATGTAAAAGAAAGCTGGAATGCCGAATTGCATCCGCCAACTGAAACGGATCTGATCGTAGCGAATGCCAAGCAATATGCAGAAACCGTAGTGATCACCGGAGGAGAACCATTAACCTGGAACATGGATCCGTTAACCGCGAAGTTAAAAGACCAAAATCTTAGAGTACATATCGAGACTTCGGGTGCTTATTCGTTATCCGGAACCTGGGATTGGATTTGTTTGTCTCCCAAAAAGACAAAATTGCCACAGGAGGATGTATATGCTCAGGCGCATGAATTAAAGATGATCATTCACAATAAACACGACTTTTTGTTTGCTGAAGAGCAAGCTGCCAAAGTAAACGACAAGGCCATATTGTTCCTGCAACCGGAGTGGAGTAAAAAGGAAGAAATGACCCCTTTAATCGTCGATTATGTAATGAATAATCCAAAATGGAGGGTTTCGCTGCAGACGCATAAATATTTGAATATTCCATAAAAAGACTTATATTTATCGACCATTAATTAATTAAAAAACGATGAAAAAAATAGTTTTAACATTTGCCTTGGTACTTGCAGCGCAAATCGGAATGGCACAAACCAATGAGGCCTTCAAAAAAGACGTATTAAAGGTGATTGAAGTAACCGGTTCGGCTAGCCAGATGAAATTGGCTAAAGATCAGATTCTGAAAATGATCCCTAAAGAAAAGCAAACGGCTTTCCTGGTTGAGTTCGACGCTTCGTTACCATCGTTATACGATAAAATCGCTAAGGTATATATGGAAGAATATTCTCATAACGATATCAAGCAGATTTTAAAGTTTTATGAAACTCCGGTAGGTAAAAAAATGACCGAAAAAGCAGGTGTAATCGCTGAGAAAAATATGGCTGCTAGTCAGGAGTGGGGAAGTTCACTACAAGGTATGATGATGAAATACATGCAATAATAACGGCATTTTTTTCATTCCTATATAAAACAAAAAGAGTCCTTTTCGGGACTCTTTTTTTATGTTATAATTTAAGATGTGTTAGTCGGGCGAGATAGTCGTAATGTTCTCCTTCTTTGACCAGTTCGCAGTGCAAACCATTGGCATGAGCCGCATTTTGCAGGGTATTGTAATCGATATAAACCCAGTCAAAAGCGTCCTCTTGTTGGCCTTTATAGCGTACCTGGAAAACCAGTTCTCCATAATATTCCATGTTCGATGGAATCCATTTGCCACCGTCTTCATCTTCGTCAAACATATAAATAATATCCGAGCTGTCGATCAGGATTTGTCCGTTTGCTGTTAAAAGCGATTTTAGTTTTTGTAGAAAGCCGGCCACACGATTGAGTTTGCCACAAAGTCCGGTACCATTCATCAACAATAAAATCGTGTCGTATTGCGTAGTATCGGATATTGTCATGACGTCTTGAACCGATACGTGTTGTAAACCTCTTAACCGACAGGCTTCCACCGCATTTTCGGAGATGTCGATGGCTGTAACATCCAATCCTTTTTCCTGTAAGTACAAGCTATGACTTCCGGCGCCACAACCCACATCCAATATTTTTCCTTTGGCCAGTTGTAACGCTTTTTGTTCAATTCCGGGCATACCGTCGTAACCGCGAAACAAATAAGCCACCGACATACTATCGGCTTCCGTCAGTGATGTTTCGGTGATAATATCTTCCGGAGCATTGTTTGTCTGGTAATCCAGAATGGCTTTTCCAATCAGGTCTTTCATTATTTAGTTTGTATCTTATAGCGGTTATTTGTTTATTTGCCAGGTGAATGATCTCCAATATGGACAATGTTATAAAAAATCTACCTAAGCTTGCCAAAGATAAGCATAACGAAAACAAAAAGTATTTCGATAAGCTGAAAAAGAAGCCGCCCAAAAATCTGGACTATGTGATGCAGGATTTGCACGATGCCGAATTCCGCAAAACGGATTGCCTGAAATGTGCGAATTGTTGTAAAACAACCGGGCCTCTATTTACGTTGGCCGATGTGGAACGAATTGCCAAGCACTTTCGTCAAAAGCCGCAACAGTTTATCGAAAAGTATTTACGGATCGATGAAGACAACGATTATGTGTTGCAAAGTGTGCCGTGTACCTTTTTGGACCACGAGAATTATTGTATGATTTATGATGTCCGACCAAAAGCGTGTCGGGAGTTTCCGCATACGGATCGGAAAAAGTTCCAGCAAATCGCAAATCTGACTCTGAAAAATGTGGCCATTTGTCCGGCCGCCTATAATATTGTGGAGGAAATGAAAAAAAAGCTACCTTTATAACATGAACATTTACAAATCGAAAATAGATTCCGGAATTATATTGCTATTGGTGGTGTCACTGCTGATGCCTAGTATGATTTTTATTTCAGAAGGGACGTGGGAAGGTTTGTTGATGCTTTCGCTGGTTGCGATTTTTATAGCCTATCTGATGCGCCAGACCAAATATACTATCAACGATACAACTTTAGTGGTGAAAGCGGGATTTATGGTCAATATCAAAATTGCGATTTCCGATATTATTTCGGTGACTAAAACGGATAGTATAGTAAGCGCTCCGGCAAATTCGATAACCGATCGTATCGAAATCAAATATCAGCATACAAAAAGTGAAAAAAGTGTGATCATTTCACCAAAAGAAAGAGATGCTTTTCTAAATCAGTTAGTGAAAATTAATCCGGATATCCAGGTTGTACTTTAGTAGGAATGGCTTTTATTGATCCAACCACTTTTTAAAAGCATTAATTTCGTTTTTGCTAACCAATATCGGCGCGTTATCTTTGATGGTGTGATCTACTACAATCTCTACTTTTTGACTCGAATGGCGGATTACTTCTTTAATCGCCGAACGATGTAAAATATATTTCCGGTTTACTTTAAAGAAAAACTCCGGATTTAATTTACCGATAACATCCTTGATCGTATCGTCATATAAAAAGCTATTCCCGTTTGTTGTAAATATAAACAGGTGTTTTCCCGATCCCATAAACGAAAGAATATCGGAATCATTAATCGAAATAAAGCGATAACCGTGATTTACGAGAAAGCGTTTTTGATGTTGATCAACGCTTTTATCATCGATAGTCGCCAGCGATTGCACTGTCTGATTAATGTCGAAAGCACTTTTTAGTTTTTTGTATTTGGAAAGGGCTTCCAGTAATTCTTCTTCTTCAAAAGGTTTTAGGAGATAGTCGATCGTAAAATGTTTGAACACTTTGATGGCATACGCATCATAAGCAGTTACAAAAATGATCGGGCTGGAAATGGAAATGGTCTCAAAGATGTCGAGACTTTTACCGTCGCCTAAATGGATGTCCATAAAAACAAGGTCAACAGTGTTTTCCTTAAAAAAAGCGATGGCCTCTTTTACCGAGGGGAGAATGGTAATGTCTGATATCGAAAGGATTTCCTGGCGCTCTAAAATGGCTTTTAGATAACCGGAAGCTAGGCGTTCATCCTCAACAATAGCAATCTTCATTTTTACTTTTTTGTGTAAAAATAAAAAAAAGTCCCGGTTTATTACCGGGACCTCTTGAAATTATAAATTTGGATTATTCAACTGTGCATTTTTCGGATACGGTAGGGTATACCTTGGATCATTTTGAACTAGTGTGAAGTTTTCACCATCCAGCTGGTGAACGATTTGTTTTTGGTTAACTCTTCGAAGGTCAAACCATCTGTGGCCTTCAACAGCGAGCTCTCGTCTTCGCTCTTCATACAGGAAGCTGGTAAAAGCATCCGCAGCCATTGCATTAACCTGAGTTTCCAATGGCGTATAGGCTGCCGGTGTATAGCGTTTCTGAGCCAATGCCAGTACGGCAGATTTTGCTTGTGACAAATCACCTAGTTTTGCCGATGCTTCTGCCTTGATCAGGTAAAGCTCCGCCGTTCTAAAGGTACATTTCTGCTCTTGTTCGCCCCCTTTAAGGAATCGGAAGCGACTTCCCGATGCCTGAAAATATAATGGAAAACGTAGATCTCCCGTCTGGTTATAGGCTCCAATCAAATCGGCTGATGCAAATGAGGCATTTTTTAACGAGTTGATAAAATCATCTTCCAAGGCCATAACCGATTCAACCGTGTTGTATTTGTTTGGAAGAACAGCGGTTGTATTTAAATCAACCAACTGGTCTTTATACGTTAGTGCCGTGTTGGCTGCCTCCAAAGCATTTTGCCATTCGTTGCGATACAAACGTACACGAGCCTCCAAAGCATAAATAGCCGCTTTCGAAAAGCGATAGTTTAATCCGGTAGCTTGCGTTGCTTGGTTTAATAAACCTTTTGCCTGATCGATGTCCGATAAAATCTGGTTGTACACATTTGCGACACTCTCCGGAATAAAATTTTGCTCCAGGTCTACTTGTAAGGCCAACGGAACCCCGCGATCGGAACCCGATGTGGCCGTATTGTAAGGCTTTCCAAAGAGATTCACCAGATCAAAATAGGTAAGGGCTCGTAAAGCGTGTGCTTCTCCTAACAATTGGTTTTTTTCGTCCGATGCCGGAATTTTAGATCCGCCGTCGTTGATCACAACATTGGTATAAAAAATGGTATTGTACAATTGAGCCCATTGGAAACTTGTCGTAGCCGGATCAGGATTCGCATCTTTCCAGATATAGATGTCTTTGATATACGTTAACTGATCGTCGAACTCGTTTAAGGTTAATTCGTCACCACGTAAAGCCGTTAGTGATTTGTGCTGTGGATATACACCATAACCACGGGTCATCACTGCTCTGAAATCCTGAAGCGTTTCCGGGATTACTTTTCCTTCCGGTTTAATATCCAGATAATCATCACAACTGGTCATCCCGATTGCCGCTACAGCCAGAACAATATATTTTGATAGTTTTTTCATGATCTTAATTTTAAAAAGTTACGTTTAACCCTAACGTTACCGATCTAGGGATAGGTTGTGCATAGATGTTACCAAATGTTTCCGGATCGAAATACCCTTTGTAATCCGAACTGATCACAAACAGGTTTCTACCTTCTACACTAAAACGTACATTCTGAATATTCATTTTATCCGTAACCGCCTTCGGTAGGGAATACCCCAGACGGATGCTGCTGATTCGCATATAACTCATTTCCTCTACCCAGGTATCCAATAACGCATAGGTGTTTATTGGTGTACCATTCGAAAACCATTGGTAGGCCATCCAGGAGTTGTCGGTAAACGGATCTCCTTTTCCAACGATACCCGGTAGGTTCGAACCGGTATTGGTTGGTGACCAGGCATTCAGGATATCGGTGGTGTAATTCTGACCTCTGTCAACTTGAGTTCCGTTGTATGCTGGTGTTTTTACAACCGTTTGTTTTAAGTTGAATGCAGCCGAAACGGTTACATCAAAGTTTTTAATTTTAAAAGTATTGATCAGACCTCCGGTGTATTTCGGATCACGATCCCCTACATAGCTAAATAAACTTCTGAATTTATCGGCATTCTCAGTTAAACGGGATTGTGATAATTCCCCGGGGATGATATCGGCATACGGATCATACAATTGGAAAAATTCGATAGCACTCACTACTTGCCCGTCGCTACCCATAAATTGAGGATAACCATTGGCATCGATTCCTGCTGTTTTCAACGCAAATACGGCATTTACCGGGTAACCTTCACCGGATGGTAAATAACTGTTGGCGCGTACTTCGATACGGTCGATGTTACTTTTATTGTGTGCTAAATTGAAATTAGTGGTCCATTTGAAATTCTGGTTGTCAATATTTTTAGTGGTCAACGAGATTTCATATCCTTTATTGGTTACCTGAGCCCAGTTCATATTGGTATATTCGAAACCGTTTTCAAGCGGTAAGGCACGTACACCTAAAAGGTCGGTACTCTTACGTCCATACATGTCGGCAGCTACACTAATACGGTTTTTTAATACGCCTAAATCGAAACCAAAGTTTACATTTTCGGTTTTTTCCCAACGTAATTTACTGTTTGGCGGACTGGTTACTACAATTGTTGATTCCGTTTGTCCCGGAAGTATACTCACATTTCCATAGTTTCCGACTACAAACGGAGAGGTGTTTTTGTCGATATTACCCTGTAATCCGTATGACCCTCTGAAACGAAGGTTGCTGATTGTCGGAACATTGTCTTTCAGGAAGCTTTCTTCCGAAGCCAACCATGATCCGGAAATAGACCATAACGGTAAATATTTATATTTCGGATCCACACCAAATAAGTCGGAACCATCATAACGCACACTACCAAAAACGGTATATTTTCTGTCGTACGTATACGAAGCCGTAGCATAGAACGATGCAAATGCATTTTCGTTGTGGGTTCTGTTATACGTTTTGTAATCCGGACTTTCGGCTGTTGACTGATCCGGGAACAGGATTTGTGATGTCGTACCGGTTTGACGGTTATAGCCGTAACCTCTCGAATAAATATTTGTATTGTATGTTCTTCGCAATTCGTTACCTACCAAAAGGTCCAATTCGTGTTTTTCACCCAATGTTTTGTTATAAGTCAATTGTGTTTTGATGTTGTATTGGAAGAAATCGGTATCCCAGTTCTGAATTATTCCACCATCCGGAAGGAAATAATAAAAGCCTCCGTTTTTAAAACGTCTGGTTTTTTCGCGTTCTTTACGGGTGAAATAGGTTTCCTTACCGGCATATTTTTCAGTGCTGGAATTGTCCATCTGCAAACCAATCTGTGAGGTCAACTTTAAATCGTTAGTTACCTTGTATTCCAAATCGAAGATTGCTTTCAACGCTCTGGTCTTTAACTGATAGGAAGTGTTGTTACGCTCCTCCAAAAAGTTAAACGGTACATAACGATCGGAATACCCTTGAATGTCTTTGTCGTACACATAGTTGCCATTTGCATCCAAAGGCGACAAATATGGATTTGCATTTCTCGAATAATTCGCCGGATTGGTAAAAGCATCCGTGTCGGAGATATAAGAAGTGTTTTTACTCTGTGTCCCGAAAAGACCAACGCCTACTTTTAATTTGTCTGATACTTCATAGTTATTTTTTAGCGTGATGTTATAACGCTCGAATCCGGTTCCGATAGTGGCTCCTTTTTCGTCGTAATAACCCAATGAAAAATAGTAATCCGATTTTTCACCACCTCCAGACAAACTCAATCCGTATTGTTGGTTCACTGCCGTACGGTATAACAAATCACCCCAGTTGGTTTGGTTTGCCCGTAAAGCGTTGATCGCCTGTTGTGTTGATGGAGTAAGTGCTGAAAAACCACCGGCACGGTAAGCTCCTAACTCACCACTGGTGTTTAGGATACGTGAAATAGCACCTTTATCGTCACGGAAAGTTAATTCCGGACGACTGGCCAAACCTAGTTCAAAATCCACTTTTTGGTTGGCGTCCATTAGGTTTAATTTTGAAAAATTAGGCTTTTGCGTAACGAATGTATTGGCGGTGAAATTAACAGCCATACGTCCTTTTCTACCTTTTTTAGTGGTGATCACAATTACCCCGTTAGCGGCACGTGCTCCGTATATGGCAGTAGCTGCGGCATCTTTTAAAATGGTAATATCTTTAATGTCATCCGGATTTAAACCGGCAATTGAAAAATTATTTAATTGATCAATGTTCTCTTTGTCATTAAATTTTGGAGCATCATTTCCTTCCAACGGAAGTCCGTCTAATACCCATAACGGATCCTGAGGGCCGGATAGTGAGGCCGTTCCTCTGATTCGGATTTTGGCGGCCCCTCCAGGAGCTCCATTACCCGATGCCACAGCTACACCCGCTACTTGACCTATTAAAAGTTGATCAACACTGGCTACACCGGCTTGTTGGATGTTTTCCATATCCACTTTTACCAAAGCAGAAGTAAGTTTTCGTTTTTCAATTTTCTGGTAACCGGTTACAACGACTTCCTGTAACTGATTTAAATCGGACTTCAAATTAACAGTATAGTGGCTCTGTGAAGTCAAATCGATCAGGTACGGTTCGTAGCCGATAAAACTAACACGCAGACTTTTTACATCTTTGGTTATTTCCAGTTTAAAGTTACCGTCCATATCGGTTACGGTACCCACACCGGTACTTTCAATAATACCGCTTTGCCCGGTTTTAGTGGCTATCGATTTATTTTCTACATAAATCGAAACACCAGGCATAGGTAGCTTGTCCTGAGCATCGATTACCTTTCCAGTAATCGTCCTGCTTTCCTGTGAATAGCCCACAAGAGAGAGGAGGAGTGTCATTAAAATTAATAGTCTTTTCATTTTTGAATTGTTAGTTTATAGAGGATTGTTTAGTGCTTTTTCAATTCGATTGATTAAATCCGAATAGTGATTTCGGGTTTCCAGATTTCCGGTGTTTTTCTTTAGTTTTAAAAGTTGTAGCACCTTAGTCAGTTCTCCTTTCTTTTCGGAAGTTACTTCGGTTACCCGTTTTAATGATGACTGATTAATGTTGCGAATCATCTGATCTTCATGAATATGGTTGCAAAGCAGCGGCATATTCAGTGTTTTGGTGAACAATAATTTCTTTGCATCTGTTTTTTCAAATAATTTATTGGTCGAAACGATTAATACATCTACATAATTTTTCTGTGTCATACGTTCCAAAATCGATAGTGATTTGTTTTGAATTGTACCACTGAAAGTATGTTGATGAACCCGTTTAAACAGGTCACTAACGGTAAACAATTTGTCTTTTGCGCCATTTCGCTGGTAAAGCTCATTTTCGATCATGCGAAGTAAGCGTTCGTCACTAAACAGATCGTATAGTATTCCGTATTGTAGTTCTCTCGAAAGGGTATACGGTGTATATTCGTACGGCCCTACCGGAGAATCTTTTAACGGATTGGTTTTGTCAAGGATCGGATTGAAAAACAACCACTGCGGGATTGTGATCACATTTCGTAACAGATAATCGGTTGCCTTGCGTTGCATAGTCGCTGAAACCGGGATATAACTGGATTTGTGATCCCCGTGAACGGTAGTATTCAGGTATACACCTCCGATGTTGTTCAAAACATGACGGTTGTATAATTGCCACTGACCGATCGTTCCGATATACAGTTTTCCCGTTTCATAATAAGAAGCATCTTTTTCATACGTCCAGGTTAAAATATTGTCTACAACGCGTTTCAGGTTTTTTAATCCATATTCACTTGCTTTTACAGCATCATTACCCAAATCTTCCGACTGAGATCGTGGATCGATAATCGCACCACCATCCTGTTGTTCGCCGTAAAAATACATCGGATCGTTCTGATGCTTGTTGATCAGAGCGTTAAGTTTTGTCGTTTCCTCCGATTCAGTCGGATACCAACGATAGCCCCATTCGATAGCATATTTGTCGTATTCACCAATTTGCGGGGTGATCGCCGTTACGCCGTCTTCCGGTTGCGCCACATAGTTATAACGGGCATAATCCATAATCGACGGAGCAGTTCCACCCATCTTTTCAGTAAAGGCTTTCGAACGCAACGAATCCACTTCGAATGCAAACGAAGCACCCATGTTGTGTTTTAATCCAAATGTGTGTCCCACTTCGTGTGAGGATACAAAACGAATGGCTTCTCCCATATGAGTATCGCTAAACTTGTTTCCTCTGGCTTTTGGATCGATCGGACCGGTCTGAATTCGCATCCAACTGTGTAACGAGGTCATCACATTATGCCACCAGATAATGTCGGCTTCGATGATCTCACCACTTCTCGGATCGACAACCGATGGTCCCATGGCATTCGCTTTTGGGGATGCCGCATACGTGATAACGGAATAACGAACGTCATCAATGTCAAAATCTGTATCGCTTTCGGATGGTTCTTTGGCGATTACAGCATTTTTAAATCCGGCTCTCTCAAAAGCGGCCTGCCAGTCATGGACACCGTCGATAATATATTGGCGCCACTGTTTCGGTGTGGACGGATCAATATAATAGACAATCGGTTTTTTAGGTTCTACTAACTCACCTTTCAAATAACGAGCTTCATCTTCTTTTTTCGGTTCCAGTCTCCATCGCGTGATCAATTCTTTTTCGACCATCGCGTGCTGGGTGTCATTAAAATACCAGTGTTTTTCGGTAAAGTACCCGATTCGCTTATCCAGAAAACGGGGCTTCATCGGGACTTTATCCAACAAAACAATATTGCTAGTTACCCCTAAAGTTACGGATAAAGCAGGTCCGCCTTCACTTACAGAGGTCGTTAATTGTGATTTTACAACAATATTACCAGGAAAGGTTTTAACGGCTTCAATATAAGACAGATCCGATTTTACCGATCCGCCAAACCCGATGTTGCTCAGTACATCGTTAAAACTCTTTTGTTTTCCGTCGAATACCTTGTTCACTTTGATCACTACCGAAGTAGAATCGTTATTTTTTGTCTCGATATCAAAGACTTCAATGATCGATTCGGAAAAATTGTCTTTTACCGAAGCTGTAATAGCATCAGTTTCCGGAGAGGAAACTTTTGGAAGTGACGATTTTACCCATACTTTTTTGGCAACGGTATCTTTATAAAAGGAGATTACTTTGTTTTCATAATTCATCCCTTTGTTTAATCCGGCTTCATTCACCTGCATAGGAACCTGTGACAGTTTGTTCACAACAAGGAATTCCCGCCCCATCAAGCTGTCGGGGATCTCGAAATAAATGTCGGTCTTTACCTGAATGACGTTAAAAAGTCCTTTTTTAAAAGTACCTTTTTTGATCAATTCGGCATAGCCTTTGGTTTTTGCAATGCTGTCTTTTGTAGTTTCAGTTTTTGTTTCTTTTTGTTTCTTTTTCTGGGAAAATGCAGTAACATTACTCAATAAAAACAACAATACCAATACATATTTCGTGCTTGATATGAGTGTCTTTTTTTTCATTTATGTTAAGTTTTGGTTAAATAATTGTCTCGAAATTTAGAAGTTCCTGTGACGATATAAAAGCAAAACGGAGTGAGTGGCTTTAATTTGGGAGTGAATGACTTTTTTTAGTCGATTAAGGGAAGAATACAGATAAATTCTCCATTTTCTTCAAAGGTTTTGAAGTCTTTCTTAGAATAATAATTATATATACTTTGTAAGTATTTTAAGCCAAAATTATTACTTTGTTCGGGACTGGCCTTTTTTTGTAAATTATTACTAATAATAACATAGTCTTTTTTGATAATAATACGAGATCGTAATGGTGATTCGATGGTCGCAACATTGTGTTTGATGACATTCTCAACACAAATTTGTAATGATAAATACGGAATGTTTTTGATCAAACCCGAATCGGCCTCAATTTCAATCGTAAATTGGAGCTCCTGATTAAAACGGGTCATCTGTAAAAAGATGTATTTCTCGATAAATGAAAGTTCATCGCTCAGCGGGACAATATTCTCCTGTGGCGGGTCAATCAGGTAGCGGTATATTTTGGATAGGTTTAGGGTGAATTTTTTGGCCTTTGGCGCATCAACGTCAATCAGCATATACAAGGAGTTGAGCGTATTGAACAGGAAATGCGGGTTGATCTGTTCCTTAAGTTGTTGTAACTGGATCAATGCATTTTCTTTGTGAACCTTTTCGTTTTCTACTAAAAGATTGTTTTTGTCGGCGACCAAAGCTTCTTTTTCCAGATATTCTTTGCGGTTGGCACGGTTAAACAGGTAAAAAATAAAAGCCAGAATAAAAGTAGTGATCAAATATATGGCCGAAGCGTGTTGTTTGACTTTATTCACATCTTCGTCGGCAATCATTTTTGGGAAATTGATACAAACATACCAGTTGATGCCTTCCAGTTTTAAGGGTTTAATAAACCGGATGACATCCAATTGGAGGTATTCCGATAAAGCGACGGTTTCGTTAAATCCGGATTTATTGGTGATCAACGTATCAGTAGGATTCAGACTGGTAAATTCAAAAATATTTTTACCGTTTTTCTCTGCTTCCGGATGAAAAATACAAGTTCCGTTGCGGTCAAAAACAAATGCATAGTTGGGCGCATTGCCATCGATCAACGAAAAATAATCGTGTAGTTTTTTTAAGTCAATATCATAACCATAACGAATAATTGTGAGGTCATCTTTTTTAATTTTAAAATAGTTGCGCCAAATCAGCGTATCGCCTTGCTTTAGAATGATGCTCGAGTTTTCTTCCTTGTCGGAAGGGTCAACAAGTAGGTTCAGATGTTTTTGAAAAGAGCCTTTTTCGGTATCGTTGGTGTAAATCGGACCGTCGTTGATCTGAAACCAGTTGCACAAAACTACCGGATTACTCAGCTGAATAGCGTTGAGTACCGTAAGGTTGTTAATTATGTTCTGATCATTGCTAATTTTGAGAACTTCCAGAACATTTTTCTTTTGTTCCAATAAACGGCCAAATTCCTGTTGCAGAACTTCGTATTTTTTAAGGAAGCTACGCTGTGCAATTTCCTTATTGGATTTTTCGGTGATTTTGGTGATCAGGTTGCTTAAAATAAAGACAGCAACGGTTGTAACGACAATCACAATAAGTGATGTAATTAAGAAAGTGCGTCGGGAAATGGTGTTTTTAATCGGGAATTTCAAGCAACTGAAAATTTAGTCTTCATATATAAGGTAGGCGGAACGCATTTTTTTAAAGCTGTTTAGGCCTTTTTCCCACGATTTCCGAATGGCAGTTTCGGCTAATCCGGATTCGATTTGCTGTTGTAATTTTTGTGTTCCGGCCAGCTTGGAAAAGAAGCTGTTAAAGAATACTTTTTTGTCGGCGGTTTCAGTATAGGCTTTGATCAACCATTTTAATTGAAGATTGGTGACCTTTGGGATACTGGATAAGTCTTCGCCATAACATACTTTGCCGTTATGAACAGGATCTTTAGCACCTAAATTCGGCCCTGGTGTAAAACTGAAATCAGATTTCGGTAAAAATGGCGAACCGTAAATTTGAAATTGCTTGTCGGTACCGCGCCCCATACTCACATTAGTGCCTTCAAACAGACAAAGGCTGGCGTATAGGTTGATGGATTGATCATTGGGTAAGTTGGGCGAAGGTTTTACCGGAAGACTATACGGCATATTGCGTTTATAGTTGGAGCAGGCAATAACTTCCAATGGACATTGAACACCATTCTTTAGCCATTTTTCACCATTGATCATTCGGGCATATTCCCCAATTGTCATACCGTGTAAAACCGGAATCGGGTGCATCCCTACAAAACTAGTGTATTCTTTTTCCAATAGCGGACCGTCAACAATGCTGCCGTTCGGGTTTGGACGATCCAGGACAAGTAACGGAATGTTTTCTTCGGCACAGGCTTCCATTACATAATGTAAGGAGGAGATATAGGTGTAAAAACGGGCGCCGACATCCTGCAGGTCGAAAACCATGATGTCAATTGACTTTAATTGTTCTGACTTTGGCTTTTTATTATTGCCATATAAGGAGATGATCGGTAAACCGGTTTGGGTATCTTTTCCGTCTTTGATTAATTCCCCGGCATCGGCAGTTCCACGGAAACCGTGTTCCGGAGCAAATATTTTAACAACGTCCAATTTGTTTTTCAGTAGGAAGTCAACCAAATGTTGGGATTTGCTTAGTTTTTGCTTGTTTCCGTCGTAATTGACAATACTGGTCGGATTGGTCACAATGCCGATTTTCTTTCCGCTAAGTAGGGATTGGTATTTCTCAAAATTATCGGCTCCGGTCAAAATCGGTTCCTTTGGTCGGTTAATAGCTCTGGCTTCAGTTGCCAGATCAGTTTTCGGGTCTTTGTGCTGAATCGCAGAATTTCCACAGGATACTATCGCTAAAACCAAGAATAAAACTGTATTTTTGAAAACGGAATTTGATACCATAACTTTTGAGATTAGAATATTTTATAGCAAAACGCCTTATTACTACTAAAAACTATAAAAGTAGTATATCTGCACCAATAATAAAAATTGCAATTGCGGCTATTGCCATCGGAATCATTATGATGATCGTTTCCGTGGCGACAGGTGTTGGATTGCAGCAAAAAATACGCCAGAAAATCGCAGCGTTTAACGGACATGTTATTATAACCAATTACGACGATAATCAGTCGGAGGTAAGTGTGGAGCCCATTTCCATTCACCAATCGTTTTATCCGAAGTTTAAAAATATTGACGGAATCAGTCATGTGCAGGCTACAGCGTCCAAAGCCGGAATCATTCGAACGGAAACGGCTTTCGAAGGAATCGTGTTTAAAGGTGTCGGTAAAGATTTTCGTTGGGATGACCTTAAAGAGTATATTGTAGCCGGACGGATTCCGAATTTAAAAGCAGCACTTAATAATGAAGTGATCATTTCAAAATACCTGGCGGATCGTTTGCAGTTAAAGTTAGGCGATAAGTTCAATACCTTTTTTATGAAAGAGGAAGGGAATAAACTGCCCAACCTGCGTCGTTTTGAAATCGTCGGGATTTATAATTCCGGATTTCAGGAATTTGATGCGTCCTATATAATAGGTGATATCCGACATGTACAGCGGATCAATAAGTGGAGTAAAGATGAAGTGGGAGAATTTGAAGTGTTTCTTGATGATTTTTCGAAGATAAAAGAAAAGGGAGAGGAAATTTATACGGAGATTCCCCCTACCTATAATAGTAGAACCATTCAGGAGAAATACTATAATATATTTGAGTGGTTGAAGTTATTCGATTTTAATATAGTGGTGATACTTATCGTGATGGTGGTTGTGGCTACTATTAATATGGTGGTAGCTTTGCTAGTGCTGATTCTGGAACGTACACAAATGATCGGGATTTTAAAATCGATTGGTGCCGATAATTGGATGATCCGAAAAATATTTTTATACAATGCGCTATACCTTATTATAAGGGGGCTACTTTGGGGGAATGGAATCGGAATCGGATTGTTGTTGGTTCAGAAGTATTTTGGGATTGTCAAGCTTAATCCGGAAAATTATTATGTTACCGAAGCGCCGGTAGTAATAGAGGTACTTCCGATTTTAGCTTTGAATCTGGGAACGATTGCAGTTTGTCTACTGGTATTATTGATTCCATCCTATATTATTACGAAGATTTCGCCGGTTAAGGCAATTCGTTTCGACTAAAAAAGAAATAATACGATATATTTTATACACCCGATAGGTTTTTTGAAGCTATCGGGTGTTGTTTTTTAAAACACACACCTATATATAAGTAGTGATGTTACTAATTTCCGGCCACCCGACAGGTTACAAAAACCTGTCGGGTGTTAATTTTCGGTTATTAAGCCTGTTTTCGGAACCTGTCAGGTGTAGCAAACTAGGCGGCAACGGGGGCAATCCGCAGGATTTGGTGGATAATAGGGGAAAAGGGTTAAAAAAGATGATGGTGTTAAGTCTTTGTAATGAGGGTGTTAAAAAAAAGATTTAAAAAAAGGTTTGATAAAGTTTGTAAAGAAGGAAAAAGGTTCTAGTTTTGCAGCCGCAATAAGGGAGTTCATTGAGTTAAAGTAAAGCAGATTGGGATTGACTAAGGTTA
>JAEXIT010000019.1 GCA_023446155.1 Bacteroidota bacterium
TATCCATCGGAATAATGTTTCTCTAAAACCAACTCTACACATTCTAATTTAAATGCATAGTCATACTTTTGTTTTCTTTCCATAAAAAATGCCCCAAATAGTGTCTAACTTTTTGGGGCATGTTCAAACTCAGGCTTTTATAATTATATAACGAGAATGTATTGTATTATGACAAAGCAGCTTTAACTTGATCAGCAGCTTCCTGGAATTCAACAGCAGATAAAATTGGCATACCGGAATTGTCGATCAATTCTTTTGCAATTTCAGCATTTGTTCCTTGTAAACGAACGATGATTGGCACATTAATGCTATCACCCATGTTTTTATAAGCATCAACCACACCTTGTGCTACACGGTCACAACGAACGATACCACCAAAGATGTTGATTAAAATTGCTTTTACGTTTGGATCTTTTAAGATAATACGGAAAGCGGTTTCAACACGTTTCGCATCAGCTGTTCCACCTACGTCAAGGAAGTTAGCCGGTTCGAAACCTGCATGTTTGATTAAGTCCATAGTAGCCATTGCTAATCCGGCACCGTTAACCATACATCCTACGTTACCATCAAGGTCAACATAGTTTAATCCTACTTCTTTCGCTTCTACTTCAATTGGATTTTCTTCACGAACATCACGCATTTCAGCATACGCTTTTTGACGGAATAAAGCATTGTCGTCTAAAACAACTTTTGCATCTACCGCTAAAATTTTATTATCAGATGTTTTTAAAACCGGGTTGATTTCGAAAAGAGAAGCATCAGCACCAACATAGGCATCGTATAAAGCGGCAACGAATTTCACCATATCTTTAAAAGCATCACCCGATAATCCTAAGTTAAAAGCGATTCTTCTCGCTTGGAAACCTTGTAAACCTACAGCAGGATCGATTTCTTCAGTAAAGATTAAATGAGGTGTTTTTTCAGCCACTTCTTCAATATCCATACCCCCTTCGGTAGAATACATGATCATGTTACGTCCTTTACCTCTGTTTAATAAAACAGACATATAAAATTCTGAAGTTTCACTTTCACCAGGATAGTAAACATCTTCCGCAACCAATACTTTGTGTACTTTTTTTCCTTCCGGCGGAGTTTGCGGCGTTACTAAATCCATTCCGATGATTTGACCGGCAATTTCCTGAACTTGCTCCAGGTTTTTAGCCAACTTAACACCACCACCTTTTCCACGGCCACCGGCGTGAATTTGTGCTTTGATTACATGCCATCCGGTTCCGGTTTCGGCAGTTAGTTGTTTTGCTTTTGCTACAGCTTCCTCGGCATTGTTAGCAACATAACCACGTTGTACTCTAACACCGTGACTAGCTAATATTTCTTTACCTTGATATTCGTGTAAATTCATAATTGGATACGTTTAGCTTTATTATAAAGTGCCACAAAAATAGCAAACTTGATTTAAAGTGCCTAATTAAATTTAGATGAGTTTATGATTATGGGATTAAAAATAAAGCACTTTGACTGTTTTTTATTTTTGAATACGACCAAATCGGATATAAATCAAAAAACGCCTTCCTTTCGGAAAGCGTTTTTGATACTAATTTGGAGCGTCGGACTTATTTGTCGATCGAGCCCAGAACCCGTTTCATAAAGCTGTTTAAGGCTTCTTTTTTGTCGGTTCCTTCTTTGATCATTTTATGTACTTCGAGTGCGCCATACATATTGGAGATTAATTCTCCGATAACGTCCAGTTCTTCGTCTTTTAACGATGGAACTTCGGTTAGCGCTTCCAGTACTTCGATGGTTTCAATAAGGTAATCCTGGTCGTTCTCTTCAATGAACTGCGTAAGTTGTTTAATTACAGGTAATTTCATAATTATGCGATTTCATTTACCAATTCCGACAACACTTCTGCTTTATTGGTTTGCGATTGGTTTACCAAAGCACCGTTCACGAAAGTAGCAAAAGTAGGCAGGTTGCTCACATTAGCCAGTTTTCGGGATTCCGGAGAATTTTCGGCATCAACCAATACAAAAGTGATATTTTCTTTTTCGGAAGCCAGTTTTTTAAATTTTGGCTTCATGATACGGCAGTTTCCACACCAGGAAGCAGAAAATTGTACCACCACTTTTTCGTTAGCATTTACCAACTCCTGTAGTTTATCTTCATTTAATTCAATTAACATAGCAATTTTTTTTAGAATTAGTTATTTAAGTAGTTTGCAACACCTTCTCTGGTAGCAAACATCGCTTCTTTTCCTTCTTCCCAGTTAGCAGGACAAACCTCACCTTTTGTCTGAACGTGTGTATACGCGTCGATAAGACGTAAGTACTCGTTTACGTTTCTACCAAGAGGCATATCGTTTACACTTTCGTGGAAAATTTTTCCGGTTTCGTCTACTAAATATGTAGCACGGTAGGTTACGTTAGAACCTTCGATAATAACCGTATCCAATTCGTCATTGTAATTCGCTGTTTCGATATCTAAAATACCTAAGATGTTCGAAAGGTTACGTGTTGTATCGGCTAAGATCGGGTAGGTAACACCTTCGATACCACCGTTTGCTTTTGGTGTGTTTAACCAGGCAAAGTGAACTTCGTTAGTATCACAAGAAGCACCGATTACGATTGTGTTTCTTTTTTCGAATTCAGGTAAAGCAGCTTGAAAGGCGTGTAATTCAGTTGGACAAACAAAAGTAAAGTCTTTTGGATACCAAAATAATAATACTTTTTTGTTGTTTTTAGTTGCTTCTTCGAAGATGTTGATTTTTAAATTATCACCCATTTCGGAGATAGCGTCAATTGCAATGCTTGGAAATTTTTTACCTACTAATGACATAATTTTAATGAATTTTAAAGATTATTATTTTTTTGCAGTACAAAAGTAGCCAATTCTGATTGGACCTTTCTATTAAGTTTGATTATTATTTTTTATTTTACTATAAAGAAATACTATTTTTAAAAGGGTTATGACTTTATTTTCAGTGGAGAAGACAATTTATAAATTGGTTTTATATATTTGTTTTTATT
The DNA here is from genome assembly GCA_023446155.1 of Bacteroidota bacterium. GTDB lineage: Bacteria > Bacteroidota > Bacteroidia > Flavobacteriales > Flavobacteriaceae > Flavobacterium. The sequence goes on from JAEXIT010000019.1 coordinate 2,985, forward strand.
AGCAGAAAAAAAAAGTTATGTTTAATTTATTGTTAATAATCCTAAAACTAACCGATTACGCACAAAAATAATTTATGAGTTTTTCCAATTTATTTCGAAAAAAATCCGTTGAAGACATATTAAAGCAGGTAAAACAGAATGCTGCCGATGGTCACGGAGCCCTTGGTAAGCATTTAACGACAAAGGATTTAACCGCATTTGGAATTGCAGCCATAGTGGGAGCCGGAATTTTCAGTACGATTGGAAAGGCGAGTTCCGATGGCGGTCCGGCCGTTATCTTCTTATTCCTTTTTACGGCTTTGGCTTGTGGATTTGCAGCCTTTGCGTATGCCGAATTTGCGTCGATGGTTCCGGTTTCGGGAAGTGCTTATACCTATTCGTATGTCGCTTTTGGAGAATTAATCGCGTGGATTATCGGTTGGGCATTAATTATGGAGTATGCGATCGGAAATATTACCGTTGCGATTTCCTGGAGTGATTATTTTACCGGTTTACTCGAAAGTGGCGGGATACACCTTCCACAGTGGATACAAATGGATTACCTGACGGCTTCCAATGGTTATGCCGAAGCTACGGCACTGATGCAGGGCGGGAAGTCTTTCGAAAACCTCAGTGCAGCGTTACAAGCAGCGCACACAGCCTGGACGACTTCGCCGGTTATCGGTTCGTTTCACTTTGTAGCCGATTTGCCAGCGTTATTGATCATTATAATTATCACCTGGTTGGTGTACCGTGGGATGAAGGAATCCCGTAATGCCAGTAATGTAATGGTGGTGGTAAAACTGGCGATTATTTTGTTGGTTATTGCCGTAGGTGTATTTTATGTAGATACGGCAAACTGGAATCCGTTTGCGCCAAATGGAATTAACGGGGTTTTAAAAGGTGTTTCGGCGGTTTTCTTTGCTTATATCGGATTTGATGCGATCTCAACAACGGCTGAGGAGTGTAAAAATCCGCAACGAGACTTACCGCGCGGAATGATGTGGGCGATTGTGATTTGTACCATATTATATATCGTGATTGCCTTGGTGTTAACCGGGATGGTGAATTATAAAGAATTAAATGTAGGCGATCCGCTGGCATTTGTATTTGAAAAACTCGACTTGAAATGGTTGTCCGGTATCATTGCCGTAAGTGCTGTGGTCGCGATGGCCAGTGTATTGTTGGTTTTCCAGATGGGGCAACCGCGAATCTGGATGAGTATGAGCCGCGACGGGTTGTTGCCAAAGCGTTTTTCCAAAGTGCACCCGAAATACAAAACACCATCGTATGCTACTATTGTAACCGGTTTTGTAGTAGCCGTACCGGCTTTGTTTCTAAATCTTACCATGGTAACCGATTTATGTAGTATCGGAACCTTGTTTGCGTTCGTACTGGTATGTGCCGGAGTTTTGGTGTTACAGGACCGTAAAGACATTCCAAGAGGAAAATTTAAAACGCCTTATATCAATGCCAAATACATCGCACCGTTATTGGTTATCGTAGGTTTGGTAATGGCTTTTACCGTGAATAAAAAAGCGACGATGGATTTTATTACTAATGTGCCGCAGGTTAACGAACCGTCGGCTATAGTAACGGCATTATCAAAAGAAGAGACAACCATGGTGTACAATCAGTTGTTACAAGGGGATAAGGCACATATCGCCAGAGAAACGCAGGATTTAGAACACATTCTAAGTAATTATAAAGAAGAAGATGCGGTAAAATATGCGGAAATGGTGGCCGATTTACCCATAAAAGACTCCGTGAAATACGAAAGCGGATTGGCTTTATTTCAGCATAAAATACCCATGTGGATCTTTTTTATCGTTTTGATAGGATTAACCGTCTGGGCCTATAAAAAGAGCTTGTCCCTGATTCCGCTTCTGGGATTAATCTGTTGTCTGTATATGATGGCGGAACTAAGTGTTTGGAATTGGATTTATTTCTCAATTTGGCTCTTAATTGGCCTGGCAATTTACTTTGGCTATAGTCAGAAAAACAGTAAATTGAACTATAATAAAATAGAAGCAAGTTTAAACGATTAAACAGCTTTTTTATAGGTAGGTTAATTTAATATAGTAGATCATGACATTAAAATTAGTAGTGGATAGCGGTTCAACAAAAGCGGATTGGATTGCACTGGATGAAAAAGGAAATATACAGTTTACAGCAACCACTTTGGGGTTAAATCCGGAAGTGTTGGAAAAGGACGAAGTACTGGAGCGTATGTCGCAGCGTTTTGATATTTCGCATAATAAAGATAAGGTTACCCATTTATTTTTTTATGGAGCCGGTTGTGGTACCGATCGGATGAAGAATTTTTTAGCCGATGTTTTTAGCGAATATTTTCCCAATGCAGAAGTAGTCGTTCATGAAGATACCTATGCAGCGGTATATGCGACCACACCACGTGATGAAGAGGCGATCGTATGTATTTTGGGTACGGGGTCGAATTGTAGTTATTTCGACGGAAAAGAATTACATCAAAAAGTGCAATCGTTAGGGTATATCGCTATGGACGATTGTAGTGGAAACCGTTTTGGGCGCCATCTGATCCGGGCGTATTACTTTGGTACGATGCCAAAAGAACTGGCCGAAAAATTTGAAAAAGAATACGATCTCGATCCGGATGTGATCAAACACAATTTTTATAAGGTGCCGAATCCAAATGCCTATATGGCTACTTTTGCCAAGTTTCTGATTCAGCATAAAGATCACGAGTTTATCCGTGCAATTGTCGTAAAAGAAATGCAGTTCTTCGTAGATCACTATATTATGCAATATGAAAACTGTAAAGAGATACCGGTGCATTTTATCGGATCGATAGCCTATTATCTGAAAAGTGAACTTCAGGAAATACTGGCAAAAAGCGGGCTAACCTTAGGAAATGTCTACCGCAAACCGATAGACGGATTAATTAATTATCACACAGTATAAAATGGAAATAGCAGTAATTGCCCATGATGGTATGAAAGCCGATCTGGTTCAGTTTTTAAACGAACACAAAGCTTTTTTGCAATCGGAAGGGATCTCCCTTATTGCCACCGGAACCACCGGAACGAAAGCACAGAATGCCGGATTTAAAGTGATGCGGATGTTGTCCGGTCCCTTGGGAGGTGATGCGCAAATCGCGGCACGGGTAGCGGAAGGAAAATGCAATATGGTATTGTTTTTTAAAGATCCTTTAGCAAAACACCCTCATGAGCCAGATATCAACATGCTCATAAGGGTGTGTGATGTACATAATGTACCTTTGGCAACCAATCAGGCGACAGCCGAATTATTGCTAAAAGCTATTTCTCTGCAATCATAGAAATTTCCACATTAACGTTTTTAGGCAAACAAGCCACTTGAACCGTTTCGCGTGCCGGAGCGGTTTTTTCGTTAAAATAAGCGCCGTAAACCCCGTTTATTTTGGCGAAATCGTTCATGTCGCTAATAAAGATAGTCGTCTTAACAACGTTTTCAAACGTCATTCCCGCCGCTTCCAATACCGCTTTCATGTTTTCCATTACCTGCTTGGTTTCCACTTCAATGGAAGAGGTGATTAATTCGCCGGTTTTCGGATCCAAAGCAATTTGCCCGGAAGTATATAACGTTCGCTCGTTTACCAGGACAGCCTGACTGTATGGACCGATCGGAGCCGGTGCATTCTCGGTAAAAATAATCTGTTTCATGCTATTGTATTTTTTAATGATTATCGTAAACGACGATCCGGAAGACTACGCTTATCCCACTTAATGTCACTAAGAACAGAAGACTTGATTCCGATAAAAAAGCCCCAATAAGAATAGGTGCCAAATGGAACCCAGTTAAAGCTCATTCGCCAGCTCAAAAGGTCTCTTTCAAAACGGAACTGAGTAAAGGTTACTCCTTTTCGAACAAAGTCATATCCTGTTGAAACACCCACTTTCCATTGTGGTGTTAAATCGATATTTCCGGAAACCATCAGGGAGTTGGTTACAATCTCGTTTTCACGATTGCTGTTGCCGTAGGTTAGGGAATAGGCAAATTGTAAATCCCATGGCAAGGCCAATTGGTAGAATCCTTTAAATTTGTCTTTGCCGTCGTCGTCTTTGTCTTTAAATAAACTATGTCTGTTGTCACTCAAATCGGTAGCACGCCCGAATAAATCATCACCACGACCTCCATTCATAACATTCTGATCGTTGGCTTTGTTGTCTTTATCCGAACTCGGTCCGAAATCGGAGCTGGAAAGGCTATAGTTAATGGTAATATTGGCACTGGTCATACGGAACAAACTACCACCGTTGTCGATGTTAAACTTGTTGATTCGTTTACCGGCATTGTCAATAGCATACATATCGAGTGTAGAACCGAAGTTAACATTCATTTTGTTGTTAAAAAACTGTGTTCCTCCGGAAACCATTACCGGTGACCATGCAAGTGAATCGGCTGCCATATTGTAATTGGTGGAGAAGTTCAGGTTGTTTAACAGCATTACTTTTTTCGGTTCGGTTTTGGTTTCGTCTTTATCCCGTACTTTGGCTTCGAAGGTGTTACTCAACGTAAAACCAACATTGTTGGCCATGGTTCTTCCGGGAGCTCCGAAGATTCCGTTTTCGAAACGGGAATAATCGGCCCGTGTCGCTCCGGTGGCATCAATGGCATAGGTGTCGTAATACTTGCTAAAACTTGGCAGGTAGGAATACGAAACACTCGGACGCATGACGTGGCGGATGGCCTGAATTTTTTTATCATCCCCAAAATTAAAGGTACCATAAATGGTGGTTCCGATGTTTGAGGTGAAGTTATAGGTACGATAAGCATCAAAACCATTGACATCATTGGTGACGACTTTGTTTTGTGACGCGTCAAAATCTTTACTGATCGTTTTTAAATACCATACTTCGCTGTAGTTGGTTCCGGCGGTCACACTAAAAAACTTAAATATTTTAAAGTTGGTGCTAATCGGAATACTATGTTGGAATCCGACTTTGGAATCGCGGAACATTTGAGCGGAGAAAAACAGGGAATCGGTTGTACGGATTCGGTTTTCGGCTCTGACGTTGTATTGAAGGTTGATGTTTTTAAAGATCCCTTTTTTAAGCTCGTCTCTTTTGGCAAATGGGAAAATACGATCTACGCTGGCCTGAAAAGTAGGCAGGGTCATGTCGATGATTTCCGTATTGGTATTTTGAGAGTGGGTAGCTGTTACCGAAAAGTTTACCTGAGGAACGGTTTGTAAGGTCTGCGAATACGAAATCGAAGAACTCATATTGTTGTTCAGGGAAGATCCCACGTTAAGCATGTTTAGTGTATTACGGAAATACTGGCTACTACCTAAATTGACCGATGCAGAAAATCGGGAGTTAGGACTGGCTTTGGCATCCTGAGAATGCGACCACTGAATGTTGTATTCGCGTCGTTTGGTATAATCGGGAAACCCTCTTTCGCTTTGAATCTGATTTTCAAAACGTACATTCACCCGACCGTTAAAGGCATATCGTTTGGCATAACTGCTTTCAAATCGCAGGGCATAACTTCCGTTGGTATAATAATCTCCCAAAACCGCAAGGTCGTAATAATCGCTTAAGGCAAAATAATACCCTCCGTTTTGAAGGAAATACCCCCGATCCCGGGTATCACCAAAGGAAGGGATGATAAAACCGGAAGCCGAACTTTCGCTCATCGGGAAATAGCCGAATGGAAGTCCAAGTGGCGTAGGTACATCGGCGATAACCATATTGGTAAGTCCGACAACAACCTTTTTACCCGGTACAAATTTGATTTTTCGGGCCAGGAAATAATATTCCGGATCGTCTATGTTTTTTGAAGTGGTAAAACGGGCATTTTTCATAAAATACACCGAGTCGTTTTCTCTTTTGGAAACCTCGGCTTTGATACGGAAATCACTTTGCTCGGTTCTGGAGTTCCAAATCTTGGCTTTTTTTGTCTTAAAATTGAAGCGAATTGAATCGGGTTCGACTACGTTTTGTCCTTGTTTGAAATAGGGAAATTGGGTGTAATTACCTAAACTGTCTTTGATTCGTCCAGCATAAACTTCGTCTTTGTCATAGTCCAGAACAATGATCCCCGACTTTAATTCGATGTCTTTATAATATAATTCGGCTTCGTTATATAGGGTAAGTTGTTTCTTTTTTTGATCAATTTTTTCGTAATCTTTTGCTTTACGCTTCACAATACCGTCTATAGAGGACTTCTTTTTTTTGACGGTATCATTCTTGGTCTCGACTGTCGGTTTTTTTAAACTGTCGGGGTTCAGATGGATACTATCTTTCTGTTTTTCAGCGGGTATGTTTTTAGATTGGGATCGGTTTTCCTGTGAATAGATTTCATGTTTTCCTACGAGAAGAAAAAATGACAATAAAACGATATGAAATAAGTTTGTACGCAAAGGTTTTAATACTATTTTTGTAAAAATATGGCTCAATTTTTGACGGTTCAAACTTACATATATTTTTTCTCAAAAATAAGCATTTAATAAAATTATAACCAATATCGATAAATATCAAAGACAATGAGAGGGAACATCAAGTTTAATTTTATAAGTTCAATTTTTTTACTACTGTTTATCCATACTGCTTTTGCTCAAAATAATACAAAATTTAAGGTTGTTTTGGATGCCGGGCACGGAGGAAACGATTTCGGTGCGGTGTATCATGGTTTTGTTGAGAAAAACAACGCTTTGAATGTAGCGCTAAAAGTAGGGAAATTGTTGGAAAAAGACCCTAACATACAGGTGATTTACACCCGTAAGACCGATATATTTATCGAATTGGACGAAAGAGCCAACATTGCGAACCGAAATGACGCGAATATTTTTGTGTCGATTCACTGTAACGCCAATAAAAACACAGCAGCTTCCGGAACCGAAACCTATGTAATGGGGGTTACCCGTAACGCATCCAACCTGGAAGTGGCAAAAAAGGAGAATGCCGTGGTTACGATGGAGAGCGATTATAAAATGAAATACGACGGATACGATCCGAATTCTCCGGAGTCGTTAATCGGAATGACACTTTTACAGGAGGAATACATCGAGCAAAGTATCGATCTGGCGGCACGTATCCAGGATGGTTTCGAAAACGGATTGGGACGCAAAAGCCGCGGTGTAAAGCAAGCGGGATTCCTGGTATTGCGTAAAATCTATATGCCACGCGTATTGATCGAGATGGGATTCGTGTCGAATAAAGACGAAGGTGCCTATTTAAGCTCGGATAGTGGTCAGGAGGAATTGGCCAAAGCAATTGCCGATGCAATCACCGGATATAAAAAAGAATATTTCGTACCAGGTGTTTCTGTTGGAAGAGACGAAAGACCAACACCGTCTAAAACGGTCGAAAAAGAAAGAGAAAAGGAAAAAGATACCAAAGTCGTAAAAGTGGATTCGACTAAAGTTACCAAAGAAATAAAAAAAGAAATCAAATCGGTCGCTTCGGCAAAAGGAGTGGTGTTTAAAGTGCAGATTTCGGCCAGTGGTAAAAAACTGGATTTGACGCCAAGTAACTTTAAAGGACTGAATAACATTTCGATGGAAGAAGATAAGACCATTATTAAGTATTATTACGGACAGGTAAAAGCGCATTCCGAAGCGAAAGAACTTTTAAACGAAGCGAAAGAAAAAGGCTTTACATCGGCCTTTATCGTGGCTTTTAAAGACGGTAAAAAGATCAGTATACAGGAAGCATTGAAATAAATAATACTGTAGGTAAAATATTTATTTTTAATTTTGCTCATTAAATATTTGAATTTTGAAAATAACTAGAGAAGTTAAAACAGCAATTTTAGTCATTACCTCTATATTGGTATGTTTATGGGGTTATAGTTTCCTGAAAGGAAAAAATCTATTCGACTCCAATCGTAAATTTTATGTTGTATATGATAACGTGGAAGGTTTATCACCTTCGGCGGCAGTAACGATAAACGGATTGGTAGTTGGGAAAATTTCCGCTATCGAAATCCAACCAAACACCGGGAAATTACTGGTGGAAATGCAAATTAAAAATGATTTCGCGATTTCGAAATCAAGTGTTGCCAGTATTTATGAGCCAGGATTTATCGGTGGAAAACAAATTGCAATTCTTCCGAATTTTAAAGATACCAATATGGCACAGTCGGGCGACTATTTACAGGCTGATGTGAAATTGGGTTTGACAGCCAAGCTGGAAGACAAACTGGCACCGATTCAGGAAAAACTGAATAAAGTTTTGGAAAGCACCGATGTGTTGCTAACCAACATCAACAATGTTATGGATGCGCAAACACAGGCGAACTTAAAAAACAGCCTGGCGGAATTAAACAAAACGCTGACCAACTTTAGTGCGGTATCGGTAAATGTAAATCATTTGCTGGCCGATAATAAAGGAAAACTGGATCATACGATTACAAATATCGATAAAGTATCAACCAATTTTGCCAAGATGTCCGATTCGTTAGCAAAAGTGAACATTGGTAAAACAGTTAAAAACCTGGAAAGTACCTTGGCGAATGTCGACAAAATAATGAACGACCTACAAGCCGGAAAAGGATCGATGGGGAAATTGTTAAAAGACGATGCGATGTACAAAAACCTGGCAGGTGCTTCCAAACAATTGGAGCAATTGTTAGGCGACATGAAACTGAACCCGAAACGATATGTACATTTCTCTTTATTCGGAAAAAAAGCGGCGCCTTATGTAGCACCGGAGGAAGAGAAAACAACAACAGAACAAAAACAATAAGCGTTAATCTATACTTTATATGAGTTATTTAGATAATATACTATTTGCTATTATCCTGATTTTAGGAATCGGTTTTTTTGCCCAGAATGTCAAAAAACTGATCCGTAATATTAAATTAGGACAGGATGTAGACCGTACCGATAACCCGAAGGAAAGATGGCGTAATATGGCGATGATTGCTTTAGGGCAATCGAAAATGGTGAAAAGACCGGTTGCCGGAGTATTGCACATCATAGTATATTTAGGGTTTATCATTATCAATATCGAAGTATTGGAAATCCTGATCGACGGTTTATTCGGAACACACCGCGTTTTCTCCTTTTTGGGAGGATTTTATAATGTGTTGATCGGTTCGTTCGAAGTATTGGCATTCTTGGTAATTGTTGCGATCGCAACATTTTATATCCGAAGAAACATCATTAAATTAAAGCGTTTTATCAGCAATGATTTAACGGGATGGCCAAAAAGCGATGCGAACAATATTCTATATTTCGAAACGGTATTGATGGTGTTATTCCTGGTTTTAAATGCAGCCGATTTGCATCTACAGACATTAGGGGTAGGACATTACAATCAGGCGGGAGCGTTCCCGGTTTCGCAGTTTATTGCGCCAATTTTTAACGGAATTTCCGAAAACATCGTAGTGTTGATCGAAAGAGCGGCTTGGTGGTTGCATATCGTAGGAATCCTTATTTTCCTGAACTATTTGTACTATTCGAAACACTTACATATTCTATTGGCTTTCCCGAATACCTTTTTTGCCAACCTGAAACCACAAGGTGAATTTGACAATTTAGAATCGGTTACCAAAGAAGTAAAATTAATGATGGATCCCAATGCCGATCCGTTTGCAGCAGCACCGGCAGGAGAAGAACCGGTACATTCCAAATTCGGAGCCAGCGATGTTCAGGATTTAAACTGGGTTCAGTTGTTAAATGCTTATACCTGTACCGAATGTGGACGTTGTACGTCATCGTGTCCGGCAAACCAAACCGGTAAAAAACTATCGCCTAGAAAGATCATGATGGATACCCGCGACCGATTGGAGGAAGTAGGGAAAAACATCGATGCCAATAAAGGGGTATTTGTTCCGGATGGTAAATCGTTGTTAAACGATTATATTTCTACCGAAGAGCTTTGGGCGTGTACGTCATGTAACGCTTGTGTGGAAGAATGCCCGGTAAACATCAGTCCGCTTTCCATCATTATGGACATGCGTCGTTATCTGGTAATGGAGCAAAGTGCCGCGCCGATGGAGTTGAACAGTATGATGACCAATATCGAGAACAACGGAGCACCATGGCAGTACAACCAGATGGACCGTTTGAACTGGAAAGACGAAAACTAATTAAAAAAAACAAACCTTGCAGTATTGCAACTAGTATAAAAGATATGTCAGCAAATTTAGTAGTTCCTACAATGGCCGAAATGATGGCAGAGGGAAAACAACCAGAAGTCCTGTTTTGGGTGGGTTGTTCGGGAAGTTTTGACGATAGAGCGAAAAAAATAACCAAAGCGTTTGTAAAGATATTAAACCAGGCCAACGTATCCTTTGCCGTATTGGGCACGGAAGAAAGTTGTACCGGTGATCCGGCAAAAAGAGCCGGAAATGAATTCCTGTTCCAAATGCAGGCGATGATGAATATTGAAGTGATGAATGCCTACGAAGTGAAAAAAGTCGTAACCGCATGTCCGCACTGCTTTAATACCATCAAAAATGAATACCCGGGATTGGGGGGAAGCTACGAAGTGGTGCACCATACCCAATTTTTAAAATCCCTTTTGGACGACGGGCGATTAACGATCGAGGGCGGACAGTTTAAAGGAAAGAAAATCACCTTCCACGATCCGTGTTATTTAGGTCGCGCGAATAATGTTTATGAAGCACCACGTGACCTGATTCAGAAACTGGATGCGGAATTAGTGGAAATGAAACGCTCCCGTGCCAACGGACTTTGTTGTGGAGCAGGTGGGGCGCAAATGTTTAAAGAACCTGAAAAAGGAAATAAAGATATTAACGTTGAGCGTACCGAAGATGCGTTGGAAACCCAACCGGAAATTATAGCAGCCGGTTGCCCGTTCTGTAATACCATGTTGACCGACGGTGTGAAATTCAAAGAAAAAGAACACGAGATTAAGGTAATGGACGTGGCAGAATTAATTGCTAATGCCAAAGATTTATAATTATGTACGTACCTTTTGATACTATGCCTGAAGAATCCCGAATCTGGATTTATCAGGCCAACCGAAAACTTAGCGACGACGAAATTCAGGAAATTGAAACCGCTTTGGAAGCATTCGTATCCAACTGGGCGGCTCATGGAACGGGCTTGGAAGCGTCGTTTATCACCAAATACAACCGTTTTATCATTCTAACGGTTAATCAGGAGAAACAGGCGGCTACAGGTTGTTCGATCGATGCATCGGTTCAGTTTATACAGGATCTGGAAAAGAAATACGAAATCGACTTGCTGGACAAAATGAATGTAACCTTCCGTTTAGGGGATTTCATTGCCCACAAACCGTTGATTGAGTTTAAGAAGATGGCCAAAGAAAAAGCCGTATCCGGTAACACTATTGTATTTAACAATTTGGTGAATACACTGGGCGAATGGCAGGAATTCTGGGAAGTTCCGGCTAGCGAAAGCTGGCACAGTCGCTTCTTCTAAACAAAAAATAAAAATACTAGCATCTAAAATCATCACGTGCAACGTTGCGTGATGATTTTATTTATTTAAAAAATTAAGTTAATGAGATACCCGGTTTTTCTACTGTTATTAATTGGCCCGTTTATTTTTGCGCAAAGCCCCAAACCTGTTTCCCACTATTCTGAGGAAAGAGAGAAAACCTGGGTGGACAGCATTTATAATAACCTGAATTTCGAAGAAAAATTGGGACAGTTGTTTATGGTTGCAGCCTATTCGAATAAAGATGCGGCGCATGTGAAATCGGTTGAAAAACTGGTGACCGACTATGGTGTGGGTGGATTGATCTTTTTTCAGGGTGGACCGGTTCGACAGGCAAAACTGACCAATTATTACCAGTCGAAAGCAAAAGTGCCATTGTTTATGGGGATTGATGCCGAATGGGGATTAAGCATGCGATTGGATTCGACCTATCGTTATCCGTGGAATATGACTCTGGGTGCGGTTCAGGATTTAAAACTGATCGAAAAAATGGGACAGCAAATGGCCATTCAGGCTAAACGCATGGGGTTGCATTTTAACTTCGCTCCGGTTTTGGATATCAATACCAATCCGAAAAATCCAATTATCGGAAACCGTTCGTTTGGGGAGAATAAAGAGAATGTAACCAAAAGAGCCTTGGCGCTGATGAAAGGGATTCAAAGCGAAAATGTCTATGCCACCGGAAAACACTTCCCGGGACATGGGGCAACCGAAAACGATTCGCATTATACCTTACCGTTAGTGAATGCTACGCGGGAACAACTCGAGGATGTCGAATTTTACCCGTACAAAAGATTGTTCCGGGAAGGGCTGGCGAGTGTGATGGTGGCGCATTTGAATGTGCCGAGTCTCGAGCCACGACCGAATTATCCGAGTTCAATATCGTATGAAGTAGTAACCAATGTACTGAAAAAGAAACTGGATTTCGACGGACTTATTTTTACCGATGCGCTCAACATGAAAGGGGCGAGTAATTTCAAACAGCCGGGCGATATTGATCTGGAGGCCTTTTTAGCGGGGAATGATATTTTATTGTTTGCCGAAAATGTACCGGTAGCCATCGAAAAGTTTTGTCAGGCGTATAACGATTCGATATTGTCGGACGACAGAATTGAGTATTCGGTTAAAAAAATCCTGAAATACAAATACAGAATCGGATTGAATCATTACAAACCGATCGATATGAACAATCTTGTAAAAGATTTGAATGCCCCGGAATACGATGATCTGAATTATCAATTATATGAAAATGCGGTTACGGTTTTAAAAAACACCGATAACGAATTACCAATAGGAGATCTGGAAAACGAACGGATTGCGTATATCAAACTAGGCGATGATAAAAATGAGACGTTTTTAAATACGCTGCGAACGTATGCGCCGGTCACGGATATTCCGCTGGATACAGTACCCTTAATGCTGGAACAACTGCGGAATTATACCAAAGTCATCGTTGGATTCCACAAGGCCGATGGTGCCTGGAAAAAGCACGATTTTACGCAAAAGGAATTATCAATGCTCAACCTGATCGCGTCAAACCACAATGTAACCTTAACCGTTTTTGCAAAACCGTATACCTTATTGGCTATTGATAATTTCAATGTCTTTAGAAATGTGGTGTTGGCGTATCAAAACAACGATATCGCACAAACCGTTGCGGCCGAAGTAATTTTTGGTGGCGTTGGCGCGAAGGGAAAACTACCGGTTTCAATCAACAATGCGTTTAAAGTCAACGATGGTCTCAAGACACAGAAAAGCAATCGTTTGTCGTTTACGACACCGCAAAATGTAGGAATGAATCCGGCAATCTTAGCAAAAATTGATAAACTGGCGCAAAAAGCCATCGATGGAAAAATGACACCGGGATTGCAGATCGTTGTCGCGCGACATGGTAGGATTTTCTATCAGAAATCATTCGGTTACCGCGATTATAAAAACACCGATAAAGTGACCAATCAGGATGTGTACGATCTGGCATCACTAACCAAGATTCTGTCGACTTTGCCGAATATCATGCAATTGTACGATAAGAAAAAAATTAACATGGATACCAAATTGGGAGACATGTTACCGGTTTTTGCAAATACCGACAAAAAGAACATCACCTTAAAAGATATGTTGACGCATCAGGCGCGTTTCCAGGCCTGGATTCCGTTTTATCAGTCCACGTTAGACAGCACCAAACATCCGTCTAAAAAATACTATCGTTATACCTATTCGCCGGAGTTCCCACTTCAGGTTTCTGAAAATCTGTATTTGCGTAAAGATTATTCCGATACGATTGTAAAAAGGATAGCCGATAGTAAATTACTACCCAAAAAAGAATACAAATACAGTGATTTTCCGTTTATCATCTTAAAAGATTACCTGGAAAAAAACAACCATACTACCTTGGATGTTTTAAGTGATAGGGCTTTTTACAAACCTTTGGGATCGGCCACAATGACCTATAATCCGTTGCGAAAAATGGATATGGATATTATTCCGCCAACCGAAAAAGACAACTATTTCCGTTATACCAAAGTCCAAGGTTATGTACACGATATGGGGGCGGCAATGCAGGATGGCGTTGCTGGACATGCCGGTTTGTTTGCCAATGCCATCGATGTGGCCAAAATGATGCAGATGTACCTTCAAAAAGGAAATTACGGTAACCACCAGTATTTTTCCGAAAAGACATTCGACGAGTTTAACAACTGTGCTTTTTGTAAGGAAGGAAATAGGAGGGGAATTGGTTTCGACAAACCGCAACTTGGAAAAGAAGGGCCAACTTGTGGCTGTGTTTCGATGACGAGCTTCGGACATACCGGATTTACCGGAACCATGGCTTGGGCCGATCCGGAGAAAGATATCGTTTATGTATTCCTGTCCAACAGAACCTATCCGGAAAGTGCGGTCAACAAACTGTCAAAGGAAAACATTCGTGAAGATATTCAGAAAGTGATTTACGAAGCAATAACCGACTAAACCACCAAAAAATAAATCATATGCAATCTACAGAAACTACTCCGGATGCTTATTTCGAATCGTTACCGGACGATCGGAAATCTGCTATGATCAAATTAAGAGAAATCATAAAAGAAAACTTGCCGCAAGGATTCCGCGAAGGAATGGGCTATGGGATGGTAGGTTATTCGGTTCCGCACGAAACCTATCCAAATGGGTATCATTGCGATCCGAAACAACCGTTACCGTTTTTAGGAATGGCTTCTCAAAAGAATTTTATTGCCATTTACCATATGGGGATTTATGCCGATAAGGCATTGTACGATTGGTTTGTTGGAGAATATCCGAAGCATGTCAAAACCAAATTGGATATGGGAAAAAGTTGTATCCGCTTTAAAAAAATGGACACGATTCCGTATGAACTACTGGCAGAACTTTTTACCAAAATGACGGTAGAAGACTGGATTTTACGCTATGAAAGTATGCTGAAACGCTAACTTTTTCGTTTCGTTAATTTTATCTAAAAATCCGGATTACCTTACTTTTTTGCAGTACTTTAGTTCACTTTTAAAAACTAAAAATGAAAATTGCTATAGTATGTTATCCTACCTTTGGCGGTAGTGGTGTAGTGGCTACAGAGCTGGGCTTGGAACTTGCCCGCAGAGGCCACGAAATTCATTTTATAACGTATAGTCAGCCGGTGCGACTGGCCTTGCTGAATCCCAATATCCATTATCACGAAGTACACGTACCGGAATATCCGTTGTTTCATTACCAACCCTACGAACTGGCCTTGTCCAGTAAGTTGGTCGACATGGTAAAACTGCATAAGATCGAACTGTTACATGTACATTATGCCATTCCGCATGCCTATGCCGGTTATATGGCGAAAAAGATGTTGGAAGATGAAGGTATCCGTATTCCGATGGTAACCACACTACACGGAACGGACATCACGTTGGTTGGAAACCATCCATTTTACAAACCGGCCGTATGTTTCAGTATCAATAAATCGGATGTGGTGACTTCGGTATCGGAAAGTCTTCGCGATGAAACCTACCGACTTTTTGATATCAAAAAAGAAATTGTCGTAATTCCGAATTTTATCGAAATCGATAAAAACAGAATCGATGAAAATTCCCCTTGCCATCGTTCGTTAATGGCGACAAAAGAAGAAAAAATCATTACACATATCAGTAACTTCCGAAAAGTAAAACGCATCCCGGATGTGGTAAAAATTTTCAACGAAATCCAAAAAGAAATTCCATCCAAGTTAATGATGGTTGGCGACGGACCGGAAAAAGAAGTAGCCGAAAAATTATGTGACGATTTGGGAATCACCGACAAAGTGATTTTCTTCGGAAACAGTAGCGAAATCGATAAGATTTTATGTTATTCCGATTTGTTCCTGTTACCATCGGAAACCGAAAGTTTTGGTTTAGCCGCATTAGAAGCTATGGCGTGTGGCGTGCCGATTATTTCGAGTAACTCGGGCGGATTACCGGAAGTAAACAAAGACGGTTATTCGGGTTATCTGAGCGATGTTGGCAACGTACAGGAGATGGCTGCCAACGCGATAAAAATCCTATCGGACGACGAAAAGTTATTGGCATTTAAAAAGAATGCGCTCGAAGCATCAAAAGAATTTGATATTATGAATATCCTGCCGCTTTACGAAAATCTGTATCGCAAAGCATTGGAAGATTTTGCATAAATTAGAAAATAAAAAAGGGCTGTTTTACAGCCCTTTTTTATTTTTAGAAACGGTAACGAATACCTAAAGCGATATCCGGACCAAAGTTGTTACTTCTGTACGTATCATTAAAGTAAATCTCCGGACGGAAGTCTAATGAAATTTGCAACGGAATGTCGAATACATATTCGATACCAAGATCACCGGCAACAAATACAAAAGTACCGCTGTCTTTTACTTCCACTGGAGCGTAATTATTTTGATAACTCCAACTTCCTAGTCCTCCACCAACACCGGCATACCAGTTAAAGCCACCGTCGATGTTCCAAACCCATTGGTACAAACCACTAAGTTTGAAGGCATCTACATGTTTGCTGTTTCTCCATCCAAGGTCGACTTCCAAACGGTTGTTTTTAGAGAGACCTCGTTGATAGGAGATCTCACCACCAAAACCATCGTTGTCGCCTAAACGCAGCCCTAAAGCATTTTTAGAAATTTCCTGTGCTTGTGTGCCAAATGCTAATCCCATTAACATGAAGGCAGATAAAAATAGTTTCTTCATATAAAAAATTTTAACAAATAAAACCCTGTTATTAGAAAATTATTACAATTGTGTGCTTTATTTTAACATACAATTTTATTGTGTTACAGGGTTGTTTTTTTTAATTAATATGATAATTATCTAAGAACTCTTGTTGCGTCTGATTTCCGGAACTCGGTATGGGTAAAGGGATTCCCGATGGAATACCGCTGGTTAACGCATACTGTAAATTAGTATTGGTATGTACCACACCGATGTCTTTGGCAAAATATTGCGTAGAAACCAGAACGTCTTGTGAAGGTAAGACTACAAAAGGTATGCCAAGATAAACGGTGGAGACTTGTAAATTTATGATTGTGTTAACAGCTTTTACATTTGAGTAGGCATCACCGTTGGGAGCGGTATAGTTTGGAAGTGTGGCTCCGGCGATGCTAGTAACCTTATATTGAATGGTTAACGGGAAATCCTGAACAGTTTGTTGTATGCTTCCGGTGACGTTTCCTAATGTTTGACCGGAGGTGGTATTTTCTTTAAAAATAATAAAATTATTTAGGCTAATGGCAATCGGAAGTCCGGTAAAAGTTTCCAAATCGAAGATCCCGGAAGCCAGAATCTCATCGCCCGACTTACGAATACCGTTTTTATTTAAGGAATTGGAATAAAAACCAACCGGAAAATCGTTGGCTTTACATTTTTTATAAGACGTAGCGGCAATCAGGGTGTCGCTTGCAATATAAAGGGAATCCCGCATCGCATCGACAGTATAGGTCCAGTAATTATTGATGGACAGTGGAAAATAATCGGAATTGGATGGTGTACTACCACTTGTCGTTTCTTCAGAAGAAGAGGAACAGGCGAAAAGAAAGAAAGCTCCCAAAAAGGCAGAGATATATCTTGAAATCATTTTAGTAAAATGTTTTAGCTAATTTACTAAAAAATGTTAAAATACTAGCCTTTCATTAGTATTTTTAAGGATAATAACTCCTGACTCAATTTGGTTTCCTGTTCGAAATAATCATCCTCCTCTTCGGCTTGCACCGCTTCCGGAGAATACTGATACAATTTCCATCTTTTTTTATTGTATTCCAGAGCGGTTAGGTTTTCGATCCAGTCACCGGAGTTCAAATAGAGTGTTTTCCCTTTTTTATTTTCCTTTTCAACGATTTTAGGTTCGTGAATATGTCCACAGATCACATAGTCGTAGTTTTTTTCAATGGCCAGATCGGTTGCGGTAGTTTCGAAATCGGAGATAAACTTCACGGCTTTTTTGACACTGCTTTTGATTTTTTTGGATAAGGAATACGGCTCTTTACCCATTTTTACCAAACACCAGTTGATAAAGCGGTTTAGTAAAATCAGATAATCGTAGCCAATGCCGCCCAGTTTGGCAATCCATTTGGCGTGATGTACCGAATTGTCGAAAATATCGCCATGGAAAATCCACGCTTTTTTATCGTGTAAATCCAGAAGCAGCTTGTCGACTATGGAAAAATTCCCCATAGTGGTGTCGCTAAACTTCCGCAACATCTCATCATGGTTACCGGTGATGTAATACACCCGCGTGCCTTTGGAAGAAAAGTCCAGTAGTTTTTTTACGACTTTAAGGTGGGATTTGGGAAAATACGATTTCCGGAACTGCCAGATATCGATAATGTCACCATTTAAGATCAGCGTTTTGGGCTTGATCGTATTCAGATATTTTAGTAATTCTTTCGCATGACAGCCATAAGTACCTAAATGTACGTCGGAGATAACAACAATATCAACGCTTCTCTTTTTCAAGGAATTGAAATTTAAGTTTAACAAATAAACCCTTTTGTTGTTATTAAAAATTTAATGAAACATTAAATAATTATTAGTTCTTTGCGGAAAGTTTAGTATTGCCGTGCAAACAGAATAGTTTATTTTTGTATAAAATTACGCGTTATGGCAGGAAATACATACGGAACACTATTCCGAATTACCACATTCGGAGAATCGCATGGAGAAGCATTAGGGGGAATTATTGACGGATGTCCGGCTGGAATTGCCTTGGATTTTGATGCCATTCAAAATGAAATGCAACGCCGGAAACCGGGACAATCGGCTATAGTAACCCAACGAAAAGAAGAAGATGCCGTACAATTCCTGTCGGGAATTTTTGAAGGAAAAACAACCGGTACGCCAATTGGGTTTATTGTGCCCAATACCAATCAGAAATCAGACGATTATTCCCATATAAAAGACACCTATCGTCCAAGTCATGCCGATTATGTTTACGAACAAAAATATGGCATCCGCGATTATCGTGGTGGTGGACGTAGTTCGGCTCGGGAAACGGCAAGCAGAGTTGTGGCTGGAGCGATTGCAAAACAGGCCATGCCCGAAATCAAGATCAATGCGTTTGTATCATCGGTTGGCGACATTTTTATCGATAAACCGTATCAGGCATTGGATTTTTCATTAACGGAAAGTAATGCGGTGCGTTGTCCGGATCAGGCGACAGCCGAAAAAATGGAAGCCTATATCAAAGAAATCCGCAAAGAAGGCGATACCGTTGGTGGTACCGTAACTTGTGTGATTCAAAATGTACCGATCGGTTTGGGTGAGCCGGTATTCGACAAACTACATGCCGAACTGGGAAAAGCCATGCTGTCGATCAACGCGGTAAAAGGATTTGAATATGGAAGCGGTTTTTGTGGCGCCAAGATGAAAGGAAGCGAGCATAACGACCTGTATAATCCCGATGGAACCACTAAGAGTAACCTTTCCGGAGGTATCCAGGGGGGTATTAGTAATGGTATGGATATTTACTTTCGGGTGGCTTTTAAACCGGTTGCTACGATCATGCAGAAACAGGAAGTGCTTGATAATAAAGGGGATATAACCGAACAACAGGGCAAAGGACGCCATGATCCTTGTGTAGTGCCACGTGCGGTACCAATTGTCGAAGCGATGGTTGCAATTGTCTTATTGGATTTTTTCCTTAGGAAGTGAAAAATTAGTAAAAAAAATGAATTTTATTTAAAACCTTAAGTTAATATTAAGGTTTTTTTTTATGTGTTAACGGAAGGTTATGTTTATTTTGAATTAACACTTTTGTGGTTTTTTTCTTAAAACTTAATAGTTAATTTTACTTTTAGTAATACAAAACCAATTATAATGAAAAAAACATTACTTTGTTTATGCTTTGTGTTGGCATCAATAAACACAACTTTTGCACAATCGGTAACGGTTCCATTTAATAATATGGCAATAGAAAGCTTTATGTTTTATAAGCTTAATGAGGTTGGTGAATTCTCCGGAACACTAAACAGTGTTACAATGAACGCAATCCTTAACGATTCAGCTATGGAAACCTATGCAAGTGATCTTACGGTATATGTTACGGCTGATGGAGGTATTAACTCATTAGGGCTATTGCAAATAGGAGGGTATGACGATCTATATGCTGATCAGAGTTATTTCTGGGACGATGGGGATTCGGACGAGCCGGGTACTCCTGTAACCGGAACTATTGTGTTGGATACACCACTAAGTTTCGACGGAACAACCTATACGGTTTGGTTAGGTCATGGTTATGATGCTGAAGGTGCATCAGGAATCTGGAGTGGAACCTTAACGTTAAACGGTCTTTCGGAAGTAACGGCTTCTGCTGGCGATTTTACAGCAGCTAAATTCTCTGTTTTCCCGAATCCGGTACAGGATGTAGTAACAGTTGCCAATGCTGACAACGTTTTGGTTAACCAAATTGCGATTAACGATATTAATGGAAGAACCGTGAAAACAGTAAAATTTGATGCTGTTTCGGAAGCTCAGGTGAACATTGCGGATTTAAATTCTGGGATCTATTTTATGAACATCGCAACCGATAAGGGTGTGACGACTGAAAAGATTATCAAAAAATAATAATTATTTTTTCTGATTTGTATTTGTAAGAGCGGGATAGCGATGCTAGTCCCGCTCTTTTTTGTTCGTATCGTTATAAAAAAAGGAGTGAGTTTAGTTGGTGATTATTTCTCTTGAAAGAGATAAAATATTAAAAAAGTAATTTTATTATAAAATATTAAGTTAATAATGTGGTTTAATGGTGTATGTTAACAAAAGAGTGTGTTTATTTTGAATTAACACTTTTGTGGTTTTTTTCTTAAAGTTTAATGGGTAGCTTTAATTTTTAAACAAAACCAATTATAATGAGAAAAACATTACTTTCTACCGGTTTATTACTGGGAACATTTTTTGCAGGAAATGCACAGACAACAACAATTTTCCAGGAAAATTTTGAAAATAATACTGCTTTAACGGGATGGACTTTGCGTAATCTTGACGGTTTAACACCAAATGGGACGTATGCGGCTACTTTTGGTGTTAATGCATGGGCAGTGGTTACCTGGAACTCAGAACCGGGTAATAAGGTGGCTTCTACAACATCATGGTTTAATCCGGCTGGTACGGCAAACAGATGGTTGATCACACCTCAAATCGCGCTTCCGGCCAACAATCAGATTCAGGTGGCTTTTAAAGCGAAATCGGGTGATTCGGATGTGGCGTATCAGGATGGATATGAATTACGGGTTTCTACAACCGGAACAAATGCAGCCGATTTTACACACGTAATTTATTCAACTCCGTCGGAAGCCAATACATGGCAAAACAGATCGTATCCGCTAACACAATTTGCCGGACAAAGTATCTACATTGCCTGGGTGAATAATAACAATGATAAGAATCTTTTGAGTGTTGATGATGTTACTGTTCTTGCAATGGCTACCGCTTCAACAGACGATTTCCTTGCTTCTAAATTCTCGGTGTTCCCGAACCCGGTTCATGATGTAGTAACGGTTGCAAACAATAACAACGTTTTGGTTAACCAAATTGCAATCAACGATATCAATGGTAGAACGGTAAAAACAGTAACATTTGAGGCTGTTTCAGAAGCTCAAGTAAATATCGCCGACTTAAATTCAGGAGTGTATTTTATGAATATTACAACAAATGAGGGTATGGCAACTAAAAAGATTGTCAAAAAATAATTATTTTTTCTGATTTGTATTTGTAAGAGCGGGACAGCGATGCTAGTCCCGCTCTTTTTTCTTTTTATTGCTATTCATCATCAGGAACACATAAGCGACCAATGAAAAGATGACGAACGAAAAAATACCAATCATAATAAAGGCTCCAACAGACCAGGAATAGAGGGAAATAAAAAGCTTTGCCATTTTTAAGTGATTTAGTTTACTCAAATCTAACTTTAAATTGGCGGTAAAATGATGATAATTATCAGGTTATAAAAATTTTGCCTTAATTTCCGGACTCGGTAACATACAGTGGTCCTTTTTGCCATACCACTTATAACGGTTCTTAGCCATATAATCGTAAACCGCATTCGAGATGGATTTTGGAATCCAACTGAACAAACTGAATAAAGAATAAACACCGCCAATGGTTTTGGCAATCGAAATCGCCGCATCGGCCTTATAATGATACGCTATTCCAGGTTCATACAGGATAATACTGTCGGTTTTGGAGGTGTCCACACCGATATGACGAATCACCTGTTGTCCTAATTCCGATTGTAACGGAAGGAAACGAAATACATCTTTTTTGTCGTGCTTGATGATAAACTGTACCGAACTGTCGCACAGGTTACAGAAACCGTCAAAAAGTACAATCTTCTTATCTTGAGGTAAACCTTCCATAGCTTATTTTTTGCGTTCTACCAGTTCCAGATTATCAAGGTCAACTTTGGATGTGAAAATGCCATAATTGACCGTCGCTTTTTTCTTTTCGATCGCATCAATGCTCCCCACAGCTTTACCGTCGATCATACGAACGCGGTCGCCTACTTTTAATGGAATTTTAGGTTTGTTGCTTTCTTCCTGAATGGCTTTTATTTTCTTTTCTTTTTTCTCTTTTCGGATCACTTCCACCTTTTCCTTTACCTCTTCGATAATCTCCTTCTGAACCGCTTCTTTGGCTTTTTTCTCCTTAACGGTGATTTTTTTACGCTTGGAGTTTTCGATCTCGACCATTTTTAGAAATTCTCCGATAAGATCTTTTTTATTTTTATTATTAAAATACTTCTCGGAAATATCGTCCAGTTTCTGACCCATATAGATCAAACGTTGGTTGGCGTCATACAATTCCTGGTAGCTCTCCAGTTTTTGCTGAATCTTGGTGTTGATGCCTTCCATTTTTCGACTTTCTTCGCGCGCTCTGGTTTCTTCCTCTTTTAGGTTTTGGGAGGTTTTCTCCAGTCGGGAGCGTTCTTTTTGAAGGTTGGCTATCGTTTTGTCAAAACGAACCTTGTCGCCTTCGACTTTCTTTTTTGCACGATTGATCAAACCATATGGAATCCCGTTTTTCTGAGCTACTTCGAACGTAAAAGAACTACCGGCCTGACCCAGATGTAATTTATACATCGGTTCCAGTGATTTTTCGTCAAACAACATGTTCGCGTTGGTGGCAAATGGCAGTTCATTCGCGAGTATTTTCAGATTGGTATAGTGCGTGGTGATAATACCAAAAGCTTCACGGTGGTAGAATTCTTCCAGGAATGTCTCGGCCAAAGCACCTCCAAGTTCCGGATCGGAACCGGTTCCAAATTCATCGATCAGGAACAGGGTTTTGGCGTTACACTTTTTTAGAAAGTAATTCATATTCTTCAAGCGGTAACTATACGTACTCAAATGGTTTTCGATAGATTGGTTATCGCCAATATCGGTCAGAATCCGGTCAAATAAAAACGTTTCACTGCGTTCGTGTACCGGAATCAGAATACCACTTTGTAGCATCAATTGTAATAATCCGATGGTTTTAAGAGTGATACTTTTTCCACCGGCATTTGGACCGGAAATCACTATAATTCGGTTTTCCTGCGTTAATTCAATCGTTTGCGGATAGGTTGGCGCATTTTTCTGTTTGTTGTTCAAATACAGAATCGGGTGGAAGGCTTCGCGGAAATACAGTTTTTTCTCTGTCGTGATTTTTGGAAGTAAACCATTGATTTTATAGGCGTATTTTGCCTTTGCGGCAACCACGTCGATATCACTCAAAAAGTCCTGATAGTCTTTTAAAAGCTGAATATACGGACGGATGGCATTGGTTAACTGTTTTAAAATCCGCGTAATTTCCTCGCGTTCTTCATATTCCAGGTTGCTCAGTTCCCGCGAATAACGCAAGGTGGCTTCCGGTTCAATATAGGCGATGCTTCCGGTTTTGGAACTGCCCAATATGGTTCCTTTTACTTTACGGCGGTACATGGCCAAAACGGCCAGAACGCGACGGTTATCCACTATCGTTTCCCGGATATCGTCCAGATAGCCCATACTGTTGTAACTGGACAAAGCTGCACCAAAACTCTGATTGATTTTTCCGCGAACCAGATTCATATTACGACGGATTTCGACTAGATCAGGTGACGCATTGTCTTTAATCTCCCCGTATTTGTCGACTACCTCGTCAATTTTCTGAATAATGAATTTCGTGAGTTCGATCTCCGAAGCCCGAAGGTTTAATTTCGGATAGTAGTCGTCGAATTTTCGGAAAAACTGAATCAGCGTATTGGCGGTTTCGGAAAGCGCGCTAATCTTTCGAAAGCCGCTTAACTCCAGAAAACTGTCTTCAATAGCCAGGTATTTTATTTCGTGGTGAATCGCATCAAAATAGTGATTCGGGATAACATTATTATTGGTAAATGAAGAAACATACTCGGATGTTTGCAATAGCGCATCCATTAGCGTTTCCTCTGTTTTGAAAGGGATAATCTCAAGCGCCTTCTGTTTTCCGGTTTCGGTATTACACAAGTCCGAAATGGTTTCCAGTATGGTTTTAAATTCTAAATCCTGTAGGGTTTTATCGGTAATTGAAATCATTTTTTTAAATTGAATTGCAAATTTACAAAGAAGAAGCCGTATCGCTAAGGCTAAAAGTTAGCTAAAAGTGTTATTTTTGGTAAAAAATTATAAAATGCAAGTAAATATACATCCTTCCTGGGAAAACGTACTATCTGCCGAATTTGAAAAGCCGTATTTTGACAAATTGATTCACTTTGTAAAAGCGGAATACGCCCAAACCCGTTGCTACCCAAAAGGAAATCATATTTTTGCTGCATTCGACCGTTGTCCGTTCGACCAGGTTAAAGTGGTTATCATCGGTCAGGATCCATATCACGGACCCAATCAGGCGAATGGCTTGTGTTTTTCGGTCAACGACGGCATCGCGTTTCCGCCGTCCTTACTCAATATTTTCAAAGAAATCGAAACCGATTTGGGAATTCCGTTTCCAAAAAGCGGTAATCTCGAGCGTTGGGCCGATCAGGGGGTATTGTTACTCAATGCGACCTTAACGGTTCGCGAAAGCATGGCGGGTAGTCATCAAAACCAGGGTTGGGAAGATTTTACTGATGCTGTAATTCAGAAGATTTCCAATGAAAAACAGGACGTTGTCTTTTTACTTTGGGGTGGTTTTGCCAAGAAAAAAGGTGCTAAAATCGACAGAAGCCGTCATTTTGTATTGGAAACCGGACATCCGTCGCCATTAAGTGCCAATCGCGGACTGTGGTTTGGAAACAAACACTTTAGCAAAGCAAATGCCTTTTTACAGCAAAAAGGCAAACCGGAAATCAACTGGTAATTAGTAAAACGTTAATTCTCCTAAAATTTCTTCCGACATAAATGGGCCCCCGGGATATTTGGCGGTATAGTCCAGATTCAGCCAAATCTGCCCGCGTTCGTCGATATGGTAATTGATCTCCTTTCCTTTACTTTCGTCTTTAAACAGTACTTCCTTGATCAGGTAAATTACATTTTCAAGGTCGGCTTTGGTTCCTACGAGCATTTCCGGATACAAATGGCCACCGGTATGGATAATCCGCGGTGTACCGCCAATCGCGCGAATCAGTGCGGCCATCAAAATTGCATGATCGTCACAATCGCCCGAAAAGTGCTGTAACGATTCACTAGCCGAAGCGATGTATTCCCGTCCTTTGGGATCGTTCACATAATTCCATCGCTTTTTAACTTCGGCAAAAACCGCAAAACATTGAATTGTTTGTCGGTATTCGCGAAAGCCTTTTATGTCCTGAAAATGCAGGGTAGTGGCTTTTAATGCAAAATTGCGAACCTTCGGATTGGTATAATCCACGGCGTCGATAATCTTGGATTTGTTCGGAAACGGAAGGAGTTTCGCAATGATAATATCCTGTGGATTGGCATCTTCCGACATGGTATAAATCATCGCCCGATAATCTTCAAAAACCGAATTAAAACCGTAGCCACCAAACAAGGTTCCCCATATCAACGCTAGTAAATACAGGAAAATACAAATAATGATCACCGTTTTAAGCATCCGCAACGCCAATTGGATGATCACCACTATGACGATAAAAAGTAATACCCGATCGATATGTAAAAACCATTCCGGATCGATAATGTTCTGATGGACAATAATAAAAATCGGAATGGCAATCAGGATATTCAGGAAAAAAATGACAACATTGTCCCAAGGCTTTGGCAAAGAAAGCTTATCTTTTATTTTTTGGATCTTGGTTTTTTCGGACAAAGTCATTTTTTAGCGATGGCTTGTAAATACTTATTTTATGACGGATTCATAAGTGGCTTTGGTTTCGATTATCTTTAAATCGAATAATTGATTTTGAATTTTTTCAAAGGTTTTTTGATCCGGTTTTTTTTGCGACCAACGGGTTAATTGCAGCCATTCCTGAATGTCTTCCGTTTTTTGATTAAAACGATTGGCCAATGTTCGGTCGATACTGGGAATTTCTTTAAACTCACGGGTTGTGGTATTGATGATATCTAGTATTTGATCAATCACGTGTTTGTCGGTTGCCAGTACTTCGTTGCGAACGGCAATTACAAACGAAGGCCATGGCGTGGGACAATTACCCAGATGACGGAATGTACCGTTATCGACCAAGGGTTTGGTCATAAAGCGTTCCCACATAAAATAATCGGCTGTTCCATTGGTAAGCGCGGTTACGGCACCGTCGATGGTATTTACAATTTCAAAAGGAATGTTTTGTGTATCCCAGCCTTCGTTTTTAGCATTGACGATAGCCATCAGTTGGGATCCGGATCCAATCCGACTAATAGCTGCTTTTTTTCCGTTTAGATCGGATAGGTTTTGATAAGCGGATTGCGCGCCCACATGAATCCCCCATAGCAAAGGCGATTGCACATAGATTTGTACAATGCTACTCGGATTGCCATTGGAGATATCTTTCAGAATGCCCTCGGTTAAAATAATAGCGATATCGGTTTCGTTATCGCGGAGCATCTGACACATTTTTCCGGTTCCTTCGGGCACATCGGTCCACTGTAAATCGATGTCAACCTCATTAAATTCGCCGTTTTCAATGCATAAATGCCAGGGTAAATTAAAATGCTCGGGTACTCCTGCAATTCGAATTGTTTTCATGTGAAAAAATTAATTGCTAAGATAGTAAGAGTAAACAAATTTTTGCGATAAGAAGGGGTTAAAAATAAACATTCCCCGTAGAATAATTAAAATTACTATCGGGGAAAGTTTTCGCAAATAAACAAAGAAAACAACACAAATGTTACCTTACACTTCGTGGGGTATAAGGCAGTTTTGTTTCATGGTGCCTGTTTCCAGGTATCGTGTATGGAAGCTAAAAGCTTCTTCCAGTATATGTGGCGTATGACCGCCGCGTTGGCAGGCTCTTTCGAAATATTCCTGTAGTTGTTCGCGGTATTCGGGATGGGCGCAATTTTGGATGATCACTTTAGCGCGTTCCCGTGGCGCTAATCCGCGTAGATCGGCAAGACCTTGTTCGGTTACCAAAATGTCCACGTCGTGTTCCGTATGGTCGGTATGAGATACCATCGGAAGGACATGTGAAATGGCGTTTCCGTCTTTCGAAGCCGACTGTGTTACGAAAATACTCAGGTAGGCATTACGGGCAAAATCACCCGAACCGCCAATGCCATTCATCATTTTCGTTCCCGAAATATGGGTCGAATTCACATTACCGTAAATGTCAAATTCGATCGCGGTATTGATCCCGATAATACCCAAGCGACGGATCACTTCTGCAGCATTACTGATATTCTGCGGACGAAGGACAATCTTGTCTTTATATTGGTCAAAATTGTTTAGTAGATGTTTGTAGCAGGTTTCCGATACGGTGATTGAAGAAGCCGAAGCAAACGTCATTTTACCGGTATCCATCAGTTCGAACGTACTGTCTTGCAACACTTCCGAATACATCACCAGATTTTCAAAATCCCCTTTGGCTAACCCCGACAATACCGCATTGGCCACCTTACCGATACCGGCCTGTAATGGCATCAAAGATTTTGTTAAACGCCCGCTTTGTATCTCTTTTTCAAAAAAGGCCAGTAAATGGTTGGCAATAGCAGTGGTTTTTGCATCCGGAGCGGTAGTTTGCGCCGGACTATCCGGGATTTCGGTAAAAACGATTCCCGCCACTTTATCCGGGTCAATACGGATAACATCGGAGCCAATACGATCGTCGGAAGCTGTAATGTTGATCACATCACGGTTAGGGTAGTGGTTTGGAATAAAAATATCGTGTATTCCTTTAAATTCAAAAGGAATGGAGGTGTTGATTTCAATAATAATTTTGTCGGCCAAATGGGCAAAAGTAGCCGAATTTCCTACCGAAGTAGTTGGGATGATATTCCCGTCGGTATCGATATAAGTGGCCTCAATGATTGCAAAATCCAGTTGGGGGAGGTGTTTGTTTTCCAGTAATTCTGCCGTTTCACTAAGATGCTGATCAATGAAAAGAATCTCACCGTTGTTGATTTTTCCCCGCATTACCGGATCAACCTGAAAGGGCATTCGTTTGTAAAGGGCATTACTTCTGGCCAGATCGGCATCGGTAGTATGACCTAGCGAAGCACCGGTAATCAGGGTAATCCCGATCGCTTCGTGTTCGGCACGCAAAGCAAAGGCGGGTAAAACCGCTTTACTGTCGCCGGCTTTTGTGAATCCGCTGGAACCGACTACCATTTTATCTTTAAAAAAAGCGGCGGCCTGATGGGCGGAAATCACTTTGTCTTCGTATTTTTGAAATTGAATTCTTTCTGGGTTCATAAAATGATTTTTTGATAAAAAATTAAACCAAAAAATAAAGTTTTAATAACAAAAGCTTTTACTTGTTTTTATTCTGATTGGTTTAGTTTACAATTTTAAAGAAATAATCCAGTAGCGAATTATCGTAATAAGCCAAAAAAATATTCATTTCAGACAGTATGGAAAAGGAAGGCCTTAAGGTAGAAAAATATTATACCAAGGATGTGGACACGGATAAAAGCAGTATTTATTGCCATCACGACCTGATGGGTGAATTGTTGATTCCAACGCACAAACACGAAAAAGCCCAGTTGTTGTATACCGAAGGCGGACTGGTTTATGTGACCACTGAAACGAAAACCTACTTTTTGCCGGCGCGCCATTTTATGTGGATTCCCGATACTATCAAGCACAGTATTCACCCGAGTTCGGAAAATGTAATGATGCGAAACCTCTATTTTCCGGTCGACAAAAACGAACATTCCTTTTATAGTAATGAAGGGATTTATCCGGTGAACGATTTGTTATTGCAAATGATGTTGTTTACCAACCGTTGGAATGGGGATCTAAAAAAAGGAAGCCGCAATTATTTTATTGCCAGAGCGATTAAGGCGATATTGCCGGAAATTTGCGAAACGAATCTGCCTTTAGCCTTGCCGACAGCTAAAGACAAGCGTCTTTTAAAAGTGATCAACTATCTCGATGAACATCTTGATGAAACCATCTTCTTTTCCAAACTGGCCGAAAAATTTGGATTTAGTGAACGTTCCTTATACCGTTTGTTTCAAAAAGATATGGGGATGTCGTTTATTCAGTTTTTTACGATACGGAGAATGCTAAAAGCGATCGAGTTGTTACTGGAAAAGCGATTACCGGTTAGTGAAGTCGCGGTGGCCGTAGGTTATAATAGTATACCGACCTTTAGTAATACCTTTTATAAATTGTTAGGACAACGCCCGTCGGATTACCTGAATGGTGTGGAAATCCTAAAAAAAAATCAGCAGGTTTAACTGCCGATTTTATTATTTTGAAATTCAAACCAGATGGTTTCGATTCCTTCATCCCAAAAAGATTCCGTATGGACGGGTTGCAGTTTTTGTAATATTGTATTGGAGCCAATATTTCCCTTTTCGGCATTGGCATACACTTTTTCGAGTTTCATAACCGAAAAAGCATACTCCAAACAGGCGTAGGCGGCTTCAAAACCATAGCCTTTCCGCCAATGTTCCTGAACCAGTCGATACCCAAGGTCGTAAAAATTCTGGTGTCCGTTCACTTCTTCAGTGTTGATCAATTTAAGTCCTGTCCAACCGATAAACTCATTCGAATCCTTTAATACCATTGCCCAACGACCAATACCATTCGTTTCGTATTGTTTTCGAATAAAGGAAATGGCATTTTGCGCTTCTTCCAAGGTTGTAATAGGCGATTTGCCCAGATATTCATGAACAGCAGGATTGGAATCCAATCGGAAAATACCTGCGGCATCATCGGGCTGTAATTCCCGAATGATCAGTCTGTCGGTGGTAATTATGGGTTTCATTTTCTGATTTCGATTAAGTGATGTTGCAAATGATGAATATAATCGGTCATTAAAAAGCGTAAATCCGAAGCGGTTGTATCCGGTAAAAGCAAGGATAACGCTAAGGTTTCTTCGGTCTGACATTGCATTACAAAAGCAATCTGCCGGTTTAAGGTTAGCCACAGTAGCAGTAATTCAGTACTTTCGCGCTGCTGGTATTGGTTGGCTTTCACTTGTTCATTTTGATTATATGGACGAACCGAATATGGACTTTCAGCGTACTGAATTTCCGTAAAACGTTCCAGATTATAGCGTGCCGAGTCGATCAAATGACCCAATATTTCTTTTTTAGACCAGATATTCTCCGCTGATTTTACTTCAAAACCGGATAGATGTCCTTCGTGAAATTGACGTTCAAAAGCCGTGATTTCTGCGATA
This sequence comes from Bacteroidota bacterium, assembly GCA_023446155.1. GTDB lineage: Bacteria > Bacteroidota > Bacteroidia > Flavobacteriales > Flavobacteriaceae > Flavobacterium. Next base: position 33,559 of record JAEXIT010000019.1, read on the forward strand.
AGTTGAGAAGCCAGTGTGTGCATGTTATTCGGCTAGTTTGTTTAATGTATAGACGATAAGTGCATCGACCGCTTTGTACGGATCCTCGCTAAAAGTACCATTGGCACGGTTGGCAATGATGGCGTTAAGGGATAATGCCTCGTGACCTAATAAACGGGAAAGACCATATATGGCGCCGGTTTCCATTTCAAGGTTGGTCATTCGCGTACCGTTATAGTTAAAACTGTCCATTTTGGCATTTAGTGTATCATCCTGAATAGGAAGACGCAATACACGTCCCTGTGGACCGTAAAAACCACCTGCTGTACCGGTAAATCCTTTGTGAATTTCGGTACTTTCGATTTTTTGAGCCAGTTTTTCACTGCCTTTGATCACATAAGGTTTTCCTTTGCGCATATCCCAGTTGGTGTGTGCTATAAACGCCTCTTCAATTGCTGATTCGGAAATCGAATCAATGATATAAGAGCGTAGCATATTATCTAATCCTAAACCATATTCAGACATTACAAAACTGTCTACCGGAATATCAGCTTGTAGTGAACCCGATGTTCCGATACGAACAATGTTTAAGGAAGTAAGCTCCGGTTTGATGGTACGGGTGTTGAGGTCGATATTAACCAGAGCATCCAGTTCATTCATCACGATGTCAATATTGTCAGGACCAATTCCGGTTGACATAACCGTAAGGCGTTTGCCTTTATACGTACCGGTCTCGGTTTTAAATTCACGCTTTTGAGTCGAAAATTCAACGCTATCGAAGTGTTTGGTAATCTTGGAAACCCGGTTTTGATCGCCCACAAAAATAATATCAGTGGCGATGTTTTCCGGTTTCAGATTTAAGTGGTACACACTACCGTCGGGATTCAGGATTAATTCGGATGATTTAATTGCTGTCATTATATATGTATTTTATTAACCGCCTACGCGTTTTATTTTATAGCCTTCTTTAGTCAGGAAATCCATGATCTTATCGCGGAAATTCCCCTGGATGATAATTTCACCGTCTTTTGCGGCGCCACCCACGCCACAAAGCGTTTTTAATTGTTTTGCCAGTGCCTTCAGGTCGTCGTCATTACCGACAAACCCTTTGATGATGGTTGCTACTTTTCCGCCCCGGTTCTTTTTGTCGAGATGGGCTTCCAGTTTTTGCTGACCGGGAGCAAGGGTTTCTTCCTGCTCGGATTCGGTATTGAATTCAAAATCTTTATTGGTGGAAAAAACAAATCCGCCAAGATCTTCCAAACTACTTATTTTCTTTGCCATAGTGCTAAATCAATTCGATGCGTTGTCGCATTTCAAAAAGGTTGTAAAAGATAAAAGACATCGAGTGTAAAACCCAATGTCTTTTACGATTTTATAAAAATAAGGATTATTTTTTAATTAAGCCCAAATCAACCAAACGTTCGTATAAGAAGTCACCAGCGGTAATATCGTCATAACGTTTCGGGTTTTCGGCATCGATACAGTTTTCCAGACAGTTAAGCGGCATTTCGCTTATCGGATGCATAAAAAACGGAATCGAAAAACGGGAAGTTCCCCATAATTCACGTGGTGGATTTACCACTTGGTGAATGGTTGATTTTAGTTTGTTGTTGGTGTGACGGGAAAGCATGTCACCAACATTGATCACTAATTCATCTGCTTCGGCAATAGCATCGATCCAGTCGCCGTTGTGATTTTGAACCTGTAATCCTTTACCTTGTGCACCCATTAATAAGGTGATCAGGTTGATATCGCCGTGTGCTGCGGCACGAACGGCATTTTCCGGTTCCTGTGTGATAGGAGGATAGTGGATTGGACGTAGGATACTGTTTCCGTTTTTGATGTAATTGTCAAAATAAAACTCATCCAGGCCAAGGTATAATGCTAATGCTCTCAGAACATATACACCGGTTTTTTCCAACATTTGATAGGCTTCTTTTCCTACCGTGTTAAATTTAGGAAGTTCGGCTACTTCCACATTTTTAGGGTATTCGGCTTCCAGTTTCGGATCGTTTTCAACATATTGACCGAAATGCCAGAACTCTTTTAAGTCCCCTTCTTTTTTTCCTTTGGCATGCTCTTTTCCGAAAGAAACATAACCACGCTGTCCACCAATTCCAGGAATTTCGTATTTTTCTTTTACCTCAAGTGGTAATGTAAAAAAATTACGAACCTCACCATAAAGTTCATCAACTAATTTGTCATCTAAAAAATGACCTTTTAATGCTACGAAGCCGATGTCTTCGTAGGCTTTTCCGATTTCATTTACAAATTTTTGTTTACGTACCGGGTCGTCCGATAGGAAATCACGCAAGTCAACACTGGGAATGTTTTGCATCTTAAAAAATTTTGTTAATAACTTTTTGGTTGTGAAACCATTATAAAACAAAGGTAAATAATAATTTTTAGATAAATTTTAGAAAGTTATCAACAATTGACCGTGATAAGAGAAATGCTTGGACAAAGCGGATAATTTGGGAAAATATTTTGATTACAATTCCATTAGTGACGGTTATTTTTTCATACTTTTGGAAGCGTTTAATCAAAGCACAACATCATGAATTTTGATCGGAAAAATCTAAGCGACGAAAAGCTATTAGATTTATATAAGAAATTAATCAAGCCAAGGCTGATCGAAGAAAAAATGCTGATCCTGATCCGTCAGGGGAAAGTTTCCAAATGGTTTTCAGGTATTGGGCAGGAAGCCATCTCAGTAGGAATCACATCTGTTCTGGATAAAGACGAATATATTTTACCAATGCACCGCAACTTAGGGGTGTTTACAACTAGAGAAATCCCATTGTACCGTTTATTCTCACAATGGCAAGGAAAAGGGGATGGTTTTACTAAAGGACGTGACCGTTCGTTCCACTTCGGAACACAGGAGTACAAGATTATTGGAATGATCTCGCACCTTGGACCACAATTAGGTGTGGCCGATGGTATTGCGTTAGCGAATAAATTAAAGAAAAACGGAAAAGTTACCGCGGTTTTTACCGGTGAAGGAGCTACTTCCGAAGGTGATTTCCACGAAGCATTAAATATTGCCTCAGTTTGGGATTTACCGGTACTATTTGTGATTGAAAATAACGGTTACGGATTGTCAACTCCGACAAACGAACAATACCGATGTGAAAACCTGGCCGATAAAGGAATTGGTTACGGAATGGAAAGCCACATTATTGATGGAAACAACATTCTGGAAGTTTATACAAAACTGGATGAATTGGTAGCCTCCATGCGCGAAAACCCACGTCCGGTACTATTGGAATTTAAAACGTTCCGTATGCGCGGGCATGAGGAAGCCAGTGGAACCAAATATGTACCACAGGAATTGATGGATATGTGGGCGATTAAGGATCCGGTAGATAATTTCCGTAAATACCTTTCGGAAGCAGGAATCCTGACACCAGATATGGATGAGGCGTACCGTGCTGAAATCAAAAAAGAAATTGATGAACATTGGGCAAAAGTTCAGGCGGAACCGGAAATTGAGGCAAACCTTGAAGAAGAGTTAAACGATGTTTACAGACCTTATATACATGAGGTATTTGATCATAACGAAGAAGTAGAAAACATTCGTTTGGTTGATGCAATCTCACAAGGATTAAAACAGTCGATGGAACGCCACGATAATTTGGTAATTATGGGGCAGGATATCGCTGAATACGGTGGAGCTTTTAAAATTACGGATGGTTTTGTAGCGCAATTTGGAAAAGACCGCGTTCGCAATACGCCAATCTGCGAAAGTGCAGTCGTGTCGGTAGGTATGGGATTATCTATTAATGGACATAAAGCCATAGTGGAGATGCAATTTGCGGATTTCGTATCTACAGGATTTAACCCGATTGTGAACTATTTGGCGAAAGTACACTACAGATGGCAGGAAAATGCCGATGTGGTAGTACGTATGCCTTGCGGTGGCGGAACTCAGGCAGGTCCTTTCCATTCGCAAACAAATGAAGCCTGGTTTACGAAAACACCGGGATTAAAAGTAGTATATCCGGCTTTTCCTTATGATGCCAAAGGACTTTTAAATACGGCAATCAACGATCCGAACCCGGTAATTTATTTCGAACACAAGCAATTGTACCGAAGTGTTTATCAGGATGTTCCGAAAGACTATTATACGATTCCATTTGGAAAAGCGGCTATGATCAAAGAAGGTGGAGATGTAACGGTGATTTCATTCGGAGCAGGGGTACACTGGGCTCTGGATACCTTATCCAAGTATCCTGACATTAAAGCCGATTTAATCGATTTACGTACGTTACAACCGTTGGATATGGATACGGTGTATGCATCGGTTAAAAAGACAGGTAAAGTGATCATTCTTCAGGAGGATACCTTATTTGGAGGTGTTGCGAGCGATATATCCTCGATGATTATGGAAAATTGTTTTGAATATCTGGATGGACCGGTTAAACGTGTAGGAAGTTTGGAAAGTGCTATTCCATTTGTAAAAGCACTGGAAGATCAATACCTGCCAAAACAACGATTTGAAAAAGATTTATTGGAATTACTAGCCTACTAGTATTCTAATTTTCGATAGTTTAAAAAAGCCACATCTATTGAACATGCCCCAAAAAGTTAGACACTATTTGGGGCATTTTTTATGGAAAGAAAACAAAAGTATGACTATGCATTTAAATTAGAATGTGTAGAGTTGGTTTTAGAGAAACATTATTCCGATGGATA
>JAEXIT010000020.1 GCA_023446155.1 Bacteroidota bacterium
TAACCTTAGTCAATCCCAATCTGCTTTACTTTAACTCAATGAACTCCCTTATTGCGGCTGCAAAACTAGAACCTTTTTCCTTCTTTACAAACTTTATCAAACCTTTTTTTAAATCTTTTTTTTAACAACCTCATTACAAAGACTTAACACCATCATCTTTTTTAACCCTTTCCCCCTATTATCCACCAAATCCTGCGGATTGCCCCCGTTGCCGCCTAGTTTGCTACACCCGACAGGTTCCGAAAACAGGCTTAATAACCGAAAATTAACACCCGACAGGTTTTTGTAACCTGTCGGGTGGTGGAAAATTAGTAGCATCACTACTTATATATAGGCGTGTGTTTTTTAAAAAAGAATTGCTGGTCCGTTGTAAAAATCGACTCTCCAAACATAAAAAATCCTACTATTATATATAGCGACCATTAAACCCCGATCAAAATCGCCTTAAAATAAAAATAACCGACAAACTTCAAAAAACTGTCGGGTGGTGGGAAATTAGTAACATCACTACTTATATATAGGTGTGTGTGTATAAAAAGAATTGCTGATCCGTTGTAAAAATCGACTCTCCAAACATAAAAAATCCTACTATTATATATAGCAACCATTAAACCCGGATCAAAATCACCTTAAAATAAAAATACCCAACAAACTTCAAAACCTGTCGGACATAAAAAAACCGCAGGAAAACCTGCGGTTCTATTATTTTATTTTCTTCTCCATTATATAATCCTCCATCAGATAACCATCACCGATAGCAATATCCTCCTCACCGATCACCTCAAAACCGTGTTTCTTATAAAAATCGATCGCTTTATTAAAACGGTTTACATTTAACAACAAGACTGAATTCTGATTTTGATCAACTGCAACTTCCACATAGTGCAAAAGCGACTTTCCAACTCCCTTACCTTGTGTTTGCGGTAACACATATATTTTATGCAATTTGGTTTTCCCTTCCTTATAGTTAATCTGAAAAGAAGCAAATCCATAATATATACCGTCGTCTTCTGCCAAAACAAATTGTTGCCCACTTTGTTGTTGTTGCTCCAAAGCCGGAATCGCATATATCAAATCGAGCATATACTCCAATTGCGCTTCCGACAAAATAGCACCATAAGCATCCGGCCAAATCGTATACGCCAGAGACTTTACAATTTCCAATTGTTTTTGGGATGTTACCTGGATAATATTCATTTTATTCTACTCTTAATCTTTTTTGCTCTCGTGCCAATAATGTATTTTTCATCAGCATCGCAATTGTCATCGGACCAACTCCTCCCGGTACCGGCGTAATAAAAGATGCCTTCTTACTTACGTTGTCAAAATCCACATCACCGGTGATCACATATCCTTTTTCCGATCTTTCATCCGCTACTCGGGTGATTCCAACATCAATGATCACTACATCATCCTTCACCATTTCGGCTTTCAGATAATTCGGAACCCCTAATGCTGTGATAATAATATCCGCCTGACTGGTAATTTGCGTGATATTCTTCGTATGACTATGCGTTAACGTAACGGTTGAATTCCCAGGAAACCCTTTTCTTCCCATTAGAATACTCATTGGGCGTCCTACGATATGGCTTCTTCCGATCACTACCGTGTGTTTTCCTTTTGTTTCCACATTATAGCGCTCTAACAACTCCAGGATTCCGAATGGGGTTGCCGGAATAAATGTTGACATATCCAATGCCATTTTTCCGAAATTCTCAGGATGGAAACCATCCACATCTTTACTGGGATCGATTGCCATCAATACTTTTTGTGTATCGATCTGATCCGGCAACGGCAATTGCACGATAAACCCATCGATAGCATCGTCTTCGTTTAATTCTTTGATCTTTTTCAGTAATTCCGTTTCCGAAGTAGTACTCGGCAATTTTACCAGAGTCGACTCAAAGCCTACTCTCTCGCAAGCTTTCACTTTACTACCTACATAAGTAAGGCTCGCCCCGTCGTTTCCAACGATCACAGCCGCCAGATGTGGCACCTTTTCTCCGTTTTCTTTCATTTTCTGCACTTCGGCAGCAATTTCATTTTTGATTTCCTCCGAAATCTTTTTTCCGTCTAGTAGTTGCATTCGTGTGTATTTGTGTGTTGTTTTTATCTAAAAAAGAAGACGCGACTAATCGCGTCTTTTATTTTATCTCATTCCTTTCATTCCGCCCATCATGCGCATCAGGTTTTTACCGCCCGCTCCCTGCATCATCTTCATCATTTTGCTCATCTGGTCGAATTGTTTCAACAGTTGATTCACCTGCTGAATATTGGTTCCGGAGCCTTTCGCCACCCTTGCTTTACGTTTCGCATCCAATAGCGCCGGTTTTTTTCGCTCGTCCGGTGTCATCGAATAAATAATCGCTTCGATATGTTTAAAGGCATCGTCTTCAATTTCCACATCTTTCAGTGCTTTTCCAGCTCCCGGAATCATTCCAACAAGGTCTTTCATGTTACCCATTTTCTTAACCTGCTGAATCTGCGTTAGAAAATCGTCGAAACCGAATTCATTTTTCGCGATTTTCTTTTGTAATTTTCGCGCTTCCTCTTCGTCGTATTGTTCCTGAGCTCTTTCCACTAAGGACACCACGTCTCCCATACCTAAAATACGGTCGGCCATACGCGACGGATAGAAAACGTCAATCGCTTCCATTTTTTCACCGGTACCGATGAATTTGATCGGTTTGTTTACAACCGATTTAATCGAAATCGCTGCTCCACCACGAGTATCCCCGTCTAATTTTGTTAGAACAACCCCATCGAAATTCAAACGATCGTTAAATGCTTTTGCTGTATTTACCGCATCCTGTCCCGTCATGGAATCCACTACAAAAAGAGTTTCCTGAGGTTCGATTGCTTTGTGAACATTTGCAATTTCGGTCATCATCTCTTCATCAACCGCCAAACGTCCGGCTGTATCGACAATCACCACATTATACCCGTTGGCTTTAGCGTGTTTAATTGCATTTTGTGCAATTTCAACCGGGTTTTTATTTTCCGGCTCGGAATATACTTCCACTCCGATTTGATCTCCTACCACATGCAACTGATTGATCGCAGCCGGTCGGTAAATATCACACGCTACCAATAATGGTTTTTTATTTTTCTTTGTTTTCAGGAAATTGGCTAATTTTCCGGAGAAAGTGGTTTTACCCGATCCTTGTAAACCAGACATCAAAATCACAGATGGATTTCCGGATAAATTCACTCCGGCTACATCACCTCCCATTAACTCGGTTAATTCGTCTTTAACGATTTTCACCATTAATTGCCCCGGTTGTAAGGTTGTCAATACATCCTCACCGATGGCTTTCTCTTTTACACGTGTGGTAAAATCTTTGGCAATTTTAAAGTTAACGTCGGCATCCAGTAACGCTCTACGCACTTCCTTTAAGGTATCGGCAACGTTTACTTCCGTAATTTTTCCATGACCTTTTAATATATGAAAGGCTTTATCGAGTTTATCACTTAAATTATCAAACATGATTCTGTGTTTCGTTTAATGAGGTGCAAATTTAAGAATTTGATTTTGAAGTTCCACAGAATCGTTCCACAAAAAAACAGGAATTGCAGCCACAAGCCAATCCTTTTGCGAATTACGCAGCATTATTAGGGAATCCGGCTAAAAAACGACTTTTCAGGTACAATTTCACCGGCTTTTTTCAATAAAACACAAAGCCAGTTTTAGCGACTCAACTTTATTTTATCGCTTTTTTTAGGAGATCAATGGAAATACTCTTTAAAAGTTAATGCTTTGTTATATTTTATATCAAATAGTGTTTTCCAATTGGTTATCCGTTTATAAATGGGTAAATTTATAGTGTTTATTTAACACGAATACTACTGTAAAAACATCTTGTTTTTTAAAATCTTAGCGTATGAAAATAGTCATCATAGGAGGTGGTTTTGCCGGTATCAATCTCGCAAAATCGTTGGCCAACAATACCAATTTTCAAGTAACACTGGTCGACAAGAACAATTATAATTTTTTCCCACCCCTCATCTATCAGGTAGCCACCGCTTTTCTGGAACCCTCCAGTATTAGCTATCCGTTCCGAAAATTATTTTCGGGCAAAAAAAACATTACGTTCCGATTGGCCGAACTCCTTCGGGTAGATGCCAACAACAATAAAGTGATCCTTTCGAATGGCGAATTAGAATATGATCAATTGGTATTTGCAACCGGTGCCGAGAGTAATTATTTCGGGATGGAAAATGTTCGTAAAAATGCTATTCCGATGAAAACGTTAAACGATGCCGTTGAAATGCGAAACCGTTTACTACAGCAAATGGAAAAAGCGGCGATCTGCGAAGACCCGCGCAGAAGACGTCAGCTGCTAACCATAGTTGTTGCCGGTGGCGGACCAACCGGAGTGGAATTATCCGGAATGTTTGCCGAAATGCGTAACGGAATCATGCAAAAAGAATACCCGGAACTGGCCAACACCCTAAGTGACATCTATCTGGTTGACGGAGGTAAGGCCGTTTTAGCCCCGATGAGCGTCAATTCGCAACAAAATACCTATAAAGCGTTGACAAAACTTGGCGTTAAAGTCCGTTTAAACTCACAGGTCAAAGATTATGTAGACGGTACGGTTTATTTTGCCGATGGAAAAACCATTAAAACGGAAACCCTGATCTGGGCGGCCGGTGTCAGCGCCAAACTATTCGACGGAATCCCCGAAACCGTTTACGGTCGTGGGAGACGAATGCAAGTGGACGAACACAACAAACTCAAAGATTTCCCGAACATCTATGCCGTAGGCGATACGTGTATACAGGTGACCGATCCGAAATTTCCGAACGGACATCCGCAATTGGCACAGGTCGCGATTCAACAGGCGCGCCATCTGGCGAAAAACTTTAAGGCTATGGTCGCCAAAAAACCGCTAACCCCTTTTAGCTATAATGACAAAGGATCGATGGCCATTATCGGAAAAAACAAGGCCGTCGTTGACCTCGAAAAACCGAAAGTCCATTTTAACGGATTTTTTGCCTGGCTGGTTTGGCTGTTTATCCACCTAATGTCGCTGGTTACCTATCGCAACCGATTGCAAACTTTATACAACTGGACGGTCGCCTATTTTTCAAAAGACCAGCCGTTGCGAATGATCATTCGACCGGGTAAAAACGATGATACTTCAGCATAAAGCAATATAACGAAACGGCTCCGGCCGTTTTTTTATGATCACAACCAAGATTTCGATTGCTCATTTACATATTTAAAGCTTTTTATTTCTTTTATTTGTAAGATTAATCGGCAAACAAATCTATTACTTACTGTAAAATCTTTTTAAATTTAATCCTATGAAAATCATATCTGTCCGGGAAAACCCGGAATATACAGACACTGCGATTGCCTATTTACAACAAAGCTGGTCGGAAGTACCCGCTATAATCTATGACGATTGTATCCGTCATTGTATCGATGCGCCACAACCATTACCACAATGGTATCTTTTGGAAAAAGATGCCGAAATCATCGGTTGTGCTGGCTTGATCACCAACGATTTTATTAGTCGGATGGATCTTTATCCATGGGTTTGCGCCATGTTTATTGCCGAAGCGCATCGTGGTCATGGATATGGTTCGCTGTTATTGGATCAGGCAAAAAAAGACACCCGGGCAGCCGGTTTTAAACACCTGAACCTTTGCACGGATCATATTGGCTATTACGAAAAATACGGTTTCCAGTATATCGGAGAAGGACACCATCCGTGGGAAGAAACATCACGGATCTATCAGATTGAAGTGTGAGAACCGTTATACCCACCACGATATAAAGGCTAAATAAACTTCTCCGTATTACTCTTTTTTAATCCTCCGTTAATCGACATTCCTATTTCGGACTGTACCGTATAACGGCTGCATTCTCCTATTCCTTATTGTCATTTCAAGACATTTTATTGCCATTACACCCCATATTTTTTTAAAACATCAGAAAAAGTATAATATTGATTCCTCAAGTGTATCGCTCCTCATTTTACAATATTGCGATCATTTTGAGCAGTATGCAATTCCAAGTGTGCTTTTCAAAATCACAATGGTAATTTTCTCCATCTAACCTCCCCTACGATGATTCCTCCAAGTAGTAGCCCAACATCCTGTTTTGGGATACACATTGACAATCGATATTTTAGTTCGTATGAATAAAAGCCTTTACAGTAAAGAATATCAAATACTGCGTGAAATCTTATATAATTTAAGAACCGACAACAACATGCGACAATGTGATCTGGCGACCCGATTACGCGTCCCACAGTCATTGATCAGTAAAATTGAGAATGGCGAAAGAAGGATTGATCTTATCGAATTAAAATCCTTTGTTGAAGTAATGAATATGACACTAAGTGAGTTTATAACAAAATTTGAACACAAATTAAAATTAGATGAAGCCAAACGAAAGATTTAAAAACCAGTCGCTGGAATTCTGGGCCAATATTAAAATATTAAATCAAAGGCTTGGTTTTACCAAAAAACCAAGTGCCGCAAATCCGCAAACGAATCTGGTGGTTCCGACAATTCAACAAATCACAGATGCCTTTAAAAATGATCACTATAACTGTAGTAAACTGATCAATGATGATGGACTAACGGAATTTGGTCAGCATATTATTGCTTACATGAAATACCGGAGAGAATTATTAACCAATACCATCTTCCCACTTTTAATGAACCGGGAACAGGCACAGGAATTATTTTATTCGCTGAAAAAGGAGTTAACTCCCGATTGTCCGTTACCTTTAAACAAACAAAAAAAGGAGAAAAAAGATTATGCCTATTTAAAAGGGATTGTCAATATGCTTATTTGCAAGCATAAGGGGGACTACAGTTGTGATTTTGCACCAAAAGAATTAACCGTTATCACAGAAGATAGTTTCCCGGTACGCGTACTGCCACGGAGAGCCAACGGAGTTTTTCCCTCGGCAACCAATCCAAGGGCGATATGGGAAATCAAAGAATATTATTATACCACTACTTTCGGCAGTCGGGTTTCTGATAGTGTTTATGCCGCTCAACTGGATGGTTGGGAATTAGCTGAAGCACAATCCCAAACCGGGAAGTCGATCAAAAATTATCTAATCATAGACGACTATTACACCTGGTGGATGAAAGGAAAGTCCTATTTGTGTCGACTGATTGACCTCATGCATATCGGGCTGGTTCATGAAGTAATTTTCGGTCGGGAAGTGATAACCCGTATTCCCGAATTAGTAGAAGAATGGAAAAAAGATATGGAATCCGATCGCGACTCCGGATAGTTTCCATGAGCTGGCATTACTATTTTCGGACTGATTCACTATCGTATGGTAAAAAAAGCCGCTTAAATAAGCGGCTTTTAAATTTGTAATATCCTTATGCTTTTTTAGCATCTTTAGAACAACATGCTTTTTTCTCAGCACTAGCTGTTGCTTTATCCGCAGAACAACAAGCTTTTTTAGCTTCTCCTTTTCCTTTAGCTGAACAGCACTCTTTTTTATCTTTTGGTTTTTGCTCTTGTGCATTAACATTCATCGATACTGTGAAAAGCGCTACCGCTGCAATTGCCATTAATTTTTTCATTGTTTACTTATTTTTGATTAATTATTAGATTGATTTATAAGATATCTGTTTTCAGCAGAATTGTTTCAAAATTAGCAAAAAAACAAAATGATTCTCCTAATACCTTCTTAATATTTCCTTATATTTTAAAACTGGAAATAAATAAACGGTTGTGGTCCGGCTGAAGCAGTGGCGTAAACCAACCAATAAACCAGTCCGAGAATAATTGCCTTACCAACAATTGGCAGCGCCCGGAAACTTCCCTGCATTGCATTCACCATTCTTTCCGGAAGAAAATGCCAGATAAAACCAATCGTCATTAATATAAATACATTCTTATATCCCATGGCGATCACTTTCCATTGTTCCGGATCAAATGTAAGGTTACCAATATTCTGAATCAGCTCTAAAGCCGTCGTAAAATCTTTCGCACGGAAAAAGATCCAGCAAAACGTTACAAAGTGGAACGTCAGAATTACGGCAAATACCTGCCATATGGTTCCGCCAAAACCTTTCTTTTCTTCTTTTTTAGAAGGAAAATATTCGATAACAATTTTATGAACTGCCAAAGCCACTCCGTGTAAGGCCCCCCAAATGATAAAGCGAAGACTCGCACCGTGCCATAGTCCACCCAACAACATCGTCGTTAACAGGTTCACATTGGTAAACATGGTGCGTTCTTTATCACGCGACAACAGGAATGTCAGAGAAAACACAACCAATGAACTTACCGCAAGAATCAACGGAACATTACTGGTAGGCGCATAATTGATTCCCCAAACGATCAATCCGAAGAAAAACAGCGCCGGGAATAAAAATCCGGCAAAGGATCCGTTTCGGTTACCTCCAACAGAAATATATAAAAAGTCTTTTAACCAGGTTGATAAGGAAATATGCCATCTTCTCCAGAACTCGGTAATCGAAGCCGACTGATAAGGTGTTCGGAAATTGGTTGGTAATTTGAATCCTAGCAATAATGCCACCCCGATAGCCATATCGGAATAACCGGAGAAATCACAGTAAATCTGAATCGCATAACCATAGGATGCCATAAGGTTTTCAAACGCCGTATAACTCGATGGTGCATCAAAAACCCGATCGACAAAATTGATTGAGATATAATCGGAGATCACCGTTTTTTTGATTAATCCACCGATAATCAGCAATAAGGCCCGGTTTACATCGTCTTTGGTAATGTTTAATTTTTGGTAAATCTGAGGTAAGAAATCCTTAGCCCGTACGATCGGCCCGGCAACCAATTGCGGGAAAAACGATACGAAAAACAAGTAATCCACATAACTTTTTGTCGGCTCAATCTCTTTTCGGTATACTTCTATGATATAACTGATCGATTGGAAGGTATAAAAGGAGATCCCTACCGGAAGGATAATCTTCTGAAAATCGAAATGTTCTCCGGAGAGTGCATTATAATTTTCAATGATAAAGTTGGTATATTTAAAATAACCTAAAAAACTCAGATTCAATACCACACTAAAAGCCAGATAGATCTTTTTTACCGTTGCCCTGCTTTCGCGGTGCAGGATATTTCCCAAATTATAATCGACCACCGATGATGCCAGTAGTAACAGGAAATAGACTCCGCTGGATTTATAATAGAAAAATAACGAGAAACAGATCACGTAGACCAATCTCAGATGGAACGTTTTTCGGGTTAGAATATAGACCGAATAAAAAACGAGAAATAACCCCAGGAATAATCCGGTATTAAACAACAACGGCTCTTTCGGATTGTATAAAAACCAATTTTTCACTGTTTCGGCAGTAATTCCGGTAAAAAGCGATGTTATATTATGGGCAAACCAATCTTGCATATTCAAAAACGTAATCAATTTTTCAAATTTGTTTTATAATTCTCGTAGGCTTGTAAAAGGGCTTCCGTAAACAGTGTTCCTTGTTTTTCATAACCTGCTTTGGAATAATGTACTTTGTCTCCAGACATCAATCCCTGCCGGTAATTCCTGTTCACCCCGTATAATCCTCCAAAAATGGAGAATAAATCCCAAACCGCATGTTGCTTGATTTCGGATTGTGTGTTAATTTCACGGGTATAATCGGCTGCAAATGTATTCAGTGACCGACGGTACAACAACGACGGCGGAGGCGTCATAACCAATATTTCCGCATCCGGATTTTTCTGTTTGATTGTCTCCACAAATTGGTTTAACTGTGCCATATAAGCGGTAACATCCATTTTATCAAAGGTTTCGTTTGTCCCCAGTGACACAATCACTAAATCGGGATGCAATGCTGGAACCTGATCAAAAAATAATGGATACTTATTGTAATCAGAAAACTTAGCTCCATTAACCCCAATACTATTGTAAACAATCCCCGGGTTATCTCTTTCGAAAACCAATCCGTTTAACGCAAACTTTGACGCATTTTTATTGGGTAACAGGTATATTTTTTTTATCGTTTCGGCATTATAATAGCTGTAGACACCCTCCTGTTGCTCCATTGGCAGTGGGATAAACTCCGACCGTTTGATGCTTTTCTTTTGCATTTCGTTTGTTGGAATACGCAATGTTTTTCCGGCACGAATGTTATTATTCTTTAAACCGTTGGCTCTTTTTAGTTCGGCTACCGAAACATTGTATTTTTCGGCAATGATCGAAATAACCTCTCCTTTTTTAATTTTATGGTTGATTTTTTTCGGCACATTCGATTCCAACACTATTGTTTTGGAACTGGTTGCCACATCAAAAAGATTCTGCCCTTGAGGTGTCAGAATTTTTAACGTATTAAATTCGTATAGCGGATCTTTCACGTTGATCTCCACTGCAAAATCTTTGGCATTGGTCGTTAGTGCAATACCGCTCAATCCCACTGGATTCCCATTTACAGGATTGATATTCCGATAACTGCTCCAGGATTCATTTGAGGAATAGCGTACATAATAGCTTCCGTTTGTTTTGGCCAGATTATACGGAAAAGAAAAACCAAGACCAGCATTCCCGAACTTATATTGCAGGTTTTTCCGAACCACTCCAGTAAACAAATCCGCCTGAATATGTGAATCCCCAACATGAAGGATGTTCACTTTTCCCTTACCGGTCACTTCCAGCGTATACAGCTTTTCGAAGAACTTTTGCAACGCGGCCGTATTTGCAATCTTATTATCGCCATAAACAACGGGTTGCTCTTCTATTGTTAGTGTATCGACTACCGTTTCAAGGGAGTCAACCTGAGAAAAAGCAGGTCCGCCATAAAAGGCATATAGCAATATAAAAAGAAATTTATTGCACATGGGTGGTATCTTTTTTAACGGTCACACTGTCTTTTTTAACAACAGCTTTTGGTACTACCGGCGTTTTTCTGGCTGCCCGTAATTTTTTATACTGCTCATATCCCTGACTGATCTGATTATAAATCAGGTCGGATATTTTTTTAGCACCTCTATGGTTAAAGTGTGTATAATCTTTATTCGCCGATGCCGGTGCTTCTTCCACCCATTTCACCATGGATCCGTCACCTCCCATAAGGGTATACAGGTTGATATATCCGGATTGTGACTGGATGGCATATTTTTTCTGCGCATTGGTAAGCGGTACAACAGCCGAATCGGTTTTCATTTCCAAATCGTATTTTGTCGATTTATCGGCAGTGGAAACAATTAAAATCGCAACGCCAGGGAAACACTCTCTCAGGTGATTCACCACATTGGTCATTTTGCGCTCATACCAACCATAGTTATACGAACCGTAGTTGAGTACATTCGTTCCATAGTGCAATACAATCAGATCGTACCCCAGTTTTTCCTGAAATTGACGCATTACATCGGTGTTGAATGTTGTGATTGGCAAACCGGAATTTCCTCGGTTCGAAAAATTATCCACATGTACTCCTTTACCGTCATCAAAATTAAAACCGTAAACCGGGATGGAGTCCGCTTTAATAAAATCCACTTTTAGATTTTTAACTGTGCTACCCAACGCAAGGCTATTCACCAATCGGGATGGGTTTAGCTTTTTATAAATGGTATCGTTTCCAATTTTATAGGCAATCTTTGCCTCTTTGTTACCCGACTTTCCATAGAACAGGGTCGGATTGTATAGTTCACTAAGATGTTGCAGGTTCGAAGCCTTGTATTTTACCCATTCCACACGAGCGGTATCGTTTGCAAAAAAAACATGTCCGTTGATTCCGAACGGTTTTCGAGGGTGCTTCACATTCAGATAGGATTGCGTTTTCCAGTTGGTTGAAAACTCGTGTTTGATCGATCCCCGTGATGCGGCCGACTCGGAAGTAATGTTTACAAAACCGACTCCATTTCCTCCGAAACGGTTTTGGAAATTCGAACGAAAATCCTGTACGATCATATCCCCATCCGTCATCGAATCGCCAAAATATGCGATACGCACTTTTCCTTCCTGATTGGTTTCCAGTTGGAATAGTTTTTCAAAAAAACCAACCAAATGCTGAAATCCTTTGTAATCCTGAAATGTTTCCGTTGGAAATACAATACCATCCACCGCCTTAAATTTAATCGGCTCTTTGGAAATAGTGTCCTCTTCGTCTTTAGTGATCGTATCTTTTTCGATAGCTTCCAAAAGCAAACTATCGATCACCACATTTTTGGAATTTCCTCCGGTTTCCGTAAACAGTTTTTTAGGAAGGAACGATTTAAAAACAATAAAAGCTACAATCGAAATGGCAAGAATGGCAAGTGATTGAAAAAAATATGATTTTGGCTGATTCACCGTCTTATTATTTACTGGTTTATCCTGAATTACATTCGCTCCGGTACCTGAATACCCAGAAGTTTGAATGCCGATTCGATGATTTCTCCTACTTTTTTAGATAATTGTACTCGGAATACTTTTTTCTGACTGTCTTCTTCTCCAAGAATTAAAACCGACTGATAGAATGAATTGTACTCTCTTACCAGGTCATAGGCATAATTTGCGATTAAGGCCGGACTATGGTGCGAAGCTGCATTTTGGATTACCTCCGGATATACTGCAATCTGTTTTACAAGTTCTTTTTCTTTTTCGTGTAAAGCAATACTTGCTGTTTCATCCAGACTAAACGTTGCTTTTCTCAGGATCGATTGAATACGCGCATAGGTATACTGAATAAAAGGCCCTGTGTTCCCGGCGAAATCCACCGATTCTTTCGGGTTAAACAACATACTCTTTTTCGGATCCACTTTTAGCATAAAGTATTTTAACGCTCCCATTCCGATTATCTTATAAAGCGCCGCTTTTTCAGCATCGGTATAGCCGTCCAGTTTTCCAAGTTCTTCCGAAATTGATTGTGCCGTAGCAGTCATTTCCTCCATTAAATCATCGGCATCCACTACTGTTCCTTCACGGGATTTCATTTTTCCGGAAGGCAATTCTACCATTCCATAGGACAAATGATACAGGCTTTCGGCCCAATCAAATCCCAGTTTTTTCAGGATCAGGAATAACACTTTAAAGTGGTAATCCTGTTCGTTTCCTACAGTGTACACCATACCGCCCACATCCGGGAAGTCTTTAACACGCTGAATCGCGGTTCCGATATCCTGTGTCATATAAACAGCCGTACCATCCGAACGCAATACCAACTTTTCATCTAGTCCGTCGGCAGTAAGATCGATCCAAACCGATCCGTCCTCTTTTTTATAGAAAACGCCTTTTTCCAAGCCCATCTGTACCACATCTTTTCCAAGCAGGTACGTATTGCTTTCAAAATATTCTTTATCGAAATTAACACCCAGATTTTTGTAGGTCACCGCAAATCCACCATACACCCATTGGTTCATTTTTTCCCATAGTGCTACTACTTCCGCATCGCCGGCTTCCCATTTACGCAACATATCCTGAGCTTCCAAAATGATCGGAGCCTGTTTTTTGGCTTCCTCTTCCGTTTTGCCTTCGCTCATTAAGGCTGCAATCTGTTGTTTGTATTCTTTATCAAACGTCACATAAAAGTTCCCTACCAGTTTATCGCCTTTTAATCCGGTACTTTCCGGAGTTTGGTCCTGACCGAATTTTTGCCAGGCCAACATCGACTTACAGATATGGATTCCTCTATCGTTGATGATTTGTGTTTTATATACTTTTTTACCCGATGCTTTCAGGATCTCGGCAACCGAATACCCTAGCAGGTTATTACGAACGTGCCCTAAATGCAAGGGTTTGTTCGTATTGGGTGATGAATATTCAACCATTATGGCCTTATCCCCATCTTTTGGCGAACGGAAACCATACTGTTCTTCATTTTTTATAGCGTTGAAAAAATTCAGATAGTAAGCATCGTCAATCACGATATTCAGGAAACCTGAAACCACATTAAAACGGACCACTTCGTCGGTAGTATCAACCAGATATTGTCCAATTTTGGTACCCAATTCTACCGGGTTACTTTTAACCAGTTTTAAAAGCGGGAAAATTACCATTGTAATATCGCCTTCAAACTCCTTGCGTGTAACCTGAAATTCAACTTTTTCGAGTGTAACATCAAATAAAGCCTGAATCGCTTTTTGTATAGGTGGCGTAAGAATTTGTGATAATGTCATGGTGATTTTATTTTTTAAGCGTGCAAAGATACGTTTAATTCAGTAATTTATAAATTTGAGAATAACAAAAATAACTATTGATTTTCAAGTCTTTATATTTCCTTTCGCTAATTTCTGCATTTTTTACATTTTTTTTGTAACAAAACCTCCTTTTTCATGTCTATTTATTGTGTTCATTCCCGGGTTTTATAGCAATTCCTATTTAAACCTGTTATAAATAGTACCTTGTTATACAAATAACCAAAATATTACAATACATTTGCCTCGGGAAAATAATCATCAATTCGAAAAACAATCAAACATGAAACTAAAACTATTCGTAATCTGTATGCTTACCGTTATCGGTAATCTTTACGCTCAAACACAGGGATCTGTCACGGGTAAGGTAGTCGATAAGGCTACAAAAGAACCAATATCGTATGCCACCATTGCTATTAAAGAAAATAACAAAGTGGTTACCGGAGGTATTACCGAAGACAACGGTTCGTTCACTATTGGCGGACTGGCACCTAAATCGTATGTTTTGGAAATCCAATATATGGGTTACAAGACGCTTTCCCGATCGATAACCATCACGTCTGAAAACAAAACTGTTGCCTTGGGAACTCTTGCCTTCGAACCGGAAGCCAAGCAACTGGAAGGCGTTACTGTGGTTGCCGAACGTTCTACTATCGAACAGAAAATCGACCGAAAAGTAATCAACGTTGGGCGTGACCTTACCACAGCCGGCGCTACTGCTTCAGACATTATGAACAATATCCCGTCGGTAAATGTTGATCAAGACGGAAAAATTTCCCTACGTGGTAACGAAAACGTACGGGTATTGGTTGATGGAAAACCGACCAATATGGACGCTTCTCAGTTATTAAAACAGATCCCGTCGACTTCGATTAAAAAAATTGAGTTGATCACTAATCCATCTGCAAAATACAATCCGGAAGGAATGTCCGGTATCATCAATATAGTATTACACAAAAACTCCAACAATGGTTTTAACGGAAACTTCAATACCGGTATCACTTTTGGAGATGTACCGAAGTACAACAATACGTTAGACATGAACTACCGCAGTGGAAAAGTGAACTTTTTCGGAACCTATGGTAACACGTTGGGAGAACGTTTAAACGAAGGTGAAATCAAACAATTTGACGACAATTCCCTACAACTTTTTGACATTAGCAACGATAACAAAACGCATATGTTTAAAGCGGGGATGGATTTTTACATCAACGACAAAAACACCATTTCGGCCTATACCAACCAAAGTTTTTCAACCGGTTTAGGTAAAGTTCGTACGGATTTATTTTTCCCGAATGCAGCAAACAACATTACGCAAAACGACGTTTATGACGCCAACAATACAAACAGCACCTACAACTTAGCTTTTAAACACCTTTTCGATAAAGAAGGCCATACATTGGATGTGGAAGCCAACTACAATTATACCAAAAGCAACCAGGATGCCTCTTTTAACCCGGTAGGCGGCGGTTTAAATCCGTATGCCGATTATGTAAAAGACAATCGTAAAAGTACGATCATCAATGTGGATTATGTAAATCCATTGAATGCAAAATCGACTTTGGAAATGGGAGCTGAAGCCCGTTTAATGCGTACCGACAATAATTACCTGACGTCGCGTTTAAACACACCAAATGCGAACTTTAATTATGATGTGGATATCTACTCTTTCTATACCACTTTCGGTCAGAAGTTTAAAAAATTCAGCTACCAGTTAGGTGCGCGTTTGGAAAGTTATAAAGTTCAGGCGGATTATTTCCAAAACGGTCAGAATGCACCGTTTAAAAACGACTATATCACCGTTTATCCATCGGCTTACTTTACGTATTCACCAACGGAGAAAAACCAATTCCAGATCAGTATGAGCCGTAGAGTGGATCGTCCAAGTGTGGAACAAACCAAACCCATTCGTGAATTCAGTACCCCTAGGGTAACTTCAATCGGTAACCCGGAATTAGTACCACAGTTTACCAACTCGGTAGAATTAAACTACACCCGAATGTTGAAAAACGGTTCGGTAACTGCCGGAATATATTACCGTGACATCCACGATGAGATCACCCGTACGTTCTACCCGGATCCAAATGCCGACCCGGATACGAAAAAAATCATCATGAGTTATACCAACTTTGATAAAAACTTAGCGTATGGTTTTGAAGTTTCGGCCAACTATAAGTTCAATTCATGGTGGGATGTACAACCGAGTGTCGACTTCTCAAACATTCGCCAGAAAGGGGTTGTTGCCATTAAAAACGACGTAACCGGAGATTTCGATTATACTTTAAAACAGATTGATGCAGCAGCTTTTAATGCTCGTTTAAACAACAACTTTAAAGCTTCAAAAAGTCTGCGTTTCTCTTTATTCGGATTCTACAGAGGTCCGGTAGATGGTGTTCAGGCAAATAGCAAAGCGATGTACAAAATCGACGCGGGAACCCGTTACAGCTTCTGGGAAAACAAGGCTTCTTTGAGCATCCGTTTCAACGATATTTTCAAAACCATGAAATACGGATTCGAAAGTCAGAATCCATATCCGGGTGAAGGAGAATTTCGTTGGGAAAGCCAATCGTTGTTCGTAGGATTCAACTATATGTTTGGTGGCGGAAAAAACAGAGCTTTACAGCGTAAACAACGTGAGGACAACACCAAACAAAGTAGTGGGGGTATGTTCTAATAATCCAAGAGTTTTAGATTTTTATTATAATTTGTTTGAGAAACCCCGGAATACCATTCGGGGTTTTTTCATTCTTTTTTCTTTTCAAATTGCAGCGCTTTGGTTTTTTCGGGATCCTCGGCATTTTTAGTCAGATCGAACATCGTTCCGAATAGGCGGTCCCAAAACGTATTGCTCACTCCAAAACCCAAATGTTCGTTTTTATAATGATGCAAATGATGGTTTCGCCACAGAGGCTTCATAAACTTAAAAGGCGGCGCATAGGCATGAATCGCATAATGCATCGATGCATATAGCAAATAGCCAAACATAAACCCCGGAAAAAAAGCCCAGGTATAATCCCATAAAAAAAGATAATGCAAAAGGAACAGCGCCGTAGCCAGAATCAGACTGGGCACCGGCGGCATGAACAAGCGTTCCCGGTCACGGGGATACTCATGGTGATTCCCATGTAGTACATAGGAAATCCGTTTCATAGCCGGGCGATCCGAAATAAAATGAAACAGATAGCGGTGTGCGATATATTCAAAAAAAGTCCAAAATAGCATTCCCCCGAAAAAAAGGAAAATGACATTCCGGACTTCTATATGATATCGTTGATGCGCAGTGAGTAACAACCCTGCTAATATCGGGATATACATCCCCCAGATTACAGCAGGATGCGTTTTGGTGAGCACCTCCAGGTATTTGTTTTTAAAAAGCTGCGCCTGACCTTTATTATAAATGGTTTTGTGCTTCATTGTACAAGGGTGTTAAGTGAAACATTGTTCGAAACCGTTGTATAATTTACACTATTTTATTGAAAATAAAAAGCTTATCTCAAATTTACCATTTAATAATCGCACTTGCCCAGGTAAATCCGCTACCAAAAGCGGCCAATACTACTGTATCGCCTTCTTTGATTTTCCCTTGTTCCCAAGCCTCGGTTAAAGCGATCGGAATGGACGCAGCGGTTGTATTTCCGTATTTCTGGATATTGTTGTGTACCTGATCGTCGGTCAGCTTGAATTTTTGTTGAATGAATTGTGAAATTCTCAAGTTCGCCTGATGCGGAATCAACATATCGATGTCGGATACTTGCAGGTTGTTCGCCTGCAATCCTTCCATAATCACTTCACTAAAACGAACCACTGCATTTTTAAACACAAATTGTCCGTTCATATACGGGTAATAACTTTCATCGTTCGGATCATTATCCGCTAAAATATCGGTTACCCAACGTTTCCCCATACCCGGCGCTTTTAGCACCAATTCGTCGGCATGTTCCCCTTCGGAATGCAGATGCGTAGACAACACTCCTTGCCCCGGTGTTTCACTTCGGCTTAAAACCGCCGCTCCGGCACCATCTCCGAAAATTACCGATACGCCCCTACCTCTGGTGGTCATATCCAAACCGGTAGAATGTACTTCAGAACCGATGATCAAAATATTTTTATACATACCGGTTTTGATAAACTGGTCAGCAACCGACAGTGCATATACAAATCCGGAACACTGGTTTCGAACATCCAAAGCTCCAACCGTACGCAATCCCAAATCTCGTTGCACAGCGACACCCGGACCCGGAAAATAATAATCCGGACTTAAGGTTGCAAAAACCACAAAATCAATATCTTCTTTAGCCACACCCGAACGTTCGATCGCGATCTTAGCCGCTTTAACGCCCATCGTGGTGGTGGTATCTTCTCCTCTGATTACATGACGTCGTTCCTGAATACCGGTTCGCTCCTGAATCCACTCGTCGTTGGTATCCATAATTTTTGACAAATCGTCATTCGTTACCACATTATTGGGAACGTAATAGCCTAATCCTGAAATTTTTGACTGATACATTTTTTTATTTTTTTATTAAAAACAGGGATGCAAATTTACACATTATAAAAAAACATACTGTCATATCCTTTTATTTTTTGCACAATCTCAGATCGTTAGCATCAACAACCTTCTGGTTTTGATAAAACTTATCCCACTTTTGTAACAAGAGCCGTCTATCGTAGACCTATCTTTACTACGTAGTCCTCGTAGTAAGTCATAATTCACTATTAATCATAACACGAATATGAAATTAATGTACAAATCGGTTTTATTTGTGCTATTGGGAATTACCCCTCTATTCGCACAGGAAAACACCACCTACCAGAAACCACCGGCCAGTATTTTACAGTTGGCCGATTTCGAAAGAGCGCCATCCGTTATCATGGATACCAAAAAAGAGTGGATGCTACTTACCTACCGCAACACCTACAAGAGTCTTGACGACCTCAACCAGGAAGAACTGCGTTTGGGCGGTTTGCGTATTAATCCGGTAACCAATATCTCGAGTACGGTTACGTATATGAACAATATCAAAGTTCGCCGTATTAAAGATAAAAATATCATACAGGTACAAGGTTTGCCACAAAATCCAAAGATCAGCAACCTTTCCTGGTCGCCGGATGAGAAAAAAATGGCTTTTACCCATACCACTGCCACCGGAGTGGAATTATGGATTTTAGATATTGCAACGGCTAAAGCCACAAAACTAACCGAAGCCAATCTGAATGCCAATCTTGGAAATCCTGTGAATTGGTTCCGCGACGGACAAGGGCTGTTGGTAAAAATGCTACCGAAAAACAGACCGGCTTTAATCGATGCTAAAAAAGACCTACCCAACGGTCCGATTGTATCGACCAGCGAAGGGAAAGTTTCTCAAAACAGAACCTATCAGGATTTATTGAAAAACAGAACCGATGAAGCCAACTTCGAAAACATCACCACTTCGGAATTATACCGTATCGGACTGGATGGTAAAAGCAGCCTTTTTAAAGCCGCCGATATGTATGCCGGAGAAACCTTTTCACCAGACGGAAATTATTTAATGGTAACCGTGCTTCAAAAACCATTTTCTTATATCGTACCGTTAAACCGTTTTCCACAAAAAACAACGGTTTATGATGCGAATGGAAAAGAAGTTAGAGTGGTAAACGAAGTTCCGTTAACCGAGATCATGCCAAAAGGCTTTATGGCTGTCCGCAAAGGAAAAAGAAACATGAACTGGAGAAACGATGCTCCGGCGACACTTTTCTTTGCCGAAGCACTGGATGAAGGAAACCCGGAAAACAAAGTGGATTTCCGCGATCAATTGTATTTGTGGTCGGCTCCTTTTACAGCCAATCCAACACCATTAGTAAAAACACAGCAGCGTTTTAGTGATATCATTTGGGGTAACGACAAAATCGCCATTGTATCCGATAGCTGGTACGATACGCGTAATACCAAAACCTATCTGATCAACCCGTCAAATCCATCGGAATCACCAAAAGTAATCTGGGATCGAAACGAACAGGATATATATTCCGATCCGGGGAATTTTGAAACCGTTAAAAATGCCTACGGAAAACGCGTACTGGCACTGGAAAATGACAATGCTTTTCTAATCGGTGCCGGTTATACCAAAAACGGGCAGTTTCCTTTTATTGATGAGTTCAACATCAAAACCTTAAAAACAAAACGCCTGTACCAGTCGGCTTATACCGATAAAATGGAAACCATTTTCTCCATTGAAGACTTTAAAAAAGGGGATGTTCTGGTACAAATTCAGTCCAAAAGTGAGTTCCCGAATTATTACTTCCGCAACATCAAAAAGAAAAACCAGTTAACTCAGGTTACTGATTTTAAAAATCCGTTTGAAAGTATTAAAAACGTCTATAAAGAAGTGATTAAATACAAACGTAAAGATGGCGTAGCATTATCCGGTACACTATACTTACCGGCGGGTTACGATCGTACAGCTAAAAAAGACAAGCTGCCGTTACTAATCTGGGCTTATCCAACCGAATATAAAGACAAAAACAGCGCCGGACAAAGTTCGTCGAATCCAAATGAGTTCACTTTCCCGTACTACGGATCGTTTATCTATTGGGTAACCCGTGGTTATGCCGTTTTGGATGACGCTGCTTTCCCGATTGTTGGAGAAGGAAAAACCGAACCAAACGACACTTTTATTCCGCAGTTGGTTGCCAATGCCGAAGCAGCGATTGATGCTGTGGATAAATTGGGGTATATCAACCGTAAAAAAGTTGCCGTTGGCGGCCATTCGTATGGTGCTTTTATGACGGCGAATTTATTAACGCATTCCAACTTGTTTGCTTGTGGTATCGCGCGTAGCGGTGCCTACAACCGAACCCTGACACCTTTTGGTTTCCAGAGTGAACAGCGTAACTATTGGGAAGTGCCAAACATTTATAACGAGATGTCACCGTTTATGAATGCCGAGAAAATGAAAACACCTCTTTTATTGGTGCATGGCGAAGCCGATAACAACCCGGGGACGTTTACCCTACAAACAGAACGTTACTTCCAGGCGTTAAAAGGTTTGGGTGCACCTGCCAGAATGGTGATCCTTCCAAAAGAATCACACGGTTATGTAGCTAAAGAAAATATTTTCCATTTATTATGGGAACAGGATCAGTTCCTTGAAAAATATCTTAAAAACTAATTCAAAAAAATCCCTCCTGTTACAAGGAGGGATTTTTCTTTTGTGCTGAAATGCTTTTATTTTTCGCTGCATATTCCTTTAGAGATTTCCCATACATCTCATTAATTTCCGCTCCACTGATTTCTCTAATCGCAACAATCCCATTTACAACGGTTTTGACTGTAATCACATCTTTATAATCTCCGACATTTTCCAAAAGAACATTATTATTAACAATAAGCATACGATTGACTTTTCGTATTGTCTCCGGTGCGACCTTAAATCTCAATTATTCCGTAATCGCCTCATTTTAAAACACTACACTCATCAAATACATAAAAACTATTTTTATAACAAAAATTAAAAAACAATCATTTTTTTTTAATTTTTTAAATATCATCTTACCATAAAAAAGCTCCGTTTACACGGAGCTTTTTTATGGTAATTTTGTTCGAATCGCTAGTATTTTATTTTGTCGATCCATCGAAAAGGTAGCGGTTGCCGTATTCACATAATCATAAATCGTGACCGCTTTCCGGTATAGATTTTCCTGATATTCTTTTTCCCTACCAATTTGCGCCAGATAATCGGCAAAAAGTTCCAGATTGTCTGCCGAAAATCCAGGGTTTTCCAATAAAAATGAAATCGTATTTTCCGGTTCAACTGCAAGTAAAACATCCAATCCAAATCCCATTTCTGCTGTCAGCGCACTATCAACAGTATCCGAATCCAACGTAAGACCACCTCCGGAACCTCCACCTTTCATTCGTTCCATCAATCGCTTTAATGCAAATCCAAGTTCACTGATTTGCCGCATTAAACTATCTTCTCTCGGCATCGTATATTTTTTAGCTAATCATTAAAGTTACTTCCTCGTTATTTTCCAATGCCGCATCGTGTTCAAAAAAGATCACCTTCCTGTCAAAAATACCTTTAATCAAATAGTGACTTCCTTTATAATACGACTGCTTGGCCAGTACTTTCATTTTTCCACTTTCTACAACCCGTAGCTGGTGCGGATACAATAATACCACCTCATCGTCGCCGTCGACATCCACGATATCCGACAATTTCAGTTCGTTGACCTCGCCAAAAAGCGAAGCGGTGTATTTATTCACCGGATTATTATAAATGATCGTTGAAGGCCCGCGGTCAACAATTTTCCCATCGTATAACACAAAGGTTTCATCGGCAAAAGACAGCGCATCCGTACTATCGTGGGTCGCGACAATACAGGTGATTTTTTTAGCCTTTAGATAGGCAAACAGATTACGCCGTAATGCATTTTTTCTAAAGTTATCAATATGGCTAAACGGCTCATCCAGCAACATCACTTCCGGCTCCAGCGCCAATACTCGCGCCAACGCCACTCTTTGCTGTTGTCCACCACTCAGGAACTTGGCCTTAACATTGGCACAGTCTGTCATTTCAACAATTTCCAACAACTCCTGAACGCGTTGCTTTTTTTCCTCCGGGTAGAAATTCGATAAAAACTTCCCGACATTTTCGGCCACGGTCACATATGGCATCAGATCGAAATCCTGCGCCAGGTATTTGATAAAAGGCATGCCGGCTACCAAATTGTATTTGGGGCCAAGCACTTCGGTGTTATCCCAAAAAATCTGTCCCTCATTAAGGTCATATAATCCGTAAATCAATTTTAAAAGGGTACTTTTTCCGCATCCGCTTTCTCCAATAACGGCAATATGTTGTCCCTTTTCAAGGGTAAAATCAATATTCTTAATTATCGTTTTTTCGTTATAACCAAACGAAATATTTTTAACGTGTAGCATTCTTATTTTTTAGAGGCACAAAATTACAAAGTTTCCTAATCCGACAACAGGAAGACACCGGTAATCCTTTTAGGAGATTTGATATTTTTCAAAATTCCGGGTATCAATTCGCGCTTTCAGGTCGTGTAACAGGTTGTACAATCCGAAAAAGGTACGGTTGATATACAGAAAATGTTTGGAACCGCGGTTACCATTCATTTTCCGCAATTGTGTATCTTTTGAAAAAGCTTCTCCCATTTTGGCGATATTTCCGAAGAACTCCGCATTGGAAAAATCAAAATAATCCCCGTGGAAAGGCTGCGTAAACAGACTCAGCAATTGATGGAAGAGTTCTGAAAAATATTCGATTTCATCGGGGGTATCATCGGGTCGGAGGATTTCGAGTTCGAATAGTTTTTCACGAAACAGCACCGGATGGTTGATCACTTCCGGTCGAGCCAATTCAAAATAGGGAATATAAAAATCTTCCGGCACCTGCTTAATACAACCAAAATCGATTGCGATCAGATTCATATCGGCATCCACCAGAAAATTTCCGGGATGCGGATCGGCATGTACCTGCTTTAACGTATGCATCTGAAACATATAGAAATCCCATAGCGCCTGTCCGATGCGATCCCCTTTTTGCGGATCGGTATTCCCGGTAGCGAACTCCGACAAATGTTGTCCTTCCATCCAATCCATCGTGATAATTTTTTCGGATGACCATTCCGGATAATACCCCGGAAATTTCAGATTCTCTATAGCGGAACAGGCTTTAGCAATGTCCATTCCCTGTTGTAATTCGAGTTTATAATCGGTTTCTTCCAACAGTTTTTGCTCTACTTCCTTAAAATACTTATCCGAATCCTTTCCCTGCAGGTTAAACATTTTAATAGCAAATGGTTTTACAATAGCCAGATCCGAACTGATACTGTCGGCTACTCCGGGATACTGGATTTTTACGGCCAGTTTTTTTCCATTTTTAGTTGCCTTATGCACCTGACCAATACTTGCTGCATTTACCGAATCGGGCGTAAAAGTATCGTACAAATTTTCCGGATATTCACCCTGGTATTTTTTAAAGGTTTTACGAACCAATGGTGCGGATAAAGGCGGAACGGAAAATTGTGCCAGTGAAAACTTTTCCACATAGGCTTTGGGCATGATGTTTTTTTCCATGCTGAGCATCTGCGCCACCTTTAACGCGCTTCCCTTCAGATTTTTTAATCCATCGTAGATATCCTCTGCATTGTTTTCGTTGAGTTTGTCTTTAGACAGTGTAGGATTCACCATTTTCTCACCATAATAGGCCAGGTAATTTCCACCTACTTTCAAACCCGTTTTCACGAGCGCTCCTGCCCGTTCCATTTTGTTTGTCGGGATTTTATTGAGTGTTTTCATAGGGTCAAACGATTTTTATCAGAGGATCTAGTTAAATCTTTCTTTCCAGACAAACTTGCCGAGATCAAAAAGGCTTTCCAACGGTGTGGTATCCAACACATCGAATGCAGCTTTTACCGCTTTTTCGATCATGATATCCGTTTTTTCGAAACCAACCGAGGTATCGTCTATCCAAAACTTCAGGATAAAGAGAAATTGTACCCAAGCGGCTTCCGACAATATCGGCTTGGCCACTTTATCGATTTTCTCATGCTTATCGGCAAACTGTGCCTGTATTTCTTGCTGGAGAAACTTTTTAAAACGATTGCGGAGTTTTCGCAGTTGTTTCAGATTGTGTAATCCCTTTTCGTTTTCCTTAAGTACAAAATAGACATAACTTCTGTTTAACGTCAAAATTTCAAAAAAGGTAAAATACAACGCCAGTAATTTATTCCGGTTGGAATAGGTTGCAAAGGCCTCATCGTTTTTAAGACTTGTTACCGCATTTTCGAACAGCTTGATCCAGATCGTTTCGCGGATCCCATCCAATGAGGTAAAAAAACTGTAAAATGCTGTCTCTTCAATTTTGTTTTCTTTACAAAAGAGAAACACACTAACCGGTTCCTGATGTTTTTCCAGAACCTGATTCATATAGTTGGTAATAATAGTATCTTCCGTAACGGACTCTTTCTTTCCGTTGGTTCTTTTCGCCACCGCCATAATCAAATTATTTTAAGGTTTTGTAAAGTTACAAAGCGATTGGTGCGGTTTTCCAAAAAATAAACAAAATATTTGTTAAATATCTTTCATAAAAATTGATCAGGTGTTTTACCCCTATCATTAAAAAACCGATCCGGCATAGCAGCAACTACCCGGATCGGTTTTTATTTTTGAATACTGCTTATTCTTAAAATCCCGCAGCAAATAGTTTCGCAAAATCTTCCAGTTTCGTTTTTCCGCTTATCGGTGAGCCGCTACGTTCAAAATCGGCCGGAATACTTCCATTTCTAAAACCCGAGCCCATTTCGGTGTACAATTGCGCCACCTCTTCCGGAAGTCCGGCTTGTTGCATTCCGCCCAAAGCCTGCTCGTCGGTAAATTCGACCCATGGCAACTCCGGATTTCCGATTGCCGTACCCAACACCTTCGCCGCCTCATCGGGCGTACGGACATCACTCACAATATAACGGACATTTTTACCGGGACTGTTTTTTTGTAATTCTTCGGCCGCAGCGGTTGCGATATCACCAGGATATACAAACGGCACACGAATAGCACCCGGATAATTCGCCCCCATGATTCCCATTCCTTTGATCAGCGGCACATCGTTATAAAAATTGGTAAAAAACAAACCGGCCCGTAAAATGGTTACCGAAACCGATTCCAATTCGTTGTAGATTTTCTCAATGTTGTGCAATCCGGCGATTGGTCCGTTTCCGGTTGACAAATCCCCACCAATACTACTCAGCATCACCACACGTTTTACACCCGATGCGGTAATTGCGGTTGCAAAAGCTTGACCGGCTTCGGTGGTATTCGCAATGATATTCACACCCCCCATATTAGGTGGCGTCATCACAAAAACAGCATCCGCACCGGCAAATGCTTCTTTTAAAAATTCGGCATCACTTACCGATCCGATGGCTGCTGTAGCACCTAAATTGGCAATTACCTGTTGTCTGTCGGCTGCACTACTGATAACCGTTACATCATGTCCGGCCGCTACTAATGTTGTGGTTAATGGTTTTCCGATGTTCCCTAAAGAACCTGAGATTGTTATTTTCATACGATTTGTTTTTTAATTTGACAGAACAAAGGTATATTTGCACTTACTTTTACACAAGTACTTACCCTAAAGTATGTATTATGACAGCGATTAAAGAAACATCGACCATACAGGAAAACAAGCGGTATGCTTTGGAACAATGCCCCGTGAGTTATGTAATGGAACGCATCGGTGGCTACTGGAAACCGATTATTCTCTATCATCTTTCCAAGGGCGACAAACGCTATAGCGAACTCAAAAGAGCCATCCCGGCCATTACCGAAAAAATGCTGATTCAACATTTAAAACAGTTGGAAGCCGACAATCTGGTAATCCGCGAGGCCAAACCAGTAGTTCCACCATTTGTTACCTACCGACTGAGTAACGCCGGAATCGGTCTGTTACCCGTGATTGAAGCCATGGCACAATGGGCTTTTCAGGATATGGAAGGGAAATTTTAAATTAATCATTCTGCTTACATTTATGTCTCAAAATACGATCGAAACACAACTTTCCATAAACGGAAAAGCACTTTATATTCATTTTCAGAATAATCTCCCCAACAGACCAACATTGGTCTTTTTACACGATTCGTTAGGCTGCGTACAACTCTGGCGGGATTTTCCGGAAAAACTGGCCGAAGCCACGCAATGCAACCTTTTGATTTACGATCGACTGGGATATGGAAAATCGGATCCGATGCCCACCTACGAACGCACGGTGCATTATCTGGAGGAAGAAGCCGGTGTTTTAAACGAATTATTAACGCATCTTGAAATTGATCAGGCGATTTTATTCGGACATAGTGACGGTGGTTCGATCGCGCTGATTACCGCCAGCAAGTACCCGGCCCGTATCAAAGCCGTAATCGGTGAAGCGGCGCATATTTTTGTAGAAGATGTTACCTTAAAAGGAATCCGCGCAGCGATGGAAGCCTATACCTCTACCGACTTAGCGGTTCGTTTACAGAAATACCACGGCGATAAAGTGGACACCCTTTTTAAAGCCTGGACGTTAACCTGGACGCGCGACGATTTTAGAAACTGGAACATCGAAAAATTATTGACTGCTATTAATTGTCCGCTATTATTTATTCAGGGAGAAGCCGACGAATACGGCACGCTTGAACAGGTTTACAAAACCATTGATCAGGTTTCCGGACGGGCAGAACAGTATCTTATCCCGAACATGGGTCATACGCCACATAAGGAAGCTCCGGAACTGACATTACATGCTGCAACGCAATTTATAGAAACGCTTTAATCGTATCCCAAAACAAAAAAGACTGTCGAAACGACAGTCTTTTTTGTTTTATAGTAAATGGAAAATTAGTTTCCACCTTGTTTTTTAGCATCCTGAACCATTTTCTCATTTGCTGTGATGGCAAACTCAACACGACGGTTTTTGCTTCGTCCTTCCGGAGTATCGTTAGTTGCAATCGGATCGGCAATACCCATACCGGAAACTTTAAAACGATTGGCAGACAATCCTTTTCCAGCCAAATAGCTTTTTACGGAAGCCGCTCTTTGCTCAGACAACGACTGGTTGTATTCTACTTTACCGGTATTATCAGTATACCCATAAATCACAATATCTGTATCAGCATAGCTTTGGAAAACGGGAACCAATTTATCAAGGTTTGCTTTGGCAGAAGCTGTCAGTGTCGATTTGTTAGTATCAAAACGTACGGCATTTTCGCCCAATACCAATTTAATACCTTCACCAACTCGTTCTACTTCGGCTCCAGGCACCGCCTGTTCGATTTCACGGGCTTGTTTGTCCATTTTGTTTCCGATAACACCACCGGCAACTCCACCAACAACACCACCAAGAACCGCACCTAAAGCACCGTTTCCACCTTTACCGATATTGTTTCCAAGTACACCACCTAAAACTGCACCGGCTACCGCACCGATACCGGCACCTTTTTGTGTATTATTTGCATTTTTAACCGAATCACAACTTGTAAAAACGGATCCGATCATAAAAATCGCTGCTATTGTATAAATTGTTATCTTTTTCATATTCCTGATTTTAATTTTTTATTAGTTCAATTTTTCAAACTGGTATACTACATCTGTCAGTTTACCTCCTACGTTTATTTTATCGATCAACTGGAATGATGTTTCCGATTGGTTGGCTAATTTTAGCACATAACCTTCTTTTACTTTTTTGGCTTTTTCACCCGCATCCAGGAGTTTTAAAACAAACTCACCGTCTTTGTTCACAAACCAGGTAAAAGCAGAAGCGAAAGCCGGGCAATTGGCTTTTTCGAGCGCCATATTCCCTTTGTTATTGTTTGAAATAAACTTCCAGCTGCTTCCTTCAAAGCACTTTGAATCGGCGATCTGAAAAGAATTCACCTTAATGTATTCTGAACCCGGGTAACTAACAGAGCTTAAAACCCAGTTACCTTTAATTGCAACCTGTGAAGTTCGGTCTAACTTCGTGTTGGTCACCGACGTTGACTTACATGAAAACAGCATCATGGTAAGTACACTTAAGAAAATTAATTTTTTCATATAGAGCGCTTTAAAATAACTAACACAAATATACTACCTACAGAATTAATTTGTTAAATTTTGAGTAAGAATTTTTCCACTACAGGACCGTTTTCCGTCATTTTGTCACATTTTTTTGGTTTGGTACTTAATTTGTATAAATCAGAAAAAGTTTAACAAAAAAAATACAGCTTATATATGACTACAGGAAAAATCAATGTATCGGTAGAAAACATCTTTCCTCTAATCAAGAAGTTTTTATACAGTGATCACGAAATTTTCCTTCGTGAACTTGTATCAAACGCGACGGATGCCACACTAAAGTTAAAACATTTAACCAGTATTGGCGAGGCAAAAGTGGATTATGGAAATCCGATTATAGAAGTAAAGATCGACAAGGACCATAAAAAAATACACATCATCGATCAGGGATTGGGTATGACAGCCGAAGAGGTGGAGAAATACATCAATCAGGTTGCTTTTTCCGGAGCGGAAGAATTTTTGGAAAAGTACAAAGACTCCGCTAAAGATTCGGGAATCATCGGTCATTTCGGACTTGGTTTTTATTCGGCCTTTATGGTTGCCGAAAAAGTAGAAATCATCACCAAATCCCACAAAGATGAACCGGCAGCACACTGGACTTGCGACGGAAGCCCGGAATTCACATTAGAAGCATCCGACAAAACCGACCGAGGAACAGAGATCATTCTTCATATTGCTGAGGACTCACTTGAATTTTTAGAAGAAGGAAAGATCCGTGAGTTACTGATCAAATACAATAAATTCATGCCGGTTCCGATCAAATTCGGAACACGTACCGAGAAAGTAACTACTGGCGAAGGCGACGAGGCTACGGAAGAAACCATCACCGTTGACAATATCATCAACAACCCGAACCCGGCCTGGACCAAACAACCGAGCGACCTTAACGACGAAGACTACAAAAACTTCTACCGCGAATTGTATCCGATGCAATTTGAAGAACCGTTATTCAACATCCACCTAAATGTTGATTATCCGTTTAATCTGACTGGTATTTTGTATTTCCCGAAAATGTCGGCCGATTTACAAATCCAAAAAGACAAAATCCAGTTGTACCAAAACCAGGTTTTTGTTACCGATAATGTAGAAGGAATCGTTCCGGAATTTTTAACCATGTTAAAAGGAGTCATCGACTCTCCGGATATTCCGTTAAACGTATCGCGTTCGTACCTTCAGGCGGACGGAAACGTAAAGAAAATTTCAAACTACATCACCCGTAAGGTAGCCGACAAGCTAAAATCGTTGTTTACCGAAAACCGCGAAGATTTCGAACAGAAATGGAACGACATTAAAATCGTTTTGGAATACGGTATGTTATCCGAGCCGAAATTCTATGAAAAAGCAGGCGCTTTCGTTTTATATCCTACCGTAGATGGAAAATACTATACGCTGGAAGAACTAAAAGAAGCCCTAAAAGACAAACAAACGGACAAAGACGACAAACTGGTTGTTTTATACGCTTCGAATAAAGATGTTCAGCACAGTTATATCGAATCGGCTAAAGAAAAAGGCTATGAAGTACTATTATTAGACAGCCCGATTGTTTCACACCTGATTCAGAAACTGGAAGCCGACAATGAAAAACTAACATTCACCCGTGTGGATTCGGATCACATTGACAATCTGATTAAAAAAGAGGACAATCCGATTTCGAAACTATCGGAAGACGAGCAAAACAACCTAAAAACTGTTTTGGAAGAAATCGTACCGAAAACATCGTATACCGTTCAATTGGAAGCAATGGACAGTAAAGCGGCACCGTTTATCATCACCCAACCGGAATTTATGCGCCGAATGAAAGAGATGAGTCAGTCCGGTGGCGGTATGTTTGGTATGGGTAATTTCCCGGAAATGTACAACCTGATCATCAATACAAATTCCGATTTGGCGACAACCATTCTAAACACAGCCGACAAACAGGCACAGGAAGGTCTTGTAAAACAGGCTTTGGATTTGGCGAAACTCTCTCAGAACCTTTTAAAAGGAGAAGAGTTAACCGCCTTTGTAAAACGTAATTTCGAGTTAATCAAATAACTCCAATTATTATATTCGATTATTTAGGAAAAGCAGCAGGACAACCTGTTGCTTTTTTTATCTAATAAAATCAATTATGATTTTTCAGGTCCGGAAGGCTTATTAAATTTATCAAAGATCTCTTGTTCATAGATTCCGGCCGTTAATATCTCATCTTGTTTAATAATAACATCTGTATTTAACGTAATTTGCCCTCTCTCTTTATCCAGTCCATCAAAGAAATCCTGAATCACCTCAAAATAGTCGGTTGTTATTTTTAATTGTTTTGTTTCTTTATCCCTATAACCGCTCAAAACCGGGATCAACACTAAATAATTTGTTTTTTGCGGAATTGGAATCATCTCAGAATACCCAATATATACTTTATCATTTTTTAATGTGATTTGTATCAGAAGCGCCTCTTTTGCAGACCTTTTAAATAGCTTTTCTATTTCATTTCCATTCTTATCGACCGCCCATCCAATAGGTTCATTTTTTTTATACTTCCACAATATATAGATATTCGAAAGCCAAACCAAAATTATGGCGATCAGACAGGAAAAAACGACTGTCCACAAATAATCAACCTTTTTTATTGGAATAACTTTTAAAAATGAAACTACAGCGGGTGTAAGTTTGGGAAAAATTATTTCGACAACGGTTCGCAACAGGAAGCCAACCGAAACAATAATAAGAGCTGTGGATACAGACTCAAATATGATTCTGTTTTGAGCCAGTCGCTGCGTGTTATATTTAAAATAATAGGAAAAGAGTAGAATAAAATACCCTACTATGACGGGTAACAATAGAAGATTATAAGGCATCATTAACCTTTACTAGCCTGAATTTGCTCTCTAATTACAGACGACTCCATCAAATCGTTTATGGTTTTTCGAACTTCTGGTCTTTTATAAAATACTGTTTTATCTACATATAATCTACCACCAATAGTACCTCTTAATCCAGTGTCCTTGATTTCTGATTTTTTAAATAAGTTTAGTAGACTTTCCATTTGTACAAAATATTGACTTATTCTAACGATACAACATTATATTTTTTTAACTCCTACAAGGAAGGCAAAAGTAGCACCGAAATTATTTATCCCAGTTCCTTCACTCTAAAATAGCGTCCTCCAATTTTCACCAACTGGCTTTCTCTGCTAACAGCACTTATTTTATGCACAATACGAACCAATTCGCTACCAATTTCGGGATTGGAAGTACCCGAAGCTTTTCCACTTTTATTTATAAACTTTAGCATTACAATAAAGTATCAGTTCCCACAAATATACAAATTATTTCCACTTGAAAAATCAGTAAATGGATAACATTCAAAAACATAAGCCATTTCTTGCCATTAGTACAGCAAAAAACAGTACATCGCAATAGTACTATTTACATTCTACCTCACCCTGTAAAGATCACAAATAAAACAGCATATCGACAACAAAACACACAAATTGCCTAAATAATATTTTATTAATACAATAATAATACTCAATACGTAATAATTTTAATACATTTTAATACATTTGGCATACAAAACCTTAAATCTATTTCTATGAAGAAAATTACTTTTTATGCTATGACCTTGTTTGTAGCATTGGTGGGCAGTTCTGTTTTCGCTCAAACGGCACAACAAAATTTAGACTACGCAATTCAGTCGGCCGAAAACATCCAACAGGATACACCAGCAGCTAAAACAGCAGCGGTACAATTAGCGAAGCAAATCGTATTATTAAACGCACCAAATGCACAACAATTTTACGATGCCATGTTTGTTCAGGTAAACTCCATTCAAAACAACTCTGACGATGTGGATTATTTTGCCAGTCTAGCGCGTACAGCCTCTCAAAATGCTTTTTCAACAGCTAGCATCAACGCCATCACTACTGAATTGGTAAACTTAAACGATATCCTTATCGGATTGACTTTCCAAATCAACGATGCTTTGGCTGCAAATGATAACGCTACTGCTTTAAACCTGATTCCAAATGTAAAAAGCGTATTGGATCAGCAGTATAGCACGACTACTACCCTGATCAACGAAATCAATTCAATTGCCAATGCCATCAAAACCTACAACGTTTGTATGAAACTGGTAGATCACCTGGGGAATCCAGTTACATACAACGACTTACACGGTTATTATGCTTATAACGATGCGAATGTCTATTTCTACCCAGAAAATTACGAAGACTGTTATAGCAACTTAGCGCCGGGCACATACACTTTCCGTGCTTATAACGGTTATTTTAGTGGTGCTTCTGCAACTACGGTAACGTTATCGGATAGCCTTGTAAACGCTAACGGTGTTATCGAAGTAACGTTAGTATACTGGTCGGAATAATTACTGATCAACAATAATACTTTAAAAGGATTGACCCTGTGATCAATCCTTTTTTTATGTATTTCACTCAAAATCAGCACACCTTATATCAAAACATTATTTTTTTTCCGATTGACACGTCTAACTAAATGGGATAACGTATCTTTGCAGGCTGTTTTAAAATCAAATAATAATGTCAGGAAACAAAGTTTTAAAAGGAGTTTTTTTAGTAGGATTGGGTGCTACCAGTTATGGAATGCTGGCGACATTTGTGAAACTTGCCTATCAGGAAAACTACACCACTGCCGAGGTAACCTCATCCCAGTTTATTTTGGGTATCATCGGTATCCTAATCATCAATGCTTTTCAGAAATCTAAAAATAAAGGTACTGTTGTAAAAGCCACCAAAAAGAATATTGCGCAGTTAATGCTCGCCGGAACATCATTAGGGATGACCAGTGTTTTCTATTACCTTGCTGTAAAATACATTCCCGTATCGATCGGTATCGTTTTATTGATGCAAACGGTATGGATGGGTGTTTTACTGGAAATGTTTATCGACAAAAAACTACCTTCATTACAAAAAGTAGTATCGGTGATCATCGTTTTAGGGGGAACCGCACTGGCAACCAATATCTTTAAAAATGAAATTCAGTTGGATTGGCGCGGATTAATGTGGGGAATGCTTGCAGCCGCTTCCTTTACGACCACCATGTTTACGGCCAACAGTGTTGCCACGGGAATATCGCCGGCACAACGAAGTCTGTATATGCTATTAGGAGGAGCCGTGATTGTATTCGGATTTGGTTTATTCACACAAACCACACCTTATAACTTTGGAATCTTCTTAAAATGGGGAATTGTATTATCCCTTTTTGGAACCATCATCCCGCCGATGCTTATGAATGCTGGATTTCCGCATACCGGAATCGGACTGGGTAGTATCGTTTCCTCGTTGGAGTTACCCGTTTCGGTTATGATGGCTTTTGTGATCCTTAACGAAACCGTAGTACTAACACAATGGATGGGAATTTTACTAATCATTCTCGCCATCGTCATTATGAACATTTCGTTCAAAAAAAAGATTTAATATAGAATTTTCTGGTAAAAATGATTATATTCGTAATACGGATATAATCATTTAACTACCTGAAAATGAGTTTAACCTGGCTATCCCTCTTACCACTTTCGCTTTGCAGCACATCGGTCGCCGGTCTCTACAGAAGTAGTGCATTATATACGCAAAACCGCCCCTCTTTTAATCTCCCGGATTTCCCCCCGAACAACACTTTTATTTCGGTTCCGGTTATACAATCACTAATTTCCTTTCCGCCTTTTTATCGGTTTGTCTGTGGTAATAGTAAACAATACTGTTCGATCACACTACATGTCTATGCCTTCAATCTTTTGATCAAGCCTCTCATTTTCCCTGAAAATAGATGTATTACAATTGTTTAACTAATCCCTTAATTTTATGAAAAAACTTATCGCAGAATTCATTGGAACGTTTTGGCTAGTTTTAGGAGGTTGTGGTAGCGCTGTACTGGCATGTAACTTTCCCGACGCAGGAATTGGTTTTGTTGGAGTCGCTCTGGCTTTCGGACTTACCGTACTCACAATTGCCTATTCGCTCGGACATATTTCGGGTGCACATTTAAACCCGGCTGTTTCCATCGGATTATGGGTTGGCGGTCGTTTTGATGCCAAAGAACTCATTCCCTACATTGTGGCACAAATTTTTGGAGGTATCGCCGCCGCCGCTGTATTGTATGTCATCGCAACGGGTAACGGCAGTGATATTGGTGGTTTTGCTTCCAATGGTTATGGCGAACTCTCCCCGGGCAAATACAGTATGAATGCCGCTTTTCTTACCGAAGTGGTGATGACTTTTATCTTTCTGATCGTAATTTTAGGCGCGACAGACGACAGAGCCCCAAAAGGATTTGCCGGATTGGCGATCGGACTCGCCTTAACCCTGATCCACCTGATCAGTATTCCGGTTACCAATACCTCGGTAAACCCCGCACGAAGTATTAGTCAGGCTGTTTTTGTAGGTGGAGAAGCCTTAAGTCAGTTATGGCTGTTTATAGTCGCTCCTATTATTGGCGCGCTGATTGCCGGTATTGTTTACAAATCCATTTTTAGTAAAGAATAGTGAATTCAAAAATACACTTCAGAAAAACTGTCGGATCGATCCGACAGTTTTTTTATCCTATTATTTTTCTTTCTTTTTCAACTTTATAAAAAACCACATTTCGTCCCATAACTGTTCCAATCATTTTACAACAACACACAATAAGTCTACTATTTACTTATTGTTGTCCCAATTATTCTCTTTTTAGTTAAAAAAACCACCCCAATCATTCGCTGTACATTGATTAAAAATTATCAAAAAACAGATACATACACTAGATAAATACTACTGAAATACTTTTTTTTTGCTCATTTTTCAAAAGCAAAAAACATTTTGGTCTGATTTTTGAAAAATCAAAAAAAATAACACCCCCTTATTTCTCAATTCATTTTTTTAGTAATATTGAGTGTGTAAATAAACCATTAAAAACATTTATTTGATTAATTTTTCATCTGATGAAAAAAAGCAAAGTTTTAGAATTCGACAAGGAAACAATTGATAGAATTGTCACTATGGCTCAGGAGGAAAAGAGACCTTTTGAAGTAATAAAAGAAGAATTTGGAATTTCTGAGAGCGAAATTACCGAAATGGTACGCAAAAAGTTATCAAAAGACAATTTTGAACTTTGGAAGAAAAAAGTTACCGCCAATAAACCAAAACCAAAACCACAACGCTATAACGATCTGGAAGACGACGATTTGGACAGTAAATACTACTTTAAAAATAAATTCGATTAAATTTACTGAGGCCCGCTAAACGGGCCTTTTTATATGCCACTAACGGCTAACACATTCCCGATTACTAATACATTTTCGCTTTTTCATTTTTAAGTGTAAATTCACGCGATCATATTTTCACATCAATGAGAAAATTTTTTATCACAACACTCCTACTTGTCACGGCAACTGGTTGGACTCAAGATACACTTTGGGTTGATCTGGCCGGCACTTCGGTATTAAAGGCTACGGCAAAATATTACAGAATTGATCGTCCGAACAAAGACAAAACATATACATCAACCGAATATTCCAAAGACGGAAAGAAAAGATCCGAAAAAATCACATCCAAAAAATTCAGTAATTCCTTTACTGGCCCTGCCCGATTTTACAATGAAGAGGGAGTCCTTTATTCCATTTTAAACCTGGTGGACAGTAATCCGGAGGGTAAAGCCGATTTTTTCCTTAAAGATGGTACCAAAACCGAGGCTTTCTATAAAAACGGATCCTTATATAGTGGCAAAACTGCCATAGAAATGGACGATTTCCGTATGATCACCGAAGCTCAAAACGGGAATTATATATCCGTACGGATTTTTGGACTTAGCAATCCTAAAATTGGACAGGAAACCTTTTTCGAAGGACAGATTCCCGTACGCTCTGTTTCATACGATAAAGATGGAAATGTCATTAGCGATGTAGCACTGATCAACGGATTCCCTAAAGACGGTCTTGAAGTTCGATACTATTATCGTCCTTATGCTATAAAAAACCTTACTTTATATAAAGACGGAAAGGTACAAGACGAAACCAACTACTTTAAAAATGGGGCTATCAAACAAAAGGTGACTGAGACCGACAAAGAGCGTCGGGTAAAAAGCTACACCTCAGACGGTCGCCAAATCGGGGAATTGATATCCACTTTTGACGAAAACAACGTACTGGAAGCGAAAGAGGGACTACAGGTTGGATATTACCTCGATAATCCGGAGGAAGGTTTGAATTCGGACATTATAGAAGAAGAAATTCAATTTAGTAACTATAAAATGATGCTGTCGCGAATGCATCGGGCAGACGGAACACTATTACAAACAAGCTATTATAACAAAGAAGGTAAAATAGTCCGTTCTGAAAACCATGATAGTAAGGGTGTGGTCACTTCGCAACTCACCTACAATGGTGAATCCATGTATCCTATCGACGGTACTCAAATCCTCGAAAACAGCACCCGCATTTATAAAGCCGGTACCATGATTGCCGAAATGGAATACTACGACAACAAAACGTTATTCCGTCAATTCAAAGGTAAAAATGCGACCTATTATGACCGAAAAGGAAATGTTCTCAGTACGATGGAATACCACGACCCATTCGAAAAAGGCGTTTTCGATATGATGTACACCGGAAAAGCCTACACCTTAACGTATGGTCGTATTCAACTGATGTACGAATACAAAAACGGACAATTACTCAAAACCGTTTATTATTTTCCGGATAAGGAACTGGTTCCGATGAAGGAAAATTTTCATAACAAAACCGATCTTATCCGAACACAGGAGTACTATAAAAATGGCAAGCTGCGATCGGAAATCACCTATGTCAATTCTTTCGAAAAAAAAGGGATTTTTTATGATGCCAAAGGGATAAAGGCAGGTGAATTCGATTATCCAAAACAAAACGGAATTCGTTATACTTTTATCGAAGACACCGATCTGATCCAATCGATCGAAAAATACGTGAACGGTACCTTAGTATATGAAAAGGTAATGGCGTTTGATGGCGTTCCAACACAACACCGAATCGTTAGGGAAATCGATTTTAACAAATCCGCAACCTTTTACGAAAACGGAAAACCGATGTATACCGCAACCTACAAAAACGGGAAACCGTATACCGGAAAAGTGCCTGTTCTCGATACTGAAAATTACCGTCAGGAAATTCAGAATTACGTAAATGGCGAACAGGAAGGCGAACAGCTAACCTATGATCAAATGGAAGGAAAAATCGTCCGTAAGGCACTTTATAAAAAAGGAGTACTAATTTTGGTTACCGATTTCCACAACAATAA
Source organism: Bacteroidota bacterium (assembly GCA_023446155.1). Lineage (GTDB taxonomy): Bacteria > Bacteroidota > Bacteroidia > Flavobacteriales > Flavobacteriaceae > Flavobacterium. Next base: position 37,942 of record JAEXIT010000020.1, read on the forward strand.
AATCATTAGCAAAACACCTTATACCGACGGTCAGATCCATGGTGACATACACTATTATGATAGTAATGGCACGGAAATCGCAAGTGTTACTTACGAGAATGACACCCCTATAAACGGGACAGCTATTAAATTTGAAAACGGAAACATAACCTCCAAAACATCATATCGCAATGGAGAACCGATCGAAAAGTACACCTTTGCAAACGGTAAGCTTTCCAGCAAAGTAATCGCGCTTAGTGATCTCGAGGAACTGTACCAGATTGAAACCTATCACAGCAATGGTCAATTAAAACTACGCTATACCGAAAAGGGCGATTTACTCCACGGAAAAGTAAGCCATTTTAACAGTACTGGTAAACAAGAATACGAAGCTACCCTAAAAAACGGGAACCTTGTAGAAGGTACACTATGGATACAACCGATTTTTTCGTTACATCGAAACAATACTAAATATGTTACACTTCGGAAATCTCAGGATAAACTCCTACTTTTGGGAATCGATTCCGATGACAAAGTAAGTTTTGAAACGACTATTGCGACCTCCGATAAAAACAATCAGGCTTTATCCGAAATTCAGGAACTTACCTCTTACCGTCTCTATCCGATGCCGGAAAACCTGGAAAGTATTCCAGATGTTTATGAATCTGAAAATCAAAACAACGAAGAACCATGATCAAAAAAATAATTGCATCCTTTTTCCTTTGTATTTCCATCAATACTATCGCACAGGAAACCCCATTCAAAATAACCGGAGTACAGGTCGACACCTTACTAAAAGGCGATTTGTACACACCGGTTCCGGAAGTCAAAAAACCAACATTGATCATCCTGATCGCCGGTTCCGGCCCCACCAATCGGAATGGCAATCAGATTGGCATGCAAAACAATTCATTAAAATACCTGGCCGAAGATCTGACAAAGGAACATCGGGCTGTTTTCACCTACGACAAACGGGTGATTGCGCAAATCATTGCCGGAACAGTTAACGAAAAAGACATGCGCTTTGAGGATATGATCACCGATGCAGCAACAGTTTTTGATCATTTTAAAAAAACCGGAAACTATAGTAAAATCGTATTTGCCGGTCATAGCGAAGGGTCGCAAATTGGAATGATCGCAGCTTTACAAACCAAGGCCGACGGCTTTATATCGATTGCCGGACCGGGAAGACCAATAGATGAAATCTTAGTTGATCAGATCACCAAACAGGCTCCCGGTGTAAAAGAAGAACTAATCGCCAGTTTAGAAAAACTAAAAAAAGGCGAAACGGTAACTGTAAAAAGTCCGATGCTACGTTCCATGTTTCGGGAAAGCGTTCAACCGTATATGACCTCATGGATGCAATACAAACCACAACAGGAAATCCAGAAATTAAAAATTCCGGTACTACTTCTTAACGGAACTAAAGATTTACAGGTAACCGAATCGGAAGCCGAAGTATTAAAAAAGGCAAAACCGGATGCTTCGCTAGTAATCATTCCAAACATGAATCATGTTTTAAAAACCATAACCGGCGGCGACGATGAAAACCGGGCTTCCTATAGTAAACCGGAAGTTCGCAATGCCCCGGAATTGGCTGAAGCAATAAATCTTTTCTTAAAAAAGCATAAATTGTAACAAAAAAGCAATTCCGAACACCTATATACAACTAAAAATATTACAATGAAAAGACTTATCTATACATTGGCAATGGCTGCGATGGTAATGAGCTGTAAAACAGTTCAACAACCACAGGCAGTTGCAGTAAACGATGTAAAAGTTGCTATTGATCTGAAAAATGTAACGGACGACAAAGTAATGGTTACCATTATGGCGCCATCGTTTACAACGGAAACCGCAACCTTTCATATCCCGAAAATTATTCCGGGAACATATTCCGAAGACGATTACGGTAAATTTATCGACGACTTTAAAGCTTATGATGCCAAAGGGAATCTTCTTCCCGTAAATAAAACCGATGCCAACTCCTGGCAGATTTCCAATGCCAAAGCCCTAAGCAAGGTTACGTATTGGGTAAACGATACCTATGATGTAGAAAGCACCCATGATATTTTTTCACCGGCTGGAACCAATATTGCGGCGAATGAAAACTTTATGCTGAATACACACGGATTTGTAGGCTATTTTCAGGGAAAAGGTGAAATTCCATATACCGTAACCGTATCGCATCCGGCAACATTATGGGGCGCTACTTCCCTAACCGATACCGATCCGAGTAACGAACAGGACGTTTTTACCACTTCGCGTTATGCCGAACTGGTAGACAATCCAATCATGTATTCCAAACCCGATTACACCACATTTACGGTTGACGGAATGGAAATCCTGATCAGCGTCTATTCGCCAAACGGAAAGTATACGGCCAAAGACATCACTCCGGAAATGGAAACGATGATGCGCGCGCAGAAAAAATTCTTAGGTCCATTTAACACTACTAAAAAATACAGTGTGTTGTTGTACCTTTCGGATATGAAAAAACCGGATGCCAAAGGATTCGGTGCTTTAGAGCACACGACTTCCACCACCGTGGTTATGCCGGAAATGATGCCGAAAGCACAATTGGTTGAACAATTAAAAGACGTGGTTTCCCATGAATTTTTCCATATTGTAACACCATTGAGCATCCACTCGAACGAAATTCAGTATTTCGATTACAACACGCCTAAAATGTCCGAGCACTTATGGATGTACGAAGGGGTAACGGAATATTTCGCCAACCTGTTCCAGGTGAATCAAGGTTTGATTTCCGAGGATGATTTTTACGGCAGAATGTCGGAAAAAATCGAAACGGCAAAACGTTTCGACGACAAAATGCCATTTACCAAAATGAGTAAAAATATTTTGGATGCACAATACAAAGATTCGTATTATAACGTATACCAAAAAGGTGCTTTAATCGCGATGTGTATCGACATTCAGATGCGCGAAAGCAGTAACGGTCAGCGCGGCATTTTAAGTTTGATGCAAGCCTTAGCTAAAGAATACGGAAACAGCCGACCGTTTAACGACGATGAACTGTTTGCTAAAATTACTGCCTTAACCTACCCGGAAGTGGGTGCCTTCCTAACAAAGTATGTAGCTGGTGACACACCTATTCCGTATGATGTTTATTTTGCCAAAGTTGGCGTAAAAGAAGGAGCCGTTAAAAAACCGGCCAATCCTTTCTTAAAAGGAGAAATGCCTTATATCACGGTAAATCCGGCGACCAAAGAGATTGTAGTACTTCCTGAAATCGAACTAAACGCTTTTATGAAAAAGCTTGGTTTGAAAAATGGCGATACCATTCTTTCCATTAACGGAACGGCGTATAACCTTGATAACATCTACGAAATGATCATGTCGAGTATGGGATGGAAAGAAAACGATCCGATCACGATGCAAATCAAACGCAACAACAAGGAACAAACCTTAAAAGGAAAAGTAACACTTAGCCTGGAAGATGTAGAAGGATTACACTTTGTTGACACTTCCAAAGCCAAGCTAAAAGAAGCCTGGTTAAAAGGATAATCAAAATATAACTATCATCAAAAAACCTGTTCTAACCAACAGGTTTTTTTATACGCCCATGCGAAAAGCACTATTTGTATCACATCCCTAGTAACTGAGTAATTTTTTCTTTACTTTGCAACTCTTTAAAAATCGCTTTTATAATGAAAAAAACACTGATAACCTTATATACTGTCCTTTTACTTGCTACAGCCTGTAAAAAAGAAACCGAAACAGGCAACAGCCTTCACCTTACAGGAACGGTAGACGGACTAAAACAAGGTAAGCTCTATCTAAAAAAAATAGTAGACACGTCATTTGTTACAATCGACAGTTTCACGATTAAAGGGAATTCCAATTTTGAAAGCACTATAAAAATTGATCATCCAGAAATGTATTATCTGTTTTTAGACCGTGGGATCACAAATTCTCAGGACAACAGTCTGATGTTTTTTGCAGAACCGGGAAACATGACGATCAAAACCGATTTAAAGGAGTTTTACGCAAAAGCGAAGATTACCGGCTCAAAAAACAACGACCTATATGAAGACTACAAAAAAATAAAATCGCGCTATACAGACGAGGAAAACCAGGCGTTGAGTATGATTTTATTCGCACAAAAGATGCGAGATACAAAAATGCAGGACAGTCTTACAGACCGCAGTGACAAACTGGTAATCCGCCGTTATCTGAGTGCGGTTAATTTTGCTGTAAACAATGCCAAATACGATGTAGCTCCTTATATTGCCCTAACTGATATTTACGATGCCAATATCAAATACCTGGATACGATTCAGAAATCGTTATCTCCGGAAGTATCGCATTCCCATTACGGGAAATTGCTGCAGGAATTTATCAGCAAACGCAAACAACAGGAAACAACTCCTTCCAAATAAAACACAAAAGCGGCTTAGTGATAAGCCGCTTTTTTAATCTTTACAACCTTGTTTTGCCGATCCCGAATCCAATTGGATCCGTTTATATTTTTTGTTTTTTTTAAGGCACTTGATATTTATTGAGCGCGCACAAACTTTAGTTTTTCCACTCTACCTTCGTCGCTACTATAGGTTAACAAATACACTCCGCTTCCATTACAGCAACGAAAAGGTATCGAAACAAGATTCAATCCTTTTTTTACTGAAATCTGTACTTCATACACCCGGTTTCCATAAACATCAAATATATGAACCGTTGCTCTTTCCGGTTTATCGGTAATGACTTCTAAACTGTAATCTTCAATTTGAGCATTCGAATATAACATTCTGATGGAGAACTCACCGTTTTTTGTACCTCTTTCAGGGTTCTGATCTGGTCTTTCATCATTCACCACAATGTTTATTCTATCTGGATCGACACTTGCTTCATAAACTGTAAGGATATTGAATAAACTCAACTTAGTATTTATTTTATCCATCATTTTTTTTGTTTGTTCTTTGGTAAATAACCATCTGCAAGGTCCATAATCCATAAGGTTTTCAATTTGTCTTCTTATACCACTACATGATCTGGGGGCATTTTCGCATGGTTTGTTTATGGAATGATTCGAATTTGTTACATACCAATATGTTCCTTCGGCCGGTGGTGTATCAGAAATTGTATCGCCTCCATTGGCTTGGGAACACCCCCCTAAAAAGGTGTGCTTTAGACCGAAATAGTGTCCTAATTCGTGAGCGATAGTAGATCCCATACTTCCAACCTCATTAGGATTAGCATTAAGTATATTGTTGTACGAAAACAAACAGAAATGTTCGTCGTTAATCCTTCTTCCATGGCTATAGGTACAGCCTCGAATGAGATTTCCCGGGGAACTTCCGGAACCGGATGCGGATACCGTATGCACAAATAGTAGCGGAATTGTTTTATCATCATTGTCCAGTACACCTGTTTCTTTTAGTAATTTATCGAATTCGGAAGCTGATTCCAAATTATAATTTTCTCTACTTCCTTTTTTTACAATTAAATCGATGTCTTTAAATAAAATTCTTGGCGCACCAATTTCTGCCGTAATTTCAGGATTTTTTACACGCCCCGTTTTTGCCGTATAATATCTATTTACCTCAGCTATAGCTTTTTCCACTAATTCTTCATAAAAAGTAACTTTTCTGAATTCATGAGACGATTCTAAAAAGGTAACTTTTAATTTTTTTACAATTTTATATTCTCCAAGATCTCCCGTAATCGTATTAAATTTCTCTATGACATTAGTTGTAACTCCAGGTATTTTCACATCATATAAAGTGGCATCTTTAATACGTACCTTTACCAGTACAGGTTGTTTTCCCGACCGTATTTTCGTTACAACATCTTGACATTTATCCGGGATATCATTATAAAAAATACGCTCTAATTTCCACTCAAGCCACCTCAACGCTTTTTCCAAGGTAAAATCACAATCTGCATCAAACCAGCCACTTTTTGAATTTGCCCCCAGTAATTTTACATTATTAGACCTTGTTTCTCCCAATCTACGAAAATTACCATTTCTATCTATCGCAAATGCGTAAGGAACATTTGTCGTTTTTTCAACATACGCATTAACATTCGTAATATCGCTATAAGCGCCATAGACCAACTTCGCTCTACCAGAATTCCCCATTGAAATCAATTTCTGAAATCCATCAACCTCGTTATCGTCATATCCAAAAACTTCAACACTGATTCGCCCTCCTGGTTTATCAATTGTTCCTTTAATTCCCCCGGACAGATCGGCATTTAACCCCATTAGACTACTATAATCAAGAATAACCATATCCTTTTGAGAGACATTAAGGTTCGTTTTTGGGTTTAACGAATAAAAAACCTGTTCTCCTGTTACCTTAATTTTTTTGCCTTTATAAACGCTCATACACTCTGACAAACTTTTATGCGCTTCCTTATCGTTCAAAAGTTTTAAATCACCATGGTTCTTCTTAACCGATTTTCGATTGGCAATGTTATAATTGCTATCCAGGCGATTACTTTCCATTTCATAGCGATGATTCCTATTACCAGTATTTTTAACCTCTGAAATTAGATTACTGGCAACCATTCTTCCCGCATCATAACAATCAATTAAATTAACAGGATTTTCCTGCGATGGAATTGAATCTTCTTTACCTGTTTTTAATTCCCATCTCTTATTGGTATAAGGATCTACATGGGTAGTACAAATCGGAACTCCACAGGTAAACCCTTTAGTCCGGGGAGCACCTTGTAAAAAAAAGAATGCCGTTTTTAAAAACAATACCAATATCAATATTTGATAATTTCTCACGGTTTATTTTTAATAGTAGTACATTCTTCTTTTAGTTTTTTTATCTCTTCGTTTAAAGAAATGGTATACAAGGTAAGCTCTTCTATTTTCTGCATCAAAATCATATTCATTTGATGCGCTGTATAGCCATTTTCTTTTATATTTTTTTCGGAAGGAACCTCTGGTAAATGTTTGTTTTGATCGATATAGTTTTTTACTTCTTCCAAAGGCATCAGTTTGTAATCGGATTTAAAAACATCATCACGCCATGTCTTAACATTAGCAAATGCAAAATCTTCCGAACAAACACCTGTTTCCACCCAAAGATTATAGTTAGATAAATATTTCGAATTAAATTTAGATAATGATCCATCAGCCGCTAACTCTGCTTTTGGACCGATATAAGCCGCTCCAGCAACGGTCAAAGCAGCATTTTCAACCTGTTTATTCGTATTTAAAGACACTTGTGTTAGTTCAACAGCATTACAATCTAACACCACTTTATGACCGTTAAAAAGAAGTGTATCATTCCCATCACCAATCGTTATTTTATTTCCTGTTTTTGACTCTAAAAACATTCCTTCTTCATCACCGTTACTGATTAATTTTGTATCGGAGCCACTAACATGAATACGAAAGTTATCCCATGTATTGTCATATTTCGGAAATAAAGATTGTACCAAAAAATCCCCTCGAACATGAAGGGCCGAATTCGGATTTGAAGTTCCTATTCCAACATTTCCATTTTTTTGAATCCGCATTAATTCCTTTCCATATGAACCTGGATTAGCCGTAATATCCGCACCTTCGGAACTCAAAAAACGAAATCCTTCCGAATAGGAATAAGTTGACGAATTTAATGGAGACTTAGGGTTAATTGAAAAATTTAAAAAATTATTTTTCCCATAAAATATAGAAGATCGGGCATCGCCAGCAGTCAAGAAAAGAAACGGAAAAATGCCCTCGGTTGTATAAGTTGCTCTTTGATCGTTGGCCGAAAGAGAAAACATAGCATTTTGGCCTGAAGTTGGTATTTCAAGCGATTTACTATAAATATTATTTTGCGAAATTTCTCTCAACTGCATCAATAATTGTCCAAAATTGTCACCTCCATGTTGCCACCATCTAAAACCTTCTCTATTTGGAGAATTATTAGCATCATCAATAGTCCATGACCAACCCGGTTCATTCACCCAAATGTCGTATGATCCGCTGGACCTGGCATTAAATTGCGCCTTAGCATTTGAAAACAGTAGTAACGCAAAAGCGATCACTAAAATCTTTAGTCTAATCTGTTGTTTTTTCATTTTTATACTATTTTAATTTTATACGCTAAAAAAGTAATCGGAATTGAGCTTACCGATAACAACCAAATCGAACATTGTACAACAGTTATTTAATCCACCTATCACACAAATAAATACACACAGTATGATCCTGTATAAAATCGATATTGATGTTCATCTGTTAAATCGACATAAAGGTAAAGGGATACAAAAACTACATTTTCATATCATCTGCCCGCTTTTCAGAATTATAAATAACCACGGAGCCGGGAAAGTCATAAAAAGAGGGGGATTTAATGATGGCTAACTAAAAAGCACATTACTGCATTTTATTTTTCAAATCCTGAATATTATAAAATTAATAAAATGCAAAAGGAATAAAAAGGTAATGCAAGGACTACAATAAGACTTTTAGTAGTAGCCAATTTCGGTTTATTGAGCAGTTATAAAGTAACGGTCGTCGATCGTATTTTATCTTTTGCTGACTGCCCTAAAAAGCAAAAGGGACTACCCATTCGGCAGTCCCTTTTTGAACCTTTATAAAATAAAAAAACCACTTTCTTCAAGTGGCTTAAAGATAGATGATTGAGCCGATGGAGGGACTCGAACCCACGACCTGCTGATTACAAATCAGCTGCTCTAGCCAGCTGAGCTACACCGGCGTCTCAAATCAGTTTTAAATACAGTTCTTAAAAAACAGGCTGTATTTTGTTTTTCAATAAAACCACAAATGTGGCAAAAAAATTGAGCCGATGGAGGGACTCGAACCCACGACCTGCTGATTACAAATCAGCTGCTCTAGCCAGCTGAGCTACACCGGCGTCTCAATTCGGTTGCAAATATAAGGCTGTTTTTGAAACTTCCAAATATTTTTTGAGCACTTTTTATTGATTTTTTAGACTACAGCGCGTTAACTTTATCAACCAACTGATTTGCAGCCTCTTCTAATTCTTTATTAATTTGCTTAAAATGCGCTTTTTTATTTTCAACATTTTTTTGGTTCACTTTAGTAACCAAATTATCGAATGTTGCGATCGCTTCCGTTACCAAAGCATCTGAAGTTTCAGTCGGTTTTCCAGTGGTCGTCATCTCCCAAATGTAAACTGCTTCGATAATATCACCTAAAACGTAATTGATGTCTTTTTTTAAATTTCTAACGCTTGCCATTTTTCTAATGTTTAAAATTTCGATGGCAAAATTACAACTATTCTTTTGATTACATATTAAGAAATGAATATTTCTAACAATGAAGCGGATCCACGAAGCTGGAAATCGGTTAGTACCGCCGGAATCAGCACTGTATCGCCTTTTTGAAAGGCAGTTTCCACTCCATTGGTTCGGATGGAAAAAGCACCTTCGGTACAAACCAGAACCGTAAAGGAATCGGCTGTTTTTTGAAGTGTCAGCTCTCCTTCCAACGGAATAAAACGAGTTGTAAAATACGGGCAGTCGATTACCGGATTGGCCGTATTTACTATTTTGGAGTATTCCCGTTTAGCATCTGATACGGTATAATCGATTGCCTCCAGAGCCAGATCAATATGCAATTCCCGCGACTTCCCATCGGCATCTACACGATCCCAGTCGTATACTCTATAAGTTATATCGGAAGTTTGCTGAATTTCGGCGATAACGATTCCGGCACCAATCGCATGAATGGTTCCTGTTTTCAGAAAAAAAACATCTCCGGGAGCTACTTTGACCTCTTTAAGTATTCTGGTGAGTGTTTTGTGTTCCAGATGGTGCAAATATTCTTCGGGTGAAGCCTCGTCTTCAAAGCCCACGATAATCCGCGAATCCGGATCGGCTTGCATCACATACCACATTTCAGTTTTTCCATACGAATTGTGACGGATACGCGCCAGCTCATCATTGGGATGTAACTGAATCGACAAATCTTCTTTGGCATCCAAAAACTTAAACAACAACGGAAAAGCTGTTCCAAACCTGGAAAAAACCGCTTTTCCCAACAAAGCCTCCGGATCCATATCCAGAAGTTCTTCCAGGGTTTTTCCGGCCAGTTTTCCATTTCCGACAACACTAATATCACCGGGAACAGTAGAGATTTCCCAACTTTCGCCTGTAGTTTGCGATTGGATGTCTTTATGAAGTAAGGACGATAATTTGGTACCTCCCCAAATTCTGTCTTTTAAAATGGGGGTAAATAATAATGGATACCAATCTATTGCCATAAATCTATTCATTCTATTAGATTAGCAAAAATGCAAAAAAGTTTTGTAATTCCCCAATACTAATATTTATTAGTTGCGTTAAAAATTATTCCATCGATCGGATTGCTTCCAGCGCTTTAGGCATGTGCTGACTTGCATTCATACTATTAAACACCAGGCGTACAATCCCCGCGCGATCTACAATATACGTGACCCTTCCCGGTAACAATCCCAACAAATTCGTCGGAACCCCAAACAGTTTTCGAATTGCATTTCCTTTGTCGGCCAACAAAACAAACGGAAGCTTATACCGACTGGCAAACTTCGCATGAGAAGTGCTACTATCGCCGCTTATCCCGATTATTTCGGCTCCCAAATCAGAAAAATCTTCGTAACTATCCCGAAAAGCACAGGCTTCTTTGGTACAACCCGGCGTATCGTCTTTGGGATAAAAATAGATTACCAGTGGTTTTGTCCCCAAAAGGGAATGCATTGAAAAAACAACGCCATTAGCATCTGTCGCTTCAAACTCCGGAATACGGTCGCCTACTTTTACTCCCATCTTATTTTCCTTTATAAGTTACAAAATTTCGAGGTGTTTCATAGAGCACCACTTCCAGATCTTTATCGATTGCTATTTCTTTTCGAAGCTTATCCCATATTACTACCGCGATATGTTCGGCCGTAGGATTCAGGCTTTCAAATTCCGGCACATCAAGATTCAGGTTTTTATGATCCAACCGATCTTCCACTTCACGTTGAATAATAGCAGCCAATTCGCCAAGATCCATAACATATCCCGTTTCCGGATCGATTTCGCCGGTAACACTTACAATAAGTTCGTAGTTATGCCCGTGGTAATTGGGATTATTGCATTTTCCGAAAACAGCCTGATTTTTTTCGAAAGTCCAGTCTTTGCGATACAATCGGTGGGCAGCATTAAAATGGGCTTTACGGCTAACAGTTACTCTCATGTTATTTTAAACTTTATGTGCTTCCAGATAATGATAAAACTTATCGAAGATGATTTTAAACCAAACCGTATAAAGCTCCGGATGTAATTCCATATCCTCCTTAACCGCCTCAATGGTCATCCATTTCCAGCTTTCTACTTCGTCCGGATTAATTTGCGGCACCTCATTATAATATCCGATCATCACGTGATCCAGCTCGTGCTCGGTTAATCCGTTATCAAAAGGTGCGATATAAATAAACGAGAAAAGTTCTTTTAACTCGGTTGTAAACCCCATTTCCTCCTGCAATCGACGTGATCCCGCCTCAATATTACTTTCCCCTTCTCGTTGATGACTACAACAGGTATTGGTCCACAATAAGGGCGAATGGTATTTATGGTGTGCTCTTTGCTGTAACATGATTTCGTTTTTATCATTCAGCACAAAAACTGAAAAGGCACGGTGCAGCAACGCTTTTTCGTGCGCCTCCATCTTCGCCATTAATCCTATGGGTTCGTCTTTTTCGTTTACTAATATTACTTTCTCTTCTGTCATAGCTACGGATTACCTGCCAAAAATACAAAAAAGAAACGGTTTATCCCGCTTTCAATCACTACTGCCGACATCAAAAAAACGACCTTATTTTCTGACAATCCAATTTGTATTTTTAGTACCTTCACCACACAACATCAAACTTAAAAACAAATGAATATCCAAATCCGACCTTATCAGGATAGCGACAAACCGCAACTTACAGCGCTTTTAAAGCGAAACATCCCCGATTATTTTGCCCCTAGCGAGGAGGCCGATTTTGAGGAATATCTGGATCGGCATCTGGAATATTATTTTGTGGTGGAAGTTGATGGTATCGTATTGGGTTCCGGCGGATTTAACCTCACTGAAGATCGCAAAACGGCGAAGATATCCTGGGATCTTTTTCATCCCGAAAGTCAGGGCAAAGGATTGGGATCGGCATTAACCCGATTTCGAATTCAACAAATCCAGTCGATCGATGGAATCGAGCTAATATCCGTACGAACCTCACAACTGGTTTATCCCTTTTATCAGAAGTTTGGTTTCGAAACCAAAGCCATTGTAAAAGATTACTGGGATGTCGGTTTTGACCTGGTTCAAATGGAACGCCCGTTACACCACCCCATTGATAAGTCCCAACAAGAATCTGAATAAAGCGTTAAAGCCTGTTATTCCCCATAGTAGTTATAGTATCTTTACCGGTACTTAAAATTCGGTTATGAGATCGTTATTTATTTTAGCACTTTTCGCAACATTATTTTCCGGTTGTCAGAAGAAAGAACAACACATTGCTCCGGAAGCAAAGACCTACCTGAACGAGGTGATCACCCTTCTGGAAACCAAATCGGTCAATCGGAAACATATCGACTGGACTAAATTCAGAGCCGATGTGCTGGCACATGCCGGAAAAGCAGCAACTTTACAGGAAACCCACGCTTCGGTTGGCTATGCCCTGCAATTATTAAAAGACCGTCATAGTGCTTTTAATGCACCACAGCCGGAAGACATCCACAATGACACTATTCCGAAGCTACCTTCAGACATCATCCCAAAGAATATTGGTTACCTGCATTTGGGTAATTGCCCAAAAGATGAAGATGAGATCGAAATGTACCGCCAACAGGTGATTCAGCAAATCATCGAACAAGACAAACAGCCTACAAAAGGCTGGATTATAGATTTAAGAGGAAATAACAGCGGAGCAATCAGTCCGATGCTGGCTGCAATTGCACCTATACTCGGCAATGGAACCATTGGTTATTTTATAAACGACACGAATGAAGAACCGTGGATTAGTGAAAACGGAAAAATATTTTACGGCAGTACACTTGTGGAGGACCTCCATGAGTTTTACAAAGTAAAGCACAGCAAACCTCCTGTTGCTATTTTAACCGATGCTAACACCCGTAATTCGGGCGAAGCGATTGCCGTTGCTTTTAAAGGACGACCAAAAACAAAAAGTTTCGGAACCAAAACCTATGGCGCTTCCTCCCTTAACGAGACGTACATTCTTTCGGATGGTGCCACGATTTCGATCACGACAAGCTATTTTGCCGATCGCAACAAAACAGCTTACAAGCAAGCGATTACTCCCGATCAGGAAACTTCACCCGACCAGGTCGTTCCGAAAGCCGTACAGTGGATTAAGAATCAGTAATACTTATCGCGTTATACTTTCTGCTGCTTTTAGGGCGCATTTTTCACCATCGATAGCAGCAGAAATAATTCCGCCGGCATATCCAGCGCCTTCACCACAAGGATAGAGTCCTTTGATTTGCAAATGCTCCAGACTTTCGTGATCGCGGGGAATACGAACCGGTGAAGACGTCCGACTTTCCGGTGCGTGTAAAATCGCCTCATTGGTCAGATAGCCTTTCATTGATTTTCCAAAATCGACAAAACCTTCGCGCATAATCTGCGTTAAAAACCCCGGAAATACTTGCCCCAATTCTACGGAAGTCGTTCCCGGGACATAGGATGTTTTTGGAATGGATGTCGACACTTTATGTTGTGTAAAGTCCACCATACGTTGTGCCGGCACTTTTTGGGTTTCACCAGCCAAATGCCAGGCTTTCTGTTCGATTGCCTTTTGAAATTCCATTCCCGCCAGCGCACCGAATTTGGCAAACGGCTTAAAATCTTCCAGCTTTAATTCGACGACAATACCGGAATTTGCCGTTTCCTGATCCCTTTTCGAAGGCGACCATCCATTGGTGACCACTTCCCCCGGACTGGTAGCGCAAGGCGCGATAACACCACCCGGACACATACAAAAGGAGTACATTCCACGGCCATTTACCTGCTTTACGATCGAATACGGAGCCGGCGGCAAAAACGCCCCTCTAAAATCGCAGGAATACTGGATACTGTCAATCAACGATTGCGGATGTTCCGCACGAACACCCAACGCAAATGGCTTGGCTTCAATCAGTATTTTTTTCCGATCCAGTAATTCAAAAATATCACGAGCCGAATGCCCTGTCGCCAATATTACTTTTTGTGCCAATAATTGTTCTCCGGTATGAATTTCCACACCGTATACTTCATTATTTTTAACCAGTATATCCGTTACCCGGGTTTCAAACAACACCTTTCCTCCACATTCGATAATCTTTTCCCGGATATCCTGAATAATTTTCGGCAATTTATTAGTCCCGATATGCGGATGCGCTTCGACCAGGATATCTGGTGAGGCTCCATAGGCCACCAACAATTCGAGAATACGATTTACATCCCCTCTTTTTTTCGAACGGGTATACAATTTCCCATCGGAATAGGTTCCAGCGCCACCTTCTCCAAAGCAATAATTGGAATCTTCATCAACCACATGATCCCGATTGATCGCTTTTAAATCCCTGCGTCGACCGCGAACATCTTTTCCTCTTTCGATAAGAACCGGACACAAACCCAGTTCGATTAATTGCAAGGCGGCAAAAAGTCCCGCCGGACCTGCACCAATCACAATCACCTCCTGGGCATTGGTTACATTTTTATAATCCGGCAAATCGATTTTGATTTCCGTAAATTTTTCATCCGTAAAATACACCGCTACTTTCAGGTTGATTTTTACCGAACGCTGGCGCGCATCGATAGAACGTTTCAGTATCGAAACATGTTGAATATCCGAAACATTGCTCTGCACTAACCTGGCAATATATTGCTGCAATAATTCCTGATCTGCGGCTACATCCGGAGCAACCTGTATTTGTAATTCTCTTGGCATTTTATGGATTTGATTTTAAATCAGATTGCAAAAATAGTGATTTGCGACAGAAATGATTCCACCCGATCCATTTTTCGGTTTTACAGCTGAATTATCCTTTGTAATTTTGTTGTTTAAATATAAGAAACAATGTCCAGACAAATAAAACTGATTTGGGATTTTCGCGGACCAGCTTCGGCCAAAACCGCCGAACACCACGAGATTCATTTAAAAGAATATATCGCGATGGAAAAATTACCATTATCCATCACCGGATTTGAAATTTTTAATGAGATGTATGCCATAGCCTATATGGTCGTAACCGACGAACATATGATCCCGGTTCGCGACGCACTCAAACCCCACCGCGGCGAATTGTATTCCAAATAAAAAAAAACACCTGACAGGTTTTGGAAACCTGTCAGGTGTTTTCTTTTTTAATTGGCTACCTCGCTGATAAACTTAATTCGCATTAGTCGTAACTCTTCGGTATCGTAATCCCCGTCGAATTCCTTTAAGGCATCCTTAATATTATCCGATTCGGATTCCATAAAATAATCGTGAATCTCTTCTTGTTGATCATCATCTAAAATGTCATCAATCCAATATTTGATATTCAATTTGGTACCGGAATATACGATCTGCTCCATCTCTTTTAACAGCGCATCCATATCCAGTCCTTTTGATGCCGCGATATCGTTCAATGATAATTTCCGGTCAATATTCTGAATGATATACAGTTTTAAGGCCGAATTGGCTCCTGTAGATTTCACCACCAAATCATCCGGACGAACAATATCATTATCCTCCACATAGCGGGCGATCAGCTCTACAAACTCTTTTCCGTATTTTTTCGCTTTGCCTTCTCCAACACCATGAACATTACCCAGCTCTTCCAGATTAATGGGATACTTTAACGACATATCTTCCAGTGAAGGATCCTGAAACACCACAAATGGTGGCACTCCAATTTTCTTAGCCACTTTTTTACGCAGGTCTTTCAGCATTCCCATCAGAGCCTCGTCAGCAGTTCCTGAAGATTTGGAAGCGGTTACTACAGCTTCATCGTCCGACTCACTATATTCATGGTCTTCCGACATCAAAAACGAATTTGGATTTTTAATAAAACCTTCTCCTTTTGATGTCAGTTTTAACACACCGTAGGTCTCAATATCTTTCAACAAAAGACCGTCGACCAAAACCTGACGGATCAGTGCCATCCAGTATTTTTCATCAAAATCTTTTCCTTTTCCGAAAAACGATTGCGTATCGGTTTTATGTGCTTTGATTGTCGCATTGATCTTACCGATCAGCGTAAATATAATTTCTTTGGATTTGTATAACTGTTTTGTATCGCGAACGGTTTCCAACAATGTCACCACCTGATCCTGTGCTTCGATTTTCTTTTTCGGATTGCGCACATTATCATCCATGTCGGCACCTTCTCCGTTTACCTCGTCGAATTCTTCTCCGAAATAATGCAACAGGAATTTACGACGTGACATCGACGTTTCCGCGTAGGCCACGACTTCCTGTAGCAAGGCAAAACCAATTTCCTGTTCGGCTACCGGTTTCCCCGACATGAATTTTTCGAGTTTCTCGATATCTTTATACGAGTAGTACGCCACACAATGCCCTTCGCCACCATCGCGTCCGGCTCTACCGGTTTCCTGATAGTAACTCTCGAGCGATTTCGGAATGTCGTGATGGATCACATAACGCACATCCGGCTTGTCGATTCCCATACCGAAAGCAATGGTTGCCACCACCACTTCCACGTCCTCCATCAGAAACATATCCTGATGCTTGGCTCTGGTTTTCGCATCCAGTCCGGCGTGATACGGCACGGCACTAACACCGTTCACCTGTAATACCTGAGCAATTTCCTCAACCTTTTTACGGCTAAGACAATAGATAACCCCTGATTTCCCTTTATGTTGCTTGATAAAACGAATGATATCGGATTCGACATTTTTCGTTTTGGTTCGCACTTCATAGAACAGGTTCGGACGGTTAAAAGACGCTTTAAAAGTATTGGCATCAGCCATATCCAGGTTTTTTAGAATATCCTCCTGAACTTTAGGGGTTGCCGTAGCGGTTAGTCCGATAACCGGCACATCCCCCAGTTGCTTGATGATATTGCGAAGATTGCGGTATTCCGGTCGGAAATCATGTCCCCATTCGGAAATACAGTGCGCTTCATCAATCGCCACAAACGACAGGGGCACTTCCCGTAAAAAGTGGACATATTCTTCTTTGGTTAACGATTCGGGGGCCACATACAGCAGCTTCGTCAATCCGGAAGTAATGTCTTTTTTTACCTGATTAATTTCTGTTTTTGTCAGTGAAGAATTCAACACGTGCGCGACACCTGCTTCTGAGGACAAGCTTCGAATGGCATCGACTTGATTCTTCATTAAGGCAATCAACGGCGATACGACGATTGCAGTTCCTTCTAACACCAATGCCGGCAACTGGTAACATAGGGATTTTCCACCACCGGTAGGCATGATAACAAAAGTGTTATTACCTGTAATAATACTTCGAACAACGTCCTCCTGTAAACCTTTGAATTGGTTAAAACCAAAATACTTTTTTAACTCTTTGTGTAAGTCAATTTCGGTTAGTTTCATTATTTATTATACAGTATTTTACATAAATTTGCAGAATATAAAGATACAAAAATCTTTCATACACACAAATTTTATAAAACTTCTGATTTGAGCACTATCGAAAGCATTTTGGCTACAGCCAGAAAAACCATACAATCTGAAAGTGAGAGCATTGCAAATCTGATCAACTACCTGGATGACGATTTTGCAAAAGCCGTAAACCTGATCTACAACAGCACCGGACGTCTGGTAGTAACCGGCATCGGAAAAAGCGCGATTATCGCCACCAAAATAGTAGCCACACTGAATTCAACCGGCACCCCGTCGCTGTTTTTACACGCCGCCGAGGCGATACATGGCGATTTGGGAATGGTACAACCCGGCGATGTGGTGATTTGCATTTCCAAAAGCGGAAACAGCCCGGAAATAAAAGTTCTGGTTCCGCTGTTAAAACGCTTTGGCAATCCATTGATCGGAATGACCGCCAGCAAGTCGTCATTCTTAGCCAAAGAATCCGATTACGTTTTAAATGCTTATGTGGAAGCCGAAGCCTGTCCGAACAACCTGGCTCCCACCAACAGTACGACCGCGCAACTTGTTTTGGGCGATGCTCTGGCCGTGTGTTTGATGGAACTTCGCAATTTTAAAAGCGAGGATTTTGCCAAATACCATCCCGGTGGTGCTTTGGGTAAAAAATTACTCCTACGCGTAAGTGATATGCTGGATGCAACCCACAAACCGGTGGTTAGCCCGGATGCGAGCATCAAAACCGTGATTATGGAAATTTCCGAAAAACGACTGGGCGTAACCGCGGTAGTCGAAAACGGCAAAATCATTGGCATCATTACCGACGGTGACATCCGACGTATGTTAAACAACAGAGACTCTTTTGGTGATCTGACCGCCAAAGATATTATGACCCAAAATCCAAAAATGGTCAAACCTACCGATATGGTTGTTGACGCGTTCAACATCATGGAAAACAACTCCATCACGCAGCTGGTCGTGGCTAACGAAGGAGACTATATCGGTATCATTCATATTCACGACATTTTAAAAGAGGGCATTATCTAATGGGAAAGAAAAAAAGCATGAAAGAGATGTCGTTTCTGGATCATCTGGAAGAACTCCGTTGGCTCCTGATACGAAGCACAATTGCCATACTAGTAGGAGGATGCGTAGCGTATTATTACAGTGATTTTATTTTCGACTCGGTTATATTTGGTCCGAAAGACGGTAATTTTGTAACCTACCGTTTTTTCTGTGAATTGGCTCAGAAATACGATTTGGACAAAAGTTTTTGTTTGACGGAACTTCCGTTCGAATTACAAAACCGTACGATGGAAGGTCAGTTTGCGATGTTAATCTGGACTTCGATAACCGTTGGATTTATCCTGGCTTTCCCGTTTATTTTATGGGAGCTATGGAAATTTATCAGCCCGGCCTTATACGAAAAAGAAAAACGCAACGCCCGATACTTTATTTTTGTATCGTCACTGCTCTTTTTCCTCGGGGTGATGTTTGGTTATTTTGTGATCACTCCTCTGTCGATTAACTTTCTGGCCAACCTGACCATCAGTAAATTCGTAGTCAACTCGATCGACATCCAATCCTATATCGGACTGGTAAAATCCACATCCCTATCGACCGGATTGGTTTTCGAATTACCGATTGTAATTTATTTCCTGTCCCGATTGGGTATTGTGACCCCAAACTTTTTAAGAACCTACCGGAAATACGCCTACGTTGTTATTTTGATCATCGCGGCTATTGTAACACCACCGGACGTCATCAGTCAGATTATCGTAACCATACCATTGGTTATCCTATACGAACTGAGCATCTTTATCTCCAAATTTGTAACTAAGAAAGAAGAACTGAAAAACACATAACCATGGCCGATTTAGTACAGGAATTCAACGATTACCGTTCTAAAATGAACGAGAAGTTGTTAAACGACAACAATAAGATCATCAAACGTATCTTTAATCTGGACACCAATGCTTATATGGAAGGTGCTTTGGATGTGAAGACCAAAGAATTACTAGGATTGGTTGCATCGGCTGTATTGCGTTGCGACGACTGTATCAAATACCACCTGGAAACGGCATACAAAAACGGAATCACCCGCGAGGAAATGATGGAAGCCATGGGAATCGCCACATTAGTTGGCGGAACGATTGTTATTCCACATTTGCGACGTGCTTACGAATTCTGGGAAGCTTTAGAAAATAATTAATTGTTAATTTATTCCGCATTTACGCCTTTATTTGTTTATTTGCAAGGCGTTTATAAGGCATAATACACGACCTCACGCAATTTTATACGACTATAAGAATGAAATTAAGAGCTGAAAACCTAATTAAAACCTACAAGAAAAGAAGCGTTGTAAAGGGCATTTCCGTAGAAGTGAACCAAGGGGAAATCGTAGGATTATTAGGTCCGAACGGTGCCGGAAAAACCACTTCTTTCTACATGATTGTAGGACTGGTAAAACCAAACAGCGGAAACATTTACCTGGACGACATGAACATTACCGACTTCCCGATGTACAAACGGGCACAAAACGGTATTGGTTACTTGGCGCAGGAAGCTTCTGTTTTCAGAAAGTTAAGCATCGAAGACAACATTATGAGCGTACTGCAACTAACCAAGTTATCCAAACAGGAGCAGGAAGCCAAAATGGAATCACTAATCGATGAGTTCAGCTTACAACATATCCGCACCAACCGTGGCGACTTACTTTCCGGAGGGGAACGACGTCGTACCGAAATCGCACGTGCTTTGGCAACCGATCCGAAATTTATCTTATTGGATGAGCCATTTGCCGGTGTCGATCCGGTAGCGGTAGAAGACATTCAGCGTATTGTAGCACAGTTAAAAAATAAAAATATCGGAATTTTGATTACCGACCACAACGTACAGGAAACCCTTGCAATTACCGACAAAACCTATCTGATGTTTGAAGGAGGTATTCTAAAAGCCGGTGTTCCGGAAGAATTGGCCGAAGACGAAATGGTACGTAAAGTATACCTCGGACAAAACTTCGAGTTACGCCGTAAGAAATTAGAATTTTAAATAAAAAAATAAGGGTTATCAAATGATAACCCTTATTTTTTTATCGTAATCGCCCGGAGATCTTCGCCATTTCCATTAAAAACATTGATATCCACCAGGCCTTTTATACCACTAACTTC
Organism: Bacteroidota bacterium; assembly: GCA_023446155.1. Classification (GTDB taxonomy): domain Bacteria; phylum Bacteroidota; class Bacteroidia; order Flavobacteriales; family Flavobacteriaceae; genus Flavobacterium. The sequence goes on from JAEXIT010000020.1 coordinate 58,615, forward strand.
GGCTTGTTCTGTAAATTGCCACAACAGCCATTCGTCTTTTATATTTTCGACAAAAAAGTTATAATTCGCAATCCAGAATTGGTAGCCTTTAAACTCGTCTTTTAAAAAATCCTTATAATAACTCTCGCCCGAATAGATAATCGGTTTTACCTTATAATGACGTTCCACTCGTTTAAGCCAACGCTTTAAACCTACTTTCAGACTATCCATCGACTGACCTTCAGGAAGTTTTTCGATATCCAAAACCGGAGGAAAATCACCTTTCTGCAATTTTACCGTTTTGATAAACAACTCTGCCTGTTCCAGCGAATTTTCATTAGGTCGGTAGTAATGGTATGCGCCACGAACAAAATGATGCTTCTTGGCCGCCTTCCAGTTTTCGTCAAATCGGCCATCCACATAGTCTTTCCCGGCAGTCGAACGAATAAAGACAAAACTAAGCGGAAACTCCCCTTCCATTTTATCGATCGCCTCCCAATCGATTTTATCCTGATATTCCGACACATCAAAACCGACGAGTTTGGTATCATGCCGACTTAGAATTTCAAAAATACGGACATCGGCTATTTTACGTTCCTCGGCACTTAGCGTTCCAGCCACCTTATCGGTTTTAAATCCCAGATAATACAGAAAACCATTGCGATACTGATAAACCGTCGCAACCAAAGTAATTGCCAGCGCTATCGCCGCAACATATAAAATGATTTTCCCGGTTGAAAAGCGCTTTTTAGATTTTGCTTTTGAACTCCGGGAAGCAGTTGGTCTTTTTCGAGGAGCAGTACGCTTTTTCATTGGGTTTAAGCAGTTTTGACTCCTTGGCTTCGTTTATTGATAATTACCGAAAGTAACACATAAAACAAAATGATCATCGGAATCCCTAAATACTGGAAGAAAATCAGGAACAAGGCCGAAACAATCATAAACAGTATTTGTGTTTTATTATTCTCCCAACTAAAGTATTTCACTTTTAACGAAAACAAAGGAATTTCGGCATTTAGAATATACGCACTAAACAAGCTGATTCCTACTAAAACATATGGATTACTCAACAGATTCGAAAGTATTTCGAACTGATTATCGAATAAAATCATCGGCAAACTCATGATTAACAAAGCATTTGCAGGTGTTGGCAATCCGATAAACGAATCCGTCTGACGCGTATCGATATTAAACTTCGCCAATCGGTAGCACGATCCTAAAGTGATCAAAAATCCAAGGTAGGGAACAATACCCATATAGAAGGTTTCCGGTGTCAGGTTATAATCCGGTTGGTTTTCCTGAATATCGGCCAACATTTTATACATCACCACACCCGGAACCACGCCACTGGTTACCATATCGGCCAGGGAATCCAATTGTACGCCAAGCGGACTTTGTACTTTTAGCAATCGGGCAAAAAAGCCATCCCAAAAATCAAAAAATATACCCACACAAACACAGGAAAAAGCTTCGTTATAATTTCCGTTAAAGGCGTGAATCAAAGCAAAGATTCCGGCAGAAAGATTTAAAAGCGTAATAACATTGGGAATGTGTTTCTTTACAGACATATAGATATCGTTTTTTAAGAGGTATTGGAACTCTCGTCACAAGAGACCAAATTACAAATTTTATGACAAAGGTAATACAATAAGTTAATACAAAATAGAGTTTAGTATTTGAGATTTTTATTTCATATTTGTATAAAATAAATGGCTTTGAAAAAAACCTTATTACTATTATTTCTTTTATTTCAGTTTCTTTCTTACAGTCAGTCCATTAGAAAGTATTCCAACGAATTTATGAATATTGGTGTGGATGCCGCTGCTTTGGGAATGGCCAATGCCGTTGTAGCCCATAGTGCCGATGTAAATTCCGGATATTGGAATCCCGCCGGACTGTTAAAAGTGGAAGGAAAACAGATAAGCCTGATGCACGCCAGTTACTTTGCCAATATAGCACAGTACGATTATGCCGGTTTCGCTATGAAAATTGACGAACGTAGTGCTTTGGGCGTATCCCTGATCCGTTTTGGGGTTGATGACATTCTGAATACCACACAATTAATCGACAGTCAGGGAAATATTGATTATAACCGAATCAGTTTGTTTTCGGCCGCCGATTATGGTTTAACGTTTTCCTATGCACGCGCCCTACCGTTAGACGGTTTTAATTATGGTGTGAACGCCAAGATTATCCGCCGTGTCATTGGCGATTTTGCCAGTTCCTGGGGCTTTGGATTTGATTTGGGAATTCAGTACGAAAAAAACGATTGGAAAGTGGGTTTAATGGTCCGCGATATTACTACGACCTACAACGTATGGACTATTGATCAAGATGCCTACAACCAAATAAAAGAAGCCGTACCGGGCGAAAATCAGGAAGCTCCGGAAACCACCGAAATCACCCTTCCGAAAGTACAACTCGGACTTTCCAAGAAATTCATCATCCGTTATGATTACAGCATTCTGGCAGCGACACAACTTAACATGCGCTTTGCCCGAACCAACGATATTATTTCGACCAATGCCGTGAGTATCGATCCGGCGGCCGGTTTTGAATTTGGCTATACCGACCTGGTTTTTCTACGTGCCGGTGTGGGTAACTTCCAAAATGTTAAACAAATAGACAATTCCGAAAAACTGAATTTCCAACCCAACCTCGGCCTTGGTTTTAAATACAAAGGCATCCAGGTGGATTATGCACTAACCGATATTGGCGATCAAAGCGTGGCTTTGTATTCCAATATCTTTTCTTTAAAAGTGGATTTAGGCATTTTCAGCAGATAACTTAACACCGTAAACCATGCGTTCCTTTACCTTTTCAATTCTGACTTTATTTTTACTGTTTACTCATACGGTCTCCGCACAAACCAATTTATTAGTATCCGATCAAACAGAAGTCAGCTTGTTAACCTGTGGTTCCGGAAATCAGTTACACTCTCTTTTCGGACATACGGCACTACGGATTCACAACATACAAAATGGCGTGGATGTGGTTTTTAACTACGGTGCTTTCGATTTTAGCACACCTAATTTTTATATGAAGTTTGTTAAAGGTGATATGCAATACTTTGTCGCCACCGGTTCGTATGACGAATTTATTCAGAATTACCAATATGAAAACCGTACGGTTTACGAGCAAAAACTAAACCTGACACCCGAACAGCAACAGCAGTTGATCAACGATTTGGTTATGGTTCTTTCATCCGATCAGAAATTCTATACCTATAAATTTATCGACCGCAACTGTACCACTATGGTTGCCGAACGGATCAACAGCTTACTAAAAACAGCCATCAGCACCGATATTCCGGATACCAAAAAAGATTACCGTACGATATTGAATTCCTATCTGGCGAATAGCTTTTATGAAAAACTGGGGATCAACCTTATTTTCGGCGCGAAAGTCGACAAACAGTCGGATAAACTATTCTTACCGCTGGAACTGATGGAAGGTGTTTCCAAAACCAAAGCAGGCGCAACACCATTGGCTTCCGAAACCGTTACCGTATACCAACAACAAACAACCGACACTTCCGGTTCCCTTTGGAACAACATCTATACGTTTCTAGCTGCTCTGGCGTTGTTTGTGGCATTTGCTCATAAAAAAGCGGTTGCAACAAGCTACTTTGCAATTATGGGATTGATGGGCTTGTTTTTCGCGTTGGTAGGCTTTTATTCTTTCCACGAAGAAGTATCGGCCAATTACAATACTTTGGTGATTAGTCCACTATTTCTTCTATCCTTATTCTTTTTACTCGCTAAAAACAAAAAAGGATTCCAAATCAGTGCTTATATTCATTTTGCTACAATGCTGGCCTTTATTGGCTATGCATTTAACAAAGACCACTTCCTATTGATGCTTCCGATTATCGTAGCCAATACGGCGATTCTAATCCGCTTACTTCGAAAAGAAAAGTTATAATTATTGACCGCGATAGAATAAAACGGTACTTAGCGTTTTAATAATGATATTCACATCCAGGAACACACTTCGATGTTTGATATAGTATAAATCGTACTGGAGTTTTACCATACTGTCTTCGATGCTTTCTCCATAGGAATAATTTACCTGTGCCCAACCGGTAAGCCCTGGTTTGATGATGTGTCGGATTTGATAGAATGGCATTTTTTGAGAAATCGCATCCACAAAAACAGGACGTTCCGGACGCGGACCGATCACCGCCATATCCCCTTTTAGCACATTGATAAACTGTGGAAATTCGTCGATACGGGAGCGGCGCAAAAACTTCCCGAAAGGCGTTATCCGATTGTCGTTCGCTTTTGCAAAAACGGCTCCGTTCTGTTCGGCATTGGTCACCATAGAACGGAATTTATAAATGCGAAACGGAATACCATTTTTCCCAACTCTTTCCTGCGTATAGAACAGCGGTCCTTTATTGCTGATCAAATTTCCAAGACAAACAACAGGCAACAACAAGCAACCGAATAGTAATCCCAAAACAGAAAACAAAATTTCAAAACCGCGCATTATGATCAAATACAAACGGTTGTGATTACTACGACTAAACGGGAATAAGCGATAAAAATCTTTTTCGGCATATAGTATGGGTAGTCGTTGCGTAGCGTGTTCATACACCTGCATGTATTCCCGGATAACAACCCCTTTTTCAAGCAGATTGAGCAATTGTTGGTATACATCGGGAGCAATCGGTTTGGTTCCTTTTAAAGCGATAACCACTTCGGCAACCGAATGTTTTTTTACAAAATGTTCCAGTTCTACAAAATCGATTTCCTGAAAACCGTCGGTATTTTCGGTTTCGGCAACCTGACTTTCGGAAGAGACAAATCCGGCAATTTCATAATGCGGATCCGCTTTTCCCAATTCCAAAGCCAATTGTGCAATCGTATCACGACTACAAACAAAAACCACTCTTTTCACAAAACGATGGGATGCCAGAAAATGCAGGTAAAAAAAACGCCAGGCAAACAGACTCAGCAATATGGCAAAAAAGAAATAAATAATTTGCAAACGATTGGAGGGCAATATCGGTGTAAAAACGGGTGTTAGCAAATAGCAAAACACCGTCATACAAGCCGTTAGTATAATACTTTTAACGATTTGAAACTGATTACTGGCCACCTGCAGGTTATACATTTCGAAAATGGTCCCGAACAGGTTGATATAAAGTCCCAGAAAAAGTATGGAACCGATAGAGGATTCTTTAAAGGAAAAATAATGAAATTTAAACGTAACCGTCAAAAAGTATAGGGCAGCAAAAACAGCGAAAACATCTATTAAACGCAAAAGCACTTTCCTTTCAGAAATTTCAAAATGTATTTTTTTGCCGCTCATGAGGAGAAATATATTTCTACAAAAAACAAAACTTTATATAATTAAAATAGTTTACGTTTATTTTTTTAGAATTAATCTTCGTTTAATAAAACAAACATACAATAATATTACTAATCCTCAAACAATAGCTCCCATTGCTTTTTGATTTCTTTCCAGTCAAAACTGCCGACTTTTCGGTACGCTTTTTCAATTTGTTTTTGAGCTATATCCGGGTTTTCGATGAATAGCCGAACAGCCTCCACCATCGCTTCGACATCATCATCGGCAACCAATTGTGCATCGATATCGTCTTGCAGCAAAAACGGAATTCCGCCAACATTTGTAGCCACTACCGGCAAGCCCAAAGCCATGGCCTCCATGACGCTAACCGGCATGTTATCGAAATGAGACGTCGCCAGAAAAACATCATAATCGGCAGCCAAACCTGTCCATTCGGTTTTAGACAACCTTCCGGTAAACGTAACAGCCACACCTTTTGAATCGGCATACGATTTCACCACATCCATGCTACCGTCTTTGTCCGGACCAACCATACACAAAGTGGTTTCGGGATATATTTTTTGCAACGATTCAGCCACAGCCACAGCCATTTTTGGATTATAGATTGTTGCAAATGCCCGTACCCAAAGTAAGCGGGGTTTGAGCACTTCTCTATGTTTAAAGGTATAGAATTCACGTTCGATCAGATTTGGAATCTGTACGAGACGTGGCAGCTTATTTTCCCGGAACTGCTCTATCAGATAAGCCGACGGTGCTACGTTTTTATAGGCATGATCAAAAATCATCCGACACAAACGCGGGTTTTGTTGCAAACGTTTTGGCAGATCGCCTCCATGCAGATACGGAATGTATTTTAATCGCAAGAACCGGCAAACCTGACTTACCAAAAAGGCATACCAGAAATTAGAGGTACTGTAGGTATCAATAATTACAAAGTCGGCCGATCGCGCTTGTTTTACAACCGTAAGCAGCATATCGGCTATTCGTAGCACTTTATTTTTTTGAGACGAAGCTGTAACCACCTCATATCCTTCTTTGGCCAATAAAGCCGAAAGCGTATCGATTGTTGTAGGATTCCAGCCGTGTACAGCCAGTTTATTCCCGATGTATAGGATCTTCTTCTTCATCGGGATATACTTTTAACAACGTCAATGCATATATAAACGCCGGCGCCGCGAGTCGCATCGCCGCGTGGTTAATCGTGAACAGCCAAAAGGCTAAAAAACAAAATAAAAAGATGTGATTCCGGTTCCCCAAACTCAGCAGTAAGGGTACAATAAAGAGGATTAGCAAGTTGATCACTCCCAATATTCCATGTTCGGCCAACATTCGGGTAATTTCATTGTGTGTCGCCAGGTCAATACCGGTTAACTCCTGTCGGTATTCTTTATTTTTTCCGACGCCAATTCCCAAAAACGGGTGGTCGACAAACATCTGAATTTCTGTTTTAATCAATTCTTCCCTACCGGATAGTTTACTTTCTTTTTGTCTTCCCAACGCATCCTGGTTGGCATACCGCTTATCAATCAATCCACTTGTCTGGTAAGAACTGTAAATCCATACGCTAAGGCTCGCCAATATCGTAAAAATAAACACCACTACCATCTTACTTCGTCCTTCTTTATTTAGTTTTAAATACACCATAATAACCAATAACAGGATCATGACACATCCGGTTATCATTCCACCACGGGAAAACGTAATAATACCGCGATAGGCCGTCATTAGTGTCAGCGCAATATTGATCAGTTGTAATCTCCTCGTGGGTGAATTCAATAAAAACTGACTAAAGAATACAAAAGTTCCAAACCCCAACATTGTCGACACCTGATTGGGACCGAAACCACCGGAGGTTTCAAAATTGGATTGTGTTCCGGTTACTACATCCCGCACACTGGGCGTATACAGAAACAGATAGGTAACCACAGTCACTATGGGCATCGCAAAAGTCGTTAACAGATTCCGCAATTCCCGAATGGTTATTTTTCGGTCAAAACAGTAAATAGCTGCCATTCCGAGGCAAACCGGTCCGGATATATTAAAAGCGATGGCTTTTCGCATATTGGTTTCGTACGACAAGGTTGCCGTAGAGACTATGATCCCCGGAACCAGAAAAATCAGGAATAGCCAATAGGGCCATGCATTACGGGAAAAACCGGTGTAAAACATTCCGATGAGCAGAAAGATCATCACCGAATATTTTCCAAATTCATTAAAAATCATACCGCTTGTCATTCGGAGGAATACTTCAATTCCAACGATATAGGCCGACAGATACAGTGCTTCATTATTTTTATTTCTCGTTTTAAGCAAAATCACTAAACCGGAAACAAACGTCAACATGGTTAGCAACACCGATAAAAACGGTATTACATAAATAACACCACCCAGCACAATGTGCAACACCAAAAGAGCGATATAGGTTATTTGTTTTTTATTTTCCATTACTGATAAAGTTCCGATAATCTTGTAAAACGGATTCTTTTGTATACTGTTGTTTAATATCTTTTTGCAGCGCGGCACCCAGTTTTTTACGATGCTCCGGATTGGCAATCAGTTGTAACAACGCCTCGGCAAACAATTCGGCATCGCCTACCGGTTGTAAAACGCCATTTGTTTCGTTGAGCACCGTTGGGATCTCCCCTACCGCAGTCGCCACCACCGGAAGTCCGAAATAGCCATATTCCAGTAACGAAACCGGCAAACCTTCGGAGATGGATGTCAGTATACCGATTTCTGCCTGTCGGATCACAAAATCTACTTCCGCCACAGTTCCATATAGAAAAACGGTATGTTGTAATTCCAATGCAAGGATCTGCTCCCGCAATTGCTGAGAATAGGCATCCTTAAAATCTTTCCCAACCAGATGAAACGTCCAGTCCGGGTATCTTTTTTTTATATTTTTGGCAACTTCCAATAGCAGTAAATGATTTTTCTGCGGTCGTAAATTCGCCAGACAAAGAATCCGTTTTCCATCCGCTCCTTTTAATGCTACTCCGGATTCGCTCTGTACTACCGACACAAAATTAGGAAGGTATTTTACATATTTACAATGCAAATGCTTTTTTGACCAGTCTTTTAATTTTTCATTGACAGCAATAATTCGATAAAAAAAGAAGGATGTCCATTGTAATGCCGTTTTATTTTTCCGTTCCGATACAAAATCACTGTAACCATAATGGTCGTGCCAAACTATTTTTAAAGAAGGCCGGATCATTTTTAGCAATACGGCAAAGAAAAAGGAACTGCTGTGCGCATGTGCGATGGAAACCTTATGAGCTTTTAAAAACCTTCTCGTTCGCCACAAGGCTTTAAAATCTAAAGCCCCTCTTCGGTTGGCAAAAAGATAGGCCACTTCGGGTTGTAATTCCTTTTTTAAGCCCCCTTCTTTTCGGGTTGCGATCAATCCCGAAAACGAAATTTCTGACGCCAAAGCATTCGCATAACTTACCGCCATTTTTTCGGCGCCACCTGTTTCGAGGCTATCAATTAATTGAACGATTCGCATTGTTGGTAAATCCAATTTTTAAAATCGATATAATTCCATTTTAACGGCCCTTTAATATTCAATTTTCGTTCATTCGTTTTTAAACGGTTCCCATCGTAAACATAATAGTATTTTCCATCGATCAACTGTACGTCGATCTGGTGCATACCGGCATTAAACTCTTTGATGGTTTCACTTTTTTTAAGAAAAAAAGGATACTCTCTTTGGGTTCTGTAGGTTCCGTTGGCAAAATTAAAACGGTATAAGGATAATCCAAAACCATAGCCTTCGGTTGAATTCTGCACCGGTAACAACAGTCCTTTTTTATCGGCAAAAAAGCGACCACCTGCTCGCGCTTCGGTTCCCATCAGTGCAATTTCCTTTTTGTGCGATCTCCATTTTCCAAAGAGGGAATCCGCTTCAAACAGATACATATTCAAATGATCGTCTGAGGCTACCAAAATATTCAGGCTGTCCGACAGATAAATGGACGGATCTTTCAACGCTCTGTTTTTTAACAGTGTATCACAAACCTTCCATCCGTAAGGAAATCGATCTGCCTTATACAACAATACGTGCCCGGCACTTTTGGTTTCGGGTAACATATAAAACTCATTTTTATATTTAAAAACCTGAGGATACGACAAATGGAACTTTTCCGTCAGTACTGCTCCTTTGTAGGTATAGTTCACACCATCGGTTGACGTTAACAGTGAAATGTCCCCATTGGGTTTTGTCTTCTTATGTTCTACAAAAAGATAGAACGTGTCTTTTTCTTTTATAAAAAACGGATCGGCCAGAAATGTCGTACTGTCTTCCTGTTTTTTTAACTGTTCGAAAGAGTACAATTGATTTTTTTCGAGCGGAATTTTATGAGGAAATAAAGTGGATTCCCCAAATCCCACGGACCAGGGACCACCTTCCGGCTGCATAAAAGGTGTTCTGTTGTTAATGACAAGCAATAACAACACTATGCTTATTATCCCGAATATTAAGCCTTTTTTGAGCATTACTGTTTTTTTAGCATTTTCTGTATCTCACTTTCAAAATAGTCCAGCGTAAACTGTCGGGACCATTCCATTCCCTGTTTGGCTTTGTCCTGATAATCTAATGGATTGGCTACACATTGTTGTATAATTGCCCGATCTGCTTCGATTGACAGCGCCAACAAGATTCCTCTTTTTCCATTATCCAGCATGGACGGTACACAGGAAACTTTGGTCGCCACAGGGACACATCCCCAAAACATTGCTTCGGCAACCACTTTGGGCCAGCCTTCACTTTGCGAAGGTAATATTAAAAAATGACTCTTTCGATAGGCCTCTTCTACGATTTCGGCTTCCCGGTTTCCGTGTAATACGACGTGTTGTTGCAATCCGTTTTCCCGAATATAACGTTCCAGGTTTTCCCGTTCTGCTCCTTCCCCAAACAATTCCAGGTGCACATCACACCCCGATCGAAGCAATGCTTCGACCAGTTGTATGGCATACAGCGGTCGTTTTCCTTTGGACAACGTTCCTACAAAAAGAAATCGTATCGTGGTATCAAGTGTTCGCAGTGGCACTTCTTTTTTATCACTATCGCGATAGGTTGCCGTAAAAAAGGAAACAATATTTCGACTTGCTCCTTCCCATTGGCCATACACCAGCACTTTCATATTTCGGGTGAGGATCGTATTGCTCAAAATCCATTTCTGCAACCGATAACTCCAGGGCTGTTTGCTATTGGGATCCCAATTCCCGGCATATTTTGCCGTTTTATTTTTCTTTGGAAACAGGATTTGCACAAAACAAGCTACCAATCCCATATTTCCGGGACAACGCAAATGAATATGATCCGCATCGCGCATCACAAGATAGATCGAGCGAATAATACGCGGTAAGTAGGTTATTGTTTTTAGTATTTCCTTTGCCGACAATAGTGAAAACGCCGGAACCTCACGCAGCCTGATTTCCGAATGTTGATAGGGTAAATCGATAGCCGAAACCGTTCCTTCCTGAACCGGAGCGACCAGTAAAACCGTATCCACATAATTAAACCAAAGATTCATTTCCTTTACATAAGGGCCATAAGCATAATACCGGCTATCCCGGATAGTATGCGGCACATGTGTGATAAGGGCTATTTTCATATTTCAAATTTCCGAAATTACACCTTTACTTTTGGTTGGTTAAACAGTAGACTCACCCATCCGGTGAAGCGTCCCAACGATTCGGTAAAAGCCGCCTTTCTGTCGGACGTTGTAAAGATATTACTAATTCGGATCAAAAGTAGCAGACCAATGATTGCATGCCATTTTAACACCGACTTCCAATCCTTTTTGGGATAAGCCACTTTCCAGACATACCAACCGTTTCGAACCACCATTCGGCCATAGTGATACTGATTTGGCCGACCGGAAGCATCGTGATGGTGTTCCAGTCGGGCGTTGGTATTGACGTATAATTTTTCCGTTTTCGAAACCCGAAGACAGAAATCGGCATCTTCATATAATCCGTAACCTTCGAAATAGTCTGAAAAGCGGAATTTTTGAAAAATTTCTTTTTTAAAAGACGAAACACCACCCATAAGCTGTTCCACCGGATAACTATTTCCGGAAGGCGGTAAAAAACTAACACTACGTCCGTGTGAAAACGTAGGCAGAAAACCGGGCGGTCGATCTGCATCCAGTCCGAGTTTTTTTCGCAATACAAATCGACTACCGTCCGAACGTACCCATCCGTCGTATTCGAATTCATTTTCCGAAACCGTATATTCGGGTGTAATTGGTGTCCATTTTACTTCGTTGGTAATATAGCCGCCCACACCTTTGGCATCAGGATATAGCGTATAGGTTTTAAGTAATGCTTCGAAATAGTCGCTTTCGAGAATCGTATCATCATCTAAAAAACTGATGATCTCAAAATCGGCTGCAACCAGATTTATCCCGACATTTCGTTGTTTGGTAAGCCCTCTGTTTTCGGGAGTAACTTTATGGTATTTTAAATTTTGAAAGGTATTTTCCTGCAACATGATGTCGGTTTCATTGTCCGGCGAACCATCGACAATAAGAATCGCATCGGGATAACAGGTTTGTATCGCCACCGATTGCAACAAACGCAATAACGATTGTGCCCTTTTATAAGTACAAATGATCAGCGCATTTCTCATGATCGTTCTTTTAAAACGTTTGCCCAATAGGTACTCCGACTCCAGGCTTTACGGAATTTCCTGTAATAACGCAACGGATTTTTATCCGATTGGATGGTATAAAACTTAATAAAGAGTGTCGTCTTATATCCCAATAATTGCTGTTCGGTATGATGTAACAGTCGGAACAACATCACTGTTGGTGAGGGCTTCGGTTGCACCTCATCGGTTTGCCATTCCAAAACGGGACGGGTTCTAAAACCGCCCACCGGTGCTTTGAGATGTAATATTTCGGGTTGCGGCAGATATAAAATATCGTATCCTTTATTGCGGAGTTGCATTCCAAAATCGGTGTCTTCTCCAAAACCATTTTCAAACCGCATGTCAAATTTCAGTCCTTGTAACGCATCGCGATGTACGATACTACAACCCGAACCAAACGTTTTCCATTGCAAGCGGTTGGTCTGTTTCGGGATATCACCTTTTTGCAGACAACTCAGCGTAAATACCTTTCCTCCCGTTTTACTAATTTCACGGCTTGCTTTTTCTAAGAAATCCGGTTGAAAACGAATATCGTCATCTGCTAAAAACACCCAATCATTTTGCACCAACGACAAGGCAATATTCCGCGCATTACAAGCTCCGGTTTGGTGTATAAAACGGTGTATGATTTCAAAAGGCCATGATTCCTGTGTGAGATAATCCAATTCTGTACTACTATCTGCCAATGGATTTTGTTCGACAAGAATTACCCGTTTCGGTTTTAGTGTCTGAGCCGATAAATCCTGCAAAACATCATATAAAAATGTTTTTCGCCCGATTGTAGGAATGATCACATCCACCGCAAAAGGTATTGCCGCGACCATCGGTTCCGGGATAGTGTTGAGCGATGTTCCGGAAAGTGCTCTTCGTTTATAAAATAAGGATGTGAGCAATGGGATTCCGGTTATTTTTCGTTCGTATAACCAGAAATTCAGCAGTAATAACAAAATCCACCGACTGCGATACTGTTGTTTTACAAAGCGGAAAAGCACTGTGTTCGAGGCTTCCGGTCCGGTTTTCATTTTGCCATCCAAGGGTTTTCGGAGTAGTGCTGGCTCCGAGCAACATTCTAATCCGACAGCCATTCCTCGTTTGGCCAACGAACACAAAAAGTACGCAAAATCCCGGTCGGCTTTTAGGTCATTAAATGCGTTTAAGGTTTCGGCATGTATTCCACCTACCGTGACATGCATTTGCCAGGTTGGAAAGGTAACGTTCCGATTGGGATTGACAAACAAACCTTCGTCGACATAACCAATAGCATCCGGGATAAAATTCCCGATACCATAGGACAGCATTCTTTTTTTATTCGAAAAAAGTGCCGCTATTTTTTCCAGATGTAGTTCCTCGCGATAATTTGCATCGCACCAAAGCAATAACCGATCCGAATAATCCATAGCCAGACGTAGCAAACTACGGGCTATATTTCCGGAATCCGGGACCGCGATTGAAGAACCACTTTCGAGGTCAACAACAGTAGCGACGGTATTTTGATGATGGTACACTACGATCATGTTCCGATTATCTTTTTGTAAAAGGCTATATTCTGTTCAACCGTTGTCGCAATATTGAATTTTTCGTGCGTTCTGACTTCGGCTTTTTTCTCCATATTTTCGCGTAATTCCGAATCGTTTAATAAGCGTACAATACGATCGGCATAGGTTTTATGATCCGTTGGATGTACCAGAAAACCGCTTTCTCCGTCGACAATCAGTTCGTTAGCCCAACCAATATTACTATTTACAACCGGTTTCCGCATGGCCATCGATTCGATTGTGACCATACCCAGGGTTTCTGCAAAAGTAGGAAAAACACAGACTTGCGCTTTTTCGATATACGTCCGTACTTTTTCATACGGTATTTTCCCTTTGTATTCTATTTTATTTTTTAGCGAATCGTCGAGACTATCCGCCAATAATTTCCAGGTAGACGGCACTCCGGTTTGAATATCGGGCGAATCATTTCCGATCAATATCAAACGGGCTTCCAGATTTTGTTTGATCACCTCTTCCATAATTCCGGGCAATTCCAGTACGCCTTTTTTGCGTATTATCGTCCCGATATAGAGCAACAATCCTTTTTCTTCCTGATGGGTTCCATTATCGCGGAATTGTTCCAAATCCAATCCGTAATGAATCGTTACAATTTCTTTATTTTGGATATTAAAAATCGCTTTTGTTACTGTTCCGGCAAAGGTTGTTGGAGCGATATAGGCTTTTGCGTTTTGGATGCCCCATTTTTCAAAATAGAAATTTTTCCGTTTTTGCGGTCTGTTTTCCAAATGACAGAAATAGGCATCGCTTCCGTGAAAACGGATGATCAACGGTGCTTTTAATTTCATAAAAGCGGTAATACCCGTCCAATCGGGTGCTTCGACCAATGTAATTTTTTCGGAAACGATTAAATCATTCAGATAACACTCCAGGTATTTCCGATAAAAGTACCAGGTTGCCCATTTATATTTTCGTTTTTTAACCGAATAAATCGTGACACCGTTTTCTTCGAAGACACAATCTTCCGTTTGTCCGTAGACCACTACCGATACCGCGACACCTTTTTTCACTAATGCAACCGCCAGATTTTTAATACTGGTCCCGATTCCGGCGCTGTTCAACACCTTTTCGTGCGGGTATTCCGGAGTTAAAAAAGCAATATGCATCATGATAACAGGGTATTAATCGCAGTCCATATCTTTTTTGAAGCCATTTCGGGCGGCACGGCATTGATAATCCGGAACCATTCCTCTGCCTTTGTCGTATCGCTGTTTCCGTTTACCACCACATCGCGGATCGCAACATCGATTGTATTTTTATCGTTCAACCATATCACGGCTTTGGGATCGGGCATCGAACGGAAATGCACATAGTTGTATATCTTTTTTACCGACCAGTCGGCTATTTTTTTATTTTCCACATCATAATTGATATAGGCACACGGTTTGTGATGTGCGGCATAATCAAAAACCATAGACGATCCTAAGTTGATCACCATTTCGGTATGCGCGATGGTATTCATTTGCAAATCCAAATCGGCCGGAGTGGGTAAAATCGTATTCCACATGCCTCCTTTTTTCTCCCATTTAGGGTTTACCGGAACAATAAGGTGTTGGTATTTCTTGAGTACCGAATCAAAACGATCCGAAAAATCCACCGGACATCTGCGGAACAAAATACCCAATGCTTGTCCTTCCCGATTGAGTGTTTCGATAGCCTCCGCTACATTTTCAAGATATTCCGGATCATCGGGACAAGTGGTAATATCGTCTCCGGAATAACAGATATATTTTTTATTCGGATCCAATCCATTCGCTTGAAAAAAGGCGTCTCTCGAAAGCAATCGTTCTTCTTCAAAATGCGATTCGAACTGTGGTGTTCCCGTTACAAAAACGGATTCCGATTGAATATACGGATAATATTTTAAAAGTTCCGCTTTCATAAAAGCACTCCAGACAAAATAATAATCGGTTTCCACCACCATCGTGGCTTTGGGTAGGTTATCCCACGAAAAGATAAAGGTTGCCGTGGGAATTCCCAATTCCTGAGCCGCCAAAAGTGGCGCAATAGCCGTCATTGGCCGTTGATTGGTACAGAATACCATTGCCGGTTTTTCCCTTTCCAACACTTCCTTACATTCCCGGAAATAGGCCGTTTGTTTTTCGAGTGCGCGAATATTTTGTCGGATTTTCAGAATTCCGTTATCCGATGTATAGCGCCAAGCCAACCATTGAGTTGCCATGCTTTTAAGCGCCGTTTTTATATTTTTATAGGAATACGGAAATCGATAGGTATCGTAAACCGCATCGTTCGCTTGTTTTTTATTCCGGTTTAATTCAATTTGTTTCCGGGCATTTTTATAGACTTCGGTACGTTTGTTACTTTTCGCTTCGCGGATTGTAATTTCCTGAAATCCTAAATCGGTTAGTTCAAAAGGCGTATTATTCCAGAAAACCACGTCGTAGCCTTGTTCGACTCCCAATTCGTGGAAACGGGAATAGGCAAAATTGCGAAGCCCAATTCCGTCCGGAAGCAGAATAAAAATTTTCTTTTTTGACATCTTTTTAAATATCCCTAAATTGTTTTTGGTGGTTCAATTGCCAAAGATTCGCTTCTTTAAGGGAATTAACAAATAATTCGGCACTATTTCCGCTACCGTAATCACCGGTTACTTTTTGAACGGTATGGGTCCCGATAACTTGCAATGCTTCCTGAATAGCCGCTTTATCATAAGCGACATTTAAAATATCGCCGTTTACGGAACGATTTTGTTGTCGGCTGCCAATGTTAATGATCGGCAAACCGTAATACGGCGCCTCTCGGATTCCGGCACTACTGTTCCCGATAATAAAACGGGCATTTTTGAGCAAAGTCAGAAAGTATTCAAACCGCAAAGATGGAAACACCCGAAAACGCTTGTTATCTTTTAATTTTTCGTAGGCTTTCAGAATGGCCGAATTCCCTAAATCGTTATTCGGATAAATCACCACATACGGGCGATCGTCTTCCAATAATGCCGCGACAAAATCATCGGCATACTGTTGCATGTTCTGAAATTCGGTTGTCACCGGGTGGAACATCGCCACCGCATAGTGATCGAAAGGTATTTCATAGTATTTTTTTACGGTTTCCAAATCGGGAAGTGTGTCCGAAAACATAATATCGAGATCCGGAGAACCGATGACCGACACCGCTGCTTCCAATTCGCCCATTTGGATCAGTCTTTTTTTGGCCGTATCATTCGACACAAAATGAACATGACTCATCTTACTGGTCGCATGTCGGATCAATTCGTCTATCGTTCCGGAAATTTCACCGCCTTCGATATGCGCCACGAGAATATTGTTGAGCGATCCTACAATAGCACCGGCAAGGGCTTCCACCCTATCGCCGTGAATTATGATCATATCGGGTTTCACTTCCTTACAATAAGCCGACAATCCTTCGATGGTTTTGGCCAGTGTAAGATCCATTGTTGTTTCGTGGGTATGATTTTCAAACGCATGCAAATTCATAAATCCGCAGCGCTCGATCTCGATCCATGTATAACCGTATTCCTGTTGCAAATGCATGCCGGTCACAAAAAGATAGGGAATAAAATCCGGTTGCTTTTCCAAAGCCTGGATCAGCGATTTGATTTTCCCGAAATCGGCACGGGTACCCGTTAGAAATACAATTTTTTTCATTTTCCGATTATACTATATCGTCCCAACTTAGCTGTTCGTCGTTAGCAATATCCCGTCCGGCGGTTTTACCCAATACGGATTCGAAATGTTCCGCCAGTATTTTTCCGGTTCCGGGGCGTTTTACCCAGGTGTTTTCTTTTGTAAAAACGTCACCTTTTTTGATATCCTGAATCGTACACAAGGTTGCAAATGCAAAATCGATCGTTACCTGTTCTTCTTTTGCTGGCTGTTTGGTTCCGCCACGCATTAATGCGATTTCGGCCGAATTCCGAATCAGATCGGCACAATTTTGTTCGTCCATACTACACACAATATCCGGTCCGGTGCGCTCCATATGATCGGTAAAATGGCGTTCCAAAATAGACGCGCCCAACGCTACCGCACCAAGACAAGCATTGTTGTTTAATGTATGATCACTTAATCCAAAAACCTTATCCGGGAAGGCATTGTGCATCTCGGTCATCGCTCCAAAACGAACCAAATGGATTGGCGTAGGGTACAAATTCGTAGTGTGCAACAGTGCTACCGGTACGTTATGCTTATCGAAAATGGCAACCGCTTTACGAATGCTTTCAATGGTATTCATCCCGGTACTTAAAATTACCGGTTTTCCAAAAGACGCGATATGTTCGAGTAACGGATAATTGTTGCATTCGCCCGAACCGATTTTATAGGCCAGGATATCGAATTTTCGCAATCGTTCGGCAGCGGCTCTCGAAAACGGAGTCGAAATAAAAATCATCCCTTTGCTTTCCACATAGTTTTTCAGTTCGAGCTCTTCGGCTTCATTTAAAGCACAGCGCTCCATAATCTCATAGATCGAAACATCGGCATTACCGGGTATTACCTTTTTGGCCGCACCACTCATTTCATCAGCCACAATATGGGTCTGATGTTTCACCACTTCCACACCGGCGCGAAAGGCTGCATCGACCATTTCTTTGGCTGTTTGCAGGGAACCTTCGTGGTTAATTCCGATTTCGGCAATCACCAATGGTGGGTAATCCGGTCCTATTTTCCGACCAGCTATTTCTATATAAGGATTCATTTCTTTTGGGTTTTATGGTTGTGATACAGATAGGACGCATAATCAAAATCGGCTTCCGTATCGATATCCAGTTCGGCAAACGGATGTTCCACAATCCAGGGAATAGCCTGTTCGCTTATAATTTTTTGTGCTTCTAAAATAAGTTCGGTTTTACTGATGTAAAGCAATCCGTTTTCAAAATACAACGGTTCCATATCCTGACTCCTTTGTCCGATTTCATAATTAAACGGAACGAATTTCGAGTCGGTTATTTTTCCTAGTTTATGGATGATAGGCGTTACCGAAAACAAACTATCGGCTCCGGAAGTGCTGTATTTTTCAAAGCTTTCCCGAAGTAAGGCTTCCGGTCGTAACGGATTGGTTGCCTGTAATAAAACGACATTTTCCGGTTTTTCCACGAGCGATTCCAGTACGTGTTTTAAAGCAGTGACCGTCGGTTCCAAATCGCCCGAAATCGCAGCCGGTCTGTCGATTACCATCACGCCGTAATCCAACGCTACTTTTTTGATTTCCGGGTCATCGGTACTCACTACAATGGCATCGATGATAGCCGCATTGGCTTTGGCATATTCGATAGAATGTGCGATGAGTGGTATTCCGCCGAGTGGTTTTATATTTTTCCCGGGAAGTCGTTTCGATCCGCCGCGGGCTGGAATTATAGCTATCGTTTTCATCGGGACATTTTCTTTTGGGCAGCTGCAATAATCGTATTCATCCCGGCATTCCAGTTTTCGATGGTATACAAAGACGCATCAAAAGCAAAGGATTGTTCGGGATCTTCGGCAAAATCCAGCATTGCTTTTTCCCATTCGGATACAAAATGTGGACTTTCGATTAGTTTTCCAAACTTTCCGTATTGCAACACTTCGGGAACACCGCCCAATGCCGACGCGATACAATAATTACCGCAATGCAACGCCTCGATAAGACTAAGTCCAAAACCTTCGTGACATAGCGTTGAAAACAAATAGCAATCGGCTGCCTGAAGGTATTTTGCCAATTCATCATTCGGAATTCTACCAAAATAACGGACGCCTTCTGTTGCTTCTTTAATATCTGTTCCGATAATCCACAAGACACAATCGTCTCTTTTTTCGATCACATTTTTCCAGGCATCCAAAACAATATGCAATCCTTTTTTAGGGCGATCCTGCGCACACCAGACAAACACTTTTTTGTTGGCTACGCCATATTCTTCTTTTAAAAGTTGTTTGGCGGCTGTTGTAATCGGGTGAAACTTTTTGGTATCCACCCCATTATGCAGCACCGAAAAACGGGTTGGTAAAATGGTATAATAGTTTTTATGCGCTTGATACGAATCGTGTGTTAACACAACCATTTCATCGATTGTTTCGAAAAACCATCTGCCGAAAAAATTCTCATGAAAAGGCGGAAATCCGTGGTAGCAAAATTGCAGATAACAATTCTGTCGAAGCCCTTTTATCGTGAGCATTTCTGCCAACGGCTTTACAATTCCATAATTGTCGACAATCTGAATGATATAATTCTGATCGGACTGCAACAGGCTTTCCAAAGCATTTAAATAACCGATATAGCGGTTTTTCCTCCACTTTCGTATAATTTTTGCGCGTAATGTATTTTCCACATACGCATAGTCGACGCCCTCAAATCTTTTTTCGGGAGGTTCACAGACAATATAATCGATCTGGTGATTACTTTCTAAGTAATTCTTATACAAGGTTGTCCAGCTCCCTATTTTCGGATAAGGCAGTGGTAGTTGTGAAATAAGAATTACCTTGGGAAAATTTGTTACCATTTGGTAAAAATATAAAAAATATGGCTTTTATTTTTTTATTTTAAACTCGATACTGCTAAGGTTTTCACTTATTTTACACGTATATGGCAAATGGGCATATTGCGTAACGACGTGCCGTAGTAACCGGTCATTACATTCTTTTAGCGTATAATAATCGGGCACTTTCTTTCCGAGTAATTTCTTCAGTTTGTATTTGAAACTGTTATACAACGGTTCCACTTCGATACAAACACTCAGTATTTCCCCCTGTTGTATTTTTGGCAATTCCCCAAACAGCAAATGATCGATGACGCTTTTACGGTTTGTTATTTTTCGAACCGGAACTTCCCGTAAGATCGCGTAGTCTTTTTCGCTTATAACGATTCCCCAATTTTTGTCGTTTACCGTTATTACTTGTTGCTGTTTATTGTATCGGAAATGCTCCTGATTTAATTCGGCGACACCTGAAAGCTGTAGCTCCCGCTTTAACAAAGCACTTTCCGTTTGTCGGAAGTTGGGATGCCATTGGTGCAACATCCGTATTTTGTCGTTACAGAATCGAATCGGACACCCCAGTTGTTTCAGGCGCTGGTGTATATCGTTGTCTTCCGATCCCCAGAAATGAAAAAACTGATCGTATCCCTGAACCTGGTGTAATTTCACCGTAGGAAACAACG
Organism: Bacteroidota bacterium; assembly: GCA_023446155.1. Lineage (GTDB taxonomy): Bacteria > Bacteroidota > Bacteroidia > Flavobacteriales > Flavobacteriaceae > Flavobacterium. The sequence continues at coordinate 79,228 of JAEXIT010000020.1, forward strand.
ACATCCCGGCGGCTTCACTGGTACTACTAAACTTTATTATATATTGATCAAATGATTTTTCTTCGCGGCTTTCCGTTTCCGATAGAAATCCTACCGGGAAATACAAACCTTCGTCCAATCGGGCCTGCTGATTGGCAAATGCCATAAAATCCGGCGCAAAAATCATGTCGATATCCGCCATAAAACAATAATCGGTATCTGCTTTTCGGATGGCATAATTTAAGGCTATACTACGACTCCAGGGTTGTGCTTCAGTAAAAAGATAATGATAGTCCACAAAAGGATAATGTTGGAGCAATTCCCGTACGGCACGAGCTGTTGTTTCGTCCGAACCATAGTCGACTAACACGGCTTTAAAATTTGTATCCGTTTGTATTTTCAGGGAATCCAACGAACGCCTAACACGCTCGACATCACGATTCCTATAGGGATAGATAACGGTAATCATGTGGTACGAATCAGTTTTTTGATTATTTTCCGGAATCTTTTTTTCCAGTTGTGAAGACTGTTCTTCATAACGGTAATCGTCGTCCAGTCGACCGTTATATCGTTTATTTTAAAGTCTTTTAGAAAGTTTCCGATACGCAGTGTTTGATCCTCATGTACTTCATAGGCTCTGGCATACCAGCTATGAAATGCTATTTTTTGTCCGTCGGGCAACAGGATTATATTACCTATCGCATCCTCTCCTACCGGGTTTATGGTATCCAAATACAGGAATTTATATCCTTTGTGATGTGCCCAAAAATAAAAACAATAGTACGGTTCCTTAAGGCTTGCCACATCATACTTATATGGTAACGCGGTATAATCCTTATCCTGGTATAGCTTCGGAAAATAACGTTGGTACGTCATTATTTCCTTTTGATCATATTTTTCTGCAATTTTTTTAAAATTAAGGACCGAAAAAAAGGTATTAATTGCTTCGGGATTGTTGTTTCGATGTCCTATCATTCCGCCATCCCGAACACCACATATATCCAGATCATTGGATTTCATATGCTGTATAAGATCAAAAATCAGCTCGGAATCATAAAAGAAAATATCTTCATCGGCCATGATGATCCATTCGAAACCTTTGTTTTTTAATTTACGAAACATATAGTGAATACTGTCTATTCCGTACATTCCCTGCGTTCCGTCGATCACAATTTTGGTGATTCCTTTGGGAAACAAAGTGGCTGTTTTTGCATACAGTTTAAAACTGGCTACTGTGGTTATAATTGCAATTTTATTTTTATCTACCATTTCACTTTTCTTAATTTTTCAAATAGGTTGGTATCATCCGAGTTGGCAATCCTTTGCAACGAAAAAATAAAGGTAAAATACTTTTATGGAATACAATCCGGGCAAACAATCGGATCTTAATTAAGTACCCTATTTCGGTAGCTTTTATGATTTTTAAATCGGGTTGTTTTACTTCTGCAACCGGCGTATTTTTAAGTTGCTCCAATACATCTCCCATCCAGGGTTCGGTTATATTTCCAAGATGGTATGCAAAATTATCTTCCGTCGCCAATCGGTAATAACCGGATTTGACCACCGGAATATCCAATATATCCCGTTCGCTGGTTCCGCCCAAACGGTACCGGGTATATCTGGGCAATCCTTTTTCGAAAATCTCTTGTCTATAGGTCGCCAGAAAATGTCCGGCTCCTACAACTGCACGACAATTGTTTTCGGTTATTGTCAGATATTTTTGCAGTTGGTATTCGTTATAAAAATCTTCGTTGCCTACGCTATGGGCAAAAGCTTTTAATCCTTCCGGGTTGATCACTTCCGTGAATTTTAATTTTCCGGACCAGAAATAATCCCAAAGGATATTACTCGTATACGTTTTATACGATCGCGAAGACGGCGTAGGACAAACGGCTCCGGCTTTAGGGAAATTTTCAAACACCGCATACGAAGCCTTTTGCCATCCAGGTAAAAACAGCACATCCGAATCTGCTATGGTTACCAAAGGAAAGTCATTTCCGGACAAGCCCTTTAAAACGGCATTCATTTTTCCGATATTTGTGGTATGTAGCAACTCATTAATTTTTTGAGCCGCAAGTAATTCATTCAAATAAGCAACGATGACTTCACAACTACCATTATTGACAATCGTGATATAGGTTTTGGAATGAACCGTTAGCAATAACGAATCCATACAATATTTCAGTATTTCTAAACTGTCTTTAAAATAGCCTTCGAAAGATGGAATATAGACCGGCAAGATTACCTGATGAAAATAATCCTTCGATTGTTGTATTTGATCTTTATGTGGATTAAATCCTACCCGCATCGTATTTAGAGTAATTTGTTTTATCTGTAAAATATACGAAAAAACATATCGTGTTGTTGTTTTTATATTTGATTCCTTATTTAATTTTCGATGGTTTCATTGATATCCACCATGGCACTTTTTAAAAAATTATAGCCTTTATTTGAAATCGTAATGAGTATAAAACCGATATAAATCCGGATCTTATCTTTTAGCGGATAGCTTGTTTTGGAAATATTTTTCAGTATTTGACTACTGTATCCTTTTATTGTTTTTCCGGAAGTCATTTTGATCTGATAAAACGAACTCAACTGTCGGTATAGTAAATATTGTTGGAGTGTATTTTTATTTGGTGAAGCCGAAGTCGCTACAACTTTAAATGCTTTTAAAAAAAATTTAAGTCGGGAAATATGCGACGCAAGTTCGTTGGCTTTGTCTTGTGTTATACTTTGATGTCCTCTTCTGATTCCAAACAGCACATCGTCTTTGTATACATATTTTAAATGGTTAGCCAACATCCGGAAATGGAAATCCGTTTCATGGCTATTGGCTAATTCTTCATCAAATAGTACTTTGTCCAACAATGTGGTACGTCTCCATAACGGCGATCCGGTAAAAAAATAATGATTCTTGGTAAGATAGGCCGTTAAGACATCCTCCTTTGGGGTTCGGTTGGCTCCGAAAACCCTTCTGACGGTTGTTCCTTCTGTAAAATCTTCTGCCAGACAGGCGCAAAAATCCAGTTCCTTATCGTTTTCCAGTATCCGAACCTGTTTTTCCAGAAAATCGGCATACAGAATATCGTCACTATCAAACCATTTTATATAGGTTCCGTTGCTTTTTTCAAAACCATAATTCCGACAAGCATTGGCGCCTTTAGTTCGGTTATCGGGTCTTTTATAATAGCGAAACCGCGCATCTTTATTGCTATAAGCCGACAGGACTTCTTCGGTATCGTCTGTCGAACCATCGTCCACTACAATACATTCCCAGTCCTGATAGGTTTGCGCCAGCATACTGTCCAGCGTTGCTCCAATCAGATTGGCCCGATTATAGGTTGGAATAATTACAGATACTACGGCTTTCATTTTTTAAAAGTACTTATAAAGAAACGTCGAATCAATTTTAAAAAAGAGATTGGTGTAAAATTAAGGGCATACAGCTTTCCCAATCGCAGCCATTCTTTTAGGACTAACTTTCGTTGGTCTTTAATGGCAACTTCATACAGTAACAGCAAAGCTAATCGTTCCTTTTTGGGAAATAGCGTTACATTTCGCAGTATAAAATCTCCGAAAAATTGTTCTTTGGCCTTCTTTTTTAAAACGGTATTGTCTTGCCTACCCGAAATATTCATTTCTGAGAATCGGATAAAGACAAAACTTTCGTTAATGGTATAAATGTTTTTTTGTTCGGAGAAATCGATCCAGGCCCGGTCGTCGCTATACCAAGCCAAAGGATAATCGTAAAAACCATAGGTAGTATAAGCCCTTTTGGTAAAAATATATTCCGACAGCGAGCTACGTGTAAGTGCTGTCGTTTTTTTAAAAAAAGAATCCGTTGCTTTTTCCCAAACGGGATGCAAAAAAGGATCTGAAATCCGATCTGTTTCCTGAAAGATTATTTTTGAGGCAAATTTGACCACGTTGGTTTTGCCTTTAAACTGTTCGTAATGGCCATACCAGGATGCTATTGTATTGTCCGACAATACATCATCGTCGCCTAAAATCATAATCCATTCCTCCTCACGGATCAAATCGACACAACGATCCCACTGCCGAACCAGTGAAGTTCCTCCCCTATTGGTTTCAAAGCGATGGTATTCGAATGGAAACTGACCACTAAACTGCTGCAATACTTCCGACGGATCATCGGGACTCGCATCGTCTCCGATATACACCGTAAAACGTTTGTCAGTTTGATTGGCGAGTGAACGCAGTGTTGCTTCAAAAAACTGAATCTTGTAATATGGAATTACGATTGCCAGCATTATTTAAACGCTTTTTTTAGAAACTTTAACGGTTGTAACACCATATGTCCTACTTTATAGGAGTTTGAATTATAAACTTTTGCTATTTTTTGTTGGTATTCTATTTCCATGATACTACTCCCGTCAAAAACCGAAAATCCCTGTCGGTCAAAAGACTCATCTGAAGCAATAGCTATTAAATACAAAGCGGGTATCTCCGTTTGTTGTACCGCCTGATAATCGCCCGTCATAATCACTGGTGTTTCGCGGTTTACTACATCGGTAATCAGCGAATTCCCGTTACTATAGCGTTGTGCCAGTAACTGTTGTTCGGTAAAATAACCCGACAATAATGTCTCAAATTCCTGTTGGTAGAGCTCTTTAATATGGAACTCGTTTTTAAAATTCCGCTGATCGGAATAATACAACTTATCCGGAGTAGAGATGATCACTATACCGCCCGGTTTTAAAACGCGTTTGATTTCGCGTAACATTTCATCATGCTGATCGTGATGCTCGATGGTTTCAAAGCTAACCACCACATCCACACTTTGGTTTTCCAGCGGAATAGCACTGGTACTTCCCTGTTGGAAACGGATATTATTTTTGTGGTATTTGTGTGTTGCCGCCGTTACGGCTGCTTCGTCTATATCGACGCCATATACAAATGCGGCATGTTCACTTAACAGATTGGTTCCGTATCCTTCGCCACTGGCAATATCGAGAACCGTTTTTCCGGTCACGTATTGTTTCGCAATAGCATAACGATGCAAATGATCGATAGCATCTCTGTTATATATAAATGTTTCGAGGCGTTCGCCAGTCCATCGTTTTTTCATATTTTTTCCCATTTTAACAACGGACGCACCAATCCGGGGAATCGTCCTGAATAATTTCCACGGGCCGTATTATCGCCCATTTCATCAATGATATTAAATCCAACCACTTCCATTTCGTGGAATTCCACATGAAACGGACTATACCGCATAATTGCAAAACTACAGGTATACCCACCCTCTGCCAGTAAATTACCGGGAATTTCGATGGTCTTGGTATACATCCCTTTGGATACGGGTTCCTGTAACGTATCGGATTTTGTATCGTGTGAACTCAGAATATGCACGCCCTGATTATTAAACAAGTTGAATCCATGCGTGAACTGTTGCCGGTCTTTGAGCACTTCGTACGTAAAGCGCACCATTACCGGACTTGAGATCATATGATTGAGTGACGTTTCCTGATGCTGATTCAGTACTTCCGCTTTATGCAAACGGAAAAATTCCGATCCGGGATGGTCATTTTCCCATTGTCGTGTGGCACTTTGTTGTGATTCTCTCAGATATTCGTCAATACAATCGTCAACATTACCTTCAAAAACCACCCTTCCATGTTCCATCACGATCCCTTTAGTACAAAGACTTTTAACCGCAGCCATATTATGACTTACAAACAATACTGTTCGTCCTTCGCCTTTGGCGATATCCTGCATTTTCCCGATGGCTTTTTTCTGAAATTCCGCATCTCCAACCGCCAATACTTCATCGACGACTAAAATTTCCGGTTCCAGGTGTGCCGCAACAGCAAATGCCAATCGGACGGTCATTCCACTACTATAACGTTTTACCGGTGTGTCGATATAACGTTCGCAACCGCTAAACGCAATAATTTCATCTATTTTGGAGGTGATCTCATTTTTGGTCATTCCCAGGATCGAACCGTTTAGGTAGATATTTTCCCTACCGGTCATTTCCGGATGAAACCCCGTACCTACTTCCAGTAACGAAGCAATACGCCCCCGGGTTTTGATACTTCCGGTTGTGGGCGCCGTTACCCGGGATAGGATTTTTAACAGCGTGGATTTTCCCGCTCCGTTTTTCCCAATAATCCCCAGTACATCTCCCCGTTCGACTTCGAAACTGATATCGTGCAAGGCCCAGACATAATCACTGTTACCTTTTCGCGAACGGTCGTTCACATCACCGATTTTTAAATACGGATCTTCTTTACCGCGCACTCTGTGCCACCATCTGTTTAAATCATGGCTTACAGTTCCCGTACCGACCGTTCCCAAGCGATATTGTTTGGAAATATGTTCGGCCTTTAGAATTACATCTTTCACCGGATAGTATTGGTAGTTTTAATGTTAATAGTTTACAAACTTATCTATAATTTTAGACGGAGTCAAATTTAACGAAATAAAGTCCTGAAACAATATTTTCTTTTGCCATAAGCTTCCTTTTCCATCGCCTTATTACGGGTTATTTTTACACACTCAAATTGGCTATATTTGCAGTATGTTATCATTCTTAAAATCCAAACCCCTTTTAAAGGAACTTATTCCACAGGACTATACCGATATTCATTCCCATCTTCTTTTTGGGATTGACGACGGTGCCCAAACTCAGGACGATACGGCTTATTTACTGGACTCGTGTCGTACATTCGGTTTCGCTCGTATGATAACGACTCCGCATACCTGTAGTTCGGTTTGGGAAAACACCCGTGAAGGCATCGAAACCAAACTTAACGAAGTACAAAATCTTTTACCGGAGCTTTGCGGAGCATTACAGTTAAAAGCCGCTTCGGAGTATATGCTGGACGATACTTTCGTAAAATTATTCCAAAACGAAAAACTGCTAACCTTAAAAGACAACTACGTTCTGGTGGAGATGTCGTATATCAATCCCCCCATTCAGTTGTTTGATATTTTATTTGAGTTACAGCTAGCCGGATACCAGCCTGTACTGGCCCATCCGGAGCGTTATAATTTTTATCACAACAATTTCGAGGCTTATAAAAAACTTAAAAAAGCCGGATGCCTGTTTCAGGCCAACCTGCTTTCCACTGTTGGTTATTATGGCGACCATGTTACCAAAGCGGTTGAAAAACTATTTAAAAACGACATGATCGATTTTACCGGTTCCGATATCCACCATAAAAATCATATTATTTCTTTTTCTAAAAAAGTAAAAGTTGACGAGCTCTTGCTTGTCGCTGCGATGAAACGAAATACCCTTTTTAAATAAACTAAAAAAGTCCTTATAAATAAGGACTTTTTTTATGAATTACCGGGTTTGTTTATCGGTTAAAAATTTTCTTCCACCATGGTCTTTCCTCTTCAATATCGGCTCCATAACCATAACCGTAGCCATAACCGTAACCTTTTGTGGTATCGGTATCGTTTAACAACAGACACATATTTGGTAATTTTTTCTCTCTGTAAATTGTTTGCGGTACATTTAGCATACGCTTATCCAGATAGTTTGCGCGCACCACATAGATAAAGACATCCGCGAGATGTGCCACCAACATAGTATCGGTTACCAAACTTACCGGAGCGGTATCGACCACGATATAATCGTATTCTTTTTTCAATTGTTCAAAAAGCGTATTTACTTTTTTGCTCATCAATAATTCGGCCGGATTCGGAGGAATTACTCCGGAAGGCAACACGTAGAACTCTTCAAAACCACTGTGCTTAATGATGTAGTTATTGACATCATCATCTTTTGACGACAGGTAATTGGTTAAACCTTTGGATGGAATCTGGATATATTCATCCAGTCTTGGATTACGAATATCCAAACCAATCAACAATACTTTTTTACCCGACAAGGCAATTGTAGCTGCGATATTGGCTGCGATAAAGGTTTTTCCTTCTTTCGGGAACGTTGATGTGAGGAAAATAGTTTTTGCCTGTCCTTCCGGAACATGGTTTAGCATAAATTCCAGATTTGTTTTAGCAATCCGCAAGGCTTCTGCTGCACTACTTCGACTAGTAGTCGTGATCAATTCGTTAGCCGAAAGCGATTGTGGTATATCACCCAGAAAAGGTGCTCTGATTTTTGACTCTACATCCTGACGTGATTTTACTTTTGTATCTAACAGATCACTTAGATAGATTATTCCAAGCGGAATCAGTAATCCTATTAAAAGTGCGATCAGGTAAATCAGATTTTTTTTCGGTGAAACGGGGATATCCGAAGCTTTCGCTGCATCGATTACTTTAGCATTAGGGGCCGTTACCGCCAGAGAAATTGCCGTTTCTTCGCGTTTTTGTAACAGATACAGGTATAATGATTCTTTGATTTGCTGTTGCCGCTGTAACACTCTGAACTCACGTTCCTGCGTTGGGATTCGTGAGATACGTCCGCCCAGCAAACCTTCCTGACGATCCAGATTGCGTTTTTTAATCGTTAATGTCGTTTGCATACGATTCAGGCTTTCCTCTACACTAATTTTTAAAGCTTCTATTTTCTCATCTAAGGCAATAATAATCGGGTTACTTGGCGTAGAACTTTTAAGAATACGGTTTCGCTCCAGTACCATTTTATTAAACTCATCAATAGATGTAGAGGCAGTAACGTTGGCAGCAAGATTATTTGGAACAAGATTACTTGGAATAAGATCTCCCTTTTTACTACTTTTTAAAAAGTCTTTCATCGAAGCGACCACCTTCATCTGGGTTTCGGTTTCGATGACGCTTTTTTCATACTGACTGGCACTTTCCAGGAACAACCCTGCTTCGGAAGTGATGTCTGTAATTTTATTTTGTTTTTTATACCCTTCCACATTTTTCTCTACCCCGTCCAGTTCCTGAGTGATCAATTCCAAACGTTGGGAGATAAAACGCGAGGTATTTTCGGAAATAAAATTTTTATCTGCGATAGCATCTTCATTATATATTCTAACCAAAGCATTTAAAAAATCCTCCGCTCTTTCTTTAACAGGATCGGTTAACGACAATTCGATAACGCTGGTATTCTTACTTAGCGGGTTTACGATCAATTTTGTTTTAAAATTTTCAGTAACTTTCGATAAGGAAACTATTTTAACATGAACAAGAAAAGGATCATTACTATGGCTTTTACCTGCAGCATCTATCAGGTTTTCTAGTTTTTTGTTAACAATGAATGTTCCATACTTGGTTTTCACCTCACTTCCATAAGAATATTCCCCTAATTTATTTTCTTTATCATCATAGATCAAAAAACGATCATTGTTTTTATTTTCTATTCTGTAAGCAAAATTTTGCAAATAAAAATCTTTGCTTTTATTTATAAACTCAATTTTAATTGGCGAATCTTTATAGAAAAAAGAAGACTTAACCCTTCCTTCAGCGATATAAAATACGTTTAAATCTAATCTTTGTATAACGTTTTCTACTAAAGTTCTGGATTTTAAGACCTCCACTTCATTATCGACACTACTTTTTGCCCCTGTCAACATTCCAATATCTGAGAAAGCCGCTAATTCAGAAGCGATTCCCCCTTTTTTATCATCTTTTACAAGTATCGTTGAAACCGCTTTATAGCTAGGTGATGTATAATACCGTAAATATAAGAATGCTACTACTATTGAAAGGAATACCCCCAGCACAAACCAATGCCAATGGATTAAGTATTTATCAATCTGTTCACGAATAGAAAAGTTATTTTCGTTTTGCTCCTCAAAATTATTAAATTCCTGGCTCATCTATATCTATCTTGTGGTTAAAGCAATTATGGTTATCAATAGGGAGATTGCTGAAATCGCTACCGTTATATTCGGTCCGATCACTGATGAATTTACTTTGGTTTTGTTGGGCTCTACATAGACCACATCATTTTGTTTGAGATAGTAAAACTGGGAATTCATAAACTCCGGTTTTGTTAAATCGACACGAGTAGTGGTGACTTTACCTTCCGTTTCCCGAATGATCAGAATATTGTTTCGCTTTCCGTAAACGGTAAGATCGCCGGCCAAACTCAATGCTTCCGGCAAGGTAATCCGCTCTGATTGTATCGGATAAGTTCCCGGTCGGGTTACTTCTCCCTGAACGGTTACTTTATAATTTAATATTCGCATATTAACCGACGGGTTCTTGATATAAGCACTTAACAACTCGTTTAATTTTGTCATGGCTTCACTACGGGTTAATCCGCCTAATTTGATATTTCCGATAACCGGAAAAGCAATTTCCCCTTTGGAATCTATCAGGTAGGTTTGTAAACGCGGCTGACTTGCGGCTGTTTCGGTAGTACCCTGCAGGGTAACCGCATATAAGTTAAACGGTACCGCTACTTCCGGATTTTCGGCCGAAACGATAATCATTAACAAATCGTCCGGTTGTAATTTCGGTTCGAATGTAACAGAAGATCCTTCTCTTGAAAACTGATCAATATTTTGATAATAAACAATATCTTTTTTTTGTGCACAGGAAGACAGTAGTACCAAGGCTCCAAGGGCAAAAAAACAGAAACAGCGAGAAATTACTTCCATAAATAATAAATTTTGCGCAAAGATACGCTTTTGATTTTTAATTAATATCCAAGGTCGAAAACGACGAATTCATACTTCGGAACTCCGGTACAATTGATTTCATCTGCATTACAATATCGGACAACTCCTTTCCTTCCTCGGTAATATTGATCAATAGGTCTACCGCTTCAGAAATCATTTCAAATGTATCGGAGACTTCGATAGCAATCATAATTTTTTCGTGATGTGTTGGCAAGGTTTTGGAGGAATCGTTTAACAATTCTTCGTATAATTTTTCTCCCGGTCGCAATCCTACGAATTCAATCTTGATATCTTTATCGGGTTGTAATCCCGCCATACGAATCATTTTACGAGCCAAATCGATAATTTTTACCGGTTTTCCCATATCAAAAATATAGATCTCCCCACCACTTCCCATCGCACCGGCTTCCAATACCAACTGACAGGCTTCCGGGATGGTCATAAAGTAGCGGATAATCTTTGGATGCGTAATCGTTATCGGACCACCGTTGGCAATTTGCTGTTTAAACAACGGCACCACCGAACCATTGGAACCCAATACATTTCCGAAACGGGTGGTAATAAACTTGGTATGTTTCACCCCATTATCGTGCAAATGATAGTTCAACGTCTGCACATATTTTTCAGCAATTCGCTTACTGGCCCCCATCACGTTACTTGGATTTACCGCTTTATCGGTTGAGATCATCACGAATTTTGCAACTTTATAAGCTACGGATAAATCGGCCAGATTACGGGTTCCCATTACATTGGTAAAAACCGCCTGTATCGGATGATCTTCCATCATCGGCACATGTTTATAGGCTGCCGCATGGAATACGATATCCGGTTTGTATTTGGCAAAGATCGACTCGATCTCTTTTTTATTTCGTATATCAGCTACAAAAGAATGAACGCTCGCCGTCGTTTTCTTTTTACTCAGCTCTAACGTCAGATGATACAGCGGTGTTTCGGCCTGATCAATTAAAACCACCCGTTTAGGTGCAAAAGCAATGACCTGATTTACGATTTCGCCGCCAATAGAACCGGCCGCTCCGGTAATCACTACCGTTTTACCATTGATTTCTCTTTGAATAGCGGTGTTATCCAGCTTGATCGGCATTCGCTCCAATAAGTCTTCAATCTGAATGGATTTTACTTTTTTGGAAATGTCCTTAACATCCGACCAGTCGGCTACAACCGGAACCGTGTAGACTTTAAATCCATATTCCAGACACTCATCAATCAGTTCGATTTTTCGGTCTTCCTGCAAATCGTTTGAAGCCAGAATCAGGGTATTGGCACCTAAGGAGCGTAGTAAAACCGGTACTTTTTTCCGGGTAGTATAAATCGGCATATCCAAAATCCGTTTTGTGGTATTGGACGCATCATAATCGACAAACCCCAGTAATTTAAAGCGCTGTGGTCGTTCGGTACGCAATGCATTGGCCAAAGCCGTCGCGTTAAAACCGGTACCATAGATCAGTGCTCGTTCGAGTTTTATTTTTTTAGATTCGGTAAGGTAATGCTCAAAAATCTGTTTCACCACAATACGGTACAGGAATAGCCCCATAAAGGAAATGATGATATTGAGCAGCAATCGGGTATTTAGGAACAGTTTATCGCCAATGGCCTGTTCGAAGTAGACATTTATAAAAAACATCACCAAAAAGGTGGATGATTGCGCAAAAAATAGTCGGATACCGTCGATAAATGTCGAATGCCGGATAATCCCGGAATACGTTCGGAATAACCAGAAAAAGAAAACGGTTACCGAAAGGTACACACAAACGACATAGATAAATTTATCTTTATCTAATGCCAATCGAAACTGAATTCCCAAACCGTCAAGCAAGAAATAGCTGATCACCGAGGCAATCATCACGACGTTAATATCTATAAATAAGACAATCCATCGGGGCAAATAGCGCAAACTTTGCAAAGAAAAATCTTCCCTAAAAGTTGACGAAGCCTGCTGTAAATTGGAATGCAGACCTTGCAGCATACTATTTTTCAAGTTCAACAGTATTATTGTTCATGAATTATTACTACAATTAAAATGAATTAAAGCGCTTCTGAAAGTTTTAGTTTGAAAAACATATCAAGAACTATTCCAATTCTTTCCATTTCAGCATCGGTCATATTCGAACCGGAAGGCAGACACAGACCGTTTTTAAACAGTTCTTCTGCAATAGTTCCTCCATAATAAGGTGCTTTTTCGAATACCGGTTGCAAATGCATTGGTTTCCAAAGTGGTCTGCTTTCAATATTGTCGGCATCCAACATGAGTCGCAATTCCTCGGCAGCGGTTATTCCGTAAACAACCGGATCGATATAAATCGCTGTTAACCAGTGATTCGAAAAATAATCGGTTGTTGGCTCCTGTAATACGGTTATTCCTTCTATATTTTTAAAATAGTTTCTATAATATTGGTTTACTTTTCGTCGCAACGCAACATGATCGTCCAGCACTTCCATTTGTCCTCTTCCGATTCCGGCACAAATGTTACTCATCCGGTAATTGTAACCAATAACACTGTGTTGATAATGGGGTGCTTCGTCTCTTGCCTGAGTCGATAAAAATATGGTTTTCTTTTTTAGCTCCGAATCTTTAACAACCAAAGCGCCACCACCAGATGTGGTGATAATTTTATTTCCGTTAAAGGACAACACACCAAACTTTCCGAAAGTACCACAGGATTTTCCTTTATAGGTACTTCCCAGCGCTTCGGCACTGTCTTCGATTACCGGAATATCATAGGCTTCGGCAATACGGTTAATTTCGTCTACTTTATAAGGCATACCATATAAGTGCACAGCAATGATCGCTTTTGGTTTTTTACCCATGGCGATACGGTCGTTGATTGCATTTTCCAATGCTACCGGGCACATATTCCAGGTATCGGATTCACTGTCGACAAAAATAGGTGTAGCCCCCTGATAGGCGATTGGATTGGCCGATGCAGAGAACGTCATCGACTGACAGATCACCTCATCGCCTGCTTGTACGCCCAGCATAATTAAGGACAAATGCAACGCTGCTGTTCCGGAGCTTAAAGCCGCGACTTCGACTGCATCTCCCAAATAGGATTGCAATGTATTTTCAAAACCGGTTACATTAGGTCCCAGTGGAGCGATCCAGTTACTTTCGAAAGCTTCGTTAATATATTTTTGCTCCGTTCCTCCCATATGGGGTGAAGAAAGCCAAATCTTAGCAGCACTCATTTTTTTTCCCTATTTATTTAAAAAAGAACAAATCTTTTTGCAAAAATAATTATTCTTTTTTCATTGTTAACAAAATATCAATTTATATCAGGTATGTATTTCTGATATATATACATAAAACCACTTAAAAAATGTTTTAATTTTAACAAAAACGAAGCATTGTGTTAAACATTACCTTAAGATCACCTACAAAACTGCGATTATAATAATAATACAGGTTCATTTTAACTTTATCGGGAAAGATAACCTCATCGTTAAATTTCTCAGGATTGGGAATATTTTTTAATATTTCTTCTTCATCCGAGTATTTAATACTCGCTTCTGAAGTTAATCCGGGTTTCAGTTCTAAAATTTTACGTTCTTCACCGACCAACTTGTCGTAATAGCCTGGTATATCCGGTCTTGGTCCAACAAAACTCATTTGTCCGCCCAAAATATTGAGTAACTGAGGTAGTTCGTCCAGTTTGTATTTGCGAAAAAAAGCAGCTGTCGGGGGAATCACAGTACTATTTTCACCATCGCCGGCAGATACTAAACGCATAGTTTTGAATTTTAGTATCGTAAACGGCTTTCCGTATTGTCCAATTCTTTTTTGGAGAAAAAGACCGTTTGATTTTGTTGCTATGGCGGCCATCATCCAGAGTATAATAATTAGACCTGAAAAACAAATCAATAACAGCAACGCAAAAAAGAAATCAAACAATCGCTTATCCACTATTTCGTATTATTAAAGACTAACCATTCTTACACTTATAATTCTTTTCCGGGATTCCCTACCACTATAGCTCCATCGGGGACATCTCTTATAATTACCGCTCCAGCGCCAACAACAGCCCATTTACCTATAGTAATTCCCTGAATCACTGCAGCGCCTATACCAATATGAGTTCCTTCACCAACAACGACTCCTCCAGCCAAAGCGGCATTTGGAGAGACATGTACAAAATCTTCCAACACACAATCATGTTCCACTATGGCTCCGGAATTCAGAATACAATGTTTTCCTATTATCGCTCCGGAATTAACAATAGCATTGGGCATTATTACGGTTCCCTCGCCAATAAAAGCATGTGGGGAAACAACTGCTTTGGCATGAATTGCACTTGCAAAATCAGACGCTATTACAGCTGCTATTTTTTTCCTAATCGTATTATCTCCAATCGAAATAATAAACGTTTCGTTTTTTAACCTATTTAATTCCGAACTATCCAATACCGGTATACCACAAATATGTTCTGATTTTGGGTTATCATCCAAAATACCGTCAATTTTGTGCTCTTTTATCGAGTCAACAATATCTATAATGACTTTACAATGTCCACTGCCTCCGTATAAATACATCTTAATTTCCTTTAAATACTTCCATTGTCGCCACACCTTCGGCAGAGATTCCTTCCCTAACGACAACTTTTTTAATGGTTAAAAATATAATTTTCATATCAATCCAAAAACTAATATTGTTGACATAAAAAACATCATATTCAAATTTTTGCTGCCAACTGATCGCATTACGTCCATTGACCTGCGCCCAACCCGTTATTCCAGGCCGAACATCATGGCGTTTTTTTTGCGTTTCATTATACAAAGGCAGGTATTGTGGCAATAATGGCCGTGGCCCGATTAAGCTCATATCTCCTTTTAAAACATTGATCAGCTGAGGAATCTCATCGATAGATGTTTTACGCACAAAGCTTCCCACTTTTGTTAAACGTTCCGAATCCGGTAATAAATTTCCGTTTTGATCGCGTTTATCATTCATCGTTTTAAACTTAATGATTTTAAAAAGGCGTTCGTTTTTCCCAGGTCTGATCTGAAAGAAAAAAGGCTTTCCCTGATTCGCAAAATAGAGGCAAATCGTTACAACCACAAAAATGGGGAGTAGTAGTATACAACCGAATAATGCAACGGTAAAATCAAAAAAACGTTTACAATAATTTTTATACATTATACTATTTTATTAAAAACCCCTATATACTTCTCCACTGCTATATCCAGTGAATAGTTCTCTTTAGCTACTTCCAAAGCATTGATGGATTGTTTCTGAACCAGCTCCACATTCTGAGTGTAGTTTACAAAATCCTCAACTGCAAATTTGTTACTTTTTTCCGGAAGTACATAACCAATATTCTCCGATTCTATCTTATCTTTCTGCCATCCGGGATGATTAATCACTATGGGTTTTCCTGCCGCCAAAGTATCAAAAAATTTATTGGCAGAATTGGCCCACAATTCTTTCACCGGTATCACAAAAGAACTTCCCATATTACATTCATAATACAGTTGTGGTAACTCCTGCTTGGAAACCGGATCGAGTATAAAGACGTTTTTATTCAGAACGCCTTCCTCTAAAGCGAGCTGTGTAACCATTTCTTTTTCAGCTCCGGCACCAATTAATACAAAAACAACAGTCGGATCTATTGCTATTACTTCTTTGGCCAATTTGACAACATAATCTATTCCGTTCACTCGACCGAAAGTCCCGGCATATAAAACGGTAAATCGGGGTACAAAACCTATTTTTTCTTTTAATAATGATTTCTCCCGATTGTAGTTGTTTTGAAAACGTCTGATTTCAGAAATGTTCTCTATAATTTCAATAGGTTTTATTTTAAATTGTGGGTATCTATCGACAATCGATTTCTTCATATCGACCGATAGGGGAACAATAGCCGCTGCATTTTTATAAATTATTCTTTCCAGTTGGTACAATACTTTTTGCAAGTAAATATTTTTTATTGCGCCTATTGCAATCACAGCTTCCGGCCACACATCTCTGACTTCAAAAACAAATGGTGTTTTCGTCATCCATTTTTTTACCAAAGCAGGTATACCGATAGACAACGGTGTAGAAGTCGCTAAAACGAAATCGGTTTTTATGGACAGCAGTTTAAATGAAGCAAACCAAAGAAACTGAAAGAAAACCAGACTTCTTTTAAAATACGATAAGTGATTCCCATACGGCAAATAGATGTAATGCACTAATAGGCCCTCTTTTTGCACCTTTACCCAACGCTTCTTCTGATTATATTCCGGATCTGAAGTGGAAGTCACTATTTCAATTTCATATCCCTTTTCTGCAAATCCAGTGGCCAAATCATAAGAACGTGTCCCTCCATTTTCACTTGGGAATTTAAAATATTGATGCAAGTATAAAATTTTCATGCGCTTTATGATTTCAATAAAAATTTCCGAATCCTTAAATAATTTGTCCCTAACACATACTTAAACAGCATTAAGCTTTTCCATTTCACAATCTGTCGTAACCGCGTTAATGAAATAGTCTTTAATAAATCTTCAACTTCAGAAACTTTTGTATTCTTATAAATTGTGAATCGTCCTATGGTACGACAATTATCACTAATAAACGCGGTTTTATTGGTAGGTTGTGATATAAATATCGATTCAATTCCCATGTTAGCCAGTATATTTCCCATTTCCTTAGAAAAGGAACCGCCTGGAATCGACACATGTGTTGTTTTAGTCTTTAGCAGCTCATTTAATAGTGAAATTGAAACGGACCATTCTTCTTCCAGTGCTACTAACGGCAATTTATTTAGCATCCCGGGATGTGTATGCGAATGTGCCCCAATAAAATGCCCTTCTTCATGCAGCGAAATCACCTGATCTGCTGTTAGAAACCCTTTCGTATTGATAAATGCGGTGCTGATAAAAAAATATCCCTTAAAGCCATATTCTTTTAAGATCGGAGCAATTATAGCATAAAAAGAAACCCCGCCATCGTCAAAGGTGAGCATTACATCCTCTTTTAAAATATTTCTATCCTTACAATATTGGGCTATCCTTTGAATTTGTTTTGCAAATTCCTCTTTTGAAATTTTATATTTATTGGCTGCTGCTGTTTGAAAACCACTTTCCTGAACCGTATATTCATATACGTCATGATACATTAAAGAAATCATTTTTCTCATCATTTACTAGTATTATACCCCTTCATTGACTCTTTTACCTTTAAGCAATGCTCTCATTTTTCTAACCATATAAAATGCCGATTTGGCAAATGCTTTGGCCGGAATAAGCCAAGGCAGGCTCGACGCAATAATTTTTGGTTTCACATAAGGCGTAGGACCGTATTTTTCTTTATAACGGCGTCCCCCACCGAATTCCATATATTTTACCCCTTTATCCTTCAACATTTCTATAGCACTCCACATGATTATTTCATTAGGACAGTAACTCTGTGCCGATTGGTAGCTTGCTCCTCCCGAAAAGAACCCATAATTACCCGCATAAGGGAAAAATGCTGATGCCAGACATTCTCCTTCAGGATTCACGGCATAAAGCGCAACCATATTTTCAGAAAAAGTGTGCTGCAACATTGTTTTGGTTTGCTCCATGGAATGAGTAGGCGTTAAACCTTGTTTCTGAAAAACCTCTTTCAACTGTTTATAATATTCCTGAGCATATTCCTTTACATCCGAAATCTCCTTTACCACTACGCCCTTCTTTTTGGCTTTATTAATGGAATAACGCACGCTGCTGTAACTCGTATTTTTATACAACTCTTCCTTATCTTTTGTAAGATCCAGCACATAACCTTTCTGCAATTCAATGGTAAAATTACGATGCAGACATTCTGCAACTTCCAATTGCCAATCGGAAACCTGAAAATAACGACAGTGCTTATTCTTAAACAACCATGCTATTAATTCTTCGTAAATATCCAATCGTTGATTCACCGTTATCTCCTTTAACATCGACAAACCCTGATAGGATGTTGACCAACCTTCAAAAGGCGACGCTACTATCTGAACGCCAAATTTTTTGATTTTATGTCCATAAAAATAACCGATCTCTTTCTCTTTTTCGGATACAGCAACAACAAACGGAGCCACATTATAGAACTCCTTCAGAAAATTCGCCCAGTTTTTGGACTTAAATACGGTATGGTCATAGCATGAGGCCATTTTATCCCACAAAATATCGGGAGATGTAATAACTTCAAAAGTATATTTCATTATTTATTGGCTTTAAGTCGGTTATTAATGGATAAGGATTTTAAAAATATATTGCATTTCAGCTAAAATTCTGGTTATATATAGTTTGAAATTGTATTGCCCCCAGTGTCTAAAATAAACCTGTGAATACTTTTTACACAAGCCTAAGCTACCTAAAATACGGGGTATTTTTTTTTGTTTTTTTCTACTTGCCGATAAGGGGCGTAAACCTCTCAAATAAACCGCTTTTTCGTCTGTCAGGTTCATTTTATTTATTCTGCCGGATATTTCGAAACCAAATAAGGAATCTTCACCGATAGCAAACTGGGTATCGAATCTGGTTTTTCCGATAACAGCTAACGGAATGAGTTTCGCGCATACTGTTGACAGAAAACTCCTGTAATTGACGATATTATATTCTTTTCCCTGATTTCTTTTAAAACAACTGGAGAGATAATCATCCCCGAGCTTTTCATCTGTATTTTCAACAAAGGTTTTGGTATTGGAGACCACAATGACCTCCGGTTGTGCCTTTTTTAAACATTCCTCTATAAAAGACGGACTGAATCTGTCGTCGTCATCCAAAAAGGTAACATACGATGTATTGCTGTTTGCGACATAATCAAGCGCTATATTCCGGGCATTTGATACCCCGGGGATATCGGTATAGAACAGCTTGTAGTTAAATTTATGCTTTTCCAAAGCTGCCGCTATAGTATCATAATACGGATCTCTTTCCCCATTTAACACCACTACAACCTCAAATACAGCATTGCCACAAGTCTGAACAGCAAGCGACTCGAAGCATTTATAGATATAATCTCCGGATTTATAGGTCGGAATAATAACAGAAACCAGATGCATCAGCTAAAAATTTGCTCGTAATTATAATTAACAATTTTGTTCGTCGTCGTTTTTTTCAAATGATCTATAGCCTTAATTAGCCCTTCCGACAAATCAGTTACGGAATCTTTAGAAACAATGTATCCATTTACGCCATCAGTGATGACTTCTGAAAAATCCACGCAATTGGTTGCAACAACCGGAATGCCATAATATAATGCTTCTAAAACAACATTTGGAAAACCTTCTTTACGGGAAGACAGCACAAACAAATCGGCATTTTTATAATACGGATAAGGATTCGATTGATGGCCTAATAAAAAAACATGATTGGTTACTTGATTCTCTTGTATCATATCCAATAATTGGGCTTTATATCCCGTCTCATACCGTTCATCTCCTAAAATATACAAACGGGCTGCACTATTGTGCTTTACCACTTCTTTCATAGCATGGATCAAAAGGTCAAATCCTTTTACAGAATACAAGGCTCCCGCCGCAACTATATTATAATTCCCGCTACTAAATTCACCCGGAAAATACAGCGCTCCACTTTCGTCTAACAACGATTGATCAACAATATTTCTAATGACCTTTATTTTTGTCAGCGGAACGTTGTAGTGCCTGGCGACATCTATTTTCGAGAATTCGGTCTGAGCAATAATCAGGTCGGCATGCTTAAGCGTAAACGAATTAATCATACTGAGAACCGACGATTTTAATCCTCTATGTACCGACTCCGACGGTGGTACAGCAATACGAACAATCAATCTGGATTTGAGTCGGGACATCATACGTACGATCTGCAACAAATAGGCAACCACAATGGATGTGGTAAAAATATAATGCGGATTAATATGCTTTAAATCTTTAGACAACAAACGATAGGCGTTTTTGGCATGGCTTTTATTGTACTGAATATATGTAATGTGTGGCTTTAAAGTTTGCGGTTTAGGCTCACTGCTGGTATTCACAAAAAAGACATCGTATTTCGCAACGGCAAGAGAATGCATAATATTGATTTGCATTCTTTCGGCACCACCACCCTGAGTAGAAGCCGCGACAAAAACGACTCTCTTTTTTTCCATAATAAGATCCTCTCTTTATTTTAATTTAATTTTTGATTTAACTTCAGATTTCGAGTCTGACGATCCATAATGACACGAATACTAATTTCAACCCTCCTTGATTTTCATATTTCATAAAAGCTTCGAACAGGAAACATTAGTAATACGAATACTCAATATTTTTTCATTTATAAGCAACGGCAAAATACCAATCCCTCCTAATTCGTTTTTGAACTCAGACTAATAGTATTATATTCAGACCATTTTGCAAGCACATATAACTTCCAGATATTGTTTCCGTTAATCTCCTTACCTTCCATGTGATTATACAATTGTTTTTTGAATTTTTCCACATCCAGATTAGGCACCCCATTTAAAAAGGCATCATTCAAACAATTTAAGATATCCTCTTTTAGGTCATTTTTAATCCAATCATCTAAGGGTATCGAAAAACCTCTTTTGGGCTGATTAAAAACGGAACTCGGTATATATTCTTCCAATATATCTCTCAAAATCTTTTTTCTCAGTCCTTTTTGATATCTAAAACTTACGGGTAACGTTCTAGCGAATTCAATTATCCTATAGTCTAAAAAAGGACTTCTGACTTCTACGGCATAAGCCATACTCGCTCTATCGACCTTAACATTACTATCATTTTCCAACCAAAGTTTAATATTCAGATCAGCCGCTCTTTGCTTTTCATCTGATGCTAATTTTTTAAATAGTGAATAATGTTTATTTACCCAGGAATCGTTCTTCACTAAGTTCAAACTATTCCTTGAAACAAAAATCCTTATTATAAAATCATCAATATTCTTGATTGAAAGCCACTCTTTAAATTTTGATTTTTTATTTATGATTAAAAGCCCCAATACACTTCTAATAAAGTAGGGAACTCTAAAAAACACTGACGCTTTTCGGATACTTTCAAAATAATTATATCCTAAAAAGCTTTCATCGCCACCATCACCGGATAAAGCGACAGTGACTCCTTTTTTTGTAACTACATTCAATAACAATGACGGTAAAGCGGAACTATCGGCAAAAGGTTCATCATAAACCTCTTGAAATTTCGGCAGTAATTTTAAGGCATCATTTGCATCACAAAATGTAGTTTTATGATTGGTATCTAAAATTTTCGAAAATTCTTCTGCTATTTTACTTTCATCAAACTTCGGATCATTAAATCCAATAGTAAATGTATTTATCTTTTCTGTAGTTATTTTAGACGCAATAGCAGTAACCAATGCTGAATCTATTCCTCCGGAAAGAAACGTTCCTAATGGCACATCCGAATCCATCCTTATTTTTACAGCATCGATTAATAATTTGTGTAATTCTTCTTTAGCCTCCTCATATGAAATATCTTTAGGCGTAACGGGTTGCAAATTCCAATATTCAGAAATATTCATCGATTGCGTCACTAAGTCAACTTCCATACATTTCCCAGGACTTAACTTGAATACATTTTTTAAAATGGAATATGGAGAAGGGACATAACCACAATCTAAATAAATTGAAATCGCTTCTTCTGATACTTCACTCTCTGAATTCATTAGCGGTTTTAATTGACTACAAATTTCAAAAAAACCATCTTTCCAATAATAATAAAATGGTTTTACACCAAGTCGGTCTCTTGCACAAAAAACTTTTTCATTTTCAATATCATAAATCGCGAATGCAAACATTCCATTAATCTTTTGTAAAATATCTTTACCCCATACGGCATATCCCTTTACTAAAACTTCTGTATCACCAGTCGTTTCAAAAGAGTGGCCCAGCGCTTCCAGTTCCTCTCTGATATCTTGAAAATTATATATTTCCCCATTAAAAACGATACTATATTTATCGTAAAAAAAGGGTTGATTTGAACGAACATCCAAATCGACAATAGCCAATCTTAGATGACCTAAAGAAATATTCCCTTTTTTTAAGTATCCTAAATTATCAGGTCCTCTAAACTTTATTAAGTTAAGTTTGTCCAACACTTCTTCCTTTTCATAAGGAATGTTAGTTATATATATACCACACATTATTATTATTTTTACACTATACTATAATCATAAAGACTACTTTTATAAATCCCCCTAAATAAGCGCAATAAACTTATCCGCTACATTTCTTATATCATATTGATCGATATTATGTACTTCTAACTTTCCGCTGTAATCTCCTTTCAGAAACCTATCAATATTATTTTCATCAATGGTAAAAGACGATACTGACATTATAGGTCTTTTTGCTAAAGCATAGTCAATTAACTTACTGGGAGACTGTACTGCATTTCCATTTTCAAAGTTTACTAAAAAATCAGCTTTAGCCAATTCCACTAATAATTCCTCTCTGGTTACATAATCTTTTATAATAAGTTTTTCGCCTAATTTACTTTTGTAAGGCTCCAATATATCTTTTGATTGTGTATAAATGATAAACTTAAAATTAGTTGCCACCTTTGAAAGGTAATCCAGAAACACTCTGGGGTCTCTAACTCCCTGATAAAACACACCTGAATAAATAAATGTAGGCACTTCATTATTAGGCTCTCTTGAATCTATACGCACCAAATCAAAATCAAAACCTTGTGGAATGACTTTAATTTTATCTCTAAAATCAGCATAATATGCCGATCTACCTTCTTCTATCGGAATCGTAATATAATCTACATTCCGACAAAACCATTTCTCAATATATTTAAAATAAAAAACAGGTTTTTCAATTGGATTCCCCATATAAGGATCTCCACAATCTGCCACCCACAGTTTAGGAAATGCCTTTCCCATTCGCACTTTTGCCAATGCACATCCCCAATGAATAGGATGCGGATATGCGATGGATATCAGCATATCTGTTCCTTTTTCTTTTTTAAGGATTTTAGTCATCTTAAACATGAACTCAATATTTGGAAACTCGAGCCAACGTCCTAATAAACGTCTTAAAATTTTATTTAGAAAAGTATCTTTATCAGAATTATCGCTATTCAAAGTTGCGAAAGTCATTTTTTCAATGTTTTTAACCTTGACGTTATTTTTAGCTTCAAACACTGAATAATTATAATTCCCTAATACGCCATAGAGGGTTACATCATGTCCTTGTTTACCAAATTCCTTGGCTAGTTCAGTCGCTCTGTTAGCCCTTGGAGATTGAAATGGGAAAATAGCACTTGCAATAATTATAATTTTTTTATTTTTCATTTTTATTAAAACAGTTTAGATCAACTTTCATTTTAAATACATCTAAAAGAAGTCTTTATTCACCCCGGTCACCTAACTTACAAGGGTTTTATTTTTTTTCGAAAAACTATATACTTCTAGAACAAGTATTCATAAACAATATAAATTGGACTTGAAATATAAAAATACACGCCCGTAACCTTTAAATACAAAATGAGCTGTTCATAAATATTGAAAAAGAATGCAATCGGAAAAAAGTAGAGTAAATATTTATATTTATTCTTTCCAAAATTGACAAGCCATATATAAGCTATTATCGGGTAAGACAACGTAAAGAATCTTCCTCCCAGAGACGGGATACTCATCGTAAAATTTGCAAACGTTACTAATACTAATACGAATTTATAAAGACTTTCCGTTTTAAGATTTCCTTTAATTAATTTTTCATTTCGTATCAACAAATACACTAGCAAATTCATATAGGTAAATGATATCGTTTTGAAAATCTTAGCTATCCAAAAAAAACCGGTCCCCTCAGCACTTAACTTCTCAATTGTTTCTGTACTGGTATAAGAGTCTATTAATTTAGCAAGAAAAATCGGTAAAAAATCCGTACTATCTTTTGCCAATTGTAACGATATTGAAGAAAAAATAAAACTACAGAAAAATAAAACAATAAAAATTCTATAAAATCTACTGAATACTATATATAAAAAAACAACAAAAATAAATATCCAAAACGAACCATGTATAAATGGAAGTAGTGCCATCAATACTAAATAGTGGTATTTTTTATTTCTAAAAACCTGAAATACTATAAAAACGGCAACCCAAGCTGCTGTCCAAAATCGAACTCCATTGATATTAAAAATCTGGTTTGTTAAAAATATATAGGCAAGAATATAAGACGATAAATCATTTTTAAAATTCTCTTCTTCTGTTAAAAACCGAAACGTTTTTAATGCAAAAAAAGAAAAAACCATAGCAAAAACGGCAAACAGATAATGATAATTATCTGTAAATCTAGAAACAAAAAAAGCTATGGTTTCATAATAATAATCTTTTCTTCCTTCATCAAAACTTAAAAAATCTTTAAAACCATCTATATATTCTAAATAGTTTACATTTTGAAAAGACTCAAATTCTTCCCTATAAAAAAAACTATCTAAATCGTTCTCATTTCCACTTCGTTTTTCTATCGTAAAACTAATACCAAAACAAATTGCCGTTAGGAAGAAAATAACGTACGAAGATTTGGTTTTTATATTTTTTAAAGAATATAAAAACCCTAAAATAGGACTAACTATAAAAAAAACAATTTTAATAAATCTATCTAAATTGTTTTCTTTTACACGCAACGCTTTTTGCTTAGTATTCATTTAAACGCTATTATTAGATCTAAACAATTTACACTCCCACCAATCATCATTTTTATTTTTTCAAAGTCTGACAAATAGCAAACCCTTATCAGAGCTATCAAAAAAACTCAAAACCAACGACTTACTACAAATTCAAAAGGCATCCAACGATCCTTTCTGCTGCCATTCCATCCCATTTTTCAGGAATTCCTCCTTTTTTCCACTGTCCATTTAGCAATTGTGATAATACCGGAAGTAAAGCGGATGGGTTAGTACCTACCAATTCATTAGTTCCTATAGTAATTGTTTCTGGTCGTTCTGTATTATCTCTTAAAGTAATGCATGGGATACCCATCACAGTTGTTTCTTCGGTGATTCCCCCTGAATCAGTTATGACTGCTTTGGCATTTGCGACCAAATAATTGAATTCTAAATACCCCAAAGGGTCTATTATAAAAAGATTGTCAGCTTGTATTCCTAAATCACTAAAAATTTTAGCTGTTCTGGGATGTATTGGAAACAAAACGGGTAATCCACCAACATTATTAACAATGGTTACGATCAGCTCTTTTAATTTTTCACCTTGATCTACATTAGCAGGTCGGTGTAAAGTCATTACGAGATAATTATCTTTCTGCAACCCCAAGGAGCTAAAAACTGAGGGAGCTAAAAAGCGAGGCTTATTTTCCAACAAAGTATCTATCATTACATTACCTACAAAAAAGATGGCTTCTTCTGAAACTCCCAATTTTCTTAAATTAGCATTAGCAATTTCCGATGTAGTAAAAAAATAATCTGTAATACTATCAGTAACCATACGATTTATTTCCTCCGGCATGGTTAAATCAAAAGAGCGAATTCCTGCTTCAACATGAGCAACTTTTATATTTACTTTTTTAGCAACAATACTGCAGGCCATTGTGGATGTCACATCACCAACCACCAAAACCAAATCAACGGGATTCATTAACAATTCTTTTTCAAAAGCAATCATAATGGCTGCCGTCTGTTCTGCCTGACTACCTCCACCGCATTCTAAATTAACATCAGGTTGCGGAATATTAAGCTCTCTAAAAAAAGTAGCACTCATTTTTTCGTCAAAATGCTGCCCTGTATGCACTAATCGGAATGAGATGTCTTTTCCTTTTTTTTGTGCATTCTGAATAGCGTGTATTATAGGAGCAATTTTCATAAAATTAGGCCTTGCCCCTGCAATTAAGGTTATTTTCATTTTTTAAAGATTATTGTTATCAGATATACTATAGTAATCCTATTCCTAAAACACATTATAAATATTTCAAAATTATTGTTTGTAATTTTATGAGATAGCTACAATTCTATAGCACTTTTTAATCATATATATATTTTTAGTAGCACCAACTAAATCTATCAACCATTTTTTTTAATTTTATTTAGTAATGGATATAAAAATTCTAAATAATTCAATTTCAAAAAACGCCCTGTCATTAAAACTAACATCGCATACAACAACCCTGCTATAATAAGATTTATTAAACTATTCTCAATGGCTGCTATCTTAAGAAAAAAAGTTACTGTAAACATAACAACACAGGTGTGCAGTATTATTTTGAGCATCTGAAAAACAGGAAACAATTCATATACTTTGACGTTTAGTCTTTTGCTCACATATACTAAAGCAATCATCACTTTTACTATCGATAATGATACCGAAAAAATTGCGAGTGAAATTGGATTATTAAAAATGATCATGATTAAATATCCACCAATCCAAGCTAAAATTGCAATAAAGGCGTGTAATCCGGAATAGAATTTAGTGGCTCCTAATGACAGCATTAATGGAAAGAAAATAATAATATTAAAAAAATTAAGTACCATATTAATTCTAAAATATTGTCCGGACTCAACATAAACATCCGAGTACATTAAAACCATTACTTCCGTAGAAAAAAACATAAAAAAAATAACTATCGGATAGATAATCATTGCAGATTTGTTTAACACGCTTTTCCAGGTAACAACTAATTCTTCAACACCTTTATTTTCATGTATAACCCTTGAAAAAACAGGCATTAAAACTACTGAAGTACTTGTCGTTATCATAGACACTAGAGGCAATTCGATAAAACCATTCGAAAATTCGGCAAAAACGTTTGCACCAAAAAAACGGCTAATATAAAATTCATCTGCGGCTTTAATAGCGATACCCCAAAAACTGGCGAAAACAAGAGGGATACTATATGCAAAAATCTCTTTAAGCTCCAATTTAGCAGCCTTCGACTCTACCCCTTTGAAAGGTATTCCTTTAAAGAAATAAGTCATCACAAATATTATCAATGACGCGATTAACCATCCATAAATTGCGATAATATAATTCGCCTTAATCAAGATAACAGGAACAACGATAAAAATCAGCATCAATAATCTTGAAAGCGTATTATAAATTGCTAAAAATAAAGTTTTTTTATAGGTCGAAAAGATACCTTCAATACCTAATGTTGGTAATAATAACATTGGCATTGGTGAAAACACCTTCAATCCATACGCTAATTTTTCATTTTTTAAAATATCTGCAATGCAACCTGAAAATAAAAACAAAAAAACCGAAAACAATACTCCTGCCAGAAACAATACTTTACTTATCTTCCAGACGATTGCCTTACCTTCATTTATGTTATATCTGGGTAAAAAATAAGCATATACTCTTGGTAAGCCCGCAGAAAAAACAATTAACAAGGTAGTATATACATATAGAATTTGTTTATACGTTCCATATTCTGCTTTATCCAGATATCTAGATAGAATGGCAGCACTTACAATAGAAAGCCCTAAGGTACTTAAACTGCCTAATGCAACCCAAAATACCTGCTCAGTATTACTTGTCTTAACATTAATACGATTTGACATTTAATAAATTTTAATTACAATTCTCCATCAATAAAACTATTGTTATGTCCTTTTATAAAGACAATCGGTTATTTTCCCACCATACTGGAAACTGAGTTTTAACAATTTTAGCCGGGGAACCTGCTATAACAACTCCTTCTTCGATAAAGCTCTTATTAACTGTTGAATTGGCTCCTATGGTTATATTGTTTGCTATAGTTATATCGCCATACATTATTACTCCTGGTCCAATATAGACATTGTCACCAATTTCAGGCGCTTTTGAGCTTCCTGCACTGGCTCCAATATTGACTCCTACATGTAAACGACAATTTTTCCCAACCTTCGCCGCCGGATTGACAACTATAGTTCCATAATGTGGAATTGATAAGCCTGGCCCAAATACATTTACCGGAATAGAAAACCCTAACTTAAGAGATATTCTTCTATAAGCTATCCTGACAAAAATGAGTTGTATCTTTCCAAAAAGTCCTTGATTGGAATTTTTAAGATATTCATATTTGCGCATCAGCTTTATAAACTTCCAAATATAATTGGGAAATAAAAATTCTTTGATTTGATACAAAAATCCCTTCCCATTGATACTTGAAGCCAATCTATCCTGATTTAGATAGTAATTGTATTCGCTTTTTGTCGTAATCATATATTTGTTTCACTATTAGGTATAACAAAATTATAACTTCCCGTCAACTTCACCTTCCAATACTCCTTTTACATCATACAACAGACTGTTTTCCTTTAGCAACGTATTCAGATTAGAATTTAAAAATTCCTTATGTGCTACTCCTAAAACTACTGCATCGAATTGTTGTGATGGCAATTCATTACTGGTAACCAGTCCATATTCATGTTTTACCTCAGCCGGATTTGCCCAAGGATCGTATATGCTCACTTCAATACCATAATCGGCTAAAGCCGCTATAACATCAACAATCTTGGTATTACGTACGTCAGGACAATTTTCTTTAAAGGTTATCCCCATCATTAACAGTGTCGCTCCATTTACCTGTATTCCTTTTTTAATCATCAGTTTCACTACCTGAGAAGCTACATATTCGCCCATACTATCGTTTAGACGACGACCGGCAAGGATGATTTCCGGGTGGTAGCCTTTTTCCTGTGCTTTCTGAGCCAGATAATACGGATCAACACCTATACAATGTCCGCCAACCAATCCCGGACGAAACGGTAAAAAGTTCCATTTTGTTCCGGCTGCTGTCAAAACTGCCTGTGTATCGATTTCCAGAATATTAAAAATCTTTGCCAGTTCGTTTACAAAAGCAATATTGATATCACGCTGTGAGTTTTCAATTACTTTTGCTGCTTCCGCAACCTTTATAGTAGGTGCAAGATGCGTTCCGGCAACAATTACGTTTTTATATAGTTCATCTACCTTTTGCCCGATTTCCAAAGTAGATCCTGAGGTTATCTTTAAGATTTTCTCTACGGTATGCTCCTTATCTCCCGGATTAATACGCTCCGGCGAATAGCCCGCAAAAAAGTCCTCATTGAACTTTAATCCGGATACTTTTTCCAGTACCGGTACACATTCTTCTTCCGTTACTCCGGGATATACGGTAGACTCATAGATAACAATATCTCCTTTTTTCAGTACTTTCCCCACCGTCTCACTGGCTTTATACAAAGGTGTCAGATCCGGTCTATTGTGTCTGTCAACAGGCGTAGGCACCGTAACAATAAAGTAATTACAATCTTTAATATCTTCTAAATCTGAAGAACAATACAACCCTGTTGAGTTGTGATTTTTGGCCACTAATACTCCTTTAAGTGTTTCACTATCCACTTCAAGCGTACTGTCCTGCCCCGAATTTAATTCGGAGATTCGTGCCGTATTAATATCAAAACCAACAACTGCATACTTTGTTGCAAATAATCTTGCCAATGGCAAGCCTACATAACCTAAACCTATAACTGCAATTTTATTATCCATTATAACTGATATTTTATTATTTTAAATTACTCCAATACCAAGAAACCGCTTCCTTAAGCCCCTCTCTAATTGAAAATTTCGGATTATAATCTAATTTTGTTTTTGCTTTTTCAATACTCGCCAGAGAATGCGGAATATCCCCTGCTCTGTTCGGTCCATATACCACCTCAACATTGGCTATTTCAGGGTCGTACTCCGATAAAAATTCTTTTAAATAGGTAACCAGTTCTTTTAAAGTTGTTCGGTCACCATAGGCCGTATTGTATACCGTATTAATTGCTTCCGGCGATGCTGTGATCATTGCCAGCTCATTCATCTGGATCACATTATCGATATAGGTAAAATCTCTGGAATATTCGCCATCACCATTGATCACTGGACTCTCATGCGCCATAAACTGCATAACAAACTTTGGAATCACGGCAGCATAAGCACCATTTGGATTTTGTCGTCTTCCGAAAACGTTAAAATACCGCAATCCGATGGTTTCCATCCCGTAGGTTTTACTAAAAACATCGGCGTATAATTCGTTGACATATTTTGTGATCGCATAAGGCGATAAGGGTTTTCCGATTTTATCTTCGACTTTTGGCAAGGCTTCCGAATCGCCATAGGTCGACGAACTCGCCGCATATATAAATCGTTTTACTCCGGCATCTCTGGCGGCGATCAACATATTTAAGAATCCGGATATATTGACGTCGTTAGTGGTAATCGGATCGTTAATGGAACGCGGTACCGATCCCAATGCGGCCTGATGCAAAACATAATCGGCACCTTCGACTGCTTTTCTACAGGTTTCCAAATCGCGGACATCACCTTCGATTAAAGTAAAGTCCGGATTAGTTAGAAATGGTTCGATATTATGACGATAACCGGTCGAAAAATTATCCAGGCAAACAATGCTGTGTTTTTTATTCAGAAAGTATTCTATAAGATTCGATCCGATAAATCCAGCGCCACCGGTAATCAAAAGTTTACTCATTTTCTATATTTTTATTAGGATAAACATTTTTTAGTACTAAAGCATTCCCAAACCATTGGTATTCAATTGGCGAGTTAATTGTTGCTACCAAAAAGCAACAATCCCTTTTTATCAAAATTATCCGTTAGGATAAACCTTACTTTGCGTTTGATTTCTTCTTCAATTTTGTAGGCCAACTGTTCCACATATTCTGCATTGAGTTCTTTTCCTTCCAATACGACTTCTATGGTACCGGTATCCCTACCCTCGGCATAGTCGCCAATAAGGTATACTTTTTTCACTTCGCCCATTCGCTCCAGTATGGTTGCCACTATTGTATCCAGCCCTATTGTTCGTCTAACCACACTTTGCAATAATGAGAAAAGAGGATGACTGGTATTAGCCCGATAGGAAATTGTGTTACGAACAGCTTCTTTTTCGAGATAACCCGCTTCCGAAAGATTGTTTAATTCTTTGCGTATTGCATTGGTTGATTCGCTAAATTCTTCTGCTAAACCTCTTAAATGACCATGATTGGCCGCATTTATAAAGAACTTTATCAATAGCCGTAGCCGGGTTTTAGATGTTATTAAAGATTCTAACATACTTCTATTTATGAGCAACAAAAGTACTCGTTATTTTGTAACAACACTATTTTTTTACAGAAATTTTAAAAAGTCACAAAATTCATGATTATTCAAAAAAAAATGTCTTTCTCAAATACTTAAGAAAGACATTTTTGTAGTCTATTTGGATGCTTACGATCCGATTCCCTGGTAAACGAATCCTATTTTCTGAAGTGCCTCTTTATCCAACAGGTTTCGCCCATCGAAAATAAAAGCAGGCTTTAACATATTGTCATAAATCCGTTGCCAGTCGTAGGTTTTAAACTCATCCCATTCGGTTAATACCGCAATGGCATGTGCTTTTTCGGTAGCTGCATACGGATCGTTGGTAACCGACAATCCATTTCTATTTTCATCGGAAGTACGGGTTTCCAGGTGATCCAGATCATAAAAAATCTGATCTTCCTGAACTTTTGGATCGTATACCGCAATTTCAGCACGCTCATTTAACAAATCGTCTGCAACATAAATGGCCGCTGACTCCCTTGTATCGTTGGTATCTTTTTTAAACGCCCATCCCATAAAAGCGATTTTCTTTCCGGAAACCGTATTATATAAGGTCTGGATAATATTTTTACCAAAACGACGCTTCTGGTGATCGTTCATAATAATCACTTGCTCCCAATAATCGGCAACCTCATTTAATCCATACGATTTAGCGATATAAACCAGGTTCAGAATATCTTTCTGAAAACAAGACCCTCCAAAACCAACCGACGATTTTAAGAATTTTGATCCGATACGACTATCCATTCCGATTGCTTTGGCAACCTCATTCACATCGGCTCCTGTTTTTTCACACAATTCCGACAAGGCATTGATCGACGACACCCGTTGCGCCAGGAAAGCATTTGCGGTTAATTTCGATAATTCCGAAGACCATACATTCGTTGTAAGGATACGTTCTTTTGGAACCCAATTGGCATAAATATCCACTAACTTCTGAATTGCTTTTTGTCCTTCTTCGGTCGTATCGCCACCAATCAGTACGCGATCCGGCATTAGTAAATCGGCTACAGCCGTTCCTTCTGCCAGGAACTCCGGATTGGATAAAATCTGGAATTGCACTCCGTTACCGGTGTTATCCAAAATATCTTTAATGGCACTGGCGGTACGTACCGGCAATGTCGATTTTTCCACAACAATTTTATCGTTTTTAGCGACTCTTGCAATTTGCCTTGCACACAGCTCAATATATTTTAGATCGGCTGCCATTCCTTTCCCAACACCATATGTTTTTGTAGGCGTATTTACCGAGATAAAGATCATATCGGCTTCATCGATCGCTTTATCAACTTCGGTTGAGAAAAAAAGATTACGCCCACGGCACGAAGCTACGATATCGCTAAGTCCAGGTTCGTAAATCGGGATATTTTCAACATTTTCATCATTCCAGGCAGCAATACGCTTTTCGTTCAAGTCGACAACTGTTACCTGTATGTCCGGGCATTTCTGCGCAATAACAGCCATAGTTGGACCTCCAACATATCCTGCACCGATACAGCATATTTTCTTTATATTCATGTAAATGTTCTGATTATTAAAATTAAAACCGCAATGAATTGCGAGGTTTACTTTTGTTTTTGCAACTTTCGAAACCGGCTACAAATATAAGTGTTATTACCGGAGCTTGCTACCTCTGTTGCCGACTTTATATTGTATCGATAAAGCTTCTCTCCGTACGATTAAAAATAACCAATCCCAACAGAAAAATAACGATCGTACTTCCAACAGAATACAGCAGTCCTAACATCGTAAAGGTTCCCTTACCCAGAAAAGAATATTTGAAAAACTCAAAAATACTGGTTAACGGGTTGATATATACCAGCCAGGAATAACCTTCCGGCAACTCTTTAATCACCTGTGAAACCGGATAAATAACCGGCGTAACATACATATACAACGATACCCCAAAAGACACCACAAACGTCAGATCCCGATATTTAGTTGTCATTGAAGATATGATCATTCCAAGTCCCAACGATATTAACGCCATCACCAGCAACAGGAACGGCGTAAGTATAACAGTCCATTGCGGTTCTATTGGTGAGCCCTGCCACATATAATATCCCATTACCACGAGGAATAACAGAAACTGGATTCCGAATTTTACCAGATTGGACACCGTTAAAGCCAAAGGCATAATAATTCTCGGAAAATAGACTTTCCCAAAAATATTCTGATTGGTTCGAAAGGTTTCGGAAGTCGTTTTAAAACATTCGGAAAAATAAAACCATAGTGTATTTCCAGCCAGAGCAAACAGGAAATACGGTATGCCATCCGACTGTAATTTGGCAATTTTAAAAAATACGATAAACTGAATTACAGAAGTTATCAGCGGTTGAATTAAAAACCAAAGCGGTCCGAGGATCGTTTGCTTATAGTAGGTTACGATATCGCGTTTTACAAACATCAGTAATAAATCGCGGTATTTCCATATCTCCCCAAATTCGAATGAAAGCAATCTTGCTTTGGGTGTAATTTCATACAACCATTTTTCCTTATCGGCAGCTTCAGTGCTCATTATTTTCGTTTAAAAATTTTCGATTTAATTTTTTCCCAGATCGTCTGATCGTGTACTTCTTCTTCCATATAACCATTCACATACGTTCCGTAACCGTAGCCATAACCATAACCGTAGCCATACTGCGACTTATTATCGAAACCGTTCAGCACGATACTGATATTATGAAGTTCTCCTCTTTTGTGTTTTTCATTGACTATAGCCAACATTCCTTTTTTGGTTACGCCCTGCCGCACGACATACAAGGTCGCATCGCAGTACTGTGCTAATTCCAACGCATCCGAAACCAATCCAACCGGAGAGGTATCCAAAATAATGTAGTCGTATAATTCTTTCAACTCATCGATCATCGCCGTCATTGCCTGACTAATCAATAATTCTGACGGATTAGGCGGAATAGGCCCCGCTGTGATCACATCCAGAAAAGGCACGTGCGTGTGTTGTACAATTTCCTGTATGCTCTTTTGTCCGATCAGGTAATTTACCACCCCAATATTGTTTTCGATATTAAAGTCCCCAAAAATTCTTGGTTTTCTCAAATCCAGACCTACAATAACCGTTCGCTTTTCACTTAACGCAAAAACGGTAGCCATGTTGATCGAACAAAACGTTTTTCCTTCTCCCCCAACCGATGATGTGAGCATTAAAATTTTGGTTCCATCGAGTTTCTGCTTTTTATATAAAAACTGAAGCGACGATCGTATGGATCGGAACGATTCGGCCAAAGGTGATTTTGGTTTTTCGTAAACCGACATATTCGATTCGGTATGTTTTTTACCTACAATTCCGATAATCGGAATAGCAGTAAGGCGTTCAATATCTTCCGTCCCGTGGATGGAATTGTCCAACAACGTAATCGTAAACACAATGATCAACGGAATCAATACTCCCAACAGTAATGCCAGAATATAATTCACACTGGTTTTAGGTCCCAACAACCCACCACCTACATCTTTGGCTGTATCGATAAACTCGATATCCGACACATTGGATGCTTTTACGATATCGGCCTCACTTCTTTTTTGAAGAAACGTGCTGTAAATATTGTCGTTCAGATCGTATTTACGGGTGATCTTCATCAGCTCCTGTTGCTCTTCCGGTAACTGTCGGATCGTACTTTCGGCCTGGCCAATTCTTTTGTTGATGATTCCCAGGTCGATTGCAATGGCATTTTTAGCCGAATTGATATTTTCCAGCAAAACCCTTTTCGTGGCATTCATCTGGTTGTCGAATTCATCAAAAAGCTTCTGACTTTTTACCGAGTAGGCCATTTCCGAACGCTCTCGTGAAAGCTGAATTAGCTTAGCCACATTGGTAACGATATTCGGATCTTCAATCCCTGCAACGGTAGGCGCCGGTAATTTCGAATAATCGTTACTTTTTTGCAGGTAATTATTTAGGGAATTGTAGTAATTGATCTTACGGGTAATCCCATCTTTTTCAATATCAAAATTCGATAATTGCTCTGTGATTTTTTCACCGCCACCCTGAAGCTCGAATACATTTTTATCTTTCCGGAAGTTTTTCAGTTCCTTTTCAGAATCTTTTAAATGCTCCTCCATTGCAATCAGTGTGCTATCGATAAAAGCGATCGTATTTTTGGCAAACTGGTTTTTACTGTCCAATTGTTTTTTCCGCAGCACATTGACCGTTGTATTCAGGTAATCGACCAAACGCTTTTTGTTGGTCCCCTGTAACGAAAGACGCACAATCGATCCCGCTTTGGTATCGATCTCCACGTTCAATCCTTTATAAGTCGCAACGGTACCGTCAAAATTATTAAAACGGATGTAGTATTCGTTACCGCTGTAGAAACCCGGATTGGTGTTAATATTTAATTTAAAATTCAGAAAGGGCAACTGTACCGTTTCGCCTACGGCAAACTTTTTTTCAAAAGTTCCTGCCGAGACATTTACGTTTTCGTTGGTTCCTTGTAGATAATTATAAGTTTTTACCGATGTATTTTCATCAAACGGAATAGACAACACATATTCCTTTTCGTTTATAAACCGGATCAGTACCGGCATGTCTGCAAGCTGATTTTTACTTTTATCAATCTGAATATAAAAAGGCGTTTCGCCGTATACATCCTGAAAATTGTATTTCCCTTTTTTCAGATAATCGATATAGAAATTCAACTTATCCACAACAAATTCATTATGGGTACGCGATCTAAGAGTATTGATTACGGTTTGTACCTTATCGGACGTTCCACCCCAATTAAACACCAAACTGGTATTGGATGTGAAGAACGGATTATTCTCGTCTTTTATCACAATAGAGGCATCCATTCCGTAAATTTTCTCTTTTCGGATATTTACCTGATAGGCGATAAAAAAAGTAACGATAAGACACGCTAAAAACCATTTCCAATAACTGACAATCTTTAAAAGCAAGCCCTTAAAATCGAAATTATTTTGATTTTCAAACAAGGAAAAGTCTTTAGTACTCAGCATATACTATAGGTTTTTAAGAAGTAAAAGCGTTGTGGTAACCAATGACATCGCTGTTACGATTGTCGCCACCGTTTGCATTCCGGTAGTTCCGGTTCCCCATGATTTTTGTTTGAGTGGTTTGACATAAATATAATCGTTAGGCTGTATATAATAATACGGAGACTGCATTGCTTTGGCATCGGTAAGATTGATGGTGTGCATTTCGGTACCGTGTGGATACTGTCGGATGATCATCACTTCTTTCCGATTTCCGGTCATCGTAATATCCCCGGAATTAGCAATCGCCTGCATAATCGTAACCTTATCCTGATACAGTACTTTTGTTCCCGGAACCGTTATTTCACCATTAATCGTATAACGAAAACCCGCCAGACGAACGTCTACAAAAATATTAGCTTCTTTTCTAAAGTATTCCTCCAGCAATTGTTTTTCAATACGAGTCCGTACCTCGTCGAGGGTATAACCGAGTACATTTACTTCGCCCAAAACCGGAATTCGGATATTTCCGTGATCGTTTACCGAAAACCCGTTGAAATACAGACTTTGTTCCGTTTCACCATTGGCACCGGTACCCGCCGCAGCGGCAGGGTTAAACATATCGACCAGTTTCTGATCCAGTGCTTTTATTTTAATGCTCACCACATCGTTGGTCTGTATACGGTACGGTTTAAACAGTACGGGATTTACCGCCACAGCAAGGGTGTCTTTACTATAATTCTGCAAATACAACAATTCTTTATTGGACACACAGGAAACCGAAAAGATTCCCACCAATAGTAACATTAAAAATGTTTTTATCATCCTGATGACTTTTTGAACAACAAATATAGTTTATCAAACGCTATTTTACCTAGGGTACTATAGCTTTACAAAGAAACGTTAATTTTTTAAAGTTTTAGGAATTTTTAATGGCATTTTCAAAAGGAATTCGATGCAAAATACTACGCCCAAGTGTCACCTCATCGGCATATTCCAGTTCGTCCCCAATTGCAATTCCCCGTGCAATAGCCGAAACAATTACACCATAGTCTTTGATTTGCCTGTAAATATAGAAATTGGTCGTGTCGCCTTCCATGGTCGAACTCAGTGCAAAAATAATTTCCTTAATGGCACCGGACTTTACTTTTTCTACCAGTGATGGTATATTTAACTGACTTGGTCCAACGCCATCGATTGGCGAAATTTTCCCGCCCAACACATGGTACAAGCCTTTATACAATCCGGTATTTTCGAGTGCCATCACATCGCGGATATCTTCGACCACACAAACCACCGATTCTTCCCGCGCGGGATTGGAACAGATATGACAGATTTCTTCATCGGAAATATTATGGCAACGGGAACAAAAACGGATGTCTTCCCGAAGTTGCATTAAAGCATTTGCCAATAGCTGCGTTTGCTCAGTCGGCTGCTTTAGCAAATGAAGTACCAATCGCAAGGCCGTACGCTTTCCGATTCCCGGTAACTGTGCCATTTCGTTAACCGCCCTTTCTAATAATTTTGATGAGAATTCCATACCGGCAAAATTACTCTTTTTAATTGAATTTTATCTCAGTCCGATCCTCGGAAAAAGTAGTCTCAAATTGACATTTTTTTGTATTTTGGCTCCACCTAAAACATCAAAAATGACACCCTTCACCATATTGACCATCATTGTTATTTATTTTGGACTTTTAATCCTGATATCCAATGTCATCAGTAAAAAAGACCACAGTAATGATGCCTTTTTTAAAGCCAATAAAAATTCCAAATGGTATTTGGTAGCTTTCGGAATGATCGGAACGGCACTTTCGGGTGTGACGTTTATTTCCGTTCCGGGTGAAGTGGGCGCTCCCAATGGGGAACAATTTAAATATTTCCAGTTTGTCCTCGGAAATGCGATTGGTTTTATTATTGTTGCCACGGTCTTACTTCCGTTGTATTACCGAATGAACCTGACGTCGATTTACGAGTATATGGAAAAACGACTAGGTTATTACAGTTATAAAGCCGCCGCATCCATTTTCCTGCTGAGTCGTACCATCGGATCGGCTTTCCGATTGTATCTGGTGGTGATTGTTTTACAACGTTATGTATTCGATTTTTACCATGTCCCGTTTTCATTTACCGTACTGATATCGCTCGGTTTGATCTTCGCCTATACGTATAAAGGCGGACTCAAAACGATTATTATCACCGACACCCTTCAAACCTTATTTCTGGTATCGTCGGTATTTTTTACGATTTATTTTATCTGCGACAGCCTCGATTATAACGCCGTACAAGCTTTTGAGGCGATCAAAGAGAGTAATTATTCCAAAATATTTTTCTTTGAAGATTTTATCGGTAGCCGATTCCATTTTGTAAAACAGGTATTGGGTGGAATTTTTGTAACCATTGCGATGGTTGGATTGGATCAGGATTTGATGCAAAAAAACCTAAGCTGTAAAAACATTGGTGAAGCCCAAAAGAATATGTTCTCCTTTACGGCGATTTTTGTGGTGATCAATTTATTCTTTTTAAGTGTTGGTGCTTTACTATACATTTATGCCGGTAAAAACGGAATCGAAGTCCCTTTGGATGCCATCACCGGCAAACCGCGTA
This sequence comes from Bacteroidota bacterium, assembly GCA_023446155.1. Lineage (GTDB taxonomy): Bacteria > Bacteroidota > Bacteroidia > Flavobacteriales > Flavobacteriaceae > Flavobacterium. Next base: position 118,329 of record JAEXIT010000020.1, read on the forward strand.
CGGATTTGTTATTTCCTGAAATTGCTTTCCATCATTTAACGCTTATTCCGTCGATTGTGTTTTTACTAGGACTAACGGCCGCTACATTTGCCACAACCGATTCGGCGTTAACCGCACTGACCACTTCTTTTTGTGTCGATTTTTTAGGAATGGACAAAGCCGAAAATGCCAATAAACCAAATACCGTGAGAACCCGCCATCTGGTTCACATCTCTTTTTCTCTGTTGATGTTTTTGGTGATCATCATTTTTAACGAAATCAATGATGCATCGGTAGTAAGTATGATTTTTAAAATTGCATCGTATACCTATGGCCCATTATTGGGATTATACGCTTTCGGATTGTTTGTAAAAAGCCGCGGCGTACGCGACAAATTAGTGCCTTTTATCTGCGTGATAGCACCAGCGCTAACCTTCTATTTAAGTCAGCATTCGAACGTATTTTTTGGAGACTATGTGTTCGATAACGAGTTGATCATTATTAACGGACTGATCACCTTTTTGCTTTTACTCACCATCAGTCAGAAAAGAAAAACCGCTTAAAACTGGTTGGTTGTTAACAGCACCAACGTACACGCCACTTCATAGTCGATACCGTTTGCTTGCAGCAGGCGGTACAATTCGGAATTTTCCGTTCCGGGATTAAAGATCACGCGTTGCGGTTTCAGACGAATAATATAATCGTAATACTCCTGTTGGCGTTTTGGATTCAGGTATAGCGTCACCGTATGCACACCCGTAAACGGTACTTTTTCCGTTTCGATTGTCACACCCTCCACCACTTCTTTTTTAAGTCCGATTGCCACGACTTCGTGCTGGTGTTTTAAAAGACTTTTCAAAGCCATATTCGCATAACGCTCCGGATTTGACGAAGCTCCGATAACCAATGTCTTCATATTCGTAGATTTATCCTATAAAATTACGTATTTATCGCTTATTTTCTTACATTTCAAATCAATTATAACATTGTTTTATCATAACTTTGAAATAACACTCCCCTAAAGTCGAAAGGAATATTAACCTTTTATTTTGCAAAAAAAACTATGGAACTATTTATTTACATTTTCGCCGCTCTTTTTTCCGTTTTGAACCCTTTGGGTGTTATCCCGATCTTTGTTGGATTGACACATCACGAAAGTAGTGCGGAACGATCGAGAATCTCGTTATGGACTGCTGTAAACGTTTTTATCATTTTGGTCATTTCGTTTTTTATCGGCGAATATGTATTGAAATTTTTCGGTATCAGTATCGACGCATTGCGTATTGCCGGAGGACTGGTCATTGTGAATTCCGGATTTGCATTACTTTCCGGAAAATTCAACAAAACAAGAGGGGTCAATAAAAAAGTAGCCAGCGATGCACAAAAGCGTAGTGACATTGCGTTAACACCATTGGCGATCCCGATGTTGGCCGGACCGGGTTCCATTTCGTTATTAATTGCCTTTTATCAGGATTTTACCGAAGTAAGCGAAAAGGCGATTGTATGTTCGGCTATTTTAGCGGTAGCGCTAACCATTTTTATCATTTTAAAAAGTGCACATTACCTTTCCCGCATTCTTGGAGCTTCGGGAATTGTAGCGATTTCGAGAATCATCGGTTTTATTGTAATCGCGATCGGTATACAATATATCAGCAGTGCGGTGGTTAACATCTTAAAAACCGTATCGCCCTAAAAAGAAGAAAGAGATTTCAAAACTGAAATCTCTTTCTAAAACAAAAACAAACATTTAAACTAACTACTCAATTGGAAAGTATTACTTTAAGATTACTTTTTTAGTAATCGTATTACTTCCCGACTCAAGATTCAGTATATAGATACCTGTTCCTAAAGCAGATAAATCCAATTCTCTGCTATAGAATCCCTGAGCAGTCTCGATAGTGGTTTCGAATACTTTCGCACCTGTCATCGAGTAGATACTCACTTTACTGTTGGCATCCATATTTTCTTTAATATCGTAGATCAAGTTGATTTTTTTATCTAAAGATGGGTTCGGGTAAATTCCGAAAGCAATTTTATCTTCAAAAGATACCGTTCCTAACGAGTTGGTTACATCCTGGTAGTTGAATTTGATCACTCCAGTTGAACTTCCTGCGAACGTAGTAAACACCACACGGTAAACCGTACCGTTAGCCAATTTTACGTAGTATGCTTTCGATCCGTCGATTGTATAAGTCGACCCTGTAAATGTTTTCCAGTCGTATCCGATAGTATTGATAGCCGAAACGAAATTCAAGTTAGCCGTATTCATTACCCCACCTGGTTCAACATTTTTAGCAACTTTAACATCCGGGTGGTGTAACGCACCAGTAACCTGATATTTCGTTGTAGTTCCTCCCATTGGGTAATCGGTTGTAAACTTTGTGAAGATCAAATCCCAATCTGCAGAAGCCGGTTCAGCGGTAACTGCTGCATCCGTTTCTAAAGAGAAATAATTAAAGATATCGTTCGGGTTTGTAGTATTGGCTACCACTTTTGTCTGATCAGCTCCCCAAGTGCTTGTTCCTGCATTCCAGGTAGCATACGTAAAGGTATATCCTCCGAAGAAGTCATCAATTTTGAATTTTTTATACGTTCCGTTTGGATATTTCAATACAAAAATGATCGCTCCGGTTACGTGGTGGTTTGCCGGGTTGTATTCGCCCCAACCGTATGTAGCTGTACCATAATCGAAAGCCCCTTTTGTCCACTCGATATCACTGTTGTAAAGACGTGTCCAGTTTCCCACCTGACTTACATCGATAGTGGCCCAGTTACTCACTGTATTAGAAGCCTGATATACTTCGATTCCTTTTGCATCGTTAACACGGGTTGCAAAAGCAAACGTGTTTTTTCTGTAGAAAGCAACATCCCAAGAACTGTGCGGATAAGCATTGGTTACTCCAGGAGTTCCAAATTTAAAATACACCTGATTCGCGTAACTTGGCCCCATCGTTACAGTTCCTTCCTGAACTGTCTGAGCGCCCGCAAATGAACCAACCAGCATTGCCGCTAAAAGTAGTATTTGTTTTTTCATAGTAGTACTAGATTTAATTATATTTATTGTATCAGTTTATATTCAAATTTTGGATATCCACGTACGCCACCTTCGTTTAAAAACTCCAGCATTCGCACTTTATAGTAGTTTCCATCCGTATCTTTAATCACATAAAAACGATCGGTATAGGCACTACCGGTGAATACATCACGCCACTCGGCACCAATCACACGTTGGTCGTCCATAAAGTTGCTTTCAACCACTTTAATCCTATCGAAATTGTTAAAATCAATTTCAGAGGTAACCGCTACCCGATAGCCTTTTACACCAGCTTTAAGGTTGTTCAATACGAAATCGGAATAGCCGTAAGATCCGGATCCAGCGATTTCATTCGTGAAAACGGTAAAACACAAATCCCATAATCCTTTTTGCGGTTCTACATTTACCACATTTTGGGTAACCAAACTAAAGAAGGTAAAATTATAATTCGGATTTTTAGGAATCGTTACCTGTTGGTGGGTTGTACTATTTAACTCGGCATATTGTAACACATAGCTATCGCCATCGCGTAGGATTCTGATTTTTCGCCATCCTCTTGCATCGCCTGCAATCGCAACACTTCCCTGAGGCGGTGTTGTTGTTCCGATAGCATATCCCATGTTTACTAAGTACACATTATTCTCTGCATCATTTGCCGAGATTTCAGCGATTGCCGTTTGATTAATTAAACCATTTGGCGCATCGATATAATTGGCATTCGAAGGATCGAAAGTACCAACGGCAACCTGCGGGAAAAAGGCATTTACACTGGCTTCGTTTACCGCATCGATATTCGTAGCGTCTAATTTTTTAACCGCCATATATAACGAACCGTTGATGGTTACACGGAACTGGTTTCCGGAATAAAATCCAAGATCCCAAATATCTCTACGCGAACTCGTCATGGTTTCTTTACTCAAGTCGATAAAAATCTGGTTCCCCTGGTTTGGCCCTCCGATTTCCGGCAATAAGGTCGCTCCTAATGATCGTTGGAAGGATACCAATGAACTGGTATACCCCTGAATGGATGCTTCACCGGCATAGTTAATCGCCACTACTTCCATCAGAATCGATTTTTCATCGTTATCAAAAGGATAGATCAGGTTTTTAAACGTAAAAAACAATTCACTTTGTCCTTTTGTAAAAGGAAGTTCCAGAATTCCGCTTTGCGCTTCCGGTAGCGTACTGAAATCGACACCATAAGCTGCAAGTGTTCCGGTTAATTTGATGGAAACCTTACCGTCGTTTTTAGCCGGTTCCGAAAAAATCAGTTTCATTTCCTGTTGATCTGGAATCGACGACAAATCGACCGATTGCTTTTCGAAGGCAACCACAAAAGGATTCTGTTCAACAGTATAATCTTTTTCGCATGATGCTGTGGCAAACAGAACAAGGAATAATGCTAATTGTAGAATTTTAGATTTCATGTTGATTACATATTTAACTTATACAATAATTTTACGAAGTAGGATCTTCCGTATCCCATCAGGATATTTGTTCCGGCCGCCGAATGTGCTCCTGCTTCAGTAGCTGTGGTATTGATTGTTGTGATATCCAAAAGGTTTCTGGCCCCAACGGTCGCTTCCAGTTTTTTATTCAGGAATGATTTTTTGATTGTGGCATCCAACCAGGTAAACGGATTTTGCCTCCCTCTTTCCATCACACCGTTTCTTTCTACAAACTGATATTGCGGTCCGTTATATTTTACATAGGCCGAGAAAATCGTTCCCCATTTCGGAACGGTATACGATGTATTGGCATTCACCTGGAAACCATATAAGAAATCATCGTTTGCCAACGCACTACTACTATCCAACACTTTCGAGATTCCAGCAAAAGTCACTCCGAAATTTCCGGTAAAGTTTCCGTATTGTGCCGAATTGGTTAATGACAATCCCCATGTTTTATACACATCAATGTTATTGAATTGGTATACTAAAGGTGATTTTTGGATGATGATCATTTCAATTCTGTCTTTTACATCCATAAACCAAGCCGACAGTTTGTTTTGCATGGTAAAAGCGTCGTTGATTTTAGTATCTTTTTTCAGGTGTACGAAAATAGATTTTCCCTGTTCCGGATTCAGATTCGGATTCCCCTGAATGTTATGGTTCACATCGACCATATAGGTATACAATTCATCGAAATTCGGAAGTCTTGGTGCCGTTCCTATAATCGCACGCAATTCGTAACCGCTGTCAAATGCATATTTTGCACTTAAAGATAAGGCCGCCTGTGTATCAAATTTCGACGACATCAAGGCACGAATACCCGGTCGGATCGAGAATTTTTTATTGAAATTAATCTCTGAAGAAGTATAGAAATCGTACGAATTTAATTCTCTGCGGATATTCTCTCCGTTAAACATTCCCACTTCGCTGCTCACATATCCATCAACACTGTTTACTTCGTATCCGGCCTGTAAATTGAAGGTTTCATTTTTCAGGAAGTTCGAGAAAAACCCTTTTGAGTAGTAGACTTTTCGGGATTCATATTCCAACTTTTCCGTTCCGAAGTGTTCTTGTTGGCGAATTCTGTAATTGTATTTTTCAAGATCCCGGGTTTGCTCCTGATACGAAAGTGAAATATCGTAATTCAATCCATCTTCGCTCAATTTACCGGAAGCATTCAAATGATGATAATACCGTGTTGAGCTGTAGATTTCGTCTTTTGCAATCGGGTTGTCCGTTGCAGTAACCGGATTAACATTTTGTTGCACATACGCATTATAACGATCGGTTGTTTCCTTAAAAAATTCAAATTTATAGAACAAACGGTAGTTTTTAGTGGTATACGCTAATAACGACTTAGCGTTTAACTGTACTTTTGGCAACCATTCGTAACCTCTGAGTCCGTCGTTATTTACATAATTCTCTCCCATTTTATCGTTCCAGAATCCTTTAAAGTCGTTACGGGTAAACAGTGCATTAGCATAGAACTTATCGGAGAAATTATGTCCGACTTTGATTGACTGGATATGACGCCCTTTGTCGGCAAAATTATATTCTTTTGCAACCGTCTCTTCCTGAATATAGGGCGTAACTTCCCATTTATACTGAGACGATTTTTTGGTGATGATATTGATAATTCCGGAAACGGCATTCGCACCGTAGTCTACTCCCATGGAACCTTCTACGATTTCGATTTGCTGAATATCATCCAGGTTAATTTGTGTCAGGTCGGTATTATTTCCCAAACCTTCGTCGTTTACAACCGGAATATTATCTACTAAAATTTTAAAATACTGCGCATCCAATCCGAATAATTGTACACCTGATTTTCCGGTAGACGCATTTGGTATGATATTAATATTTAAGGTCTGATTTAAAATGTCGGCCAGGTTATTCCCTGCTTGTCGGTCGATATCGGCTCTGGTGATTACCTTTACTTCAAAAACCGACTTTTTAACCGATTGTGGATTGTATTGTCCGGTTACGACCACTTCATCCAATTTGGTAACTTTAGGGACGATGCTGTCATTTTCTTGTGCAAAACCAGAAAAAGCTCCCAGTAGAAATAACCCGCTGCAAATTTTTATTTTGAAACCCATGCGTTTTTTTTTGTGCGTTTTTTTGACTTTAAGAATTGTTGATCAACTAAATAGGAATTTGATGCAACTACTGTAGTCTTAATTTAGACTTATTCTTAATAATTTTCTGCAAATGTAAGTGATAATTTTTATTCGTTCTAAATAAATTTAATATTTTTGCACAGGAAATTTTTTAATTAATACATCATAATGAAAAATCTAAAACAAAAAGTAACTGTTGCTTTATTGTTTGCAGCCTTTTTAGGTCATGCGCAAGGCAATAAGAAAAAACAAGACATCGACGCGATTAAATCTATGTGTGGATGTTATGAAGTAGAGTTTAATTTCGCGGAGACTTTTAAAACTACAAAAGACGAGAGCTACAAACCATCCCCTACAAAATACGACAAAGGATTAGAGTGGGTAGAATTGGTAGAAGACAAACCAAACAAAATCGTAATGCAGCATTTACTAATTGTAGGAGACACTATGATTGTAAAACACTGGAGACAGGATTGGGAATTCGAAAACACCCGTTTATACGATTTCTACAAAGACACTTCATGGAAATACAAAACGCTTTCTAAAGCCGATGTAAAAGGTCAGTGGACACAACGTGTATTCCAGGTAGACGATAGTCCGCGTTACGAAGGAACTGCAACATGGGTTCACGTAGACGGAACTTCATACTGGAGAAACTACACCGATGCACCACTTCCAAGAAGAGAGCACACCATTCGTAACGATTATAATGTTTTAAACAGAAGAAACGAGCATGAAATCACGAAATTCGGATGGATCCACAACCAGGATAACAAAAAAATCAAACGTGACGATGCTGGTAAAGATGTAGTATTAGCACAAGAAAAAGGAATTGACATCTACACAAAAGTAGCCGATTCTAAATGTGTTGCCGCTCATAAATACTGGAAAGAAAACAAAGCGATGTGGAAAAACGTTCGCGACAAATGGCAAACGATCTTCGACAGAAATAAAGATTTAAACTTAGAAGAAAAAGTAAACCGTAAATCATTATTCGGTTATTTATTCGACTTAAAAGGAGATACTCCTAAAGCTGAAACGGATAAAATCATTGATAGTTTCGTAAAAAACTAATACTACAAAACAACAAAACCGCTTTAAATAAAGCGGTTTTTTTTATGTTTGAATTTTAATCTTATTCTGCTTCCGGTAAAAATACTTCCGCCATCATACAACGAGCACTTCCGCCGCCACAGGCTTCAATAGTATCCAAACTGGAACTTAAAATCGCGCAGTGTTTTTCGATTTTCGCAATCTGATCTTTCGTCAGACTCTGATGCGCCGAAGCACTCATCACCAAATAACGCTTATCGTCGGCACCACGCACCTGTAACATATTTCCAGCAAAATTATTCACCTGATCTTCAGTGATCAATATAATTTCCTTCCCATCCGATCTCAGGCAATCCAACACCATTTTACGTTCTTTGGTATCATCGATACAATCGGCACAAATTACCGCAAATGTTTCCGCCAAACACATCATCACATTGGTATGATAGATATGCTTGCGCTCTCCGTTTACCGTTTGGTACGCTTCAAAGATCACCGGGTTTAGTTCAAAATCTTCACAAAACTCAATCATTAGTTCCTCATCGGCTCGCGGCGACAAAGCGCAATAGGCTTTACCGTTTTCACGATCCAACAACAAACTTCCCGTTCCTTCCAAAAAGATATTATCTTCTTCAGCCGAGGTATAATCAACAAGATTTTCGATATGGAAACCTTTTTCTTCCAAAATATCCAATACATCCTCACGACGCTCCAAACGACGGTTTTCGGCAAACATCGGATATAAGGCCACATCTCCGTTTTCGTGGAACGAAATCCAGTTGTTCGGAAAAATACTATCCGGTGTATCCGGATCAACGGTATCATCGACAACGATTACATTTACACCAACGTTTTTTAGCTTTTCAACAAAAGTATCAAACTCTTCCTGCGCTTTCGCATTGACCGTTGCCGGTAGCAGATTGTCCAATACTTTTTGGTAATAATTATTTACAGCCGTTTGTTCGTTCATACGGAACGCCACCGGGCGGATCATCAAAATGGTATTTGTAGTTTGTTTCATAACACTATTTTCTTAAAATTATTAATCCCGGATCAACGGTAAAGTCGAGCAGCGCAAAAGCCCCTCCTGTTTCGCGATTTCGGCATACGGAATTTCCTCCACCGTTATTCCTTTACTGCGCAACCAGTTGTTTAGTCGTGTAAAATTGCGTTCCGATACAACCACATCCGGTGCAATCGAAAACACATTGGAATTCATATGATACATTTCCTCTCTTTCGATATGGAACAGGTTCTCCATTCCAAAAAGATTTACCAGGTACATATAATCGGCTTCTTCGCGGAATCCGCTTTTGTAGATAATTCCCTTATCGGTTCCCACCGGCTGAAAACAGCAATCCAGGTGCAAAGCATTATCTCTTGGTTCGATTTTCGATTTTACCAGATCAAATTCTTTTACGATTTTGTGCGGGAAAAGGCTTTTGATATATGCCACGCCTTCCATATTGGTACGTGCCGTGATATAGTCTTTATAATCACTTCCTTTATAGGTTCCGATAAAAACATGATCGTTCCACACCATAACATCCCCACCTTCAATATGCACTTCTTCGGGTGGTCGAACCACTTTAGCCGGATCCATCTGATCGATTACATACTGAATAGCGTCCAATTCTCTTTCGCGATCCGGTAAAATATTGGCTTTTACAAAGGTATCATCAATTACAAAACCAATATCACGGGAAAAGATCTGATTGTAGTTTTCAATTATTTCCGGGCGGTACACTTTAACATCGTATTTTTCGAAAACGGTATTAAAGGCTTCCATTTCTTTGATCATATCTGGCTCTACAGGATAGGTTCCCGCTTTAATATGTTCTAATGATTTCGGATCGTAGGCCTCATCAATCGTGGGCGTAGGTCCATTATTTACTGCAGTTCCTAAAACGACGGCTCTAAGCCGCGACGTTTCATTTTTGACATTTAGACTTAACATAGCTTTTGGCTTTTGGCAAATATAAACAAAGGGGTTTGATTAATAAAAAAGTCCCGGTCAAATATCCGGCGGATCGCGAATTATTCGTTCGAATTATAATAACTTAAAAATAAAGCCCTTACAAGTTAACAAAAGATAATTTTTTAATACATTTACTTAAAAAACTATAAAATATGGGATTATCAAGCTTTTTTAGTTCGCTTTTCGGAAAAGCCAAACAGACTACCGAAAATGTTGGCGATGCCTTGCACACTACTTCAGAGGCGGCATCAGACAAGATTGAATCGTTTTCCAAAGAGGTCGCCGAGACTGTTACCGACATTGGCGATACGGTTTCAAACAAACTGGACGAAATGGGCGTATCGGAATCAGTCAGCAACTTTGCCGACAAGGCCAAAGACACCATAACCGATGCCGGCGAATGGCTAGAAGAAAAAGCCGCCGATGCCAAAGAATCGATTTCCGATTGGGTTAATAAGGCCGAAGAAAAGGTGGATGATGCCACCGACAATTCCGAAGCGGAAAAACCAGCAGAATAAAAAATCCCGAAGTAGTACTTCGGGATTTTTTTATATTGATAACAACGTATTATCTTTCGTTCATCGGTTTAAAAGTACGCAATGCATAACCGGTGTACACCTGACGTGGACGTCCGATTGGTTCTTTGTTCACACGCATTTCTTTCCATTGTGCAATCCATCCCGGAAGACGTCCGATTGCGAACAATACGGTAAACATATCCGTTGGAATTCCTAAAGCACGGTAAATAATTCCGGAATAGAAATCTACGTTTGGATATAAGTTTCTCGATTTGAAATACTCATCTTGTAAAGCCGATTCTTCTAATTGTTTCGCGATGTTTAAGATTGGATCGTTTACTCCTAAAGTAGCCAACACTTCATCAGCTGCTTTTTTGATGATTTTCGCACGTGGGTCGAAGTTTTTGTAAACACGGTGTCCGAATCCCATTAAACGGAAAGGATCGTTTTTATCTTTCGCTTTTGCTAAATATTTCTCAGCGTCTCCTCCATCTTTCTGGATTTCTTCTAACATTTCCAATACCGCCTGATTTGCACCTCCATGTAGTGGTCCCCATAACGCAGAAACACCCGCAGAGATTGACGCAAATAAACCTGCATGCGACGAACCTACCATACGTACCGTTGACGTAGAACAGTTTTGTTCGTGATCGGCATGAAGGATGAATAATTTATCCAAGGCATCCACGATAACCGGGTTGATTGTGTAGGGTCCTGTTGGTAATTCGAACATCAAACGAAGGAAGTTTTCCACGTATCCTTTCGTATTGTCGTAGTAATTTAACGGGAAACCAGAAGTTTTACGGAAAGTCCAGGTAGCCAATACCAGGAATTTACCCATTGTTTTACAAACAGCAGTATACATTTCCTCTTCGTTTTCAACATTGACAACTTTCGGATTAAACGCTGTAAGTGCACTTGTTAGTGAAGACAGAACCCCCATTGGGTGGGCTGTTTTTGGAAAACCATCGATGATGTTTTTCATTTCTTCATTCACCAACGTGTATTTACGGATATCGTTTTCGAATTTTTCTAATTGGGCTGCTGTTGGCAATTCGCCAAAAATAACCAGGTACGATACTTCTAAAAAGTTTGCTTTTTCCGCCAGGTCTTCAATGGCATATCCTCTGTAACGAAGAATACCTTGCTCCCCGTCAAGGAAAGTGATATCACTTTTACAAGATCCTGAATTTTTATACCCCGGGTCAAGCGTAATCGCGCCAGTTGCAGCACGTAATTTTTCTATATCGATAGCAACTTCGTTCTCGCTTCCTACTATTACCGGGAATTCATATTTGTTGCCATCAATTTCTAATATTGCAGTTTTTGACATGTTTGTATTAGGAATTAAATGTAAAATATTTTTGTTATCTGCGAATTTAAGCAATTCCAATCGAAATGGAAAGAAAATCAAGCAAGGAAATCGTTAATTATTCCGTAAAAATTAAGCGTAAAAATTACATTTTTCACATTTTTACCCTCCTAAGAAAACACCCTGTAAAGTCGTGTTTCCGGGCGTTAAATTACGTTACTAAAAAATGCCGGGATGTTACATAAAACACGTTTTTTTACCGCTACACCTGACAGGTTTTAGAAACCTGTCTGGTGTAATCAACAAAAAAGGCTATCTTAATCAGACAGCCTTTTCCTATACTTAAAAGTATTCTTATTTCACTTTAAAAGCTCTTTCCTGCGGGAAGTAGGCCACTTCGCCCAATTCCTCTTCAATTCGAAGCAATTGGTTGTATTTTGCCATACGGTCGGAACGGGAAGCCGATCCGGTTTTAATCTGCCCGCAGTTTAATGCTACGGCCAGGTCGGCAATCGTATTATCTTCCGTTTCACCGGAACGGTGTGACATTACAGACGTATATCCGGCATTGTGCGCCATATTTACCGCCGCAATCGTTTCGGTTAGCGTTCCAATCTGATTAACTTTGATCAGGATAGAATTCGCAATATTTTCGTTAATTCCTCTCGACAAACGTTGTACGTTGGTTACAAACAAATCGTCTCCAACCAATTGTACTTTATCACCGATTTTTTCGGTTAATAATTTCCATCCGTTCCAATCGTCTTCATACATTCCGTCTTCGATGGAAATAATTGGATATTTTGCGGCCAAATCCGCTAAATATTGCGCTTGCTCTTCAGACGTTCTTACTTTCCCGGTAGCGCCTTCAAATTTGGTATAATCGTATTTACCATCGATATAAAATTCGGATGCTGCACAATCCAAAGCGATCATCACATCATCTCCGAAAGTATATCCGGCATTTTCAACCGCCAATTTGATTGAATCCAAGGCGTCTTCGGTACCACCAGCAAGATTAGGAGCAAAACCACCTTCATCGCCAACAGCGGTACTTAAATTTCTATCGTGTAATACTTTTTTCAGGTTGTGGAAAATTTCCGTCCCCATTTGCATAGCATGCGTAAAGTTTTGCGCTTTTACCGGCATGATCATAAACTCCTGAAACGCGATAGGCGCATCAGAATGTGACCCTCCGTTAATGATGTTCATCATCGGTACCGGAAGTGTATTGGCAGAAACTCCGCCTACATAACGATACAATGGCATTCCCAATTCGTTTGCCGCAGCTTTAGCCACAGCTAAGGAAACCCCAAGAATTGCGTTTGCTCCTAAATTGGATTTATTCGGTGTTCCATCCAATTCGATCATTATTTTATCGATAGCATTTTGTTCGAAAACCGACATACCAACGATTTCGGATGCGATCGTTATATTTACATTTTCCACCGCTTTTAAAACACCTTTCCCCATGTAGGCTTTTCCGCCGTCGCGTAATTCAACCGCTTCGTGCTCTCCGGTTGAAGCTCCCGACGGAACAGCAGCTCTTCCCATGATACCGTTTTCGGTAAACACATCCACTTCTACTGTTGGATTACCTCTGGAGTCTAATATTTGTCTTGCGTGAACTTTAATAATCATGCTCATAATTGATACTTTTTGATTCCTTTTTTGAAAGGATGGATTAATTTTTAGCTAATTTAATGTTTTCAACGAATTGGTCAAATAAATAACGGGCATCGTGCGGTCCGGGACTCGCTTCCGGGTGGTATTGTACAGAGAAACAACTTTTGTTTTTCATTCGCATACCGGCAACAGTACCATCATTTAAATGCACATGCGTAATTTCAAAATCAGGGTGTTTTTCCAATTCTTCACGAACTACGGCAAAACCGTGGTTCTGAGACGTGATTTCCCCTCTGTTTGTAATTACATTCATCACCGGATGATTGATTCCACGGTGACCGTTAAACATTTTATAGGTTGAAATTCCATTCGCTAAAGCGATAATCTGATGTCCCAGGCAGATTCCGAAAACCGGAACATCGGTAGCCAGGATCTGACGCGCTACTTCCTGTACGTCTTTAAGCGGATCCGGATCACCAGGCCCGTTTGACAGGAAGTACCCATCCGGATTAAACGCTTTTAAATCTTCGAAAGATGTATTATACGGGAACACTTTGATATAGCAATCTCTTTCGGCCAGACATCTCAGGATATTGGTTTTGATTCCTAAATCGAGTGCTGCGATACGGTAGGTTGCGTTTTCATCACCAAAAAAGTACGGCTCTTTTGTCGACACCGTTGAAGCCAACTCCAACCCTTTCATATCCGGAACGGCGGCCAATTGTTTTTTTAGTTCTTCGAGAGGTGTTCCATCGGTACAGATCACCGCGTTCATCGCGCCATTATCGCGGATATAACTCACCAAAGCACGGGTATCGACATCGGAGATCGCCACCAGGTTTACTTTTTCGAAATATTCGAATAAACCTTCGGAAGCATCGGGTCTGGAATAGTTAAAGCTAAAATTTTTACAAACCAGTCCGGCAATTTTGATCCCATCGGAATCCACTTCATCTTCATGAATACCGTAGTTACCGATATGCGCATTGGTTGCCACCATGATTTGTCCGAAATACGACGGATCGGTAAAGATTTCCTGATATCCGGTCATTCCGGTGTTAAAACAAACCTCTCCAAAAGTGGTTCCTTCAATTCCTATGGATTTTCCATGGAAAACAGTACCGTCACTTAATAGTAGGATGGCTTGATTTCGATTTGAATATTTCATTGTGTGTTGTGTTGTAAAATTTTGCAAATTTAATCTAAATTCTTCTTTCTGGAAACTATTCGGATAAAACCGCTGTTCTTTTTTCGCGAAGCCGATTGAAAACCGAAAGAAAAAGGCAAAAAAAAAGGACAAACTTAAAAAGTTCATCCTTAATTTTTATTGAAGAATCAATTGTTTCATGATTATTCAGTAGCTTCTGTATTTTCAGTAGTTTCAGCAGCCGGAGCTTCAGTAGCTGGAGCAGCTTCCGTTTTTTTAGCTCTACCACGACGAGTAGTTGCTTTTTTAACTTCTTTCTTACCTCCGTTGTACAATTCGTTGAAATCTACAAGTTCGATCATGGCCATATCAGCGTTATCCCCAAGACGGTTACCCAATTTAATAATACGAGTATATCCACCTGGACGGTCACCAACTTTAGCGGCTACTTCTCTAAACAATTCCGTTACAGCGTATTTGTTTCTTAAGTAAGCGAAAACAACACGACGGTTGTGAGTAGTATCTTCTTTTGATTTTGTTACCAATGGCTCTACAAATTGCTTTAAAGCTTTCGCTTTAGCAACAGTAGTATTGATACGCTTGTGCTCGATAAGTGAGCAAGCCATATTAGCCAACATAGATTTTCTATGTCCAGCCTGTCTGCTTAAATGATTTATTTTTTTTCCGTGTCTCATTGCTATACAATTTAATCGCGCTTTTAGGGCGGACTAGATTATTCTTTATCTAATTTATATTTAGTCAGATCCATTCCGAAAGTAAGACCTTTAACTGCAACTAATTCGTCAAGTTCCGTTAAAGATTTCTTACCGAAGTTACGGAACTTCATCAGATCATTTTTATTAAATGATACTAAATCGCCTAGTGTATCAACTTCAGCCGCTTTTAAACAATTTAGTGCTCTAACAGAAAGATCCATATCTACAAGCTTCGTTTTAAGCAATTGTCTCATATGTAATGATTCTTCGTCGTACGACTCTGTCTGAGCAATTTCATCAGCCTCAAGTGTAATTCTTTCATCAGAGAACAACATAAAGTGATGAATCAACGTTTTAGCTGCTTCTGTTAAGGCATCTTTAGGGTGAATAGAACCATCAGTAATGATCTCAAAAACTAATTTTTCATAGTCAGTTTTTTGTTCCACACGGAAGTTTTCTATTGAATATTTTACATTTTTTACTGGAGTGTAAATAGAGTCTGTAAAAATAGTTCCTATAGGTGCGTTTGGTTTTTTGTTTTCTTCAGCAGGAACGTAACCACGACCTTTTTCGATAGATAATTCCATGTTAATGGTAATTTTGCTATCAAGGTTGCAGATAATCAAATCCGGGTTAAGCACTTGGAAGCCAGAGATAAATTTTTGAAAATCACCGGCCGTAAGTTGCTCTTTACCAGAAAAAGAGATCGAAACAGATTCATTATCGATATCTTCGATCTGACGTTTGAAACGTACTTGTTTCAAGTTCAGGATGATTTCTGTAACATCTTCAACCACACCGGAGATAGTAGAGAATTCGTGATCCACGCCTTCAATACGAACCGAAGTGATTGCATATCCTTCCAAAGAAGAAAGCAAAACACGTCTTAATGCGTTACCAACAGTCAATCCATATCCCGGTTCTAAAGGTCTGAATTCAAATTTACCTTCAAAATCGGTTGAATCGATCATGATAACTTTATCGGGCTTTTGAAAATTAAATATTGCCATATTTATTTCGACTGATGTCTAATTATTATTTGTTGTACAACTCTACGATTAACTGTTCCTTAATGTTTTCTGGAACTTGGATTCTTGCCGGTACAGAAACGAAAGTACCTTCTTTAGTATCATTATTCCAAGTAATCCATTCGTAAACAGTGCTAGAATTAGATAACGAACGTTCGATAGCCTCAAGAGATTTTGATTTTTCACGAACAGCAACTTTGTCACCTGGTTTTAGGTGATAAGAAGGGATATTTACCACTTCACCATTAACAGTGATGTGACGGTGAGAAACGATTTGACGTGCAGCACGACGAGAAGGAGCGATACCCATTCTGTATACTACGTTATCTAATCTTGCCTCACATAATTGGATTAACACCTCACCCGTTACTCCTCTGGAAGCAGCTGCTTTTTCGAATAAGTTACGGAACTGACGTTCTAAAATTCCATACGTGTACTTCGCTTTTTGTTTCTCCATTAACTGGATAGCGTACTCGGATTTTTTACCTCTTTTTTTCGCTAAACCGTGTTGCCCTGGAGGGTAATTTCTTTTTTCGAAAGATTTGTCATCTCCGAAGATCGCTTCACCAAATTTACGAGCGATTTTAGTTTGTGGACCAGTATATCTTGCCATTGCTAAAAATTAAAAAAGGTAGGGATTATGAATTCAGGTCTTTCCTCCGATAATCTTGTTCCTACCTTAGGTTATACTATAAAAAAATTAAACTCTTCTTCTTTTTGGAGGACGACATCCGTTGTGTGGCATTGGAGTTACATCGATAATCTCAGTAACCTCAATTCCTCCGTTGTGAAGCGATCTGATGGCAGATTCTCTACCATTTCCAGGACCTTTAACGTAAACTTTTACTTTTTTAAGTCCTGCTTCCAAAGCAACTTTGCTACAATCTTCTGCTGCCATCTGAGCTGCGTAAGGAGTGTTCTTTTTAGAACCTCTGAAACCCATTTTACCAGCTGAAGACCAAGAAATAACTTCACCTTTCTTGTTTGTTAAAGAAATGATGATGTTGTTAAAAGTTGCATTAATATGAGCTTCGCCTGTTGACTCAACGATAACTTTACGTTTTTTTGTATTTGCCTTAGCCATACTACTACTTATTATTTAGTTGCTTTTTTCTTGTTAGCAACAGTTTTTCTTTTACCTTTTCTTGTTCTAGAGTTGTTTTTAGTTCTCTGACCTCTTAATGGAAGTCCAGCTCTATGACGAATTCCTCTGTAGCATCCGATATCCATTAAACGTTTGATGTTTAATGAAATTTCAGAACGTAACTCACCTTCAATTTTGAAATAAGACACAGCGTCACGGATTGCTCCGATTTCGTCGTCATTCCAGTCTTGAACTTTTTTATCTTCGCTAACGTTAGCTTTTGCTAAAATTTCTTTTGCTCTACTATTCCCAATTCCGAAGATATAGGTTAAAGCGATGATTCCTCTTTTATTTTTAGGTATGTCTACCCCTGCAATTCTTGCCATAACTATCCTTGTCTTTGTTTAAATCTAGGATTCTTTTTATTAATAACGTATAATCTTCCTTTTCTACGCACAATAATGCACTCGGCACTTCTTTTTTTAACTGATGCTCTTACTTTCATTTTAATAGCCTTTAGTATCTATAAGTAATTCTTGCTTTAGACAAATCGTAAGGGCTCATCTCTAACTTCACTTTATCACCAGGTAATAATTTGATATAATGCATACGCATTTTACCAGAGATATGAGCAATTACAATGTGTCCATTTTCTAATTCTACACGGAACATCGCATTTGATAATGCTTCGATGATTGACCCGTCTTGTTCTATTGCTGATTGTTTTGCCATAAAAATTAAGCTACTGCTTTTCTATTTTTACCACTTTTCATCAAACCGTCGTAATGCTTATTCAATAAATAAGAATTTATTTGTTGAATCGTATCAATTGCAACACCCACCATAATTAGCAACGATGTTCCGCCATAAAACATAGCCCACCCTTGTTGAACACCAAGTAAACTTACCGCGATAGCTGGGAACACAGCGATCAATGCTAAGAATAGTGATCCAGGGAAAGTGATCAACGACATGATTTTATCCAGGTAGTCACCGGTCTCAACACCAGGACGAATTCCCGGGATAAAACCTCCACTACGCTTTAAGTCGTCAGCCATTTTATTTGTAGGTACTGTAATTGCGGTGTAAAAGTAAGTAAAAATAATGATTAATAAAGCAAAAACTAAATTATACTGCCATCCGAAGATATTCTGGAAGCTAGTAGTGATAGTTTGTGCTGTATCAGATGTCGATAAACCAGCAACAGCAGCAGGAATAAACATGATTGCCTGAGCAAAGATAATCGGCATCACCCCGGAAGCATTAAGCTTAAGTGGGATCCATTGTCTGTTACCTCCCATCATGTCCTGTTCGAAATCACCTGCAGTAGTACGACGCGCGTACTGTACCGGGATTTTTCGCACTGCCATGGTTAATAGAATACAAGCAATAATGATTAACAACCAAATGATTACTTCTAAAACGATAAGCATAGGTCCTCCGTTGTTTTCGGTTACACGGGAAGAGAACTCCTGAATGAAAGCCTGTGGCAAACGGGCAAGAATTCCTACCATGATCAACAACGAAATACCATTTCCGATACCTTTATCAGTAATTTTTTCACCTAACCACATTGCAAAAATCGTACCTGTAACTAAGATGATTACAGATGAGAATAAGAATGAGAATGAACTAAATCCTAATAAAAAGGCATCTGCAGGCAATTGTTTATACAAGTTATAAATATAACCTGGACCTTGCAATAGGGTAATACCAATAGTTAACCATCTAGTGATTTGGTTGATTTTACGTCTACCGCTTTCACCGTCTTTTTGTAGTTTCTGTAAATACGGAATCGCGATTCCCATTAACTGAACTACAATCGACGCTGAAATGTACGGCATGATCCCCAATGCAAATACAGATGCTTGCGAGAACGCACCACCTGTAAATACATTGATTAACCAACCAATTCCTTGATCTGTTTGACTAGATAAACTTTGCAATTTAGTAGCATCAATACCTGGAAGGGTCACCTGAGCACCTAAACGGTAAACTAATAATAACCCCAGAGTAATTAAAATTTTATTTTTTAATTCCTCAATTTTCCAAACATTTACTAATGATTCTATAAATTTCTTCATCTGTCTATAAAGATTATAAAGTTACAGCTTCTCCTCCTGCAGCTTCGATAGCCGCTTTTGCAGTAGCAGTAAATTTGTGAGCAGTTACTTTTAGTTTTGCTTTAAGCTCTCCTCTTCCTAAAATCTTTACTAAGCTATTTTTTGTTGCTAAACGATTGTCTACTAAAACAGCGAAATCAACTGTATCGGTTACTACTCCGTTATCAACTAATAACTGAAGTGTATCCAAATTGATACCTTGATACTCTACTCTGTTTATGTTTTTGAAACCAAACTTAGGTACACGTCTTTGTAAAGGCATCTGCCCTCCTTCGAAACCAATTTTCTTAGAATAACCAGAACGAGACTTAGCTCCTTTGTGACCTCTTGCAGCGGTACCACCTTTTCCAGAACCTTCTCCTCTACCTAATCTTTTATTTTGGTTGTGTACTGAACCTTCAGCTGGTTGTAAGTTACTTAAATTCATAACTGTTATTGTTATTAGTTAGTTTCTTCTACAGAAACTAAGTGTTTAACTTTATTTACCATTCCAAGGATAGCAGGATTTGCATCGTGCGCAACAACTTGTCCTAGTCTTCGAAGACCTAAAGCTTCAAGAGTTCTCTTTTGGATAAGAGGACAATTGATCTGACTTTTAACTTGTTTTACTAATATTTTTGCCATAATTTCCTTGAATTAACCTTTGAATACTTTTTCTAAAGATACACCTCTTTGTTTTGCAACAGTGTGTGCACTTCTCATTTGTAATAAAGCATCAAAAGTAGCTTTAACAACATTGTGTGGGTTTGATGAACCTTGTGATTTTGATAATACATCGTGGATTCCTAAAGACTCCACAACGGCTCTCACAGAACCACCGGCGATAACTCCGGTACCGTGAGAAGCAGGCATTAAAAATACACGTGCTCCACCAAATTTACCTTTTTGCTCGTGAGGGATAGTGTGTCCAACCAATGGAATACGCACTAAGTTCTTTTTAGCATCTTCTACTGCTTTTGCAATAGCTTCAGACACATCCTTAGATTTTCCAAGACCATGACCTACTACACCGTTTTCGTCTCCTACTACTACAATAGCAGAAAAACCGAAAGCTCTACCACCTTTTGTAACTTTAGTAACACGATTAACACTTACCAAACGATCTTTCAATTCAAGACCACTTGGTTTTACTAGTTCTACGTTTTTATAATTATGATACATAATTCTTAGAATTTAAGTCCAGCTTCTCTAGCGCCGTCTGCCAATGATTTAACTCTTCCGTGGTATAAATAACCACCTCTATCAAAAGAAACAATCTCTACTCCTGCATCTTTAGCTCTTTCAGCAATTAACTTACCTACTACAGCAGCGATTTCGATTTTTGTTCCTGTTGCCCCAGCTTCTCTTGAAGATGCAGCAGCTAGTGTCTTACCATTCACGTCGTCTATGATTTGCGCATAGATTTCTTTATTTGATCTAAAAACAGAAAGTCTTGGTTTCGCAGCAGTTCCGCTTACAATCTTTCTGATTCTGAACTTGATTCTTTGTCTTCTTTCAGATTTTGTTAATGACATAGTCTTAATTTTTAAGCTGATTTACCTGCTTTTCTTCTTAATACTTCACCTACAAACTTAACACCTTTTCCTTTGTACGGTTCAGGCTTACGGAACGAACGGATTTTAGCCGCTACTTGTCCTAAAAGTTGTTTGTCGAATGAAGATAATTTAATGATAGGGTTTTTACCTTTCTCAGAAACTGTTTCCACTTTTACTTCTGGAACAACTTCAAGAACGATGTTGTGCGAAAAACCTAAAGCGACATCCAATTTTTGACCTTGGTTAGAAGCTCTGTATCCTACTCCAACTAATTCTAATTCTTTAGTAAACCCTTCAGCTACACCAACAATCATGTTATTGATTAAAGCTCTGTATAAACCGTGTTTAGATCGTTGCTCTTTAGCATCAGAAGATCTTTCCACGATTACTTGTCCTTCCTCAATTTTAACAGTCACATCTGAAAACTCTTGAGAAAGTTCACCTAATTTTCCTTTTACTGTAACTACAGCATCTTTAACTTCTACAGTTACTCCAGCTGGAATTGCAATTGGATTTTTACCTATTCTTGACATTGCTTCGTCTTTTTATTAGTATACGTAACAAACTACTTCACCACCAACATTTAGTTGTTTCGCTTGTTTACCTGTCATCAAACCTTTTGATGTAGAAACGATTGCGATACCTAAACCATTCAAGATTCTAGGTAGTTTGGCAGCACCTGCGTACTTACGTAAACCTGGTTTACTAATTCTTTGGATATCTTTAATTACAGCCTCTTTAGTCTCTTTGTCGTACTTAAGAGCAATTTTGATAGTACCTTGAACAGTACTGTCTTCAAATTTGTAACTTAAAATATATCCTTGATCGAATAAAATTTTTGTGATTTCCTTTTTCATGTTAGAAGCCGGGATTTCTACCACTTTGTGGTTAGCTCTTACGGCATTTCTGATTCTTGTTAAGAAATCTGCGATAGGATCTGTATACATGTTTATTAATTTGCGATTATGGTTTTCGGTAAATTTGCATTTACCGAACCTTTAATCAATTTATAATTCTTTTATTACCAGCTAGCTTTTTTAACCCCTGGGATTAATCCGCTATTAGCCATTTCACGGAAAGTTACACGTGAAATACCGAATTGACGCATATACCCTCTTGGTCTTCCCGTTAATTTACAACGGTTGTGTAAACGTACAGGAGAAGCATTTTTCGGTAATTTCTGTAGGCCTTCATAATCTCCAGCTTCTAATAAAGCCTTTCTTTTTTCAGCATACTTATCTACCAAAGCTTGTCTTTTCACCTCGCGGGCTTTCATTGATTCTTTAGCCATAACTTAATTCTTTTTAAAAGGTAATCCTAATTGTGTTAACAATGACTTCGCTTCTTTGTCTGTCGACGCCGAAGTTACGAAAGTAATATCAAATCCGGCAATTTTGTTTACTTTATCAATATCAATTTCAGGGAAAATGATTTGTTCCAAAACACCTAAGTTGTAATTACCTCTACCATCGAATCCGGTTGCTTTGATACCACCGAAATCTCTTACACGTGGTAATGCAGAAGTGATCAAACGATCAAGGAATTCATACATTCTTTCGCCACGTAAAGTTACTTTAGCACCAATTGGCATTCCTTTTCTTAATTTGAAAGAAGCAACGTCTTTTTTAGAAATGGTAGAAACTGCTTTCTGACCTGTAATTTTTGTTAGCTCCTCAACAGCATGATCTACTAATTTCTTATCCGATACAGCTGCTCCAACACCACGGCTTACAACGATTTTTTCAAGTTTAGGAACCATCATTACGTTTTTGTAACCGTATTCTTCAGTAAGAGCTGCGATAACGCGACTCTTATATTCTTCTTTTAGTCTAGGTATATAAGCCATCACTACAATACTTGATTAGATTTTTTAGAAATTCTCACTTTCTTATCTCCTTCAACTTTCACCCCAACTTTAGTCGCTGACTTAGTTTTAGGATCGATTAAAGCGATGTTAGAGATATGAATAGGAGCTTCTTTTTTAACGATACCACCTTGAGGGTTTTTAGCACTTGGCTTCGTATGTTTCGAAACCATGTTAACACCTTCAACTACCGCTTTGTTTTTGTCGCGAAGTACACGTAAAACTTTACCTTCAGCACCTTTATGGTCACCGGCGATTACTTTTACGATATCTCCTGATTTTATTTTTAGCTTCATCATCTTTACAACGAATTAAAGCACTTCTGGTGCTAATGATACAATTTTCATGAATTGTTTTTCACGAAGTTCTCTGGCTACCGGACCAAAAACACGAGTACCTCTCATTTCACCAGCAGCATTTAACAATACGCAAGCGTTATCGTCAAATCTGATGTATGAACCATCGGCTCTTCGCACTTCTTTTTTGGTACGTACAACAACTGCAGTGGATACAGCACCTTTTTTCACGTTTCCGTTTGGTGTTGCATCTTTAATAGACACTACAATTTTATCTCCAACAGAGGCATAACGACGTTTCGTTCCTCCTAAAACACGGATAGTTAAAACTTCTTTAGCTCCCGTGTTATCTGCTACTTTTAATCTAGATTCCTGTTGTACCATAATTATTTCGCTCTTTCAATGATTTCAACTAATCTCCAACATTTTGATTTACTTAACGGACGTGTTTCCATGATGCGTACAGTATCTCCAATGTTGCAATCGTTTGTTTCGTCGTGTGCAACGTATTTTTTCGTTTTTAACACGAACTTACCATATAATGGGTGTTTTACTTTTCTTGTTTCAGAAACAACAATAGATTTTTCCATTTTGTTACTAGTAACAACACCAATTCTTTCTTTTCTTAAATTTCTTTTTTCCATCTTTCAGCAGAATACAATTATTGTAACTCTCTTTTGCTTAACTCAGTCGCAACTCTTGCAATTGATCTTCTTACAGTTCTTAATTGTAATGGATTTTCAATTGGAGAAATAGCGTGAGCTGTTTTTAGGTCGGCATATGTCTTCTTTAACTGACTAAGTTGTCCTTGTAACTCAGCTGCAGATAGATTTTTAATTTCTGATTGTTTCATAATAAAAATTGATTATGCTTCGAAATCTCTAGCAACGATAAACTTAGTTTTAACAGGAAGTTTTTGAGCTGCAAGACGTAACGCCTCTTTAGCTACAGATAGAGGCACGCCTCCAACTTCAAACATAATTCTTCCAGGTTTTACAACTGCAGCCCAATATTCAACTGCACCTTTACCTTTACCCATACGTACTTCAAGAGGTTTCTTGGTGATCGGTTTGTCCGGGAAAATTTTAATCCACAACTGACCTTCTCTTTTCATGTAACGCGTTGCAGCAATACGAGCTGCTTCGATTTGACGAGAAGTAATGAAAGTTGAATCTAAAGATTTGATACCAAACATTCCATTAGAAAGTTCATGTCCTCTTTGAGAAATGCCTTTCATTTTACCCTTCTGTACCTTACGGTATTTTGTTCTTTTAGGCTGTAACATTTTTCTTTAGTTTAAAAATTACTTTCTTTTGCGTTGGTTTGGTCTACCATTTCCTTTTGCAGGAGAAGATCCTGAAGGTTTAGACTGTTTTTTGTCCATACCTACTAACGGAGAAAGATCTCTCTTACCGTAAACTTCACCTTTCATGATCCACACTTTGATACCCATTCTACCGTAAGTAGTATGTGCTTCAGCAAGTGAGTAATCGATGTCAGCTCTGAAAGTTGATAGAGGAATACGTCCTTCTTTGAACATTTCTGAACGTGCCATTTCAGCACCGTTCAAACGACCAGAGATCATAACTTTGATACCTTCAGCGTTCATACGCATAGCAGCAGCAATAGCCATTTTGATTGCACGTCTGTACGAAATACGACTTTCGATCTGACGCGCGATACTTGTACCTACTAAGTAAGCATCAAGTTCTGGTCTTTTAATTTCAAAGATGTTGATTTGAACCTCTTTGTCAGTAATTTTCTTAAGTTCTTCTTTCAACTTGTCTACCTCTTGTCCACCTTTTCCGATAATGATACCAGGTCTGGCAGTAGTGATAGTAACGGTTACAAGTTTCAAAGTTCTCTCGATGATTACTTTTGATACACTAGCTTTTGATAAACGAGCATGAATGTACTTTCTGATTTTGTGATCTTCGGCAAGTTTATCACCGTAGTCATTTCCACCATACCAGTTAGAATCCCATCCTCTGATGATACCAAGGCGATTTCCGATTGGATTTGTCTTTTGTCCCATCTTTATTAATTGCTTTGTGTGTTATTAATATCTCCAATCACGATTGTAACGTGGTTAGAACGTTTTCTGATTCTGTGTGCGCGACCTTGTGGAGCTGGACGAAGTCTTTTCAACATCATACCACCATCAACACGGATCTCTTTTACAAATAAGCCAGCTTCTTCCATATTAGCGTCTGCGTTTTTAGCTTGCCAGTTAGCGATAGCTGATAACAACAGTTTCTCTAATTTACGAGAAGCTTCTTTTGAACTAAATCTTAATATATTAAGAGCTTTTTCTACCTTCTGACCTCTAACTAAATCTGCCACTAAGCGCATTTTTCTAGGTGAAGTAGGGCAGTTATTTAGCTTAGCAAATGCAATTTGCTTATTAGCTTCTTTAATCTGCTCGGCTCTTTCTCTTTTACGAACTCCCATAGCTTCTTATTATTTTTTACCTTTATTTTTAGCTCCAGCATGACCTCTAAAAGATCTTGTTGGCGAAAACTCTCCTAATTTATGACCTACCATGTTTTCTGTTACGTAAACAGGTACAAATTGACGACCGTTGTGAACTGCGATAGTTTGTCCAACAAAATCCGGAGTAATCATCGAAGCTCTAGACCAAGTCTTTACTACTCCTTTATTACCTTTTTCGATATTTTCCTGAACTTTTTTATCTAATTTATAGTGTACAAAAGGTCCTTTTTTTAATGAACGTGCCATGTCTTACTTATTATTTCTTTCTACGTTCTACGATATACTTATTACTCGGGTTAACTTTAGAACGAGTTCTATAACCTTTAGCAGGTAAACCTTTTCTTGAACGTGGATGTCCTCCAGAAGAACGTCCTTCTCCACCACCCATTGGGTGATCTACTGGGTTCATAGCTACCGGTCTAGTTCTCGGTCTTCTACCTAACCATCTTGATCTACCAGCTTTACCGGAAACGATCAATTGGTGGTCTGAGTTAGATACTGCTCCAATTGTTGCAGAACAAGTTAACAAGATCAATCTTGTTTCCCCTGAAGGCATTTTGATTGTAGCATATTTACCGTCTCTCGCCATTAACTGAGCAAAAGTTCCAGCCGAACGTGCGATAACCGCACCTTGTCCTGGTCTTAACTCAATACAAGAAATAACAGTTCCTAGAGGAATTTTACTTAAAGGTAAAGTATTACCAATTTCTGGAGCCGCTTCCGGACCAGAAACTACAGTTTGTCCTACTTGTAAACCATTTTGAGCGATGATATACGTTTTAGCACCATCTGCATAGTACAATAACGAAATAAACGCTGAACGATTCGGATCATACTCGATTGTTTTAACTGTTGCAGGAATTCCTACTTTAGTTCTTTTAAAATCGATGATACGATACTTTTGTTTGTGACCACCACCTGTGTAGCGCATGGTCATCTTTCCTTGACTATTTCTACCTCCAGAGTTTTTTTTCGGTGCGATCAAAGAACGCTCCGGCTTATCAGTTGTAATAGTGTCAAAGCTATTCACAACTCTAAAACGCTGACCCGGGGTAATAGGTTTTAATTTTCTAACTGACATTTTCTATTAGATATTATTATAAAAATCTATTGTTTCTCCTTCTTGTACTTGAACTACTGCTTTTTTATAAGCATTCGTCTTTCCACTGATTAAACCACTCTTAGTGTATTTAACCGTTCTATCAGCTCTGTAATTCATTGTGTTTACAGCAACCACATTCACACCATAAGCTGCTTCAACAGCATTTTTGATTTGAATTTTGTTCGCTTTTTTATCAACAACGAAACCAAAGCGGTTGAAAACTTCTCCGTCTTTGGTAATTTTTTCAGTAATGATAGGTTTAATTATGATACTCATAGCCCTATTATTTGCTTAAATTTTCTTCAATTCCTTCTAATGAACCTTCTAAAAGCACTAAACTATTTGCATTTAAAATAGCATAAGTACTTAATTCTGAAGTAGTTACAACAGTAGAAGCCTTTAAATTGCGTGACGACAAATATACATTTTTATTTGATTCACCCAACACAAATAAAGATTTTTTATTTTCTAACCCTAAAGCTTTCAATACGTTAATGAAATTTTTAGTGTTTGGTGTTTCAAAAGTAAAGTCTTCAAGAACTACTAAATTGGACTCGTTTGCTTTAATTGAGAAAGCCGATTTACGCGCTAATCTTTTTAAAGTTTTGTTCAATTTGAAAGAGTAGCTTCTTTGTCTAGGACCGAAAACTGTACCTCCACCTTTAAACAAAGGAGACTTAACACTTCCCGCACGAGCAGTACCAGTTCCTTTTTGCTTTTTAACCTTACGGGTACTTCCGGTTACTTCAGCTCTTTCTTTAGCTTTGTGAGTACCTTGTCTTTGATTTGCTAAATATTGTTTAACATCAAGATATACCGCATGGTTATTAGGCTCAATTGCGAATACAGAGTCAGCAAGTTGTACTGTACGACCTGTATCTTTTCCGTTGATATCTAATACTTTTACTTCCATTACTTTTGAATGATTACGTAAGAGTTTTTGTGTCCAGGAATAGCTCCTTTAACTAAAAGTAAGTTCTTTTCAGCAACTACTTTTAAAACTCTAAGGTTTTGAACTGTTACATTTTCTCCTCCTGTTCTTCCAGCCATACGCATTCCTTTGAATACTCTAGATGGATAAGATGATGCTCCAACAGAACCTGGTGCTCTCAAACGGTTGTGTTGACCATGTGTAGACTGTCCAACACCACCAAAACCGTGACGCTTAACAACCCCTTGGAAACCTTTACCTTTTGAAACGCCCACCACGTCCACAAACTCACCTTCGCTGAACACATCAACAGTGATTACATCACCTAATTTGTGCTCCGTTACAAAATCCTGGAATTCAACGACTTTCTTTTTCGCAACAGTTCCCGCTTTTTTAAAGTGACCTAGCTCAGCTTTAGTAGCGTGTTTTTCTGTTTTGTCATCGAAACCAAGTTGTAACGCTTCATACCCGTCAACCTCATTGGTTCTGACTTGGGTAACAACGCATGGACCAGCTTCGATAACTGTACAAGGAATATTTTTCCCGTTCTCGTCGAAGATACTAGTCATGCCGATTTTTCTACCAATTAACCCAGACATATAAAACTAATTATTAATTACTTATTGAATATTTTTATTTTTTGAGTGCGCAAAAGTAAGCATTAAGTTTTAAATAAAAAAACTTAATGCTTAAATACTTTAAAATGCGAGTTTTATCACACTTTGATTTCT
The DNA here is from genome assembly GCA_023446155.1 of Bacteroidota bacterium. Classification (GTDB taxonomy): domain Bacteria; phylum Bacteroidota; class Bacteroidia; order Flavobacteriales; family Flavobacteriaceae; genus Flavobacterium. The sequence continues at coordinate 146,450 of JAEXIT010000020.1, forward strand.
ACCTCAACTCCGCTTGGTAACTCTAATTTCATTAGAGCGTCAATTGTTTTAGAAGATGAAGAATAGATATCTAATAATCTTTTGTATGAACTAACTTCGAATTGCTCTCTTGATTTTTTGTTTACGTGTGGAGAACGTAACACAGTGAAAATCTTTTTGTGCGTAGGCAACGGAATTGGACCAGTTACCACAGCTCCTGTACTTTTTACAGTTTTTACGATTTTCTCAGCAGATTTATCTACTAAGTTGTGATCGTAAGACTTTAATTTTATTCTGATTTTTTGACTCATTTTCCTAAAAATTAAGCGTTACCTTTTGCTTTTTTAATTACATCATCAGAGATGTTGCTTGGTGTCTCTGCATAGTGCGAGAATTCCATTGTAGACGTTGCTCTACCAGAAGATAATGTTCTTAATGTAGTTACATATCCGAACATCTCAGAAAGCGGCACACTAGCTTTAACAACTTTAGCACCATTTCTATCGTCCATGTTGTTGATCTGACCTCTACGACGGTTCAAATCCCCAACGATGTCACCCATGTTCTCTTCCGGAGTCAATACCTCTAACTTCATGATTGGCTCAAGGATTACAGCACCTGCAGCTTTAGCAGACTCTTTATATCCCATTTTAGCAGCCAATTCGAATGAAAGCGCATCGGAATCCACAGGGTGGAAAGATCCATCCAATAAAGTAACTTTTAAACTATCCACTTCATACCCAGCTAAAGGACCTGACTTCATAGCCTCTCTAAATCCTTTTTCAACAGCAGGGATATATTCTTTAGGAACGTTACCACCTTTAACTTCGTTAACGAATTGTAATCCAACTGGCACTTTTCCATCAACTTCATCAGCAGGCTCGATTCTAAATACGATATCACCGAATTTACCACGTCCACCAGATTGTTTTTTATACGTTTCTCTGTGTTGTGCAGAACGCGTGAATGCTTCTTTGTACTCAACCTGAGGCTCCCCTTGGTTAACCTCAACTTTGAATTCACGACGCATACGGTCAACAATAATATCCAAGTGAAGCTCACCCATACCGGAAATAATCGTTTGTCCTGAAGCGTGATCTGTTCTAACCGTAAACGTTGGATCCTCTTCAGCTAATTTAGCCAAAGCCATACCCATTTTATCAACGTCAGCTTTCGTTTTAGGCTCAACTGCGATACCGATTACCGGATCAGGGAATACCATAGACTCTAATACAATCGGATGTTTCTCATCAGATAAAGTATCACCAGTCTTGATATCTTTAAATCCTACAGCAGCTCCAATATCTCCAGCCTCGATATATTCGATTGGATTTTGTTTGTTTGCGTGCATTTGGTAGATACGAGAGATACGCTCTTTGTTACCAGAACGGTTGTTCAATACGTAAGAACCAGCATCTAAACGTCCAGAGTAAGCTCTAAAGAATGCCAAACGACCTACATAAGGGTCAGTAGCAATTTTAAATGCCAAAGCAGCAAATGGCTCACTTACGGATGGTTTACGAGAGATCGGCTCGTCAGTATCAGGATTTGTACCTTCGATAGCCTCTTTATCCAATGGAGAAGGCAAGAATTTACAAACTGAATCCAACATAAACTGAACTCCTTTGTTTTTGAATGAAGAACCACACAACATTGGAATAATAGCCATGTCGATAGTTGCTCTTCTTAATGCATTGTTGATTTCTTCCTCAGTAATAGAGCTTTCATCTTCCATGAATTTCTCTAAAAGGTTTTCATCATATGCCGCCACTTCCTCGATTAACTGCGCTCTGTATTGTTTCGCATCAGCAACCATATCTTCAGGAATTGGAACGATATCAAAAGTAGCTCCTTGAGTATCATCATGCCAAACGATAGCTTGGTTTTTGATCAAATCTACTACTCCTCTAAAATCTGCTTCATCACCGATTGGCAATACCAATGGCACTGCATTCGATTTCAACATATCTTTAACTTGTTGACAAACTGCTAAGAAGTTCGAACCTTGACGGTCCATCTTGTTAACAAATCCCATACGTGGAACTTTATAGTTATCAGCAAGTCTCCAGTTTGTTTCAGACTGAGGCTCAACTCCGTCTACTGCAGAGAACAAGAATACCAATCCGTCCAATACACGTAGGGAACGGTTTACCTCTACCGTAAAGTCAACGTGACCCGGGGTATCGATAATGTTAAAGTGATAATCTTTAGTATCAGCAGTAGCTTTACCTTGCTCAGTTGGGAAATTCCAGGTACAAGTTGTAGCTGCAGAAGTAATAGTAATACCTCTTTCAGCCTCTTGCTCCATCCAGTCCATTGTTGCAGCACCTTCGTGTACTTCACCAATTTTGTGTGTTTTCCCGGTATAAAATAAGATACGCTCTGTTGTTGTAGTTTTACCCGCGTCAATGTGAGCAGCAATCCCGATATTTCTAGTATATTTTAAATCTCTAGCCATTTCTAATGTTTCTTATGAATTAAAATCTAAAGTGAGAGAATGCTTTGTTTGCTTCTGCCATTTTGTGAGTATCCATTCTCTTTTTAACAGCAGCACCTTCTTCTTTTGCAGCAGCTAAAATTTCAGAAGCAAGTTTCCCCGCCATAGATTTCTCATTTCTTTTTCTGGCATAAAGAATCATCCATTTCATCGCCATAGAGATTTTTCTGTCCGGACGAATCTGCATTGGGATTTGGAAAGTAGCTCCTCCTACACGACGAGAACGAACTTCAACGTGAGGCATAACATTTGTTAATGCATCTTTCCAGATTTCCAAAGAGGATTTTTCTGCATCTTGCTTTTTAGTCTCAACGATCTCTAAAGCATCATAGAATACTTTGAAAGCAGTCGATTTTTTACCATCCCACATTAAGTTATTCACAAAACGCGTTACTAACTGGTCGTTAAATTTCGGATCTGGTAAAAGAGGTCTTTTTTTGGCCTGTCTTTTTCTCATGTCTTTTCTTTAAAAGTTTTTAAAAATTACTTTTTGTCTTTAGGGCGTTTAGCACCATACTTAGATCTTCTTTGAGTTCTACCGTTAACTCCGGCAGTATCCAAAGCACCACGAACGATGTGGTATCTAACTCCTGGTAAATCTTTTACCCTTCCACCTCTAACTAATACTATCGAGTGCTCTTGTAGATTGTGTCCTTCTCCTGGGATGTAAGCATTCACTTCATTACCATTTGTCAAACGTACACGCGCAACTTTACGCATTGCAGAGTTTGGTTTCTTTGGTGTAGTAGTGTAAACACGCGTACAAACCCCTCTTCTTTGAGGACAAGAATCTAAAGCAGCCGATTTACTCTTCTTAGTTATCTGGGCTCTCCCTGTTCTTACTAATTGTTGAATTGTTGGCATAATGTTTAATAAAATTTCTAACGTTATTAAATTCCCGCTTTTTACGGGGTTGCAAATGTAGAAATTATTTTCAACAAATCAAATCATAAATCATTAATTTTCAACCACATTAATCAACAAATAACTTCTGCATACTTTTTTGTAATTTTTACGTTATTTTTACCAAAACAATTTAGTCTTTGAAAAAGCTATTTTTACTTACCCTTTTCCTGCTACTTTCACTATCGGGAAAGACCCAGAACCTCTATCTAAAAATCGAAGGCAACTCCGCTACACAAAGCACGTTGATCGATAGCATCGGCTACCAATCGAAACACAACAATACCAAATCAATACTCGACGAGAGCCACAACCTCTCCAACACGCTTTTAAAGATTGGCTATCTGGAGAACCATTTACGCGACCAAAAAAAAGTAAACGACAGCACTTTTCTTTTTCAATATGACCTGGGCAAAAAAACCAATCGCATCCACATATACACCAAAAACAACAACACTACAGTCCGCGAATTACTCAATTTAAATAAGGACACCCTCACGATTTCACTTTCCGAAGTGGAAGATTTTATGAATACCACCATCCTCCTACTCGAAAAAAAAGGATATTCATTGAGCAGCATCCAACTCATCAATCATAAAAAACATCAAAACGCTTTATATGCCGAACTAAAAATCGACACCGAAAAAAAACGAATTCTGGACGACATCATTATTGCCGGTTATCCCAAATTCCCCGAAGGCATTCGCAAAAACATCGTACGCCAAAACCGAAAACGAATCTTCAATCAGGACAACCTAAAGCAGATCCACAGCAATTTTAACGCCCTGCCATTTGTCAACCAAATCAAATACCCGGAAATATTATTCACCACCGACAGTACCAAAGTATATGTCTATCTGGAAAAAGCACGCCCGAATCGTTTTGACGGATTTGTAGGTTTTTCAAACGACGACAGTGGTTCCGTAAAATTCAACGGCTACCTCGACCTACTTCTAAACAACATTCTGAATGCCGGAGAAAAATTCAACCTGTACTGGAAAAACGACGGAAAAGAACAAACCACCTTTACTATAGGTGCCGAAATCCCATACCTGTTTAAGAGTCCACTGGGAATAAAAGGAAGCCTGAAGATCTTTAAACAGGACAGCACCTTCCAAAACACCTCTTCCGACATCAATCTGGGGTATTACTTTAATTACAACTCCAAAGTATTCCTGGGTTATCAGGAAACCGAATCGGTCGACATCCAAAAAGCCAACTCCAGTAGCCTGAGCAACTACACCAATTCGTTCATCACCGGAACCTACGAATACACCCAATACAATCCGGAAGATTTTCTATTTCCTGAAAAAACCAGCTTCTTTCTAAGAGCCGGAATTGGTAGCAGAAAAACAAAAGCAGAAAACAACGATCAATACTACCTGCAACTCAACGCCTCGCACAACATTTATCTCAACAGGCGGAATATTTTCAACATCCGCAACCAAACCTTCTATCTCCAAAGTGATCATTATATAATTAATGAACTCTATCGCTTTGGCGGCATCAACTCGATACGCGGTTTTAACGAAAATAGTTTACAGGCGAGTTTAGCATCCAGCCTACTTATCGAATACCGTTATATACTCGCCTCAAATATTTATGTTCATTCTATAACTGATTTTACTTATTTTGAAGATAAAATCACAAACCTTAAAGATAATTTGCTTGGATTAGGGTTTGGCTTCGGATTATTAACAAAGACAGGGCTTTTTAACATAATTTATGCCAATGGAAGCGCGAAAAATAACGAAATACAGCTTTCAAACTCAATAATTCACATTAGCTTTAAAACAAGATTTTAATATATTTTTTACACTTTTCTTGGTTTGTTATGATTTTTTTAAGAAATTTGATTGCATAACCGTAATCAAAAACCAAAATGAGAGTAAAAATCAAATCCTTTTTAACACTTTTTTTAGTGTTACTGGTGCAAAATCTGATTGCACAGGAAAGAATCGTTTCCGGGAAAGTGACCGATACAAATGGTTTACCTTTACCCGGTGTTAGCGTAGTTGAAAAAGGAACTACCAATGGATCCCAAACCGATTTTGACGGTAATTACAAGGTTAAAGTTAGCCCTAGCGCTATACTGGTCTATACCTTTATTGGTATGAAATCCCAGGAGATACGTGCCAATGCTACAGTACTAAATGTAAAGATGGAAGAAGAAGCGCGAGTGCTGGAAGGTGTTGTAGTGACCGCCTTGGGTATTACACGAGATAAAAAATCATTGGGATATGCCTCTCAGAAACTCGAAGGTGAAGCGGTTAACTCCTCACCTACGGTTAACTTCGTCAACAATTTAGCCGGTAAAGTAGCCGGATTGGATGTCAAAATCAACTCAAACTTTGGGGGTTCGACCAACATCGTACTCCGCGGTGCCAAATCCATCACGGGAAATAACCAGGCGCTAATCGTTGTCGACGGTATTCCGATTAGTAATGCCAACCTTAACAGTAAGGACGCTGTTAACGGACGTGACGGTTATGACTTTGGTAATGCCGCGGCCGATATTGACCCGAATAACATCGAATCGATCAACGTACTGAAAGGTGCCGCCGCAACGGCACTATACGGAAGTTTGGCACAACAGGGTGCTATTATGATCACTACTAAAAAAGGAAAGAAAAACTCTGAGATCGGAATCTCAACCAGTTCTACCGTATCGGTGGGCTATTATGACAAGTCGACTTTCCCGAAATACCAAACCGAATACGGACAGGGATATGCCGGAGAAGATAGTATTTACACCGCCGATGTAAACGGTGACGGTATTCCGGATCTGGTAGCCTCAACAGGAGATGATGCATCCTATGGAAATGCTTTTAATCCATCGTTAATGGTCTACCAATGGGATGCCTTTGTTCCGGGAAATCCGAATTTTGGAAAAGCGACACCATGGGTAGCGGCTTCAAACAATCCGGGAACTTTTTTCCAGAACTCGACTTCCTATGTAAATAACGTTTCCTTAAATGGCGGTAATAGCGACAGCGCTTTTAACCTGAGCTATACCAACAATTCCGAAACCGGAATCATGCCGAACAGTAAACTGGTAAAAAATACGATCAGTGGTAACTATACCCGCGATCTGAATGATAAAATCAAGGTAAATTCCTTTATGACCTTTACCCATCAAAGCGTGACGGGCCGAAACAGTGTTGGATATGGCGACAATATCCTAACCGGTTTCAGACAATGGTGGCCTATCAACGTTGACATGCAAATGTTAAAAAGCGAATATTTCCGAACCAGAAGTAACGTAAGCTGGAACCAGATCGACCCGACCAACGGGGATTTACGTCCCAACTTCTGGAACAACCCCTACTTCGATCGTTACGAAAACTACACCAGCGACAACCGTAAACGTTTACTAACCGGAGCCAGTATCAGTTTTGACATCACAAAAAACTTCAATTTATTAGGTCGTGTGGGTATCGATTATTCCTACGACAAACAAGAACTTCGCAAAGCGATTGGTAGCCACGCCGAGGAATTTGGAATCACCCAATCGACTAATCAGGCAACGGAATCTTCCGGATATGTAATGTATACCCGTGACTTCCTGCAACAAAACTACGATATCATCGGTACGTATGATTTTAATCTGGGAGCTGATGTTTCCGCGAAAGTAATCGGAGGTTTTAACTTTATCCGTGCCGACGTCTATTCATTCGAAGGCGCTACGGCTGGTGGATTATTAGTACCGGGAATTTACAGTCTTTCGAACTCAAAAGTGTTTATTCCACCGGTAGAATCAACTATTCCATACGAAAAAGCAGGTGTTTATGCACAAGCCAATATCGACTATAAAAAAATGGTGTATCTGGAAGGATCTTTCCGTCATGACGAATCGACGGCTTTACCAAAATCAAGCCGTGGTTACGACTACTACTCTGCCGGAACCAGTATTATTCTTTCTGAAATGCTAAAAGCCGACTGGCTATCGTTTGCCAAATTGCGTTTAAACTACGCCCGTGTGGGTAACGACCCGGTATACGGACGATTGGGTGCCAAACAAAATAACGGATCCATCAACAACAATCCTATTTTTGGAAACAGCGATCAGTTAATCGAATTTGAAAAACTAAGACCGGAAATCACCCATTCGTGGGAATTAGGTGTGGAGGCTTCTATATTTAAAAACCGTTTAAGTTTGGATGCTTCCGTGTATAAAACGAATACAAAAGATCAGATTTTCTTCGTACCACAATCGCCATCCACGCAATATATCTCCAAACAGATTAACGCCGGGGAATTGGAAAACAAAGGGATCGAGGTTGCTTTAAGTGCCACACCAATCAAAACAAGTGATTTCTCCTGGCAGATTAATGTAAACTGGTCTAAAAACGTAAACAAACTATTGTCATTGGATTCCGGCAGAACCAACCTGTTGCTAACCACATTCCAACGCACCTCCTTAAATGCGACCGTTGGGGAACCTTACGGAACCATCCGTGGAACGGATTATGTATATGATGCCAACGGAAATCCGGTTGTAGGTGATGACGGACTTTACCTTCAGAACCCGGATCAGGTATTAGGAAACATCCAACCAGACTGGATTGGTGGTGTATCGAATAAAGTGACTTATAAAAACCTATCTCTTAGCTTCCTGATCAATGTACGCCAAGGCGGTAGCATTTTCTCACTTGACCAGGCCTACGGACAGGAAACCGGATTATATCCGGAAACAGCAGGACTTAACGACTTAGGCAATCCGATACGAAGCCCGTTGAGTGATGGTGGCGGTATTATCCTTCCGGGGGTTAAAGAAGACGGAACACCGAACGACATCCGCGTGGATGCATCGGCATCAGCCAATGTATTCGGGGGTGATTCCAATCCGGAAAAAGCCTTTGTATACGATGCTTCTTTCGTAAAACTACGGGAAGTTGCCTTAAACTATACCATGCCATCGAAATTACTGGGACGCTCATTTATAAAAGGAGTCTCCTTTAGTCTAATCGGTAACAACTTGTGGATTATACAAAAACACACCCCTTATGCAGATCCTGAAGCAGGTTCATCCGGCGGAAATATTCAGGGATATCAAAGTGGTGTAATGCCATCGATTAGAGTGTATTCTTTCAATGTAAAATTAAATTTCTAAAAGATGAAAAAGTTATTAATCCCTATAATCGCAATCGCATCAGTTTTTTTCACAGGATGTGTTAATGATGACGACAATTTTAACGACGACACCAGTAAGACCTACGCCGCTTCGGCCGAGGCTTTATTGGCAAACTCCCAAAAAGAGTTAACCGATCAGTTAACCACACCCAGTGTAAACCTGAATGTGTTCCGTTACTTCTCCCAGTATTGGGCAGCAACTTTATACCGAGCCGAATCCCGATACAACCTAACCAGTCGGAGAATCCCGGACAACCACTGGCGGATATTATATACCCGTGTTTTAGGAAATCTGAAAACCGCTCAGGAAGTAGTCGAATCCGAAACCAAACCGGAAAACATCACACAAGCCGACTGGGATAAAATACAGCAAAACAAATCGGCCATCATCGAGATCCTGAATATTTACACCTATCAGGTACTGGTTGATTCCTTTGGTGACATCCCGTATTCGGAAGCCTTACAACCGGTTGATATTGTTTTACCGAAATACGACGACGATCAGACCATTTACCCGGATCTGTTAAACCGATTAAACGCAGCCATTGCCGAACTGGACGATAGCTATGCCTCCTTTTCTAATGGTGATCTGTTGTACAACGGAAATGTGAGCAAATGGAAATTATTTGCCAATTCCTTAAAAATAAAACTAGCCATTAACCTATCGGATGTAAACAGTTCTTTGGCACAATCGTCTATCGAAAGTGCTTTTACTGCCGGTGTGATTACGACCAACACCAATAATGCATTGGTACAGTTCAACTCCTTTTCGCCAAACTACAATCAGATTTTTGGCGAATTGGTAGCCAGCAACCGTAATGACTTCGTACCGACATCTGTTTTTGTTAATGAGTTAAACACACTTAATGATCCGAGAAGACCTATTTATTTTACTCCGATGGCAGACGGCAGTTATGTAGGTGGTGCTTACGGTTACACCAACACCCAGCCTTATGAAACGTCCTATTCGCATGTTGGGGATGAAATTAAAAAACCGGATGCCAAAGGAGTACTTTTTGATGCGGCTGAAGTTAATTTTTACCTGGCCGAAGCAGCCGCAAGAGGTTATAGTGTTGGCGGCACCCCTGACACCTATTATACTGCAGCCGTAACAGCCTCATTAAATTACTGGAATGTAGCCGCATCGGATATTGCCTCCTATTTGGGACAACCCGCTGTTGCTTATGCTACAGCTACCGGAACCTGGAAAGAAAAAATAGGAAAACAATCCTGGATTGCCTTTTACAACAGAGGCTTCGAATCCTGGAATTCATTCCGAAGACTGGATGCGCCGGGCTTAACCGCCCCTCCAAGTGCCTTCCCGGTTGCCGAAGGAAAAATCCCGGTTCGCCTTACTTATCCGGTAAACGAGCAAACCGTTAATGGAGCCAGCTATCAGGCTGCAAGTGCTGCCATAGGTGGTGATAAACTGACAACCAAAGTATTTTGGGATGTAAATTAGAAAACGTAGTTCTTTTATTTGAGTTATTTAAAAACCATCACAGCATTTAGGTGATGGTTTTTTTATGAGTATGCAAATCACAACTGTCATTTAGCACTATTAATCCCCCTTTCTTCGGTCCAATTGCCTACTTAAAAATACACAATCACCACACATTATTTCACAAAACACCTTAAGTTACAAATTTCCAATTTTCAAATATTTTTCTTTTTAACAATATCAAATACAAATAAATAATTACATTATTATTTATCATACTATCTATAGTAAAAACTACGCAAAACTGCATTATCACAAATAAATAACGTGGTGACCTATTTTTTGGCTGCAACCCATTAAGACTATAACTTATATGGGAATTCAAAAAAAGTAGACCATGAGAATAAAGTTTATCATTCTGCTAATCACCATATTAGCAACCCAACATTTCTTTGCCCAGCAGCGGGATGTAAAAGGTCGGGTAACCGATTCCAGCAACCTGCCTATTCCGGGTGTTAGTGTTATTGAAAAGGGTACGACAAATGGTATCCAAACCGACATAAACGGAGATTACACTATAAAAGTCGGCCCGAGGGCCATATTGACCTTTTCGTTTTTGGGAATGAGAACAAAAGAAGTCAAAGCCGACACCACTCCTTTAAACATCGTTCTGGATGCAGCAGTTACAGAAATGGATGCGGTTGTAGTAACCGCTTTAGGCATCAAACGATCGAAAAAGGCTATCGGGTATTCGGTTCAGGAAATAAAAGGAGAACTCCTCAATCATGCCGGGCAGACCAATGCTTTAAATGCATTATCCGGAAACATCGCGGGTATTCAGGTCACAGCACCATCGTCTATGGGAGGCTCTTCCAAAATCCTTATCCGAGGTGTTGGCTCTGTCACACAAAGCAATCGCCCACTCATTGTGGTTGATGGTATTCCCATAAACAATTCCAATTACAACAGCGCCTCCACACAAAGTGGCCATGGCGGTAGGGATTATGGCGATACCGCAGCCGATATTAATCCCGACGACATTGAATCCGTTTCCGTATTAAAAGGAGGTCCGGCAGCAGCCCTATACGGTTCACGAGCAGCCAATGGTGTGATCATGTATACGACAAAATCGGCTAAAAAAGGACGGTCCGAAATCTCCTTAAAAACAGGTCTTACGATGGAAAGCATTTATATTATGCCTCGATTACAAAACTTGTATGGTGGGGGCTCCTCTACTACTATGCAGACTGCAACCATTAACGGTAGGCTTTACAATCTTGCCGATTACACCACAGACGAAAGTTGGGGACCTCGGTACAATCCCGAGTTACAATACCTTCCCTGGAGTGCATTCGATCCGGAATTCCCGAACGATTATCTGACAACAAAACCCTGGGTTAGCCCTCGAAAAGATGTAAAATCTTTTTTCCGCACTGGTTACACCTCAACAACCAATATGGCTGTTAGCCATGCCACCAAAAATGGCACGCTCCGGATTTCGCTTTCCAACCAAATCACAACAGGAGTGGTGCCTAATTCAAGGATGAAAAAAAACACATTTACGATAAATGGAGGAACTTTACTTCACGAAAAACTCCGATTGGATGGAGCGCTGACCTATACCAATACCAATGCTTTTAACAGACCTACTCAGGGTTATGACGGCAATTCGGTTGCACAGAAATTTTTCCAGTGGGGGCAACGACAACTGGATTTCGACAACCTAAAAAACTACAAACTACCCAATGGAAAACAGCGTCCCTGGAACAGAACGTCCTGGCACGATGCCACACCCATGTATTCCGACAATCCCTATTGGACGATATACGAAAACACTTCAGAAGACCAAAGAAATCGTTTTACCGGAAACGTAAAATTAAAATACAATTTCAACAAAAACTTATATGCCATTGGAAACATTTATGGCGACCAATATGATTTCACCATCCGGGCACAAACAGCGGTATTTTCGCAGGCATTGTCGGCATATGCACAAGATATACGCCTAAACTCAGAAATGAATTATGAAGCGCGACTCCATTTTGACAAACGTTGGAACAAACTCAGCCTCAATTCTTTTATAGGTACTAACCGCCGACACAATCATAGTCAGGCCTTATCCGGCAGTACGTCTGGCGGTCTTGTCATCCCCAATCTGTATAACCTTTCCAATTCCAAAACCCTTGCCACTTCATCCAATGCCGACTCCCAACTGCGCATCAATAGTGTGTACCTGATGGCCTCTTTGGGATATGCCAATACATTATATTTAGAGATGACCAACCGGAAAGACTGGTTCTCTACCGTTAGCCGCTCTGCGAGTTACCCATCTGTCACCGGTAGTTTTATTTTTTCCGAATTACTAAAAGACATCTCGTGGTTATCCTACGGAAAAGTCAGAAGTGGCTGGGCGCAAGTCAGCAATGGTGCCAGTCCGTATTCGGTTACCAACTACTATATAATAGGTGCGCCCTTCCAAACGGTTCCTTCCTATTCCAACAGTACGCGAGCCAATAATCCCGATCTGATTCCGGAAACAAAAACAAGCAAGGAAATTGGTTTGGAAGTACGGTTATTCCAAAACCGGATCGGATTGGACGTAGCGCTCTATGAAGATGTGACGCGCGATCTTATCATGCCTTTGCAGGTTACCGCAGCAACCGGATATTATTCACAATATATAAACGCCGGTAAAATGCGTAACCGCGGTCTTGAACTTTCATTATCCCTTACTCCGGTGCAAACGTCGAACTTCCGTTGGGACATCAAAGCTAACTTCGCAAAAAATGACAACAAACTACTCACCTTATATAAAAACACGAAATCACTCTTACTAACATCGGCTACCTCCCGTGTTCGCTTACTGGCAATTGTTGGCGAAAAATATGGTCAGATATTTGGGACAGATTATGCCTATCATGAAAACGGCAAAAGAATAATCAATTCCAACGGAACCTATAAAACAGGCCCACAAAAAGCATTAGGTTCGATTATTCCGGATTACAATATTGGAATTCGCAATGCTTTCAATTACAAACAATGGAATCTAGGCTGTCTGATCGACATCCAAAAAGGAGGTCATTATTTTTCAATGACCCATATGTACGGACATTATTCCGGTATGCTGGAAGAAACCGCAGCCAACGGAATCCGGGAGAACGGGATTTTGCTTGATGGCGTCCTGAAAGACGGGAGCCCGAACACCAAAGTAATTTCAGCCTATCAATGGGCACGAGCCCATACCCATAGTGTTGATGCCCAAAACGTATTTGATGCCAGTTATGTCAAACTCCGGGAAATCACATTAGGGTATAGTCTACCTAAAGAAGCTATAGGTAAAAAACTACATCAGGTAACACTTTCCGCTTTTGCCCGAAATCTTTTCAGTTGGGGCTTGCAATGGAATGGAATGGATCCGGAAAATACCAGTTACGGAAGCGGAAACATACAAGGATTGGAAGGAGGTTCACTCCCTTCTACCAGAACCTATGGGATAAATCTAGCAATTAAAATCTGATTAACGTAAGTCACAGCAACATGAAAAACATATTAAAACCGATAGCCATACCGATATTACTACTCCTATTAGCCTTGTTCGGTTGTACCGACCGGTTTGAGGAAATCAATACCAATCCCAACAGACCGACCAAAGTAAGTACTCCGGGGTTATTCAATAGCGCCTCAAAAAGTATTGTCGGCAGAAGAACCCGCGGTTCATTCGGTTCGGCTAAAATGACATTACCGTGGATGCAATATTCCGCCCAGCTCAACTATACCGATGAAGATCGTTTTCAATATAACGAAACATCAAACAGCAACCTGTTTAGCATTTATTATTTACAAGCGCAGAATTTTAAATCGATACTGGATCTCAATACTGATCCGGCCACAGCCGCCGAAATGTCGACCTATGGCAACACACAAAATCAGATTGCAGCAGCCCGAATCATGCTGGCGTATATCTTTCACAACCTCGCCGATATCTATGGAGACGTTCCTTACTACTCCTATGGAAATAACGATCCCGATTTTCAGGCATTAAACATCAACAATCCGACGCCTAAGTTTGCTTCACAACAGAAAATCTATACAGATATACTAAAAGAATTAAAAGAAGCTGTCGAATCGATCGACTTAAATGATGTCATTTTTTACGAGAATCAGGATCTTCTGTTTGGAAGTGCCGAAAAATTAAAACGCTTTGGCAACTCTTTACGATTGCGGATTGCCAATCGGGTTAAAAATGTTATCCCAATAGCCAATACTCACATACAGCAAGCCATAGCGTCCGGGGTTATGCAATCTAACAACGACAGTGTGGGTGTGACCTTCGAAGCCAACACAATCAATCCGGCTCCTACGTATGAAGCTTTCTTCGTTGACAACCGAACCGATTACACCACATCAAAGACCTTTATTGATCTTTTAAAAGGCCAATCCGGATTATTCCATCCCGATCCGAGATTACAGAAAATCATTGTTCCGATAGGTACTACAAAAACAAATTCGCTACACAAAAACTATAATGAAACCGACGATTTAACACATTATCAAGGTATGCCGTACGGTATTCCATCTAAAGTAACCGCCAGCCAGATTAACAATGTTTCTTTATTCAGTTACAACATTTTCAGACCCGATTATACCGAATATCTTATGGAATATGCCGAAGTGGCATTCCTAGTATCCGAAATAAACGGATGGAATCAGGATTACTATGAAAAGGGTATTCGGGCCTCGATGGAAAAATGGAACGTCGCCCCGGAAAAAATAACGGCTTATATGGACGCGCTTCCACCTGCCAATGCGAGAAATGTACTAACACAAAAATACATCGCTTTATTTATGCAACCGTATGAAAGCTGGTCCGAATGGAGACGAACCGGATATCCGGATATTCTTATTAAGCCGGGAGGCACAGGAACTCTTGTGAATCCTGTCGACAATAGCCTTACTTATGTTTTTAAACCATTAATTCCTGATTTAACGGAGCTACCTTCTCGAATACCCTATCCGGTAAATCTTTTGGATCTCAATACGGAAGCGTATCATAAAGCCGTACAAAATATGGGAGGTGATCTTCTAAGCACAAAACTAATCTGGGATACGAACTAATCTACTCTTAACGCATTTCATTTAAAAACCATCACATATAATGTGATGGTTTTTTCTATCTTTGCCGGTATGGAAAAAGAACATTTAATATTCGGCATCAGGGCTGTTATCGAAGCTATAAATGCAGGAAAAGAAATAGACAAGGTTTTCATTCAGAAAGAAGCACAGGGCGACCTCATGCAGGAACTAATGAAAACGCTCAAAAAAAACAGTATTAATTTTTCGTATGTTCCAATCGAAAAATTAAACCGACTGACTTCAAACAACCATCAGGGTGCTGTGGCAACTATTGCCCCGGTTTCCTTTTACAATCTTGAAACCTTAGTCGAAACGGTTATGGAAAGTGGTAAAAAACCGCTATTCCTGATCTTGGATCAGTTATCCGATGCCCGTAATTTTGGTGCGATTATCCGAACTGCCGAATGTGCCGGTGTAGACGGAATCATCATCCAGAAACAAGGTTCCGCTCCGGTTAATGGGGATACGGTAAAAACATCGGCCGGCGCAGTATTTAACGTCCCTATTTGTAAGGTAGACCATATTAAGGATGCCATTTTTTACCTTCAGGGATCAGGTGTTAAAACCGTAGCCGCAACCGAAAAAACCGAGAACCTGATTTATGATATCGACTTTAATGAACCGGTAGCCATCATTATGGGAAGTGAAGACAAAGGGGTAAACCCGTCGGTACTGAAAATTGTGGATGAAAAAGCGAAATTACCTATGTTCGGAACCATCTCATCACTGAATGTTTCCGTTGCCTGTGGTGCCTTTTTATACGAGACCGTTCGTCAGAGAAGCTAAAAAATAAAGCCAATAAAAAAAGGATTACGTAATACTTAATCCTTTTTTTCTATAGCATTGTCAGATCCCGTATCCGACTTCGGCTTGTATACAATCCGGTAGTAGACCGGCATATCCGATTTAAAATACCCATCCGAAAATATATCCGGTTCGATTACCTCCAATTCTTCTTCTTTTGGCAGGTTTACAAAATTCCCATTTTCATCGAAGTGCTTCATAAACGGATCCTGCGACGGATCGAAATCGGGGCGCTCCCATTCGTAACGGATTGGCTTTTGGTATTCGGGTGTTTTCAGAAAAAACGACAACAAATATCCGGTTATAAATCCCGACAAGTGGCCTTCCCAGGAAATATTCTCTTCCGGGTTCGGAAATACATACCAGATCATTCCACCATAGAGCACAATAATCGTTAGCGACAAAGCCACCAATCGGTAGTACTTGGTTTGTATCCCTTTAAAAAAAATAAAACTCACCAAAACATAGATCAAACCACTGGCACCGATATGGTAACTTTCCCGGCCAATTAACCAGGTTCCAAAGCCAGAGAGCAAGATTCCCAATACGATTACCTCCAGTGTCTGGTTCCGATAGAAATACCGCATTGCAGCGATCAGCACCGCTATCGGAATCGAATTATTATAAAGGTGTTTGATATCGCCATGCAGGAACGGACTAAACACAATTCCTTTTAATCCCGACAATGTTCGCGGATAAATTCCAAAATCGGAAAGGCTAATTTTAAACCTGACCTCCACCCAGAAAACCAGCCAGAGCGTCAATACAAAGTACAAAGGCCAGGCCAGTACCGAAGGTGAAAATTTAAAGTCTATTTCTTTCATGCCATTTATTTCTTCCGGCTACGCATCAAAAACATCACCAAAAAGATTTTAATGCATTTTTGTCAGTTCTCTTTTTCAAAATCGTATTCATCCTTCGTTCAAAAGTTAGTTTTTTGTAATTTTACCCCATGGAAGCACCATTGGCAGAACGCATACGTCCGCAACATTTATCCGATTATATTAGTCAGCTACACCTAGTTGGCGAACAGGGTTCCTTAACCCATCAAATTGCACGGGGTATTATCCCGTCCTTAATATTATGGGGACCACCGGGAACCGGAAAAACAACTTTGGCACAAATCATGGCACAGGAGAGCAAACGTCCGTTTTATGTTTTGAGCGCTATTAATTCCGGGGTAAAAGACGTACGGGAAGTAATCGACAAAGCCAAACAAAGTGGTGGTTTGTTTACCGCCAAAAACCCGATATTATTTATCGATGAGATCCACCGTTTTAGTAAATCGCAACAGGATTCTTTGCTGGCGGCTGTCGAAAAAGGTTGGGTAACCCTTATTGGGGCTACAACCGAAAATCCGAGTTTTGAAGTCATTCCCGCTTTATTGTCAAGATGTCAGGTTTACATTCTGAATGCTTTTTCCAAAGAAGATCTGGAAGCTTTATTACACCGGGCATTAGAAAAAGACACTATCTTAAAATCAAAAAATATCCGTTTGTTGGAAACCGAAGCCTTACTACGGCTTTCAGGGGGAGACGGGCGTAAACTACTCAACATTTTCGAATTGGTGATCAATGCATCCGAAGGCGACACCATTGAGATCACCAATGAAAAAGTCATGCAACTGGTTCAGAAAAACACCGTTTTGTATGATAAAACCGGAGAACAGCATTACGACATTGTTTCAGCCTTTATAAAATCCATCCGCGGTAGCGATCCTAACGGTGCCGTATACTGGCTGGCCCGAATGATTGAAGGTGGTGAAGATGTTAAATTTATTGCGCGTCGCATGTTGATTCTCGCGTCCGAAGATATTGGCAATGCCAATCCAACGGCTTTAATTATGGCCAACAACACCTTTCAGGCGGTCACGACAATTGGTTACCCGGAAAGCCGCATTATATTGAGCCAATGTGCTATTTACCTGGCGACATCTCCCAAAAGCAATGCGAGTTATATGGCTATAGGAAAAGCGCAGCAACTGGTTAAACAAACCGGCGATTTACCGGTTCCCTTACACTTGCGCAATGCGCCGACCAAGTTGATGAAAGAATTGGGATATGGTGACGAATATAAGTATGCACACGATTATGCAAACAATTTCGTTGATCAGGAGTTTCTTCCGGACGAATTACAGCAAACCATATTTTACGATCCAGGGAATAATTCCCGGGAAAATGCAACCCGGGATTTTCTAAAAAACCGTTGGAAGGATAAATACAATTATTAGAACTTAATATCCAGTTTTTCGGATATCAGCTTTTCGTTCTGATAGTATTCGAATATCCATTCATTATTCTTTTTGATCAGCACACCCTGAACGCTATCGTTTTTAGCGGTATAAAGATCCGGATTACTGGTTTTAAATATTTTTAAGACAATTTTCGGGCTACTATCCACTAACTGATAACCGTTCGTTATTGGCTGTGCAAACAATTGTCCAGATATCACTGTCGCTACGGGATCCTTTTTTACGGCTTCCTGTACAACCAACGTCTCTTTTACAGGCGGTACTGCCCGGATTGGCACCGGATTGGCATTTTGCAATCCTTCCTCGATTGATTTTCCTACAATTCGGAATGCCTGAATATACGCTTTATCGTACTCTTTTAATCGGCTGGTTCCTTCTTCCGAAATAAAAACGGTTTGGTTTTTACAATCCGTTAATTCTATTTTAATTTTGGTATTAAAAACTGTGTTATTCTCCACCATATTGGCGAACAATCCGTTACATCTGTTTTGAGCAAGGTCATCCGGCATAACATCCGTATCATACAAAACCGTATACCCTTTCTTTTCGAAAACCATTTTGGTTAAGGCATTCAGGTTGTATTTATTGGCTTGCTTCAAAAAAGAAAACTTAGCCGGAACAACAACATATTTATAATCCGTTAATCGTTGCGAAAATGCCGTTGCCGAAAGCAACAGGATTGTTAGCATTACACCAGTCTTTTTCATATTGGTTTGGTTTTTTCTAAAGTATTTTTTTAAGTTCGAGCAAATGGCGCACCTGTGGTACTTTTAAAGTTTCGCCATAGTCCGACTCACTAAAAAAGATCGCATCAAGTCCCACGTTTAAAGCACCTTCTATATCCGCTTCCATACTATCGCCAATCATAACGCTTTTTGCTTTATCTGTTTGGGCAAGATCCAGAGCATATTCGAATATCTTCGGATTGGGTTTTTTAACACCTGCTTTTTCCGAATTGGTTATCGTAATAAAATAATGGTCGATATTCGCATTTCGGAGTTTTCCTTCCTGAACCTCGTGAAATCCGTTGGTAATAATATGCAGCTTATATTTCGGTTTTAAATAATCCAGAATTTCGACAGCACCTTCGAAAAGATGGTTAAACTTTGGCAGGTAGTTAATATACTCCTGTGCCAAAAGATTAATTTTCGCGTCATCGATTGGATATTGCAATAAATCAAAAGCCTCTCTAAAACGGGAATACCGCAATTCCTGTTGTGTGATTTTTTCCTCCTGGTACAGCTTCCAGTATTTAAAATTAATCGGAATGTAGTATTCCAGAAAGGTTTCCATCGAAATGGGCATTGCATGCTTTTCGAAGATGGCTTCGAAAGCCAGTGCCGAGTTTTTCTCAAAATCCCAAAGAGTATGATCCAGATCGAAAAAAATATCGGTTTTATTGGTAAACTTCATAGTGTATTTTATTTGGCTCCTTTAACGATAACCGCATCATCTACGTGGTACACCCAGTCTTCCACGTCGGTATCGTTATAACGGAAATTCCCTTCCAGTGTCACATACTGGTCGGTTTTTAATTTT
Organism: Bacteroidota bacterium; assembly: GCA_023446155.1. GTDB lineage: Bacteria > Bacteroidota > Bacteroidia > Flavobacteriales > Flavobacteriaceae > Flavobacterium. The sequence continues at coordinate 166,130 of JAEXIT010000020.1, forward strand.
GGAGTTTCTCCTTTAAACTTAATTCCCATGATGGTTTCCGGTCCGGATTTACCACAAAAGAAACAGGAAGCAAACACATTTTTACTCAACGCATAGGATTTGTTATCTATCGGAATAATAAATCCGCTCATCACAATGCGCTTTTTATTGGTCAGTTTCAATTTCGCATTTACCTGGGGAAACATCACTTCTCCGTATGTTTTATGTTGTTTTTTTACATATTTGATATCGCCCAGCAATTTCCAGGTCAGCGTATCCGAACTTGCCAATACCACCGTATTTTGGTTGCTCGTAAAACCAACGAAACCGGCTTTATCCATTTTTGTATCCGCAGGTGTATTGTTTTGTGCTTTTCCCGGAGTGTAGCAGTATTCCAGAACTAAAAGCAGTGCCGTAAGAGCTATGACTACTATTGATTTTTTACGCATTGGCCAAAGTTTTTGAGATATTAAGTTTATACGCCTTAACAGCCGGAATAACAGCCGCTAAAACACCGACAAATATAGTCAGTAAAAATAAGAATCCTTCTTTTTCCCAGACAAACTCAAAAGGATTAAATGCCATTTTGAATTCTTCCTCTGCGGAACCGGAAATAAACATCAGTGCAATTCTTCCAACTATCGTGCCGAACAGGTAGCCCAACACGCATAAGATCAAACTCTCAATAACGACCAGGTAAAGCAATTGAAAACGAGTTGCTCCGTTTACCCGTAATAAAGCGAATTCATATTTTCGTTCTTTCAGGGTATTGTATAAGGCAATAAAAATACTGATTCCGGAGATCAACATGATTCCATAGGCCAGATATTGTAAAGCCTGCAGTCCGACACCAAACAACGTAAACAGTCGGTTGATTTCGATAGCTGGAGAAGCCGCCTGCATTTTGGTATTTTGCGGAATCATCCGTGGCCAGGTTACAATTCCCATTTTATTTCGGAATTTTAATAAAACGGCCGTGATCTCTTTTCCTTCCTCACGAATCACCACTTCATCGTGATGATGATCGTGGTCATGATCATGTCCTTCGTGATCGTGATCGTGCACTTCGGCTTTGGCATGTTCGTGCGAATCGTGCATCGCCCAAACACTTTGTATATTGGAAAGAATCAGGTTATCGATTACTTTTCCGGTTTCCGACAATACCCCAACGATATGATACGCATGTTCTTCATGCACCTCACCTTCTTCGGCATCGCCATGGGAACCAAAAAATTTATCTCCGGTTTTCAGGTTTAGTTTTTTAGCGACTTCACTTCCCACAACAACTTCAAAATCCTTTTCAAAGGCTTTGCCCGACACTACTTTCGCTTCATACTTTTCGATATAATCGGTCGTCGTTCCAACAATTTTAAAACCGTGATAATTGTCTCCGAAAGCCAACGGAATAGCAGTTTTTACAAAAGGATTCAACATCCATTTCTTTGCTTCCTGATAATCGATATTACCGGTAGGCGCATCCACCTGATATACGGAAGACAAAATAAGTTGCAACGGACTTCCCTGCGCTCCTAAAACCAAATCGATTCCATCAGCATTACTGGAAAATTTTTCCTCAAACTGCTTTTGCAACAGGATTAACACGGTGATAATCGCCACACTGGCTGTCAACAAAATAATACTCAGCGTAGTATTGAGTGGTTTAAACCAGGTATTTTTCCAGGCTAACTTTGTAATCATGACAATGTAATTTGATTGGTAAAACGTTGCTTTAATCGGGAATCATGTGTCACGATTACCAATGCCGAGCGGTACTCTTTGGCCAGATTATCCAGTAAATCGGCAACTTTAAATGCATTCTCATCGTCAAGACTCGAAGTCGGCTCATCTGCCAAAAGCACTTTCGGTTCGTTGATCAATGCTCTGGCTATTGAAACCCGTTGCTGCTGCCCAATACTGAGTTGTGAAGGTAATTTATGAATATGATTTTCGAGGTCGAGATGTTGCAATAACAATTTAGCCTTTTCGGTACGTTTTTTTCCGGAGGCTAGCCAGGAGGCTAATTCCACATTTTCCAATACGGATAATGACGCGATAAAATGAGATTGTTGCAAAACCAATCCGATATGTTCCCCTCTGAAATGGTCCAGCTTTTTTTCGGATAGTATTCCGATATCGGTATTATTCACAAGGATTTCACCAGCCTGTGGGCGTAAAAGTCCTCCCAAAAGGTGTAGTAATGTCGTTTTTCCTTTTCCCGATCCACCGGTTATCAGAATGGTATCCCCATCGGAGCAACTAATATCGGGAAATGCAAAAGAAGTTCCTTTCCCGTAGGAGAACGTAATATTTTTTGTAGCAATCATTATCAAATACTTTTAATATCTGCAATATAATGGCCTTTTTAAAAGAAAAAAATAGCTCTTTCGGGAGCTATTTATACTAAGCCAATCAAAAATAACAAAAAATTAGTTTCGGTTGTTTTTATTATGAATTTTATAACTAAAAAGCCCGTACTTCTCTCAAGATTTATAGAATCTTCCGATCTGAAAAGCGCCATCCTCGCACTAAATTGGTATCGCTTGATTTTTTGTAATTTTGTTGCAAAGCTTTACAAAGCAATCGTACAACCTGTTCATTTTAAAAGATGGCTGAAAAAAAGATCAAAAGAGAACGTAGTTCCGGTACCAAAACGGCGATACTTGAACTCTTGAAAGCACAAAACAGCGCCTTAGCGCATAAAGATTTCCATAATCATTTTGGAAACACCTATGACAGGGTTACGATATACCGGGCATTAGACCGGCTTGTTGATGAGGGAAAACTTCACAGAATTACCAACCTTGAGGGGGTTGTTCAATATGCCATATGCAAAGAATGCGGATCTAAAGATATACCACAACACAATCACGATCATGTTCATTTTAGTTGTGAAAAATGTAAAAAAACCACTTGTATTGATTCGATCGCAATCCGGATCAATTTACCCGCCGATTATACAATCCGCGAGCAACAAATTTTAATCAGTGGTATTTGTCCGGAATGCAATGCTTCAGAGTAGTCCTTCATCGCGAAAACTAAAATACTCATTTTCGGTTATAATAATATGATCGAGAATCTTGATATCCAGATAATCTCCGGCTTCTTTTAGTTTATAAGTAATGCTGATATCGGTTTCACTGGCTTTTAAGGATCCCGAAGGATGATTATGACATAGAATCACACCGGTGGCACTGTGTTCGAGAGCCGTTTTAAAAATCACTCTTGGATCTACGAGAGTAGCAACCAAGCCGCCTTTACTGATCTGGTATTTATAAATTAGTTTATTAGAATTATCTAAAAGGAGAATCCAAAATTCTTCATGCCCCAGTTCTCCGATAATGGGTTGCATGATTGCAAAAACGGATTTGCTGGACATGATAACCGAGAGGTTCCATTTATTCGTTTCCCATTTTCTTCTACTACCCAATTCCAAAGCGGCTATTATGGTCACGGCTTTGGCCTCACCAATACCTTTAAAAGCCATTAGCTGTTTGATGGATAGTTTACCTAAAGCATTTAAATTGTTATCCAGACTACTCAGAATTTTTTTAGAAAGATCCAGAGCGCTTTCTTTTTCACTACCGCATCGTATCAGAATGGTTAGCAATTCGGTGTTACTTAAAATAGTTTTGCCTTTTTCGATTAGTTTTTCCCTGGGTTTATCGGAAGGAGCCCAGTCTTTAATTGGGATATATGGGAGTGTACTCATTTTGGCGTATATTTTACCAGCTGTGATACTAGTTTCGTTCTAAATCCGTTTCTCTAATAAAATAAAGTTATGATTTTTTTTCTGGTTTTTCTATTTCTAACCTACCCAATAACAGCCATAAACAGCCAGTTTCAACCCTCTCAAAAATTAGCCATTGCTGCAATAGCGTTAACAAAGGATCGGGTGACGTATGATCCGGTATATCGAAAAATCGGATATCCGAATGGCGATGTTCCACCAGACAAAGGGGTTTGTACAGATGTCATTATCCGGGCTTACCGGAAGCTTGGAATTGACTTACAAAAAGAGGTTCATCTGGATATGCAGAAAAACTTTTCGAAGTATCCGTCTAAATGGGGCTTGAAAAAACCGGACACGAATATTGATCACAGAAGAGTTCCGAATCTTCAGGTTTTCTTTTCCCGTTTTGGAAAAGTCAAACCGGTCACCTCCGATCCGTCCGACTATAGTCCCGGAGATATTGTTACCTGGATGCTTCCCGGGTCTTTACCGCATATTGGTATTGTTGTGCATCGAAAATCAAAAGACGGCAAACGTCCTCTCATTGTCCACAATGTAGGCCGCGGACAAGTACTGGAAGATTTTCTTTTTAAGTATCCGATTACCGGTCATTATACCTATCAAAAAGAAAAGGATGCCGTTTTTGAACTGCCCCCAAAAAGTTAGACACTATTTGGGGGCACTCTAAAAAGCCAATCCTTTTTTATTACTGTATCAATTTCTTTACATCGTCAAAATCCAGTCCGCCATAATTTCCGGAGCTCATTAACAGGAGTGCCGTATGATCCAGATTAAGATTAAAAAGATACTGCTTAAAATCTTCCGGATTGGTGTAAATAATCAGGTCTTCCCGATTAAAGGCTTTGGCGATCTGCTCATAGGTTATCGTTTCCAATCGTTTGATCTGAACCGCTTCCGGCGAATAAAACACCACAGCTGTATCGGCAGCATTCAATGCTCCCTGATATTCTTTTAAAAACTCGGCATTCAAACTACTGTAGGTATGCAATTCCAGGCAGGCAATGAGTTTGCGGTCCGGATATTGTTCTTTTACTGCCTTGGTCGTAGCCGCCACTTTACTCGGCGAATGCGCAAAATCTTTATAAGCCACTTTACCTTTACCTTCAGCGATTTTTTCCAGACGTTTGGAAGCACCTTTAAAACTTGCAATGGCTTCGTAAAAATCGGCTTCATCAACACCCATATTCTGACAAATCCATTTTGCTCCGGCAAGATTATTCAAATTGTGCGCTCCGAAAACTTCGATTGGCATTGGTCCTTCCGGTGTTGCCAATAGTGTAGTTCCATCTTCCACCGTATAATCCGGAGTGTGATATGGAATCTTACGGATCGGATTGGTGGCTTCTTCGGCCACTCTTTTTACTTCCGGATCGTTTTCATTATAAACCAATATACCGCCATTAGTGATTTTTTGGATAAAAACTGAGAATTGCTCAACGTAGTTTTCATAGGTCGGAAATACATTAATATGATCCCAGGCAATTCCGCTGATCAAAGCAATATTCGGTTGGTACAGGTGGAATTTCGGTCTTGGATCCATTGGAGACGACAGGTATTCGTCACCTTCCAAAACGATAAAATCATTATCTGCCGTTAGGTGCACCATCGTATCAAATCCTTCCAATTGCGCTCCCACCATATAATCCACATCGATATTATGATAATGCATTACATGAAGTATCATCGACGTAATGGTCGTTTTCCCGTGGGAACCGCCAATAACAACTCGGGTTTTATCTTTTGACTGTTCGTACAAAAATTCCGGATAGGAATAAATTTTCAATCCCAATTCCTGAGCTTTCAACAATTCGGGATTATCGGCTTTGGCATGCATCCCCAAAATAACCGCTTCGATATCGGATGTAATTTTCTCCGGAAACCACCCCATTTCTTCCGGTAACAATCCTTTGTTTTTTAAACGGGTTTTGGAAGGTTCGAAAATAGCATCATCACTTCCGGTTACCTTATACCCTTTGCTATGTAAAGCCAATGCCAGATTGTGCATGGCACTTCCTCCGATAGCGATAAAATGTGTACGCATTTTTATGTTTTTTTCTTTTGATACAAATCTAAGGTTTGTTTTGCTTTCTCCGGCATCTTCATTTTATTTTTATACAAATCGGCCAGACGTTGGTAGGTCACTTTTGACTGACCAATGGACACGGCTTTGATAAAATATTTTTCCGCTTCGGGATACCGCTTGAAATATTCGGCAATATGCCCTTTGGAAAGATACCCATCTACCGGTGAAATGACCATTAATTCATCCGAATAGCGCTGTGCTTTTTTTTCGCTTCCGCCCAGTATTCCCGGAAGTTCCAGATAAAAAATCACCAGTGCCCAACGCGATTCGACCTGTTTCGGATCCAAACGCGCCGCTGTAAGAAACGCTTTTTCGATCGGATCGATCATCCCAAACGCTTTAAACCTACTAACCGATTTGGCTTTCATCGCCATTGCGCCTCCATATTTATAATAATACCCGGCATTTTTAGGATATTGAACCGTCAGTTTCTGATAACAGGAAATCGCTTCATCCCACTCTTTTTTATGAGCGGCAATATCCCCGGTATATTCCATCGCCCGGGCATTCTCCGGATTTTCTTTTAAAACTACCGCAAAATAAGGTTTGGCATCGTCATACCGAGCTTGATCAAACAATTGAATTCCTTTGTCGAGATTCCCTTGTGACCACGCTATAAGCGGTAATAACAGCACGAAATAAACGAATCGCCTCATCTTTCAAAAGTAGTAAAACGAAATCTTTTAATCAATTTTTAGGAATACTTAAACTTTGTAGTATATTGTTTAAAAATTCCTACCTATGAGAAAAATTACATTTGTTTTTGCCCTGTTTTTTTCGACATTATTATATGCTCAGAAATTTGACAAAAAGTGGGATAAAGTCATTGCACTCGAGCAGGAAGGCAAAATCCGTTCGGCCAATACCGAAGTACAACAGATATACCAAAAAGCCAAATCCCGGAAAGATGACGCCGAGATCGTTAAAGCTTTTTTTTATGCGTCGAAATACATGCAAACATTGGAAGAGGATGCCAGTGTAAAAATCATTGCCGATTTAAAACAAACCCTTTCCAAAAGTAGTATTCCTACGCAAGCGCTGTTACAACACATTTATGCCAAATGTCTTGAAACGCATTTGAGCAAAAATTACAACACTATTTCCCGGCTAACCTATTTAGAATATACTCCGGAAGCCGATTTCAGAACCTGGCCACTAAACATCTTTAAAACAGAAATACAAACCGCTTATCAGAAATCGATTGAAGCGAAAGCGGAATTACAAAAGACTCCGTTACGCAACTATGAAATCGTTTTTGATTTTGAAAAACACGAAGACTTTAAAAAGCATACGCTTTATGATTATTTAGCGTCGGAAGTAATTACCTATTACAAAAAACAAATAACCTTTAAAGCGGATTTTCAATTGACCGAAAAGGAAAAAAATCTTATATGGGACACGTCAGATCTTTTTCTAAAAACATCATTTGACACCTTATTGGATCAGGACATTAAAAACATCATCCAATTATACCAGAAACTCGAAAAAAACGAATTACTCCGTCCGAAATACCAATTTGAACGCCTAAAATATTTCATAAATCTGCTTCGTCTGGAAAAGCAGCCGTTTCTAAAAAGGCTAACGCAATTTCAAAAACAAAAGTTAGACACCTTAACGTTACAAAATGTGTTACTTGAAAAAGCTTCCATCTATAAATCGCAGGCTTCCAAAACAATCAATCCGGATTATAACCGACTGGCTATGCAAACCTACGATAGCATATTGACTTTAGGTATGTCGAGTGCCTACAAGGAAGCCTTCAACGATCGCCATCAATTAAGTCTAAAATCCTTTTCCATTAGCTTACCAAAGCAATTGTATGACAAACAAAACACAAGAGCTTCTATCGATTATAAAAACATTGACAATCTTACGGTTTCCTTTTATAAAATAGATTCGGATCATACCGCCTTATTACACAACAGTAAACCCAAGGAGAAAGACCGTTTAAAAGACAGTATCACACAAAATCAGAAACCGGTAATCACAAAAACATATGCCTTACCAAATAAAAACGATTACTTTACCTATACAACTGAGATTCTGTTTCCCGTTTTAGAAACCGGCACCTACCTGACCATTTTTGAAAACAAAAGTCAAAACGGGACAATCACTAAATCCGACGATATTCTATCTGTTACCGATATTTCCCTTTTGAGTTATACCAAAAATAAAACGCTGTATTTTGAAGCCTACCATAGAAAAACAGGACAACCGCTGGAAAATGTTAAAATTTCGAGTGAAGATTTTCAAATCCAAACCGACGCAAAGGGACATGCACACTTTAAGCTTTCCGACAACTATGCCTCTTTTGACTACATACTGGCTACAAAAGATCAGGATCTTTTATATTTAGCATTTCCCGGAATCTCTTACTCTTCTAAAAAAGAGGAAGACCACAATCAAATTTCAGATCCAAAAATCAAACTTTTTCTGGATCGCGCTATTTATCGCCCAGGACAAACGGTTTATTACAAAGGGATAGCCACCTGGAAAAAAAAGGAAATCACCGAAACAATAGCAGATTTAAAAGTAAAGGTCTTCCTTGACGATCCTAACGGTGGCACTATAAAAGAAATTGAAACCCGCACAAACGAGTTTGGCTCTTTTTCCGGCGAATTCCAACTACCTAAAAATGGACTAACTGGAAACTACACCATTTCGTTCGACGAACCCGAAGAAGTAACAGACGATCCCTTATACGATTCGAAAAAGAAGGAACATCCTTTTTGGGACAAACTTCCCTCATGGCAAAAAAATGAAACCGAATTTAATGTAGAAGAATACAAACGACCTAACTTTCAGATTACGTTTGATCCGGTTCAGAAACCCTATACAGTAAACCAGAAAATCGAAATCAAAGGAACAGCCAAAGCCTTTTCAGGTAGTAACATTTCCAATGCAAAAGTAAGCTATACGATTTCCAGATCCGTTGTCAATAAATACAATGATGATTTTGACGATTCCTCCCTATTAGAAGGTGAAACCCAAACCGATGCCAATGGTAATTTTGTTGTGGCTTTTACAGCCGAACCCGATCCGGAATATACTGTAGAAGAACTGCCGGTTTATACATATACCGCTGATATCGATATAACCGATAGCAACGGCGAAACGAGAAGCAACAAAACTGCTGTAAAAGCTGGGTATCATCAATTAGTCTTACAATCTCGTATTCCTTCGGTAATTGAAACCGATAAAAAAGAATTCATATCCCTAAACAGTACCAACCTCAATGAAAATTTTGTTCCCACAAAAGGAACATTGGAATTTTACTATATGGCCCCCATTGCTAACAAATGGAAAAACACCGACTACAACCCTGAAATAAAACTGATTGACGATACGGTTTTCGATTCCTTATTTCCGTATGATAAACGATCAGACGATAGCGAAAAAATCCTGATTCTGAAAAAAAATGTCGACACAAAAAGCAATCGTATGCTCCTTATGGATTTTATTTCCAATTGGAAAACCGGTCTTTATAAAGCTGTTTTCACCGCCAAAGATTCATCCGGCCATGTCATCGAAAGCATCTCGGATTTCAGATTCTTCCAGGTAAAAGACAAACAACGACCTTCCGACAAGCTATTTACCGTTACCCAATTAAATCAGTCACCGCTAAAAGACGGTTACATCACAATAGCCGTGGCTTCCAATTTTGCAAACTTATACCTTACAACCGAAGCCTATTATAAAGGTACTTCTTATTATACTAAATTTTTCCAGCTAAAAAACCAAAAAGCCATACTGCAAATTCCGGTAAATAAAAATTTTGAAAAGGAAATCAAGTTGCAGTTTTCAACGGTTTTCGACAATCAGGTAATCAAAACAGTCACTTTGGTTACCCTTCAAAAGGAAACTGAAAAACTCGCTTTCGAAGTCGAAAGCATCCGTAACAAGATTGAACCCGGAAGTCATGAAAATTGGGCTTTCCGTATTAAAAACAAAACCGAAACCGAAGTGTTAGCCTCCATGTACGACAGTTCACTAGATCAGTTTACTCAAAAAGATTGGGATATTTCCTATAACGAAAACTATTATTATATCCCCTTCAAAACCGCAATAGGCTTTGGCAACCTATATAAATCCTTGCGTTTTCCTCCGCCAGATTATTTCAATAATACCCTAAGCAAACAAACCGACCTTATCTGGTTTGGATTTCATTTCTCTAATCCGGACGATCCTTACACATTACAGTATTATAAAAAAATAATCAAAACTGGTAAGCCGATAATACCAGCTAATTCCAAAACCATAACCGGTGTTGTAACCGAAGGCGGACTACCGTTACCGGGTGTATCTGTAGTCGTTAAAGGAACGAAAAGAGGTGCTCAAACCGATATGGATGGCAATTATAGTATTGCAGTCGTTGCTGGTGAAATGCTGCAATTTGATTTTGTCGGAATGAAAACCGCATCCGTTGTGGTGACGAAATCTGTCCATAATGTCGCAATGATTGCCGAAGCAAAAGCATTAAACGAAGTCGTTGTCGGAGCCATGGGTATTAAACGCCGAGAAGAAGGTATCACTTCCGCTAATCAGATTATTTCCGCACCGATTGCTCCGAATGTACTTCAGGCGCTATCCGGAAAAGTAAACGGCCTGCAAATTAGTCAGCAGCCGGTTGCGATACGCGGAATCGGAGAAGCCGGTAACAAACCCGTTTTAATCGTTATCGACGGAAAAATAGCCGACGCCAGTATGTTGGAAACTATTCCGGCTTCCGACCTATTATCGTCCACCGTATTAAAAGGTGCACAAGGAACCGCCCTATATGGATCGGAAGGAGCCAATGGTGTATTGATCATCACAACAAAAAAATCCTTATCCGAAATCGCTGAGGTAAAAACCCGAAGAAACTTTAACGAAACGGCCTTTTTCTATCCGCATTTAAAAGCAGACAAAGACGGGAGAATCAAATTCTCGTTTACGTCTCCAGAGGCTTTAACCAAATGGAAACTGCGCCTTTTAGGTCATACCAAACAAGGAAAAACCGGTTATTATGAAGATCTGATTGTTACTCAGAAAGATCTGATGATCACACCAAACTTCCCTCGTTTTTTACGCGAAAAAGACACGCTTTTTATCAGTGCCAAAATCGCCAACATGACCTACGAAGCCAAATCCGGAATTGCCGCCTTACAACTTTTTGATGCCACAACAATGCAACCTATCGACGCCAAAATGGACAATCAAAACAACCTTAAAAACATGGTAATTCCAGCCAAAGGCAATACCGAAGTACGTTGGAAAATCGTTATCCCCGAAGGAATTCAGGGTGTTCAGTACAAAGTAGTTGCCAAAACTGGTAACTTTAGCGACGGTGAAGAAAATATACTTCCGGTACTCGCCAACACCCAATTGGTTACCGAAAGTATTCCGCTATGGGTTCGTGGTAATACAACCAAAACGTATACATTGGACAATTTAAAAACCAATACCTCCACTACCCTGCAGAATCATCAGATTACATTGGAATACACCTCCAATCCGACCTGGCTGGCATTGCAATCGCTTCCGTATTTAATGGAATACGAACACGAATGCGCCGAGCAAACCTTTGCCCGGTATTATGCCAATGTACTGGCTTCACAGATTATCAATAGCAATCCTAAAATTGCCAGTCTGTTTGAAAGCTGGAGAAAAGACGGAAAAAGCTTTTCCAAGCTTGAACAAAATGAACAATTAAAATCCATCATACTAGCCGAAACACCTTGGTTCCGCGATTCGCAATCGGGAGCCGAGAAAAAGAAAAACCTGGCTTTGCTATTCGACCTTGATAAAATGGCCACATCAACCGCTATTATTTTTGATAAACTAAAACAAAAACAAAAACCATCCGGCGGTTTTTCGTGGTTCGAAAACGGAGACGAAAACTATTATATCACCCGTCATATTATGGCTGGTTTTGGTCACCTGTCGAAAATGCAGTTGCCCGATGGAATCAAAAAACAATTTACAAGCATCACCAATCCGGGGATTCAATATCTGGATTCCAAATTCGAAGCACAACATAACGAATTACTGAAACAACTTCAGAATCCATTGTACTACGAAAATCTATATTATCTCTATACGCGTAGTTTTTATCTGGACAGTCATCCGTTAACGGCCGAGCAACAAAAAATCGTTGCCCTGTATCTGGACACTTCCAAAAAGAATTGGTTACGGTACTCTTTATATGAAAAAGGATTGGCAGCTTTGGTATTTAACCGTTTTAACGACCCAAAAACGGCTGAGACCATTATCAGCAGTTTAAAAGAAACCGCAGTCAACAATTCGGATTCCGGCATGTACTGGATTTCCAATAAATCCGGATGGTTCTGGTATCAGGCGCCTATAGAAACACAGGCATTACTGATCGAAGCCTTCGCTGAAATCACAACCGATAAAGAGTCCATCGAAGCGATGAAAGTCTGGTTGCTTAAAAATAAGCAAAATCAAAACTGGCCGACAACCAAAGCGACCACCGAAGCTATTTATGCCCTTTTATTTCATGGCAATAACTTTTTATCAAAAAGCGATAACACCGTTTTTAAAATCGGTTCTGAAAAGATTTTATCAAAAAAACTAGGCGAAAATCAAAAAGAAGCCGAAACCGGTTATATCAAACTCAACTGGAGTCAACAGGAAATTACACCGGAAATGGCTACGATTTCCGTTACCAACAAATCGGATATACCGGGTTATGGCGGTTATTACTGGCAATATTTTGAAGACCTTGATAAGATCAAAACGCAAAGCGGTAGTACATTGTCGACTTCCAAAGAGTTGTATCTTAAAAAAACTTCAAAAGACGGAACTCAACTGGAACGGATACAATCTGACAAGCCCATTAAAATCGGCGATTTGGTTACCGTTCGTATTATCATTACCGCCACCGAAGACCTTGAATACATCCATTTAAAAGACATGCGCGCTTCCGGCTTTGAACCTTTGGATGTACTTTCCGGCTATCAATGGAAACACAATATAAGCTATTACCAAAGTACGCGCGATGCGGCCACACATTTCTTTTTCGACCAAATCAGAAAAGGAGTTTATGTGATCGAATATGACGTACGGGCGAATAACAGCGGTAATTTCTCCAATGGTATCACGACGATACAAAGCATGTATGCTCCGGAATTTACAAGCCATACCAAAGGAATCCGTGTTCAGATACAACGTTAATTATCTCTGACAAATCATAAAAAAGGAGGCCTGATCGAGCCTCCTTTTTTTATGGATTTTATTTCGCATACTTTCTAAAATAGCCACATTCCCTAATTACATCTTTATAATACTGCGTATTGGAATAATCTGCTTTTAGTTTTTTAAACCCATCCCAAGCTAGAAATTGCACTTTCAACTCATTACAGCCATGTATCGGATTCGAACACGCCTTATTATAATAGGTATTGCGCTCACATTTCGCCATCATAAACAGGCATTTTGCCTTTTGCTCCGGATTATCCGCAGCCGCATATGCTTTTTTATAGTAATCATATGCCAGTGACTGATCCAGTAAATACGGTTTGGAGCTATTCCGAGCTTCATAACTTTCCATCCGACCTCCAAGATCTTCAGCATAAAACAAACGAGCATTACCGTAATAGGCCAAATTATAAAAAGCATTACCCAATAAAAGACTATTACTATATATATCCTCACTCTGAGCTATCTTATCCTGCATTTCTTTGATCTTTTGTAAAAAAGAAAGCTTGGTATATTTTATTTTTTGAGGCGCAGCGTGATCACAGTCATTACAGTCTTTAATCTTGCCATTAAATGGATTTCCTAATAAAGCGACATCTTTTCCATTCTCTGCCTTTTCCATAAGACCAATGGCTTGTTCTATTTTATTTGCATACGTATAGTTCACAGCCTGGTATTCGTAAATTTCCGGCAGTGTTGTAGTATACATCGATACCGTTAGTTGCTCCCATCCATTCTTATCCGGTTTTGTTAAAAACGTTTTCATCGCTTCCAATTTCTTTTCCTCTTTGTAAAAATTAGCATCTGAACTAAACAATTCCGCCATTACATCATTTTTCTGTTCTTTGTATAGCAAACTAATATAATTCCGACTCCAAGACATTGCTTCGTCGGTACGAAAAGGATTACCATCACTTTTCTTCAAAACTTCCTCCCGCAACCATTTCATTTCCGGCAATAATACCTTTTCTACATTTGCATTGATTTTTGTTTGCTGGCATAATGTATTAATCCATTTTAAAAGCCGCACTTGTTTTTGCGACAACTCTGTTTTTGGAGCCTTCGCTTCTGCATTTTTAAATAATGCTTCCGCTCGTTTATAATCGCCATTAAAAGTACTTAGATAACCCGCGGCAATCTCCCACAAATAGGGTTTAGCTGTTTGTCCTTCCTTGACAATCCTATCGATTAACGCCACTGTTTTTTTATCCAGTTTCGCTTTCATCTTTTTTTTGTATTCCGAAACCGATTTATAACTTTCATCTCTTAAACGCTCCTCTTCCTTTTGGATCAGATACACCAGCAGAAAGTCCAGATGTTCACTTTTCGGATTCAACTGATATACCTTTTCAATCGCCTTATGTTCATCCGCATAATATCCGAGCATCGTCCATAATGCTACTTTCTCATCGTTATTTTGTGTCATTTGTAACGACATATCAAAATCGGCTTGCTCCTGTGGATGAAAATTATACAACATCACCTCACGAAGTACCGGACATTTTTCAAATACCACAGCATACAGATAATTTGATTTTGCATACTTTTTTTCCTGATAATATATCCCCGCTATATAAGCCAGTCCTCTATAATACAAGGTATTTTGTGGTACTTGATTTTTTGTTTTTTCAAAAAAAGCAATCGTCCCCGACTTTGAACTACTATAAAAATTAGCTTTCATCGCTTGAAACCAATACCTATTTTTGAGAAAGTCATCCTGTGTTTGCTCAAATTTAGTTGTTACCTGACGGACTAATTCCTTTGGCAGCGTGATTGCTTTATCATTTTCAAAATCCCAGACCTCCTCACCATTCGTTGTATACCGTTCAATTTGTTTGGCATACTGCATAAACTCGATAAAACTCTTCACCTTCTTATTGTTTAAATCAATATTTCGGGAAGGGAACTCCGACTTTTTCTTTTTAAAAGTCACCTCATAGAGATTTGCTAATTCGACTTTTGCACTATCCTCAAGTATAAAATATTCCAGATCTGTCTTGTTAATCTTTCCATCGAGATAACCATTCCAATCGGCTACGATATCATCATTAAATCGGGAACTATATCTAAATTCATAATCCCAACTCAAAAAGAAAAGCGGTATATTCAATTTATCCACATAGGCTTCCGGAGTAAAATTAGAGTTATCGCGAATATCATAGCTCCAGGAAGAATCGCTACAAGCATAAATAACAGTGTATGCTACACTCGCTACAAGACTAAAACCAAGCAGCCACTTTTTTAAAAAATTTTTGTTCATTATTATAAGGTGCTATATTAAAATCGTCCAAATCATAAAATATAATTTCATCCGGGCGATTCACTACATTATCCTGTAAATCATCGGCCATATTTTCCAGATCGTCTTTTGAAATCGTCTCCATTTTTAGCTGATCCCCTTCTTTAAAATAACTGCCGCCACGGATCACGCTTTCGACAACGGTAAAATACATCCCATCCATTTTTTTAAAATGTGGATCCTTTTCAATAGAGGCCATATCGATTTTGCTGATCACCTTAATCACCCGATGATTCCGGATATGGATACCCCAACTATAAATGGGCAAAGCCACGTCGAGTGCTAACGGGAACTTTTTCAGACTTTTGATATAATTTTGTGCCACCTCCCGATCGTAAATGGAATTCCGGTTATCGGGCGCAATACTTCCCATATTGTAGTACATCAATACCCCTTTATCTACATTGGGAATCCCGGTTTTGCCGTAGTATTTTACCTGATGCAACCGAATGGTCGCCGACAATCTTTTGGCACTAACCGCCTTTAAGTATTCGACAAACTGTAAATAACGGTCCTTACTTTTTAACGTCCAGTCGCAATCTACCTGAATTTCGTCCCATGCAATTCCATATTTGGCATTGACGTTACCGATATAGGTATTGACATTTTCAGCCAACTTCCGTAAGTCGACTGTTGGTTCGAGCATGACCTGATTTTTGATATACACCACCGGTACGATTTTATACGCCTCCGGTTTCTCAGTAAAGTTTATAGGAGATACCGGTACGGCTTCTTTTCCGGTAAGACCAATATCGAAATAACGGATATAGATTTTACCGACGCTATTCTCCGTCAATACCTTTTTTTCATTTTCCGTTAGTTTAAAAATGGTTTTCCAGTAATAGAATGCGACGTTTGGATCTCCTTTTTCCGACCTATTCGAACAAGCCGAAAACACTCCTACGAATAGGACAATTGCAATGATTTGCTTCACTTTTTACGTAATTCCTTTTTTGATTATTCCATTCCGAGGTATTTCCGGAAATAGCCACATTCTTTGATTACTTCCTTATAATACTGCGTATTCGAATACTCTGATTTTAGTTTTTTAAATCCATCCCAAGCCAAAAAGTTAACTTCCTCACCCTCTTTCAAATCTTTACTTCTGGGATGACGACCGGAATAGAACTCGTTTCGTTCGCATTTGGCCATCATATACATGCATTTAGCTTTTTGTTCCGGCGTGGTTGCCGCGGCAAATGCTTTTTTATAATAGGCATTCGCCAGACCTGTGTTGACTAAAATCGGTTGGTAAAACTCATCGATATAGTTCCCGAATTGTTCCATGACAACGCCATAGTAGAAAGCACGGGCATTTCCATAATAACTCATATTATAAAAGGCATTACCCAATAACAGGTTATTGCTATAGACATCTTCCCCTTTTGCCAGTTTATCCTGCATCTCTTTCATTTTTTGCAATAAACTAAGCTTGGTGTACTTCACCTTCTGATAGGCCGCATGATCACAATCGTTACAATCCTTAATCTTACCATTAAATGGATTCCCCCATAACGAATCTTTTCTACTTTCGGACTGTTCCATATAGGTAATCGCCTGATCGATTTTATTATTATAAGCACTTATCACGCCTTGATAATCGTAAATATCCGACACCGTCACATTATACAATTTTAACGCCATTTGCTCCCATTCATTTTTAGTAGCCTTGTTTAAAAAAGATTTCATCGCTTCCTGATTTTCAAACGTATAATAATAGGCTTTGTCGTGTACAAATAATTCCGACAGTACTCCGTTTTTTTGTTCTTTATAAAGTGCTGCTATATATTGCAAACTCCATTCTTTGGCTTTTTCATAACGAAAAGGATCATCATACTTTTTCTCCTGCGGAAGTTCCAGATACAACCACTTAAGTTCTTTTAGTAGAGCCGCTTCCGATTTTACATTCATTTTAGTGGTACTGCTAATGTTGTTGATCAACTTTAGAAGGCGTAATTGCATGTTCGAAAGTTCGGTTTTCGGTGCTTTACTTTCGGCCTTATCAAACAATTTGGCCGCTCGTTTATAATCGCCTTTAAAGATATTCAGGTAACCCGCTGCGCTATTCCACAAATAAGGTTTTGCAGTTTGGGATTCGTCTGCAATTTTATCGACCAAAGCCACCAGGTCTTTATTCAAACTATCATTGACCTTCTTTTTATATTCCGTCACCGATTTAAATCCATTGTCATTGAGTCGGATTTCTTCTTTATTCACAAGACGTGTTAACAGATATTCGAGATGTTCACTTTTTGGATTTAATTTATAGATCTCGGCGATCGCTTTTTGTTCGTCGGCATAATAGCCCAAAAGTGCCCACAAGGCTGTTTTTTCATCCGTGTTTTGTGCCAACTGTAATGACGCATCAAAATCGGATTGTTCCTGCGGATGGAAATTATAGGTAGCCGTCCGGCGAAGTACCGGGCATTTATCGAAAACCACCGCATTAAGGTAATTGGCTTTTACATAGTTTTTTTGCTTGTAATAAATTCCAGCCACATACGATAGTCCGCGGTAATACAGGGTATTTTTAGGTATACTGTTTTGCGTCTTTTCAAAAAAAGTGATCGCTCTTGGTTTGGAATCACTATAGAAATAAGCCTTCATGGTTTGAAACCAATAGCGGTTTTTTAAGAATGCCTCCTGGGTTTGTTCGAATTTGGTTTCAACCGTTTTGATCCACTTTTCCGGTACCGCTACAACCTTTCGGTTTTCGGCTTCCCAAGGGTCATACGAATCTGTAGTATACTTATCGATTTGTCGGGCATAATACATAAACTCTAAAAAGTCTTTTACCTTTTTATTTTTCAGGTCGATTTTAGCATCGGGAAAAGCCGACTTCTTTTTGTGAAAAGCTGCATGATACAGATCGTCCACTTTAACTCTGGAACTATCATTTAAGATCAGAAACGATAGCTTTTCTCTGTTAATCGCACCTCCCAGGTAAGTCTCCCATTCGGTCACAATAGCGTCATTAAACCGTCCCGTAAAATCCCCATCATAGCCATCATAAAACATGTCATCCGAATAGAACAAGGGAGAATACGATTTATCCACATAGGTTTCCGGAGTAAAACTGGACTGGTAATTATATCCCCAATCACCATCGGCGCAAGCATAGACCACTGTATAGGCTACTCCTGCTAAAAGACTACAACCCAGCAACCATTTTTGTAAAGAATTCCGAATCATTGGCATCTGTTTTAAAAGTAAAGTATCGTTTCAAATACGGTATTAAACTTACAAAATTCGTACCGATACTTCCCAAACAATTTTTCGGAATATTTAGTATGTTATATCAATAAAAAAACCGCTTCGATTGAAGCGGTTTTATAGTTTGAAAACGAATCGGAATTATTTCACGATTGTCATTTCGTCAACGATGTGTTTTGCATTCGAGAACTTGTCGATCACCCATAATACATAACGAATATCCACGTTGATTGTTCTTTGTAAGTTTTTGTCAAAGATAACGTCACCAGCCATCGCCTCGATGTTTCCGTCGAATGCTAAACCGATTAATTCCCCTTTACCGTTTAATACCGGAGAACCAGAGTTACCACCAGTAATATCGTTATCGGTTAAGAAGTTCACGTGCATAGAACCGTCTTTATCCGCATAACGACCGTAGTCTTTTACTTTGTTCATTTCCATTAAACGAACCGGTAAGTCGAATTCTTCGTCACCTTTTTTGTATTTTTTAACCATACCGTCCATAGTCGTATAGTTATTTACTTTTGCATCATTACGTTTGTCAGCTGGTAAAGCGCGAACTTTTCCGTACGTTAAACGTAGTGTAGAGTTTGCATCCGGATATTTGATAGGACCTAATTTAGAATCACGTAATCCTTGAACCAATAAACGGAAAGATGCTCCGAAATCGTTTTGTGCTTTAGAGATCACATCCGATTTTGCGTTGTAGTGGTTTAATAAGTCATTCGACAATACTACTAACGGATCGTTTGCAATTGTAGCTGCATTAGGATTGTTTAAAAATGCTTTTACTTTTTCAGGAGAAGCGAATACACTACTATCGAAAGCATTGTTTACATATTTTGTAAAGTTATTGTTGTTCTCTTTTCCTAATTTTTCTACCATTGGAGCCAATGTATATCCTGCTTTTGTAGCATATAGACCTAACTGACCTGCAAGAATATCTTTTTCTGCCGGAATGTAAGCTTCTTTGTAGAACTCATCGATCATTTCAACAAGACCCGGGTACATTTCTTTACGCTTCGCTTCATCCGCTTTTGCGTAATTTTCCAATTGTCTTCCAAAAGTTCTTGAGATTGTTCCGAAAGAACTTGAACGTAATAACGTCATTAAATAGTTATCGTGACGTGCTTTTTCGTTTGTTAAAGCATAGTATTTGTTGATGGTTTCCACCACATGACCATACTTTTCTTTGTTTTCTTTCTGATTCGCCCATTTGTCGAATTTCGCTTCCTGAGCTGCTTTTGTTTTAGCGGTACCGAATTTTGTTAACGCGTCGATCATACCCTGACGGTTTTTCCAGTAGTTAGCCAATGATGCATATTTAGACGCATACATTAAACGTACAGCATCACTTTGATCCATATGGGTTTTCATTTTGTCCATTCCCATTTTAGAACCTTCAACCCAAGCCGGGTAAGCGAATTTTACGTTTTGCTCGATTCCACCAGCTGGCATCCAACGGTTTGTTCTACCCGGATATCCTAAGATCATTGCGAAATCGTTTTCTTTTACACCACCAAGGTTAACCGGTAAGTGGTGTTTTGGTTGCAATGGAACGTTGTTTGGAGAGAATTCAGCAGGGTTTCCGTTTGCATCCGCATAGATACGGAACATAGAGAAATCTCCTGTATGACGTGGCCATTCCCAGTTGTCAGTGTCACCACCGAATTTTCCGATATTTTCAGGAGGTGTTCCTACTAAACGTACGTCTTTATAATCCTGATATACGAAATAGTAGTATTCGTTACCCTGGAAAAATGGACGAACTGAAACAGTGTATTTTCCACCTTCGTTGTTTTCTTTTTCGATTAAAGCAATTTCTTTGTTGATTGCTGCTTCACGCTCTGCTTCTGTCATTTTATCGTTTACTTTCGATAAAATTCTTTTGGACACATCGTCCATACGAACGAAGAAACGAACGAATAAGCTTTTTGGTTTTAATTCTGCTTTTCTGTTAGCAGCCCAGAAACCGTTTTTAAGGTAATTGGCTTCCGGAGAAGACAATTCAGCGATAGCATCATAACCACAGTGGTGGTTTGTTAATACTAATCCGTCTTTAGAAATCATTTCGGCAGTACAACCTCCGTTGAACTGAACGATTGCATCTTTAAGACTGTGGTGGTTAATACTGTAGATTTCCTCAGCCGTCAACTGCAATCCCATTTTTTGCATATCCCTGTGGTTTAAACGCTCGATGAACATCAAAAACCACATACCTTCGTCTGCTCTAACACTTGCAGGCACAAGCAGAATGGTAGCGATTAAGGATAAAATAATTTTTTTCATAATAGATCTGTTATTTTTAGTGACGCGAATATACCTCTTTTTAAGAATTTTATAAAAAAAAGGGTTTATAAAAATCTATAACAAAATAACTTTAACTTTTTATTTTAATATCATTTGATCAAAACTGATAAAAAATAAAAAGAGGCCTCCAAAACGGACACCTCTTTTTACTATTTTTTACAGCTATCGTATTACTGATTAAGCATTTGCCATAATTTATCTTTTAATTCCGTTAACCCTTGTTGGGCCACCGACGAGATAAACAAATACGGAATTCCTTTAAATTCCTTATCCAGTTGTGCTTTCATTTCGGCTTTTAACTCGTCGTCGAGCATATCCGATTTCGAAATCACAACCAAACGATCCTTATCCAACATTTCCGGATTGTAACGGCGTAACTCATCCAATAGAATATCGTATTCTTTTTTGATGTCCGGAGCATCGGCCGGAACCAAAAACAACAAGGTCGAATTTCGTTCGATATGGCGTAGGAAATAATGTCCCAATCCTTTTCCTTCGGCCGCACCTTCGATGATTCCGGGGATATCGGCAATTACAAACGATTGAAAATCACGATAGGCTACAATTCCCAGGTTTGGCTTTAAAGTCGTAAACGGATAATCGGCAATTTTCGGTTTCGCAGAGGTCAATACGGACAATAAAGTCGATTTTCCGGCATTCGGAAATCCGACCAATCCTACATCGGCCAATACTTTTAATTCTAAAATCACGTCCATTTCTTCGGCCGGCATACCCGGTTGCGAATAACGCGGCGTCTGGTTGGTTGCACTTCTAAAATGCCAGTTCCCCAAACCACCTTTACCACCTTTTACCAAAATCTTTTTTTCACCGTCTTCGGTTATCTCAAAAAGTATTTCATTGGTTTCTTTGTCGCGTACAACGGTTCCCAATGGTACTTCGATATATTTATCGTCTCCATCGGCACCGGTACTTCTTGCGCTACCACCGTCTCCACCGTGACCGGCTTTAATATGGCGTGCAAATTTAAGATGGAACAACGTCCACAGCCCTTTATTCCCTACCAGATACACGTGACCACCACGACCACCGTCTCCTCCATCAGGACCACCTTTTTCAATAAATTTCTCTCGATGCAAATGCGTAGACCCTTTCCCTCCTTTACCGGAAGAAACATAAATTTTCACGTAGTCTACAAAATTCCCTTCTGTCATTTAATTTTATTTTGTTTTTCAATAGTAAGTCACTAAAAGCAGCTTACTCTTTTAATGAGCGTACTAATACTTTATCAATTTTCACACCGTCCATGTCGATCACTTCCAGTTCCATTTTATTCCAGATCAGTTTTTCACCGACTTTAGGGATATAGGACAATTCGGTCATGATCAATCCACTTACAGTGGTTACATCATAATCGTTAATCAGATCGTCCATATCAAAATAGGTCAGGAAGTCGTGCAGCGAATAATGTCCGTCGACCAACCAGGATCCGTCTTCACGGGCTACCAGCTGAAATTCCTCTTCGTAGAATTCGGCCGCATCCCCTACTAGCGCTTCCAGAATATCGTTCAATGTAATAATCCCTTGTACCACACCATATTCGTCGGTAATCAGGGCATAGTGTACTTTTGTTTTCTTAAAAATCTCCAGCGCTTTATAGGCCGAAGTATGTTCAATAAGGTAAACCGGTTCTTTTACAATTGCTTTCAGATCGAAATCACCTTTTTCAAAACTTGTAAACAAGTCTTTTAACAACACCACTCCAACGACCTCATCCAGATTGTCTTCACATACCGGATATACGGAGTGGATTTCTTCCAGCACCTTTTCTTTTTGTTCGTTTACATCATCTTCCAACGACAAATACACCACCGCTTTACGGTGTGTCATCAGGGAATTTACCTTACGGTCGCCGATATGGAAAACACGTTCCACGATATCCTGTTCGATTTCCTGAACTTCCCCGCCTTCGGTACCTTCTTTGATGATGGCTTTAATTTCTTCTTCGGTTACCTTCCCATCGGCTGTTGGCTTAATTTTCAATACGTTTAGTATAAAATCGGTCGATGTGGTTAGTAACCAGATAAAAGGTGCCGTCACAATCGAAACCACTTTCATCGGAACCGCTACCGTTTTAGCAATCGCTTCCGGATAGTTTAGTCCGATTCGTTTCGGCAACAATTCACCTAAAACCAGGGAGAAAAATGTCAAAATCACAACAACAATACCTACTGCCAGTGTTTGCGAATACGGTCTGAACATTTCAAATCCGTCTAAAAACAGTTTTACGTCTCCGGTCACGTTATCACCACTATAAATACCGGTTAAAATTCCGATTAGTGTAATTCCAATCTGAACGGTCGACAGGAATTTATTGGGTGAATTGGCCAGTTCTAAAGCTGTTTTCGCACTGGTGTTTCCTTTTTTCGCAGCCGTTTCCAAACGGTTTTTACGAGCTGAAATAAGTGCTATTTCCGACATGGAGAAGACTCCGTTTAAAAGGATTAGAAAGAAAATTATTATTATTTCCAAAATTAGGATTGTATATTAGTTATGATATCAGTTTTACCTGATTTTTTATTATTTTTTTATATTAGTAATCTATTCACTTATTCGTTACAGGGACGGCTTATAATTTTTCAATTACGTTGCTTAGTCTCTCGGTAATTTCGGCAATGGAACCAATTCCGTTCACCGCGTG
This sequence comes from Bacteroidota bacterium, assembly GCA_023446155.1. GTDB lineage: Bacteria > Bacteroidota > Bacteroidia > Flavobacteriales > Flavobacteriaceae > Flavobacterium. Next base: position 189,624 of record JAEXIT010000020.1, read on the forward strand.
GAATTTTTGTTGTGCGCTGTAATATTCCATTAGTGGCGCTGTTTTTTCGTTATATTCCTGGTAACGGTTTCTGATTTTTTCTTCGTCCTGATCGTCTGGTCTTCCGGAAGTTTTTCCTCTTTCCAACAGTCGTTGTACCAAAATTTCATCATCGGCCTCCAACGCAATCGTTGCGGTTACTTCCCAATTTTTAGAATTCAGGAACGCATCCAGCGCTTCAGCCTGTCCAATTGTTCTTGGAAAACCGTCAAAAAGAAAACCGCTTGCTTGTGGGTTTCGCTCTACTTCATCCTGAAGCATTTTTATCGTAAGGCTATCCGGAACCAAATCACCGCGATCCATATAGGTCTTGGCTTCTTTTCCTAACAGCGTTTCATTTTTAATGTTATAACGAAAAATGTCACCGGTTGAAATGTGTATTAAGTTGTATTTTTCTTTTAAAAATTCGGCTTGTGTCCCTTTTCCGGCTCCGGGTTTTCCAAATAATACGATATTAATCATTTTAATTAAATTGTTGTTATGATGGTTTTATAGTTATTTTTTCAATGTTATTTTAACTGGTAGACTTCCGGGATATTACGCCCTAATCCGTCGTAATCCAATCCGAATCCGACGATAAATTTATTCGGAATTTCCAATCCGACATAATCGATTTTGATATCCTTATCGTAAGCTTCCGGTTTTAGGAAAAGCGTTGCAAATTTAAGTTGCTTCACACCTTTATCGCCGAACATTTTTTGTAATTCCACTATGGTATTTCCAGTATCGACGATATCCTCTATGATGATCACTGTTCTTCCGCTGATATCCTGATTTAATCCGATAAGTTGTTTTACCTCGTGTGTGGTTTGCATTCCCTCATAAGAAGCCATTTTCACAAAGCTCAATTCACAATCGTGTTTGTAGTGTTTCATAAAATCGGACACCACCATAAAGGCTCCGTTAAGTACACCTACAAAAACCGGTATTTCACCATTCATATCTTTTGCAACGGCATCGGCCATTTTCGCAATAGCGGCATCAATTTCTTTTGCCGAAAGAAACGGGACAAATTGTTTGTCGTGAAGTTGTATTTCCATTGTAACCTTTAGAATAATTGGCAAAGATACTAATTGCCGTTGGACAATTGATAATTAACAATTAAGAATTATAAATTTTTGAATTATTTTGTATTTTCGATGCAGATTTCAGGAAAAAAATGAACGAAATTTTATATACCAAAATTAAAAACAGCACTGCTCATCGCGCCAGTCGGGAAGAAAATGCCGCTTATATCTTTCAAAACCCGGCATTATTTAACGATTTGTTTACGACTGCAATAGCAACAACCGATAAGAATCATCACAAGGCCTGCTGGATCATGGAATTGGTACTGGAACAACAACTCGATCTGATTTTTCCCAAAAAAGATATTTTCTGCGCGACAGTACCGCAATACAGTAACGAGAGCGCCTTGCGATCGATATCCAAAATCGCACTGCTTATGGTCGATTATCACAATCAAAAAGAGACATTCCTCTCCGACACCAACATTGAAATCCTTACCGAAACCTGTTTTGACTGGCTGATCAACGACACAAAAGTCGCTTCAAAAGCCTACGCCATTTACACTTTATACCTACTCGGCAAAGGCAATCCCTGGATTTATCCGGAATTAAAACAACTGCTACAGCAAGGCTTTCCGGATCATTCGCCCGCGTATCAAAGTGTAGCCCGAAAAATCTTAAAAAAGATCTAAATAGTATCCATAAAAAAACGACCCTTTTAAAAAGAGTCGTTTTCCAGGATTAATTATCAAGATTACTACTCTTTGATAATCTTAATTGTTTTTACCATATCACCGGCAAATACTTTCACAAGGTAGTTTCCAGCAGATAAATTACTCATATCTACCTGAGCCTCGGAAAGGTTAATATTTTGAGCCAATACTTTTTGCCCTAACAAATTGTAGATTTCAACCGCTGAAATGGTTTCATTATACGCCAAGTTCAGCATATTTTTAACCGGGTTCGGATACGCTCTGAAATTACCTTTATCGAATGCAGCTGTCGATAACGCGCTGCTCACGGTTACATCATCCACATCGATACCTCTCGCCCAATTCGAAGTACCTTCGAAAGCGATATAATACGTTGCCGATGGATTCGGTAATGCCAAAGTCACCTGAGTCCAGGCTGCTTGCTCGGTATCGTAATCCGCTCCAATTTGCGTCCACGCTCCGGTTGCACTTGTTTTGTAGTAAATTCTTAGTTCGTCGATATCGCCAAACCAGTTTACGTTAGCATAATAAAAACTCAATTGCGGACTGGATACTGCTGTTAAATCCAATGGAGGAGATACTAATTTTGTAGCATTACCTGCTGTAGTCGTTCTGAATTCCGCCATACGAGCACCGGTTCTTGGCGTAATAGAACTGTTTCCATTTGCCGTTACATACGCCCAGTTTGCCGTTCCGGAAACCGTTTGATTACTCCAACACGATGGGATGGTCGCTGCATCAAACCCTTCTGTAAAAGGGAATGTCGTTACCGACGCACAACTTGTTGTAAACGCTCTAGGACCTGTCCAGGAGCTAAAAGTACCACTTCCACAATTGGCGCGAACATAATATTCATATGCCGTATTTGCTGTTAAACCAGACAAAACAGTAGTAGTCGCTCCCGTAACCGGTGGCGCTGCTGTTCCGGATCCTGCTGTAAAGCCCGGCGCTCCATACTGCACCTCAAAGTTGGTCGTTCCTGATCCAGCTGTCCAGCTCAAATCAGCCGTTGCTGATGTCACCCCTGTTACAGTAGGATTTGTAGGCGCTACACAACTCGGCAATGCCGTTATTTCTACGTCGTCAATATCGAAATAGAACATATCGGTTGTTGTTGAATGAAACCCGATATAAATTGTTTGTCCGACATAAGCCGACAAATCATATTGGTACTGATAGAAGGAAGCCCCACTGGCAGGCGCTACACTCGCAGCCAAAGTTGCTGTAAAGTTGGCCGCTGCAGTACCGGTAGTTGAAATTTTCACACTGATTGTTTCCGGATACAACGGATCACGGCTTCTAGCCCAAAACTTTAAAAAATCGGAAACACCCGCAGTAACCGTAATCGCCGGGGTAACCAAATAATCATCGTGTGCAATCGATCCATATCCAATACAGGCTGCATTCGTTCCGCTATGTGCGGTAATACCCGTTGCTCCTGTAAAATTAACGATTTGCCAGGTTCCTGTATCACCTCCGTTTACCACCGTCCATCCGGTAGGGATTGTTGTACCTCCGTCAAAATTTTGCACAAATTGTCCGTGACTTATAAACGGGACAAAAGCTAACAACATGAGTAGTCTTTTTACCATAATTCCAAGTTTTTTCAATTAAACAAGTACACAATTTACAATAATATTATTTAATTAACAATCAAAATACACATTTATAACCGTTTCCCTTAACAGAGTTACAAAATGTACAATATGTTATTTTTAATCACACACAATTGAAAACCGCAAAATATAAAGCAATACAATTGTGTTTTCTATTATGATAAGTATCTTTGCACAAACAACAACACAATGAATTATTTTTCTTCTGATTTTAAATTAGGGATACTTGGCGGCGGACAATTAGGCAAAATGCTGCTTACCGAAACCCGCAAGTTCGACATCCAAACCTATATCCTTGACCCAAGTGCCGAAGCACCGTCTCAATTTGGAGCGACACGTTTTTTCCAGGGCGACCTGATGGATTTTGAAACCGTATACCGGTTTGGTAAAAAAGTGGACCTTCTGACCATCGAAATCGAAAATGTCAACCTTGACGCTTTGGACCAGCTGGAACAGGAAGGCTTAACCGTATATCCATCTCCTAAAACCCTGCGTCTGATTCAGAACAAAGGCAAACAAAAAGACTTTTATTCCGAACACACGATTCCCACGGCTCCTTATCGTAGGTTTACCGACACAAACAGTCTGATCCAATCGGTCGAAAACAAGGAAACTACCATTCCGTTTGTGTGGAAAAGCGCTCAGTTTGGTTATGACGGGAACGGTGTCAAAATCATCCGCACTTCTGCCGATCTTACCACACTACCCGATACCGAATGTATCGCCGAGCAAATGATTCCGTTTAAAAACGAACTGGCCGTGATTGTAAGTCGTACACCATCGGGATCGATAAAAACCTATCCGGTGGTTGAAATGGAATTCCACCCCGAAGCCAATCAGGTTGAATATGTAATCTGTCCGGCACGCATTGACGAATCGGTCGCACAAAAAGCACGCGCCATCGCTTTACAGGTTTCCGAAAAATTCAACCATGTTGGTTTATTAGCGGTAGAGATGTTCCAAACCGAAGACGACACCATTCTGGTAAACGAAGTCGCACCCCGACCGCACAATTCCGGACATTATTCGATTGAAGCCAGTTATACGTCACAATTTGAACAACATATCCGCGCGATTCTCGATTTACCATTAGGCAATACCGATAGCAAAGTTGCCGGTATTATGGTAAACTTAGTTGGCGAAGAAGGTTATTCCGGTCCGGTGATCTACCAAAACATCGAAAAAATATTAGCCATCGATGGTGTCACACCTCATATCTACGGAAAACGAGAAACACGTCCTTTCCGCAAAATGGGCCACGTAACCATTGTAAACGAAAATATAGACGAAGCCCGCAAAACCGCAGAAGTAGTCAAAAACACCATCAAAGTAATTAGTCACTCCTAATTAAAACACCACAACACTATGAGCAAAGTAGCCATCATCATGGGTAGCATTTCGGATATGCCGGTAATGCAGGATGCCATCACTATATTAAAAGAATTCGGAATTACAACAGAAGTCGATATCGTATCGGCACACCGTACACCGGAAAAATTGTTTGATTTTAGCACGAATGCTCACAAACGCGGCATTTCTGTTATTATAGCCGGAGCCGGTGGAGCCGCGCATTTACCAGGAATGGTTGCTTCAATGTCGCCGCTTCCGGTAATTGGTGTTCCGGTAAAATCCAGCAATTCGATAGACGGATGGGATAGTGTTCTTTCGATCCTTCAGATGCCTGGCGGCGTACCAGTGGCCACAGTAGCGCTAAACGGCGCTAAAAATGCCGGTATTCTTGCCGCACAAATCATCGGAAGTCACGACAGTGCTGTTCTGGATAAAATCACCGCGTATAAAGAAAGTCTGAAGCAAGCCGTTTTAAAAGCTTCCGAAGACTTAAAATAAATTTCCGCTTTCATCAACCGGATTTGGATTAGAAAAAGCTAATTTGTACCTTGTCTAACACCGACAAATCAATTAATTAAAGTCAATAGTACTATATATGAGTATTTTAACCGAACGATTTACTACCAAATATAACACTGCTCCCTTTTCGCAAATTAAAATTGAGGACTACGCTCCGGCATTTACCGCAACAATTGCAGCAGCGCGTGCCGAAATCGACGCGATAACTCACAATCCGGAAGCACCAACTTTTGCCAATACAATTGAAGCACTGGAGTATTCCGGTGACGCTTTGGAACGACTATCGTCCATTTTCTTTAATTTGAATTCGGCCGAAACCAGTGATGAAATGCAGAAAATCGCACAGGAAGTTTCACCGCTTTTAACGGCATTTGGAAATGACATCACCTTAAATTCCGATTTATTCCAACGCGTTAAAACCGTATACGATCAAATTGATCAACTTAATCTTACGACGGAACAGCATACGCTGTTAACCAAAAAATACAAAGGTTTTTCCCGAAACGGCGCTTTATTAGCAGAAGACAAAAAAGCCCGTTTACGCGAGATCGACGCCGAGCTGGCCAAACTATCGTTAACCTTCGGTGAAAATGTGTTAGCCGAAACCAACGCCTACCAATTACATTTAACCGACGAGAAAGATCTTGACGGCTTACCGGAAGGCGCTATCGAAGCGGCCCATGCCATCGCAAAAAGTCAGGATAAGGACGGTTGGATTTTCACCTTGGATCATCCGAGTTATTTACCATTCGTAACTTACGCACACAATCGCGAACTACGTAAAGCGATCAGCATTGCATTTGGCCGTAAAGGATTCCAGAATAATGCTTTCGACAATCAGGAGATCGTGATCAAAATTGCCAACTTACGTCACGAAAGAGCCAATCTTTTAGGCTATGCCACGCATGCGCATTTTGTATTGGAAGAACGTATGGCGCAAAGTCCGCAAAAAGTAACCACTTTTCTAAACGACTTACAATCGAAAGCCAAACCGGCCGCCGAACGCGAATTTGCACAATTAACCAACTTTGCCCAAAAACTGGATCCAATTGATCATCTGGAAAAATGGGACGGTGCCTATTATGCCGAAAAATTAAAACAGGAACTTTTTAACCTCGACGACGAAACCTTAAAACCGTACTTTAAATTAGAAAACGTATTGAACGGTGCTTTTACCGTAGCGCAAAAACTATTTGGCATCACATTTACTGAAATTTTTGATATCGACAAATACCACGAAGAAGTACAAACATTCGAAGTAAAAGACAATAACGACAATCTTGTCGCCATCTTTTACGCCGACTTTTTCCCAAGAAAAGGAAAACGCAATGGTGCTTGGATGACGTCCTTTAAACACCAATCGGTTCGAAATGAAGTTAACGAACGACCACATGTATCGATTGTTTGTAATTTCACCAAACCAACCGCGACCAAACCGTCGTTACTTACTTTTAATGAGGTAACTACTTTATTCCACGAATTTGGTCATGCACTACACGGCATGCTTGCCAACACCACCTATCCGAGTTTATCGGGAACCAGCGTGTTTTGGGATTTTGTAGAACTTCCGAGTCAGGTGATGGAAAACTGGTGTTACGAACCGGAAGCACTAGCTTTGTTTGCAAAACACTATCAAACCGGCGAAATCATTCCGATGGAATACGTCGAAAAAATAAAAGAAAGCGCCAGCTTCCTGGAAGGAATGGCCACCTTACGTCAAATCAGTTTTGGATTATTGGACATGGGATGGCACGGACAGGATCCATCCGGAATCCGTGATGTAAAAACATTCGAAAACGAACAATTCGCTTCGACCAAACTCTACCCCGATGTAGCCGAAAACGCCATGAGTACCGCATTTTCACATATCTTCCAAGGCGGCTATTCGTCCGGATATTACAGCTACAAATGGGCCGAAGTACTCGATGCCGATGCTTTTGCTTATTTCCAGGAACAAGGTATCTTTAATCCGGAAGTCGCACAACGCTTTAAAGACAACATCTTATCACAAGGCGGAACCGACCATCCGATGACACTTTATAAAAAATTCAGAGGTCAGGAACCAAAACCGGAAGCACTCTTAAAACGCGCCGGATTACTATAAAAAAGATAGCCCGATTGAATTCGGGTTATTTTTCAAAATAAACTTTCAATTATTTTTGAAACTTTAGAAATTATTTATACCTTTGAACTATGGAATTCAACGAAGCAAAAACCAAATTTGTACAAACCTGGGGCGCCTTAGGCTCACAATGGGGCATTAACAAAACCATGGCTCAGATTCATGCGTTGTTAATGGTATCGGCCGAACCGCTTTCGATGGAAGACATTATGGAAGCCCTTCATATTTCCAGAGGGAATGCCAGTATGAATTTAAGAGGCTTGATGGATTGGGGCATTGTATATAAAGAATACAAAGCCGGCGAACGAAAAGAATTCTTTACCGCCGAAAAAGATCTGGACGAACTGGCGGTTAAAATTTCACAGGAACGAAGCAAACGGGAAATCAAACCTGCTTTAAAAATTTTAAAAGAAGTATCCTCCATCGAAGACAACAACTCCGCCGAGGCCAAACACTTTATCGAACAAACGACCAAGCTACACGACTTCGTTTTAAAAGCCGACAATGTTTTGGACAAGATTACCGAATACAAAGACAATTGGTTAACCAAATTGGTGATCAAAATCATGAAATAAAAAAATTTAATTGAAAGTTTCATTTTTTTCTGAAAGTTTTATAACTATAAAATATTTAAAATCATGAACTACAATAGTATTGCCTACCTTCTTTTTTTGGGACTGATGAGCTTGATCATCGTCAAAATCGGAAGAATCTGTTATACAAACGGAAACATATTTGTAGCCACCTTAATACCGGATCATAAAGCGCTTTGCCAACAGATCAACAAAGCCTTACTCACCGGATATTATTTGGTCAACATCGGTTATTGCGCCGTGACGATTACCAACTGGCAAACCATCACCTCCTTATCCATACTTATCGAAGTGATCGCCACCAAAGCAGCCACCATCCTTTTTATGTTGGCAGCGCTACATTACACCAACATCTTTCTCTTAAAAAAATACGTTCAGAAACTAATTCAATAACTATAAATCATACTACCATGGAAACGACCAAAACACTTATCGGTTATGTTATTTATTTACCCATTGCACTTTTCCTGACCTATTATGTCTCTAAAACGCTCTTCCGAAACAGCAAAGTTTATATGCTTGATATTTTTAAAGGCCGTGAAGAAATTGCCTTTGCCACCAACAAACTATTCGAAACCGGATTCTACTTGCTAAACCTTGGTTTTGCCCTGATGATACTCGACATGAATCTTTGCGACAATACCTATCAGGAGCTTATTGAAGCACTCAGTTATAAAATCGGTGGGTTTGCGATCTATTTGGGTGTGATGCTTTTTCTAAACCTCTATTTCTTTTTTAGAGGAAAACGAAAAGCCAGCCAAGCCGCAAGAGAAGAAAAAATAGTTTTTAAAGCCTAACTCATGACTTTTACAATTCCAAACTGGCTGATTGTCGTAGCGGGAATCGGCCAGATTTTCACCGCTCTGATTTATCCGTATATCCGACATCAGGTTTTCGACTGGTACAACGACGTTAAAAAACTAAAACCGTTGAATCAGGAGATTGCCAAAACTTACGGACGCTATATACAAGGGCTTAATTTTTCATTCGGACTAATCGCCATTTTTCTGTATGCTGATTTACAGCAAAACACCCGACTTGCCTTTGCCTTAACCGCACTTATTGCCGCTTATTGGGTTGGAAAAGTCGCCACTCAGATAGCCTATTATCCGATGTATACGATTCCGAAAAAATGGCATTTTAAAATCGGTAGTTATTTTATGAATACTTTATTCCTGTTATTTGCCACGGTATTTACCGGTTTGGTACTCCTAAAACTAAAATTCTTTTTCGCATGACCACTTTCACCATTAACACACCGATCAAAGCGCCATCAAAAATTGTTTTTGACTTAGCCCGGAATATCGACATTCATAAATTATCGGTTTCTCAAACTCAGGAACAAGCCATCGCCGGAAAGACATCCGGGTTGATCAACCTCAATGAAACGGTAACCTGGCGTGGAAAACATTTTGGTTTTTACCTCAACCATCAGAGTAAAATCACAGTCATGGAAGCACCGCATCATTTTACAGACGAAATGGTAAAAGGTCATTTTACGTTTTTCAGACACGACCATCTTTTTGAAATCCGCGATGACGTCACGGTTATGATCGACAAAATAGTATACCGTACGCCGTTTGGAGTCATCGGAAAACTGTTCGATTTCCTTTTTCTAAAAAAACATTTGTATCAGTTGATTTTAAATCGGAACAAGCTTTTAAAATACCTGGCCGAAAATTAATCTGATCAGGCAAAAAGCAGCACCATCACCCACCAAAAAACAGGAATACTTTCCACCCAAAAAGACGTATAATAATCGGATCGCTTCGGACTTGAAAAAACAGTAAAAAGCGCAATCACAGTCACCAATACCAAATTGATCCACAACTGTTCGATTTGGAAATCGCTTTTAAAAAACTCCAGTCCGTAAAAAGGAAGTAGCAGAAATAAATTGAGTCCTTTGGTTCGTTTTACTCCCAATCGCTGCGGAACGGTTTGTAAAGACAAATCATCATTTTTGAGATCGATGATTTCGAAAATAAGTATAAGAATGATCACTAAAAGAAACCGCTGAAAAAACTTTAGAAAAACATCGTTCGTAAAATCCAGTCCGGCGTTTAAAATTGGCAGAAACAAGGTAATTCCCGCCCAACAAAAAGCCACGATATAGATTTTCACTCCGGCCCAGTTTCGGGCATTGCCCAACTTCGGAAAAACCGGTAAGGTATACAACAACGTCAACCCTAAAAACGCCAGCGACAACAATTGCGTTTGTCGTTGTAAAAACCAAAAACCGTATAGCGTTCCGGCGAAAGCCGCCACACTTAATACGACAATAGCCTTTAACTGTCGGCTCATTTTCAGTTTTTTAGCACGGGCTAACGCATCGTACTTCACAAAGTTATAGCCCACGATTGTCCCACAAAAGGCAAATAGCGACATCGCCCAGTCAAATGGAATATGAAAAAAATGGAAGGTCATCTGAACCAAAGCGAATACCGCAATCGCCACATGAATACTTCCGTTAATATAAAAGTCAAGTAATTTCTTGAGTAGTTGCATACTTACAAAAATAATCAATCTGTTAATAACATTTAAATTTGGTTGAAAATTCAACAAAAATTGGAGTTAAAAAAGAATTTTATTAAGAGATTAATAGTTATTTTTGTTCGCTTAAAACACAACTTAACGACAGTTTGATGCTATTCTCTGTTATGGGAATATCAAACGTTTATAAACAGGACATTAAGAACTGATGAAAACAGACGCATTTGCTTTACGACATTTAGGTCCAAGAGAGAGCGACCTTCAACACATGTTCCAAACCATTGGAGTAAAGGACATGGACCAATTATTGTATGAAACCTTCCCGGACGGAATCCGTTTAAAAAGCGATTTACAACTGGATCCGGCTTTAACAGAATACGAATATTTAACACATATCCAGCAATTGGGTGCCCAAAACAAAGTATTCAAATCGTATATCGGTTTGGGGTATCACCCGGCAATTGTGCCACCGGTAATTCAACGTAATATTTTTGAAAACCCGGGATGGTATACCGCTTACACTCCGTATCAGGCAGAGATTGCACAGGGGCGTCTGGAAGCACTTTTAAATTACCAGACTACGGTTATCGAATTAACCGGAATGGAAATTGCCAATGCTTCATTATTGGACGAAGGTACTGCCGCTGCTGAAGCGATGGCATTACTTTTCGACGTACGTACCAGAGATCAGAAAAAAAACAACGCTAATAAATTCTTCGTTTCGGAAGAGATTTTACCACAAACCTTATCGGTTTTGGAAACCCGTTCTACTCCAATTGGAATCGAATTGGTTGTAGGAAACCACGAAACGTTTGATTTCTCAGAAGATTTCTTCGGAGCGATCTTACAATACCCAGGAAAATACGGTCAGGTTTTTGACTATGCCGGTTTTATCCACACCGCTAAATCCAAAGAAATCAAAGTTGCTGTAGCAGCCGACATTCTAAGTTTAGTAAAATTAACTGCTCCAGGCGAATTAGGAGCCGATGTTGTAGTGGGAACCACACAACGATTCGGTATTCCGATGGGATTTGGAGGACCACACGCGGCTTTCTTCGCAACCAAAGAAGAATACAAACGTAGTATGCCGGGACGTATCATTGGTGTTTCTCAGGATGTTAACGGAAACCGTGCGTTACGTATGGCATTACAAACCCGTGAGCAACACATTAAACGTGAAAAAGCAACTTCCAATATTTGTACCGCTCAGGTATTACTAGCGGTTATGGCCGGTATGTATGCCGTATACCACGGACCAAAAGGATTACAGTATATTGCCGACAAAGTACACGCTTCGGCGGTGACTACTGCCAATGCATTGGCAAAATTGGGAATCAACCAAATCAATACGGCTTTCTTCGACACCATCACGGTTAAAGCCGATGCTGCCAAAGTAAAAGCAGTAGCCGAAAACAACGAAGTAAACTTCTATTATATCGACAACGATACGATTTCGATTTCTTTTAACGAGACCACCTCTTTAAACGACATCAACCAAATCGTAGCCATTTTTGCTGAAGTTCTTGGAAAAGAAACAGTAACGGTAACTGTTTTAGACACCGCTACTCATATTCAGGAGAAAATGGTAAGAACGTCAACTTTCTTACAACATGACGTATTTAACAGCCACCATTCGGAAACGGCTTTAATGCGTTATATCAAAAAATTAGAACGTAAAGACCTTGCGTTAAATCATTCGATGATCTCTTTAGGATCGTGTACGATGAAATTAAATGCGGCTGCCGAAATGTTACCATTAAGTATGGCCAACTGGAACAGCATTCACCCGTTTGCTCCAGCCGATCAGACAAAAGGTTACTTAACCATGTTGAAAAAACTGGAAGAGCAATTAAACGTAGTAACCGGTTTTGCAGGTACTTCTTTACAACCAAACTCTGGTGCTCAGGGAGAATATGCCGGATTGATGGCCATTCGTGCCTATCATATCTCTCGTGGCGAAGGACACCGTAACGTATGTTTAATCCCTTCATCGGCACACGGAACCAACCCGGCTTCGGCCGCGATGGCTGGAATGGACATTATCGTTACCAAAACCACTCCGGAAGGAAATATCGATGTGGAAGATTTACGAGCAAAAGCCATCCAACACAAAGACAATCTTTCTTGTTTAATGGTAACGTATCCGTCTACACACGGGGTTTACGAAAGTTCTATTATCGAAATCACCAAACTGATCCACGAAAACGGTGGTCAGGTATATATGGATGGTGCCAACATGAACGCTCAGGTAGGCCTTACAAATCCTGCAACTATCGGCGCTGATGTTTGTCACCTGAACTTACACAAAACATTCGCGATTCCTCACGGAGGAGGAGGACCTGGAGTTGGACCTATTTGCGTAGCGCCACACTTGGTTCCTTTCTTACCAACAAACCCGGTAATTGCTACCGGTGGTGATCAGGCGATTTCTGCGATCTCTGCCGCGCCATACGGATCGGCTTTGGTATGTTTGATTTCCTACGGTTATATCACCATGTTAGGAGCCGAAGGTTTAAAACAAGCGACACAACACGCGATCTTAAACGCCAACTATATGAAAGCGCGTTTGGAAGTACACTACCCTATTTTATATACGGGAGAATGCGGACGTGCAGCGCACGAAATGATTGTTGACTGTCGTTCGTTCAAACAAAACGGAATCGAAGTAACCGATATCGCAAAACGTTTAATGGACTACGGTTTCCACGCACCAACGGTTTCCTTCCCGGTTGCCGGAACTTTAATGATCGAACCAACCGAAAGTGAAAACTTAGATGAATTGGATCGTTTTTGTGATGCAATGATTTCAATCCGTAAAGAAATCGAAAACGCAACTGCCGACGATACCAACAATGTATTGAAAAATGCACCACATACGTTAGCCATGCTTACTGCCGACCGTTGGGATTTCCCATACTCAAGAGAGAAAGCAGCGTATCCGTTGGAATATATTGCCGAAAATAAATTCTGGCCTTCCGTACGTCGTGTTGACGATGCTTACGGTGACCGTAATTTAGTTTGTTCTTGCGCACCCATTGAAGCCTATATGGAACACTAAAATCCAATATCAATACCAAGAGCCGCTTTATTGCGGCTCTTTTTTTACACCATACCATATGAATGATATTACCACCCGAGCCGATTTACTCCATTTGATGCGCCAGTTTTACACCAAGCTTTTATCCGACGATACCATCAGTTATATCTTTACCGACATTGCCAAAATAGATCTGGAAGCCCATCTTCCGCATTTGGCCGATTTTTGGGAACAGACACTCCTTCATCAGGGAAGCTACCGCAAAAACGTAATGCAAATCCATCTGGAACTCAACGAAAAAGAAGCACTACGTCCGGAGCATTTCCAAATATGGCTGGAACATTTCAACAAAACAGTCGACGAACACTTCCGGGGTAGCAATTCCGAACTGATCAAGACCCGAGCACTATCTATAGCCACGATCATGCAGCTAAAGATTTCTCAAAAAAATCACAATTAATTTTACTATCAACAATTTTAAACTCCTTTAAACAACTATTTCATAATAATCATTTTATACAAAATTTTTACCGACACATAAGCGTTTTAAATCAATAACTTAGTGTTACGTATAAATTCACCTTATGAATAGTAAAATAATCGGTTCCGGAAGCTACATTCCCAATGTTACCGTAACCAATCTCGATTTTGCCCAGCATCAGTTTTTAAATGACGATGGAACGCCTTTTCCGTATGCCAATGATGTCGTTGCGCAAAAGTTTAAAGAAATTACAGGTATCGAAGAACGCCGTTATGTCGAAGATCAATTGTTGACTTCGGATATCGCCTATTTTGCTGCTCAAAGAGCGATCGAAGATGCCGGAATCGATCCGGAAACCTTAGATTATATCATCTTTGCCCATAACTTTGGCAATGTCAAACAAGGCGCCATTCAAACCGATATTCTTCCCAGTTTATCCGCGCGGGTAAAACACAGTCTTAAAATTAAAAATCCAAAATGTGTGGCCTACGATATTCTGTTTGGCTGTCCGGGTTGGATTGAGGGTATGATTCAGGCGAATGCCTATATCAAAGCCGGAATGGCCAAAAGATGTCTGGTAATCGGAGCGGAAACCCTATCCCGGGTTGTCGACATTCACGATCGCGACAGTATGATTTACTCCGATGGTGCCGGTGCTACGATTATAGAAGCTTCCGACGATGCGGATAGCGGAATACTTGCACACGAAACCGCTTCATTTACCTATGATGAAGCCTATTTTCTATATTTTGGAAATTCTTTTAATGCCGATCACGATCCCAACGTACGCTATATCAAAATGTACGGCCGTAAGATTTACGAATTTGCTTTAAGTCAGGTACCGAAAGCCATGAAAGAATGCCTTGATAAAAGTGGTATTGCAATCGGGGAAGTCAAAAAAGTACTGATTCATCAGGCCAATGAAAAAATGGACGAAGCCATTATTCAGCGTTTTTTCCGTTTATACAAACAAACACCACCGGAAGGTGTCATGCCAATGAGCATCCACAAACTTGGAAATTCGAGTGTGGCGACCGTTCCGACACTATATGACTTATTGATAAAAGGAAAAATTGAAAATCAGGAACTTCATAAAGGAGATGTTATTATCTTTGCATCCGTAGGCGCCGGCATGAACATAAACGCCTTCGTTTACCGATTATAACTATGTACGAAAAAACATTTCCGAACAAGCGATTTAAACATACACTGGCCTTTTTACAAAAACACATTTCCCCTTCGGAAGCCATTCTGGATTTGGGTGTTACCAACCCATTTTCCAAAATTATGAAAGAAAACGGCTATACCGTAACCAATACCAAAGGTGAAGATCTGGACCTGGATCAGACAGCACTTTCGGAAGGAAATTATTCGGTAACAACGGCTTTTGAAATTTTTGAACACCTGTTAAATCCGTTTACGGTTTTACAAAACATTCAATCGGACAAACTGGTTATTTCCATTCCGATGCGTTTGTGGTTTTCTCCGGCCTATCGCAGTAAAACCGATATGTGGGATCGTCATTACCACGAATTTGAAGACTGGCAACTGGATTGGTTGCTGGAAAAAACCGGCTGGAAAATTCTGGATCGCGAAAAATTTACCAACCCGGTAAAACAGATCGGAATCCGACCGTTACTACGTCGTTTTACGCCGCGATATTATATCGTTTATGCTGAAAAAGTAAAATAATGAGGTATTATATCGTTATTCCGGCACATAATGAGGAAGCCTTTATTTCGCTAACACTGAAATCGTTGGCCGCGCAAACCGTACTTCCGCAACAGCTTGTGGTGGTGAACGACAATTCTACCGACAACACCCATACAATTGTTTCTGATTTTGCAGTACGCTATCCCTGGATTTCGATCATCGAAAAAAAATCGGATGCCATTCACTTACCCGGAAGCAAAGTTATTCAGGCGTTTCAAAAAGGATTCGAACAATTGGACGGTAATTACGATTTTATTGTAAAACTGGATGCCGACCTGATTCTTCCTCAAAATTATTTCGAAACGATTATTCGTATTTTTCAAAGTGATCCCAAAATTGGTATGGCTGGCGGTTTTGCATATATCGAAAAAAATGGCGGCTGGATACTGGAAAATCTGACCGATAAAGATCATATCCGCGGTGCTTTTAAAGCCTATCGCAAAGCGTGCTTTGAACAGATTGGCGGACTAAAACCAGCTATGGGCTGGGACACGGTTGACGAATTGCTGTGTAAATTTTACAACTGGAAAGTCGTAACCGATACAAGCTTACATGTAAAACACCTCAAACCCACTGGAGCGAATTACAACAAAACGGCGCGCTACAAACAAGGTGCTGCGTTTTACAGTTTGCGTTACGGATTTACAATTACCGCCATCGCCTCGTTAAAACTGGCGCTACTAAAAAAGAAGCCCCTTCTTTTTATCGATTATATGATTGGCTTCTTAAAAGCCTGGATGGGTAAAAAACCGTATTTGGTCACGCCGGAACAAGGTCGTTTTATTCGGAAATACCGTTTTCAAAAAATGAAAGCCAAGCTTTCATAAGCCAAAAAACTCCATCGCGATACCCCATAACTCGTAACTTATTGGTATTTTAGCCAAGATTTATTAAATATTATGCTTAGATATCTGTCACAAATAGGAAAATACTTCCTGATGTTGAAAGAAGTCTTCAACAAACCGACAAAATGGTCGGCGATGAAGCAGCTAATTTTCAAAGAAATAGACGATTTAATTATCGGATCACTGGGAATTGTGGCGTTTATTTCGTTTTTCGTTGGTGGCGTTGTGGCCATCCAAACGGCGTTAAACTTAACCAACCCGTTAATCCCGAAATACCTGATTGGTTTTGCGACCCGTCAATCGGTAATTCTGGAATTTGCACCTACTTTTATCTCCATTATTATGGCGGGTAAAATGGGATCCTTTATTACGTCCAGTATCGGAACGATGCGCGTAACCGAACAAATCGACGCATTAGAAGTAATGGGAATCAACTCCCTGAACTATCTGGTATTCCCAAAAGTAATCGCACTACTCTTGTATCCGTTTGTGATCGGTTTGAGTATGTTTTTGGGAATTTTAGGAGGATGGATCGCCGGTGTTTACGGTGGATTTGCCTCAAGTGATGAATTTATGACCGGTTTACAGGTGGAATTTATTCCGTTTCACGTAGTCTATGCTTTCCTTAAAACCATTGTATTTGCCTTATTACTGGCAACAATACCATCGTTTCACGGCTATTATATGAAAGGTGGCGCTTTGGAAGTAGGTAAAGCCAGTACGACGTCATTTGTGTGGACCAGTGTGGCGATTATCCTTGCGAATTACATTTTAACACAATTACTTTTAACCAAATAATCATGATAGAAGTAAAAAATATCGAGAAATCATTTGGTGACACTATGGTTTTAAAAGGGATTTCCACGGTTTTTGACACCGGGAAGACCAATTTGATCATTGGTCAGAGTGGTTCCGGGAAAACCGTATTATTAAAAAGCCTATTAGGTATTCATACCCCGGACAAAGGGACGATTTCATTTGACGGTCGGATTTATTCGGAACTTACCAATGACGAAAAGCGTGATTTGCGAACTGAAATCGGAATGGTATTTCAGGGAAGTGCGTTGTTCGATTCGATGACCGTAGAGGAAAACATTGGTTTCCCGCTAAAAATGTTTACCAATAAAAACCCGCGTGAAATTCAGGAACGCGTAGATTTTGTAATCGACCGTGTAAAACTGATCAACGCCCATAAAAAGAAACCTTCCGAAATATCCGGAGGAATGCAAAAGCGTGTGGCGATTGCCCGTGCGATTGTGAACAATCCGAAATATTTATTTTGTGATGAACCGAACTCCGGTTTGGATCCAAAAACATCAATTGTAATCGACAACCTGATTCAGGAAATCACCGAGGAATACAACATCACCACAGTGATCAACACGCACGATATGAACTCGGTTATGGAAATCGGAGAAAAAATTATTTTCCTAAAAGAGGGAATTCTGGCTTGGGAAGGTACCAAACGGGAGATCTTTAAAACGGACAACGAAGCGATAGTCGACTTTGTATATTCGTCGAACCTGTTTAAAAAAGTGCGAAAAGCACAGAACAGAGAGTTATAAAGGAACAAAACTGTATTCCATAAAAAAATGCCTCCATCGGAGGCATTTTTTACAGGCTTTATTTCTTATCTAATAAATTACTTATTTTCTTAATCTCCTGCTCCTTATCTTTAGGAAAGATCAGAAGCGTATCGTTTTTATCTACCACGATAAAATCGCTTAAACCGTTAATCACCACCAATTTTTTACCTTCAGTACGGATAATATTATTGGAAGCATTTTCCAGGATCATCGTCGCATTTACTACCGCATTAAACTGGTCGTCTTTCGGCAATTTTTCATGTAGTGATCCCCAGGTTCCCAAATCGTTCCAATCGAAAGTAGCGGGTAAAACAAATACGTTTTTCGCCTTTTCCAACACGGCATAATCGATTGAAATATTTTCGGCATCCGGATAGATCGAATTGATAAACTCCTGTTCTCTTGGTGTATTGTAAAAGTCCATTCCCTTTTCGAAAAGGCGTAGCATTTCGGGCTGAAAATTTTCAAAAGCTTCGGTAATCGAACGGATACTCCAGATAAAAATCCCGGCATTCCACAGGAAATTACGGCTTTGAATAAACGCTTTTGCTGTAGCATAATCCGGTTTTTCCCGAAACTGTACTACTTTTTTAATCGGATTGTTATCGAGCTTGTTGTATTCGATATAACCATATCCCGTATTCGGAAAGGTCGGTAAAATCCCCAATGTCATTAAAACATTATTTTGAGAACAGTACTCGAATGATCTGTGAAGATTGGCTATAAACTGATCTTCATCTTCAATCCAGTGATCACTCGGAGCCACGACTACTAAAGCATCCGGGTTTTGTCGTTTTATTTTTAAGGATGCAAATACGATACAAGGCGCCGTATTTCGCATTACAGGCTCCAGGATTACCTGATCCTGTTTTACCTGAGGTAATTGTTCCAACACCAGCTGATTATAGCGTTCATTGGTTAAAATCAATATGTTTTCTTCGGGAACAATCTTCGAAAGTCGGCTAAATGTTTTCTGGATCAGGGTTTCCCCGGTTCCCAGCATATCGTGGAACTGTTTGGGGAAGTCGACTGTACTTACTGGCCAAAACCGGGATCCAACCCCACCGGCCATTAGTATTGCATAATAATTTTTATTCATCATATACTGCCAAATGATATGGCTACTTCTTTAGTTTATTATCCGGGTAACAATTCGACTTCGGCATTGGGATTAAACAGGTAAACTTTACCCGAACTCAATTCCATACATTCAAATCGCTTTATTCGTTGTGCCCCTTTTTTAAAAATCCTTCCGTTATGTATGCGGAAGACACTTCCATATGGGATTTCAAATATATAATTTTTATCGTTAGCCGGATCAAATTGTTTTAAAGCGAGTGCTAATGTTGCATCGGTATCACTACTGGCTTTAGGGTTACGAAAATGTCGTGCCAGCAATGGTAACAACTGATTTGGAAAAATCTCCGGCCGTAAAAACGGCACCATCAATCGTTGAAAGGTACTTTTCCATTCGTCCCCATGCGGTTTAATCGTTCGTCCGTATTTTTCGAAAGCAACCAAATGGGCGATTTCATGAATCAGCGTCATTAAAAACCGGTATTTATTCAGACTCGCATTAACAGTAATCTGATGATAACCGTCCGGATGCTTCCGATAATCACCATGTCGGGTTACCCTTTCATTAACGATTTTCAGATGCACGCGATTGAGCTTTATCATCTCAAAAACGGTATCCAGTGCGTGTTCCGGTATATAAGGTGCTAATTTATCTTTCATGTGAATTCCCCTTACGCTTTTAAGGCGTGGTTGAAGAAACCTGTAATACTTTTCCGTTGAAGTATTTATTTCCGTTCAGTGCAAAATCAAAAATATAATCGGCCATTTCTTTTGCGTTTAACGGCGCTTCGTATCCCGGGAAGGCTTCCTGCAGCATTTCCGTCTGAACGGCGCCTAATGCCAATACATTAAAGGCTATCCCCTTTTCTTTATACTCTTCGGCCAGCAATTCCGATAAGGTAATTACGGCTCCTTTACTCGAGCTATACGCCGCCAATCCGGCAAATTTCATACTTCCCTGAATTCCCCCCATACTGCTAATCGTTAGCACATGACTTCCTTTTTGCAGGTACGGAATACACACACGGGTTAAATGGGCTACTCCAAAAACATTTACTTTATAGATATTTTCGAATTCCTGAGTCGAAATTTCCCCGAATGGTTTTAGCAACAATGCTCCGGCATTGTGGATTAGGATATCCACTTTTTTCCAGGTCGCATCGATAAATTGTTTTACTTTTTCCAGATCTTGCTCCACTGACAAATCAATACTCAAACAGCTAATATTTTCATTTTCGAGTAAAGCCTGCGGTTGTTTTCGCGACAAAGCCAACACCTGGTGTCCGGCAGCAGCAAATTCCAAAGCCAGTTCATATCCGATTCCCCTGCTGGTTCCTGTTATGATAATGTTTTTCATTTTACGGTAAAATCCTGTTCGATTTTATAGTTTAATTTAATTTAATCTCTTTTGTTTTGGAATTCGTCATTCCTTCCACTGCCGGGATAATCTCTTTGGCATAGGCCGCCATATGTGCCGTATCCATTAACTTAAATTCGTCCAACGGATGGTGGTAATAGGAATAATTTTCAAAGTCGAACGTACAAACCGTTTGTGCCGGCACGTTAAATTCGACGAAAAACGGATAATTATCCGAGGCCATAAAAAGGCGGTATTGTAATTCCACTTCTAAAAAACCTACGGTTTTCTTTTGGGTATATTCATTGATTTTTTCCGACATGTTCGATTTTCCGAAACCGGTTATATAGGACGCAAATTCCCGCTTCATCGGCACACCCAACATTTCAAAATTCAACATGGTATACAGATTAAAATGTTGTGCTTTTAATTTTCGCGCCAGATGGTACGATCCCAATAACCCTTTTTCCTCCGCCGAAAAAAATGCTACCAATATGCTTCTTTTATTCGTTTTATTTTTGGCAAAGTATTTCGCTACTTCCGACATTACCGTTGTTCCGGATGCATTATCGTTGGCACCATTAGCAATATCATCACCGTTAACCGGCGTTGACACCCGTCCGATATGATCGTAATGCGCTCCGATAATCACAAACTCATTTTTAAGCTTCGGGTCGTTTCCTTCGATAACCCCTACGATATTAAAAGCCGGTTTATGAAAATTATCCAACGTATCCCGATAGGTTTTAAAATAGGGTTTGATATTATTTTCCCGCATCAGATTTTCGAGATATACCGCTGCTTTTTCGATTCCTTTACTTCCGCTATCACGCCCTTCCAGTTCGTCGGAAGCAAGGTATTGCAAGGTATTGGCAACTTCCTGTTGCTTCACTTCATAAGCCGCCGCAGGAGTCGTAGTTGCGTTATCATTTTTGGTATTCGATGTTGCACATCCCAGTAATACGAATGGTAAAAGGTAAAGTGTTTTTTTCATAGAGGAGTCTTTTTTACACTTTCGCTAAAATACTAAAAATCCCGTCCTGAATATCAAGACGGGATTGATTTATTTGGAATATTTCCAGATTACGCCAGCATGGTTACCGGGTTTTCCAGATATTGTCGTAATGTTTGTAAGAACTGCGCTCCGGTTGCCCCGTCAACAGTTCTGTGATCGCATGCAAGGGTTACTTTCATCGTATTTCCTACTACGATTTGTCCGTTGCGAACCACCGGTTTTTCAACAATGGCACCTACGGATAAAATGGCCGAGTTTGGTTGGTTGATGATTGAGGTAAATTCGGTAATTCCGAACATTCCCAGATTCGAAACAGTGAATGTACTACCTTCCATTTCGGCTGGTTGTAATTTTTTGTTTCGGGCTCTTCCGGCTACGTCTTTTACATTGGCACCGATTTGAGACAAGGTCATCTGATCTGCAAAACGCAATACCGGAACAACCAATCCGTCTTCTACCGCTACCGCTACACCGATATTTACATGGTGATTGATTACCGTTACATCGTCTTTCCACTGTGAATTTACCTGCGGGTGTTTTTTCAACGCCATCGCACAAGCTTTAATCACCATATCGTTAAACGACACTTTAGTGTCTGGCAATCCGTTAATCATCTCACGGGAAGCCATCGCATTGTCCATAGCCACTTCGATCGTCAGGTAATAATGTGGCGCTGTAAACTTCGATTCCGCCAATCTGCGGGCGATCGTTTTACGCATTTGTGAGTTTTTCACTTCTTCCACATAGGTTTCACCGGCCGGAACGAAAGGTTTTACCGGAGTCGCAGCAGCTGTAGCAGCCGGTGCGCTTGCGGTTTGCGGTTGTACCGAAGCCGCCTGAGGCGTAAAGCTCTCTACGTCTTTTTTAACGATACGTCCGTTTTCGCCGGTTCCTTTTACCTGAGCCAAATCCACACCTTTTTCCTGTGCGATTTTTTTAGCCAAAGGCGATGCCAAAACACGTCCGTTAACGGTTGTTGTTTGTGGCGCTGCAGTTGTTGCAGTTGGCTCTTTTACTTCTGTTTTGGTTTCCGCAACGGTTTCTACTGAACCTCCGGCTTTGTAATTCGCAGCAAGTGCGCTTACATCGGTACCGGCAGGACCAATAATCGCCAGAATACTGTCAACCGGAGCCGACTGTCCTTCCTGAACACCGATATACAAAAGTGTACCGGAGTTAAACGATTCGAATTCCATGGTTGCCTTATCCGTTTCGATTTCAGCCAGGATATCTCCTTCCGAAACGCTATCTCCGATCTTTTTCAACCAGGTTGCTACGGTACCGTCGGTCATCGTATCACTCAGACGCGGCATCGTAACTATTTTTACACCGGCAGGAATTTCAGCCGCCTGTGATTTTGATTCTGTTTTTACGTCATCCGAAGCCGGAGCCGTTTCTTCTTTCGGAGTGGCTACCGCAGGCTGACCACCACTTAATAAAGCGGAAATATCTTCACCCGGGTTACCGATAATAGCCAATAAAGCATCTACCGGTGCTGATTCTCCTTCCTGAATTCCGATGTGCAATAAGGTTCCCGAATTAAAGGATTCGAATTCCATGGTTGCTTTATCGGTCTCAATTTCTGCAAGAATATCGCCTTCTTTAACAACATCTCCTACTTTCTTTAACCAAGTCGCCACAACACCTTCTGTCATGGTGTCACTTAGACGGGGCATGGTAACAACTACTGCCATAATCGATTATAATTTATGTGGTAAAAATGGGTAATTCTCTTGTTCGTATACTACGTCGTACATCACGTTTAAGTCCGGATAAGGCGATTCTTCTGCGAATTTTTCACACTCTTCCACAAGATCTTTCACACGCTGATCGATTGCTTCGATTTCCGCTTCGGTAGCATAGTTATTTTCTTTGATAATATCCAACACCTGAATGATCGGGTCGATTTTTTTGTATTCTTCCACCTCTTCTTTGGTACGGTAGTGTTGTGCATCCGACATGGAGTGACCTCTGTATCGGTATGTTTTAATTTCAAGGAAAGTTGGTCCGTCACCACGTCTTGCTCTTTCCATTGCCTCATACATTGCTTCGGCTACTTTTATCGGATTCATTCCGTCTACCGGTCCACATGGCATTTCGTATCCTAACCCCAGTTTCCAGATATCGGTATGATTGGCTGTACGCTCTACAGAAGTTCCCATAGCGTAACCGTTGTTTTCAACGATAAATACTACCGGAAGTTTCCACAACATGGCCATATTAAACGCTTCGTGTAGTGATCCCTGACGCGCTGCTCCATCTCCGAAATAGGTTAAGGTAACCCCACCCGTTCCGAAATATTTATCAGCAAAAGCGATACCTGCTCCAACCGGAATTTGCGCGCCCACAATACCGTGTCCACCGTAAAATCCGTGTTCTTTTGAGAAAATATGCATCGATCCACCTAATCCTTTAGAGGTACCGGTAGCTTTTCCTAACAACTCCGCCATTACTCTTCTCGGATCAACTCCCATACCAATTGGCTGAACGTGGTTACGATAGGCCGTGATCATTTTGTCTTTGCTTAGGTCCATTGCATGAAGTGCACCCGCTAAAACAGCTTCCTGTCCGTTATACAAATGCAAAAAACCTCTAACTTTTTGTTGTATATATAATGCAGCCAGTTTGTCTTCGAACTTTCTCCAGAACTGCATGTCCTCATACCATTTAAGGTAAACTTCTTTTGTGATTTCTTTCATATTGCTTTTACTTTTGCTGTTGCACCGTATTGATTTGACAAAGCATAATACAGCACCTTACACAATTTTGCGAACGGCAAAAATAAGACATACTCGGAAGAAGTAAAAATTTACAGGAATGTATTTTTGTTATTTTTTTATCAAGTTTTAAAAAAGCGGATTGGATCACCCGTTGTTTTTAAAACAATAAAATCTTCCAGCCTTATTCCTTCACAATTCCATACAAAACCGTTATAAGGATAACATCCTGCTTACAGGAATTTTTTATCGAAATGAAACGGCAATATATTCTGCAAGGAATCCGATTTATAAACCTCGCCCACTTCACCCATAAAGTACAGTTCAATTGGTTTTTCCTGACGGAACTCGTATTCGGCAATCGACTGACGACATGCACCGCAAGGCGGTATTGGCGACTCCACCGGCTTTTCATCGGAAGTAGCCGAAATGGCTATCTTTAAAATCTGCGCTTCCGGATACAAAGCACCTGCCTGGAAAATCGCCACTCTTTCGGCACAAAGTCCGGATGGATAGGCCGCATTTTCCTGATTGGATCCAACCACCACTTTTCCATTGTCCAACAAAATGGCAGCCCCTACTCTAAATTTCGAATACGGCGCATAGGCTTTTTTACGGACTTCCACGGCTTGCTCCATCAAAGGTTTCACTTCATCCGGTAATTCTTTTTCGGAATCGTATACCCAAAACGAAGTGGTCACATCTATTTTCTTCATATTAAAAACTTCTTTTAGACAAAAAATCCAAATTCCTGACGGAATTTGGACGCTTTGTTTATTTATATTACTATCTACTAATATTCATCATAGGAATCTCCGAAATTGAATGTCAGAGAGAAACGCAGGGTGTTTTCAAGCGGGTTTCTCACTTTTGATGTCGAGAACAAATAGGAAACATCCACTTTTACCACACTGTATTTGAATCCGGCACCCATTGTAAAATACTTACGCGCTCCTTTTAATTCACTTTCGTTAAAATATCCGGCACGTAAAGCAAAGGAATTCTGATACATGTATTCCGCCCCTAAAGCCCAGGTAAATTCTTTTAATTCTTCGCTCATTCCACCCGGTGCATCACCAAACGATTTAAACATTCCGGAAACCCATCCTGTTTTACGGTAATCGGAAATAGCGATATTACGGTCGTTACTATCGATAACTCCATCACCATTAAGATCGGTAACTTCCGGTGGTGTTGGCACTAACAATTTATTCACTTCCCCCATTACGGATACTTTATTGTATTCGTCCAGGATAAAATCAAAACCAGCACCCAATTTCAGGTTGGCAGGAAGGAAGTTACTGCTTAGATCGTCGTTATCATAACTGATTTTCGGCCCCATATTCTGGAAGTTAAAACCAGCTCTCCAACGTCCGTCGAAATCAGAATACGCAATTTCTTCCGACTGGTAGAAACCGGCAACATCCACTGCAAATGTATTGGCAGCAGAAGCATCGTTTGTACCGTCGTTAATTTTCAGATTCGAACGGATATAACGTCCGGCGACCGCCATTGCAAACTGATCGCTCAACTTCAAAGAATAAGACGCGTCTAAAGCAAATTCGTTTGGACTAACCGTATTTAACTGATTCCCCAAAGCATCGGTCAACTGAATATCACCCAACCCGAAGTAACGTAAACTTCCGGCAAAGGCACTACGTTCGTTAATTTTATTAAAATAGGTAATCTGACCTAATGAAATATCATTGGCAATAGAAGTAAGATAAGGCGTATAACTCACAGAAAACCCTTGCTTAGTTAAAGCAAAAGCATATTTCGCCGGGTTGTATTGTTGCGAATAAGCATCGGAAGAACTCGATACACCGATATCCCCCATACCCGCCGCTCTAGCATCGGCAGCAATCATTAAAAAAGGAACTCCGGTTGTAATAACTCTATCCTGCGCTTGCATCCATTGAGTTGCGCCTGCAAACAAACACAACGATAATATTGCAATTTTTCTCATTAGCTGTTATTTGATTTAATTCAACAAATATAATATTTTATTAAAGGATTACAAGTTTTTCGTACTTTTCGGCCCTTTTATTTGAAACGGATGATTTCACCGTTAATTTATACACATACACCCCTTTTCCAATCCGATCGCCAAAATCATCCCTTCCATCCCATTTGATATCCCGCGACAGAAACCCCTCAGTCATAATGGATTGATTAATGGTTCGCACCACTTTTCCGGTAATGGTCATGATCTGAACCTGAACATCCAACGGCTCATACGGACTGTTATGCGTGAACCAAAACTCGGTATAACTCACAAAAGGATTCGGATAATTTAACACTTTATCCAGTTCCAAACCTTCATCGCCCACTACCACAAACTGAATTTCGGCCGTCACCAGATTATTGTATACATCCCATGCTTTGAACGTGAGCGTATGCAATCCTTTTGCCAGATTTCGGAACGGAAATCGAAGTTTCCCCTTAGTATAATCGTCCGGAAATGTTTCATAATAATCGTTCATCACATATGGCTTGGTTTCATCACCATCCAGAATTCCAACAATATCATGTCCGATACCACTGGCCGTATTGATACCGTTTTCATCTTCCAAAAACGCCAGCAAATAGGGCGACGCATTCGTAATCCCCCCCGACACAAACGATTCATCGTTCATATACAAACGCACTTTTGGCGGTGTATTATCGACAGCCGCATTTGGATTTACACCTCCAATTTTAATCAACGTATCATATCCGGTCTGATTTTCCAGAATTTGTTTTTTCTTCGCATAAAAACTAACCCTTCCATTCCCCACCGGAACCCGGATATCCTTAGGCATTACAAACCCAAATTCAAAAGCCCCGTTTGATACGGACGCATTCCCTCTGAAAACGGTTTCCCCTAAAGTCGTAAAATTCATAATAATCAAACCATTATTATTGGAAGCCCCATTATTTCCTAACGTGCTTCTTGAAATTTTCTTGTCAAAAATCTGAACTGCCAGATCACCCGTATAGGAAGGCAATGGATTCCCGATTTCATCGGTCACCTCACCAGCCAACTTCACATACGAAAGCGCCTGCAATACATCATTAAACTGCGCTATCGGAACATCGTTTACTTTTGTAAGTCGGATTTTAGGTTTGGGTATCGCCAGCTTCATCGCCGGATCCCCAATAAAAAAGACCACATTTCGGTTTTCCGTCAGGTTTTCATTTTTCGTTTTGCGAAGTGCTTCCGCCATCGTATCGTACACATCCGACCCAAAGGAATACAAATATTTACTCAACGATTTATTCATATTCAATCCGGTGGTAATTCCGATTTCCCGGGTTGTTGCCACCAAAGCCACCGCTCCGCCGGCCGTATTCCAATACATATATTCCCCTCCCGTTGGGCGATAAGGATTATCAAAACGGGTAAACTCACAGGTAATGGTAATAAACAACGGATAACGGAAACGATTTGTAAGATTCTGCGCATCGGCTTTATCAAAAATACGTTCGGTTGCCAAACCATCTTCCCCTCCGTGACCGAAATAATTCACCGCCAAAGCTCCCTGCGCAAAAGCCTCCAATATATCCAATCTTGCTTTCGGATAGCGCTCCCCTCCGGCAGCTACTTCCTGCATATAGGAATCTGTATGGATTTTTTTCACGTTTACAAACGGCTTTTCCTTATACAATTCATCCCCCAGTTTATCCAGGTCAAATTGCAACGTAGCATCGGTAGTATTATCGGCATCATCCGAAATCAACACATAATTATTACGCCATCTGCCATACGATCGTTCGTCAAAATACTCCAATGCTTTGGTCACCATGTCGGCTGCCTGCTGACCAGAACTCACCAACATTCGTCCCACCGCAATATCCAAACCGGCCGTTGTTGTCATTGGTCCTTCGGTCGGATCCATCAACACATAAAAATCATCCGACATAAATGTTGCATAAGCTGAGAAATTCTGCGAATTATTCACCTTCGGATCACTTGGATTTAACCCATGAAACACAGGTACTATATTCGTATTGTTTGGAATTCTGTTTTTATAATCAAAAGAAGCATCCCCAAACATATTCACATACCGCACCCTTCTTGTTGGAGTTGACGCATTCCAGTAAACATATTTAATAAAATTCCGGATGGCCGCAATATCCTGCTTTCCGGACGAGAACTCCTGATAGATATTTTCGAGATTCACCACTTTTGTATTTAGTCCGGAGTT
Organism: Bacteroidota bacterium; assembly: GCA_023446155.1. Lineage (GTDB taxonomy): Bacteria > Bacteroidota > Bacteroidia > Flavobacteriales > Flavobacteriaceae > Flavobacterium. The sequence goes on from JAEXIT010000020.1 coordinate 218,088, forward strand.
ATTACGGTGGTAATTTGCCAACCGTTCCGCCTGACCGTTTAAAGAAGCCGGTGTTATGATCAGATAATCGATATCCTGAAATTCACCCTGTTGGTTTTTAAAAATCGTTCCTTTTAAATCCTGATTGGCGATACGTCCCGCACCATCATTCAGCGGCGAATACAAATCATTATAATCGACCGCCACATATTTGCGAACTTCCCCCAGATTGGCTTTAAACGAAAACGTAGCCTGTCCCTGATTTTCGAATTTGGTCACATTATAAATATCGGTCACATCCCAAACCTGACCAATTCCGGCTGCATTAGAGAGAGCATATTCTGCGACCCCTATATTATTAGCCGCATCATTTCTATAAAACAAAAATTGCTTTCCGTAACCCGACAGTTGTCGTTGCGATTCCAACGCAATATAATCCAGATAACCATTCGATGAAGGAACCCCTCCATTATCGTAGGTCAGTTTTACCGCTATATCGCCGGATGTAGTTGCAAATGTATTTTCGAGCAGGGTTTCATAAGCCGCCACATGCACATCCGGGCTCAGTGCATTAAATGCCGCCGTTCCGATACTTTGCTCGTTTGCTTTTACCTGAAAGGAGGAATTCCCATAGGAAGCCGATGCCATGTTTACCCGGATTTTCACCGGCACGGAAGTCACAATATTAGGAATCTGAAATTTAAACGTCTGCTCGTTTTCAATCACGAACATTTCTCCAAACCATTTGCGCCCTAGTCGGCCGATATTTACCTTATCCACTTCGTGAAACTGATAATCGTCAAACTGACTATAGGTCACAGTTGTCGGCGCCGTCGGCTGGACATTCGCATTGATCCGTTTACCCGGACCTCCTTTTGTTGTAACATAATAGTAGGAACGATCTGCAAACAGATTCACATTCGTAAGACTCTCTTTATTCCAACCTTCCGGGCCTTCGGCATAAAATATAATATAATCGTATTCTCCGAAATCACCATCACCCTCTCCGATTACCTGAATCGCATTTTCCTCAAGGTCGTCCGGATAAGGTGTACTATTCAACAATGGCAACATCCGTCCGCCGTTCCCATAGATCTTAATCGTCCGCGGATCGACACCGGTATTCATCCCCAACTGCTGTAAAAACGCTCTTGATATTTTATAAACCCCTGATTTTTCGACATAAAAACGATAGAAATCACCGGAAGCCAATACGGAATTTGTAACTGCTGCGACATTTTGGTTTTGCGTTGCTATTCGGGATGAAGCCCCATTGGAAAATTCGGCATCCAACGACACCACCCTTTTAAATGTTTCCCCTACCTTAATAATAGGTGAAAAAACCAACACTGCTTTTTGCTCGTCTCTGGCGATAAAATACTCCAGTCTTTCGTTAAGCTTATCGGGTAAAGCCGCCACCGAAAGGTCATTAAGATCGGCGCGACTAACAGATTCGTAAACCACATTCGAAATCTTCAGTGATTTGGTATCGACAGCGCCATTAATCGGAATCGCTTTTTTAAAACGCACACTCTTCAGATCGGCATTAAACTCAAAATTTTCAGCTGCAAACTGTGGCACCTTATAATTAACCGTTTCGTACTGTATTCCTGCAGCCGGTTTCCATTCAATTACGATATGCTCTTTCTGCTGTGCGAACGATAGCAGACTTATAAACAAAAAGATAAAGAGTATATATTTTTTCATCAACATCAAAACGTATTAAATCCAGAGATATTACAAAGAGAAAAAATATTTTTTGGAAAAACTAATTTCATACTACATATAAATTAAAAGGTCCCTTACACAATATCCGAATACAACTGGCGTTCTTTATATTAGATTTAACAAAAATTTACAATAAGTTTTAATAAATCACAAAAAAATTGTTGCCATTTAATGGTTAATGATTATATTGCGGCACTAAAATTATACCTAACTGAAAGTATGAAAATCAACAGAATTATGGCTTTACAATTGATGGCAGCATTATCGCTATCGATTGGTTTTACTAGTTGTAGTAAAAAATCGGGGTCAAAAGGAACTTCTGCAGCTACTGGTTGGAAAATCAACGATAAGAAAGGTGGTTTCCAATACAATGCGAAGTACAAAAAGCAAGAAACCCCTCCTGGAATGGTTGCCGTAGAAGGTGGAACATTCACTATGGGTAAAGTGCAAGATGACCCAATGCACGATTGGAACAACACTCCAAACCAACAACACGTACAGTCGTTTTACATGGATGAAACCGAGGTAACGAACTTTATGTATACGGAGTACCTATTCTGGTTAAAAACCATTTTCCCACCGACAGACGAGAACTACAAAAACATTTATGTTGGTGCGTTACCGGATACTTTGGTATGGAGAAATCGTTTAGGATATAACGAAACAATGACCAATAACTACCTTAGACACCCTGCTTATGCGAACTACCCTGTAGTTGGTGTAAACTGGATTCAGGCAGTTGAGTTTAGCAAATGGAGAACAGACCGTGTGAATGAGGCCATTCTGGAGCGCGAAGGATACCTGAAAAAAGACTCTAAAATTACGGAAGTAAAAGCAGAGAGCACTTTTAGCACGGAATCGTATTTAGCGTCCCCTACATCAACATATGGAGGAAACGAAGAGCTTGTTTACAAAGGACAACGTAATAAATTAGCCGCAAAAGAAGATGCGAAAAACGTTTACGCCCAAAGAACGTCAGGTATCATCTTACCGGAATACAGACTACCGACTGAAGCTGAGTGGGAATATGCCGCTGTTGCATTAGGAGGAATCCGTGAGTACAACACCTACAAAGGGAAGAAAAAATACCCTTGGAGCGGACAGTACACTCGTTCTGGAAAAAGACAATACAGAGGTGACCAGTTAGCGAACTTCAAACAAGGAAAAGGAGACTACGGAGGAATTGCCGGATGGTCTGACGATGGTGCTGACATCACTAACGAAGTTAAAAAATACCCGCCAAATGATTTCGGTTTATACGACATGGCTGGTAACGTAGCGGAGTGGGTTGCCGATGTGTACAGACCTATTGTTGATGATGAAGCGAATGACTTCAACTACTATAGAGGTAACATCTATATGAAAAACAAAATCGGTGAAGACGGTAAAGTGGAAATGGTTACTACTGAAAACATAGCGTATGACACGCTAAGTAACGGTAGAATCGTAGCCCGTAACTTCCCTGGACAAATTGCTCAGGTAGCTATCGACGACAACGAAACCTATTTAAGACAAAACTTCTCTAAGAGTGATAACAGAAACTACAGAGATGGTGATAAACAATCAACTCGTTTCTACAACTTCGGAAATGAAGAAGAAGGAACAGATGAGAAAAAAGACGACAAAAACAGAATGTACGATTCACCGAAACACTCTGTAACCAAAGACAGTCTTGGAAATCTTGTTCGTAAATACGACCACTCAGACAAGAGAACAACTTTAGTAAACGACGACAGTAGAGTTTACAAAGGTGGATCTTGGAGAGACAGAGCGTACTGGTTGGATCCTGCTTCAAGAAGATATTACCCGCAGGATATGGCTACCGACTATATCGGATTCCGATGTGCAATGTCGAAAGTAGGTCCTAAATCAGGTAAGAAAAAAGCCAGAGGATAATTAAAATTTTCATACATACTTTAAAAGCCCTAAACTATTTTAGGGCTTTTATTTTTTTAGTACTTTCACCACATGAAAATAGAAGAACTTTACCAGTGTTTTTTGCAATGTTCCAGCATTTGCACCGACACCCGAAAAATAGAACCCAATTCGTTGTTTTTCGCCCTTAAAGGCGACAACTTCGACGCGAATACCTTTGCAGCCGAAGCCCTAACAAAAGGTGCCTTATTTGTTGTAATTGACGATAAAAAATACCTGACAGACGAAAACAAAATGCTTTTGGTTCCCGATAGCCTGAGAGCACTTCAGGGATTAGCCAACTACCACCGCATCCAATTGGGCTTGCCTATTATTGCACTTACCGGCAGTAATGGCAAAACCACCACAAAGGAGCTCATCAACACGGTACTATCACAACAATACAACACCAAAGCCACCGTTGGCAACCTTAACAACCATATTGGTGTTCCGCTTACGCTTTTATCCTTTAACGAAGATACCGACATCGGTATCGTGGAAATGGGCGCCAACCATCAGAAGGAAATCGAAATGTTGTGTCGTATCGCACAACCGGACTTCGGTTATATCACCAATTTCGGAAAAGCCCACCTGGAAGGTTTCGGCGGAACGGAAGGTGTGATCAAAGGAAAAAGTGAGTTGTACCAATACCTGGAAAAACACGAAAAAACTGCTTTTGTCAATCTGGATGATCCAATTCAGGATGAAAAAACAAAAAATATTACCCGCTATACCTTTTCACAAAAGGAGAATAGCGATGTGACCATTCAATCCGTTTCGGCCAATCCGATGGTTACAATTGGTATTGAAAATACAACGATACAATCGCATCTGATCGGAATTTACAATGCCAACAATATCAATGCTGCCATCAGTATCGGAAAATATTTTAATGTTCCGACGGATGCGATCAAAGCAGCCATCGAAAACTATATTCCGAGTAACAACCGTTCGCAGCTCATCGAGAAAAACGGAAACCATATTATTCTGGATGCCTATAATGCCAATCCAAGCAGCATGACCGCAGCATTGGAAAACTTTGCACAACTCGAAGACGGATCGAAAATTGCCATTTTAGGTGACATGTTCGAATTAGGAACCGAAAGCCTGAAAGAACACCAAAACATCGTTTCGCTGGTGAGTCGTACGCCGGAAATCAAAACCTATTTTATCGGTAAAGATTTCTTCGCATCAAAAGTCGACCAACCGCATTTGCATTTCTTTTCGAGTTTTGAAGATTTTACCCATTCGTTTCAAAACGACATCCCAAAAGCCCATACTATATTAATAAAAGGCTCCCGTGGAATGGCTCTTGAACGAACATTGGAACTATTATAAAACGATCGCTGCAAAAAATGCAGCGATTTTTTTTATAGCCGTTTGTAACAATCGCATCACAACTGCATCAAAAGAAAACAAATCTTAAAAACGCAGTGATTATGAAAAATGCTATTCTTACTTTATTCCTCCTTTTCAATCTGACATTTAGCTTTGCACAACAACAGGCATTTGACGTAAAGGTGATTGGAAAAGGACAACCGATACTCCTTATTCCGGGTTATTCCTGTAGCGGCGCCGTTTGGAACGAAACCGCCGATCATTTAAAAAACAACTACCAATTACACATCCTTACGTTGGCGGGTTTTGCGGGTGTAAAACCAATTCAAGATCCGGTATTACAAACCGTGCATGATCAACTAATTCAATATGTCAAAACCAACCAATTAAAAAAACCGATGCTCATCGGTCATAGTTTGGGCGCCTTTATGGCCCTATGGGTAAGCAGTTCCCAACCGGATCTTTTTGGAAAAATTATTTGTGTGGACGGCGTTCCGTTTATTTCGGCACTAACCAAACCCGAAACAACCGTAGCTGCTATAAAAGACGATCCGCGTTTTAACAAAGAAGCCGTGATCAATAATTTCAAAGCCATTCCGAACGAGAACTATGTTACCAATATGACCCGAATGATGGGCTATCAGGTGCGCGATACCCTTAGAGCCAAGCAAATCGCCGAATGGAGTTTTGCAAGCGATCGTACAACTTTGGGATCGACCATTGTGGAAATGTCGCTAACGGACCTTCGATCGGATATTGCAAAAATCAAAAGTCCGGTATTGATTTTAACGAGTATCTTTAACACCAAAGAAAACAGCGAAAAAATCTATAACGAACAATATGCTGCTTTAAAAAACAAAACCATTACAGTCGCCGATAGCAAGCATTTTATCATGTATGATGCGCCGGAATGGTTTTACAGTGCAATTGACAACTTTTTAAATCAGAAATAAGCGTGTCGACAGAACAACAGCAAGACCGTCAATTTCGGGAATTATACGCAACCTACTCGGTCAAAATACACCGGATTTGTTTGGGTTATACCGGAAACCATATGGAAGCCGACGACCTGCTACAGGAAGTATTTATCCGGATCTGGCAAAATCAGGACAAATTCCGGGGCGAATCGCAGATTAGCACCTGGATCTATCGGATTGCGGTAAATACCTGCCTGTATCATATCCGTTCGCAAAAAAACAAACAAACCGACGAACTCAAACCCGAACTGGCAACAATCTCCCACGATGACAGTAACGAAAAAGAACAACAAATTCAGCTATTGTACAAATGCATCCGCGAGCTTAACGAATCCGATCGTTTGATCATTACAATGCTATTGGAAGACCTTCCCTATTCCGAAATCGCCGCGGCAACCGGAATCACAGAAGGCAACTTACGCGTAAAAATACACCGGATAAAACAACAATTAAATACTATTTACAGTAAATATGAAAGCGTTTGACAATCTAAAAGAAATCTGGCAACAACAAAGTACCGGTGCGCTTCCTGATGTTACGGTTATCATCAACAAAGCGAAAAAAGAACAACAATCCATGACCCGAAAAATTGGCATTCAGGTTATTATTTTAATGCTAACCGTGGTATTTCTAGCCTGGTTGGTAAGCTCGTTCCCTTTTAAAATGGCAACAACTTTTATTGGTATCGGACTGATATTTGCTGCGATATTTGGATATTCCTTTTTGCGATTACTCATGATTCGCAAACTCCAAAAAACCGATCTCACCGCATCACCCAAAACCGCCATACAACAGATCACACAATTCTATAGTTTTCAACAAAAAGTAAATACGTTGTATACCCTTATCTATTATATTGTGATGAACATTGCTTTTGGACTTTATTCAATCGAAGTAGCCGCACCCTTATCCATGACCTACAAAATCATTTTCCTGACTTTATATGTTGCCTGGATGCTTATCGCCTATTTTGTAATTGGCAAAAGACAAATCCGAAAAGAACACGCCAAAACCGAAAGTATTATTACCGCATTAGAGGAAATCGAGGCGAATTACGAGAACTAACACGTCACACCTGACAGGTTTTAGAAACCTGTCAGGTGTGACGTGTAAAACTATTTCGTAACTTCGTAAAAACCTGATATTTCACCTTTTGAAAAAAACAATCATCCTCCTAACAACAATCATTCTGTTTGCGGTTTCCTGTTCGGCTCCGAAAAAAAACACGATGACTGTTAATCATAAGTCCGCGAAGGATTCCCTTACCGATCGGTTACAGCAACTTTATAACAAAGGTTATTTTAACGGATTTGGTGTTGCGATCGTAGATCAACAAGGGGTACGTTATAAAAACGGATTCGGATATGCCAACCGATCAACCCAAAAGGCGTATACCCAAACCACCATACAAAGTATTGCATCCGTTTCCAAAACACTGGTTGGTATAGCGTTACTAAAAGCACAGGAACTCGGCAAACTCCGCTTGGACGATCCGATTAATTCCTATCTTCCTTTTGAAGTGATCAACCCTTATTTCCCAAATACTTCCATTACCATCCGTCATTTGGCTACGCATACTTCGACCATCCTGGACAATGAAAATTATCTCCGTAAAAATTATTATCTGAAACCCGATCAGCTCCTAAACGGCTTGCCATTGGTATTCGACGACACCCAAGTACTAAACCCAGCGGATTCGGCCGTAGGATTGGCTGTTTTCACAAAAGAAATGCTAGCTGCAAATGGAAAATGGCGCAACGCGGATACTTTTTCAAACAAAGCACCGGGCGCACACTATGAATACTCCAATACCGGAACGACATTGGCCGCTTATATTATCGAACGCGCCACCGGGGAACCTTTTGATGTTTTTACCCAAAAACACATCCTTGATCCGCTACAACTAAAGGATTCCGGTTGGAAATTCGACGCCATAGATACATCGCGTTTGTCGCGCTACTATCAGAATCCGGAAACACTACTTCCCTATTACAGTATGAGTTCGTATCCGGATGGTGGCTTTATGACCACAATAAATGATCTGAGTTTCTATTTACAGGAGTTGATCCGTGGTTATAATGGCAACGGGAAAATCTTGTCCCGCGACAGTTATCGCGAATTCTTTAAACCGCAATTATCGGCCGAGCATTTTACCGAGCGCAATATGCAGAATCCGTATAGCGAGTCGTACAATACCGGAATTTTTATCGGTTTCGGCTATACCGGTTATATTGGTCATACCGGAGGTGATCCCGGCGTAATGGCGATGTTGTTTTTTGATCCAAAAACCAACGTCGGGCGCATCATGATGTTTAACACCAATTTTTCGACTCAAGAAGGGAATCAGGTGTTTTACCAGATATGGGATGCTTTGGGACCGTAAGCTACTCACACCTGACAGGTTTCGGAAACCTGTCAGGTGTAGCAGCCAGCAGCAAATCAAAGTAGAAACTGTTGTACTCGTTTAAAGAAATCTGTTTTATAGGTGTCGCCTAGTGGCAAACTTTTATTTAAAACCCAAACCTCATTCGTGTCCGTTTTCTCTATTTTTCCGAGTGCCACCATATAAGACTTATGTATTTTCACAAACCGATCTCTCGGTAAATGCTCTTCGAAATGTTTTAACGTATTATAGGTAATCACCTGCTCGTCGCCGGTATGAATCACCACATAATTTTTAATACTTTCGATATAGTAAATAGCATTGATCAGAACCCGTTTATACCGATTCTTACCATCCGTTTTGATAAAAAAGTAATCCTCCTGTATCGTATCAGCGACCGGCTTTGACTTCGATACATCCGAAATTTTCCGCACTTTTTCCACAGCGCCGATAAACCGATTAAACGCCACCGGTTTTAACAGGTAATCGACTGCATCCTGTTCGAAACCTTCCACGGCAAATTGCGGATAAGCAGTTGTAAACACAACTTTCACCTTTCCTTTTACAATGGCCGAAAGCTGTAAACCCGTAAGATCCGGCATCTGAATATCCAGAAACACAATATCGGGTAGTTGTTGTTCGATTAGGTGTAAAGCCTCCACGGCACGGGCTGCGGTTCCGATACATTCCAATCCGGGTAACTGCTCCACATATTTATGAAGTAATCGTATTGCCGGTGGTTCGTCATCTACAATTATACAGGTTAAAGGCTGTATCATAACAAAGGGATATTTAAAACGACAGTATAACTATTTTCTTTTTGATCGACCACTAAACTATGATTATCCGGAAACAGAATCGCAAGTCGTTGTACGATATTTTTTTGTCCGATGCCACTTATATCATAATGCTGACTCGTACGATAGCTATTAGACGCCCGGAAAATCAGTCGGTCGTTTTGTATTGTAAAATCAAATACAATCGGATGGTTTGGATCGTCCAATACTCCATGTTTAAAGGCATTTTCCACAAAATGAATCAGGAGCAACGATGGAATACGGTACTCTTTTAAATCTTCAGGAAAGTGATATCGCACCGGAATTGCCCCGTCAAAACGCCGTTGAAACAGCGCAATATAATGTTCTAAAAACACCACCTCATCGCGAAGCTTTACGCTATCATTTTCATTTTCATAGGTCACATAACGCAACATCTCCGACAATTTCATAATATCTTCGGCCACTTTAGGCTGCGTATCATACAAATCCGAATAAAAGCTATTCAGCGTATTAAACAAAAAATGCGGACTCAGCTGGTTTTTAAGCACCTGTAATTCGGCCTGTTTTTTTTCCAACTGCAAACGGTTCATCTTTTCATTCGTCGTCCACAGGTATTTCAGAAAATAGCCGACAATACTCAATAACAAAGTTCGTATCACATAATACGAATTATCGTACACATAATAGGCTACCGTTACTGCTTCCATCACATAATTATGATTCCCGGTAATACGATAAATGATCACTTCTTCGACTATAAAACGCAAGGCCGGAAACAAGAAAAACAATCCCAACTGCCATACGGCGAACCATTTCCATTTTTTGTACGGAATTGTCTTCGGACAGATCCATAAATAATTCAGATAAAAAATCACCATTTGCAGCAACGTAAAGCCAGTTCCCTGGAGGGCTTTCCAGAAAAAAGCATTATTGCGATCTTTCATAATATCTTCCAGCAAATGATCCAAAAGCATGACCACCACCCAAAAGACAATATGGTACTGTATTTCTCTTTTTTTAGACATACCGCTAAAGTATGGCTTTTACCAATAGCCCAAAAATGATCGCAGACAAAACCCGGAAAATCCGATACAAACCACCCGTTTCATACAATCAAATTTTTTATCGGTCATAATAGTCGGTTTATACGACAATACTGCTGCTTTATCCTTTTTAGAAAATTGCCTATTCGAAGCGTCGTACTCTTGTACTATAAAAATCAGCCTATGAAATCATGTCTCTTTTTAGTAATCCTCTTACTTACCTCTTTTGTTGTATCCGCCCAAAAAATTACCGGAAATGCATCCGACGCCAAAGGTGACTCCCTTCCCTATGCTTCGGTAATCGTAACCGACACCTTACAAAAAAACAGCATATCGGCACTTACCGACGATCGTGGAAACTTTAGCCTCGATGTCTCCGAAACCTTTTATAGCGGTACACTTACCATACGCTATATGGGCTACACCGACTATAATCAAAAAATAGCCGCCCGGGATTTTCCACTTCGAATAAAAGCCATTCTGCAACCGGCTGTCAATACCACCTTAAACGAAGTAATCGTTAAGGCGAAACAAAATGCCATTACCATGAAAGGCGACAAAATGATTTTCAACATTGGCATGGCCGGCATCGGATTGGGCAACAACGGACTCGAAACCCTACGTCAGGTTCCCGGGATTCAACTCGATAAAGACGAAAACGTACTCTTTCGCGGAAATGGCGACATTCAGATTATGATCAACGGGAAGAAAAGCCCCCTTCAGGGCGACGCACTCCGCGAATACATCCGATCGTTGCAAGGTGACGACATCGCATCGGTTGAAATCATCGCACAACCCTCGGCGCGTTATGATGCCTCCGGAACCGCGGGAATTATCAACATTATTTTAAAGCGAAAAAAAGAAAAAAAGCTAAACGGAAACGCCTATGCCTGGGCTTCTTATGGGGACTATTTTAAACACCAATACGGTAGTCGGCTTTATTACAGTGATTCGTTATGGAATATCAATGGAAATGCATCCTATTACAAAGGCAACTCTGTTAACCACCGTCATATCCGACAAGACATCATCGTACCGGAAGGCAATCGTGTTATTGATCAATATAACAAATGGCGACCGGAAACCGTTACCAAAAGCCTGAACCTTGCCGTAGAACGCAAACTTAGTGACAGACAACTGATCAGTACCGATTGGCAATATTCTCGTTCTGATGCTGACGAAAACACCTATGGTGCGACCTACGAATTTCTAAATGACGCTCCTGTGACTACCGTAAACCTAACTAAAAATGATAAAAAACCCACCGAACGATTCACTGGAAATGCTTTTTACAGTTTTGTAACCGATAGCACTACTACCAAACTGGATGTACAGGCGAATTTGGCGCGCTACACCACCTCTTCGTCCGGTTTTCAGCGTAATGATTACCCCGATGCTTCCTATATGCAGCTCAACGGTAGCAATTCGACCAAGTATACCATTCTTACCACTCAAGCCGACCTTCGTCAGCGGTTAACAAAAAAACTATATCTGGAAAGCGGCCTTAAATATTCGTATATCAACATGGATTACTATAACGGATATGACACCAATAATAGCAGCTTATCGATAATCCCCGATAGTCTTTTGATCAATAATTTTACCTATAAAGAACACCTTACCTCCGCCTATGCACAAATCGACCTTACGCTAGGCAAATGGAATTTTATGGCCGGACTTCGTGCCGAATATTTCCAATATGAAGCCCACTCTCCCATCAATCATCAATCCAATTCGAACCGTTACACCAACCTCTTCCCATCGGTCTCCATCAACTATAAAAAAGACAACAACCAATACCAATTCAGTTATAGTCGTCGTATTGGCCGACCGGGTTATTTATCGCTTAATCCGTATTATTTATACCTGGATGCGTATACCCTTCAGAAAGGAAATCCGGCTTTAAAACCGGAATATTACCACAGTTTCCAACTGAGCTATATCTATAAAAGTACCCTCAATCTAAGCTTATACGGTTATTTTTACGACAATGGCTTTACCGATGTGATTGCCTATCAACCGGACCAAAACTACAATCTCAATTACAAAGCCAATGCCGCAACCGGTAAAAAACTTGGAATTTCGGCCACCCTTCCTTATCAACCCACACCATGGTGGTCGATGCAATTTAATCTTGAAGGCACTTACGAAAGTGAATCCTCAACAATTCCGGGTTTTTTATATCAGGGGAATGGATTCCGACATGAGATCAACATCTACGAAAACTTCACTTTTAAAGACTGGACACTCAACCTAAACGGATTTTATGCCGGTCGTTCCACCACACCTAACGGCTATTCGAAAGCCATTGGTGATTTTAGTATAACAGCCAAAAAGAACCTATTCAACAAAACACTGCAACTATCTGGTGGCTGTACCAACATTCTGAAAAAAAGTTTCTACCATCATGTGACCCAACTTCCGAATGTGTCTACCGACTGGACCAACCGATGGGAAACCCGACGCTTCTTCCTACAGGCGACCTACTATTTTGGTAATGGAAAAACCAAATCGATCAAAGCCGCTTCACTCAACGAAGAGACCAACAGAATCTAAACACCACTCTATTTTCATCATAAATCCCCAAAACCAGCTCACAAAACCAGCTGGTTTTTTCATACCCTTCGCTTTTTATCTAAATTATTTGCGCAACCAAATAGTTTCGCATATATTTGCAACTGATTGGTTTCATATAAAAAAATAACGATTATGCGACGCGATATATTTCAAGCCATTGCCGACCCAACCCGACGCGCCATACTGGCCTTAATTGCCGTACAAGCGATGACCCCTAATGCCATAGCCGAACATTTTAACACCACCCGGCAAGCGGTTTCCAAACATCTGAAAATATTGTCCGAGTGTCAACTGCTAAAACAACAACAACAGGGGCGGGAAATCTATTATCAGCTTGAAATCGACAAAATGAAAGAAATTGATCAATGGCTGGAGCAATTCCGTACGATTTGGGAAAGCCGCTTCGAACAACTCGACAACCTATTAGACCACCTTAAAAACCAACAAAAATGAAACACAACCTGCAATTTGACTTCCTTGCCGACAAGGTCAAGAACACACTAACGATTCGACGGGAGTTTAAGGCTCACCGTCAGTTGGTTTGGGATTGTTATACCCAAAGAGAATTATTGGACCAATGGTTTGCACCAAAACCGTTAACCACCAAAACCAAAACCATGGATTTTAGCGAAGGGGGACATTGGCATTATGCTATGATCGAACCTAACGGCACCGAGTATTGGAACTGGATGGCCTATCAGAAAATCAAACCGATCGATTATTATACGGCCTGGGATGCCTTTGCAAATGAAGCCGGCGATTTGAACAAAGACCTACCGAGTTCCGATTGGCTGGTATCCTTTACCGACAAAGGTGATAACACCTTGGTGGAAACCATCGTAACTTATAAATCGCTATCCGATCTGGAAACCGTAATCCAAATGGGTATGGAACCGGGCATGATTGCAACACTTGAAAAACTGGATGAATTACTACTACTCTTAAACCGATAAACATGGCTACTAAAATCACAATTAACACAACTATTTCTGCTGATAAAAACAACGTCTGGAACTACTATACGCAGCCGGAACACATCACCCAATGGAACTTTGCCGATCCGTCATGGCATTGTCCGAAAGCGTCAAACGACATGCAGGTTGGCGGTACCTATAGCGCCCGAATGGAAGCCAAAGACGGTAGTTTTGGTTTTGAATTTGAAGCCACTTATGATGCCATCCGCGAGGGGGATCATTTTACGTATACCATGCCCGACGGCCGACAAGTGACTGTTACTTTCCAAGAAAAAGAAAACGCAACCGATCTGACCATTGCCTTCGATCCTGAAAATCAAAATCCAATTGAAATGCAACAAAACGGATGGCAGGCTATTTTAAACAACTTTAAAAAATACGCCGAAAGCCGTTAAGTCTTTCTGATTCCAAATAAAAAAGGACCTACTTTAGAGATAGGTCCTTTTTTATAATTGAATTTGACATTTATGCTTTTCGAACAAATTCCGACTTTAATGCCATCGCACCAAAGCCATCGATTTTACAATCGATATTATGATCCCCATCCGTAAGACGGATATTTTTCACTTTGGTTCCCGCTTTGATCGGCCCTTTAGCCCCTTTAACCGGAAGGTCTTTTATTACAATAACCGCATCGCCATCCTGTAAAATATTCCCATTTGAATCTTTTATTACCAGCACATCCTGTGCGTCAACATCGGCGGGATTCCATTCGTGTGTACACTCCGGACAGGCATAGGCTAAATCATTCAAGTAATACCCATAAGGCGATCCGCATTGCGGACATGTTTTCATTTCGTCAGACATAATCGTTTCGTTACTTATTAAAAATCTGTATTGTTATTATTTGCACAAATAGCAATTTCACTATCTATTTGTTGTTTATCTTCTAAAAAACACTTTCAGGTTTAACAACTTTAGTGCGTATTCCGCAAAATTAGCATTTTACTCCAAACCACCTCATAATTTTTCGGATATCTTCTGAAATCTACAAACAAAAACCTTTTTTTAGGAATTCCGATAGGTCAAATCTTTTCACATCCGATTTAAAAGCTTACTTTCGACCAACAACATCTTTTGTTTATTTATATATTGTTAATAATGGATTTCACGAGTATTGCCACAACAATTATTGCGCTGAAAAAAGAGGATTTACAACTTCGGGCGGAACTTATCGAAAAGGGAGTGCTTTCGGAGGGTTATACTAAAGCCATGGAACAACTGCACAACCGGAATGCAGCATCCCTAAATAAAATCATCGACCGGATTGGATATCCAACACCGGACAAAGTAGGCCAGGAAGCCAGCGAAGCCGCATGGTTGATTATACAACACGCCATCGGGCAACCGGAATTTATGAAAAAATGTCGGGAATTGCTGGAAAAAGCCGTGAGTCAAAATAAAGCCGATGCGCTTCATCTCGCCTATCTCACCGACCGAATAGCTGTATTCGAAGGGAAACCGCAATGCTACGGAACACAATTCGATTGGGATGAAACGGGAACATTGGTACCCAATCCATATGACACTTTAGAAAAAGTCAACCAAAGACGAAAAGCTATCGGATTGAACAGCCTTGAAACACAAACCCAACTGATACAACAACGCGCCACGGTAGAAAACCAGTCAGCACCCAAAGACTATGATCAACGGAAAACCGAATTTAACGAATGGCGCAAAAAAACAGGCTGGATATCATAAACCCCGCACGAATGCAGGGTTTTACAATAATGTGATTGTAATGGATCGAACGATCTTAATCCAAAACTTTTTTCATCATAATATCGGTTTGTTCATCGTTACCCAATCTGAAAATATGCTTATCGAAAGCCACAAATCCGTTTTTGGTATAAAACCGAATCGCCCGATGATTTTCTTCCCATACGGCTAACCAAACATAGGCCTTTTGTTCTTTTTGTGCCGTTTCCAACGCTTTTTCATATAGCAACTGTCCTACTTTTTGTCCGTGGTAACTACTTTTCACATAAATACGTTCAATCTCAAGAGCCGTATCGTCTTGCAATTCGGTTTGTGCCTTTCCGGAATTCAACTTCAGGTAACCGACAGCTGTTTCCTCATCCCACGCCATAAAAAACTGCGAATCCAGATCGCTTAATTCGGCTGTTAACCTTGGAATATTAAAACTATCTTCCAGGTATTTTTCCATATTTTCTGCGGAATTACTATCCGAAAACGTCTCAAAAAACGTCTCTTTTGCCAACGCTTGCCACACCTCCACATCCTGACGTGTGATTTTGCGAATCATTATCTTTTTCATACTACTTGTTTTATGTATACTGATAAAGGTACTGTAAACCGTACTTTTTCTTTCCCGATGCCACCGATACGTTTGTAAAAACGGATGGCTTTTTCATTAAAATCCGGCGTTTGCCATTGCATGTTAACACAGTTTTCGGATTTTCCAATTTCGATCACCTTTTCCATTAAAACCTGACCGATTCCAAAATTACGATATGCATCTTCCAGATACAAACAATCCAGATAGATAAACTTTTGCGCATCCCAGGTGGAAAAATCAAATGTATACGTCACATAGCCAACCACTTCCCCGGCAACTTCCACCACCATACCGTATAGTTTTTTATCGTCTGAAAAAAGAGCCGCTTCCAGTTTTTCTTTTTTACCAGCTGCGTTATATTCCGCCCGTTCGTAATCGGCATGTTTTGCACATAAGACCACCAATGCGTCCAAATCGCCTGTTTTGCATTCCCGTATTATATATTTCATTGTAATTAATCTTTTTGTCAGGACAAAATTAAAACGATATTGGCTTACCTTTATAATCCAATATCATTATTATGAATAGTCCACTACTCCATTCTATATTCGAAAACATAACACTTGATCATTCAATAGTACGTCCGGTATACCTACAACTGGCCGATAGTTTACTCGATGGTATCAAAACCGGTAAACTCCGTTCGGGTCAGAAACTACCATCCACAAGGGATCTTGCCGGACGATTACAAATCAACCGGATTACCGCGGGCAAGGCCTACGAAGAACTGCAAATGCAGGGATGGCTCGAAAGCTTTGTTGGTCGGGGTACCTTTGTCTCTGCCCATTTGGTAGACCATGAACCCGAAACACTCACCGGCAGTTCCCATACTCCCGCCATGAAAAAAGCCGGATTCAGTATTCCCTTTCAAAACTACCCGGACAAGGCTACCGACATCTCGATTCCGGAGTTACATCTGGACGACGGCTATCCCGATCCGAGTCTTGCTCCCTTAAAAGAACTCTACCGCGCCTATCGGAACCAACTTACGCGCGGCGGACTTTACCATCGGTTTGGGAGTTATAATGATCCGGCCGGTCCACACTATTACCGCGAAACCTTATCGGATTACCTCAACACAACCCGCGGCTTAAAAACCACGGCTCAGAATATTCTTTCTGTACGAGGCACCTTAATGGGCATCAATCTGGTTTGTACCGCGTTGATTCGTCCCGGCGATGTTGTCGTTTCGGGTGTACCCGGCTGGAAAAGAGCCGAACACAATTTTCTTCATGCCGGAGCACAACATATCGGCATTCCGGTTGACGAACACGGTATTGTTGTTGATGCCTTAAAAGAAATATGCCGTAAGCAACAAATACGGATGGTTTATGTCACACCACACCATCATTATCCAACCACCGTTTCCCTTCGCATCGACCGGCGACTGGAGTTGTTACGACTGGCCAATGAATACGGTTTTATCATTTTTGAAGACGACTATGATTTTGATTTCCATTACAAACACCGTCCGTTATTACCCTTAGCCAGTGCCGATGACAACGGAATGGTACTCTATTGTGGTTCTTTTAGCAAAAGTTTTTCACCGGCTTTCCGGATGGGCTATCTCGTTGGTTCGGAAAACGTGATCGCCCATTTGGCACAAATCCGTATTTTACTGGACCGACAGGGTGATCATATGCTCGACAATGCGATGGCCTCCATTTTACAAGACGGCACATTACAACGCTATACGCGAAAAGCCATTGCCATTTACGAAGAACGCCGGGATTTATTTTGTAATTTACTCAACCACGAATTATCCGACGCGGCAACTTTTACCGTTCCGGAAGGAGGCATGACCGTCTGGACAACATTTACCGATACGATCAATCTGGAATCTTTGGCTCAAAAAGCGCTCCGAAAAGGCTTGCTACTATCGGACGGAAAAACACATCATTATCCGGACTACAAAACGAATTCGATCCGATTGGGATTTGCTTCGGCTTCAAAAGACGAATTAACACGAAGCGTGTCCCTTCTTAAACAAGTACTTTAGCAATAAAAAAACGACTCGGATGTGAGTCGTTTTTGTTTTTATAATTCAATGTGATAGTGGTTACTATTTAGGATGCTTTCTCAATATATCCGGCTTCATACAAATGGTTCGGTTGTAAATACACTACATTTTCCTGGAAATCAAGAAACGTATTAAATCGTTTTAAAACATCACTCCCAAAAATATGCACATCGGCACCGGGTACGGGCTTATTGGTTGTTAAAATCTGAGCCGGTACATTTTTCAATTCGTATTTTCCTATTTTCAGACTTTGCAGATTGGACGTCACCACCGGAATCTTATTTTTCATTACCCCTTGCAGCGTGTCCGTTCGGATTACCGTCATTTCCGAAACCGGGAATTTCGCTTTGTTTAAAAGATCATTGTCCAGAACCACCGTTTTTTGATATCCCGTATCAAACATAAACCAATCCTTTACCGTAGCCTTACCTTGTGTTATCTCGCTTTCGATATAAAACACCTTGTTAAAATATTTCATTTTAAACTTATCCATCGTCTTATCCCGTTTTACAGCTTTTGGCAGTTTTGAATGCACTACCATCATCTTTTTATCGTAATTCAGTTCCACGACATAACCGTCGAAATTATCCCAACCCAAAAGACCGTCTACTCCGTGACCGGCCAGCTGAATATCGTATACCTTCGATTGGTAGGATTTCTTTCCTATTTTAACATCATAAAATGTATTATACAGATCCAGTTTACTTTTCACCTTATTTTTTAAGGCCGCTTCAATCAGTACCACTTCGGTAGCCCCGGTATCGAAATTCAGGTTTAACGTATCCGTTTTGTTCACTACCACTTTGATCGAATTCGTATTGTGTTTGTTGATCGCAAACGGAATTGTATCGTGAACTTCCGGTTTTACACGTCTGAAATTTTTCACCTCGGGACTTTCAATTCGGGTATAACAGGAGTCTTTTCCGTTTAACAGCACTATAAAGTCTTTGTACTGTCCCGGTTTAATGGTAAGCTGTATTGAATCGATATCCGTTTTAAATTTTACCAGCACCGGTTTTACCAGCTTATTGGTTGTGAAGGCATCTATTTTAATCTTCGGATTAAGATACCACTTTTTTACCGGTTGTCCGGTTTCGGCTATAAACGCTTGTTTCGTATTTGCCTTGATTACGGGTAGACGGTTTTGCGAAAAGCCATACACCGAAAACAGCAACAAAAATGTAAGATAATAATGTTTCATTTGATTTTTAAACAGGTTGAATGATTGAATGATTGCACACAAATATAAAGCAAAAAAACACCTTATCGCGGCAATGGATTGGTTAGGACATCCTGTTATGATCACCCAAGTAAAACAACGAATTTTCCCCAATCGGATACAAACGTTCACTACATCACTACGAATAATCATTTCCGGACACAAATTTGTCATTAAGTAGTACTTTGCCATCGAATAACGAACTTGAAGAATAACAAATTTTTAAGATCAGCGGGCTATTTTAACAAATCACAAAAGAATCAATAAGTTTTTTGTCACAGTATTGTAGAAATAATATTTATTACTATTTTAGCTTAATTGATTCAAAAAATACCGCTTATAGTCTTAAAAAGCGGAATAAAACAACATAAAAACATCTGATTTTTGTAGTATCAACGATAAGAATACTTATAGGGGTAAAACGACCACGGAAACTGAACGATTCAGATCACAAAAAAGAAACTAAACTTTATAAATAATTATGGGATTTTTTGACAAAATTAAAAGCATGGTGGGTGGCACCGGCGTAAAACTGGAATATACCCGGGTGGAAACCCCTTGGCCGTACTTCGATCCGATGATCAAAGCTACTATAAATGTAAAAGCCGGTAAAGATGCCGTGACCATTATCGGGACAACAGGTACTTTTTATGCCAAACGTACCGTAAACGGTATAGAAGAAAAGATCGTATTGGGAACCGACATCAGCAACCCTGAAAATTGTGCGAGTACACAACGCAATGGTGTATTTGTCGATGAATTTCCATGTGTTATAGAAGCCGAAGGGGAAGTTTCTTTCACCTTTTTTATCAACGATATGGACGTACCTGCCGCATTGGCCGAATGGGGTGGCGAAACGCCTGCCAGTGCCAAAGCAAATGGCATCACCTTTTTTATTGAAGGAGAAGTGGATGTAAAGGAAACATTGGATTTATTCGACCCTAGTCTTACACAAGAAGTAGACGTTTATCACAACGAACCTAAACAACAACCGGAATACCATGAGGAAGATATCCCAGAGAGTATCTATAACAATGTTATCGCATTGGAAGAAGACGACGATGATGAAATTACCTTTACTCCAGAACAACGCAAACTGATCCTTTCGGACGATTACGAGATCGAATACTCGTTGGATGGTATGGAAGTACTTGCCCTATATAGTCTGGGTCAGATGCACGGAAAAGTGGTGCGTATTAAAGACATTATTTTTGACAATCCCAGAGTGGGTCTATTTAAGATTGACCACATTAACGGACATCGAAATCTGGATTTCAGCAATCCGGATCTTTGGAGAAATATTACCGTGGATTCTATTTCCATCACCTTCTCCAAACCGAACGAATGGGGGCATGATGCAAGCAAATTTTCAAGTCTTTTCCACATCAAGAATATTGCCTTACTAAAGCAATAGTAAAACACAATAGAAACGCCCGTTATACGGGCGTTTTTTTATCAATTCAGAATTAGCTGTGGCTATTCGTTATTCATTAATTTCCCCAACTGTTCCGCCAGTGCCAAGTCATTCATACCGTTATCGGCTGAATCGACTCGCCATTCCTCGCCATCATATTGGGAGATCATAATACTCCTTCCGTCGTTTAATCGAAAGGTATAATAAATAAAATTGGTTGTTTTGTCTACATTCCCGAAGACTTTTGCCTGATGGATTTCGTCTCCAATGGTGATATCCGTTATAAATAAAGGTTCCTGTTGCATGTTGTATCGTTTTAAATTCAGCGGCATTATTTCCGCATCCCTACCCAGTTTCGGTCCATATCGCTATACGGGTAAATTTTGATCATTTTCAACATTTCAAGAAAACCCTGATGACCAAAATTCGCTACGGCTGTTAGCTCTTCTTCGAAAATTTCCATACAAAGCAACAGGTGGTGCTTGTGACCTTCCACTTCAAACTCCCGGTACATATCAAATAGGATATATCGCGGCTTACCGTCGCTTCCGGATATCTGACAAATCTCATACGGATTAAAAGCCTTTTTCTGTGCCGCGCCTGCGATTTGGGTAAAGTTTTCGCAAACACGTCTTTCCATCATATTGAATGCCGTTGGCGGATCCTGGTCGATATCATTAAACGCTTGCTTTGTAAAGGCAATCAACTCATAGGTTCCGTTTGTATTGGGCACAGGACCGGTACCGTCGGTCTGAATAAGTTCCATCGTAGTAAATCCGGTTCCTTCCACATGATTTGGAAAATAATGCATGTCTACAGCTCCAAGTGTCATACCTGCAATTACCCTAAAAGGAATAATAGCATGGCCTATCACATCTGCCGAAGGTCCCAGAATCGTTTCAATGGCTTGTTGTTTCAAATTGTAATGTGCAATGTATTGTTCGTCGTTATCGCTCATGTTGTATTGTGGCTAAAATTATTACAGATACGAAAGCGGTATAGTATTAAACGATCCGTCTTCTTCAAATGTTTTGATCATATTCATACGCGCGGCTGTTTTTACCGCATCATCCGGGTGTAAAAGTTTATCTTTAGTAAACCACTCTTTTCCAAACGGTTTTACGCTGATTAACACAACATCTTCAATATTCAAACGGATGTGTTTTGGCAGGTTTTTCGAACCTGTCGTCAACAACGTACCAAATGGCTTCTTGCCATCATACTGAGTCTTGTTAAAGAACGTATTTGCCTTGTCATTGGAATCATTATCCCGGATCACCCAGGTCTCCACATCGGCATCGCTAAACTGTAGGGTAAGCGATTCAAATTTTTCGATCAGTTCCTTAAACTTACCATGTCCCAAAGCTATCTGTGTTACACTGTTCAGCAAAGCCAGTGCGTAATGGTCTCTTACTTTATAGAACGGTAAAACGCTATCAAATTCAAGGTAGTATTCCGCTCCGGTCCCATTGTACTGCATTTCCTTATCCTGATGCTGGTCGGCATAAATATCCGAAAGGCCGTCGGTGATTACAATCGTTGAATTTTCGGTATAAATGACACGGAATTTAGCTGCAATCGATCCCGATTTATATCCCGGCCAGTTACGATCGCGGAAACCACCAATGTTCAGATACAGTATCTCGTCGTGCAGGGTACCCAGAGACTTGAAAAACTCGTGACGTAGGCGAATGGCCTCGGCAGTTGCTTCTTTTCTTTTGGCATAAGCCGGATCAAGACCTACAGTGGCATCCGCAATGGGATACAGACCGTGTTCCGGAAATGCCGGTTCGGTTTGTAACGTGATCTTATCATCTTCCAGATGGAACCAAAAACGTTGTAGTTGTTCATCAAGAGCCGTATTCAACAAGTCAAGTCCCAGTCCGTAAAAAGAAGAAAGTGAAAACGTTTTGTTTTCAAACGTAATACTATAATCCCCCACGATATTAATCTTATCAGCCTGTGCTACAAAATCGCCCGTTCCGACCGCTTTTTTAAAATCGCCCTGATCGGTAACCCTTAAGATATTTTCCATGAGTTCTTCTTTTAGGCCCGAAATAAGCTCGGCCACACCATACACCTGCATTGCTACCGGCTGGTCCTTAACAAAAGTAAACCGCACCTGTGTATTTCCAGGCAGGTCGTTGTAAAGCCCATCAAGCTCGGCAATGTCGCCCAATTCATCTATACTATCGCGTAATTCGCGTAATTCTTTATTTAGCGCTTTTCGTTCTTTATCGGTGAGGTTCGTATTATGATTGTATTTTATACCGTCTTTGGTATAAAACAGACCACTGATTTGCCCTCCATAAGTACCTTTTATAACGTCCTTATGATAAGCTTTCCCGGTTTCAAGATATGGGCTATAAGCTTCACCTATGGTGCGCATCAATTCTAGTTTTGTAGCATCCATTATAATGGGATATAAATTAAGGTTATACGTATCTATTTATGCTAAAGATAAAGTTTATTCTTACAACAAAAAGGACAAATGAAAATTCGCAGCCATTTATAACAATTTAGTCGCATAACAATGAAAATTCGTAATACAACATTTTTTTTCACGATAATTAACACCCAAAACAAATGGGTCGTTTTTTGTTATCTTCATTGCATTTACAAGTTGTCCATCGTAATAATTATTTAAAAATTTACGTACAAATACTTAACGGTAAAGCAGTGTATTTGGTGTTTCATTTCTAAAAAAGTTATTTTTTTATTACTTACATTTAACGCCGAATTTATAACCTCCAAAATTCCGCTATGCTTAAAACTACTTGGCTGACCACCGTAATTGTATTTTTCTTTATTTCTTCGGTTTGTTATTCTCAGGATAAGACTATTGACTCCATAAATCATATTCTCGCCAATCCAAAAACCAGCGATCTGGTACGCATGAACACTATTTATAGGGGAATGGAAAACTCTATTGGCTGGAGCAAACAACACATTGCTTATTACAACCAATTGCTTCCTGTTTTTTCCAAAGGGCTCAAAATGGACAATGCTAGTCCGAAGATGAAGAAAGAATATTTGTATGCGGCCGGAGTGTTTTATTACAATATCGCCAAAAAAGAAACCTTTGATGGCGATACTAAAGCACCGGAACATTTCGATATGGCTATAAAATATTGGAAAGAATCTAAAGATTATAAACAAATGGCCTCAGCCATGATTGGCAAAGGCACCTATTATCGAAAACTGGCCAATTGGCCCAAAACATTTGAAAACTTTTTTGAAGCCCTTAAATATTATGAAAGCATCGAAAACGAATCGGGAATTTCACATGTAAATCAGGAAATTGGCTCAACCTGTATCGCGCAAGAAGACTGGGAAAAAGCTATTGTTTATTTAAAAAAAGCCCTGGTTTATTTTGACGTTCCAGAATCGGAATTATGGACCAGTGACCGACATGAAATTGCCGTGATCAACAACAATATAGGCGTTGCCTACACCCGTCTTAAAAAATTTCCGGAAGCGCATAAAAGCTATCTAAGAGCCTACGAAATCATAAAACCAAACAAAGACCCACAGTCAGAATCACTCATATTGGTACAGTTGGCCAATTCCAGTAGTGACATGGGAGATCGTGCTCAAGCACAAATCTATCTGGATCAGGCATTGGCTTTATGCAAAGATGACCTTTCCCGACAGGGCGTATACGGGAATGCTGCCCGAGTTTATCACAAATCCAAAAATTATACAAAAGCAGCTGAATATGGCGAACAATCGTATGCTTTAGGATCGAAATTAAAAAATATTGGTGCCAGAACCGGTATGAGTAACCTATTGTATAAAATCTACAAAGAAAGCGGGCAATACGACAAGGCCCTTAAGATGTATGAAGCCTGGATCGTACTAAAAGATTCGAGCAATACGGAAGCGTCAAAAAACCAACTGGCGCAACAACGGCTAAAATATGATTTCGAAAGAAAAGAACTGCAGCAAAAAATCATGCAGCAACAGAAATTAACAGCTGTTAAATTGGAACAACAACAGAAATTATCGGCCATCAAGCTGGATAACGAAAAGAAATCGGCGCTGGAAACTTCCCGAAACAAACTGGTACAACAACAGCTAAAATATGATTTTGAGAAAAAAACCCTGAATCAAAAATTAGTTCAGGGCAAAAAAGTCGCCGCCATCAAACTCGAAGGCGAAAAGAAAACAGCCGTTAAAAATAACTGGCTCATCGGACTTTCAGGCGCGCTTTTACTATTCCTTTTAGGAGGCTATTTTTATTACCGGAATACCAAACAAAAACAGGCGATTACGATTCTCGAAAAAGACCAGATCAAACAGAAATTGTTGGTAACCCAGATGAATCCGCATTTTATTTTTAATTCGATCGATAACATTCAGGGACTCATTCAGGACAAACAAGACAAAGAAGCGGTCGATTATTTGAGTAAGTTTTCAAAACTAACACGTCAGATTCTGGAGAACTCCAACGAAAACTATATCTCGCTGGCGGAAGAGGTTGAAATGACGCAGAATTATTTGGCGATTCAGCAGCTTTTATACAACAATAAATTCAGCTATACCCTTTCTATCGAAGAGGCGATTGATGCCGACACCATCTTTTTACCGCCAATGTTAACACAGCCTTTTATCGAAAATGCGATCAAACACGGTTTAAGTAACAAGTCGGAAGACGGTATGATTGCCATTCATTTTTATCTGAAGGAAGCCAAACTATTCTTTGAAGTAACCGATAACGGAAAAGGCTTTGAAACCGACAAAAAATTAACCAATCACAAATCGCTGGCAATGACCATTACCAAAGAGCGTTTGATCGGCTATACCAAAAATCAGGATTTCCTGGTGCAAACCGATAATATTCTGGATCAGGATACCAATATTGTTGGTGCTAAAGTTTTCTTCGAAATCCCTTACATTTACGAAAATTAATCACCTATGTTACGAGCTGTAGTCATTGACGATATTGAAACCATCCGAAAGAAAAATTGTGCTACCATAAAATCGAACTGTCCTAATATTTCCATTATTGGCCAGGCCGATTCGGTTGCTTCCGGAATAACGTTGATCAAGCAATTGGCGCCGGATATTGTTTTCCTCGACGTAGAAATGCCCGACGGAACCGGATTTGACATGCTTCAAAAACTACAACCGATTCATTTTAAAGTGATTTTCATTACGGGCTACGAAGATTTTGCAATCCGTGCTTTTCGTTTTTCGGCCATCGATTACCTGTTAAAACCTCTGGATCCGACCGATTTGGTCGAAGCCGTTAAAAAGGCGGAAGAATCGATAAGCAAGGAAATTTTTGACATGAAACTCAACAATTTGTTTAGCAATCTGGAGCGCCCCAAAAACCTACAAAAGCTGGTTCTTAAAACAGCCGACCGGATTTATTCGGTCAACATTCAGGATATTGTACATTGTGAATCGGATAAAAACTACACCACTTTTAATTTTATCAATGCGCCCAAACTCATTGTTTCGACCAATCTGAAAGAATATGAAACGATGCTCGCACCGCACAATTTCTTTCGAACCCACCAATCGCATTTGATCAATATGGCCTATTTCGACCATTTCATTAAATCAGATGGCGGGAATACGGTGGTCATGAAAAACAAAACGGCCATTCCGCTTTCTGTTCGGAAAAAAGAAGAATTTCTGGTTTTACTGGAAAACCTTCATGTCTAAATGGCGCTAAAACGAATTTTCGTCCAATTGCTACGAATTTCTTTTAAAAACAAACAGATATTCATTGATCAAAATTCTCATTTTTCTTTGATTTAATATTGCATCGTAATTCCGAATAAAGGTTTTGCGTTCAACCAAAAATCAGAAAAAAATGAAACAGAAATTAGTAATCCTTGGACTATTGTTGGGTTCGATTACCAGCTCCAATGCACAGCTTTTGGGTAAAATTCAGAAAACGGCCAATCAGGCGAACAATGCCGCCGAAACGGTAAAAACAGTCGAAGAAGCCGTTAATACCGGTGAAAAAGTTTCCAAAAAAGCAAAAAAAGGTGGTGCTTCCAGCGGAACATCTTCTTTAAAACTGGACTGGAATATGTACAAACAAACTCCGGCCGTTACATTTAATTCCTTATTATACGGAACATCAATAGGAACAGGCGGTTTAACCCGATTTTCCGGATATACGGCTACTTTTGTTCCAAACAAAACCGCTAGTGGTGCTGAGGTAAATACCATCCATGACCAGGCCGAATTTCTAAAAATTAAAGTGTATAAAGGGGATCAATACATCACCTACTTCGAATACGACGGACGTCAACAATTTGACGATGGCAAAAAAATAAAGTACAACACACCTGACAGCCGATACAAACGCGATGGCGAATGGGTTGGCGGAACGGAGATTGATGTCAAAAAATGGGGTACCGGTGACTACCGACTTGATTTTGTTGCTGGTGACAAAATGTTCTACTCGTTTAACTTCGAAATTCAAAAACTGACGAACTCCGACCCTTACGCTACGATGAACGAAATGTACGTAACCCGTGGTCCGTGGAATAATTATGCCTATATGAATTATGATGAGTCGGGTAATCTGGTTTTTGGCTATTATCTGAATCACGAAGAATTCAAACCCGATCCTGCCAATGGTAGAAAAACCAATAAAAGTGTAAAATGGAGTGTGAAAGTGTTAAAAGACAACAAACCATTTGCACAACAATATGGCACTGGTGCTCCAAACGTAGCTCAGGTAGAACAAGCCAAATGGAACGAATACCGATGTGCGTTAAAACTGGTAGACAAGCCGGGAGAATTCAAATTTGCAAACCTTACCGACGGTGCTTATAAAGTGGAACTAACCATTGAAGGAGAAGCAAAACCAAGAAAGTATAGTTTTTCTGTAAAAGATAAAAGAATCGTACAATCTGCCGAACAAGACAGAGCTCAAAATACTGATCCAACACGTTTGATCGAAGGTTGGAACGACTACTTCTGGATGAAACTGGAAAAATAAAAACAATACCCGTTACCATTATTTTCTCACGATGTTCCAATGAATGGTGAAAAAATAATGGTAACCTTTTTTAAAAACCGATTATCCTTCAACTTAAATTCAATTCCTAAAAAAAGCGCAATGAAAACAAAATTACTTTTTATGGCCATCGCAGGTTTGTTTAGCACCATCACCTCAGCAGCCGATTTATATGTTCGGGAAAACGGAGCCAATGGTGCCTATGCAACCGTGAGTGCTGCCATTACGGCCGCAACAAACGGCGACCGGATCATTATCAAACCCAAAAATGCCAATGCCGCTTATGTTGAAAATATAACGATCAACAAGTCGCTGACTTTTGTATCGGAAACCAATTATCAAAAATACAAATTGCAGGGAACGGTGGTTATAACGCCGCTTGCAGGAAGAGTGGTTACCATTCACAATGCCATTGCAAACAGTGTAACAATTTCCGGTGCTACAACCGGCGGCCGAACCACTTTAAACGTGTTCTATTCCATTCTGAATTTCTTCGATGCCGGTCAGATCAATGCGACGGCAAATCTTTCCGGATGTACGGTAGAAAGCGAAACGATTATATCACATGGAAGATGTACCGGTAATATTCTGGGGTCGCTGTTTGTAACCCATACGGACGATACCAGTTTGGCTACGGATGACGTTGAAATCATCGCTAATCTTGTGAATTACGGAATTACCAATTACCAAAGAAACTATACGTTTAAAATTTTAAACAACTTCCTTCCACAAAGTTCCATCAGTATTTGGGGTGTGAAAAACGGAAGTACCAATGAAATCACCAATAATGTTGCCGATACACGAACCAGCGGCGGAGGTCAATATGGGGAATGTATTACAATCAACCTGTCTACTGGAAATACCGGAAACATTTCGGTTTACAATAATGTATTGGCACTTGGTGGTGATTTTCTGATCTACAATTACAACACCAACGCAACGGTGTCGGCTTATTATAACATGTCGCAATCTTCTTTTGTTTTAAATAATGTTGCCAATCAGGGGTCGAATACCCCGGGGAATTTTTCCATCAACGCCAACAATCAAAGTGTTAGCGGTGCCAATGTAAACGCTGGTTCACCGGCCGTAGAATACACCGATTTGGATTTGACCCGAAATGATGCCGGTAACGGAGGGGGTTCCAACAGCTGGAGCAATTATTGGCCAGCCGACAGCGGTAACAGAGCGCAAATAAATTATTTAAACGTTCCAAGACGAATCACAACAGGTACACCATTAAATGTGTCCGGTTCTGGTTTTTCTAAATAATGTATCGATAAAAAAGAGATGAAAAAACGACTTTATATATTAGTAGCCTTCTTTGTAGCAAACCTTACGCAAGGGCAAGTATCCATATCCCAAGCCGAATATTTTTGGGATACCGATCCGGGACCAGGCAATGGTATTGCAATTGCTGCCACCGATGGTAATTTCAACAGTGCTTTCGAAAAAATTGCCGCTTCAGGTATCAACCTGCCAAGTGTTGGTTTGCATAAATTCAATATCCGTTTTAAAGACAACCAGAATCTATGGGGATCCACTTTTACAAGTGTGGTCAATGTCGAGGCTTCCGTAACGGAAGGACTTGTTGAGATTATACAAGGGGAGTACTTTTGGGGTACCGATCCTGGTTATGGCAACGGAACACCAATCGTGCCCACCGATGGAAATTTCAACAGTGCCTACGAAAAATTCCTTTCCAATGGTATTCCGGTTCCAAGTACTGTAGGGCTTTATGTTTTTAACATTCGCCTAAAAGACAATCAGGGACTTTGGGGATCCACTTTTAAAAATGTCGTTAATGTGGAAAACGTTTTAAGCCTTAACGATCCGGCTACGGCTTCCAATTTTAACTTCTATCCGAATCCGGCTACCTCAACGGTACATTTCGATAAAGAAATAAAACAAGTAGATATATTTGACCTAAATGGGCGATTTGTTGGAACCTCCAGCCAAAGCAATTTGCTAAACATTGCTGATCTCGCTGCTGGAACTTACATTTTAAAAATAACAACTCCTGATGGTATTTCCTTTACCAAAAAAATGATTAAGCGATAACAATTCGAAACATTACGTCAAATAAAAGCCTGTAAAGTAGTACTTACAGGCTTTTTCTTTATATCAGTCTCCGATAATATTACACGTCTTCCCAACGATTCCTATACAGTTCCCAAACGCCTTCGCAATACAGCTGATAACGTCCCGGCTGCGTTTCGCCAAACGAAAAAATAAACAGCATATGCAGCCAGGTCACATAATACAAAGACTGTCTGTTTTGAGAACGGTAAAGCGGGCCTTCTTCTTCCGAAAGCTTAAAAAAGGGGGCAATATCTATAAATCCGGCCTCCGAAATAATTTGTTCGTACGCTTCGTTTTCGATTGCAATTTTTCTTTTGAGTCTGTCGAATGGATTTCGCAGGATTTCCGTCACCGTAAAACTTTTTCCAAAAAAATGGTGACTTTCGTTGTAAAGCGCTTCCCCTTCAGTTCCGTCGTAAAGCAATTCGCGGGTTTTAAGTTGTTTCATATCTTAGAATTTATCAAGGCGGATGCGTTCGTCCACCGGTTTTGTTTCGGTACCCGAAAGTACCGATTGGCAATAATTAAAAGGTTCTTCTCCGTATTCGGAAAGCGAAACAATATATTCCACGGTTGTGTCAAAAGTGTCGGTTATAACAGGTGCGTTCGAAATCCCGCAATCTTTCAATTTTTCGGCAACCGACGGACGTATAACGGCTTTGGCAATTGCAGTGAGCAATACATCGTTGATGACGGCTTCTATATCCTCAAAATCGTCCGAGCTCGCCTGGATTTCGAAAAACAATTGAAACAACCTTTTCGAAAATGCCTTAAATTTCTCCGACTTGCTATTTCGGTATTCCAATAAACTATAGTGTTCCCAATCGGCTGGACTATATTTTTCTTCGTCTGTCGTAGTTCGGAAAGAAACCGCCGCGTAGCGTTCGTGTGGTAGGATATCGTATGAAATACCATCCACAGCTCCGGCAATTTCCGCAATCTCGTCTTGGTGTTCTTCAAAAAGTTCGAGCAAGGCTGCTTCGAGATCGTCCGTAACTTTTGCAAGTGCTTCCGGTAGAAATTTTGCATCCTGTTCCATTGTAGCGGGTTCGGTAAACGTATCCGTATCCCATTGGTAACGCCCTGCAAACGGATTATCGATCACAAACGTTTTGGTAAAAGACTTATCCTGCGTATTTTGAGTTTCCAGATAACAGGTTACATCAATATGAAACTCCCGTTCGTATACCCGTTCACTTTCGGGCATTTCCCGAATAATGTCGAGCAGGTTTTTCGTCCCGGTTTCATACGATCGAATCGGAACGGAACAGGCAAAACGCATCGGTTTGTCCACGGCAATAGGAAGTGTAATTTTGTCGTTCAGATCGAATGCATCGTTGCGTTCCATAAGGTTAACCTCGAACTGCACCGCCGGATCGTAAATCGATATTGCGAACGCAACGTTGTCGACCGTTCTGGGTTTGTCCAGATCGAGTGCGATTTCAAGAGCAAAGGTTTCGGTTGTATAGCCTTCCGGATTTCTGCGATCGAAATTGTTTTTAAGGGTGATGTCGATTTCTTTGCGCGAAGCAAAATCTTCCGTTTGTACGAGATCTTCAAACCGGTCGATCTTCCGCAAATTTGGCGCATAGATTGCCTTTAAATCGTTGTTTCCGTAACACTCGATTTCCACCGCGCTATCAAGTCGCAATTCGGTTAATTGATTGATATAACATTTTACAACGGTGGCTTTCGGCGCATAGAGTTCCGTGATTTTGTTTTCACCACAATGCACACTTTCGGCATTTTCGAGATGCAAGGCTGTCAGTTTATTTTTGTTACATCCAACCGAAATTGCATGGGGAGCAATAAGCGTTTGAAGTTCGTTGTTCCGACAAAAAACCTGGAGCGCGTTCGTCTCAAGTGATTTTACTTTAAGCGCACTCGATATCTGAAGCATGCCCTCTTCGGTTACGGGAATTTCAAATTCCATTCCGAATGGGGAGACGGCTTTGGCGTAATAATTTTCCATTTGAATCGGTTTCTTGTATTAGTTTAAGGCCGCTTGAATCTCGGCGATATATTGTTGACATTTCTCCATCATTGGCTTGCAATCGACTCTGGTTACATATTCGTTAAGCTCGTTGAGTTTGTGCAAACGTCTTGGTGCGCAATCCATTTCCCAAAGGTCAAGCAAAGCTTGTTCTTCCCATTTGGTAATTTTCTTGCGTCTTTTGAGATTTCTGTCGACAAGATTCTCAATTGGATTATTGTCCGTAGCCGAAATCAGCGAATAGCCCAGGTTATGCAATAGTCGCATCTTTTCGATTTGCTCCTCGATCGTGGATTGACTGTTTCGATCCAGCGGATCGTAAAGACTACTCAAAATGCGGTGCATTTCGTCCATACCTCCCAATTTTAGAAAAGTATCGAACATTTTCACGGAACCTCTTCTGGCAACGGTAAGAATAGCCGGATAATCACTATGATGTGTTGGCATGTTGATATCAAATCCTAAGTCGACAAGCTTCTGTACGGCTTCAGGCATTTCGGCACATTCAAACATATTTTCGGAATAGTAAAACGTTTTCAGATCATTTTTATCGGCTCCGTTGTTAAGCAACAAATCGATTACTTCAACGGCATTGCGTTCTGCTTTCAAAGCATAATTCAATGCAGTAAGGTCATTCTCATCTTTATAATGTACATCGGCACCTTTTTCCAGAAGGTATTCGACAAACCACAACATACCACCCTGACAAGCGGCTTGCAGACTGGAAGTATATTGGTACATTTTCGATCCGACAGTCGTAATATCCGCTCCGGCATCAAGCAAAGCATGTACCATTCCATCTGCGAATTCATTTTTCGCGTGTCGGCATACTTTCTGTAACAAAGGTTCGTGTTCATACAACTCATGATTCGGATCAGCTCCGTTATCGAGCATCAGTTTAAGCATGTCAAGATGAACTTGCTGCGGAATGTATTCGTTGGCAATACGTTGCAGTGCGAGGTCTCCATATTCTTCTTTTAGCGTATCCGGATGAACCCCTGTCTTCAGAATTTCTGCAAGTTTCGCCACGTCTTTGCTTTTAATCGCTTTAATCGCGGCTTCGCTATACTCCTGATTTTTGTTTTCGTTGTTTTTGACTTCCCGCATCGATTCCTTGATTCCCTCTTCAAGGTTATAGGCCGTGTCAAAATTTTTGTAGACGAGCGTAAAGCCTTCCTCTAATTTTTTAAAGACAAACGCTTCCGCTCTATTGTTTTCTTCTTTGTGGTAGCCTTTGCTTATACCGCCAATCACTTTTCCTTTTGCTTCCGTGCCAATGGTACCTTCTTTTGCCATCCATCGGCCACCATTGCTCCTATAAAAAAAGTAATACTGAGACGTCGCCTTGTTTTCAAGATACCAAAGCGGTGTCACATAAAACTCCGGTACTTTACACCAACTCCCGACTTCGATCGTCCGGAGCATTTCCGGTTCCTTTACGGTGATCGTCATCGTGGCCTGTTGCAATTGTTCCCGTTCTTCTTCCGACGTCTCCTCTAGCGTTTTATATCCTTTTTCCGTCCAAAGTTCCGGGCGGAACGTCAGATCGAAATCCGAAACGATATGCGATTGGATATAATGACGTGCCAAAGCAGCATGATCATTATCGAAATAGAATACCGAAACCGCATCTTTCCATACCGATGGTGTATTGGAATGTTCCAAAAGCGAAAAAACGATCGCAAGTGCATCGGTATGTGTTCTCGGAAAATCGATGTCGTGTTGCTGGGTTCGATACATTCGTACCGTAAGCGTATTTTCCGTTTTATCGAGCACTTTTACAACCCGAAACGAACCAAGCGGATAATAAAAATGTGTGGCCCATTCCGGTTTTTGAGATGGCGTAACGATTTGCAATTCGACCGGACGTTCCACATAACCCGCTTGATGTTTCTTTAAAGCCAGCAAAACCCATTTTCGAAGATTGATTTTCCCATTGTCAATCAAGTCGTAAAGTGTCTGCCCATCTCGGTTTGGCAGATTCGGATCCGCTCCTTTTGCGATCAGATGTTCGAGATTTTCAAGCGACACATAATACCGGCTCGCAGCGTGTTGCAACAATGTATATCCCGAATCCGGATGCATCTGATTCAAGTCGATTCCAGCTTTGATCATCGGTCGGAGATAACTGTCAACTCCTGTTTGCGGAGAAGCAATCTCGAAAATAATCGGTTCGCGATTCTCAAACACACTTGAAGGCGTATCGGGATTCGCGCCGTATTCTAGAAGCAGTCGGAAATTGGTATATTCTTGTCGGCTATAGGCTAACGAAAGAATCGGAACATTGAAATAGGTATCAAAATGATTCGCATCAGCACCGGCGGCCAAAAGCGCTTCGAATAGCTCCATATTTCCAAAAGCGTCGAAAAGATGTTTTCCGTTGGCTTCGAGATTGTGTTTTTTAAGAATCGATTTGGCTTCTTTAAGCGTCATTTTTTCCATAATATTTTGTTTTTGGTTGGTCTCAAATTTTGATAACTATTTCGTTTCGTGTGATTCTCAACCCGAAATCTTTATCAAAAAAGTAGGCTTTATTTTTTATTTTTAAATGTACGCGCTGCGGTTTCGAAACGCGTTAGAATTTCCATCTGGTCGTCGAATTTTGGTAAAGAATCCGCTTTTTTAAATTGTGAAATAGTGTCTCTGGCGACTTCGGAATTACTGGAAACCAATACGAACATCAATCCCCAAAACACCAGATTGGTATAATTATAATGGCCATCGGGAGTTCCATTCCAATAATGGTCATGGATAAATTCGAGTGCCAAAACAGCTTTTGAAATCCGGTTTACCACGTCTTGATCCTCGCCGAATTCTGAAAATAAATGTGACTTTGCCAGCATTCCGGGTATGTTCGTATACGAATTAATCTTTTCGAAAACCTTTCGGTATCGGACATAATCGTCATAACCGTTATTTTGATCCAGTTCCAATCGATGATCATACCCAAAAACAAACAAGCCTTTAAGTGATTGCCAATGGGTAAAAAACGTATCGTATTTTTGCTTATCGATAAAAATGGACTGCTTTCGGTAGGCCGCTTCCCAAAGCGCATATGTCTTTTCAATTCCTTTTAACGGAAGCACACCCATTCGCATATAATGGAAATAAAACGATTCCAATTCCTGCGGTTCCAGCAGTTTTACAGCCTTCGGAAATGCTTTGACCAACGCCGAATAATTTTCGCTTCGGAAGTTGTGACCTTGCTCGCCCGAAAAATGTACCAATTCCCGATTCAGTTCCTTTTCTTCTTCAATTATAAACGTTCGTAATAATTCCTCTGTTTCCATAGTTTTTATTTTGCAAAAGCGATTGCCGTTTTTAATTTCGACTCCAATTCCTTTCTGGCGATTTTTTTAAGTGTCTGTCCAAAAAGCGAATACCATAAATCCCCATCCTGATCCCAAAAGAGCTGGCTCCAACGGTAAGAATTGACGTGTTCGTCCGAAAGGTCTTGTTCGGTGAAATTAAACACATAGCCTTTTTCGAAATTCAGGTCGGTAAAAACCAAACGATCCATACCGGCCACAAACCATATTCCGTTTAAAGCGTCGTCTTTTACCGCACTGTAAAACAAAACTTCGCCTGTGATTTCCTTTAGCTTTTGGCTGATCAATTTTGGTTTTTCGTCGCTTCCCAATTCAAAAACGCCGCTATCGGTTAGTAGTAATTGTCTTTCGGCAGAAAGTGCAAAAAACTTTCTTACCTGACGGTTATTATAATAATACGGCGCGATTTCTTTTTTAAACAGACGTTCCAAACTCATGTTCGCAACCGTAAATGAAGTGTCGACAATGGAAAGCAGATTTTGGGTTCCGAAGAAAATAACCGAACGGTTCGCATTCACATAAATTGTCAAGCTATTCGGGTTATTCGAATAGATCGAAGTCGTTAGTTTAAGCTCGCTATATTTAAAACGCTTTTCTTCTCCCGATTCCTTGTTTGTCATCCAAACGCCTTTGTTATCGAGCACTACTTTCCAGAAATCGTCTTCGTAACGATTGACAATTCTGGAAGCGGATTCTGAAATCACGTTAAAGTCCGCATCGGTGATCAATAGTTTTGTATCGGTATAAAAGCGATACCCTTCGGCCGAACTTTCGATAAATCCGAGCTCACTATTTTTAAGGAAATTCTGCGTTTTATGCTCGGTTTTAAAATCCGACAAATCGTAATAACGCATCTCTTCCGATCGTGAGTCCGGTATAAAAACCCGATTTCTAAAGGTATCTAAATGAATATCACGGTAAACGAACGGAATTATCGCACCACTTTCGCGCGCGATAAAATTCGGCGCATAACTCCCGATTCGATTTCGCCAATAGGTACACCGATCCTGGTTTTTATCGAACGAGCCATTATACCACTTGTTTCCTCTCCAATCTACTGTAAAATGACTGTCGGCATACGATTCGCTGGTCATATTCGCATCTTTCCACCAAATTGCCGGCATGAAAAAAATCGCACTCGACGCCTGTTTCTTCTGACTCGTAATCTGGATAATCCAAAGCGGACAATCCGGAAACGGTGCGAATGGTGGCGATCCGGTGTAGTTGTATTCAAATTTATTTTTGTTGAATCCCACATAATTATGTAGCGCGAGTTCGGCTTCTTCGGTAAAAAAAGTCCCCGAAACGATACTTAGATATTGCACGGCATCACTTCCAACTTCACCGCTTTTGTCTACTCGTCCGTAAACATAATCTACAAAAAGTTCCATGCAAACCCATTCTTCAAAGTCAAAGCGCGTCAGGAATTCGTGCAGTTCTTTGGTATCTTGTCCGAAATGCCGAACATAGTCGACAATTTCCGGTGTGGATAACCTAAATTTTCCCGCAGGCGTATCGTTCCAGCCTAGCTCGTAAATTTGTGTAGCCATTCTTTTTTAGTGCGTTTTATGTTGTTTTGGAGCGTAGGCAACTGCCGTTTTCACTTTCGATTCGAGTTCTTTTCTGGCGATTTTTTTAAGTTCCGGTCCAAAAAGCGAGTACCATAAATTCCCATCCCGATCTAAAAAGAGCTCACTCCAACGGTAATCATTGAAGTACTTATCCGTAAGGTCTTGTTCGGTGAAATTAAACACATAGCCTTTTTCGAAATTCACATCGGTAAAAACCAAACGATCGATACCAGCCACAAACCAGATTCCGTTTAAAGCGTCGTCTTTTACCGCACTATAAAACAAAACTTCGCCCGTGATTTCCTTTAGCTTTTGGTTGATCAATTTTGGTTTTTCGTCGCTTCCCAATTCGAAAACACCGTTATTAGTTAGTAGTAATTGTCTTTCGGCAGAAAGTGCAACAAGCTGTCTTTTTTGGCCGTTATCGTAATAATACGGAGCAATTTCTTTTTTAAACAAACTGTCCAAATTCAGGTTCGTAACCGTAAACGACGTATCAACAATCGAAAGCTGACTTCCGAAGAAAATCACCGAACGGTTCGCATTCACATAAATCGTCAAGCTATCCGGGTTGTTCGAAAAAGCCGAAGTCGTCAGTTTAAGTTCGCTATATTTAAAACGTTTTTCGTCTCCCGATTCCTTTTTCGTCATCAAAACACCTTTGTTATCAAGCACGACTTTCCAGAAATCATCTTCGTAATTATTGACCACTTTGGAAGCTGATTCTGAAATCACGTTAAAATCGGCATCGGTGATCAACAGTTTTTTTTCGGTATAAAAACGATAGCCATCAGCCGAACTTTCGATAAATCCGTTTGCGCTATCTTTAAGGAAATTCTGCGTTTTATGTTCGGTTTTAAAATCCGACAAATTGTAATAAGACATGGCTTCCAATTGCGATTCCTGTATCAGCAATCGATTTCTAAAAGCGTCGAAATGGATTTTATAATTATTAAATAAAATTGTCGAGCCGCTTTCGCGCGCGATAAAATTCGGAGAATAACTTCCGATTCGGTTTCTCCAATACCTATTCTGATGCTGGTTTTTCCCGAAAGGGTCATTATACCATTGGTTCCATTTCGAATTCACGGTAAAATGACTGTCGGCATACGATTCGCTGGTCATATTCGCATCTTTCCACCAAATTGCCGGCATGAAAAAAATCGCACTCGACGCCTGTTTTTCCTGATTCGTAATCTGGATCACCCAAAGCGGACAATCCGGGAACGTCGCAAATGGAGGCGATCCGTGGTAATTGTATTCAAATCTATTCTTGTTGTATCCGACATAATTATGAAGCGCGAGTTCGGCTTCTTCGGTAAAAAAAGTCCCCGAAACGATATTTAGATATTGCACGGCATCACTTCCTACTTCACCGCTTTTAGTCGATTTTCCGTAGATGTAGTCGACAAAAAGTTCCATGCAAACCCATTCTTCAAAGTCGAAGCGCGTCAGGAATTCGTGCAGTTCGTTGGTGTCTTGTCCGAAATGCCGAGCATACGCGACAATTTCCGGTTTGGATAATCTGAACTTTCCCGCGGGCGTATCGTCCCAATCCAGTTCGTAAATTTGTGTAGCCATTGTTTTTTAGAGCGTTTGAAGTTGTTTTGGAGCATAGGCGACCGCTGTTTTAAGCTTGTCTTCCAGTTCCTTTCGGTTGATTTTGTACAGTTTATCGCGATAGAACGAAGTCCACAGATTTTGTTCGGCATCGAAATAAAGTTGCGCATAAAAATTATCGCTTCTCAGCGGATCGGAAACTTGTTCGGTAAAGTTAAACACATAACCTTTTTCGAAATTTTCATCCGTAAAAACCAGTCGGTCGTTGGCCGTAACGAACCAAATTCCGCCTAAGGCTTCGTCTTGGATGCCGTTGTAAAAAACCGCTTCCCCGGTGATTTCAGTAAGCTTCGGATTAAAATATTCGAGTTTTCCGTTGGCATTTACCATCCAGACTCCTTCGCTCGTAAAGAACAGTCGGCGGTTTTTGGCAAGCTCGAGCGATTTGTTTCGAATAAAACAATCATAAAAATAGGCCGGGATTTCTTTTTTGAATTCCTTACGCGGTGAAACGACATTGACGTTAAAGTCTTCATCGATCGTAATAAAATTACGCCCTTCGAAAAAACAAACGGTGTTATCCTCTGTTGCCCAAATCGAAAGTTCCGTGCTATTATTCCCACCAATATTGTTGGTTAAATTGACTTCTTTGTATTTAAACTGTCTTTCTTCGTTCGTCTCTTTATTCGTCATCACGATCCCTTTTGTATCGAGAAAAACGCACCAGAAATCATTTTCAAACGAATTATAGACGTTGGTTTTGGTCTTGGAAATTTTTTTGAATTGCTTGTCGGTGATCAACAGACTTCCTTTTTGTCCAAAATGGTATCCTTCCGGTGTGCTCAAAAAATAGCCATTATGCGAATCCACCAGGAAACCTTTTGCTTCGTGTCGGATTTCCGGATTGGCAAGATCGTGGAAATACATGTTTTCGGACGCTCTGATATCGTAATACACGATGCGGTTTTGCCATTTGTCGAAAATGGGAAGTCCCAATCCAAATTCAATTTTGGTTCCTTCGCGATCGATAAAATTCGGTGCATACGAACCGATTCGTCTGCGCCAGTACTGAATTGGGCGCTCGTTTTTGGTAAAGTCACCGTACCATTTGTTATGATCACTAACAGTATATTTTTCATAACCATAGGAATCGTCGCGCATTTGTGCGTCTTTCCAGAAAACGGCTGGCATAAAAAACAGACAGTCGGCATAGTGTTGTTCCTTTTTTACGACCTGGATAATCCAAAGCGGACAATCGTCGAAAACCTGGAACGACGTGCGATTGTTTTCAGGATATATAAAGCGCTCCTTACCGACATATTCCTGTAATTGTGCTTCGCCTTCGCGCGACAGAAAGGTCGTGGCAATAAGCCCGAGATAGGCCACGGCATCACTCCCCACGCCGCCGTTTTTTTCGGAATGTTTACCGTAAACATAATCGAAAGCAATCTGCATGCATTTCCATTCGTCGAAATCGAAACGCGTCAGGAATTCGTGAAGTTCGGGTGTTGCCTGTCCAAAATGGCGGCAATACTCCATTATTTCTTGTTTGGTAACTATTGGTTTTTCTAATACAGCGTCGTTCCACTGTACCTCATACATTTGTGTAGCCATTGTCGTTTGGTTGGTTAAGGGCTCCGAAAAATTCGGAAATAGGTTTTATAGCTTATGCAACGCCAGCTGGTTTCGGGCTTTTTCGAAGCCAGTCGCCGTCGTCGTTGATTCTGTAATAGGCTTTTCGTCTGAATTTTAGGGTGAATTCCGGTAACACAAAGTCGGTTTCGCCCCAAGCCGTTCTCGGTAAAGCCGGTAAAAACCAGAAGAATTCCGTAAGGTCATAGAGATACGATTGGTAGATGTCAAAATACATGCTGACACGGTTATTAAGATCCAGATAGAACATAAATGCCTTAAGTGCATCGCTGCTTTCGATTTTGAAATGTGTTTTTTCGAACATTAGTTTTTCGACCTTATGATTCGCCAGCAGGGTACTTATTTGTCCGAACCAGCTGCCACCATACACATTCGCTTCGGCCAACATTCCCGCTTTTACTTTTTGGGAAGCGGAATAATATACCTCCCGCAACTCCATTTCGTTTTCGGTAGCTTCCATTTGCGCTTTAAACTCGTGAATATCCAGATGACTCATCACCAGACTTCCGATAAAATCGACAACAGTGCGGCATTCGTCTTCATCCATACGCCCGAGCGAAATCACATTTTCGGCAAAATGCCAGTCGCTAAACAGTTCGATTTCCTTACGCGACAAGGCGGCTTTTTCGAAACTTTCGATACCCGCGTCTTGCCCTACTCTAGTTTTGATCAACTGCCCATAGCGTTTTTCGGCTTTTGCCTTAAATTCCGGATTTGCCTGAAGTGCTTCGATCGCTTTTTCGATTTTAGCTTCGCTAAACGACTCCAGAAATTCGTAAATATTCTCAATCTTGGAGGCATCCAATGTCAGGTCTTCGTTGAATTCATATAATTCCGTAACACCCGGAATTGCAGGAGTTGTTTTGATGATGACCTCGGTTTTGGAAGCCATGGCATATACAAACTTCAGTTTTCCATCGAGCGCGTGGAAAGCCGCTCTTGCGAAATCGGAAACTGGCGTGCCGCTATATTCCTTAACCTCTCCGTTTTCGTAATAGATTTTTTGTCGGCCGACCACATCCGGTTTTCCGGTTTTTTTATCTGGAGCCACTTCGGCAAAACTTTCCTTTTGCGTTCCGTGATCCACATTTTGAGTCAGGTCTAATTTGGTATGGAAAAGCAATTCCTCCGGTGTAGCGATTTTATAGGTATATCCGTTTTCTTTTGAAATGGAAAAGAGCACAAAACGTCCCGGTTCCTGAGCAACGGCAATATCGAATTCGGCTTTTCTTACCCGTTGGTTGATCTCATTATTGCGATGTTCGCGATCGTGATTTAACGCATCGGGAATTGCTTCGCGGTTTACCTTGCCATCGATAAGGGCAAAATAGGACTTACCCGTTGTCCCGCGGCCGGAATAGGAAGGAATGCTGTAACAGGTGAACGTGACGCCCGCGGGAAGCGTGTCTTTTATGATCTCAAAAATGGCATTGAGTTCTTGTTGGAAATCCATATTTTAAGGTATTTGGTTGACTAAACTTGTTGTAAAACTGCTCCGGGATTACGCCCTTCCGATTTCAAGCGTTATTCGGTAATAACTCCTTTACATTCTTTGATCATCGTCTGCGGTTTGTAGGTATTTACCGCTATTTTGTAAGTTATAAAAATAAACAAAGTTTTTAAATACAATATATCTTGTATATTAAAAAAACAAATCGATTATTATCTGTGATGTATTGCTCTTTGGTTACAAAAATGTAATTGTTTTTGAAATGGAATAAAAAAACTCCAACAAGGATGTTGGAGTTTTTTTATGTTTTGCGGGTGTGTGGTGAATGCTTGATTCCTGTTTTGGCGTTTTCGAAAATGTAAAATGTTGTAATTCACAACTTACTAGCTTATGGCTAGGCTAGGATTTTGAGACTAATTATTTTCGGCTAAATGAACATTTATATAGAAAACATTAATTCCGCTAAATGCTCAATCTTCTCAAATAGCCACTATTGATTTTATCATACTTTAACATTTTTTACGTAAATTTCACCCTATTAGATAAATATTTTTTTATAGTATGGCACTCAAAAGAAAAAAGATTGAATTCTTCAAAGTTAACATTATGACAATGGAAAATTTACCGAGCGAAATTTCATTTGCAGAAATTTTGTCAATTCCAGAATTACTGAATATTTCACTTCCAATTAAAGGAAAAGAAGTAGAATTTAAAATCATGAGAAACACCGACGATTACATAATTTGTCTATTAGAAACAAACCGTGATTCTAGTGTACCGCCAAAAAAACATAAAGGTAATAGAACATTTTCGCGAATTGGACTAAATAGCGAGGAGGGATTGGCATATGGAAATGTTTTTCTATACGATAAAAACAGGAATATAATAATGTACGAGTCTAATAAATCAGGTTGTTATTTAGATCATTTCGTAGAGTTTATTTATTCAGCACTCCAAGCAGGACAATCAGAACTCTTTAGAACTTTTAGAATAAAGTTTGAAGTTATTTTGACGCATGATGAATATAACAGGATTTTGAATTTTGGTTTTCATAAGTCTATTGAGATTGAAATTGCTCGTCCAGATCGTATTGTAGAGGATTTTGAACATCAAAATAATGCATTATTTAGCGCAATAGAAAGTGGCCGTCAATTGCACTCATCAAAGGTCTTTGCAAAATTTGAGGTTGAAGGGCGGCGACAAAATAGAGGAGAAGGTTTATTCGCAACGAGTATTAGAGATATTTTGAATGAAGCTACGAGATTGATGCAAGGTCGAAATAGCGAGAATGTTAAAAAAGTAATTGTTTCTGGTTATGAAGCAGATGTGAGGAGATTAAAAAAGATTGATTTAGTAGCGGATCGCTATATTAAGTTCATTCAACTGGAAGAGCCTAGAGAACAAGTAAATCTCTTGGAAAATCAACGCACACAACAGATTTTAGAACTTCACAGTAATTGTGAAGTAGATTTTGATGGAATGTTTTTATGAATAAAAGTTTAGGATATTGGATAGAAAAGCTACTTGGCTATTTTTGCGGTTTTGCATGCATTATTGCATCATATAAATATAGCGCGAGTTTCTCGTTTATATTTGATTCGAGTTTTTTAGACAAAGTAATTTCGATATCGTCTACATTGTTTGGCTTTTTATTAGCAATTCTCACGCTTATACTTCAAGGAAATAGCACAACGGTAAGTACAATGAAACGTCATGGAAGTTACAGTCGATTAATTAAATTTAATAAATCGACTGTAATCTCTGCAATCACTACTTGTGCACTATCATTATTGCTATCTTTTTGTTCTACTGGAATGCGTGTAGTTTCTTATGAAATGCTTTTTTTTACTGCTACATTAAATTTCGGGATATTCGTTAGCATCATTGTAAATACGGTTATATTTACTTTGATTTTTTACAAGATAGTTATTTCTGACCAATAACGTTTTGAGATACAGCCACTAACTTATATACCCAGTGTTTTATAGCTAATGTATATGCAATACCTAATCAAATACAAGTTTTCACAATAGTACACAAAAAGAGAATACCCGATTGAGATTTATTTTTGAGATAATAAAAATAAACGAAGTACGTATATAAATAGCATTAGAATTCAATAGCTTTGTTTGTCTTTCAGTGGGTAATAAGGAAATCCGCCTCAACCACTTCCGATGAAATCGGAATGCTCCAAACTAGTTGAGCTAATCCCAAAAAGCATAAAACAAAAAAACTCCCAAGTTTCCTTGAGAGTTTCTGTGGGCTGTCAGGGATTACAATCGAACACCTAGTACCTATTTTGACTTTTTTCGAAAATATAAATTGAAATATTTGGTAATGTGTCTTGGTTAAGTTTAGATTGAGCAATTGATATGGGATATGTTATGTAATTTTTTGATTGCTTTCTCTTTTT
Source organism: Bacteroidota bacterium (assembly GCA_023446155.1). Taxonomy (GTDB): domain Bacteria; phylum Bacteroidota; class Bacteroidia; order Flavobacteriales; family Flavobacteriaceae; genus Flavobacterium. The sequence goes on from JAEXIT010000020.1 coordinate 261,765, forward strand.
GCATCTACTTGATTAATCAAAAATCTAAAAGTTTGATTGGATAAATTTGTACTCAACAATTCTGCAATCGAGTCATACAGATTTTCAAGCCCAAGTCCATCCGAAATATTGACCATTAAACTTTCTGTGACTTGAGATTTCAGAGTAAAATAATTTAATTCTACCAAGGTGATGTCGTAAAGCGATACATGTATTATTCTATAATCGTATCCAATTTCTGGAACGATTATATACAGTGTAGCATCAGTTGTTACGTTTTCTACAATCGTAGATGTAACAATATATTCAAAATACCCTCGGGCGTACTCTCTGATTTCTTTTCCGATTTGATGTAAAACAGAATCAATACCAATTTCCGGCAACAGGGTTTCAGATTCTAAAAAGTTTAACTTTAATTTTTTCATTTTAATTCAAGTTTGATTGGAAGATGATCGAAACCATCTTTAAGTGAATACTTAACCCTTGCTTTAGTTACTAGATCTATTCCTCCAATTTGATCAATAATATCGAAATCATAATCTACAACTTCTCTTGAAATTAAAGCGAAGTCTAAGATACTAATAAAGGTCTTGTTGTAGAACGTTCCTGCTATATACTTGTTTGAGTTCATTTGAATATGCTCTAGAACAGGATTATAATAAATCCTAGAAGTATTTTCATTCTTATGAAGATTAAATTTTTTTAAATAGAAATGACTATAAATGTATTTTTTATTTGACAAAAGTTCATACTCCCATGGCTCAATATTGAAATCGCCCATTATAATTACTTTATTTTTGTTTAATAGTAATGATTTTGTTTTTACAAAATTTGAAAGCTCAACAACAAAATTGTTGCGAGAAAGATCATCGCCTACCATAGACATCCCATGAACCAAGAATAACAAGTAATCTTTGTAAGCAATAAATATTATTCTGCCTTCTAACTGTTGATCTCCAAATCCAAATGAAAGGGATAAAGAATTTTTTACAAATACTTTTAAACCAGACTTATTGAATCGGTATGCATGATTTATAATTGGTCCGCTATAAAATGTAGGTAAATAATAAGTATCATAACCTTTTGTGTTGACAAAAGTTTCAAGTGTGTTACAATTAGCAATACTCAAAATTCCCTCTGATAAACAGAAGACATCAGGGTCATTATCAACAATAAATTGCTCGATTTTATTGAATCTTGCAGAAGTCGGAAATTTTCCGATGTTCCAATAACAAATTTTCATAGACGTTGTTTCATAAATACCACAGAATGTTTCATGCATTCAAGAATTCGTGAAAACAATAATACACAAAAAACAGAATACGACGCTTATGATTTATTAATAAATCGAGATTAATTTTTGAGGCAAATAAAAGCATGCAATCAATTTGTGAAGTAACAAAAAACAAAGCCATTGGATTCCAATGGCTTTGTTTGTCTTTTTGTGGGCGATGAGGGGTTCGAACCCCCGACCCCCTCGGTGTAAACGAGGTGCTCTGAACCAGCTGAGCTAATCGCCCTTATGTTTTTTGTAGTCAGCAACTGTGTTCCTGATTACGAGTGCAAATATAGGACAGTTTTTTAGATCTGCAAACAAAAACCGGAAAAAATTATAAAATTTCCGCTACAACAAAAGTACTGCCACCAACATAGATAAAATCGGCTGAGCCAGCTATCCGCAAGGCTTCTGCATAAGCTTCTGACACAGAACTAAATGCCGACCCCATAAGTCCGAATTCGCTTGCCTTTTGTTGTAAAATTGCCGCGTCCAATCCTCTTGGTACATTGGGTTTACAGAAAAAATAATGGGCATTTTTTGGGAATAACGGCAAAATTGAATCCAAATCTTTGTCGTTTACCACGCCCAAAACAAAATATAACTGCTCAAATTTTTCTTTTTGTATCTGGTTTAAGACAATTTTTAACCCGTGACTGTTATGTGCCGTGTCGCAAATCACCTTTGGATTGGAATGAATTTGTTCCCACCGACCACGAAGCTGGGTATTTTTAACCACATTCAGCAAACCATTTTCAAGGTTTTCCTCGGTGATCGCAAAGTAGCGCTTTAGGATTTCGACCGTTTGAACCACGGTCTTTTTATTATGGAATTGGTAATCGCCCAATAAAGCCCCGGGATAATCCCGAGTGATCAAATCGGAGGCAAAATAAAGCTCCGAACCGCATTCCGTTGCTTTCCCGATAAAAACCGGCTGGGTTTCCTCGTTATATTCCCCTATAACCACAGGAATACCCGGTTTAATAATCCCGGCTTTTTCGAACGCAATCTCGCGATAGGTCGTTCCTAAAAACTGCGTATGATCAAAACCTATATTCGTGATGACCGACACCAAAGGCGTGATCACATTCGTCGAATCCAATCGGCCGCCCATACCGACTTCAATAACGGCAACGTCTACTTTTTCCTTTTCAAAATAATCGAAGGCCAAACCGACGGTCATTTCAAAAAAACTCAACTGGTTATTTTCGAAAAAAGCTTTGTGTTGCGCGATAAAATCACAGACAAAAGCCTCCGGTATTTCGGCACCATTAATCTGAATCCGCTCCCGGAAATCCTTTAAATGGGGCGACGTATACAAACCGACCCTATACCCCGCTTCCTGCAAAACCGAAGCGATCATCGAGGACGTCGATCCTTTACCGTTGGTTCCGGCAATATGTATTGTTTTGATTTTAGTTTCCGGATTTCCCAATTCCCGGCACAGTAAAACCGTATTGGTCAAATCTTTTTTATAGGCTGAGGCGCCCTGTTGCTGGAACATTGGCAATTGCGCAAACATCCAGTCTAACGTTTCCTGATAATTCATTGGCTATAAAAGAAAAAAGAGTAAAGAAATCTTTACTCTGTCAACTTGAAGTTATATATAATTTTTCCCACCTGTTTGTCGGGTGCGCTTGGATTCGGATCGAATTTGGTTTGCATCGCTGCGATACGCGCCTGATCCAACAAACATTTGGCCGCATTGGTCGTTCCGCGTACGCCGGGTTCGGCACCAATTACTTTTCCGTTTTTGTCGACTTCTATTTCAACGGCTACAAAACCTTCTTCATTACAATTATAATTCGGTCTTGGTTTTGAAATCGCTTTACGCCCGGCCAATTGGTAGTTTCCAACTCCGGTACCGTTACCGTTTCCATAGCCACCACCTTTTCCACCACCGGAACCCGGACCTTCGCCGTCACCGTTACCCGATCCTTTTCCATTTCCGGAACCGCCACCGCCATAATAGCCGGAAGCATTTTTATCGCCGTTTAGTTTCCCTTTATTTCCACTGGCATTATCATCGCCATCACCACCCGATCTGGAACCATTCATCAAATTTGCCAACGCATCGGTTGTCGACTTCGATGGTTTTGGTTTTTCCGGAGTGGGTACCGGTTTATCCACTGGTTTTGGGGTCACTTTTGTTTTCTCCACTTTCTTGGTCGTCGCCACTACCGGAGCATCGTCGTAATCCTGACCGATAATTTCCTCTTGTGGCGCCGGAGTAGCCGGAGTCGCTTTCGTATGATTGGATACATTGAGTACTTCGCTTTGTAAATTTTTTCCAGAACCGACATCACTGTCGCCAAAATTTACGGCAATTCCTCCACCTCCACCACCTTCAAGCTGCATAATATCCAACGTGGACGAAAATTTTAAAAGAAACAGCAATGCGATAATCACCCCGCATAATACCGTAGTGATCACAAATGATTTCTTTTCCTGTTCTGTTTCGAATCCTTTCATTATTTCGCTAAATAAACTGTACCAAAAGGACTAGCAAATAGTATTCCTTTTTTCTTTATAACGGCAATAAAGGTAAATAATTATTATTAAAAAAAAACGCCCAACAAATTGTTGGGCGTTTTAGCTATTATAAAAGTTGTTTTAGTGCGATTTCAAAAGCAGTCGCACTGATGTTTTTCTTGTCTGAATTCAATGCGTGAACTTTTTCGATCGCTGTACGAATGATATCCGATGTATCGTTAAAGATCGACTCATCTGTCATTTGAACTTTTTTCTCCATAAAATAAGCAAACACACGAGCCATTCCACAGTTGGAAATAAAGTCCGGAATTAAACTCACTTTACTATCGGTTTCCTCCATAATCGGACCGAAGAAAATCTCTTTATCCGCAAACGGAACATTCGCCCCACATGAAATCACTTCCAATCCGGATGCGATCATATTATCCACCTGTTCTTTGGTTACCAATCTTGACGCCGCACACGGAGTAAAGATTTCCGCGCCCAAATTCCAGATTTTAGCATTGATTTCTTCAAACGGAATCATGTTATCGGCCACCAATTTGTTTCCGTCTTTATTTAGGAATAAGGTTCTGATCTCTTCGAAGGAGAATCCTTCTTCTTTGATCAACCCTCCGTCTCTATCGATAATTCCAACAACCTTCGCCCCCATTTCAGCCAGGTAGAACGCCGCAGCCGAACCTACATTACCAAAACCTTGAACGATTGCTTTTTTACCTTGTACGTTTCCACCATAGATATCATAGAAATGACGTACCGCTTGTGCCACACCATATCCGGTGATCATATCGGCAACGGTATATTTTCTGTTGATATCCGGAGAGAACGTTGTGTTTTCGATCACTTTTACCACACCTTGACGTAATTGTCCGATACGGTTGATTTTATCGGCTTCGGTCGGTTTAAAATGTCCGTTAAAAACACCTTCCTGCGGATGCCAAACACCACATTCTTCTGTCATCGGGATTACTTCGTGGATTTCGTCCACATTTAAATCCCCACCGGTTCCGTAATAGCTTTTTAACAAAGGCGAAACCGCTTTATACCAACGTTGTAACACGCCTTTTTTTCTTGGATCGTTCGGATCGAAATTAATTCCAGATTTTGCACCGCCAATCGCAGGTCCTGAAACCGAAAACTTCACTTCCATTGTTTTGGCAAGTGACAATACCTCATTCATATCCAATCCTTTACGCATACGGGTTCCACCTCCGGCAGCACCACCTCTTAATGAGTTGATCACTGTCCATCCTTCGGCTTCCGTTTCTGCATCTTTCCAATGGAATACTACTTCCGGCTCTTTATTTTCGAATTTCTTTAATAAATCTTTCATTTTATGTAATTATTTATTGTATTGTTGTTTTTTAAGTCGCACAAATATAGCCTGAAACTCTTAAAATCTCAAAGTTTTTACGGTATATCATAAATTCTTCCGGAACTGTGATTCTGACGCGCTCCGGTCACGCTGGCCAGTACATTTATTTCGTTACGAAGCTTTAAAACACCGAGCAAACCGAAGATTAAGGCCTCTTTAAATTCGATGGTTTTGGTATCGGGAACGGCGACTTTCATTTCGGGTAAATTTTCCTTGATCAACTCAATCAGAAAATGATTGTAGGCACCACCGCCGGTGATCAATAAATTACCTTTTGGATTCGGCAATGCTTGTCCAACCTGAAAGGCAATATGATGGGTAAACGTAGCCAGTACATCCAACTCCTGTAATTCATGTTGCTCGATCAAAGGAAAAACGGTTTCTTTTACAAATTCAAAACCAAGTGATTTGGGATGTTTCGCCTGATAAAACGGTAAGGCATTCAGTTCTTGCAATAGTTTTTCCGAGACCTTTCCTTTAGCGGCAAGCTTTCCACGGTCGTCATAGGCATAGCCTAATTTTTCCGCATAACAATTCAACACCGTATTAACAGGCGAAATATCAAAGGCAATCCGATTGTCGTTTTCTTCAAACGAAACATTAGAAAAACCACCCAAATTCAGACAGTAATTATAATCGGCAAACAATAGTCGGTCGCCAATAGGAACCAAGGGCGCGCCTTGTCCACCAAGTGCGACATCATCCACTCTGAAATCGCAGACTACTTTTTGTCCGATGAGTTCGGTAATTTTTGGCAGGTTTCCGATCTGAAGTGTCAGTCCGTTTTGTGGTTGGTGCAAAATCGTATGTCCGTGGGAACATACCGCGTCCAATTTCTGAATCTTATTTTTTTGGATAAAATCACGGATTACACCGGCTAGTAAAACGGTATAATTTTCGTTTAACATCTCCAGTTGCAAGGGCGTATAACCAACGGCTTCGCGCAGCCATCCGACCCATTCTTCCGAATACGGAACCGTTTCACATTGTTCGATTTGAAATTGCCACTGTTGGTTTTCCAGCGTAAAAGTGATCGCCGCCAGATCGATCCCGTCGAGGGAAGTCCCGGACATGACTCCGATAACGTTATAGACACTATTTTGCATGGGTTAAAATTAGGCAATCCAGTTGAAAGTATGACATTTATACGCTATATTTGGGAACTTTTTTAAAGAACATTCAAACAAAATAACTTATAAGAAATGGATTTTAAACTGACTGAAGAGCATTTAATGATACAGCAGGCTGCTCGTGATTTTGCTCAAACCGAATTACTACCAGGCGTAATTGAACGAGATGAACACCAAAAATTCCCTGAAGAGCAGGTTAAAAAAATGGCCGAGTTAGGATTTTTAGGTATGATGGTTGACCCTAAATACGGTGGAGCCGGATTGGACAGTGTTTCTTACGTATTGGCTATGGAGGAAATTGCGAAAATTGATGCTTCAGCTGCCGTAGTTATGTCAGTTAACAACTCATTAGTATGTGCCGGTCTTGAAAAATACTGTAACGAAGAACAAAAAGAAAAATATTTAGTGCCACTAGCTAAAGGTGAGGTTATCGGAGCGTTCTGTTTATCAGAGCCGGAAGCCGGATCGGATGCTACCTCACAAAAGACGACTGCCATCGATATGGGCGATCATTATTTGTTAAACGGAACTAAAAACTGGATTACCAATGGTAATACTGCTTCTACTTATATTGTAATTGCACAAACGGACGTAGAAAAAGGACACAAAGGAATCAATGCTTTTATCGTTGAAAGAGGATGGGCAGGTTTCGAAATTGGTCCAAAAGAACAAAAAATGGGAATCCGTGGATCCGACACGCATTCGTTAATGTTTACCGACGTTAAAGTACCAAAAGAAAACAGAATTGGTGCTGACGGATTCGGATTTAACTTTGCAATGGGTGTATTAAATGGTGGTCGTATCGGAATTGCTTCTCAGGCCTTGGGAATTGCTTCCGGAGCTTACGAATTGGCGTTAAAATATGCACAGGAGCGTAAAGCTTTCGGAAAAGAAATCTTCAAACACCAGGCAATTGCTTTTAAATTGGCTGATATGGCAACACAAATCACTGCTGCCAGAATGTTGTGTTTTAAAGCCGCTTGCGAAAAAGATGCCGGACAGGATATTTCACATTCCGGAGCGATGGCAAAATTATATGCATCACAGGTAGCAATGGATACGACTATCGAGGCAGTTCAAATCCACGGTGGTAACGGATATGTAAGAGAGTACCATGTAGAGCGTATGATGCGTGATGCGAAGATCACTCAGATTTACGAAGGAACTTCCGAAATCCAACGAATTGTAATTTCAAGAGGTTTGGTTTCTTAATTTCAAACCGATCACAATAAAGGAGTCCAACATTGCGTTGGACTTTTTTTTTGATTACAAAAGCAGATCGAGTATCTTTATAAAATGGATAAAAGAGCAAAGTCGTTACAATTTAAAGTTGTTCTGGGATATTTTTTCCTGATTGTTATTGCGGTGATTTCGGTTTGGTATATTTATTCCGAAATTCTAAAACTGGCCACGCCGAAAGAAACGACATCGGAAGAAAACAAAAAGATCCTAAAGATCAGTAATGTCGTAACCAACCTCTATACCTCGGAAGCCATCGGCCGATCGGCTATGCTCACCGAAAACAAAAGTACCATCAACGAATATTACCGTTTATTGGACAGCATCAATTCTGAAATTGAAACGATTAAGGAAGGTGCCGATGACAATCAGCTTGTAAAATTCGACTCGATACAGATGCTCTTAAAAAAGAAGCGAAAAAGTATCCGGGAGATTCTCGACTTCCGAAAAAAATTCAGCCACGAAAACAACCTGGACAAAGCCATTACTAAAATTTATAATGTTAAGGATTCTTTGGTTTTAAACTTCCAACCCATTAGTCGGGCGCGAAACAATTCCCAGATTCGGAAATTCCTCGATAATGTACTCGATCCACACCAACGGGATTCACTGAGTGTCCTTCCGGTTTCGAACGATTCACTGGTTTTGGCCTTTGAAAAAATTATTTCGGATGTTGTCACCAAAGAAAACCGAATCAAAAGTCAGCTTTTTAAAAGAGAACAAAAACTACTGGACGAAAACCGTGTTATCTCCGATCAGTTGCGGAATGTATTGATTTCCGTTGAAAAAGAAATCCTCCAAAAATCGTATCAAACCATCAACGAATCAAAATTCGCGATTAGCAAAACCACCAAAAATATTGCGTGGATTGGTGCCATTGCGCTTTTACTCGTGATCCTTTTTGGCTTAATTATTGTGCGTGATTTACAGAAGAACCAAAAATACAGGATGCAATTGGAACGGCTTAATTCAGAAAAAGAAGATCTACTCCGAAGCAAAACCATGCTTTTGGCTACCGTTACGCACGATATCCAGACACCATTGGGAAGCGTTATCGGCTTTTCCGACCTATTAAAAAGCACGCCCGTTTCCCCAAAACAGCTCCAATATCTGGACAATATTAAACATTCGTCCCACTATATCCTCAAATTGGTGAACGACCTGATTGATTTTTCAAAATTGGAAAACAACAAAATTAAAATTGAAAAAATCAACTTTAACTTTAAAGACCTGATCGAAAGCAGTTGTCAGCCCTTGGTTCCGAATGCCTCCAACAAAGGCATTCAATTGCAATGGAACATTCAAAAAGAACTGGACGGACTTTTTGTTTCCGATCCGTATCGTATCAAACAAGTATTGACCAATCTGGTGACGAATGCGATTAAATTCACACAAGAAGGACAAGTTGTAGTCGCTGCCGGACTGGATTCGGACTGGATTTCGATAAAAGTGAGTGATACGGGTATTGGAATTCCGAAAAACAAACAAAAAGACGTTTTTAAAGAATTTACTCAGGCGCATTCCGGTATTGAAAAAAAATACGGCGGCACCGGACTTGGTCTTACGATTGCCAAACGGATCATCGAACTTTTAGGCGGCACTATTACACTGGAAAGCGAAGAAAACAAAGGTTCGACATTTACCGTTCGTATTCCGAATATCGCCGCCGAACAATCGGTTTTACATGCTTCATCCGAAGACGACACCACAACATACGATTTTCTACAGGACAAAAAGATCCTGATTGTGGACGATGATGTTATGCAATTAAAATTGATGGAGGAAATTTTGTCTACGTATGCCGTTCAGGTAACGACTACAACAGACGCTACAAAAGTAGTCGACTTGCTATTCAAAACCCCATTTGATCTGGTTATCACCGATATTCAAATGCCCAAAATGGATGGCTTTGAGCTGGTCGAAACGATTAAAAACAACCAAAACCTGGCCTCCATACCCGTTATTGCCTTAACCGGTAAACGCGATTTGGTATTTGAAGATTTTATCAAAAAAGGATTTGAGACTTTTCATCCCAAACCGATACAGTTAAAAGACTTATTAAACCAGATACAAGCCATTTTTGAAGGACGTTCGGTTCATGAAATCAAATACGATCAGAACCAACACCGCAACCGCCAGTTGTACAACCTTAGTAGTTTGAATCAGTTTACACAAAACGACCGCAAGGCATTACAAGGCATCATAACAGCCTTTATCAGCAGTTGTAAAGACAATATTGAAGGATTGCAAACAGCCGCTACGAATAATGATCAAGAAGCAATTGCACAATTGGCGCATAAACTAATCCCGATGCTTAAACAAATGGAAGTACAGTCAATTGTTACCCTTCTAATCCCATTGGAAGACAAAACACTTGACTTCCAAAAGATACATCAAAAGGAATATGTACAGTCAATTATCGACCAGTTGGAAGTACTGATCGAAAAATTAAAGCTGGAGATTCGTTAAAGCTCGATATTATAGAGTTTAATTTTATTGTATAAGGTCTTCCGGTCGATCCCTAACAACTGAGCCGCTTTGGTTTTGTTAAACCGCGCACGCTCCAAAGCATCGACAATCGCTTTCTCTTCATCTTTGGACGAATACAACTGGAATTCACTTTCGTTTTTTTCCTGACACGGTTGATCAAACATTTCTTGCGGCAGTACTTCTTTTTGTATCATTTCCCCTTTGGTAAGCAATACCGAACGTTTGATAATGTTTTTCATTTCCCGCAGATTTCCCGGCCAATCGTAAGTCAAAAACAAATCGGTTACGGGTTGGGAAAAGCCTTGTACATTTTTTTCGAGATCGTGATTCGCCATTTCCAGAAAATGATTGGCAAAAATCAGGATATCGTTTTTTCTTTCAGAAAGTCGCGGTGCTTTAATGCTAAATTCATTCAGACGATGGTATAAATCTTCCCTGAAATCGCCTTTTTTGACCGCTTCCTGCAAATCCTCATTGGTAGCCGCGATCACGCGTATATCAACTCCTATTTCGTTATTACTCCCTACTGGCTTGATCTTACGCTCCTGTAAAGCGCGCAATAACTGTATCTGCACTTCATATGACAGGTTTCCGACTTCATCCAGAAATAACGTTCCGCCATTAGCAGCTTCAAAATGTCCGGTTTTGTCGTTAAAAGCTCCGGTAAACGAACCTTTTAAATGACCAAAAAACTCACTCGAGGCCAGTTCTTTTGGAATCGCTCCACAGTCGACCGCGATAAATGGCTTATCCTTCCGTTTGCTTTGTACGTGTATACTATGGGCAATATATTCTTTTCCGGTTCCGCTATCTCCGATGATCAACACCGACATATTAGTAGGTGCCACCAATTCGATATAATCGTGCAGCTGACTTGAATGATCACTAATTCCTTTTACAAATGGAAAGGTATTATTTTGAGAAGCGCTCTTGGTTTTAGTCGTTGTCTTGACTTCTGCTTCCGCTGACGTTTCTACAACCGGACTAGCCTTTTTCTTTAAAGACTGATGAATGGTATGTAGAATTTCATCCGGATTAATCGGCTTTCCAACATAGTCGAAAGCGCCCATTTTAATAGCATTAACAGCTGTTTTGATTTCGGTATAACCCGTCATCAGAATAACCTGCGTTGGAAATGACTTTGCTTTTATTAACTGTAATAGTTCGATACCGTCTTTATCCGGTAATCTGATATCGGTTAGCACCACGTCGAACGTTTCGTTTTCTAATATCGTTTCGGCCTCTTTCGCTGAAAAGACATTATGTACCGTAAACCCCTTTTTTTCCAGGAAAGTCTTTACCATTACGCAAAAAGAAATATCGTCGTCTACAACCAGAATTTTTGAACTCATCTACAATTAAATTTGATACGTACAAATTTAACACTTTTGGTTGTTAATTAGTGTTAAGTGTAAAAACAATAAAAGGAGGCTAATGCCTCCTCTTACCGAGTAGAAAAACTCTACTTATTCACCTTACTACATTTCAAATATTACGCTTCTTTGATGAATTCACCAGCAGAAGTAAACAATGCAACTACAGTTGTCCCGTCTTTTTGCAATGTTAATTTGTATTCTCCGTCAGCGGCAACTGCAGCACCAGTTAAAGTGTATCCTGCATATTTTTCACCGATTTTTTTCAAGGCATCTGCATTTACTTCAGACGGTTTGATTTCTTTGTATTCTTTTTGTTGAAAGATATCGATAGATTGAACATCTGAAATGGAAACGTTAGTTGCGAATGCAGTTGTTCCTAATCCTAAAACTAAAGCTGTTGATAAAAGTAAATTTTTCATAAGACTAAATTTTATATGTTATTAATTTCTGTTACACTTAGCTTATATGAAAAAAACATACCAAAAGCGACAAGCAACAGAAAACAACCTGTAAAACACTACAAAACAGCCATTTAAAAACAATTAAATTTTTTTCATCAACTTAAAATATGTGTAGAAATCATTTCAAAGTGTAGAATTTTTCTACAATTCCGGAATAAAAAAAGTGTGGAATCGGATAATTGGTCCGTTTTTTTATACCCGACAGGTTTTAAAAACCTGTCGGGTATATCTCGTATTCTTTTAAAACAAAAAACCCTATCCGGTATGGATAGGGTTTTCAAAAGAAAGGCGGCGACATACTCTCCCACAGGATTGCAGTACCATCTGCGCAGGCGGGCTTAACTTCTCTGTTCGGAATGGGAAGAGGTGAGCCCCGCCGCAATAACCACCTTAAATCGTTGATTATACTTGAGGTATAACACTAATATTGTAACATATTGAGATAAAAAATCAAAAACATTTTTCAGAAAGACTTCCCTTCCGCCTTGCGGCGGAAGGACACGTACATAAGCTTACGGGTTATTAGTACTACTCGGCTATGACATTACTGCCTTTACACCTATAGCCTATCAACGTGGTCATCTTCCACGACCCTTTAAAGAAATCTCATCTTGTGGTGGGTTTCGCGCTTATATGCTTTCAGCGCTTATCCCTTCCAAACGTAGCTACTCTGCGGTGCCCCTGGCGGGACAACAGATACACTAGAGGTTTGTCCAACTCGGTCCTCTCGTACTAGAGTCAGATCCACTCAAATTTCTAACGCCCACAGTAGATAGAGACCGAACTGTCTCACGACGTTCTGAACCCAGCTCGCGTGCCACTTTAATGGGCGAACAGCCCACCCCTTGGAAGCGACTTCACCTCCAGGATGTGACGCGCCGACATCGAGGTGCCAAACACCACCGTCTATGTGAACTATTGGGTGGTATCAGCCTGTTATCCCCGGGGTAACTTTTATCCGTTAAGCGACGACCATTCCATTCTGAATCGCCTGATCACTAAGTCCTGCTTTCGCACCTGCTTGACTTGTAGGTCTTGCAGTCAAGCTCCCTTTATACCTTTATGCTCTTTGAATGATTTCCAACCATTCTGAGGGAACCTTTGAACGCCTCCGTTACTCTTTAGGAGGCGACCGCCCCAGTCAAACTGCCCACCAGACACTGTCCCTGAACCAGATTATGGTCCTAGGTTAGAAATCCAATAAACTAAGGGTGGTATTCCAATGGTGACTCCTTTAAGGCTGGCGCCTTAATCTCATAGTCTCCCACCTATGCTCTACATAGTTTACCGAATTCCAATATCAAGCTACAGTAAAGCTCCACGGGGTCTTTCCGTCCAGTCGCGGGTAACCTGCATTTTCACAGGTATTAAGATTTCACCGAGTCTATGGTTGAGACAGTACCCAGATCATTACGCCTTTCGTGCGGGTCAGAACTTACCTGACAAGGAATTTCGCTACCTTAGGACCGTTATAGTTACGGCCGCCGTTCACTGGGGCTTTAGTTCTAAGCTTCGGTTTACACCTAACTCTTTCCCTTAACCTTCCAGCACTGGGCAGGCGTCAGCTCCTATACTTCATCTTTCGATTTTGCAGAAACCTGTGTTTTTGTTAAACAGTTGCTTGGGCCTTTTCTCTGCGACCTAATTTTACTTAGGCTCCCCTTCTCCCGAAGTTACGGGGTTATTTTGCCGAGTTCCTTAACAATGCTTCTCCCGCTCGTCTTAGGATCCTCTCCTCATCTACCTGTGTCGGTTTGCGGTACGGGTATTTCTAGTTAATATCTACAAGCTTTTCTCGTCAGTGTGATTCTTGATATTTCGTTACTATTAATTTTCACTATCCCTTGCGGACCAAGTTTTTCCTCTTCCTTGGTTATCTTCCTCTACTGCGTCCCTTGCATCTTTTAAAACTAGCTATAGTGCAGGAATCTCCACCTGCTATCCATCAGATACGCCTTTCGGCCTCTCCTTAGGCCCCGACTTACCCTGGGCGGACGAACCTTCCCCAGGAAACCTTAGACTTTCGACGGCAAGGATTCTCACCTTGCTCTCGCTACTTATTCCAGCATTCTCTCTTCTGCTTCGTCCACCAATGCTCTCGCTTTGACTTCTTCCTACTACAGAATGCTCCTCTACCACTTGCAAATGTCTAATAATATGCATCATTTTCCTTTTCGTGTATTCTTTATCACTTTTTCATTTTGTTTGTCACTTCGTGACAAAAGAAAATTTATTCCTTAATAATACACATTATTAGACATTCACAAATCCGAAATTTCGGTGTATAGTTTAGCCCCGGTAATTTTCCGCGCAAATTCACTCGACCAGTGAGCTGTTACGCACTCTTTGAATGAGTGGCTGCTTCTGAGCCAACATCCTGGTTGTTTATGCAAATTCACATCGTTTTCCACTTAACTATATCTTTGGGACCTTAATTGTCGGTCTGGGCTCTTTCCCTTTTGACCACGGAACTTAGCTCCCGCAGTCTGACTCCTGAGTATTCTAATTATGGTATTCGTAGTTTGATAGAGTTTGGTAACCTGGTTTGGCCCCTACCTCATTCAGTGCTCTACCCCCATAATTCTTTGACCTCAAGGCTAGCCCTAAAGCTATTTCGAGGAGAACCAGCTATCTCCGAGTTCGATTGGAATTTCTCCGCTATCCACAGTTCATCCGGTGCCTTTTTAACGACAATCAGTTCGGACCTCCACTGAATTTTACTTCAGCTTCATCCTGACCATGGATAGGTCACCCGGTTTCGGGTCTATTATATATGACTTATATCGCCCTTTTCAGACTCGATTTCTCTTCGGCTCCATTCCTTATTCAGAACTTAACCTCGCCATATACAATAACTCGCTGGACCGTTCTACAAAAAGTACGATATCGCGCCTTAAATCGCTCTATCTGCTTGTAAACATAGGGTTTCAGGTTCTCTTTCACTCCCCTCCCGGGGTCCTTTTCACCGTTCCCTCACGGTACTTGTTCTCTATCGGTTACCAAGTAGTATTTAGCCTTACGGAATGGTCTCCGCTCTTTCATACGAGATTTCTCGTGTCTCGCACTACTCTGGATTTATCTCGCCTTCACTCTGTTTTCATATACAGGACTTTCACCTTCTTTGGTTTACCTTCCCTGGTAATTCTACTAACATCATTCTTGGCTTTATTGATAATCCGAACCCCACAAATATTACTATCCATGGTTTGGGCTCTTCCTGTTTCGCTCGCCACTACTTCAGGAATCGTTGTTACTTTCTTTTCCTATGGGTACTAAGATGTTTCAGTTCCCCACGTTCCCTTCCTATACACTACTTTACTCATGTATGGATATACAGTCTTTTTTTACTGTATGAGTTCCCTCATTCGGACACCCACGGCTCGATGGATATTTGCTCCTCCCCGTGGCTTTTCGCAGCTTATCACGTCCTTCTTCGGCTCTTGGTACCTAGGCATTCTCCCTACGCTCTTTGTAGCTTAACCTTCT
>JAEXIT010000021.1 GCA_023446155.1 Bacteroidota bacterium
GTCCTGCAACCGCTACATTTACTAAGGTATATGTAGCCGGTGCTGTTAATACCGGAGTCGTAATACTTCCATTTCCGGAAGCATCTAAAATAATTGTTGCAGTAGCCGTTCCATCACTATAAGTAACAGTAGCATTTGCAGGTCCTGTAAAGGTCACCACTGCCGTATCACCTGAACAAATTAACGCAGGAGCACTAATCGTTGCCGTTGGTAATGGGTTTACTGTAATCGTGGTACTTCCTGTTAATGTTGTCATACATGCCGGAGTTCCGGAAGAAACAACGCGTACTAAACTATAGATTGTTGTTGCTGTTAACGGTCCAACCGTTACCGTTGCATTTCCAGAAGCATCCAAGGTTACATTCGAATCAGTAGTACCATTATTATAGGTCACCACAGCACTCGGTGTTCCATTAAATGTTAATATGGCCGTAGCACCGGAACAGATTGTTGCATCGGTTCCAATAGTCGCTGTTGGTGGATTGTAAGCCGTTATAGAAACAGAGCCCGTAACATTACGGGTACATTGTGGTGCCGTATCATTACTTACAACACTAACCAAACTATAAACCGTATTAGCCGTCACAGGCGGTGTTATTACCGATCCGTTTCCAGCAGCATCCAAAGTAATAGTGGCCGCATTACCGTCGACTGTATAATTTACCGTCGCACCCGGCGTACCTTGAAAAACAATTACTCCTGTACTTCCATTACAAACACCATCAGGTCCACTAATCGTTACCTGAGGTAATGCTTTTAAGATCAGGTTAAAACTGGTTGTTCCAAAAACGGTTGGATCTGCAGCTCTTTCCATACGAATATAAACCGTTTGGTTACCCGTAGTAAAAGCATTTGCCGGTGTAATTGGACTTACATCATTATCGGCATCCGCCTGCGTAAGGTGGAATGTTATATTATAATCGGAAGCATTTTGTCCTCCGAGGATAGTTGAATAAAATTGTGTCAGATCGAACGTTTCAACACCGTCGCTATCGATATCACAAACTGTTTGATCATCTGGACGTACCGGATCGGCGGTACAAGAAATTACGTTTACATTAAACTGACGGATCACATAACACGCATTTTCACCTGTAGAAATATTCACATAAATCGTTCGGGTAATTGGCGTTACAAAATTTGTCGGATCCTGAACATAGTTAGCCCCTTGTTCTGCTTCAGTCAAATCAGTATGATAGGTGATAATCGTACCCGGATCAAGACCTGCCAATATCGCAGCATGGTTTTCGTCTAAGTTAAAGCTAACCGGGGTTATTCCGTCGCCACACTTAAATAAATCCACAGGTGTTCCGGCCGCAATTGGCGGAAAGACTTCTACGGTAATCGGATCGGGTTGTTGCAAACAGGCTCCGGAAATATTGGTAATAATAACCCCGTAAGTCCCGGCTGCCGAAACACCATACGAAGGTCCGGTTGCTCCCGGGATAGGATTTCCTCCGTTAGTCCATTGGAAGGTATAAAAAGCCGGATCCAGTCCGGTAGATAAGGTTCGGATCTCACCCGGGCACAAAGCACCAAGGTTGTCAATCGTAAGGTTTCCACCTAAGGAAGCCTGACCTACGTTAAAACTACCCGCTTGTAAAAATACCGCCGAATCATAAGCTGTATCACTCGTATTAGGTGGTTGCCCTCCTCCATCAGCAATTACCATCTTAATTCTATAAGGTGTATTCGGAATAACCGTTGCTGAAGCATTCATTACAACCGTTCTTCCGTTAAAATTGATCGGAGCCGGAGGGAATCCGTTTTCCGGATAATACATTCCAAAATAAGCCGGATTCTGAGAAACACAGCTGGCATTATTTGCCTGATCACTTATTGTAAAAACTGAAATTGGAGTAGAGGTTCCCGGCACGACAGCCAGATTCGTACTTTGTCCCGTATTCAAGTTTGTTAAAATAAAAGCAAAAGCATCCGTATAGTCTGTTGTACATTGATACGTTCCATACTCTTCCGATGCAAACAGGAAATTGAAACTAAAACTATTAGTCAGCGGCGTAAAGTTAAACTGGATATAACTGGCATTATTATACGCATAGGAGTTTCCAACAACACCGGCATTGACCATTGCTTGCTTTAAATCGGCATCTCCGGTCCAGGAAGTAGTCCCCTGACTTAAAATTCCATTATTTGGCCCCGGAGCCGAAGTCGCTCTACCGGTACTTAGGATAACACCCGACTGAATTGGGAAGTTTGGATTGGTATTCTGAAAATAGCCAATACCGTTTTCTGAATTTTGCCCATTAGTATTTCCAGTCCTCCAGGTAATATTTGAAATTTGTGCACATTGTGAGTTGATCAAAACATCCTGTACCAATTGAGGAACCGTATATGTATTGGAATTCACAGTTATAGGCTGAGAAAATGCCACAACAGAGAATAGCAAAAACAATAGAGGGGAGAGTTTTTTCATGTTTGCTTAAGCTTGTAAAATATCTTATTTTTGGGTTAAAACAGTTCCTTAATGTTAATTTTTCCTTTAAAATTTCCAAATATACTTATTCAAACGATATATGTTCGTTAAATTTGCAAAAAATCACAAAAAAAATGTTAAAAGTAACAATACGAGATACGCAAAACCCTGCTATTGTGAAGTTTGAATTTCCAGATTTCATAACAAAAAGTGAAAGTTTCGAATTTAAAAACATCGACGAAACAGCACCGTCCCCCCTAGCAAAACAGCTATTTTACCTGCCTTTTGTTAAGACGGTGTACATTTCGGGTAACTTTATTGCCATCGAAAAATATTCGATAGTAGAATGGCACGAGGTAAAAGAACTATTGGCCGAACAGATCGAAAGCTTTGTTGACAAAGGCGGAAAAATCATCAACATCGAAGAAAACAAAAACAAAAAAGTACCGGTTACGGTTTATGCCGAGACGACGCCTAATCCATCGGTATTAAAATTTGTCGCCAGTCGGTTGCTGACCAAAACCAGCGTGGAGTTTAAAAACATCGACGAAACGGCTGCTTCGCCATTGGCAAAAGAATTATTCAAGCTTCCGTTTGTAAAAGAAGTTTTTATCGACGAGAACTATATTTCGATTACCAAATACGATATTAACGAGTGGCAGGAGATCACACAGGAGGTTCGTACGTTTATCAAAAATTACATTGAAGAGGGCAAACAAATTATCGACGAAACCCAGATCGTAAAAACCGCTAATCACGAAAAACAACAGGAGGAGTATTTCAACAACCTGGATGTAACCTCACAGCAAATCATCAATATCCTGGACGAATATGTAAAACCGGCTGTGGCTTCGGATGGCGGAAACATTATTTTCGAATCCTACGACGAATCCGAAAAACGTGTAAAAGTAATTCTTCAGGGTGCTTGCAGCGGATGTCCGTCTTCGACATTTACATTGAAAAACGGTATTGAAAACATGCTGAAAGAAATGTTACACGATCAGAACATCAAAGTAGAAGCGGTAAACGGCTAATTCACAACAGCTTTCAAATAACTGCGGTTGTTTTTTACACTTTTATACACTACCTTTAATAGCTTAACCTTAAAACTGGCAAATTATGGGCGTACTAAAAGTTATTGAATTACTTTCCAGTTCCGAAACAAGCTGGGAAGACGCTACCCGAAAAGCGGTTGCAGAAGCATCAAAAACACTAAAACATATCCGATCGGTGTATGTACAGGAACAAAGTGCAGTTGTTAATGATGATCAGGTAACAGAATTCCGGGTAAATCTAAAACTCACTTTTGAAATAAAATAAAAAAATACAGGCGTTCGAATGAACGCCTTTTTTAAAACCATGAACGAACTCCAATACGAATCCAGCCCTTACCTACTCCAACATGCGCAAAATCCGATCTATTGGAAAGCATGGAACGACGCTACACTGGCAACTGCCAAAACGGAAAACAAATTGATGATCGTGAGTATCGGTTATTCGGCCTGTCATTGGTGTCATGTAATGGAACACGAAAGTTTTGAAGACACTGATGTCGCCAACGTAATGAATACAGGCTTTATTTCCGTTAAAGTCGACCGGGAGGAACGCCCCGATGTGGATGCCATTTATATGAAAGCCGTTCAACTGATGACCAGTCATGGTGGATGGCCGCTCAATGTGGTGTGTTTACCCGACGGCCGACCGGTTTGGGGTGGCACCTATTTTAAAAAGGAAAACTGGATGGATATTTTAACCCAGTTGCAAAACCTTTACCAAACCAATCCCGCCAAGATGTTGGAATATGCCGAAAAATTACACGAAGGCATTTCATTTTTAGGAATTGTAAACCACGCACAAGCCAATCCGGAGGAACAGGATCCGGCGCATATCAAAATACTGATCGAAAAATGGTCAAAAAGTTTCGACTGGGATTTTGGTGGTTATGCGCGGGCACCTAAATTTATGATGCCGAATAATTTTATTTTCTTACAACGATTTGGCTACCAAACGGCTTCAAAAGACCTTTTGGATTTTGTAGATCTCACCTTGACCAAAATGGCTCACGGCGGATTATTTGACGTATTGGGTGGTGGTTTTTCCCGCTATTCCGTCGATATGCGATGGCACGTTCCACACTTCGAAAAAATGCTTTACGACAACGGCCAGTTGGTTAGCCTGTATGCACAGGCTTATAAACGGACACAAAATCCACTTTACAAAGAAGTAATCGAAAAAACACTGGCCTTTGTTAAACGGGAATTATGCAATCCGGAAGGTGGTTTTTACGCCGCTTTGGATGCCGACAGTTTAAATGCAAAACAACAACTCGAAGAAGGTGCCTATTACGTTTGGCAAAAAGAACAATTGCAACAACTCTTACAAGACGATTTTGAGATTTTTGCCGCCTTGTTTAACATTAACGACTTCGGATATTGGGAACACGACAATTACGTCCTGATCCAAAGTCAGACGTTGGAAAGTATCGCCGAACAATTCGGTTTGACCGTTACAGCCCTTTCAGATAAAAAACAACAATGGGAACAGTTATTATTTAGCGAACAGCTAAAAAGACCCCAACCACGACTGGATGATAAATCGCTCACTTCGTGGAATGCCATTATGCTAAAAGGCTACGTCGAAGCCTATAATGCCATCGGCACGGATTCTTATTTGGAATTGGCACTTCAGAATGCTTCTTTTATCATCCAAAAACTTTGGTCGGAAGAAGGCCATTTATGGCATAGCTATAAAAACGGACAAAGTAGCATCGTTGGTTTCTTAGAAGATTATGCCTTTACGATCGATGCTTTTATCAGTTTATATCAGGCAACTCTGGACGAAACCTATCTGTATCACGCCAAACAATTAACCGATTATTGCTTTGATCATTTCTATGATGCAACGCAACAGTTTTTCCTGTTTAAAGCCAAAAACACCACCGCATTAATCGCCGAACATTATGAGATTGAAGACAACGTAATTCCGTCGTCCAACTCGGTTATGGCGAACAATCTGTATACACTTGGCATCCTGTTTCACAACAGTCATTATGAAAAAACAGCGATGCAAATGCTCAACCATGTCATTCCCAATATCGATTACGGCTCGGCTTTTTCGAACTGGCTGAATTTATGGATGAACCTATCGACCGACAATAAAGAATTGGCCATTTGCGGTACAGACGCCATTGCCGGAATAAAAGCGGTTCAACGTGCTTATTATCCGCATGTGGTTATCGCCGGAAGTACGACCCCTTCGACAATTCCATTTCTTCAAAATCGATTTGATGAAAAGGACACACTGTTTTATATTTGTGAAAACAGAAATTGTCAGTTACCCGTTCGCGAACTGACCACCGCATTAGAAGAATTAGCAATTAAATAAATAGCCCCCTTATGGAACAAATGAATAACTTTTTTATTCACTATTTTAATGTTTTACTGGATTATTCCCCTAAAGTCATCTCGGCGATCATCATCCTGTTTGTCGGAATTTGGGGTATCCGTTTTATCCGAAAAATTGCCGAAACGGTAATGACCAAAAGAGAACTGGAACCCACATTGATCAAATTCCTGTTGGACTTCCTGATCTGGGCTTTACGTATCTTATTATTTGTATCGGTGATCTCCAAACTAGGTATCGAAACATCCTCCTTTGTAGCTATTTTAGGAGCCATCGGACTTGCTGTAGGTTTGTCATTACAAGGTTCACTTTCGAATTTTGCCGGTGGTGTATTGATCATCCTTTTCAAACCGTTTAAAGTAGGCGACACCATCGAAGCGCAATCTGAAAACGGAAAAGTATTGGGCATCCAGATTTTCTCGACCCGGATCTTAACGGCTCAAAACCAGATCATCTATATTCCGAACGGACTTTTATCTAACGGAAAGATTAAGAACTTTTCACAGAAAACAACCCGTAGAACTACACTTGTGGTTCCTACAGGATATGATTCGGATATCAAAAACATTAAAATCAAACTGGAAGAACTGCTAAAAAACCATCCTAAAGTATTACAAACACCGGCACCGGAAGTAGTGATCAGCGATATGGGCGAAAAGAATCTGATTTTTTCCCTTCGCGCCTGGACCTACAATGCCGATTATGGTACCGTTTGTTCGGAATTACTGGAAGAAAGCAGTAAGATTGTTTCCGTTACGACTTCTTAGGTTTTGTAGTCATTACAAAATCTTTCAAATAAAAAGGCTCAAAGTAAGCGACATCTACCGTGTCGCTTTTTTGATACTTTTCAAACGAAATCCGGCTCATTTCTTTTGCCGATGGATACACAATCGCATCGTGGTATACAAACCTCGGATCATTTAAAACCTCCTTACATTTTGCAGCGCCATCGCCCACCAAATGCAGTGTTCCCTCAAGCGTATCATAGGTAGAAGTTTCAATAATTTCCGCCTCCGTAGTGCGTAGTCGGTTATAAGACGAATCGAAAACAGCGGTAAAAACCTCCATTCTTCGGGCATCGATCATCGGGATAATCTTTCCTTCGGATACCGTCAACTGTCGCGCCAAGGTTTCCAGCGTATCGATTGCCATTAACGGGATATTGAGCGCGTAACACAAACCTTTTGCAGCCGAAACGCCTATTCGAAGTCCGGTGTACGAACCCGGCCCCTGACTTACCGCAATGGCATTCAAATCCTGAAACGTCAACCCGGCCTGTTGTAAAGCCTGTTCAAAAAAAACGTGTAGTTTTTCTGCATGGGAATATCCTTCTTCGGCCATCTCCAGACATACCTGTATTTCTCCGTCTTTTGCAAGGGTTACGGAACAATTCTTTGTTGCCGTTTCAATATTCAAAATGTAAGCCATCTTCAGTAAAATTATTGGCAAAGATAATCATATATTTTTTTGCCACGACTGCACTGTCTTTTCCGCTTTACAGCTAGAAAGAAATAGTGCAACCGTGGCAAATAGTTACCCGGGAATTAACCCGGCGGTAATCAAAAAACTACGTTATTATTTTTTATCTTTTCCTTTATCGGATGTTCCGGCTTTCTTGATGATAACCTTATCTCCTGGTTTTAAATCTTTCGTAACCGTAGTATACGGTCCGGTAATAATCTCATCTCCTTTTTTCAAACCTTCGACAATTTCGATATTGGTATCGTCCTGAATTCCAGATTTAATCTTACGCAATTCCGCTTTATCCCCAACTTTTACAAATACACATTCGAATTTCTTTTCGGCAGAACCTTTTGTTTTTTCCTTTTCTTCTTTTTCCAGCTCCTCCATGATATCCTTTTTAGCACCCGACAAATCCGCATCGGTTTTCATCACTACCGAACTAATCGGCACGGCCAGAATATTTTCTTTACGTTTGGTTTCGATATCAACCGTTGCCGTCATTCCCGGACGGAAAGGGGAATAATTCGAATCTTTCCCAACCAAAAGATCTTCGTACGATTCCTTTAAAATACGCACTTTCACTTTAAAGTTTGTCACCTGATCGGCTGTAAGCGTCGAACTGGCCGAATTGGAAATACTCGTCACCACACCTTTGAATTCTTTTTTCAGATAGGCATCCACTTCGATTTTGGCCGGATCGCCGATATTTACTTTAACGATATCGTTTTCGTTTACATCGACTTCCACTTCCATATTGTTGAGGTTGGCCACACGCAATAATTCGGTACCCGCCATTTGTTGCGTTCCCAATACGCGCTCTCCCAATTCCACATCCAATCGGGAAATGGTACCGTCTACCGGTGCATAAATCGTTGTTCGGTTTAAATTATCATTTGCTTCCGTCACTGTTGCCGTAGCACTTTGCACATTATAATAAGCCGATTGCTTCGCCGCCACCGCCACTTCGTAGGCCGAGACGATTTTATCCCATTCGGATTTTGAGATAACCCCTTTGGCAAACAACTGCTTGTTACGGTCGTAATTGGCTTTGGCTTCTTTTACCTGTGCTTCCGCCTGACTTAGTCCAGCTTTGGACGTTGACAAAGACGCCACCGATCGGTTCACGCCCGATTCGTATAAATCGCGTTTGATACGCACCAACAAGTCTCCTTTTTTTACCGTTTGACCTTCCTTAACCGGCAGACCAATAATCTCTCCGGAAACATCGGATGAAATTTTCACTTCAATTTCAGGTTGAATCTTACCGGTAGCCGAAACCGTTTCGACAATTGTCATCTGGTTGGCTGGTGTTGTTTCCACTTCCGTTCCATGTTCTTTGTTTCCGATAACACCCGATTTACTTAGGGCAACCAATACTACAACTAATAGAACAACACTACCCAGTAGGATATATTTTGTACTCTTTTTCATAAATTTTTATTTTTGAATAATTGGCAATCCGAAATAGAATTCCAATATTTTCGTTCTGAATATATAATCATATTTTGTTCGCAACACTTCCGATTGGGCATTTACGAATAAAGTCTGCGCCTGTGTAAAATCGAAAACATTCATCAAGCCCACTTCATAGCGTTCTTTAGCATAGTTAAACGATTCCTGTCTGGCTTCCAAAGTTGCCACAGCAGCTTCGTATGATTTTAACGAGCCTTTGGTATCGGTATACGCGGTATAAACCGTTCGTTCCAAATCCAATTCCTGTTGCTCTAATGCAATTTTGGATCGCTCCAAGGCTACTTTAGAACGCTCTACATTATTGCGAACCGACAAACCATTTAACAACGGAATATTTAACGAGAAACCAAAATTCTGACCTTTGTTATTACTAAACTGATCAAAGATTGGTTCCGGACTTCCTAAAATCGGACGGTAATTGTTTTGCAATACCTGTAATCCGTTTTCGGTAAAATACTGCGTTGGAAGCGTCGGATTGGTAGTATCCAGTTGATAACCGGTAATTCTGTCGGCATAGGCCGCACGGGTACTGAAACTATAGAACCCCTGAATCGACGGATGGTATTTCCCTCTTGCGATGGATAAATCTTTTTCGGCTATCGAAACATTAGCCTCCGCGATTTTGATATTCGCTCTGGTTTCTTTTGCTTTTGAAAAAATATTTTTAGGATCCTCCAGTAACACACTACTGTTTTGTACCGGTGTTTCCGAATCGGCGATATCGAAATTCTGGAAATCATCCAATTGTAACAACTGCGCCAGACTTAGTTTGGAAATCAACAAGGCATTTTCGCCAGCGATCAATTTCTGATTGTCTGACATCACCGTTGCTTTCACATCCAACAAGTCACCTTTTGGCACTACTCCGGCATCAACAAGTTCCTGAGTACGTTCCATTTGTTTGGTATCGTAGGCCAACTGTTTCGTCTGTACCTTCAGATTTTCTTTATTGAAAAGGATTTGCAGATATGCATTCACGACATTTAAAGAAACATCCTCCTGCATTTTCTGCAATTGGTATTGTGAAGCGATAATCGAAAGATTGGCTTTTCGCAACTGATTTTGATGTTGTAATCCTTTATAGACATCAACTCCCACATTTAATGCCGCAGAAGTATACTGAACCGTCTGATTTTCCAAAAGACCGGTCGTGATATTCTGGTTAAGTCCGACATTCCAGGAGTGTGACGCTTGCCCATTAATGGTTGGCAAAAAATTACCCCAGGCATCTTTTTTAGAGATTTCGGCTACCTGTTTATCTAAAATCGACTGTTTGATCGAAATATTCTTCTCCATTGCGTGATTCACACACTCTTCCAAAGTCCATTTTTTAGCTTGTGCCTTCATTTGGATCGTCACCATGGATAGGCCCAAAAGCAGCAATGTTGTGTTCTTCATATTATTGATTTTCCTACAAATATAAAATTTCTGTGCACATATGCGTTTTAATTCGGTACCGATTAGACGCAATTCTTTAACAAACGTTACATTTTTATTTCAATAAAAACCTACTTTTACCGAAGATTTTTAGACATCCTTTATGAAAACTTTTTTCTCATTCCTGGCACTGGTAGGCCTGGCAATGCTAATGACCCGTTGCGGAACCACTGCAAAAATCAACACCCTAAAACCGGAACCGAGCGACAACAAACCCGCGGTTTACGAAACCACGACTTCTTTTATCAACATGCCGATAGAGATTCCGTTAAAGGAAATTGAGATCCAACTCAACAAATCCCTAAACGGATTAATTTACAACGACAGTATACTGGCCGATGATAAAACGGAGATGAAAATCTGGAAACAGGCACCGATCAAACTAACGGAGAAAGATGGAAAAATCCGTTCGGTAATTCCATTAAAAATATGGGCCAAATTTAAATATGGCACCGACTTTTTAGGACTTAACGACACCAAAGAAATCAACCTAAACGGTCAGATTACCCTTTTGAGCGATGCCAAATTATCCAATTGGAAACTTTCGACTACTTCCACCATCGAAGACTTCGAATGGAAAGACAGTCCGAGTATTGTGGTAGCCGGTAAAAACGTACCGATTACCTATGTTGTAAATCCGACCATCCGCTTGTTTAAAGCCAAAATCGCCAAAACGATAGACGATGCGATCAACAAAACCACCGACTTCAAACCACAGGTATTAGCCGTTCTGGAAAAAATCAGTACGCCGTTTAAAACCAGTGAGATTTACGAAACCTGGTTTAAGATGGCACCAACCGAATTATACGTGACCGACGCCATCCTTTCGAAAAGCAAAATCACGATGGACATGGGCTTAAAATGCAAAATGCAAACCATCGTAGGTCAGGAGCCATTAAACACCTTTAAAAAGGAATCTATTGTTTTAAAACCGGTAGCCAAAATGCCAAACAAGATCGAAGCTACGGTTGCCGCGGTTTCGACTTATGAAAGTGCATCGCGTATCATCACCAAGAACTTCCAGGGGAAGGAATTTGCTTCCGGAAGCCGTAAGATCACCATTCAGAAAGTCGACTTATGGCATAAGGATGGCAAGATGATCATCGCATTAAGCATGACAGGTAGTTTAGACGGGACGATTTACCTGTCGGGTATCCCGAACTACAATGCGGTTTCCAAAGAGATTTATTTTGATCAGATGGATTATGTGTTAAACACCAAAGGTATACTAACCAAAACGGCCAACTGGTTGATGCAGGGTTATATCCTAAGTAAAATACAGGAAAGCTGTCGTTATTCGATTAAGGAGAATCTGGAAGAAGGCAAGAAAAATATGTTGCCGTATTTAAACAACTATTCGCCGATGAAGGGCGTTTTTGTGAACGGAACCATCAACGATTTTATTTTTGACAAAGTTGAGGTGACCGATAAGGCGATTATCGCTTTTATTAAAACCTCCGGACAAATGAGTATTAAAATAGACGGCATGGAATAGATCGATGATCATAAAAGGAAAACCCCGGACAATGTGTTCGGGGTTTTTACTTTTCCATAACCATATATATTAAAACCTGTAATTTATGTTTATCGTTAACTGTCGTTTTTAATAACCGTTCTAACGTTACCTAAATGAACAACAACAAAGAGATTGTTTCCGGCACCTTATTCTACTACTAAAAAGCAAAAAACCTAACCGTTAGGGTTAGGTTTTTTGCTTTATTAAGCACGGATTACAAATCCGCGCAATCTGGACTAAAATGCCTTACGACTATATTTGATCTTGATATTATATGGACATATAAGCAAGTTCAACTTTTATAAAAACAAGTCAATAAAACAAAAACCTAACCATAGCCTTTAGGTTTTTGTTTTATTAGGCTGGATTGCAAATTAGAGTGATGAAGGAGTTTTAAGGTCTATCTAAATTATTAATCTTTGTTTTCATCCCTTGCTTACATATTTTATAACCTAGAAACAGACCTAAAGTAAACCAAAAAAAATATCCAACTATTTCTTCCGGTATCAAATTTTTCAATACTTTTTTGTTTATAACATCCAATACAATGCCTATCATAAACAATACAGCTATTATATTTTCATATAAATTAAATCTTTCTTTTCTCATTTTGTTCTCTTTAAAATAATTTTCATTACTTCAGACAGCAAAAAAGTTAAGAGCGCCACGCCTCCAATAATCAAAAAAACGATAGAAAAATTAGGTATATAACTTCTAAAAAACATCTTAACAATTATCATTATCAAACAAATCGCGATAGAGACATCCGATACTCTTTTCCAAAATAATATTTTTTTCATAAATTTTACTTTCTAGCTTTAACAAAAACAGGCTGAACTGTATCCTTAGGGTTAAAATTCTGAACTTTTGACATATGTGTATTATACTCATCATACTCCGATCGCGCGGATTTTTGTTTATAGACTTTTGTCTTTTAGAATATGGATTGCAAATCTGGGTGATCTAAGTAGTTTTTATTGTAGTCCAAATTCAGGAGACTTTGAACAGCATTGCTTTATGGAACACTTTGCAGAGCTAATGAACAATGAATACCCATCCCTTTAGGTGCGTTAATGATTGTCCAATGCCATTGCTTGAAACTTATCACTAATCCTGAAATTATATACTATTCAACCTCTTCAGTAATTGTAGGTTTTTTAAATAAATCAGATTCTTTTGAAAAACCTTTATTTAAAATAAAAGATTGGTCAATATGTGATTTACTATATAAACCTTCAGACTCTGCAATTTTGTATTTTTTTTTATAAACTCTAATCAAGACAAATGCACTTCTATCTAATTTAATATTATAGTATCCTTTTTTGTTTGTAGAAGTCTCGATTACTTCATTTCCTAAATACGAGGAATAATCAGTATAATCATTATCCTTTTGCTTATAACTACTATTGAATACTACCACTCTGCAATCGTCAACTGGATATTTTAATTCGTCATAAATATATCCTTGCACAACAACATTTTCAACGTCTGTATTATTATTGAAAAACAAAACTATTGATATAATGATGTAAACTACAATTGCTGATATAAAGAAAATAAGTATTTTTTTCATTTTTACTAATTATTAATTCTTTCTTTTATTCTATTAATGACATTCTTACTGCCTAAATTTTGTATTTGACCGTGTGACATTCCTTTACTAGATAACTTAATATTTTTCACAGTCGCTTTACCTTCAAAAGAATGTGGATACCTCTAGATGCTGGAGAATTACTAGTCCGATCGCGCGGATTTGTAATCCGTGCAACAACTTTTTTAAAAGATATATGCCCTTAACAAACGTATTTTATCTACAATTATAAAACAAAAATCCAACCTGATAGGTTAGATTTATCAACTTCTCTCTTTATTTGAATTACAATCTTAGTTGCAGATATGGGCAATCGGGTTTAGCAATTACTTATTTTTATCACATAAAAGATTAGGATATTGAGACAATTTCAAATTCCTATTTGATTTAATTTTTTTAAAACTAAGACTATTATTTTTACAGACATAATAAAAAATATACTTTTTAGAATCGTCAGTTCTAAACAATGGTGTAGCCTCATCTGTTAACTCACCCTTTTCAATTTTGTAAATTGTTGAATCAATAACTTTGTATTTATGCATGATTGAAATCATTTCTTTACTAATCTTTAAAGTAGGATCATCCCAAATATATAATCTATCATTTATTTCTTTGAATCTTGTAGGAAAGTATTTTGCTTCAGATCCAATTGTATCTCTTGCATTTACGTAGTTAATATACTGATCAAAAAAAGTAAACCTATATACATCTTCAGAATCCGCATTTTCAATGACATAATATGCTTTATTCTTTTTTCCTTTCTCAGTTTTTGAAAAGTTCTCTATTATCGAAACTATTGCTTCATTTTTACCTCCTATTTTCATAATCTCAGAGTTACCCTGATGAGAACTACATGAAAAAAAAAGAACAATTATTGTATAATACAAATATTCACATTTCATACTTTCGAAATTAATGGAGACTTTAAGCAGCATTGATTTATAGAACACTTTGCGGAGCTAGGGTCATCTTTTTACTTTCCAGTAATAATAGTATGGACTAGCCATGCTTTTTGAATTGAACACACTATATTCAGTCTCAAATATCCACTTATCATTTTCAACATTATGGTAATATTTTATACAGCTCTTATCGCTATAATTAAACTTATAAAAATATTCATCTTCAAAATCAGATAAATTCTTTTTTAAGAATCCTTGCACATCAATCTCTTCAAATTTAGAAACGACAATACTATTCTCAAGCTTAAATATCATTTCTCTCTGTAAAAATGTTTTTTTATTTATAGGAAGAAGTACACGATAACTCGTTAAAGTCATATCCGTCTCGTCATCATTCTTATTTAACACAAATGTCATTATCACATTCTTCAAAAAAACCGTATATAAGTATTCCTTAACATATTCCTGTTCAAAACTTTGAGTATATGTATAGCATCCAAATTTATTTTCTTTCTTTAAAAGCAATTCCTTAACCTCACTATTAATTGAAATTACAATTTTTGAATTATGCTTTTCATTTATAATCTTTAGAAATGAGGGAGAATTATCTTTTAAATTTACATTATTTATCGGTTTAAAATTAAACAAATCATAGTCTTCATATAAAGTATCATTTAAGCTAAATTGCTCCTCATTCCTCAATACAATATCCTTTTTAGATTTTTTCTGACAGCTTAAAAAAATCGACAATACCAATAGCACATATAAATAAAACTTTTTCATAAATCAGTATTTTATGGTCCTAGTTCTTGTAAAACAAACATTTTTAACAACCTTAGTATCATCCGATCATAACCAAAAGCTCCTTTTTTTCATCTCCATCTTTACCGTCAGGGTTACGGATCAGAGCGGTCTAGGTTCATAAATCGATGCGATCGGGATATTAGAAACTTTCTTTACCCAAAAAATCTTCTCCCAGCTGGAGACATTACTATGATGACAGCAAAAACAACCATTACAAAAAAAACAACTCCAACCACATGATTGCCAACACCATTCGTAAACGTTTCCTCATTTTTATTTTCCCTAAAATAAAAGGAAAGCGGTTTAGTTTCTTTTTTTGTAAATAGTAAAAAAGAGTATCCCAGTAAAAACCTTATAAATCCTCCTATTACTTCTAATAGACCTCTACCAAAAATTACCTCAAAAATATCCATAACATACGTTTCATTTAATCTTCTAACTCTTTAGATTCATCAACGCTTTTATGAAGCATTTTATTACCCTTTTTTGTTAACCCCATTATGCCACTACGACTCGTTTTATTTATTATCCAAGAGTTAGTATTCCTAATAATACTTCCTCTCGCTTTTGGAGATAATCTTGTTACAAAAGTCCCTTTAAATTGTTGGCCAAATGTCGCTACATTATACCGTACTATAAATGGATTCTTAACTTCTGGCAGTGCAAAACGACCTTTAATAGGACTAGGCATAACTGCCTGTATAGTAAACATTCTCGCTTCAACTACTTCTTCTTTGGATGCACCAAAACCATTAAGATGTCTAGCCATTTCGGCTTCCCAACACGGCAAGCAGGCTCGTTAACGCCAATATTCCCGTTCCGTTGTTTTTAATATCCGCTCTAACGTTGCCTAAATGATCGGCAACAAAGATATTGTTTCCGTCACCTTATTCTGCAACCGGAAAACAAAAAACCTAACCGTTACGGTTAGGTTTTTTGCTTTATTAAGCACGGATTACAAATCCGCGCGATCTGGGTTACGAATCCGCGCGATCTAGATCGGGATTCTTTATTTTTTTTGTAAAAAAATGTTTGTATTAAGATCAGTCGCTTTATCAAAAATATTACAGTCAGCCTCATTAATTTTTAAATTTGTTTTATTTTCCATATCTATCCTTAAAGATATCCAACAAGTACCATTTGTATATATATATTCACTAACCTGTATTGCGTTACCCTCTTCATCTTCTTCTAATTCAGCATTATCACTCTTAGTCATTAATGCAATTCCCTCAATTTTTTTCACCTTTTTAAATTTTGCATTCTCACTTGTAATTGCAAACTT
Organism: Bacteroidota bacterium; assembly: GCA_023446155.1. Classification (GTDB taxonomy): domain Bacteria; phylum Bacteroidota; class Bacteroidia; order Flavobacteriales; family Flavobacteriaceae; genus Flavobacterium. The sequence continues at coordinate 16,309 of JAEXIT010000021.1, forward strand.
AATTTCATTATCTGTTATATATTTTAACTCAACTTTTTGATGTAATGTATCACTATCATAAGTGAAAACTTCCCAATTTTCTTTACTCTCATCACTTTCAACCTGATTAATAACAATTTCTTTTGACAAAGTGTCTAAATTATTTTCTTTTTTATTTTTCACGTTATTTCCAGTGCAAGACAGCATAGTAGCCGTTACTAAAATTAATATTTTTTTCATAAATTATCTTGTAGAATTATAAGTTGTATTTCCATTTACACTCATTGTTGGTAATTTATAATTAGGTTTATATCCTTTAGGATAAACGAATCGAGATACTTGATGAACTCAAAAAGCAGAATACTTTACTTGATTAGATTGATTTTCTCCTAATATAATTAACTTTCCTTTAGAATTTTTCCCTGCTACAAACCTAGCATGGCCTTTTCCTTTACCATAATCAAATACTGCAATACTACCATATGCAGGTGTATCACCTAAATTTTGTCCCCAGTTTCTCCAAGACAATGCCATAGCACTATTGGTCCCTTTAATGTCGTTCTGCTTAAAGACCCAATTTACAAAACTTGAACACCAGGCAGTTTCGTCATCCTTAAAACCGCCAGTAGTACTATGATAGCCCAATATTAGTGGGTTATACTTAGATCCATATATCTCTTTTGTTCCTATCTGACTAATAGCGGTATTCATCCATGGAGTAGACAAATTTAAACTTCCACTCTTTGAACGGCTAAAAACCACAACCTCTTGTAAATTAAAACTATTTGTTTTAACCACATCACCTACGTTTAGATTCAATACCCCATTACTATTCACAGTATAACCATTATCAGTAAGTTGCTTTGCAGCTGCATCAAAAGATATCCCTTGGTATTCGGCTAATGACATAGTACTATCACCTGCATCAGCAACTAAATTTCCATTTTCATCAGGATGCCAATCACTTCCCCCATCCGGGTCAATACGACTAATCGGGTTATTCCCCATCCCTAAATAAGGTGAGAAAAACTCTCCCATTGGGTCAACCGTAAGCCATCTTCCCAAACGACCGTCCCAAAGCCTCAATTCAAAAGCTTCCATACCTGTTTCTGGGTCTTTCTCCTGTCCCTGGAAAGCATAACGATAATTCTCGTCGGTGGTTTGTTTGTTCGGCATCGGCATACCAAACGGATAATAATCCGCTTTACTCGTTAACGCCAATATTCCCGTTCCGCTGTTTTTAATAACTGCTCTAACGCTACCTAAATGATCAACAACAAAGATATTGTTTCCGGAATCTTATTCTTGTACTAGGAAACAAAAAACCTAACCGCAATGGTTAGGTTTTTTGTTTTCAGGAGATTGGATTACAAATCCGAGTTATCGAGTTATGTTTTATTAAGCACGACTCACAAATCCGCGCGATCTGGTATTACACATTACCTATGCCATATAACAATTTCAAATCATTCATTCTTTCGATTATATCTCTTTTATACTCATTTAAATCCACACCTTGTATATTAGGAAAATTATGAGATTTTGCATCAAAATAATATGAAACCATATCTAAAAAAACATTCTTCCCTGATAATTTATCAACAAATAAATCAAACTCCATTTGCTCTTCAAAACTTAAATCCAAATAAAAAGAAGGGTCATACACATTATAACCAGTATTTAAATCATCATTAGATAAAGCTATTTCCAATGCTGGTATGTATTTTTTATAAAAATCAACTAACTCCATAAATTAAATTTTTACCATTTTCTTTTGCCATCTGGAGCTTTCTCCCATGGACGATGATATCTTAAATTATTTCCTTTTCCTCTGTGATAATGTGGTAATTTTTTACCATCTAAAAATTCAGGAATTGTCATTTTACTTGTTGATCTCGAATTCATTTTATTTGATAGTGGATGAATATCAAACCTTTGCTTTGCACCATATCCTTCTCCTCTTGAAATCGAAATACCATTTACTTTTCCACCTTTTCCTCTTAATAATTTAATTGGATTAGAAACTGAAACTCTAATCCTAGAAACAGCAGTTCCAACAGCAATATCTGGGGCATTATAACCCGCAGTATATGCCCAATCATTAACTGACATATTTGTTAATCTATCCCAATTCTCTTTTTGGTATTCATCACTTTCATAAAACGCTGTTCTACCATTCATTAAATCATTCCCAAATTGTTTAATAGTTTCTCCCCAATAATTCAAATCATTGACCTTATCAGTTAAAAAATTACTAACATCACGAACTCTATCATTAAGCCCTTCATTAAAATGATCTTTTATACCCCCAAAATAATTTGCGATATCGAGAACTGTTATTGAAGAATCCTTTTTCTGAACTTTAATAACAACTTCATTTAATTTGTTTGGCGGCGGGTCGCCAGGTCCTCCTTCTGTACTTCCTCCGTCAGGGTCTGTCAAAGATATTGGATTATTCCCCATCCCTAAATAAGGAGAGAAATATTGCCCTTTAGGATCTACCGTTAACCAACGTCCCAAACGACCGTCCCAAAGACGTAGTTCAAACGCTTCCATGCCTGTTTCCGGGTCTTTCTCTTGTCCCTGAAAAGAATAACGGTAATTCTCGTCGGTGGTTTGTTTGTTCGGCATCGGCATACCAAACGGATAATAATCCGCTTTACTGGTTAACGCCAAATTCCCGTTCCGTTGTTTTTAATAACCGCTCTAACGTTGCCTAAATGACCTACAACAAAGATATTGTTTCCGTCACCTTATTCTGCAACCGAAAAACAAAAAACCTAACCGCAATGGTTAGGTTTTTTTGCTTTATTAAGTACGGATTACAAATCCGCGCAATCTGGTTTAAAACACCTATTTTAATACATTACCATATTTTAAGTTACTATTGTTTTTTTGGCATTTATATTGCTGTTTCTTAGAAACACCTAATCTGACACATTACCACTACCAACATTACCCATTACCTGATAAACTTTAAATTTCCTTCCTTCAATTTCCATCCAAGAGAGCAAACCTTCGTCAATTAATTTTGATAATTCTAGCTCGATTTTTTGTAAATCATAATTTCTATTTTTAAAATCAGGATGTGAATTAATTAATTCTGAAAACTTTAATAAAGTAAATTTTATTTCCTTTTCTGTCAAAAGAGTCACATCATAATCAAAAATAGTACTGTCTTTAATTAAAGTACATCCAGAACCATGAAACCAATATTCATAACCATCAATTACTCCTTTTTTATCAAAAAGAATTCCCGCTTTTCTCCAAGGATTAACATCAAATGTGTATTTTTTTTTCATCCTTGTATTAAAATCTTCTATAGTATCAATATAAAATTCTAAAATCTCTTTCATAATATTTTATTTAAAAACTCCATTTACAATTTGCTTATATAATTCAGGGAATCTTTTCGCAGCTTCTTTTCCTGTATATTCTATAGCCTCTAACCCTCTATTAAGCGCCTTAGCAGCCTCAACTCTATGATGACCATCCGCAATATATTTAACTCCTTTATGGACAATAATCTCAATCGATGCCACTGAATCATATATATCTTTAGAGTTTAACATTTTTTTATATTTAGCAATTCCTCCTACACTTTGTGCCGCAATTTCAGTACTTTTTAATGCTTTAATTCCTTCACTAGTATATTTAATAAATTTTATAGCTCCACCACCTGAAATAAATCCAAGAGCTCCTTCTCCACCTACTGGCACTCGACCTAAAAATTTTACAGCATAACCATCATTATCAACCTTATAAATATTATTCCCAAAAACGGCTCTTCTTGTTCCATCAAAAGCTAATTTATTCCAAAAAAAATCATCAGAATATCTTGGTGCTATAGGACTCTTGAAAATAGGCTCCTTAGGCACAAAATTTAAAATCTTATCAATATCATTAAACTTTCCAACTCTAGTTGTACTAATTACAACTTCATTCAACGTTCCTCCATTTACAGGCGGGTCGCCAGGACCACCTTCCGTACTCCCCCCATCAGGATCAATTGTTGAAACTGGATTATTCCCCATCCCTAAATAAGGAGAGAAATATTGTCCTTTAGGGTCAACCGTAAGCCATCTTCCCAAACGACCGTCCCAAAGACGTAATTCAAACGCTTCCATGCCCGTTTCACCATCCTTTTCCTGTCCTTGGAAAGCATAACGATAATTCTCGTCGGTGGTTTGTTTGTTTGGCATCGGCATACCAAACGGATAATAATCCGCTTTACTCGTTAACGCCAATATTCCCGTTCCGCTGTTTTTAATAACCGCTCTAACGTTGCCTAAATGATCGACAACAAAGATATTGTTTCCGGCACCTTATTCTGCAACCGGAAAACAAAAAACCTAACCATAAGGGTTAGGTTTTTCGCTTTATTAAGCACGGATTACAAATCCGCACAATCTGGATTAAGTTTTTTGGCTTACAAAATATAGCCTATTCTTACTAGGAACCAGAATAAAAAAATCAACATAAACAGGCTCCTCTTTATTATCATAATAAAAAGATGAATAATAGTTTCCTTCTTTCTCAATTATTATTTTTTCAAATAGTTCCGAAAAACATTTCTCAAAATCTATTGGCCTATGATACTCACAACAATATTTATACAAGGGTAAATCACTTAATTTTACTGGTGTTTTTTCCCATTTTGCCACCTCCCAATTTGCCCTATACTCTGGCTTAACTGGAAAACCCACAAGTTTAGAATTTATAATTTCATCTAATGATATTTTATCCAGTTCATAAACACAATAATAAAACCCCTCCCCTCCGCTGGAAAACTCTTCATTTGAGCAAATAATTTTATACTTTAAATCATTAATCCCAAATAATTTTTCTAATAATCCATCGTGATAGTTTTTATCACAGCCTGTAAGCATAAAAAAAACACATAATATTAAAATTCGCTTCATAGTCTGACTTTATAAATTATATAATTATCGCATATTTGGAATTTTTGCTTTTCCATAACCATATATATTAAAACCTGTAATTTTATATTTACCGTTAACAGTAGCTATATATATACCTAATTTAGTTAATTTATCTCTCATCCATCTTCCATCCATATTAAAATCATATATATCAACCAAGTTATCTTTCTTTCTGCCTATTCGTAAATCACCTTTTTGATTTAGCAAGGTTAACGTAATTGTTCCGTAAACAGCTCCAGTACTTCCAACCATCCTAGCACTTCTTGGATCAGCAAAATTAACTTGTATAGTAGGCTTCGTAAAATCATACATGGTAAGACTACCTAAATCAATCTTACCTATATCCACATACAGGCTTTTCTCAGCAGTACTCAAACTAGCCGCACTTCTTGCCCAACTATTAGCCTCATCCAATGTCAGAAATCCATCATAATCTGGTAATTTAACCCATATTTTTGATTTCATCTGACAACATCATTATTTCTTTCCAATTTTTAGATGTTTTAAATTTCTCAACACTCCATTCATCTGAATCTTGCAAGTCAATAAATTTTTCTCTCAACATTATACTTTTACATAGCTTATCTAAACTAATTAATTTTTTATGATACAATTTTTTTAAATTATCTATATAAAGAAAAGTGTGTACTCCAATATCAAATTCCTCAAAAATATTGTACTCGATTGTCTCATCCTCCTCTTTTAATAGATAAATACCACATTTCTCTATAGTATCATTATATAAGTCGAAAAGTTCCTCATCGGTTATTTGTCCCATGTTTAGTCTTTTTACATTTTTATTATTGTGGCTTTATCTCCTGGTAAAGGGACATAATCCGAGCCTACGATTTTGTTTTTTCCAAGATTACCTTTTGAAAAACCATAATACTTCCCAACATGTCTACCTCCTCCTGGTTTTTTGCTTTATTAAGCACGGATTACAAATCCGCGCGATCTGGTTTGTTCGGCATCGGCATACCAAACGGATAATAATCCGCTTTACTGGTTAACGCCAAATTCCCGTTCCGTTGTTTTTAATAACCGCTCTAACATTGCCTAAATGAGCTACAACAAAGATATTGTTTCCGGCACCTTATTCTTCTACTGGGAAACAAAAAACCTAACCGTAATGGTTAGGTTTTTTGTTTACAGAAGATTGGATTGCAAATTCGAGCTATCGAGATGGTTTAAATATTTTCAATCTGGTATATTTTAAAAACATACCCATCTAATTCCAACCATGACACTATTTTTTTTTGTATCAACTTAGACAGTTCATTTTCTATATAATCCGTTTCATATTCTAATTTTCTATATTCCGGATGGGTTCGGATAAACTCAGAAATCTTCCATAACGAGAACTTGATATTTTTCCCATTTAACGGCGCTATATCATACTCGCAAACAATCCCATCTTTCTCAAGTGTACATCCTGAACCGTGATAAGAGTAATTATATCCATCAACTTCACCTTTTTTATCGAATAACTTACCAGCACTAAACCACGGGTTATTTTCCAGTTTATATTTTTTGATAATTTTATCTTCGAAGTCTTTTATAAATATCGAATATTCTATAATTATTTCTTCCATTTTAAATCAATGTAATCCTTTAACAATTTCATCTATTTTACTCCCAAATCTTTGATACGCTTTCATTCCAGAAATTTCAATAGCTTCTATTGTAGCTCCAGCTTGTTTAGCCGCTTCAATTCTATGATGTCCATCTAAAATATATCGTTTTCCTTTATGAACAAAAATAAATATTGGTTCTGAAAATTCAGCAATTTTTTCACTCCTTAATATCTTAGCCAACTTAGCCACTTTCTCTGTAGACTGAGCAGCTACTTCGGTACTCTTCAATAAATGTAAAGCTTCGCCTGAATATTTAACAAATTTCATTGCTCCTGCTCCAGAAATCATCTCGAGTCCTCCACCTCCACCTACTGGCTCTCGACCTAAAAATTTTACAGCATAACCATCATTATCTACCTGATAAACATTACGTCCAAAAACGGCTCTTCTTGTTCCATCATAAGCTAATTTATTCCAAAAAAAATCATCAGAATATCTTGGTGCTATAGGACTCTTGAAAATAGGCTCCTTAGGCACAAAATTTAAAATCTTATCAATATCATTAAATTTTTTAACTCTTGTTGTACTAATTACAACTTCATTCAACGTTCCTCCATTTACAGGCGGGTCGCCAGGACCACCTTCCGTACTCCCCCCATCAGGATCAATTGTTGAAACTGGATTATTCCCCATTCCTAAATACGGACTATCAAACTCCCCATAAGGGTCAACCGTTAACCAACGTCCCAAACGACCGTCCCAAAGACGTAGTTCAAACGCTTCCATGCCTGTTTCCGGGTCTTTCTCTTGTCCTTGGAAAGCATAACGATAATTCTCGTCGGTGGTTTGTTTGTTCGGCATCGGCATACCAAACGGATAATAATCCGCTTTACTGGTTAACGCCAATATTCCCGTTCCGTTGTTTTTAATAACCGCTCTAACGTTCCCTAAATGATCCGTTAGCTCATACAACGCATAACTACCCGACTTCCCGCTTTTTTTGTAAATCCCGATACGGCCGTTACCGTATATGGTTTGTTCTGCCAATCCGGCTAACGAAGCCATTCCACCGGCAATCGGTGCATCTTGCGTATATACTGCCATCGTATTACCACCGGCATCCCGAACATAGAACGTTCGGTAAATCTTACCGTCGGTCGCATAACTGTCCTTACGTGTCCGTTGTCCTCTTTCGTTATACTGGAACACCACCTTAGTGGTTGCGGCCACTTCCAGACGTAAATTATCAATAAACGCCTTTTGAGCCAATCCGATAGAAGCACTCAAGTTGTTGTTCGAGCTAACCACCTCTAAAGTAATATTATTTTCGTTACCGGTTACAAACTCATACATAAAATGTTCATCGAAGTAACGACCGCAATATTCCGCCGGTTGCGAATTGATCTCCTGCGTATAAAAAATCGTACCCAATGCGGTAGCCGTACCTGGTTTGCGCAAACGAATCGTTAGTTTCGGTTCTACATTTACCGCCGTACCATTATAATCGACGATCTTGTCCAGAATCGCATCCAGATTTAAACGGTACTTCATGTTCGGCATCACATTTAACTGGATTCCAACCGATATTTTCCCGGTAATCTGAAGCGCTCTTCCGCCATACAACTGATTCGTTGCCCCAAATTCCGGACAGGTTGCCAGTACGCTTTCCGGGAAACCTTGCGACAACGGTATTAACGGTTGTTCGACACCCGGTCTAAAGGTACTGATCATACCCCACGAACCCCATTCATAATTGGTAAAATCATCCCAATAAGCCGTTTGGTATTCCGTACTCGTTGGCTCGGCCACACTGATTTTATCCACAAGACCGGCCGCATTATAGTGGTACATGGTTTTATCCTGTTGGTTAATCACCATTTGCCCTAAATCATTGTAAATATAATTCGGAAAATTAACAAGCTGGTATTGCGAAGTTCCGTTCACATCGGTTTTTACAATACTATAGCCCGTACGCGTCTGATCTTTCAGATCGTTATAACGATTTACATTTGTATTGTCTCCGGTATCGGTTACATACCACAACTGGTTTCCTTTGCTAAAATCCGGATATTTATACGCAAAATTATCCATTGCGTTATTACCCGCGCCATCGGTATATCCGTTACGCTTTAGGGTTTGCAGGTTTCCGTTGGCATCATACGTAATGTTCGACACTTTATAATCGCCGGAAGCATTTGCGGTAAACGCTGCCGAAGCATTTGCCGTCCCGAAATCGGCCTGTGTTAACCAATTGTTTTTATTGTACTGATATGTATAGGCATTCTGAGTCGCAGACGGAACCTGAGTATTCCAACGGGTCGCTTTAATGTTACCGTTAAACTGATCGACCCCTTGTGGCGTCGTCGTAATGGCTTTTGGCGTTCCGGTTCGGGCATAATCCCCGGTATGATAGTCGATCGCCATCCCGAAAACATCGGCAGCAAAACCATTTGCCCCGTCGTTCCCCGGATCGTTTGCCGCCATTAGCGACGGATGGTTGATCGCTTTTAACTGTCCGTTTAAATTATAGACATAATCGATCCCCTGAAGTTTGTCGGCCAGTTCCGTACGAACCAACGCCCCGGATTCGTTGTATTTGTATTTCGCCTGACGCGTAAAATTCAAATCGTCGGTCGATAAATACACATCTGTTAATTGTCCGGCTTTGTTATAATCGTATTTATGAATCAACGTTTCGCCCGATCGGTTTCGCTGATAATAAACTTTTACCAACTGACCGTCGATCGGATTGTATTCATAATCGACCGTTTTAACGCACCCCAACTGATCCAACGATTGTATTACCCAGGTTACACGACCGTACGCATCGTAGCTGTACCATGTTTTTGACGTAAACGGATTGGCCGTATACGTATAGGATACGTTTCCGGACAGGAAGGTTTGTTTAAAAATCTGTTCATTAAGCGAACAAAACTCAATCTGATTTTCCAGATCCGCATCGGGAACATCATATACCGTAAATACCTGCTCGGTTTTACCCGTTAGCGGCAAACCATCCGAGTTATCGGCAATGGCGCTTAACTGTGCGAAAGTGATCCCCAGTCCGGTATAAACCCCGCTTTCCACCGGTCGACCCAAACGATCGTAATTCGTATACGAAAAACTATTTCTGGATTTTTGTTCCGAATTTTGTGAAAAGCGAATTTGTCCGTCCGAACGGTATACAAACTCCGATTCCCCCTGTTCGGAATCCTTAACCTTTAACACTTCCCCTAAGGTATTGTATTCGTAGGTCGTTTGCATCGGAATCATCGGCTGAGTCGATTTCAGTAATCGTCCCGCCTGATCGTATTCGTTAAGTACCAGATCGTAATAATTTACTCTATAGGATATCGAAACCGGATTTACCGGGTTCGCATCGGTATTATTTTTCCCGTAGTAATTATTGATATCCTCAATCCGGTAAAAACCGGGTGCAAAGTTTAAGGCCGTTCCCGCCGTGATATTCGACGCGATCACTTCTTCCGTGATCAGATCGAATACCCGAACGTTATGATTGCTGTTCACAGCCGATATCGCATACGAACCACCACATCCTTTCGGGATATGAATGTCCATATAGCCTTTATCCAATAATTTCGAGATTACCAATGTTCCGCCAGTCGCCTGGGTCTCTTCGTTACCGCTTCTCACAGCACCGAGCATATTGCCGTCGCTATCCGAAAAAGTAACCGATTCCACCCCGTGTACATCGCGGGTTACCGTTTTCATTACCCTCTTCCCACTAAAATTATTATAAAAAGGATTAGGCGGACCGGTTTCTATCGGCATCGTAAACGAATAGGCCTGCGCCCATTGTTGTTGTCCGTTAATTGTCACTTTGTTTCCACCCACCACAGCTTTTACCGCTCCCGGATTCAGTTCGCTGTAAACGGCACGGGTATACGGATAGGACGTCACATCCTGATACGGATCGAGATTGTTCGCCGTACTATAATACCATCCGAGGGAATTCGCCTGATTAGAGATCGTTGGCGGTGTAGCAATTCCGGCGGGCGAATCGAACAAAGCGGTCGTCATCACACCGCTTCCGGTCATCGTAAAATCACTTTTATACCCCAGATAAGTTCCGATCGGCGCGCTTAATGTTTGTAACGCCGGTCGGTTAAAATAATCGTATTTGATTTCCGAAGCCCAAACGCGTCCGGTTAGTACATCCCAGTTTTGCTGTTGTACTGCTTTTCCTAAAATATTAAAATACGAGACCCCCTTGGAGATGGTTGCTCCGGAAAAATCGTAGTTAATGCTACTCACCCAGTTCCGGTCCTGGCTTACCACCGGTACCGGTTCGACCTGCGTTTGCGAAAACATTAGTGCCGGTATAAAAAAGGCAACAGCAAAAATTCTGTTTATAAGGCTTTTAAACTTCATATTATTCAACTGCTTTAATGTTTGACTGTCTTACTACATTTCCTTGTTGGTCTAACTGCAAGGCATTTCCTTCTTTTACATAATTGTTATCGATTGTAAAACTTGCATTTTGTCGGGACAGTTCCCACGATGAAGTCGAACAAGCGCCATAGAATATCTCCGGAAAATACGGCGTTACTTCGCCCGTATCCAGATTCGTAACCCTATAGGTAATATAGGCTATCTGTCTTGATCCCGACGGGCAATTTTCGTCCGGTATATACGAATAAACCGGACAGAATCGTCCCTGTGTATCGGTTACATTGATAAAATTAAGGTTCTGAGTATGGAACGTGTCCAGTTGCGCCGGATCGTAATACGCATATTCATATTTATAGTTTCCAGAAGGATTCGGATCTCTAACAAAAATTTTGTACGAATTAGTATCCGGGCCACAGAACTTACTACATTCTTCCATGGTGATTTCGGCCCATTGTTTCACATTGTATCTATACATACAGGATGTTTCTCTGTTTTGTAACGGCAGCTCAATTTCTTCACCGGTAATCAAATCCTTTACTTTTACCATATACGACCATCGTTTAGCATAATAGCCCGGATCGGCCGAACAGTTGTAAACCGGCGCAAACGGAATATTTTGTGTTGCAGTACCGTTTACATAGTTACTAAACGTATTGTTTTGTGCATTGATCAGCCATTTATACTGATAGCCATATTGTCCGGAACCACCTTTTGCAACCACTTTGAATGTTCTTTCGTATTCCGATTTACATTGTTCCGAAACGGTCGCTTCCAGGTCTTCATAAACATCACCGTCCGGTAAACAGTTTACAATTGTCGGAGCAATTTCAAAATTAACCGGAGTCGCACCTTTATAACTTTGACGGTTCTGACTTACGAGTTTAAATCCGCCCACAAACGATCCGCTGTTAAGCGTTTCGGCATAGGTTGCAATTACCCTTCCTGCCGGATCATAACGGAACGACGCCCCCAGATTGTTCGCATCCAAAATAGTAGCCACTTCATCTGTTTCCGGATCGTACACATAGGTTTTCACCGAAGCTTCAATCGGATGCATACGGAAATCGTCGAAATAGTTATAACCGTTAACATTGGTCGTTACGAGTTTAACCAGAACATCCCCGTTTGGCGGCAAATCGAAATAATAGTTTAACTGTTCCCAACATCCGGCTGCTACAATATCTTTCGGTTTTATGGCCACACCATTTACCTGCAATTGTGCATTGGATGCCGCATCACCTTTTTTATACGCCCATAAGGAAACCTTATATTTCCCCGGTCGGAATTTCGCGGTATAGTTCGACGCCGTATAATAATCGGTCCCGCCGGTAGTACCGCTAATCTGAAGTATCGTTTGTCCGTTCATATAGCCTTTAAAAGAGGATTTTCCGGTGTGCGCGATATCGTAATTTCTGTTTTTCGCACCGAATATTTCCCCTTCAAACCACTGATCGTTCCCCGGATCGACATGTTCTCCACCGGTATAATAGATCTCGGTAAAACGGGCATTTCCGGAAATAGAAACCTTCGTGTTCTTATCGACCATTTTCGAAGCCATTGCATTACCGTTGATATCTTTTACCTCCAATGGTATCGAAGCACGGGTATAACGTGTAATCTCACTGGTTTTCTTCCAGGCCGCATTAGTGGGCAAACCGGTTGACCAGTTAAAGAAATAATTATTGGCTGCCAGATTCTGAGTCGTATAGGCTCCTAATACCGGATCGCTGATATTTTCTTTCCAGACAAACGATTTGTGTTTACGCCATATTTTTTCACCGGTATTTACCGGACTTACCTCGTTCCCCAGATTATCTCTGTAGGACCAGGTATCGTTCCAACTGGTAATCGCTGCATTTAAAATTTTCCAGTTATTGGTATTATCCATTACCGAAGTAACGGTAACCGCATCCTGCGTCAGCATATTTTTATTGGCTGCATTGGTCACTTTCGATCCCATCGCCGAATATTTGGTATAAGCCGGAATTCGTTCGATTTTCGACTTACGTCCGTCGGCTTTAGTCGAAATCACCGTATTGAAAGTTCCCGTCATCGGATCGGCATCGGCATATTCCTCCACAGATTTTCCGAACGCATTGGTGGTTACCACACTTTTCAGGATACTGGAATATTCTTCTTTAGTAGCAATCGACAACAAACGTTCTTTTAGAACCGGATTCTGATCGGCAGCATTGGTTCTGAAAATCGATTTCATCGACTGGAAAGATTCCATCACAGATCCTCTGTTGTTGTTTGCAAATTTTAAGGCTTCCCCGCTCAGGTATTTCTTTTCCGATTTGGACATCAATTGTCCTTTGTTGTTAAATTCTTCCACCGATCGGAATTGACCAACCAGAGAAGTATTGACATTCAGTTTAATCGACTTCGCCTTAATTTTTTTATTGGCATCCGGATTCAGGTATTCACTTCCGGACGCTTTATGATCGGTTACTATGGCTTCAAACATTTTATTTCCGTCGTCGTCGAACATCTTGATATTCGGATCGAAAATATCGTAAACCGGTCGTAACACGTAGAAACGGTAACGGGTTTCGCCCAATGTATTTCCTTGTGTATTTTCGGCGACCATAGTCACATATTCGTACATTACCCCTGCCGAAGGTAATTCCGATTGATACGGAATAAACTTCGCACCGTTTACCGGACTAAACGAGGTAATTCCCGACGATTTATAATTTCCGGTTCCTTTCGCTTTAGACGTTCCCGGCATATTATAATAATAGCTGGTTTTGTACTTGTTGTTGCTTTCATCGTTTAACGTAATGGATTTCACACGCAAACCACCTCCTGTTTCATCTTCCGGCACTTTGTTTGCTAACAGGCGGTATGATATTGTCCAGTGATCCGAAGTCGTTAAGCCTGGTATATTCGCTTCCGCGCATACCCCTCTAGGCATTGGGTCATATTGATGTCCCGGACCTGCTGATTTACTAAAATATTCTCCGGTTATTCTACTCTTATCGTTACCGGCAATAGTATATCCTTCTTTTAAAACCCGAATGGTTAAATGATTTTGCGTAACATTTGTCACGGTAGAGATATTCGGGCCATAGACATCGATTTGTCCTGTATCCGACCAAATACTCCCGATCCAGTCTCTTCCTCTTACTTCCCTACACATCCATAAATCCAAAAAGACTCTCTGGTTATTTTCAAAATACTTTCTAAAATCCTGAACCATATTCTGTGGTGTCAAACCATTTTCATTCTCTATATCCAGTTGTAAATGGGTTCCCAAATCGGTCGCATAATATTTTAGGTTGTCAGTCCAGAATCTTCTGGAAAATGCTTCGATATAATAATCGTCCTGTTCGTGTTCGAAAGCAATCGAAGCACCGGTAGGTGTGATCACTTTTGTCATGGACCAGGCTTCCGGTCTTAGCTTGTTAAAGCCCCACTCGTCTTTGGCTTTTACATTCTTTAATGCGATCGGTTCACCGGAATTATTTTTAATAAATCGGTTCGCCGGATAAGGCACAAACGGTTGGCCTTCGCCTTTGTATTCACCGTCATATTCAAACTGGTACGGTGGCATATAATCGTAATTATTACGTCCCAGAATTTTGATTCGTTTTAACGTTAGTTTTCCGGCATTCGGATTTTTAACCGGGTGCAGAATCGTTCCCGGACTTCCTTTTGACAAGGCCGGATTGTTTGGATCGTTGTGATTGTTTCGTCCTGCCAGATTATAATTGTAATCGAAATCGACCACCTTAATGGCATTGTTATAATTAAAACCTTCGAAATCTTTTACATCGATGACCTTATGTTCCTGGTTGATCAAAATCGTATTGCCGTTTTCGATAAAACCACCGTTCGGATTATAGTTAATAGCGTAGCTGTTTACATAATCGGACAATCCGATTTCATTTAACCGAAGCGGATTGGTTGCACCGCCGGTAGTAACCGTAGCTTTATCGTTTCGTACCAAAACGATTTTTTTCAGCATCAGTTGTTGCTGTCGTTTATAGGTAAAGTTTTCATACGGATAAATGGTTCCACCACCGGTTCCTTCGTTACTGGTTCCACCGGATTGTGTAAAAAAGAAATTCAGGTCACTTCCCACCGAATCATATCGCAAATCTTTTACGAAATAGGCCGTATGCGTTGGCGATACAATTTTATCGAGATAATACAATTGTTTTCTTCCGAACTGGTAGTATCCGAAATCTTTATCGCCAATATTTCCTTCGATATTCGCGAAGTAATCTTTCAGTCCTTTATCCGTTGGCGTACGCCATACATAACCGTCCGACCATTTTCCGTGATCAAGACGTACCCAATAGCCATAATCGCCCGGATCGGCCATATTATTACCGTTTGCATCGTAAAAATCCGGACCGGTAATTGCCGTTAACAACCAGTGCGTCGCATAAGGCGTATATTGTCTTTTGTCACTTACGTGATCTTCACTGTTATCCTTATACAACGTTCGGTCTACCTGTTCGTAATGGTATACCGGCAAAGAGAAATGGTATACTTTTCCGTCGGGCGCCGTGATTTTATAACCACCGATACCGTCTTTGATAAATTTATCATTCGTTCTGGCACTATTTGGCACACCTTCGGGCGCTAACAAACCTGTCGCGCTTCCGTTACGGATTTGTTCGTTTGTATAGACCTCTACAAAATTCCCCTGTTGTAAACGGGTAGTATTTAACGCCGCTCTTGTCGATAAAATATTGTTAAGGTTGTTTCCCGAAGCCACCGCATTACTGATCGGTGCCAAAGGTTGCACCGCTCTGTTTTGCGTAAACTGTCCGTCGAAATAAAAACGGATATCGTTAGTCGTATTGGTTCCGAACGATTTATCGGTTGTATAACCGTTATGTCCGTAGATTCGCATTTTGGTTTGCGGATTATCGACCGATAACGGATCGGTACCATTATAACCCAATCCGAAAAGCGTACTGTTTTGTAATACTTTCGGCTTAACGATTCCCGATATTCCGGACGCATTTACATCGTAGGCATCATACCCGGCAAATGTAAAATTCAGTTTTTCTCTTTCGGCATCATAATCCCCGACAAATTGCGCTTCGCTCACCGGCAAGGATTGATCATATGCATCGGTATAACGGTAACGGTTTTGGTAATCGTTAAATACATTATCGCCACCCGCATCGTTTTCGACTACATCATTGGCATTAGAAAGATTGTTTGCATATAAAATACCGAAACCTTTCTTTTTAAATCCTTTTTCTAAGGTATACGTGATTTTACGTTTTCCGAAACCAAACGAAAGAAACTTAATGTGGATCGGAATGTACCATCCTTTCGACTGCACATCCCAGTCGCCCATAGAGAAGCTGCTCATCGACAACGCTCCGCCACCGGCAACACCTTTACTGCTCAATCCGTTACTTTCGTGATTTCCATAGCCCAATGAAGCCGAAACACCATTTCCGGTAAGGCTTGCTCCCATACCAACACTTAATCCGCTGGCCGTTTGCGCGCCTACACCTACACTCACATCTTTTTTTCCGCTGTTTAGATTCCCGGAAACCGACACTCCACCACCATAGGCATTTCCGCCTCCGTCTTTTGCACCAAAACTAGCCCCTAGGCTGTAATTCCCATCGGTGTCAATTCTGGCACTGGCTCCGGCATTAGGCGTAAAACCGACACTGGCAAATACGGAACCCGACAGACTCTTATTAGATCCCCACGACATTCCAACGCCTACTTCGACCGCTTTAGACACACCAACACCTACGTCGATATTATATTGTTCTTCCGCCTGAAAATACTTGATGTAATCGATTGAGTTACCACCGTTCCAGTCGTCGGGAGTAGCATTCATACTTCGGTTAATTGCACCAGTATTAAGGTTCCATCCCAATCCAGTCCAGGACGATTCCAGATCCAGCGGAACACCACCGTGGTAGGACATCGTAACGGGAAAACCGCCTACATCCATAACGGGTAATACATACGACATATCCCCTGTTGCGAGGTTAACCATGTCGGTTGCCGTTACCGGTTCGAAACCAACAGCTTCAGGAGCATTCGGTCCGTTATTCGATGCAAAAAGTGCATTTCCCGGTAAAAGCGTAGGAAAAAAAATCGTCAGAAAAAAAATGGCGATCAGTCTGTGAGACTTTCTGGTTTTATTCATAATGGTTTTATAAACTAGAGTCTAAAAATTAAGGGTCGGTTCTTTTTTGATCCTTTTCGGATCCAATTTAAATTTCACATCACCGGTTTCCATACCGAAATCCAGTATTGTAAAATTCAGATACGGTTTGTCTAAAAACTTCGGATCTCTGGGAAAAACGAGTAACAGATTGGTACTTTTACTCATTCCGTACATTCTGGGATAGCTATAATCCAACATTTTCAGAGTATCTTTTTCCGGAGAGATGAGGAATATTTTTTGATTCATTCCAAAAACCAATTGATTGACCATCGTATTGTATCGCTGTCGGTCTTTGATTACCAAGGATAACAATTCGGCATTGTTCCCCGACATAGAAAGCGAGAAGTACAGATTACCTTTATACTTATTTCTCAGTTGATCAACTTTTTTCGGACTGATACTATCACCGATTTCCTGCTGTACCATCATATCCGTTGGTTTGTATTGCAGGGCAAAATCAATTCCGTTGATCGTTTTTGATGCTTTATACTCGTTTTTTTCGTTTTGTACAAAAGCATTCAACTCATCGGCATTTCCGAATTGTTTATTGCAGGAGCCCAGAAAAAATAACAAGACAATACAACATCCCGGCAGGAGTTTATTTTTTCTCATATTCTTTATTCAGGCCTATTAAAACATCGTTGGTTAAATCGGTTCCTTCGCTAGCATACATAATATTTCCGGTTCCACTCGCTCCGAAAATCATTTTATAGCCATGTACTTTTCCGTATTCCTTGATATAATCATTAATATCGTTTACTACCGTTTGCGTCATTTTTTTATCTTCGTCCATGGCCTGTTTTTGCAGGTTTTCCTGATAGGCATTTATCTGCTGTTGTTTGGTTCCCAGCAATTCCTGCTTTAGCTGAAGTTCTTTTGGTGATAAGACAGCTCTTTCCTTTTCATAGTTTTTTAATTCTTTCTGCCAATTGCTCATCATCGAATCCAAATTCACTTTCATATCCTTTGTTTTCTTTTCAAATTCTACTTTGGCATCCTTTGTACGTTTATAACCTTCAATAAGCTTATTCACATCCACATAAACCAGGTCAGAACCTGACTTCGCAAAATACACTGCCACAGTACTTAACAGAACAGCAATAACACCTAAAACTACCGGTACTTTTCTCATATTACAGGGATAAAATTTTGCGCAAGAATACAGCTTTAATTCAGCTTCTGCAACCTGAAAAGCCTTTTTTCCCAAAACATCACACTATACTTAAAAATCTGCAAAATTCTCAAAACAACAATAGAATTATCAACATTTAGATAATAAAAATGCCCGGATTCCTCCGGGCATAACATATTGTTTAAAAAATCACATTGACTACTTTTTCTTAGTCTTTAACCGATAAATCGCATAACCCAACACTCCAACCAACACATACGGAATCACCATCAGGTATACAATTCCGTCGTTTACGGCTTCTGCTTTTACACCACCTTCTTCACTTTCCAAAGCCGCCCGACACATGGCACATTGTGCATTTGCATTTAGCGATAACAACATTGCCACAGCTAAAACAAGCAATGCCTTTATATTCTTTTTAATGCGCATAATACGGAGCAATCATAAGGTAAACAATCACACCAGTCACCGCCACATACAACCACATCGGGAACGTAATCTTCGCAATCTTTTTGTGGCGATCAAAACTACCGGCCAAAGCCCTTACATAGGTAATCAACACAAAAGGAATTATGATCACCGATAGCAGAATGTGCGTTACCAAAATAAAATAATAAATATAGCGGATCGCACCTTCGCCTCCGAACTTCGTTGAATCGGATGTCATATGATAGGCCACATACATCGCCAGAAAGGCTACCGAACAGGCAATCGCTACCTTCATCAGGTTCTCATGCAGGTTTCTTTTACCGTTTTTAATCGCCCAAACGGCCGCAACCAACAATACGGCTGTAATTCCGTTGATCGTCGCGTAAATAGGCGGTAAAAACGAAAGTGGCTGTACGTCGTACCCTAATTTTCTAAGATTCACACCAAACAACAAGGCTACCACTAACGGTATCGCTACCGAAAGCACCACAATCCATTTATTGTATTTTTTCTCTACTGAATTTTCCATTATACTTATTCTTCTAGCAATTTCTTAATATCTTCTTTTATCGCTTTAATTCCCGCTTCTTCCAAACCATCGTAATACAAAATAGGGTTATCAAAACTATCTTTTCGACAACGGATATTTCCTTCTTTGTCGATTAACGCAAACAAACCGGAATGTTCAAATCCGCCCGCCTGTTTGTCGTTTTCCCCGGCATATAGGTTAAATCCTTTTAACGCCAGATCGTAAATATATTTTTTATCACCGGTAAGGAAATGCCAATTGTAATTCTTCACCCCCAACTGATCGGCGTGCGCCTTTAAAACTGCAGCGGTGTCGTGTTCCGGATCGATCGTAATGGACGCAATTCCAAAGTTCGGATTTCCATAAAACTCCTCTTGTAACTTCAGCATATTCTGATTCATGATCGGACAAATCGTAGGACAGGTCGAAAAGAAAAATTCCACCACATATACTTTACCGAGGTAATCGGTATTGCTTATTTTTTTATTGTTCTGATCGGTTAGTTCAAACTTCGGCACCGGTCCGATGGTTACTAAATCTGCTTTTTGAAACTTGGCCAGAATTTTCGGCACCGCCCAGATCCCGAAGATCAGCACGATAAATGAAATTCCGATATACGATTTGTTTTTCATGAGGTAAACTTTTTAGAGTATGCGGATTATATTTTGCGTTTGTTATTCTTTTTCAGCGCCAGTCGGTATTCGGCTAAGATGATTTTAACATCGTCGCTCATTTCATTGTGCAAATCGGCTGCTGAAATCGTATTATAACCTTCTTTGTATTCTTCCTCTCCTTTTTTATTCTTGCCTTTGCGCCCTCTTAAATTGAGGTCTTTATCGATTATAAAAACATTTGGTGTACGCAGGTTTTTATCCAGCTTTCCAACCAGTTTCAGCGCGTCGTAATAGGCCTGAATTTCCTCCGGTTTGGCAAATACATAATGCCACACCTTTAGATCGGAAATTCCGCTTAATTCCGTTTTTAACTGGCGGGCCTGCTCTTCCGTTCCTTCGGGCGCAATCATCACCACCTGGAAATCGGCAAACTCTCTGTTTTTATTATAGATTTTCTGATCGAGATTAAAGGCATCCCCTTTATTGAAGAGGATTTCAGTTCCGGGGAATCCCAGAATCGTGATTTTATCTTTTAAGCGAACCGTATCGCCATCAAGCGATTTCCAACTGGAAAGTTCCTTGATATTGGGTGTAACGGTAGGTAATTTTGCAAAACTGTTTACGCCGGATGCGAAGAACAAATAAGCGCAGATTGGCAATGCAAAAAGAACGGTGAGAACAATGTATTTTTTCATGGGATATACCAGAATTTTAGTCTTCACAAAATTAAAAAAAGGCGGTTGAATAACCGCCTTTTTTATAATTTAATATGCTATTAAAAAATCCATCTATAATCGGAATTTTTAAACACATCAAAGATATAATTACCTTCTACCAGTAAGATGAACACTAAATAGATAATTAAAAAAACCAGTGGTCCAACAATCGACCATCTGAAACTTCCTTTTTCTCCTTCAAGGTGCATGAAGGCCCACATGATATAGTAAGCTTTCACAACGGTTAAGATAATGAAAATCCAGTTAAGCAAATTCATAGACAATAGGTTTGTCATGTATAATGCTTTTGGTTTATCGATACCTAAAATAACTTCGATGATTGTAATTACGGAAAGGATTCCGAAAACAACCCATATTCTTTTTGTATTTGATTCGTGCGCGGTATGTGCCATGATATACTTATTCTTTTAAATCAATTAAACTAAATAGAAGAATGTAAATACGAACACCCAAACTAAATCTACAAAGTGCCAGTACAATCCAACTTTTTCAACCATTTCGTAACTTCTTCTTTTCTCGTAAGTTCCAAGGATCACATTAAAGAAAATCAAAATGTTGATCAATACTCCGGTAAATACGTGGAATCCGTGGAATCCGGTAATAAAGAAGAAGAAGTTTGCGAATAATTTATGACCATACTCGTTACGGATCAGGTTAGCCCCTTCCACTACGTATTTCACGTCAGTTAATTTTTTCAACGATTCTTCTCTGGACAATACGGTTTTCGTTTTGTCTTTGGTATTGAATTCCGAACGAATCAACAGATCCGGATTGGCTTTGAATCCTTCTACAACCTGTTCTACAGAATAGGTAGGAGTAGCATGCGATTCGCTCATATACCAAACCCCTTTATTTCGGGTTAATTGTTCTCTTTCTTTAGGCAGGTGCGCAGCAAAATCACCCAACGCTACTCTTTTTCCGTCTTTATCGACGAACTGCAGGATTAAACCTCCTTTAGTTTCCACAGCCCCGTAAGTACCCTGGATAAAGTTTTTCCATTCCCATGCCTGAGATCCCAAGAAGATAAAACCACCAATAATGGTTAAAAGCATGTAAACGGCAACTTTTGTTTTTTTCATATGATGTCCTGCATCAACCGCCAATACCATGGTTACGGATGAGAAAATCAAAATGAATGTCATCAATGCCACGTAATACATCGGTGCATCAACGCCATGCATGAACGGGAAGTGATTAAAAACCTCGTCCGCAATAGGCCAGGATTCTATAAATTTAAATCTTGAAAAACCGTAGGCTGCTAGAAATCCAGAAAAAGTCAAGGCATCCGATACGATGAAAAACCACATCATCATCTTACCATAACTTGCTCCCATCGGCTCATTACCGCCGTCCCAAGTTTTTCCATTAGTAGCTGTTGTAGTAACTGTCGCTCCCATTATAAAGTAATTAGTTAAAAAGTTCCCAAATTTACATTTTTTTTCTATTTGTAGAAATAGAAAAATAAAAACAAATACACCCAAAGAAAATCAAGAAAGTGCCAAAACATCGCACCTAGCTCTATACCAAGGGTTTGACCTGAATTGTATTTTTGTTTAAAATGATTATAAATTATGATCAAAAGTGCTATTAAACCCCCGAATAAGTGCGCCAAATGAACAATCACCACCACGTATAAAAACGAAGTTGTAATCGTACTCTCACTTCCGGTAAAGAAATAACCGCTTTCGATAACCTGTGCAAAACCTTCAAATTGCAATACTACAAAAGCGATTCCCAAAGCCAATGTAAGTAGTAAAAAATTGGTTGTTGCTTTTCTATTATCTTTTTGAATGGCTTTTTTAGCCAGATGAAAGGTCACACTACTCAGCAACATCACCACCGTACTGGCAACAAAAGCACTTGGCAAGGTAAAATCCTTTAACCAATCTGGTCTGGACTTACTCACCACATAGGCACTTGTTAAACCGGCGAACACCATCACAATGCTGATCATCGCGAACCAAAGCATCATCTTATACGATTTTGCTTTTCTTTCGTTATGTTCTTCAACTGACATTTTTATACTATCTGTCGTACTCATACTCTCCTATCGTAAAAATTTATCTATAACATATACCAATTGCAGCAATGAAATATACGAAACGCTCACCAACATTAATTTGCGCGCTGCTTTTTCGTCCATTTCTCTATATAATTTCACCGCAAAGTACAACATCCAAAATCCTAAAAGCAATACAAAACCGGCTGCTACATAACTTAGTTTCAAATCGCCTGTGAACCCGACAACCGGAATCAACGATGCGATGATCAACCAAACCGTGTATAAGATTGTTTGCAAGGCGGTTTTCTTATCCTGTTTCCCTGTTGGCAACATAAAGAATCCGGCTTTTTCGTAATCTTTATACAAGAACCAGCCAATAGCCCAAAAATGCGGGAACTGCCAGAAAAACTGGATAAGAAACAGTGTTCCGGCTTCGATACCAAACTCGTTGGTCGCCGCTACCCATCCCAACATAAAGGGAATAGCCCCCGGAAAAGCGCCTACAAACACCGAAAGCGGCGTCATGGTTTTTAAGGGTGTATACACACTGGTGTATAAAAATATGGATATTGCGCCGAACATGGCTGTTTTCGGATTGATCGTATAGAGAATAGCGATCCCGATAACAGTAAGTACGGCTCCTAAAATAAAGGCTGTTTGTTTGGAAATTCTCCCGGAAGGAAGTGGTCTGTTTTTGGTACGATCCATCAACGCATCCAGATCTTTTTCGATAATCTGATTAAATACATTGGAAGCACCCACCATACAATACCCACCAATTCCAAGCAGTACAAAAGTAACCCAACTAAAAGGCGCTTCGTCCGAAACTCCTAATAAATAGCCTACTATAGACGAAAATACAACACTAATAGCCAGTCCTGCTTTGGTGATTCCTTTAAAATCCGCAAATAAAGAGGTAAGTGAAATTGTTTTTTCTGAAGCGTTCAAGGCAGTTTTCATTATTATTTATAAAAACGGTGCGCAAATATACTTCAAAAATTAGTTTTCATCAAAAGTAAAGCCTTAAAATGAACCCCAAACAGCAGTTTTAACAAAAAAGAGAGGTGTTTCCACCTCTCTTCGTATTTTTTTATTGTTTTTCAAGTATGCCTTTCAGATCCTTAAGTCCGGTATCCAAAGCGCCGCCCAATTCTTTTTCCATATCCATAAACAGCAACATCAGATTCATCGGATAGTTTATCGATCCTTTAAAACCCCACTTTACTTTGGTTTGGTTTTCCGAAACGGCCTCCGTGGTCATATACGCATCATCATCGGCTTCGAAAGGTTCTTTAAAACGCAACTTCATATCCACCCGGTCACCATCGACAATACGAACAATTTCCTGCTCACCTTTTCCGACTTCCTTATTCGTACTTTCCCAGGCATAAACGAAACCCACTTCACCGTCATTTCCTTTATAGTCTTTTTTCATTGCTGGATCTTTCTGATTCCAAACACTAAAATTATCCTGATTTTTAATATGTCTGATATAATCGAACACTTCCGCCTTAGGCTTATTGATCACTATTTCTCTTTCAATGGCATATTCCTTTTTCACAAACAAACCCGCCACGAGTAATAACACAATAATCGCCAGAAAGAACAGTATAATATTTTTTATGATTCTCATAAGTGATGTTTTTTTTAGTAGTTATAATCTTAAAATTACAAAAAATAATTAAAAATCATAATACCAATTAAACAAATCTACACGCAAACCAACTGAAAACCAGGTTGTCGAACTTTTGACCGCGGTTGGTGTTTCGGTAGCCGGATCGAAGTTTCTATAAATGACGTTTCCAAATATTTTCAGATTCATTGCCGGATTTACCAGATAGCCCGCCTGAAGATCGGCGATTAAAACATTGGTCTTATTCCCTTGTCCGGTTACGACTCCAGTGTCGAATGGTCGGTCTTCGTCATAATTGCGGTAGATGTCACCGCCGTAATTATAGGTATTATCCGCTGTATTAAAATCGAGTCCGCGTTGTCCGTAGATCAATTTTGCATCGACAAACCAACGTCCGTAATAATAACGGGCAATACCAACCACTTCTTTAAGATTGGCACCCCAAAGATGCCCCATGCTTTGGTTGTTATGTCCGTAGTTTGTTAGCACATTACTATGCGAATACACATACGGTCGCACGTAATTGTATTCGGCTTGCAACATCAGATTTTTAATTTTAAAGGCATCGTAATATTTCCCGCCAATCTGGAAACCGTATTTATTTTTCCAGCTTCCGTTACCCGCTTTAATATCACTCAACGAAAACTCATCCAGCAGGAATTGTCCGTAGATGTTCATTTGGTTGCTTAGTTTGTACTTTGACGTAAGTCCCAAAACGGCATTTCCGCTTTTGGAAGACGACGTAAATTCAACCGCGCGGTAAAAAATGATCGGATTCACAAAGCTAAAATCAAAACCACGATCGTTCGTATTACTCCAAACCACCGATTCAAAGAAGCCCATATTCCAACGCTTCGACACATTCCAGCTCAGGTAATGGTTGGCCATATATTTGGTTGCATAGGTCTTTTCGGCCGTTACGTCGGTACGAACATCTTTCAGCCACATATAGGTATTGGTATATTTGATTTTCCAGAACGTCGTATTGATTTTAAAATAGGGATACGGACTAGCTACATCACTAAAAATCAACGAGCGGTATCCGTCTCCTATAAAATTCCGACCATAACCCAATTGTAAGTTAATAAACTTATTAGGCGTATACGATATATTGGCTTCTGCTAACGGAAAATCGTAGCCATCGCCATTAAATTCTTTTGCAATACCGATACCGGGAATAATCGCCGGATTTCCACCCGATGGTTTGATCGATTCGGCATAGCGGTTGTAATAATCTGCAAAACGCCCCTGACTTTCATAAACCGAACTCGAGAACGTTAGCTGTTCGCCCAACGCCCCCTGAACATGAAGCCCACGGGTATTCACATAGGTATATTTGAGTTCGCTATCCATATCTTTTCCAACGCGAAGGTCAAAGATCGGATTGATCGTAAACCAATAGCCATCACCTTGAATGGCAACCATGTTTTCGTTCCAAAGTTTTCGTCCCCACCAGGAGGTTTTATTTTTAAGCAATTTTTGCTGTTCTTTCTCGAAATCGTAATATTTGGCTACTTCCGCGTAGGAATACGGTTTAGAAGCCGAATGATTATTACTTCCCACCCGATTTACAGCTGCATCGAAAACGGCATAATTCTGATGTGAAAAAGGAATGTTCAGATTGCTTTTAAACTGTGGATTTCGGAATGGCTTACTCACAATTTTATCAAACTCATCCAATTCCTTTTGCACTGTCGGATTGGTTTTATCCGAAGTCATTACTACAGTTGTTGTTCCTTCCGACATCGGTTTTTCCAACGGAATAGCAATCCGCACCGTATATTTGGCATAGGTTGCCCGACCTGCGAATTTTGCCGGTTCTACTTTTTCGAACTGTGTAAAAACGCGTTTGGCTTCCTCTTTCAGTTCGGGATAGGCCGCATCAATATACAGCGGTTTAAAGGTCCCGGTCGAATCGACTTCAAACAGAGCGATAACCGTCCCTTTGTAATTCGCAGCGGTTACTTGTTGCGGCACTTTAAAATGGGAATAGAAAAAATCCTGGACTTTAGCATTAAAGCAGGATTCCCGATCCTTTTGGGGTTTATCCTTACAGTCTTTAAAAACCGGAAACTGTTCGTTTTCGGTTTGTGAAAACACATTTGTCAATCCGAGTGACAAGAACAGAGCACACCATAAATACCTCATGCAATACCGGTTTAATAGTCACTATTTGATTGTTCTCCGCTGGCAATGGCTTTGGCCGAAGAGGTTCCGATTCGTTTTACCCCCAAACGCACCATTTCCAGCGCTTCTTCGAAGGTACGCACGCCGCCGGCAGCTTTTACCGGTAACGGGAACGAATTTTCCAGCATCAGTTTTACAGCCGGAACCGTAGCCCCATTTGGTTTTCCTTCTTCGGTTTTATAAAATCCGGTAGATGACTTCACAAAAACCGATTCGTATTGATTTTCTTTAAAATTGGCAATCACCACATTTTTGATCAACGCCGACAATTGTACGATCTGATGATCGTTTAAGGCCGCCACTTCGATAATCCATTTTACGATTTTGTTATGCGCTAATCCCAAACGGGTGCATTCCAGGACTTCTTTTTTTACTTTGTCGGTTTCACCGCGTTTAAATGCCTCATAATCCACTACAAAATCAAGATCGTCTGCACCATCCTGAATCGCCTTTGTCGCTTCCTCCTGCTTCTCTTCCAGTGTTCCGTTACCGTTTGGAAAATCGATAACCGTTCCGATCGTAACGGCCGAATTATTTTCGGCGATCATCGTTCTGGCCATAGCCACCATATCCGGACGAATCATAATCAGTTTGAATTTTTCCCGAATTGCCTCCGCAACATAATCCGCTACAATTTTTCGGTTTTCCATTTCTGATACACCAGCCTGTTCGGCGGTTTTTAAATAGGTCGAGTCTAAGTAATTTCTAATATCCATGGTATAAAAATAAAAAAATCCCACAAAAGTGGGATTACTATCTTGTAATTAATTTAGCCTTTCAGCTTTTGACTTCCGTTTAGGTACAACAATACAATTGCTATAATTCCTCCTGCGGTATTGGCCAGCACATCAAAAATGTCGGCCGATCGTGTTTCGGTAAACACACTTTGGCAGACTTCAATTCCAACACCATATAAAAACCCGAAAAGAAATACGATTCGCAGTTTTTTAACCAATGGTTCTTTCGGGAATTTACTGTCAAGTGTCCGAAACCACAGAATTGTAAACAGAAAGTAAAAAAGGAAGTGTACAAACTTATCTTTAAAAGGAATTTTCCCACCCACATCGGTATTAATGGTTATCAGACAGGCAACACCTATCACCAACGACCAACCTAATGCGAGTAAAAGATTAAGTTTACGCACCAATCAAGGCTTTATAATCGTCGCTAGACAAAAGTCCGTCCACTTCTGCCGGGTTGCTGATTTTAACTTTGATCATCCATCCTGCTCCGTAAGGATCGGTGTTCACACTTTCCGGTTCTGACTCTAAGTCTTCGTTAAATTCAACGATCTCTCCCGTTAGAGGCAAGAACAAATCCGATACTGTTTTAACCGCTTCAACGGTTCCGAAAACTTCGTCTTTGTCTAGTGTCTGATCCAACGTCTCTACTTCAACATAAACGATATCTCCTAATTCTTTTTGTGCAAAATCAGTAATTCCAACCGTTGCAATATCGCCGTCAAGGCTAACCCACTCGTGATCTTTTGTGTACTTTAAGTTAGATGGTATATTCATTGTGTTTATTTTTATTGACAAATGTAATTTTATTAGCGGTAACTTTAAAATGTTTTGCTTATTAATTTCCGAAGTTATATCGCAGTGTAAAACCAGAGCGGATATTCGTCATCGGGAACGAGGTCGAGATCACCGCTTGTGAGAACGAATGGTCGTAATAGAAAATCGCTGTCAGGTTTTTACTAAACATATAATCGGCTGTTAATTTTAGCGACCAGATATCCTGACCACCAGCCAACTGGTTGTTATCGTAATCCAGATAACGAACGATTGTCTGATTTTGACGCAACGTCAAATTCGCTTTCAGGTTAATATCACTACGGATCACACCCATCGGGTTATCGGCCAGTTTGGAGTTGATCGTAACGTCTTTAAAACGATATCCAAATTCCAACGTATATTCATTTCCTTTTACCTCGGTTAACAATCCGTTATCAAAACTCAACGACAAGCTTCGGTCTTTTTTCATTTCAGCAAGGATTTTAAATGAGTTTTTCATTTCAAAATCCACACGCATTAACGGGTTAAATTGCTCCACAAGGTTGACATTGGCAACGATGGTTTTCACCGGATAGTTTCCTGTTGTCGGGTTTATAGTATTCGGATCGGCATCGTAATCGAAATTCGAACGGAACGAGCTCACCGTATACGACGCACGGTAGCCGTGTTGTAAGGAGAATCGTTTGAAGTTTTCTTTAAAGAATCCATAACGCATCAATCCGGTATATTTTACATTCCAGTTCGGGATTGGTATATCACGGAAAATTCCTGTAGACACACTCGAAGCGCTTGTTCCGGTATAGGCTGCAAGGAACGCCGGTAATAATACCGCCTGACTGTTTCTTCCAAATCCAACCGGATAACCGTCCGGAGTCGTGTTATTCGGATCCAATCCTCTTTCGGTTGCCAAACGTCTTGCAATGGTCAAACGGTTTTCTCTAAAATCATTAAAGGCATCCGAACCGGTTTCGTCACTTCTAGAAAACGCCGTTTTAATCAACACCGTTGAAATCGAGAAGTTACCAAAATCGTAAGGCGAACGGGCATTATAATTTCCAAAGGCATCCACATCATACTGTTCTGAGAAATTCTGCGAGTACGTACGGTTTGCATTTAAGTCGATTTTCAAATCATTGAACGGTTCTACCTGCGCGGTAATATCCAATAATTTATTGCGCACCTGAGTAAAGCTCTGGTTGAATTCCGGATAGTTCGTTAACCATCCGTTTCTTGCAGCTTCATAACGAATATCCGACTGACTACCCATGATAAAGCCTAACGACGGCTGCATGGTTCCGAAGAAACCTACTTTCGGCAAATAACCTGGAAGCACCGTACCACCATTATCAGTATAGTTAATCTGAATATTTTTCACACTGGTTACCACTCCGATCAAACCGTCGATAATTACATTTGGTTTCTCTTCCGGAGCTTGTTGGATCTGAGTTATTTTCTGACCCGGAACCGGAGCTTTCGGAGCTGGTGTATTGGCCTTTGGCGCTGCTTTTCTACGTTGTTTTGTCAGACCGATATACTTATAGAAATTATCCATCGTCAATACCGTATTCAATCGGTGCGACGCCGCATTCTGGATCGTGTTCCCCAAATCGTAACCATCGATCGACGAGAATGCATCCGACGAACGTTGCCAGTTGTAATCACCGGTATACGTATAGGTTGATTTCACAAAACTTAAAAACGGTAATTTATTTATCGGCAGATCGTAATTTACATTTAGCTGCTGCGTATGATTATTCGGTTCTCCAATATCGAAATAGCTATCCCAAATGGTATTGGTTGGATCCGGAATTTTATTCTCATCCAGGTAATTTCGTACGATATTATTCGATGACGCACTATAATTGATACGCAACGATTTGGTTAGATTATAATTAAATCCGTATTGGTAATTGAAGAAGTAATTTCTTCGGTACAGCGGATCGATCGCAATACCTTCAATACCATCCACTTGTCGGAACTGTTGTCTGTTATACTGACGTAAGATGGTCGAACTAAATGAAATGGTTGTTGGCAAATAATTAAAGTTAAAATCGCTCAACATTTTCCAATAGCTGCTTTTCTTCATAAACTTCGTTTTTTTAAACGGCTCCACAGCTTTTGGTTTGAAAGTATAGGCATAATCGGCTGAGGTTTTCACCTGTTGATCCACCAAACTTTCCACTTCAAAATCGTGGTGTTCCATTTCGTTAAACGAGTACGACAGCGTTAAGTTTTCCACATCGTATACGTGTTGTTTTTGTTCCGGCGCACGGTCTTTTTTCACTCCGATAAAGTTGATACTTTTTCGTTTGGTATAATCGATGGCACGGTTACGGATATTGTCTTTTTCGGCGCTATCAGCGGTTATATCCAACAACTGCTGTAATTTAATATCCTGATTAAACGGATCGTATTCCGGAGTAATAATTTCCTCACCCACACCGTAGTTAAACGGCAGGTTGATTCCCCATTTCTTAGGCAATAACTTTCCTAAGTTAATATTGGTAACGATGTTGTATTGTTTTACATCTTCACGGCTTCTTTCGTTTGGTCCCTGTTCCAGTGTTCCGAAACCAATGGTACTCATTCTACCGGTTGCCGAAATATTCATCAGGTCGGCAAAGTTGGTATCCAGGTTGGCAATAGCCGCCATACCACCTTTGTTATCCATTTCGGACATACGCAATTCGTTAAACCAAACTTCCCCGCGTACTTCCTGAGTGGAGATATTTTTCACCCCGACCATTAAGGTACGCACCAAACCAAAGTTCGGGTTACCTTTAATACCTAAGGTCAACATATTTGGTTTTCCAGACAATGACGGATCTAAAACATCCTCACGTGCATATCCGATACCGGTTAACGGATCCACCGGATTGGGCAGATTCCCTTGTAATGCGAGTACTTTTAATTTGGTTAACAACTCCAGACGCAAATCGATTTCGTTATCCGAAGGCCAGATTTCTTCTGCCGAACGCGACGAGAAAGCCGACGGTTTTAACGGAATCTCCACCTGGTAGAAGTTTTGCGTAAAGTCGTTACCAAAACGGATAAACGCCACCATCTGATCGGCCATTAACGGTTGTGTTTCGGCCGGTGGTTGTAACGCTTCCGCGTGAAGGAACATTCGCAGTTTTTTAAACTGACGCATATCCACACTTACGTTTTTAAACACCGCTCTGGCATCGCCCGGTTCCAAACCTCCTAATCCCGGAAGAGCCGAATCTTTTTTGTACACACGCAACGATAACGATTGCTCGTTTTGGTTGATGATCGTGTTGTTGTTGTATAATTGTTCGCGGGTTACTCCCGGTGGCGTTACATATGGAATTGGCAAACGGTTACCATTCTCCTGAATGTTTACAGCCACTACGTCAAACCCGGTATTGTCATTTTCATTTTGTTGCTCCGTTTCATTCGGATCCAGTGTACCGGTATAACGTCTCCATTCACCACGTACTAAGTCTAAGGCACCGAAACGCAGGGTAATCTGATCGGAGAAGTTCGACATGAACATTCTCATAAAACGAATCGAACGGAAATCGGAAATCGAACCTTCCTGATTCGCACTGGTTGCTTCCAGAATTGGAATTTTATATAAGATCCAACGTACACGACCGGTTCCGCCATTGGCAAGGTCTACGTTATTGTTTACCCGAACGTCGGCAATAAAATCCTGTCCAACCGGAACGTCACCCGGATAATATTTTACCGGAACTTCAAACTTCCAATACGCATTGATCGTATTCATCGTGTTATCACGATTGATATCCTCTACATCCGGTAAGGTTGTTGAACCGCGGTTGGTATCCGAAACCGCAATTGGCGAGTTCCCCTGAACACCGTTATAATTTCGGTAACGCTGGATAATATTTCCTTGTGCGTTTAGGAAGTACTGATAGTTATCGGCAGCCGGATCGGGATTACTTGCAAAAGCAGGGAATTTTGCTGCTTCTTCAGCATCATTCAATCCATCCAAACCGACATCCTGTGCTTCACGATTCCCCTCGTTGGTATCGAACGCATAGATTAACGATTGCGATGCCGGCACATTCCCCCAAGGTCCTTGCGGTTGTACCAAAACCTGATTCGATCCTAAACCGTTTTCATAAAATTTTCGTCCGTCTTTTAAGATATCCTCCGAAATCTCACCAATATTAAAGGTTAATTTCCCTTCATTGGTCGTAATCCCCTGAACATCGGATCCATAATACGGGTCCATCATCCAGAACTGGATATACTCCACATTCGACTGTTCGAAGTTGGTCGAGTTGATCGCTCTCATAATACCACCCCAGTTATTTTGTGGGTTGGCTAAGGAGTTATCGGAAGGATTCGCCAGCGG
This sequence comes from Bacteroidota bacterium, assembly GCA_023446155.1. Lineage (GTDB taxonomy): Bacteria > Bacteroidota > Bacteroidia > Flavobacteriales > Flavobacteriaceae > Flavobacterium. The sequence continues at coordinate 48,503 of JAEXIT010000021.1, forward strand.
GCTAAAGTTATACGGTCCTCTTTCTCTTGGATAATAGGTTAAATCGAGTGTATTGACCACCGTACTTTGTCCCTGTGCAATATCCGTAACTGGATACAACTCCTGACTATAGATACGACGGGTACGGTTAGAAGAAATATCATCTACCGATAAACCGGCTGGTAATTGCGACGACGCATAGAATGTTGGGTCGATCGAATACCATGATAATTTTGCTCTTCGGAAACCATAATCCGGAGCCGTCAATTCGTCTCCATAGCCAACCGGCGTACTCGCCAACGACCAGGCCTGAGCCGAACGCATATCGATGGTCGTCTGCGAACCTTCGAAGTCATCGATATAAGTTGTCGCTTCCCCATTAAACTGATCCGCGGTAGAAGCACCCGGCTGTAAATAGGCGATCTCTCCCCGGAAGGATAAGTTCGACGGTACATCGGTGTCTACGTTTGGAAGTTTGTTTACCAAACGGGTAAAGAAGGGTACTTCGGTAGAGAAATTGGTATTTAGACCATAAATGGTATTGTTTACCGACTCCTGACCGTAGTTTGATTTTTGTGTAAACGGACGTTCTGATAATCGTAGGAACGTACCTCCTACCAAGAATTTATCCGAGAATTTGTGCTCCACGTTTAAACCGTAAAAACGGCGGGTCTGCTGACCAAAGATGGCGTTGTTTTCCAACGACACTTCGATTGGAATACTGGATGCCTGTAACGACGGATCCAGGATTTGCACCCGACCTCTCTGGTAATCGACGGTATAATCTACCCCTTCCACCAAACGACGCCCACCGGCGGTTACAACAACCGATCCCTGTGGTACGTTAAAGGCTCCAATGGCAATCCCATCACCACCCGAAGATTTGAATTTACCTTTTAACTGGAATTTATTTTTATCACTATCCTGTAACGCACCCGCTTGAGTGGTTTTATACAGGTTACGGAATACATATTTGCGCTGGTTGGCATTATAATCGATACCGCTTGTTGCGTCTCCATCATAATTTTCCGTACCGTTGGTTCGCAATTTTTCAAACAGGTGATCCCCAAACGGCTCAACCGTGGTAAAGATAATGCGTCCATTTTGCTGATCAACTGTAATACCCGGTACAAAATCGAAGAAACCATCTCCCCCCACCTGCGGGTCATTGGTAAAATTCAGTCGGTCGACATTGAAAACTTTGATCAACGGTGTATTTTCCACATCCCCCGGTAATGGAACCGCGGGCTGTGATCCACTTCCCGGACCGGCCGGAACAATATAGTTTAACGGCGATGGGTCGGTGTATAAGATATTAAAACGGAAATCATCCTGAGACAACTGGTAAGCCCCCGGGATTTGGTAGATGTTTTTCATCATCAAATTCCAGATTGGCTGGTTTACGTTGGTCAGGTTACTTTTTAATAATTTTACGATAAGACTTTGTGTCGATGGGATTCCGTTCTGAACCTGTGTCGCATCGATACCATCGGTTCCGAATTCTCCAACCTGATACACTTTATCACCAATGGTATATTGGTAGGCTACCGCCAATACTTCGTCGTTGGCCAAACGCTGGTTTAACGAGATATATCCCAATTGCTGGTGGTAGGTATATTCATTGGATGATAATTTACGCGCATTTTCCAATTTGGCGTAATCTTTTCCTTCAACAACATTATAAGCTGGCACACTAAATCCGGCACTTCCGTTTACAATTTCACGAATTCCCGAGTTCAGGTAGTTGGTTCCGATCGCTCCCGGATCGAATTTGTTATTTCCATTATCAACAGGTGATCCCGGTGGCTGGTTAAAAAATCCGCCGGTAGGTATTCCGATGATGCTGGCATCAGTTACACCAATTTGCTGTGCCTCCCCCAAATCCTGTAACGCCATAATGTTACGCAGGTTGTTATCGGTACCACTAACACGGTTTTGTTTGTTGGTGATCCAAACTTCCACACGGGTAATTTGTACCCGGCTGTTAATTTGCGGATACGGTTTTAACGCTTCGTCATAACGATTGCGGAAATACTGTGATAGGAAATAGTGTCGGTCGGCATCATAATCCAACGCAAACAACTGGAATTCCTGGATGGTTCCCCCACCTTGCGCCGTAACAGTTTTGGTTTGTGATTTTTGTTCGGAGAAAACCCCGGTAATGGTTGTCTTACCAAACTGGAATTGTGCTTTCACCCCGAAAAGGCTTTGCGCCCCGCGAATCAACGAACTGTTTAAGGGTAAGCTCACGTTTCCGACTTCGATCTTTTTAATGATATCGTCTTCGGTTGGTGTATATTCTAATTTAATTAAATTCTGGAAAGCAAAAGTCGACTGGGTATCGTAGTTGGCGTTTACGTTTAAACGGGTTCCCACTTTCCCTTGTAAACTCAAACTGATTCGCTGGTCGAAATCGAATGTAAAAGTAGATCGGTTTCGTGGTGAAAATGCCGGGTTATCCTGTTTGGTATAGCGCATTCCCAAATCCACTTCGACGGAACCGAGTGGTTTTACGTCGATTGTATTTCCTCCGAAAATAGCTTCGAAGAAATTGGAATTCACATAATAGCGTGGTAATAAATCTTTTTTTGCGTCTTCGCTACCTGCTTTTTTACCGTCGATAGCACTTGATTTCTTCTTGAAATAGTCTCGCATGGACTCTCGCAACACCAATTCTTCGTATTCTTTTGGCGTTAGGATGATCGGATAATTAATATTAAAACCGTCGAACGTTTTGGTATAGATATACCGGTTGGTCACCGGATCATAGGTATAGGCCTCTACAATACTTTTCGGATTGGAGATATTTAGTTTTCCCAATGAAGAACCGGTTTTAATAGAATCCTGTTCTTCTTCATCAACCTGAGCCTGGACAGAAAAACAAAAGAATAAAACCAAAATCGTAAGTCCGGTCTTTATCTTCTTAAAAAAATCATGCGAGTAAAATGTTTCCAAGAATTATAAATTTTTTAAAGCTAGTTTAATGATTGATTCCACAGAAGCATCTGGATTATCTTTAACAATTTTATCAACTACTTTTTCGGCTGATTTCCTCAGGAATCCTAAAACCTCCAAAGCTGATAACGCTTCATTTTTATTTGTATTGCTTTCTACTGCCGAAACTTCCTCCAAATTATAAACTTTGAGTACTTTATCTTTCAGATCCAGGATAACGCGTTGTGCTGTTTTCGCTCCGATTCCTTTAATGGATTGGACCGTTGCGACATCGTTATTGGCTATGGCGTGAATGATTTGTTGTGGAGGAATAGACGACAACATCGTCCGTGCAGTTCCCGCTCCGACACCGGAAACGGAGATCAGCAGTTTAAAAAGTTCTCTTTCGGCTTTTTCGACAAATCCGAAAAGCGTATGTGCATCTTCTTTAACCTGAAGAAAAGTATAGAGCTTAATATTCTCATTATCTGGTAATAACGAAAACGTATGGAGCGAGATATGGATCTGATATCCTACGCCATTACAATCTATAATTACCTCTGTTGGCGACTTTTCGGCAAGCCGTCCCTTAATATGTGCAATCATATTGACCCGTATTCGTTATTACCAAAAATAAGAAAAATCTTTTACTATCCTAATTTTATAGTGCAATGTGACTATTTTGTCCGTTTCGACACTTATTTTTTTACCGCTTGTTGCTTAAATCGCTTCTCTTTTTCCTGAGCATCGACAACCGCAACAGCCGCCATATTTACCATTTCCTCCACGCTGGCTCCCAACTGGAAAATATGCACCGGCTTCTCCAATCCTAACATGATCGGTCCGATTGATACGGATTTATACAATTCCTTTATCATCTTATAAGTGATGTTGGCCGCATCCAGATTCGGAAAAATAAGGGTATTTACTTTTTTATTAACCAGTTTTGAGAATGGGAATTTGCTTTTCAACATTTCCGAATTCAACGCAAAGTCGGTTTGAATTTCACCATCGACAATCAAATCCGGGTGGTTTTTATGCAAATATGCCACTGCTTCGCGCACTTTGGAAGCACCTTCATTTTTAGACGATCCGAAGTTCGAGAACGACACCATTGCAATAACCGGTTCCATACCAAACATTTTCACTGTTTTAGCGGTCATCAAAGCAATTTTAGCCAAATCTTCCGCTGAAGGATTCGGATTGATTGCCGTATCAGCCAGGAATAATGGTCCGCGTTTGGTCATCATCAGGTTGGTTGTCGCAACTCTTGAAACACCAGGTGCTTTTTCAATTAGCTCCAACATTGGTTTTACCACTGTTGGATAACTTCTGGAATATCCGGTTACCAAAGCATCGGCTTCTCCTTCGTTAATCATCATCGCAGCAAAATAGTTACGCTCACGCATCCATTTCTGAGCGTCCAACAAGGTTGTTCCTCTTCTCTGACGGGCTTTCCAATATACTTCGGCAAAACGATTTCTTCGTTCTTCCTCGTCTTTGGTTTTCGGGTCGATAATCAACACTTCTTCTTCAAAACCGATTTCTGCTTTTAATTCCAAAATGGTTTCGCGGTTCCCCAATAATATTGGTTGTCCGATACCTTCTTCCAAAACAATCTGCGCTGCTTTTAACACATCCAAATGATCGGCTTCGGCAAAGATGACACGTTTTGGATCTGTTTTCGCACGGTTAAGTAATAATCGCAACATTTTGTTTTCCGATCCCATACGCTCCAACAATTCCTCACGGTATTTATCCCAGTCGGTAATTGGCGCGGTTGCCACACCCGATTCCATAGCCGCTTTGGCTACAGCCGGCGGAACTTCGGCAATCAATCTTGGATCAAAAGGTTTCGGAATGATGTAATCTCTACCGAAAATTAATTTGGTTTCGCCATAAGCGATATTTACCTGCTCCGGCACGGATTCTTTGGCCAAGTTAGCCAAAGCCACTACCGCAGCTTTTTTCATTTCTTCGTTGATTTTGGTCGCACGAACGTCTAAAGCACCTCTAAAAATAAACGGGAACCCGAGTACGTTGTTCACCTGGTTAGGATGATCCGAACGACCAGTAGCCATAATAATATCTTTACGGGTTGCGATTGCTACGTCGTAGTTGATTTCCGGACGTGGGTTTGCCATTGCAAAAACGATCGGATTATCGGCCATTCCCAACAACATATCCGGTGTTACGATATCGCCCGAAGACAAACCGATAAACACGTCGGCCCCTAACATCGCATCGCCAAGAGAAGCATATTCTTTGTCGGTTGCATATTTTGCCTGCATTTCGGAAACTTTAGGATCTCCTTTTCGCAAAGCCCCTTTACTGTTAAACATTACGATGTTTTCCTGTTTTACACCAAACGACACGTATAGGTTAGCACAGGCAATAGCCGCCGAACCGGCTCCGGAGATCACCATTTTCACTTCCCCCATTGTCTTACCGGCCAATTCAACAGCATTTAGTAAAGCTGCCGCCGAAATAATCGCTGTTCCGTGTTGGTCGTCGTGCATCACCGGAATATTCAATTCTTCCACCAATCGGCGTTCGATTTCAAACGATTCCGGTGCTTTAATATCTTCCAGATTGATTCCACCAAAAGTGGGTGCAATATTTTTTACAGTTTCAATAAATTTATCTACATCTTTGGTATCCACTTCAATATCAAACACATCAATATCGGCGAAGATTTTGAACAAAAGTCCTTTTCCTTCCATTACCGGTTTTGAGGCTTCCGGTCCGATATCGCCCAATCCCAAGACAGCCGTTCCATTGGAAATCACCGCTACCAGGTTTCCTTTGGCCGTATACTTATACACATTGTTTACATCTTTCTCAATCTCCAAACATGGCTCTGCAACTCCCGGAGAATATGCTAGCGCCAGATCGCGCTGCGTTGCATATTTTTTGGTGGGTACTACCTGGATTTTTCCGGGTGTAGGTTTCGCATGATATAATAAAGCCTCTCTTCTTTTGCTGTCTTTATGCATAGTTTTTTATTTTACTAACTCACAAAGATAACGGTATGCACATAATTTTAGAAACTTTTAACAGCGAATATTTTAAAAACAATGGGTTTCTAGGGCAGATCAAAAAGCCCCAAAAACAACAAATCACTGATTCACAAAAAGATAAGCAGCAGTATTATTTAGAATTATTCTTTCAGGAATTTCATATTGCGGATTAATCCTTCGTATTTTGTCCTTTTAACAGCCGAATCTTTAAAAACCTTTCGGAAGGTTTCATCGGTTATTTCTTCCCAGTCTTTTTTGGAAAAGGACAATATAGACTCATTGGGTTTGAGCAACGGCTCCTGATGTGGTTTTGAAAAACGATTCCAGGGACAGACATCCTGACACACATCACAACCAAACATCCAATCGTCGAATTTCCCTTTTACTTCTGTCGGGATATTTTCTTTTAATTCGATCGTAAAATAAGAGATACATTTACTCCCATCCACTACATAAGGCGCCACTATGGCCTGTGTAGGACAGGCATCGATACAGGCGGTACATTTTCCGCAATGATCGGTTGTTGCGTTGTCGTAATCCAATTCCAGATCGACAATTAATTCAGCGATAAAGAAAAACGACCCTACCTGTTTGGAAAGCAGGTTGCTGTTTTTTCCGATCCATCCCAAGCCGCTTTTCGCCGCCCAGGCTTTATCGAGAACCGGAGCCGAATCGACAAACGCCCGACCGGAAACGTCTCCGATTTCATTTTGAATAAAAAACAACAATTCCTTTAGTTTTTCCTTGATCACATAATGATAATCCTGACCGTAGGCATATTTGGAAATCTTATAACTCCCCATATTTTGTTTTGTCTCCGGATAATAATTCAGCGTCAATGAAATAATACTTTTGGCATCGTCGACCAACAAAGTCGGATTCAACCGTTTGTCGAAATGATTTTCCATATACCCCATTTTCCCGTTCATTTGAGCGTTAAGCCAACTTTCCAGTCGGGGCGCTTCCGCTTCTAGAAAACCGGCACGGGATATGCCACATGACAAAAAACCGAGGCGTTTGGCTTCGGTTTTTATCAATTGGGTATATTTTTCTGAATTATTGATCATGGTTATTAAAACAATCCTCCCTGAACACCGGGACGGGTTTTCCCCAGATGGTGGTAGGCTTTTTCGGTCACTTCACGACCTCGTGGTGTCCGGATGATAAATCCTTCCTGAATAAGGAATGGCTCGTATACTTCTTCGATCGTCTCACCACTTTCGGATACCGCCGTTGCCAATGTCGACAATCCAACCGGCCCTCCTTTAAACTTATCGATAATTGTATTTAGTATTTTATTATCCATCTCATCCAGTCCGTGCGCATCTACATTCAGTGCCTTAAGCGAGAAACGGGCAATTTCCACATCGATTCTTCCATTGCCTTTTATCTGCGCAAAATCGCGGACACGACGTAGTAATGCATTCGCAATACGCGGTGTTCCCCTACTCCTACCGGCAATTTCGATAGCCGCTTCCATGGTGATTGGCATTTTTAAGATGGAAGCACTACGTTGTACGATAGTGGTTAACAATTCGGTATTGTAATATTGTAGACGGCTTTGGATTCCGAAACGGGCCCGCATTGGAGCGGTGAGCAATCCGGAACGTGTTGTTGCACCAACCAATGTAAACGGACTCAGGTTAATCTGCACCGTACGGGCATTTGGTCCGCTTTCGATCATGATATCGATTTTAAAATCCTCCATGGCCGAATACAGGTATTCCTCCACAATAGGACTCAGTCGGTGAATCTCATCTATAAACAGCACATCCCTTTCGTCCAGATTGGTTAACAAACCGGCCAAATCACCTGGCTTGTCCAATACCGGACCCGATGTGATCTTGATATTGACATCCAATTCATTTGCCAGGATATTTGCCAGTGTTGTTTTACCCAAACCGGGCGGCCCGTGGAATAACGTATGATCCAGTGCTTCCCCTCTAAGATTGGCAGCCTGTACAAACACCTTCAGGTTTTCCAGTACCTGATCCTGTCCGGTAAAATCGTCAAATGACAGCGGTCTTAATTTTTTTTCTAAATCAAGTTCCTCCGGATTGTATCGTTGGTTAGTCGGATCTAAATGCTCATTCATGCGACAAAGATAGGAAATGTTTGGCTGTGACCAACGGTATTCTTACTACGCAACAATTGCCTCCCATTCCGGGTGTCTTTTAATATAGGCCGCTACAAAAGGACACAACGGCACCACCGCATACCCATTGTCTTTGCAATACTGCAGGGTTTTGAGCACAATCGCATTTCCGACTCCTTTCCCTCCCAGTTCGGCCGGCACCTCGGTATGGATGAGGTAAATTTTTTTATCTTTTATTTTATAATCGATAAAGGCGGTATAACTTTCCACTTCCAATTCAAACCGACTTTTCTCCTGATTATTAATCAGTTTCCCATAATCTTCCATATCGTTATTTTTTATTATAGTAAAATGACAACGCTCCGGAAGGGCATTTTTGTATTTGCGTCATGATATCATCCGAACCTGCTTTTCGGACTTCAATCCAGGGTCTCACTTTGGCCCGGAACACTTCAGGCAAACCACGAACGCAATTCCCGGAATGCTCACATAATTGCTGCTTCCAAACCACCGTAATCTCGCCATTGGTATATTCTTTTGGACTTTCCATAATAAATTGTTTTTGTTACTATGAAAGTTACAAAAAAAAGCACAATAAAACGCATTTTTCCTATATTTAACCCCAATAAACAAACAACAACACATGCAAAAAGAAACCCCTACATTAAAACGGGAATTTGGCCTGTTGGACGGAACCATGCTGGTCGTCGGTTCCATGATTGGCTCCGGAATCTTTATCGTCAGCGCCGGGATCACACAAAACATTGGTAGTGCCGGGTGGCTGATCGCCATCTGGGTTGTATCCGCCTTAATTACAATTACCGCCGCGGTGAGCTATGGAGAACTCAGCGCCATGTTTCCACACGCCGGCGGACAATACATCTATTTAAAAGAATCCTACAACAAACTGATAGCCTTCCTGTATGGATGGAGCTTTTTTTCGGTTATACAAACCGGTACCATAGCCGCTGTTGGAGTAGCCTTTTCCAAGTTTACCGCCTATCTGATCCCTGCTGTAAGCGACACCAACATCCTGTTTGAACTGGGTTCTTTTCAATTAAATGCCGCGCAACTGGTTTCAATTGCGACTATTATTTTCTTAAGTTACCTGAATAGTAAAGGCGTCAAAAACGGAAAATACATTCAGACTATATTTACCATAACCAAGATTGCGTCTTTATTCGGATTGATCATCTTCGGCTTTATTCTAGCTGCCAAAGCAGAAATCTGGAATGCCAACTGGACCGATGCCTGGAACGCTCAGACGTTTAACAAAGACACCAATTCGTGGGTTGCTATTTCGGGTTATACCTTGGTTTCGGCTATTGCGGCTTCTATGGTTGGTTCCTTGTTTTCGAGTGATGCCTGGAATGGGGTGACTTTTATTTCGGGTGAAATCAAACGACCGGAACGCAACGTAGGACTGAGTTTGTTTTTAGGCACCCTGATAGTGAGTGTAATTTATATTTTGGCCAATGTGATGTATGTAGCCGTAATGCCGTTAAACGACATCGCTTTTGCACCATCCGAACGGGTTGCTGTAGCGGCTTCGCAACATATTTTTGGGGCTACCGGTACGATTGTAATCGCGGTAATGATTATGATTTCGACTTTTGGCTGTAATAATGGGTTGATCATGGCTGGATCGCGAGTATACTACACCATGGCCAAAGACGGCCTTTTCTTTAAAAAAGCGGCCGAATTAAACAAAGCAAGTGTTCCAGGCTGGGGATTATGGATTCAGTGCATCTGGGCGTCCTTTTTATGTCTTACCGGCAAGTACGGGGATTTGTTGGATTATGTAATGATCATTGTAATCATCTTTTATATCCTGACCATATACGGTATTTTTATTTTACGTCGTAAAATGCCGGATATGCCACGTCCGTACAAAGCATTTGCTTATCCGGTTTTACCTGCATTATACATCATTGTCGCCTCTGCAATTTGTGTGGCCTTATTGGTCGACAGAACCAGTACCTGCGGTTGGGGCGTATTGATTATGCTGGCCGGAATCCCGGTTTATTATTTGACGAAATTAAAGGAGCGTAAAGAGTAAAGAACAAAGAGAAAAGATACAAACCTGCCGGAATTTTATCCCGGCAGGTTTTTTATATAGGTAACAACATTCTTATTTTGCGTTACACCTGACAGGTTTGTTTATACAGGTAGCAAGATTCTTATTTTGCGTTACACCTGACAGGTTTTTGAAACCTGTCAGGTGTAATACCCAGCATCGGTCGGATATATTATTAGCTATAGATTATACCGATTTGCTATCTGAGCGCATTCTTGTGAGTAAAACCTTGTTGTGATAAAATAATAAAGCCTCCGCAATGCGGAGGCTTTATCTATATAGAATCGTATATAATCCTAGTGGTGTAATTGTTCTTCACCTGGTTTCATCGGTACATTCTGAGGAACGAAATCTTCATCATGTCCTGGCTTGCTATAGTCATACGACCATCTGTAGACTTCAGGAATTTCACCTGGCCAGTTACCGTGAATGTGCTCCACAGGAGTAGTCCACTCTAATGTATTGGATCTCCATGGGTTTTGTGTTGCTTTTTGACCTTTGAAGATACTGTAGAAGAAGTTCCATAAGAATACCAACTGGAATGCAGCTCCGATTAAAGCGAACATTGTGATTAGTACGTTTACATCTGCTAAATCATCAAATAGCGGGAAAGCCGTGTTCGTATAGTAACGTCTTGGAAGACCTGCCATACCGATAAAGTGCATTGGGAAGAAAACCCCGTACGCACACACTGCCGTTACCCAGAAGTGAATGTAACCTAAGTTTTTGTTCATCATTCTTCCGAACATTTTAGGGAACCAATGGTAGATTCCGGCAAACATTCCGTAAAGAGCAGAAATACCCATTACTAAGTGGAAGTGTGCGATTACGAAATACGTATCGTGAACGTTAATATCCAATGTACTATCTCCAAGGATGATACCTGTTAAACCACCTGTAATGAAAGTCGAAACGAATCCGATACAGAATAACATGGCAGGGTTTAACTGAAGGTTACCTTTCCAAAGTGTTGTAATGTAGTTGAACGCTTTTACAGCCGAAGGGATTGCAATTAATAATGTTGTAAAGGTAAATACCGATCCTAAGAAAGGATTCATACCAGATACGAACATGTGGTGCCCCCATACGATTGTTGATAAGAAAGCGATCGCTAAGATTGACGTAATCATGGCACGGTAACCGAAGATCGGTTTACGAGCATTCGTCGCGATAATTTCAGATGTGATTCCCATCGCAGGTAAGATTACGATGTAAACCTCAGGGTGACCTAAGAACCAGAACAAGTGTTCGAACAATACCGGAGAACCTCCCTGATAATGTAATACTTCTCCGGAGATAAAGATATCCGATAAGAAGAAAGACGTTCCGAAGCTACGGTCGAAGATCAATAATAAAGCGGCAGATAATAATACCGGGAACGAAACGATACCGATAACAGCCGTGATGAAGAAAGCCCAGATCGTTAATGGTAAACGTGTCATAGACATTCCTTTTGTTCTAAGGTTGATAACTGTTACCACATAGTTCAATGACCCCATCAATGAAGACGCGATAAAGATTGCCATCGACACCAACCAAAGTGTCATACCTGTACCCGATCCTGGGATCGCTTGTGGTAATGCACTCAATGGCGGATAGATCGTCCAACCAGCAGAAGCAGGTCCTGACTCCACAAAAAGGGAAATGATCATAATAACAGAAGAAAGGAAGAACAACCAGTATGAAACCATGTTCATAAATCCGGAAGCCATATCCCTTGCTCCAATTTGAAGCGGAATTAAAAGGTTACTGAACGTACCGCTCAATCCGGCCGTCAATACAAAGAATACCATGATGGTACCGTGGATCGTTACTAATGCCAAATAAATATCATTTCGCATTACACCGCCCGGGGCAAATTTATCTCCTAAAAGGACATTAAAAATTTTAAAAGACTCTTCCGGCCATGCAATTTGCATACGGAATAAAAGAGACATTACAATACCGATGATACCCATTACGATACCTGTGATTAGGTATTGTTTTGCAATCATCTTGTGATCGATACTAAAGATGTACTTTGTGATAAAAGTATCTTTATGGTGGTGCTCGTGACCGTGATCGTGTTCGTGATTGTTATCGTGTCCTACTGCTGACATATTTTTTAATTTATATTAAAAGCAATTATTTTTTTACTACTTGTGCCAAAACTTTAGTGGTATCGGCAGCCGGAGCTGCTGCTGCCGGTGCTTTTGCTGGAGCTGCAACTGCAGGAGCCGGAGCTGCTGCTTTGTTTGCATCCTTAATAGCGCTAGCTAAAGTAGGTTTTTCTTTTAACCATTTTTTATAATCTGCTTCGCTTTCTACAACGATTTTCATCTGCATGTTGTAGTGAGACGGTCCACAAATTTTGTTACATAAAAGTAAGTAATCAAAAGTATACGGATCTAAAGCAGTTTCACCTTTGGCAACAAGTTCAGCACTTTTCTTTGCTCTAATGATATTAATGTTGGCTACTTTTTCCACAATTGCAGGATCCTGACGCATTTGATCAGTAGTTACTGTCGGTGTGAAAGCAAATTGCGTTACCATACCCGGAACACAGTTCATCTGTGCTCTAAAGTGTGGCATATAAGCAGAGTGCAATACGTCCTGAGAACGGATTTTGAATACCACTTTTTTACCTACCGGTAAGTGTAACTCATTTACAATTTTATCATCCTGAGCATTTGGATCCGACATATCCACACCTACCGTGTTGATACCTTCGATAAAACGAACGTTCGCTTTACCTAATGAATTGTCGTCACCTCCGTAACGTGCTTCCCAGCTAAATTGTTTTGCGTATAATTCGATATTGATTACTTCCTCCTCTTCGTCAACAAACATGATGTTTGTCCAAGCATATAATCCATAAAGAATCAAACCTGCTAAAACGATAACCGGGATAATCGTCCAGATAAACTCTAATTTATCATTATCAGCGAAATATAACGCTTTAGTATCTTTTTGACCTCTGTATTTGAATGCAAAGTAGTGCAATAATGCCTGTGTGATCGTCTGAACGAAGAAAATCAATACCATTGAAATCATCATCAGATTATCGTAATCCTTACCGTGTTCAGAAGCTGGTGTACCTAAAACCAGGTGCCCCCATTTCAATAAAGAGTAAATAGTGAATATGTAAATAAACCCTAAAAACCCGAACATCAAGTAACCATTAACATTATTGTCTTTTTCGTTGGCGATTTCTGATTTATCAGCAACACGTCCAACCTGGGTTAAATCGAATATCTTAGTCAATTGCCAGATAGCAACTCCTAATAAAACTACAACTATAAGTATCAATAAACCTGTCATTTGTTTATTACTTTAAATATTAATAATGAAAATGTTTACTTTCTTCAATTAACGGATTACGTTTTGCCAATAATGGAGCCTTTGTTAAAGCTGTAAATACGACAACGATAAATAGTCCGAAGAAGAACATTAATGAACCGATCTCAGATACTCCGATGAACCACTGGTCACCAACCGTAGCCGGCATAATCATATTGAAGAAATCAATATAGTGACCGGTTAGGATTAAAAGACCTGCCATTACTACTACCCAACTTAAACGTTTGAAATCAGTGTTGATCAAGATTAATATAGGGAATACGAAGTTTAAGGCCAACATTCCGAAGAATGGTAATTTATAATGTTCAATTCGCGTAATGAAGTAGGTTACCTCTTCCGGGATGTTAGAATACCACATTAACATGAATTGTGAGAACCATAAGTACGTCCAGAATACAGAGATACCGAACATGAATTTTGCCAAATCGTGGATGTGACTTGTGTTCACGTGCTCTAAATATCCTTTTGATTTTAAGTACAAGGTAACGAAAGCAATAGTTGTGATTCCGCTCACGAAGAAGCTGGCGAATACATACCATCCGAATAAAGTACTGTACCAGTGTGGATCAACCGACATAATCCAATCCCATGAAGCGATCGATTCGGTTACGATAAAGAATACTAAGAATCCGGCTGCTAATTTGAAATTCTTTTTGTAGAAAGAATCGTCGTTAGCATTATCCTGAGCCAATGAATTTTTTCTTGATAAATAACGGTATAAGTTCCAACCTGCTAAGAAGATTGCCGCTCTGATTAGGAAGAACGGTACATTTAAGAACCCTTGTTTCCCTTGGATTAACTCATCGTGTTTTACCACTTCAGGATCCATCCAAACGAAAAGGTGATTTAAATGCATTCCGCTAGCTACTAAAAGGATGAAGAAAATGATCGATCCTGGTAATAAATAGCTGGTGATACCTTCCATAACACGGAATAATACCGGAGACCAACCTGCCTGAGCCGCCCATTGGATTGCGTAGAACGCTAATACTCCAACAGAGATCAACATAAAGAAGATACACGCTACGTAAAGCGCTGCCCAAGGTTTGTTTTGCAATTGGTGCAATACATGCTCCAGATGCTCTTTGTGATCGGAATGTGCTTTTGCTTCAGTATAATCCTGACCATGTGCTGCTTCCGCTTTGTGATTATCGTGATGATGTGCATCAGCTACCGGAGCAACTGCAGCTACAGTATCGTTTTCTGTTTTTAGTGAATCGGCAACAACAGTTTCCGTTTTAGCTTCCTCATGGTGAGTCGCCACAGCAGCATGTTCGTCGTGCGATTCGTGCGCCACAGCTTCCGTATGATGACCGCCATGATGACTGTCGGCTAAAATTTTCTCTACGTCTTCGATGGTCTTAGGTGCAGTCAAAAAACCAAAAGCAATTCCCACAAGCCCTAAAGCCATCATGACGAATGCAAAAGTTTTTAATTTGCTTGAAAATGTGTACATATCTAATACTTTCAAATGTGTTCTACAATTATAATCCTGCTTTTAATTTCATCACGTGATCCACAACCTGCCAGCGTTCTTCCTGGGTTAATTGGTTGGCGTGAGAACCCATGGAGTTTAATCCATAAGTAATTACGTGGAAAACACTTCCTTCCGTGATCGGTCTGTCAGCATAACTAGGTACCCCTAAGAACTTCTCTCTTTTAACCAGTTTTCCTTTTCCGTCTCCGGCTTCACCGTGACAGATGGCACAGTAAATATTAAACAGTTCGGTTCCTTTTTTAGAATCAATTTTAGTAGAATCCAAAGGTGATTTTAAGTTTGCTTTTGCTAATTCATAGCCAGCAGTTGAGTTTTCGTACGCATATGGTTCGAAACCTCTAGGAATAGAACCTTTTGCAGGTAACTGACCTTCTTTTCCATTTTTGAATGCACCGGACTGTGAATACGTTTCGTAAGCCACAGACTCATACATATTAGGAAAGAACTGATAGTTAGGTTTTGATTTGTTAAAACAAGATGTTGTAACAACCGATACACCTACTAATGCTACTATTTTATATAAGGCTTTCATATCTTCAATTAATGCTTATCAATTACTTTAACTTCTACAGCACCTGTATTCTTGAAGAACGAAATCAAATCTTCTTCGTTTCCGTGAAGTGCCACTTCCATCAAGAAGTGATCGTCTGTAGTTCTTACATCCGGGTTTTCAGCAGCTTTGAACGGCCATAATCTACTTCTAAGGTAGAACGTGATCACCATTAAGTGAGCCGCGAAAAATACGGTAAGCTCAAACATAATAGGCACAAAAGCCGGCATGTTATCGATAAAACTAAAACTTGGTTTTCCACCGATATCCTGTGGCCAGTCAACAATCATTACATAGTTCATTAATGATGCCGCAACTGATAAACCAACTAAACCGTAAAGGAAAGAAGCAATCGCAATTCGTGTAGGCGCTAACCCCATTGCTTTGTCCAACCCGTGAACCGGGAATGGCGTGTAAACTTCTTCAATATGATGATGTGCCGCACGGGTAGCTTTAACAGCATCCATCAGGATGTCATCATCATTGTATATAGCATGTATTACTTTATTACTCATGATCTATTAATGATTATGTGAATTGTGTCCTTCTTGTTCTCTTTGTCTCTTGTAGTTATCACCCGATGTTTTTAAGATCGTTTTAACCTCTGCCTGTGCAATTACCGGGAAGCTTCTTGAATATAATAAGAATAATACGAAGAAGAATCCGATTGTACCGATATAGATACCAGCATCAACAAATGTTGGCTGGAACATAGTCCAAGAAGATGGTAGGTAATCACGGTGTAATGAGGTAACGATAATTACGAAACGCTCGAACCACATACCGATGTTTACTACGATAGAGATAATGAAAGAGAACATGATACTGGTTCTTAATTTTTTGAACCACATGAACTGCGGTGAGAATACGTTACACGTCATCATCAACCAGTATGACCACCAGTAAGGACCTGTTGCTCTGTTTAAGAAAGCATATTGTTCGTATTCTACTCCTGAGTACCAAGCTACGAAAAGCTCAGTGATATACGCGATACCTACGATAGAACCTGTAATCATAACTACAATGTTCATCAATTCGATATGCTGTACGGTGATATATTCTTCAAGATTTGACACTTTTCTCATAATGATCAAAAGTGTGTTTACCATTGCGAATCCAGAGAAGATCGCACCCGCAACGAAGTACGGAGGTAAGATAGTGGTATGCCATCCCGGAATAACGGAAGTAGCAAAGTCAAAGGATACAATCGTGTGTACGGAAAGTACAAGAGGTGTTGCCAAACCAGCCAATACAAGAGATACCTCTTCAAAACGCTGCCAGTCTTTTGCTCTACCACTCCATCCGAACGAAAGGATTGAATAAACTCTTTTTGTAAATGGTGTTACCGCACGGTCACGTAGCATTGCGAAATCGGGTAATAAACCAGTCCACCAGAACACCAATGAAACCGATAAATACGTAGAGATCGCGAATACGTCCCAAAGTAAGGGTGAGTTAAAGTTAACCCAAAGTGAACCGAATTGGTTCGGGATTGGTAATACCCAGTATCCTAACCATGGACGCCCCATGTGGATAATCGGGAATAAACCCGCCTGAACTACCGAGAAGATAGTCATCGCTTCTGCAGAACGGTTAATCGCCATTCTCCATTTTTGACGGAATAATAATAGTACGGCAGAAATTAGGGTTCCGGCGTGACCGATACCTACCCACCATACGAAGTTGGTAATATCCCATGCCCAACCAATTGTTTTATTTAATCCCCATGTTCCAATACCAGTAGAAATGGTGTAGATCATACAACCTAATCCCCAAAGGAAAGCGGTTAACGCGATAGAAAATACTATCCACCATAGTTTGTTCGCTCTTCCTTCAACAGGTCTAGCTACATCTACTGTTACATCGTGATAAGTTTTATCACCTATAACCAAAGGTTTTCTAATGGGTGCTTCGTAATGAGACGACATAATCCTTTATATTGATTCTTAATTAATTATTTTACTTGTTTAGGTATTTCTAACTTTTACGTGGTAGAATACATTTGGTTTTGTTCCGATGTGCTCCAGTAAGTGATACATTCTGTCGTCTTCGGCCAATTTAGCAACCTGACTTTCTTTATCATTTACATCACCAAATATCATCGCTCCGCTAGAACAAGCTGCCGAACATGCTACCTGGAACTCGTCTTTACCTACTAATCTTCCATCGCGTTTCGCTTTTAAGATCGTAGCCTGAGTCATCTGGATACATAGTGAACATTTTTCCATAACCCCTCTTGAACGAACGTTCACATCAGGATTCAATACCATACGTCCTAAATCATCATTCATGTGGTAGTCGAACTCACTGTTTTTGTTGTACAAGAACCAGTTGAAACGACGTACTTTATACGGACAGTTGTTTGCACAGTAACGAGTACCCACACAACGGTTGTAAGCCATGTGGTTTTGTCCCTGACGACCGTGAGATGTAGCCGCTACCGGACATACTGTTTCACATGGTGCGTGGTTACAGTGCTGACACATTACCGGTTGGAAAGCAACCTGTGGATTTTCTGACGGATCTTCCATACCAGTGAAGGTATCGATAGAGTTCATTAATCCGGAAGCGCCTTCTTTTAATTCCACATCTCCTTTGAAAGTATCCTGAGAAGAATAGTAACGGTCGATACGCAACCAGTGCATATCACGGCTTCTTCTAACCTCAGATTTACCAACTACCGGTACGTTGTTTTCGGCGTGACATGCGATAACACATGCGCCACAACCTGTACAAGCATTAAGATCGATCGATAAATTAAAGTGGTGACCTACAGTACGGTCGAAAGAATCCCAAAGATCTACAGAACTAGCTGCCACTTCTTTGTGATCTAAAGATACAACCGGAACAATGTTCCACTCTGCAGCGTCTTTAGTATTGAAGATTTCAAGGGTAGTTTCTTTGATGATATCTCCTCTACCCATTAATGTTTTTTGCAACTGAACACAAGCGAATTCGTGGTCACCGTTTGCTTTGGAAACTTTAACCGGCTGATCCGATTTTTGGTTTGCATAAAGCGTATAAGCGTTAACCCCAACTTGCATTTCTTGTTTCATCGCTTCTTTACGGCCGTAACCTAAAGCAATACCGATAGTACCAACAGCCTGACCTGGTTGAATGATTACCGGAACGTTTTCCAACTTCGCACCACCTACTTCAATCGTAGAGTAGCTTCCGTTTAATCCACCGTTTGCTACGTTATAGTTTACTAATCCTAGTTTTTCAGCGTCTTTTTTAGAAACCGTTACGTAGTTATCCCATGATACACGAGTGATCGGATCCGGGAACTCTTGTAACCAAGGGTTGTTTGCCTGCTGACCATCACCCATACCGGTTTTAGTATATAATACTAATTCCAATCCACCTAAGTTTTTAGCTTGTGCTAAAACTCCGGCAGCAGAAGCAAAATCAACATTAGCACCACCAGCGGCAGCAGTAACCGGAGTTACATAGAAACCGTCGTGAACTAATTTATTCCAAGTTGCTCCACCCGCTACTACAGCAGTACCGTGTGCTTTAAGGAAATCATAATAAGAAGCCGGATTTCCTGTCCAGGCTAATAATGCCTCCTGGAATTGTTTTGTATCAAACAAAGGACGGATCGTTGGCTGAGTAATACTATAGTGTCCTTTTACGATGCTAACATCTCCCCAAGACTCTAAATAGTGTGGCGTTGCAACGGCAACCTTTGTTTTTAAAGCTGTTTCATCTTCTTTTAATGAAAACGCAACAGACATTTTTACTTTACCAAGACCTTCTACGAAGTCGGCTGCATTTGGTAATGTATACACCGGGTTAACACCATTCATAATCAACGTATGAACTGATCCCGCTTTCATATCTTTTACCAATTGTGCTACTGCTTTCGCATCCCCTTTACGGATCAAGCGAGGCGTAGCCGCATTAAAAGCTTCAGCATTTAATGCTCTGTTGATAGCCAACACCAATAATTGTGCGTTAACATCGTCCAGACCAGAAACCAAAACTCCTTTTCCGGCAGCAGCTTTCAATTGTTGTGCTGCTTTCATTACCGCTTCTTCGTTTGCCACTTTCGGAGTCGAAACGGAAGCACCAGTAATTACATTATATATTTTTACTAAAGCGTGTTTTTGCTCAGTAACCGTCATTGGGATACGCTTATCAGCGTTTGCACCCGCAAGTGACATGTTCGATTCGATTTGGATGTGCTTCGACATTTTCCCGTTTTTAGGAATACGTCCCTGTGCATATCCGGCATCGTATCCACCACCTTGCCAATCTCCTAAGATATCGGCACCAACAGAAACAATCACATCCGCTTTTGAGAAGTCATAATCCGCTAAAGCTCTTTCTCCATATACCGCTTGGAAAGCATCAAGAGCGTCAGAACTAGAAACCGCATCATACACTACATGTTTAGCAGTAGGGTTTTTTGCGATAAAGTCGGCAATCAATTTATCCGTAGATGGACTTGCCATTGTTCCTGTTAAAAGAACCACTTGTCCACCTTTTGTTTTTGCCTCTGCTAATGCAGCCGTTACTTTAGCATCAACATCTGCCCATGAAGCATCTTTACCTTCAATTTTAGATTGCTTTAAACGAAGGCTATCGTAAAGCGATAACACAGAAGCATGAACTCTTGCATTCGCTCCGGTTTTTGCATTCGGTAAGTTATTATTTTCAACCTTGATAGGACGACCTTCACGCGTTTTGATAAGGATATTCGCGAAATCGAAACCATCGGCAATAGTAGTTGCATAGAAATCTGCAACACCTGGAATGATCTCTTCAGGTTGAACTACATAAGGAATAGACTTGATTACCGGACCTTCACACGCAGCTAAAGAAGCTGCTGCTGTAGAAAATCCTACGTATTTCAAAAAGTCACGACGAGTAGTTGACGAAGTCGATAAGGTATCCTTATCACCAAGAAATTCATCGGTAGGAATTTCTTCAACAAACTCATTGTTTCTTAGCGTCTCAACAATAGAACTATTTTCGTTTAGTTCTTCAACACTTTTCCAGTATTTTTTGTTTGATGCCATTGTATATAGATATTAGCTTCTTAATTTATTTATTAATAGTGACATTTACCACACTCTAAACCTCCCATTTGTGCAGCTGTCAATTTATCTACACCATATTTTTTGGATAGTTCTTCGTGGATTTTTTTGTAGTACTCATTACCTTCCACATTAACATTGGTTTCTCTGTGACAGTTCACACACCATCCCATAGTTAACGGAGAATGTTGTCTCATAATTTCCATAGTCTCAACCGGACCGTGACATTTCTGACACTCTAATCCTGCAACAGACACGTGCTGCGAGTGATTGAAGTACACAAAGTCAGGAAGATTATGAACACGTACCCACTTAACAGGTTTCACTTTTCCTGTATATTTTTGAGCTGTTTTATCCCATCCTACAGCATCGTATAGTTTTTGGATTTCAGCAGAGTAGAATTCTTTAGTATGCTCAACATACGTTGAATCAGCATCCCCTTGGAATTCATTGATGTTTTTATGACAGTTCATACAAACATTCAACGATGGAATACCAGAAGTTTTACTAACACGAGCAGAAGAGTGACAGTATTTACAATCGATACCGTTGTCACCTGCGTGAATTTTATGCGAGAAGTGAATTGGCTGAATCGGCTCATACCCCTGATCAACACCCACTTGCATTAAGTACCCGTAGATAAAGTATGCTCCAACTAAAAGCATTACAATAACCGATACCAATACCAGGAATTGATTTCTGGCAAAAGCAATCCAGATTGGCAACGACTTCTCTTTTACAGGAGCCTCGATACCGTTCGCTTTCGCAATTTTGTTCAGTACGTTTTTCACAAATAACAACATTGCTACCAACATAGCAAGCACTACCGCTAAAACACCTAAAACCAGGTTATTAGAAACCCCACCTTCCTGAGCACCGGCAGCAGCTCCACCACCCGCAGCAGCAGCCTTAGGCTCCTCTTTAGGCTGTGACGTATACGCTAAGATATTATCGATATCGGCATCAGACAATTGCGGGAAAGCAGTCATTACTTTCTTGTCATTCTCCTCGAACACCTTAATAGCTTTGGCATCACCGGATTTAATCAACTCGGAACTGTTTTTAATCCACTTGTGCAACCAAGCCACATCATGTCGTTCTGTAACACCACGAAGCGCAGGCCCCGTCATTGCTGCATCCAACTTGTGACAAGCGGCACAATTAGAATTAAAAAGCGCTTTACCTGCAGCTGCATCTTGTGCATTCGAGGTAAAAGAAAAAGATAGCACTAATGCTAAACTGAACAATAAAATCTTTGAAAACGATTTATGGTTACCCACTTTTTTCATAGTTAAAATGATTATCAACTAAATTTGGCACGATTTTGTCTGGAATTGTCCTAGGACAAAAACCTACCTTATTTATAAACTCCGACAAAAATACGACTTATGTACTATTCAAAAAACCTTAAATTTATCTTAATTGCAATTTATACCCATTCTAAATAAACTGCGAAAGCCCGTTTTCACGGAATAATTGTATTTTTGCATCAAACATACTTCATTATGAGAATCTTACCCGGAAACAAAATCCATTTTTTACCTTTAATCGCTTTATTATTAAGCCCAATCGCACAGGCACAGACCTCAAAAATTAACATTGATCAGGATCCGAAATTTGAGCAGTTATTAAATGAAAAACGAAAAATAAACAGCTCGATAACTGTTAACGATCGGTATAAAATTCAAATTTTTTACGGTACTAATGACGAAGCCAAAAAAACGTTGGTAAATTTCCGAAAAGAATTCAGAAATATAGACGGAACCATCGTTTACAACAACCCTTCTTACAAAGTTTGGATCGGTTCGTTCAAAACGCGTATCGAGGCCGAAAAAAACCTTTTGGACATCAAGAAGAAATACCCGAATGCCTTGCTGATAAAGCCAAACAAACAATAAAAACAAAACCCCGAGAAACGGGGTTTCCAATAAAAAAATGCCCCGCAATTGCGGGGCATTTTTTATACTTCCAGCAAACCTGACAGGTTTTAAAAACCTGCCAGGTGTCCGGATTATTTCAGTTTCTTTTTCACTTCCACTTCCTGGAACCCTTCAATGATATCGTATTCTTTGATATCGTTGTAGTTTTTGATCTGCATACCACAGTCATATCCTTTGGAAACTTCTTTTACATCGTCTTTAAAACGTTTCAGCGTACTCAATTCACCAGTGAAGATAACCACACCTTCGCGGATAAGTCGGATTCTCGAGTTACGGAAGATTTTACCATCGGTAACCATACATCCGGCAATCGTACCCACTTTCGAGATTTTGAATGTTTCGCGGATTTCGGCAGTTCCGGTAATTTCTTCTTTTAATTCCGGCGACAACATACCTTCCATCGCATCTTTTAAATCGTCGATCGCATCGTAAATGATCGAGTAGTTACGGATATCGATTTCTTCTTTATCAGCCAATTGTTTCGCACTTCCGGAAGGGCGCACGTTAAATCCGATGATAATTGCATCCGATGCAGAAGCCAGCAATACGTCGGATTCGGTAATAGCACCTACCCCTTTGTGAATGATACGGATCTGAATTTCTTCGGTTGACAATTTCGAGAAGGAATCCGATAATGCCTCAACCGATCCATCCACGTCTCCCTTAAGGATGATGTTTAATTCTTTAAACTGACCTAAAGCGATACGACGACCGATTTCGGCAAGTGTAATATGTTTCTGCGTACGAACCGACTGCTCACGTAACAATTGTGCACGTTTAACAGCAATTTGTTTCGCTTCTCTTTCATCTTCAAACACACTAAACTTATCCCCTGCTGTTGGCGCACCATCAAGACCTAAGATCGAAATTGGCGTAGAAGGACCTGCTTCTTTAATATTGTGTCCACGCTCATCGTGCATTGCTTTCACCTTACCGTGGTGTTTACCTGCCAATACATAATCTCCGATTCGCAATGTTCCCGCTTGTACCAATACAGTCGACACATAACCACGTCCTTTATCAAGGAAAGCTTCCACTACAGTTCCGACAGCCGGTTTGTTTGGATTTGCTTTTAAATCAAGGATTTCAGCTTCCAACAATACTTTCTCAAGCAATTCTTTCACTCCCAATCCTGTTTTTGCAGAGATATCGTGCGATTGGTATTTACCTCCCCAGTCTTCAACCAATAGGTTCATACCGGCAAGTTTTTCTTTAATTTTCTCCGGATTAGCCGTAGGCTTATCCACTTTATTGATTGCAAAGATCAACGGTACACCTGCAGCTTGCGCGTGACTGATCGCCTCTTTTGTTTGCGGCATGATGTCGTCGTCGGCAGCAATCACAATAATTACGATATCCGTAACCTGAGCACCACGGGCACGCATCGCGGTAAACGCCTCGTGACCTGGTGTATCTAAGAATGCGATACGCTGACCGTTATCCAAACGTACTCCATAAGCACCGATGTGCTGCGTGATACCTCCAGACTCCCCTGCAATTACATTTGTTTTACGAATGTAATCCAATAAGGATGTTTTACCGTGGTCAACGTGACCCATTACCGTTACAATCGGTGCGCGGTGTTCCAGATCTTCCGGTCTGTCTTCCACAACTTCGATCGCCTCTTCGATATCGGTTGTAATAAATTCTACTTCATAACCAAACTCATCGGCAACAATCGAAAGCGTTTCCGCATCCAATCGCTGGTTCATGGTTACCATGATACCCAACGACATACAGGTTCCGATAACTTTTGTGATTGGCACATCCATCATAGTCGCAATTTCACCTACCGTAACGAATTCCGTTACTTTAAGCACTTTGCTTCCTTCTTCCATCGCTCTTTGCTCGTCATCTGATTTCTGACGGTGCGAATCTCTTTTATCTCTTCTGTATTTTGCCGCTTTAGACTTACTTCCTTTACCTTGAAGTCGCTCTAAAGTTTCTTTAATTTGGTTTTTAACTTCTTCTTCCGTAGGCTCAACTTTAGAAACAATAGCCGGACGGTTTCCTTTTTGGAATCCCGGTTTATTATTTCCGAATCTCGGATTATTTCCTCCGCCACCTTGACGGTTGTTGTTGTTTCCACCTTGCTGTGGATTATTACCTTGTTGAGCACCTGGCGTTCCCGGTTTTGGCGGGATACGTTTTCTTTTGCTCTTGTTGGCATTGTTGTTATTATTTGAATTCTGACCACCCTGACCGGCATTGGCTGTATTTCCTGTGTTCGGTTTGTTGTTGTCTTTTTTGAATTCTTCTTTTTTCTTTTTCGGCTTATTAAACTGAGAAAGATCGATCATCTGACCGGTAAAAGTTGTTCCGGAAAGTTTTTGGTATTGGGTCTCAATACGTTCTTCCTCTACAGGTGCATCGGCAGCAGCAGCAGGTTTTGCCGGTTCCGCTTTTTCAGCTTTTTCCGTTTTCTCCTCTTTAACTTCCTTAACCTCTTTAACTTCCTTAACCTCTTTAACCTCCTTGATTTCTTTAACCTCTTTCGGTTCCGGCACTACTGGAGTTACCTCTGGTGTTTTTTCCACGATTTTTTCTTCCACCGCTTTATGTTCTACTTCCGGCTTCGCTTCCGGAGTGTTTACGATTTCCGTTTCTTCTGAAGAAGGTTTTTCAGCAACAACATCAGTTTTTTTCGGGTTCAGGTCGATTTTACCAATAGCTTTTGGCCCCGAAAGGGTTGCTTTGGCTTTGATAATATCCTGACGTTGTTTTTCTTCCTCTTTGCGTTTCTCTTCCATCTCACGTTCTCTTTCCACTCGCAGGGCCTCTTTTTCTTTCTTTTTCTCCTCACTCACCTCCAGAGAAGCCACCTTTTTACCTTTATCAGCAGAGAATTGACCGCACAAGATAGAATATTCCTCATTAGAAATTTTAGCATTCGGACTGGATTCAATTGTATATCCTTTATCTTTTAAATAGTCCACAGCTCTATCCAGAGAAATGTTTAATTCCCTTAAAACCTTGTTAATTCTTATTACTCTTTCTTCAGACATATAATCTTTTTAATATTATCGTAATGCGTGTGTTGTTGTTTAGCTGGTATTCCTTATTAGTCTTCGAACTCTTCTTTTAAAATTCGGATAACATCTAAAACGGTTTCTTCTTCCAGATCCGTTCTTCTCACTAAATCGGCTACATCCTGATTCAGGATACTTCTTGCTGTATCCAATCCGATTTTAGCAAACTCTTCGATAACCCATCCTTCGATTTCATCGGAGAATTCTGTTAATTCCACATCATCCTCTTCTTCCAATGTATTTCCTTCACGGATTACATCCAGCTCGTAACCGGTTAACAATCCAGCCAATTTAATATTATGTCCACCACGTCCGATTGCTTTTGACACTTCTTCCAATTTCAGGAATACTTCGGCAGATTTATTTTCTTCGTCAATTTTTACCGACGACACTTTCGCAGGGCTAAGCGCTCTGGTGATATACAACTGTGTATTGGATGTATAGTTGATCACATCAATATTTTCATTACCCAATTCACGAACGATACCATGGATACGAGAACCTTTCATTCCCACACAAGCTCCAACCGGATCAATTCTGTCATCGTACGAATCTACGGCAACTTTTGCTTTTTCACCTGGGATACGCACCACTTTTTTCACGGTAATCAAACCGTCGAATACTTCCGGGATTTCCTGTTCGAATAATTTTTCAAGGAATTTTTCGGAAGTACGGGACATAATGATTTGCGGCTTATTCCCTTTCAACTCTACATTTTCAATGATTCCGCGTACGTTATCTCCTTTGCGGAAGAAATCGGACGGGATTTGTTTTTCTTTTGGCAACACGATTTCATTACCTTCATCATCCACCAGGATAACTGCTTTTGGACGTACATGGTGAACTTCCGCCGTGTAAATATCGCCAATTAAATCTTTAAATTGCTTATAAAGATTGGTATTATCGTGTTCGTGAATTTTAGAAATCAGGTTCTGACGCAATGCTAAAATAGCTCTTCTACCTAACTGGATTAATTTCACCTCTTCAGATACTTCTTCGCCTACTTCGAAATCCGGCTCGATTTTACGGGCTTCAGACAATGAGATTTCGGAGTTTTGATCTTCCACTTCACCATCGGCAACCACCACTCGGTTTCTCCAGATCTCCATATCTCCCTTATCAGGATTTATAATAATATCGAAGTTATCATCCGAACCATATTTCTTCTTCAATGCATTTCTAAACACATCTTCTAAAATTGCCATTAAGGTAACTCTGTCGATTAGTTTATCGTCTTTAAATTCTGAAAACGATTCGATTAATGCAATATTTTCCATGCAAACTTTTTATTTAAAATGTTATTATAACAATTGCTTCCTTGATATCCGAATACGGAATTTCCGCTTTTTTCTGAACGGTTTCTTTTCCTTTACCAACTTGTTTTGGTTCTCTGGCTTTCCATTCCAAAACAATAAATGCTTCATTGGCATCTGTTAGTTCCGCCTCGATTTTTTCGGTCGCGGTAGTCACTTTCAGTTTTCGTCCGATATTCTTTTTGTATTGTCTCGGGGTTTTAAGCGGCGTAGAAGCTCCTGCAGAAGCCACTTCCAGCGAAAAATCCTGTTCTTCCCGATCCAGGTTATGCTCAATAGCCCGGCTGATGTCAATACAGTCCTGAAGACTTACACCATTATCACCGTCTAAAGTTACAATAATTTTGTAAGTATCGGTTATTGTTAAATCAATTAAAAAAAGAGACGGCTTTTGAGACAACCCCTCATCCAGCAACGCGCTAACTTTATCTTTAAATGCCATATTAGTATAAAAAGAGGGGACCTACAGCCCCCTCATTATTTAGTTCATTAATAAATAACGGCGCAAATATAGTATATTTTTTTTAATTATTGAAAATCAATTGTGTATTGTAATTTAATTTCCTATCTTTATGAATAACAAGTACAACAAATAAAACACCAAAAATTCACACCCCTAGTATTATGAAAAAAATTTTAGTCCCTACCGATTTTTCCGATCATGCCGAATACGCCTTAAAAGTAGCCGCACAAATCGCCAGAAAAAACAATGGAGAAATCGTTTTACTTCACATGTTGGAATTACCACATGAAGGAAGCGATGCTATTGGAAGCGGACATGACATTCCCGAAATCATCTTTTTCAAGAAAAAAGCCGAAGAGAAGCTGGACGACATCGCCAATTCCGATATCTTATCCGGAATCAATGTCACACAAATCACAAAACTTGAACGAGCTTTTGACGGAATTCTAAATTTTAGCGGCAAAGACGAAATCGACCTGATCGTTATGGGTTCTCATGGAGCAAGCGGTTTCAAAGAAATGTTTATCGGATCCAACACCGAAAAAGTAGTACGCCATTCCGAAACACCAGTATTGGTTATCAAAAAAGACTCCGACAATTTCACAGTTACCAATTTTGTTTTCGCATCCGACTTTACCGACGAAGCTAAGAAACCTTTTAAAAAGGTGATCGAATTCGCCAATGAATTCAATGCCAAAATCCATTTATTAATGGTAAACACACCTAATAATTTCAAATCGACTTCCGTAGCCGAAAAAATGATTACTGATTTTATTGCCGCATTCGACATCAGCAATTATTCCACACATATCTATAACGATGTAAACGTAGAAAAAGGAATTTTACATTTCGCCAAAAGCGTTAACGCCGATTTAATCGGAATTAGCACACACGGCCGAAAAGGACTTTCTCACTTCTTTAACGGAAGCATCAGCGAGGATTTGGTAAATCATGCCAAACGCCCGGTGGTCACTTTTAAAATCTAAGACATTGACACCAACAAAAAACCGCTTCGGGACGAAGCGGTTTTTTTTATTGATTCAACCGATAAAACCGATTGCTGTTTTCTTTAAACCGCAAACCGATATAAACTAAAAAAGCCTCTCAAAATTGAGAGGCTTTTTGTTGACCCACTAGGACTCGAACCTAGAACGACTGAACCAAAATCAGCTGTGTTACCATTACACCATGGGTCAGTAAAAGCGGCATCGTTACTGATTTCCGGGTGCAAATGTAGGACAATTATTTTACAATCCAAACTTTTGATAAAAAAATATTAAAAAAATATTTTCAGCGGTCTTTCTCCAAAAAAATAGTTTCTTTGTAAAAGATTTAATACGAAAAAATTACACGGTATTATATGGTAACATTTAACTTTAAAAAATGGAACACTATCCTTGGATGGTTCACATTTGCAATTGCCTTAATCACGTATTCACTAACCGTAGAACCTTCATTAAGTTTTTGGGATTGTGGTGAATATATTGCCACTTCAGCCAAACTGGAAGTAGGTCACCCGCCAGGAGCGCCTTTATTCCAAATGATAGGTGCCTTTTTCGCTATGTTTGCCGCCGGTCCGGAAAAAGTAGCGCTGATGGTAAACATGATGTCGGTATTTTCGAGTGCTTTTACCATTTTGTTCATGTTTTGGTCGATGACCCTTATCCTGAAAAAAGTTGTTTCCAGCTATACCGAGTTCAATAAAAACAATGCAATCGTAGTTTTAGGAAGTGCTTTAGTGGGCTCACTTGCCTTTACTTTTTCCGATAGTTTCTGGTTTAGCGCCACCGAAGCCGAAGTATACGCTATGGCTTCCCTATTTATAGCTGTGCTATTTTGGCTGGCATTGCGTTGGGAAGAAGACATGCACAGTCCGCGTGGCAACAAATGGTTATTATTGATCTCATTAATGATCGGTTTGTCATTTGGAGTTCACTTTATGGCCTTATTAACCATCCCTTCCATAGGCTTGCTTTATTATTTCAAAAACTACAAAACAGTAACCGTTAAAAACTTTATCATTGCCAATATTGTTATTGTCGTGATCCTGTTCTTTGTTTTCAAATTCTTATTACCGTATACTCTGGCGTTCTTCGGAAAAATGGAAATCTTCATGGTAAACTCCTTAGGATTACCGTTTAACTCCGGAACAATATTTGCCGCTTTATTGATTGTACTTTTCTTCTATTTCGGTTTACGTTATACCAAAAAGAAAGAAAAACCATTATACAACACATTATTACTTTGCATTCTATTTGTACTAATCGGATTCTCCACCTGGTTAATGTTGCCGATCCGTGCAAACGCCAATGTGGTAATCAACGAAAACAGACCGTCGGATGCGGCAGAGGTATTAGCCTACTATAACCGGGAACAATACGGGGAACAAAAAACATTTTACGGCCCGTTATTTACCGAGGGTTACGTAGGACTTGACGAAGAAAATCCGTATCAGGATGAAAAACCAAACTACGAGCGGGATTATAAAACCGGAACCTATAAAATCGTAAACAACTACGTAAACGCCCGTCAGAACACCAGCGACGACCAAAAAGGATTCTTACCAAGAATGTGGAGCACCGATAATGCGGTAAACTACATGACCTTTACCCGTCCGGTTAAATTCTCAATCAACCCGGAATATTCGCACGAAGACGAACTGGTACAAATCGTATCCGAGTTCCGCAATGCCTACGGTAGCGGTAAGTTAGGAATCGAAGAATACGACAAATTCCTAAAAGCCTATGGCGAATACCTGATTATCGAAAAACCATCGTTTATCGACAATATGCAATTTATGTTCGAATACCAATTCGGCTATATGTACTGGCGTTACCTAATGTGGAACTTCACCGGCCGTCAGAACGATATACAAGGAAAATACGACACCCAAAACGGAAATTGGATCAGTGGTATCAAATTTATCGATGCCATCCGTTTAGGCTCACAAGACAACCTTCCTTCTGACGTAGTAAACAACAAAGCGCGTAACACGTATTATTTCCTTCCGTTTATCTTAGGAATTATCGGAATGGTTTTCCACGCCAGAAAAGACTTGAAAAGTTTCTATGTATTATTGGTATTATTCCTTTTCACCAGTTTGGCCTTAAAAGTATTCCTGAACGAACGTCCGTTTGAACCACGTGAAAGAGACTATGCCTTAGTAGGATCTTTCTATATTTTCGCCATGTGGCTGGGCTTTGGAGTCTACGCTATTTACGACGGAATTAAAAATTATTTACAACCAAAAATCGCCGGCCCTGTGGTTATCACAGCCTGTTTATTAGCCGCTCCGGTATTGATGGCCAAAGAAAACTGGAATGATCACGATCGTTCGCACCGTTATACCGCTGTTGCGATGGCAAAAGCATATCTGGATTCCTGCGAGCCAAACGCCATATTGTTTACCATTGGCGACAACGATACGTTCCCACTTTGGTATGCTCAGGAAATTGAGGGCTACAGAACCGACGTACGAATCGTTAATACGCAGTTATTCACGCAAGACTGGTATATCGACCAAATGAAGTCGAAAGCATACAATTCGGATCCGTTACCGATCTCCTTTACACACGATCAGTATGTCAAAGGGAAACGCGATTATATGTTCTTCCAGGAATTAACCAAAGATCGTATCGATATCAAACAATTCATCGACTTTATTAAGAGTGATGACGAAAGAACCTTGTTTACCATCCCGAGAAGCGGACAAAAAATTCACTTCTACCCGACCAATAAAATCCGTATTCCGGTTGACAAAGCAACCGTAATCAAAAACAAAGTGGTTAATCCGGCTTTAAACGATTCGATTGTTCCGGCTATTGATTTTGAAATCAAAGGAAGTGCCTTATACATCAACCGATTAATGATGTTGGATCTGGTTTACAACAACAACTGGAAACGTCCGATTTACTTTACCGGCGGAAGCTTTGGTGACGACGATTATATCTGGATGAAAGACTACCTGCAATTGGACGGAATGGTATACAAACTGGTTCCGGTTAAAACACCGATTCCAAAAGACGGAAGTCCACTGGATATGGGTAATATCGACACCGAAAAAATGTATAAAATTGTAATGTCATGGGATTGGGGTAATAGTGGTGATCCGAGAATCTACCACGATCCGGAAACGCGTAAAAACAGTATTTCCTACCGTACCAATCTGGCACGTTTAACCGAAAAATTAATCGCCGAAGGCAAAAAAGACAAAGCCAAAAACATTATTGATTTGGCGATGCAAAAAATGCCAATCGATGAATTTGGTTTCTACACCTTTGTGGAACCGTTTGCTTCCGGATATTATGAAGTGGGCGAAACAGCTAAAGCGCGTGATATCCTGAACAAGCTATCCAAAAAATACCAGGAAAACCTGACGTACTACAAAGGATTAAAAGCCGTCGAGCAAAACGATATGTATGTGGACATTGTAACCGATATCGAACGCTACCGTGCTTTACTCGACATTATGAAGCGCTACGATAAAGACTTCTTTAACACGAACAAAACGAAGTTTAACAGTTACAACAAACTGTTTGAACGTTTCGGAAGAGATATGGAATAACAAACCAAATATGCCCATGATGACATGGGCATATTTCTTTTTAGGCTATTTACAATGAGTTTCTGGGTAAAAACAAACAACATCGTCAAAAGACTATTCTTCAATCAGGTTTGGGATATTCCGAATACGGAACAAAAGGTATTCCTTACGTTCGACGACGGTCCGACACCTGAGATTACCGAATGGGTTTTAAACCTACTTGAAACGCATCGGATTCGGGCAACGTTTTTCTGCATCGGTAATAACATCGAAAAACACCCGGAAATCTTTAGAAAAATTATTGCTGCCGGACATAAAATCGGCAATCATACTTATAATCATTTAAAAGGCTGGAAAACACACAACAGCGACTATATCCGCAATACCAAAGCCTGCGAAGCTGCTATTGTAAAACACTCGGAAGGTCAAATCGATTCCCGATTGTTTCGTCCGCCATACGGCAAGATAAAACCATCCCAATCCCGCGCATTACGGAAACAGGGTTATAAAATTATTATGTGGGATGTTATCAGTATGGATTTCGACAAAAACAGCACACCGGAAAAATGTCTCCAAAATGTAATCGAAAATGTCGAACAAGGAAGTATCATCGTATGTCACGATAGTGTAAAAGCATTCGGGAATCTCGAATACCTATTGCCAAAAGTCATTCAGAACTTACAGGAACGCGGCTTCCGTTTTGAAGTCTTGCATTAATATTGCTCCTGAACCAGTGCAATGATCGTATTCGCATCCAGTTCCCCGGATTGGCGCCATACCATTTGCCCTTCTTTATAAATCATTAATGTCGGCAAACCTTTTATTCGTAGCGCTTCGGCCAGCTCCTGATTTTTATCCACATCGATTTTGATCACTTTTGCCTTATCTCCTAAAGCAGCAGCGACATCCCGGATAACCGGATGCATGGAAACAGAAGGCTCATTCCAATCGGTATAAAAATCGATCAGTACCGGCACTTGTGCATTGATAAGTTCTCCAAATTTTGACATAGTTTACAAGTTTAAGATTTTTAACTAAACTTTTACGATCAATTAGCTATACAAATGTAGCATTTTTAACGAATTACGCTACTTTTTCACCTTTTTTTAGTTCAATAACGGTAATTTCAGGCCAGATACCCACACGTCCGGGATAGGCATGAAATCCGAAACCACGGTTCACATAGATATATTTTCCCATTTCTTCATAAAGTCCCGCCCATTGTTTGTACACATATTCAATTGGACTCCACTTGATTACACCCGGAATTTCGATTCCAAACTGCAGTCCGTGTGTATGCCCGCTTAAAGTAAGATGAAAATGTTTGTCGTATTTTTTCACTTCCGCATCCCAATGCGACGGATCGTGGCTCATCAGGATTTTAAAGTCATTTTCGGTCAATCCTTCCGAAGCTTTATGCAAATCGCCCGCCTGTTTAAACTTCACACCCCAGTTTTCCACGCCTACCAAGGCGATTTCCTCATCACCTTTACGGATCTTCACATGTTCGTTTAACAGCAACTTAAAATCGATTTGTCGGTGTAGGTCTTTAATCGCTTTAAAGTTGTCGTCTTTTGCTTTTTGCGACGGCCAGTCGACATACTCCCCGTAATCGTGATTTCCCAAAACCGAAAACTTACCCAAAGCCGGCGTTTCGATCTTTCGAAAAGTATCGATCCACGGGTGCATTTCATCGGCATGCGTATTTACGATATCCCCCGTAAACAAGATAATATCCGATTTTTGTTCATTGATCAAATCGATCGCATAACTGATCTTCTCCGGGTTATCAAAGCTACCGCTATGCACATCGGATATTTGTGTAATCGTAGTTCCATCGAAACTATCCGGCAGATCCGGAAAAAAAATCGTTTGTCGGATGACCTTAAAATTATATTTCCCTTTGGTCATTCCATACAACAGCGATGTAAACGGAATCAATGCCACCATAAGTGCCACCTGACTCACAAATTTTCGCCTTTCGGGAATGGCTTCCTTGATATTATCGGCTTGTGTAAAATAATTAATAGTGGTAGCAAACAATCGGTATATATCTTCCGTTAGCAATATAATCGCGATTAACAATTTCGGGATCAACGTAATCAAAAGCAAACCCATCGTAAACAAGGTCTGCTTTGTTTGACCAACACTGCGGTCAAATTGCGCAAACGAATAAATCAGATATATAAAAATGGCCAGGCTCACCAACTGATAACTTATCAGTATCCATCTTTCCTTGGTGATGGTTCGGAATGCCTGAAATGCATACAATTCCACCAATAGTAAAATTACGCCTATAAAAACTAATCGCATCTTAATAAATTAAGAAGCAAAGAAACAAAGAAAGCCATTACCGATGGATTTTCATTAGCAATAATTTAACTATACCCTATCGTATGGAAACACTGAATGATTTGATGGTAAAAGTCTGGTTACCACTATTGAGTCGTTTCGCCCATATTTCGATTGAATCACCGGTATCCAGCATTACTGTTCCCTGAACCGGAAACGACTGTACATAACCGGCATTCGTATCGATAAACGTTTCAGAAGCCGTTACGGCCGATGTTCCTCCGGCTGCCGGAATTTTCACAACATAAAACACATAAGTAGTATTAGTTGTTCCGGTAATATCGCCAAACGAAAGCGCAGTATTTACCGTAAAAATTCTGGATTTACGTCCCTGATACGTTAGCCTGTTATTCGACGAGGTAAAACGGAATAAATTATTATTTGCCGTATTCGGAATATCGAGTTTAACACCCGAAGTAGAAGGTATTGGTGTAGCCGCTTGTGCCAGTGTTCGATCGTAGAAAATATTCCCGGTCGAAACCGCATCCCCTTCCACAGGAATACCCGAACTGTTTACCACCCAACGGTTATCGAAATTAAATCCGGTATAACTTCCCGTGGTATACCGTTTCACGTAGGTTCCTGCCGTACCGGTAGTATAAAACACCACATCTTTTAAAAGCGCATCACCCGTTATGGTAGGATTAGCCGACACATCAATTCCCGTTTTTCCGGAATTGACCACACTAAAACCACCGGCGCGTTGCAACATATTAAAAGTTCCTTTAAAAGTTTCGAACGTACCCGAATTTGTTTCCTGCCAACCCACATTACTAATCAGCAACTGGTTTACATTTTCGTAGGTAATTCCGGTTGTATTGGCCGCAAACTGAACGATCGTTAAAAACACCAATCCGAAGTTTTTAATATCACCAACCGCTGCGGAACCCGCTACAACACAATCCCTAAAAATCAGGTTCGGACTACTAGTTCCATTCAGATCGAACACCTTAACCGAAGCCGTCAATGTAAGATTACGAATACTTCCACCGGTAGCTCCGGTAAAAATCGTACCGGTACGCACCAGCTTATCGTTATTAGTATCCAGTCCGGCAATATAGGCGCCGTTTAATTCGATTGGTTTGTCCAGATTAATCGTCCCGTTGATCTCATAAAGCGTCCCGGCAGTTAATTTATAGGTTGTTCCACCACCGGCTGTCGATTCGGCAGCCAAAACCGTCGCAAGGACATCCGTCGATTTGATTCGTTTAAAATTAAGTCGCCTGTCGGCATCATTCAGCATTTTAATCCAGCTAGTTGTTGGCAAGTCATAATAATAGTACGCTTTATTATCGGTATCGTATACCTTTAACCCATTTGCAGGACTTGTGATGGCTATTCTTTGCGCTGCTGTCATTCGGGGCATTAACACCCCTTTTGAGGTTGAGGTCATATCCAGAAGCGAACTCGCATCTGGCGTTGTGGTTCCTATTCCAACCTGAGCCACAATCGGAGCAGCAAACAGGATCGACACAATGAATAGGAAATTTCTAAAGAATGTAAGGGCTATTCTTTTCATAGAGGATAGATTTGGGGGTAGTTGTTTATTGCAACTAAAAATACTACATCCTAACAAAAAAAACAACACTAAAAAACCAAATTTAACGCAGCAAAAAATAAAAAATTAACATCTGTAAAGCATTTATTACGATTACAATCACAAAACACTTACACACTACGTAATAACACTGATCCATACCTTACCCTTTAGAAGCATTGTGCATTCCGACATCCAAGAATATTACAAATACACCATTATCTGTTATATTTCAAACAGCACACTTTAGACATACTAAAATTATTACCGTTATTTTTTTTCACTCCACAAATCATTCGTTAATTTTTTTCGCATTTCGAAACTCCGGCTGCCAAAAATCTCAAAAACTATCAAAAAAACCGGTTAGTTATTTTTATTTAATCTAAATAAATACCTTTGTGCCAACTTATTCAAAATTATCATGAAGAAAATATACTTACTAATTACGCTATTTTCCATGGCACAGGTGGACTGTAATGCGCAATTACTCACCCCAAGCAACTCGGCCTTTACAGGAGCTTTCTACGGGGATTGCGTGGCAGCCGACTTTAACGGTGATGGAATAAAAGAAATCCTTGTATCCGGAGCACTTCCCGGCTACGATGGACATACGGCTTTGTATGTCAATCAAAACGGAACCTACGTTCCCAACACGGCAACCGCATTTACCCAGATTATGTATTCGGCGATAGGAACCGGCGATATCAACAATGACGGGCATCTTGATTTTGCCATTTCCGGTACCCGAACCGATACCGACGAACAGGTTTTCGAGATCTATTACGGAAACGGCGACAATACCTTTACAAAAGCTACTGTAGACAACATTCAGGCGACAATTTACGGAGCGATCGAAATTGTCGACTTTGACAAAGACGGTGATATGGATATTCTGGTAAACGGAATGCTGGACAGTGGCGACAAAATATCGACTATCTATCTTCAAAACGGCACTACCGGTACCTTTACCGCATCTCCAACAGCACTTTCGGGAACCTATTTTAGTGCGGTAAAAGTCTTTGATGCGAATGCCGATGGCTGGCCAGACATAATGATCACCGGTTACACCAATGCTTACGTACCCGAAACAAAATTCTACCTAAACCAAGGAAACGGACAATTTGTAGGACACAGTAGCGGATTGGGCAATGTTTATTTTTCATCGATCGACACTGCCGACATCAATGGTGACGGGCATCCGGATGTACTATTATCCGGTATGAGCGATTCATTCGAGCCAACCCTGACAGTCTATTTAAACAACGGTTCGGCACATTTCACACCAACCGGAGCTTCTTTTATGGGAACCTACTACGGTAGTTCTCGTTTTGTAGACTATGACAACGACGGAGATCTGGACATCCTAACCTTGGGATCGAATGCCGATGGAGACAATAAGGCTTTGCTCTACCGCAATAACGGCGCCGGTGAATTTACACTCGATACCGAAAACGCCAACCTTTTAACAGCCGTTACCATGTCGCGCGCTTTGGTTTTTGATTATGACAACGACGGTGACACCGATATTTTCCTGATGGGATATAAAGAAAATGACGTTGCATCTGCGATATTGTATACCAACAACAGTGTTCAGAATTGCACGCCAACCTATCAGTATAATGCCGATAGTAATATGATTACCAATGTGTCTTTTGGAAGTATTAACAATCCATCACCATTCCAGTCGGGAACCACACCAACTTACGAGGACTTTACAAACATTAGTGCTACCGTAACAAAAGGACAAACCTACCCGATTGCCGTTAAAGGACCTTCGAGTTCTTTCCCGAGTGATGTGATGGTTTACATCGACTTTAACGGAAATGGAAACTTTAACGATGCCGGCGAAGGATTTTACATCGGTCAGTTAGCTCCGGCTAATCCGGCCAATGCCAATACCGTGACCGCCAATATCGCAATTCCGACCAATGCCGCTAGTGGTACTACCAAAATGCGAATCATTAAAAATACCAATGTAGCAGCATTGAGCAATCCGAATGCACCGAATACCATTACCGATCCGTGCGACACGACATTAAGAGCCGGACAAACGGAAGATTATACCCTTACCATCGAAAACAGTACGGTTTGTAACCAGGAACCGGGACAAGCTATAGGCGACCTGGGCTGTGTTACATTCACCTACCAGGGGCAAACCGTAACCTATACGACCGTACGTGGTGCCGACAGAAACATCTGGTTACAACAAAACTTAGGAAGTCCGGCTGTTGCGACTTCATCAACCGATGCAAGTGCTTTTGGTGATCTATTCCAATGGGGGCGTTGGGACGACGGTCACCAATTGCGTACTTCCACAACAGCTGGAGCACCGGTTAACAACAACCCTACTGGTATTGGAGTAGGAAATGCAAACTTCTTTACATCATCGCCGGCCTGGTGGAATGACCATCAACTTACCGACACCTGGAGTGCTGCAACACCGGCCACTGTAACCGCAACCGACGGATGTGACCCATGTCGTGCTTTAGGAGAAGGATGGAAAATGCCATCACAATCCGATTGGGAATTGATCATCGAAAAAGAAGTAATCACTTCTCCATCAAAAGCCTTTGACAGTAATTTAAAATTAACCGTAACCGGAAGCAGAGACAGTGGAGGTGCTTTTAGTTTCACAGGAGTACGCGGTTATTACTGGAGCCGTACGACAAGTTCAACCGGAGCAAAAAATCTATATTTCAGTAATGCAATCACCAATCCGGCTGCCGGAGCTCTAAGAGGACAAGGTTCAGCAGTACGTTGTATAAAAGCGACTGCAGCACTTGGCTTAAACGACAATCTAAAATCAAAATTCAATATTTACCCGAATCCGACGCGTTCGCAAATAACCATTGCAACAACTCAGACGGATATTACGGTAAAATTATTCAATGCGATAGGACAACAGGTATTGACGACACAATCGAATGTGATCAATATGTCTGATATGGCCAGCGGTATTTATATCATTCAGATACAAACCGAAAATGGCGAAACCTATTCTCAAAAAATCGTGAAGCAATAAGTAAGGTGCAAGCGAACACCTAAAATAAAAGAGGCCGGTTGATCACCGGCCTCTTGCTATTTTCAGACTATTTTTTGTCGCTTTTCATTTTTTGGCTGTCCATTTTGGCATCCCCTTTTTTTGCTTCTTCTTTTTTAGGCTCTGCTTTTACTTCGGTTTTAGCATGATGCTCATGTTTTTTTGTGGTAACTGTTTTTGCAGGTGCTGTTTGAGCGAAAGCCATTGCTGATGATACTACCATCACAGCAACTAACATTAATTTTTTCATGATTTCAAAGTTTTACTGATTAATTTATGAGTCAAAGTTACCAGCTGAAAATGAAGACAAAATGAAGATTCCGCCCTATCCGAAATTTTAACATTTAATTAATTTTTTCCGATGACAGAAAACGAAGCGTAAACGTACTCCCCTGTCCCACAACGGAACGCACTTCGATATTGCAATTGTGAAAACGCGCAATACTGTTGGCAATAGCCAAACCGAGTCCTTGTCCTTCCACTTGTAAATTAATCCGCGTAAAGCGATCGAACAAGGTTTCCATCTGATCGGCAGGAATTCCTTTTCCGGTATCGGTTACCGACAACCAATACTGGCCGTCTTTAAAACCATCCCTCAACACAATTTGTCCCGCTTCCCGATTGTATTTAATCGCATTTCCCAACAAATTAAAAACCAATATATGGATCAGTGTTTTATTTCCTATAAACCGATAATCGTGGTGTAATTCCGAAACCACAGTGATCCCGCGATCTTTAATTCGGTCGTCGAGTTCTGCTAGCAGTTCGTCCAGTAATTCCCGTAATACGATGGTTTCGTCCGACAGGAATTTATGGTGTTCGATTTTTGAAATCAACAGTAAATTATTGATAATCTTTTTGAGGTTGTCCAAAGTCCGGAGGGAACTTACAATTTTCTCCTGCCCTTCATTATTGATCGAATCATTTTGCAGCAGGTTTTCGAATCGGTTTTTCAGAATCGCGATCGGCGTTAACAACTCGTGCGACACATTCGCTATAAACTGTTTTTCTTTTCGGATGGCATCCTGCATCCGCTCCATCATCTGATTCAATGCCAGATCCAATTCCTTAAAATCGTCGGAATGCGTCTGAATCGCAGTCTTATTATAGGTATCCGGATTATCGATATGTCGGATTTTCAGATCAATAATTTTATAAAACGGACGAAGAAGGTAATCGATATAAAAGGCTTCCAATAAAAACGTAAGCAACACCAGCCCGATCAAAACGGCAACCGTAAAAAAACGGATCACAAAATACAGGTCTTTTACCTGTGCCAGATTATTCCCAATTTCCAACAAATAGGATTTCCCACCATATTTAAAGAAATACTGTAAAATACGGTATTCATTTTGTTCTTTTTCGATAATTCGGGGTTCGGTGACAAAAACCGTACGATGCTTTACAACCTGATGATCCGGCAATCGGGACAATTGCAAAAACTCACTGTGCAACTTCGAAAAACTGGCATAAGTATCGTCCGTACTGTTATCCGAAAGAAAATTGGTGATTTCTTCGTTATCCAGATTTCGGATAAACTTCTCCTTTTTTTCCAGCAAACTGGTTGTAATATGTCGGAAGACCACTTTTTCGACCAATACCGGCAATACAAACCACAAAACCACGATCAGTACGATTCGGGTAAGAATACTAAAAACGGCTACCTGATGTTTAAATTTCATAGGTTATTCATTGATACGATATCCGACATTCCGAACGGTTTCAAACCAGTCCAGTTTTTCATAGTGTTCCAGTTTTTTCCGCAGGTTCCGGACATGTACGTCGATAAAATTCGAATCGGCATTTAATTCCAGAATATCGCCCCAAAGGTGCTCGGTTAACTGCAATCGGGTTACTACTCTATTTTTATTCAATACCAGATATTGGAAAACATCGAACTCTTTTTTGGTTAATCCTACGACATTTTCGCCATGCTTTACTTTATAATCCTCTAGTTGAATACAAAACCCGTGAATACTCAACTCATTTAGTACAAAACCGTGCATTCGGCGGACAACGGCAAAAATACGCGCCCCGAGTTCTGTCAGCGCAAACGGCTTGGTCAGATAATCGTCGGCACCCTGCTGAAATCCATTAATCCGATCGTCCAGTTCGCCCCGGGCGGTAATCACGATTACGCCCATTTTATTATAATCTTTCCGAACAGACTTTAGCAGCTCCAATCCGTCGCCATCGGGCAAACCCAGATCCAGCAACATCAGATCGTAGGAATTTCGGTCGATCTCCTCCAGTGTTTCCCGACAACTTTGTTTTATTTTACAAAAATGGCCCACACTGCTGAGGTAGGTTACCATTTCCCGAGCCAGTTCGTCATGATCTTCTACGATAATAATATTCATAGCTAACAAGGTTAAAACCAATTAAAATTACAGAATATTCGGAATCGTTCGACAGCCGGTTATATAAATTTCCATCGAAATTTCGATCGTATCAATATCGGATTCCGTATTTTTACAAGCAAATAGCAGTTATCATGTCACAACAAAAACGCCTTTTTCTTCTGGATGCCTACGCACTAATTTTCCGTGGGTATTATGCCTTTATTAAAAACCCACGCATCAACTCCAAAGGATTGGATACCTCGGCCGTTATGGGATTTATGAACTCCCTGATGGAT
The DNA here is from genome assembly GCA_023446155.1 of Bacteroidota bacterium. GTDB lineage: Bacteria > Bacteroidota > Bacteroidia > Flavobacteriales > Flavobacteriaceae > Flavobacterium. The sequence continues at coordinate 89,892 of JAEXIT010000021.1, forward strand.
GTGATTAAAAGAGAAAAACCCGGTTATCTGGCCGTTGCTTTCGACAAAGGAGGTAGCGAACTCAGAAGCCAGATGTTTCCCGAATACAAAGCCAACCGCGACGAAACGCCGGAGGCAATCAAAATAGCCGTTCCGTATATTCAGGAAATCCTGAGAGCCATGCATATCCCGATTATCGAATTACCGGGTTATGAAGCCGACGACCTTATCGGAACCCTGGCCAAACAAGCCGAAAAAGAAGGCTATACCGTATATATGGTTACGCCCGATAAAGACTTTGCGCAATTGGTATCGGAAAACATTTTTATGTACCGACCGGCACGTATGGGGAATGACATCGAAATCTGGGGTGTTCCGCAGGTATTGGAAAAATTCGAAATCGAACGTCCGGAGCAAGTGATCGACTTTTTGGGAATGATGGGTGATGCTGTCGACAACATTCCGGGGCTTCCGGGTGTGGGCGAAAAAACCGCAAAAAAATTACTAAAAGAATACGGATCGATGGAAAACCTTTTGGCCAATACGCATGAACTAAAAGGAAAAATGAAAGAAAACATCGAAGCCAATACCGAAAAAGGATTGTTATCCAAAACCCTGGCGACCATTTTACTGGATTGTCCGGTGCAATTCGATGAAAAAGATTTCGAATTATCCCGTCCGGATGTCGAAAAAACCGAAGCCATTTTCCAGGAATTGGAATTCCGTAGAATGAAAGAACAGTTTGACAAATTATTTGCCGACGGTTCCGAATTCGACGAAATCAACACCAACAATCTGGAGCCATCGGCTTCGACCGTTTCCAAAACCCGAAAAACGGTAAAAAATGAGGATCAGACGTCTTTATTTGACGACGGTCAGGTAGAAACCACCAGTACGCACAATAGTTTTTACGACACGCTGGAAAACACCAGTCACAATTACCAGATCGTACAAGGCGATTTGGGAATCCGTTTATTGGTTCAAAATCTATTGCAACAACCGGAAGTTTGTTTTGACACCGAAACGACCGGATTGGACGCTTTACATGCCGAATTGGTTGGTATTGCCTTCTCTTTCGAAAAAGGAAAAGGATTTTATGTTCCGTTCCCGGACAATCAGGAAGAAGCGAAAGCGCTATTGGAAAAACTGTTACCATTCTTCGAAAATGAAACCATCCTTAAAATAGGACAAAACCTAAAATACGATCTTAAAGTACTCGCCAATTATGGCATTACGGTAAAAGGTCGTTTGTTCGACACCATGATTGCGCATTACCTGATCAATCCGGATATGCGTCACAATATGGATGTTTTGTCTGAAACCTATTTAAAATACGCCCCTAAATCCATCGAAACACTGATTGGTAAAAAAGGAAAAAATCAGAAATCGATGCGTGATGTCGCCATGGAAGACATCAAAGAATATGCGGTAGAAGATGCCGATGTTACGCTACAATTAAAAACGCTTTTTTCGGAAAAACTCGATAAAACCGGAACAAAAAAACTATTCGAAGATATCGAAATTCCGTTAGTAGCCGTATTGGCCGATATGGAACGCGAAGGCATCCGATTGGATGTCGACTTCCTAAAATCCTTATCTGGCGATATGGAAGGTGAAATCAAAACATTGGAACAAAAAATCTACGAAATTGCCGGAGAACATTTTAATCTGGCCTCGCCAAAACAATTGGGTGATATCCTGTTCGAAAAACTAAAAATTGGTGGCGCCAAACAGAAAAAAACCAAAACCGGTCAGTATGCCACCGGTGAGGAAGTTTTGAGTTACCTCGCCAACGAACACGAAATTGTTCAGAGTATTCTCGACTGGCGTCAGTTGGTTAAATTAAAAAACACCTATATCGATGCGTTGCCAACACAGGTCGACAAAGACACGCAACGCGTTCATACCGATTATATGCAAACCGTTGCCGCAACCGGTCGTTTAAGTTCGAACAACCCGAACCTGCAAAACATTCCAATCCGAACCGAAAGAGGACGCCAGATTCGAAAAGCGTTTATTGCCCGTGATGAAAACTATACGTTGGTTTCTGCCGATTACTCGCAGATTGAGCTTCGTATTATCGCTGCCTTAAGCGGAGAACCGAACATGATCAAATCGTTCCAAAACGGAGAAGACATTCACGCGTCAACCGCGGCCAAAGTATTTAACGTACCGTTGGAAGCCGTAACCCGCGAACAACGTAGCCATGCCAAAACAGTAAACTTTGGAATCATCTATGGTGTTTCGGCATTCGGATTAAGCAACCAAACGTCGCTAAGCCGTTCGGAAAGCAAAGAACTAATCGACGCCTACTACCAAACCTATCCGCGACTCAAAGCCTATATTCAGGAACAAATGGAATGGGCGCGCGAGCATGGATACGTACAAACCGTATTAGGGCGCCGTCGTTATTTAAAAGACATCAACTCCGCCAATGCTGTAGTTCGTGGAGCGGCCGAGCGAAATGCGGTTAACGCTCCGATACAAGGAAGCGCGGCCGACATCATCAAGATTGCCATGATCAATATTCACAAACGATTGATCGCCGAAAACTGGAAAAGTAAGATGTTGCTACAGGTACACGATGAGCTTGTGTTTGACGTTCACAACAGCGAACTGGAACGCATTCAGCCTATGATTAAACACGAAATGGAAGAGGCCTTTAAACTGGATGTACCGTTGGAAGTGGAGTTAGGACATGGAAAAGACTGGCTTCAGGCGCATTAATCATTTAAAAAACAATTTGTTATCTCTTTTTATATCATATTTATAAAAATTTAATATCAATCCAAAGATTTTGCTAATTTTAAATCGTCCAATCTGACCTTTTATTAATAGCAAAATCTTTTGTTTTGAAGATATTAAAGCCGATTCTGTATTTCTCTATTTTCAACCATCCTTTAAAATTAGAGGAAGTCTATTCCTTCTCCGATCACGAGAGCAGAACGGATTTTGACCTCGAAATCGAGCAGGCTTTACAACAAGGCATTATCCTCAAAACCGATAGCTATTACCACACCAACCTGACGACTCCCGAACATATCCAACGTAGGGAAACCGGTAACCGAAATGCGGAAAAGGCTTTGGAAAAGGCACAGAAAAAAGCACAGTTTATTACCTCCTGGTTTCCATTTGTCGAAGCCGTTGCCATCTCCGGATCGTTATCCAAAGGTTATTTCGACAGTAAATCGGACATCGATTATTTTATCATCAGTAAACCGGGTTATTTATGGACCTGTCGAACGTGTCTGGTGTTGTACAAAAAATTATTCCTCTTTAATTCCCGGAAATATTTCTGTATGAATTACTTTATTACCGCGGATAATCTGGAAATCGAAGAAAAAAATCGTTTTACAGCTACAGAAATTGTAACTTTAATTCCATTATACGGAAAAGAAAAACTCACTGCTTTTTTTGAAAGCAACGAATGGGTACATTCCTTTTTCCCAAATAAAACCCGAACGGATAAAGACAGCATTCGTCCGATAACAAAGAAAAAAGTGACGGCAGCTTTCGAGCGTTTTTTATCCGGTTCGTTTGGCCGCAAAATAGAACAGTTGACCTTTAGAACTACTTTTTGGTTTTGGAAATTAAAATTCGAACGAAAACTGGCTTCCGAATTTTCAATTGCCTTTAAATCCTCAAAAAGAGTATCCAAGCACCATCCGTCCAATTTCCAGAAAAGAATCATTGATGCTTTAAACCGGAAATACGACGACCTCAACGCTACGCATCATATTCAGTTAACCAAAGAACATGTCTGATATTTTATTTTCACATTCGTACTACTACCGGCTCGATCCAAAGCAATGGAAAAACCATACCCCTTTTCCGCCTTTAGGAACGCTCTATGCTGCGTCGTTGTTACGCGAAAACGGCTATCAGGTCGATTTGTTCGACACCAATCTGTTGGACAATCCGCATGCCATTACCGAAAAACTGGAAAAGAGTTCGCCGCGCTATCTGGTGATCTATGACGACGGTTTTAATTACCTGACCAAAATGTGTCTGACCAATATGCGGGAAGCCTGTTTTGAGATGATCGCTATCGGAAAACAACATCAGTGTAGCATTATTGTATGCAGTTCCGATTCCACCGATCAATATCCGAAATACCTGGATAAAGGCGCCGACTATATTTTACAAGGCGAAGGCGAAGCCAGTCTTTTGGAACTGATCAATACCTTAGAAAACAAAACATCCGTTACAACGATTAGCGGAATTATTTATACCGATCCGAACACCAATCAAATTCGGATAAACCCCAAACGTCCGATTCTGCAAAATCTGGACGAATTGCCACTTCCCGCCTGGGATTTAGTCGACATCGATTCGTATAAAGCCCAATGGCAAAAAAGCGGTCAGCCGTTTACGCTGAATATCGCCACCACACGCGGTTGCCCGTACAAATGCAACTGGTGCGCCAAACCGATCTACGGAAATCGTTACAACGCCCATTCGCCGGATTATATCGTAAAACAAATTGCCCACCTGAAGTCCGCATTTGGTGTAACCCGATTCTGGATGTGCGACGATATTTTCGGATTAAAACCCAACTGGGTACAGGAATTCGGAAAACTATTGGACGAACAACAGCTATCGATCCGTTACTATATCCAAAGTCGCGCCGACTTACTTTTAAAAGAAGACACCATTGCCGTATTGGCTCGCACCGGATTGGAAGAAGTCTGGATTGGCGCCGAAAGTGCTTCCCAAAAAATTCTCGACGCGATGGACAAAGGCACCACGGTAGCTCAGATTTATGAAGCCACCCGTTTGTTAAAAAAGAACCACGTTCGAGTTGCTTTTTTCCTGCAATTCGGATATCTGACCGAAGATCAGGACGACATTCAAAAAACCATTGCCATGGTCAAAGAACTGTTGCCCGACAATATCGGGATTTCAGTTTCCTATCCGTTACCGGGCACCAAATTTTACGACAAGGTAAAAGAAGACCTCAAACAAAAAGCCAACTGGACCGATTCGGACGATTTGGACATGATGTTTCAAGGCACCTATACCTCCGACTATTATCGCAAATTACAGCGATTGGTTCACAAAGAATACCGTATCAGTCAGGGGATTTATTTTTTAAAAAACCTGTTTCGCGATCCGGTACGAACAGACAAATTAAAATCCATTCTCAAACTGGGTTATTATATTCCGAGTGCCGGAATCGACCGTTATCAGATCAAAGCTTTAGCAAAACCATGAATGCCTCTTTCGACATAGCCGCAGCGACGTACGACCAGACGTTTACCCATACGGTAATCGGCCGGTTGCAACGCGATTTGGTCTATCGTCATATGACGGAAGCACTACAGAATAGTACGATCCGCTCTATATTGGAAATCAACTGCGGAACGGGCGAAGACGCGCTTTGGTTATCCGAACAAGGCTATCAGGTAACCGCCACCGATATTTCGGAACAAATGATTCTCACAGCTCGGCAAAAAGATACAATCGGAACGATTACTTTCCGTCAGGCGGATATCAATACGCTTCCCGCTACGTTTCCAAATAAGACGTTCGATGCAATTTTTTCCGATTTTGGCGGACTTAATTGTCTTTCCGAACCGGAACTTAAAGCCTTTTTCGAAAATGCCAATCGGTTGCTAACATCAAACGGTCGGTTATTTTTAGTGATCATGCCAAAAAACACCGTATGGGAACAGTTTTATTTTCTGCTAAAAGGTCAATGGAAAACAGCCTTCCGTCGTAAACGCGAAAAAGCAATCGCCAATGTCGACGGAGAAGCGGTGACGACCTATTATTACAATCCATCCGACATCAAACAAATGGCACAACGCCATTTTACCATAAGCGAACTAAAACCCATTGGTTTTTTTATTCCGCCCTCCTACCTGGAACCCTTTGTAAAAAACAAAAAACGCGTAACTGCCGTTTTGGGTTCTTTGGAAAACACTATTCGAAACCTTCGATTCCTGTCACGTTATTCCGATCACTATTTTATTGCTTTGGAGAAAAGATGAGTATACTGCTGACACACGGATATTATATATCGGATGATCCGAAGGAGCAAAAGATCATGAAGCCCTATCCGCCATTGGGATTGCTTTATATTTCGGGTTATTTGCTGGAACGGAATATTCCGAATGCGGTTTACGATAGTACGTTTTATTCCCAACAGGAACAACTGGATTATATCATTGAAATGCAACCCGATGTGATTGCGATTTACACCAACCTGATGACCAAAGTTGAGGTAATCCGATTGATCCGAATGCTAAATACCGAGCCTCGTTACGGTTTTCCGAAAATCATTTTGGGTGGACCCGACGTGACGTATAATTGCGAAAATTATCTGAATGCCGGTGCCGATTTTCTGATCATAGGCGAAGGCGAAGAAACGACTTACCAGCTTTATCAGGCCATTATGGAACAGTCGGATTATACGGCTGTAGATGGTATTGCTTTTTTCGACAATGGTAAGCTGATCAAAACAAAAGCCAGAACCAAATTCAAGGAATTGGACGAACTTCCGTTACCCAACCGGAAAGCGGCTCCGATCGAAAAATATTTACAAACCTGGAAAACGAATCACGGGAAAAGCTCGATGACGATTTCCACGCAACGCGGCTGTCCGTATACCTGCAAATGGTGTAGCACGGCAGTCTACGGTCAGAGTTACCGCAGAAGACCGGCACAACAGGTGGCAGCCGAAATGCGCCTTTTAAAAGACCAATACAACCCGGACACACTTTGGTTTGTAGACGACGTATTTACCGTGAGTCATAAATGGCTAACGGAATTCCATAAAGAAGTAATCGCGCAAGATGCGCAAATTCCATTCGAATGCATTACCCGTGCCGAACGACTGAACGATGCCATTCTGCAACTTTTAAAAGAAGCCGGCTGTTATCGGATCTGGATTGGCGCGGAAAGCGGTTCCCAGAAAATCATTGACCTGATGGATCGTCGAGTGGATGTCTCGGTTGTAAAGCAAGCCATTCAAAAAACCAATGCGCTTGGGATCGAAACCGGAACGTTTATCATGGTGGGCTATCCCGGCGAAACTGAAGACGATATTCATCAAACCATTCAATACCTGAAAGAAGCCAACCCTACGGAATATACCATTACCGTAGCCTATCCGATTAAAGGCACTTCTTTGTATGACGAAGTGGAAAGTCGGATCACCGTACAACCCGATTGGGAAACCTCAACCGACCGTCAGATTGATTTTAAAAGAACCTATTCCCGTAAGTTTTACGATTATGCCGTAAGCAAAGTTGTAAACGAAGTGGAATTTTACCGGGAACGGATCAAAACCGAAAACCGGAATCCTATCAAAATACTGAAATTAAAAACCAAATCCATTTTGGCCAGCGGCCTGATGCGGATTAGTAAACAGTTATAGCGATGAACCAACCGGCCGAAAAGAAATACTTCATTTTTATCACCCTGCTTTATTTTACGATAAGCCTGCTGGGTATTTTACATCATGAACTATGGCTGGACGAAGCGCATCATTGGTTATTGGCGTTGGACAGCGGTTCTTTTTCGGAGCTGTTTTACAACATGCGCCACGAAGGCCATCCGATGATCTGGAATATCCTATTGTTTTTACTTACCCGAATCACCGACAATCCGTTTTGGATGCAATTCCTACATATACTTTTATCCACGCTAACGGTTGGCATTTTTCTACGGAAATCGCCTTTTTCGACGCTTTTTAAAGTACTGTTTGTCTTTGGTTATTTTATGTTGTTCGAATACAACCTCATCAGTCGGAATTATATTTTGGGCTTATTATTCCTGTTTCTGGCTTTGGGCATATACCGTCAACGGAAGGAAAAATTCCTGCTCTACGCCTTTTGGCTCGCATTGGCCGCCAATATCCACCTGATGTTTACCGTAATTAGTCTGGCGCTACTTTTTTTATTTACCCTTGAAAACAAGAAAAACATACTCCGCTACACTAGCGGTTACCTGATTTTTACTGTGGGACTTTTTGTATTGGTCTTACAATTATTCCCATCTATCGACAGCATCTTCCTTACGCGAACACAGGACATTCCGATATACGAACGCTTTTCGAAAGGTTTTATCTCGCTTTTTAAAGGATGGATCACGATACCCGATTTCCGAACCATTCATTTTTGGAACTCCAACTTATTGATCAACTATAGCAAACCGATCTCGGCCGCCATCGGGTTGTTGTTATACGGACTTCCGCTATTGTTTTTTTACAAACGGAAAGCCACTTTGTTGTTTACCTACACCGCCTTATTTGGCGTACAATGTTTTTTCTTTATTACCCAATTGGGCGCTACCCGTTTTGACGGGATTAACTATATCATATTGATCACCGCATTATGGATGGATCATTATCATGTTTATCGCATCCGAAACAACATCAATCGGGATTTTGCACGGAGAACAATCCTCTATTTATTGTTATTCATCCAATTCAGCAGCGGAATCATCGCTTATCTATACGACTATTGGAAACCCTTTTCGTCCGGAAAACAGGTAGCCGCTTATCTGGCACAGCAGCGTTTATCGGATCTGGAAACGGTCACCCAATTTTGCGAAGGAACCATTATCGCTCCTTATCTGGAAAAGCGTCCGTTTTTTCTATGTACCAACCGAAAACAAGGACTTTGCAATTGGGAACAAAACTGCAATACCGACATAACCGATGATGAACTTATAACCTTACTCGCAACGCATAGTGAACAAAACAGCGATTTTATTTTTATTACGTCGCGGAATATCATCAGAAGACCGAAAATTCCATTTCATCTCAAAAAACTAACCCATTTGCAGCCTTGTATTGTCCGAAACACAAATTATTATATCTACCACATCACCCGCATTGTTACCAAACCAGTCCCGCATGAAAAAACTATTGCTCGTTTTTAGTCTGTTCTTTATCGCCTGCGCCAACGATTCCTATTCCGATCTGATCGAAAAAGGAGACGATGCGCTTGTCCTACGATGGAATAAGGCGTATGATGACGATGACATTCACAAATCGCTAATCGGATTAAAATGGGCTTTGTCTTATATTGGCGCGAAATTGCCTTCCGATGTATCCGGTGTGTATAGCAATGGCGATCGGATTTATGTAGACAGTAAGGCGATCGGGTTATCGGAAAATGCACAAACGATATTGAACCGTTTGCATCAAAAGATTAAAAATTCTCCGGAATACCAACAACAGCAAACCATCGATTTGGGTCGGTATGTTACGTTGTTATTGGGTGCTTCCGAACATTACTATGCATTAGTCGGCGTACCCGAACAACTGGACGTACTGATGAGCCGTTATACATTACAACCCGAAAAAGGCTATGTAGACAATTCGGGCGTTTCATTGGAACATCGTATCATCCGGTTTTCCGAACCCAACGGATTAAACCAACTCTTTTTATCAACCGAAATCAATCCGACCGACGGAACCGTTTTCGAATACGAAACGATTGAATTATTAGACAACGGTCAGCTTCGCTTTGGGATATTCGACGGGAATGGAATCCGGAAAAACAATGCCGATCCGGCGCATTCCAATGCCGGGAAACCCGCCAAATGTATGTGGTGCCACGAATCGGCCATACAACCCTTATTCACCGTTCAGAACAATCATAACGGTTTTTTGCCGTATACCGATTTCCGCGACCGACTTTTAGATTTTCGGACTTCGCATAACACGCTAAAAAACAACCTTCCGATAGGTGTCGATTTTTCGCAAACGCAACAACACACCCTCACGGAACTGCTTTATATTTCCTTTATGGAACCCTCCGCCGAACGTTTAAGTCGGGAATGGAATCTTCCGTTAACCGAAGTTCAAAACCGCCTTGCCGGACTACCGACGCATACCTACGATGAGTTTCCATTTCTCGGAAATCTGTATCATCGCAAAGATGTCGAATCGCTGGCACCCTTTCAGGGATTAAGCGTTTCGGATCACGTACGGGAATCCTCACAAACCGAAGTCAACCACCTTAACTGATATGGTATACAATCAAAAAATAGTAGTCGTACTTCCGGCTTATAATGCCGGTAAAACCATAGAAAAGACCTATAACGAAATCCCTTTCGATATAGTCGACGACGTTATCTTAACCGATGATTTTAGTAAAGACGATACGATTCGGATTGCCCGCGAACTGGGAATCGAACATATCATTGCGCATGATCGCAACAAAGGTTACGGCGCCAATCAGAAAAGCTGTTATCAAAAAGCATTGGAATTGAACGCCGATATTATTATCATGTTGCATCCGGATTATCAATATACGCCCAAACTGATTCCATCGATGGTCCATCTGGTTGTAAGCGATTTGTATGATGTCGTATTGGGTTCCCGGATATTGGGCAAAGGCGCCTTAAAAAACGGTATGCCGGTTTACAAATATATCGCCAACCGTATGCTAACGCTATTTCAAAATCTGATGATGAACCAAAAATTATCGGAATACCATACCGGTTACCGTTGCTTTAAAGCCTCTGCTTTGCAACAGATTGACTTTGAAAGCAACTCCGATGATTTTGTATTCGACAACGAAATACTGGCTCAGTTATGCTACCACAACGCCCGGATTGGCGAAGTTTCCTGTCCGACGCATTATTTTGAAGACGCCTCTTCGATCAACCTGCAACGCAGTATTGTGTACGGATTGGGTGTTTTACGCGTCTCGTTGAGTTATGCACTGCAAAAAACCAGAATGTTTCATTTTGCCTTATTTTCCAAATGATGAAAAACAAAACAAGCTGATAGCAACTATTATTTTTCACTATCCCAAAATTCATCCCATCGGATTACCTCAAAATTGTGTTTGGTAATGGTCGCAATTGCGGAATCCATATCATAGCCGGGAGCAAAACCATACCTTGACTCGATGTAGAAATCATCCGTATCAAGGTCGGTCGTTATTTTAAAAATTCGGGAAAAACCGGGTGTTTCCGCTTTCCCCACATATTCGTTCCAAATGGCCTTAAGGATCGCAAAACCGGCATCACAATCTTCATCGCTTATGGGCTTTTCATCCTCAAATTTTGGTCCTTTATCTTTAAATGATCGGTCATAGATATAGAAAGGGGAATCATAGACCGTTTGGGAAAGGTTCGGAATCGAGATCCCATACGTTTGAAAGAATTCCGATAGATGAAACACCAACACTGCGGGTTTTTCGGTATTATGTAGTAAATTTTCGTTCATATATATTTTTGTTAAGCACCAAATCTCACGGCTTTCGCGCTGTCATTTACGTTGAATTCGCTTGCTCCCAAAGTCAATACGTCAGGGATTTTGTAACCTGATTCCGAATATCCGCCTTTGGAAAAAGAAATGACACTATAATAGTCATCGCCTCTAGGCACGAGTATTCCGAATGTTTTTGTCCCGTTTCGACCTAAAGCGAAAACGGTTTTGAACAGCAACTCCTCGAGTGTGGATTTATTCAGGTCGGCTCCGGAAAGTTTGGTCGAACGTCGGTACGATTTTTCAGTGTAGATCGGAATAAAGACTTCCTTCGGCCACAAACTGTCGGTAGCTTTCAACGTTTCTGATTTTACCAAAACCCACCCACCGCTATTGGCATAATCGTCCGAGAAATCAGGTATTTCATTAGACGGATCAATCGGCGCACGGTCGACAAATTCAACTGTAGCAGGATAAGCCGAACTTCTCCAATTCGATTTTGTGTTTAGATGTTGCATCCACAAAGAACTCGCGAAATAAACTGTTATCGTTGCACTGGCATTGTCGGTTTCACCACGCCAATAGGCTTCTTTTCCATTATTCTTGATTTCCGTCTCCCCGGATGCGCGTACTTCATTGAGTTCACATTTTGTGATGTAACCCCTAGCGTTCTCCTTAAGCCAATTGTTGTCAAACAAGCAGTTCATGTCGAAACTCTTCGCAATCGGAGAATCACCCAAAGCTGCATCCCGGATCAAGCGAATCGCAAACGCCAGATTGTTACTAAAATACATCGCATCCGGATGAATCGTATCTATATCTAAAATCGCTGTTTTGTTCGCGACATCAATCGATTTTACTTTTACGTCGTATAAATATGCCATATCCTTATTAAAATTTAAAGAAGAAAAACGCTAACACCGCTGGTTTACCGATGTCCTGTAATACATTTTCGAAACACAATACCAATTCTATAACCTGTAATTAAAAAGTATTATTTTTCTTTCATATTCCGAGTGGAAAAATACTACTTTATTCTTATAAAATTCTAAATATTTGAATAAATACGGATTGGATTTTGCAGTTTAACAGTAAAGAGGATATTTTTTAAATAACTAACAACCTGTTTAATAGGTCACATTATTAATTGTGTACAGATTAAGTGTTTTCGCGTATCTTTGAACTATGCCCTGCAAAAAAACAGACCGTTTTGTTTTGCTTTATTTTTCGTACCATGAAAAAATTGTTTGAGACCTACTATCCTTTGCTCCCCATAATTGCACTGTGCGGTTTTTACCTCTATCAGGCGAGTGGTTTCGTTTTACATGATTTTGCGAATTACTATTTTGGCGGCTACTTTCTTTCGGAAGGTGATTTAACATCCGAATTGTATTTCCCCGCTATTTTTAATGAAAAGATCGCCGCCTTGGGCTACACCTCCGTTTTTACCAGTTTTGCACCCAACACGCCTTTTCTGGCATTGTTCTTTTATCCGTTTCATATTTTCGATCCGTATACGGCCAAAATCGTATTTAATGGAGTCAGTTGTGTACTGTTTCTCTATAGTCTGAGGCGAATTTTCAAACAGTATTCCATCCAACCGATTTATTTGGTTTTGGTGCCGTTTGTCTTTTTTATCCCGATTAAAAACAATCTGCTGTTCGGACAATTGTATTTTTTGCTTTTCTTTTTGCTAACAGAAGGTTGGTTGGCGTACAAAAAAAAGCAACTTTCCCGAATGAGTCTGTTTTGGGGGATTGCCATCCTACTCAAAATATTTCCCGCAATACTAATCCTGTTTTTACTTTTCCGAAAAAGTTTTAAAGCCGCCCTATATCTCATCGGAGTTTGCGCAGGTCTGACACTACTTTCGGTTGCTATAAGCGGATTCGATATCTGGGTTTTCTTTTTCAAAGATGTATTCCCTAAGGCTTCGAATGGTGAAATCGCCACGGCTTTTGTCGACAATTACCAGTCGTTCCATATGTTCGCCAAACGACTATTGTTTTTTGATCCGGTCGAAAACCCGAATCCGTTATGGGATAGTCCGCTATTTTTTAAAATCGTATTGATCACTTTTAAGCTCAGTATGCTTTATATTGGATTTTATTGTTCTCAAAACCGCACAAAACTGTTTGCGTTTTCCTTTTGGATTATCGCATCGATACTGCTCTCGCCCTACGGAAGTACCTATACTTTTATTTTACTGCTATTCCCTTTTATCTTTTTGGCTAAAGAACGCGGCACGCCCTCTACAAAAATCGCTCTATTCGTATTGCTCTTTGCGATTTGTAATGTTCCGCTATCGTTATTTCTAACCAAAGTATTCCCGGTTTCCTATATCCGGTTGGCGTTTGTTTTGTTCTTTTTTGCGCTGTTTCTTTTTCCGGAACGAAAAACAATCTCCCGCAAAGGAATACTCTTACTTCCGATAATCATCATACCAATCGGTTTTGTGGGTTCCTATTCCAAGCCGACCGAAAGCAGCAAAGCGGTACTCCCAAAAGACAGTCCGATATTAATTTATGATTATACCGTTTCCGGCAACGAACTTCGTTATTTTTATCGCGATGAAAACGGCACACATGCTTCGGTTTTCCCACTTCCATCAGTAGCAACAGACAAAGCCGACATTCAAAACAACCAGATTTTTTATAACGGACAACAACAAACCGTTGGCAGTGATCACAAACAAAAAGCCATCGTATTAGATCATAAAACGATTCTTTACTTATCGGATTATGGTCGTGGTATCGGATTTTATACCTTGCGAAAAAACACAGTCCATTGAGAGCAAACCATTACAACCGAATTGCACATATTTCGAGCAATACGCTACGTCAAATCATCGTATCGGCGTTTGGTATGGCTATTCCTTTTCTGGTGATTCATTTTGCGCAAAAAGAAATTTGGGGTGCGTTTGTTTCGATTCTGTTGTATACGTTGTTCGCTACTCAAGTGATCAACTGGGGAAATAAAGAATATCTGCTGCGACTCTTCAGTATACTCCCAAATAAAATCAAAAAAAATTACAGTCGGATACTACTTACCCGCTTACCGTTGGTTTTTCTGTTTTCGATTGGAAGCCTGTTTTTTTTCCCGGTTTCCTACACCTTTTATATTTTGATATGGCTCTTGGGACGCTATTTTAATCATTCGACCGAAGCTTTGGTCATCTACGAAAAGAAATTCAACGCTTCCATCGCGATTGAAGTCATCAGTTTTTTGGTATTCCTATTTCCTTTTTACTGGCTAAAAGACGATTTCGGGATTTATTCGTTATTGGTTAATTACAGTTTTTATCAGTTTATCCGCGGAACCGGTTATTTTGTCTTGTTTCAGAAATACCTTTCTTCCGGGAATTCCAAAATGGATCTATCCTATTACAAACAGGCTTTTCCGTTCTTTTTATTATCGGTTTTGGGATTTTTCACTTCAAAAATCGACTTATATATTATCGATTATTTCGAAAACCGAACGATTGTCGCCAATTATCAGGTGCTGAATAGCTTGCTGGTTTTCGCCATGTCGGTCGCAGCTTTTATCTATGCACCATTCACCAAAAATATTTACCGGAATACCACATCGGTGGTTCATCAGATTCAGAAGCAATTAAGTGTATTGGGATTATTTCTGGTGCCGGCCGCCTTGCTTGTAATCCATCTGATCGCGGTTTTTTATCTCAAAACCAGTCTTTCCATTTGGTTTTATATGATTGCTTTTTGGTATGTCTATCCTTCGTTTATTTATGGTATCAAAATTGTGGAACTATTCCGAAATCACCGGGAAAAAACCGTTATAAAAATTTTATTCATCGGAACGTTGATCAATGTTGTACTTTCAACAATATTAGTATATTTAAACTATGGAATGAGTGGTGCTTTATTGGGTGCCGCCATAGCACAACTGGTTCAATTAGTACTTACCTCAAAACCCTCGTTATTGCGATAACATGAACACGAACAAGGTCCTATTATTCAATCCCCGAAGTGCCAATAGTAAGCACCGGATACCGAATTCCATTTTACAGGTAGGCGCCTCTATTCATGGGCATTACGACTATGTTTTTGTAGATGGCAATCTGGAAACCGACCCTTGGCAAACCATCGAAAGCTATCTGGCAACAGGCGAATTCAAATACTTTGGTTCAACGGTGATGCCTGGTCCGCAGCTCAAACAAGCCATTCCGTTTACCAAAAAAATAAAAGAACAATTTCCAAAAATCACAACGGTTTGGGGCGGTTATTTTGCCTCCAACCAATATAAAGTTGCTTTGGATTCCGGTTATGTGGATTATATTATCAATGGTCCCGGCGACAAAACCTTTCCATCCCTTTTAGCTGCCTTGGAAAACAACGAGCCCGAAACCATCGTTTTAATCAAAAACCTGATTTATAAAAAAGCGGACGGTACGATAACCAAAACTGCGACCGAAGCCTTATTGGATCAGGATACCTTACCCAAATTTCCGTACGACTACTTAAACCAGTTTTACCCGGTACGCAACTATCTGGCCAAAACCTTTATGGGATCGAAAACACTTTCCTATCATTCCAGCATGGGATGCCCGTTTAGCTGTTCGTTTTGTGCGGTTGTTCCGATTTACAATGCGCGTTGGAAAGGCATGTCGGCCGCACGGATTTACGAAGATGTACGCTATTTTAAAGACACCTATAATATCGACGCGATCGAATTTCACGACAATAACTTTTTCACGTCGAAAAAGAGAGTGTTAGAATTTTCGGAACTCATTTTAAACGACAATATCAGTTATTGGGGCGAAGGCCGTATTGACACCATTAATATGTACACGGACGATGAACTCCGACTGATGCGTAAAGCCGGTTGTAAAATGATCTTTTTAGGTGCCGAAACCGGAAACGATGCGATCCTCAAACAGATGAACAAAGGTGGTACCCAATCCGGTCAAATGATCAAGGATTTCGTATTACGAATGAAGAATGTCGACATTGTTCCGGAGTTATCGTTTGTATTAGGCATGCCGGCGGCGACCGAAAAAGAAGTCTACGATCAGATTTTATGGGATATTAATTTTATCCGGGAGATCAAAACGATCAACCCAAAATCGGAGATTATCATTTACCTCTATAGTCCGGTTCCTACCGAAGGATCGGAATTGTACCAACAAATTCTGGATGCTGGATTTTCGTTTCCGTCACAGCTGGAAGACTGGATTTCCCCAAGCTGGGAGAATTTCGACCTGCGAAAAAATCCGATCACACCGTGGTTAAAACCGTATATGATCGATACGATCAAGAATTTTGAAACGGTATTAAACGGCTATTACCCAACGGTATCCGATTTCCGAATCCGGGGCGTTAAAAAAACACTATTACAAACCCTGTCGGGATTGCGTTATAAAACCGGAATTTATCATTATCCTTATGAAATCAAGGCTTTGCATAAAATCTGGCGCTACCGTCAACCCGAAATCGAAGGTTTTTATTCGGAATAATGAGAAAACTGATCCAACGTATCGTCAGTCCGTTTTTGCAAAAAGCCAGTGCGATCTATTTGTCGAAACCGCGAAACTACCGTTATAAAAACATTTGTGTTCGCGTAGCACCGGGTGTGTTTCCGCCATTTATCACGATTAGCACCAAACTGCTGTTGCAATTTATCGAACCGCTGCCGTTGCAAAACAAAACCTTTCTCGAATTGGGTTGCGGCTGCGGTATCATTTCCATATTGGCCGCACAAAAAGGCGCCATTGTTACTGCATCCGACATTAATAAAACGGCACTCGAAACCTTACCGCAAAATGCGACCACCAATCAGGTGGCATTATCCGTAGTCTATTCCGATTTGTTTCAGGAATTTTCGGGTCAGGTTTTCGATTATATTGTGATCAATCCACCATATTATCCGAAGACACCAAAAAATGCTGCTGAAAGCGCCTGGTTTTGCGGCGAAAACTTCGATTACTTTGACAAACTATTCGCGCAACTCCCGGAATATCTCACCGAAACCAACAAAACGTACATGATCCTTTCGGAAGATTGTGATTGCGATACCATCCAAGCCATCGCCGCCCGGAATGGCGTTCGAATGCAAGTGGTTCACACTGCAAAAGTGTTCCGCGAACAGAATTATATTTTTGAAATCGGAAGCCAATAATTTTTGGTACCTTTCGGACGTTATTTATGATAACCAAAAGTCCGCTTTTTATGAAAAAAATAATTGCATTTTCACTACTACTCCTATCCTTTTCGATCGTTGCCCAGGAAAAAACGCGTTTCAATAAAATAGACAGTTTGCTGACCTATTTAAATGAAAACAATAGATTTATGGGTGCGATAAGTCTTCGGGAAAATGGGAATGTGGTTTTTGAAAAGAATTATGGTTTTGCGGATGCAGACAATACGATACTTGCTGATGCCAATACCAAATACCGGATCGGTTCTGTTACCAAAATTTTCACTGCGGCTATCATTTTCCAATTGATTGAAGAAAAGAAACTGACGTTAGACACGAAACTTTCCAAGTTTTATTCTGAAATCCCAAACTCCAAAGCCATTACAATCGAAATGATGCTGAATCATAAAAGCGGTATTCCCAACTATATCGACAACACCTTTGATTCCTATAAAACAAAACCGCAAACCAAACGCGATATGCTAAAACGGATTGCGGCATTACAACCGATTTTCGAACCCGATACCAAAGCCGAATACAGTAATTCGAATTATCTTTTATTGGGTTATATCATCGAATCGATCACCGGAAAAAATTACGGTGATAATGTCGTCACCCGAATTGCAGCCAAAATTGGTTTAAAAAACACCTACTATCCTAAAAAAAATGTTCCCGGTAAAGACGAAGCGTTTTCTTATTCTTTCGTCGATAATAAATGGAAAAGAACAGCCTCCTGGGATTTAAGTGTGGCCAATGGCGCCGGAGCTTTGGTAGCGACACCATCGGATCTGACCGAATTTATCAATGCGCTTTTTACCGGAAAAATTGTCAAACCGACTTCATTAGCGCAAATGACCGCCATGGAAAACGGCTATGGAAAAGGATTGCTGCAATTTCCGTTTAGCGACAAACGCTTTTTAGGTCATAACGGAATTATTGAAGATTTCCGATCCGTTGTTGCATACCATCCGAGCGATAAAATGGCGGTTTCCCTTATCGTAAATGGAAACAATTATAACGAAAACGACCTTTTACTCGGCATATTGAGTATTTATTACAAAATCCCATATCGTTTCCCGAACCTGAAATCGGTAGCCGTTGATCCGAAGATTTTAAAAAGCTATGAAGGCGTATACAGCACCAAGCAGATTCCGTTACAACTCACGATTCGTGTCGAAAACGGCAAATTGCAAGGTCAGGCGACCGGACAAAAACCGTTTCCGCTAAATGCACTAAGTCCGACCGAATTCATTTTTGACCCGGCCGGTATTGAAATCACCTTTAAAGACAAGGGATTACTCTTAAAACAAGGCGATAGCAAACTCAATTTCACCAAAGAATAGTATCAAAACCGGCATTTAATACGATAACGATTACCCGATCCGTCCAAAAAAAGGGTCAGAATCGACAACGATACTCATAAATCGTTATAAAATGATTGATAACTCAACTGATTATCAATCGATAAAATATTATTCGACAGACATTTGTATTTAAAATAAATATTTGTACTTTTGCATCCCCTTTATTGGGGATGGAATGTTTAATTAAAATAAATTATTGTGAACAATTTAAGCTACAAGACAGTATCAGCTAACAAGGCAACTGCTCAAAAAGAGTGGATCGTTGTAGATGCTGAAGGTCATAACTTAGGTCGTTTTGCTTCAAAAGTAGCTATGCTATTAAGAGGTAAATACAAGCCAAGTTATACACCGCACGTGGACTGTGGAGATAACGTAATTGTTATCAACGCAGAAAAAATCAACCTAACAGGTAACAAACTTGAGGATAAAACGTATATCCGTCACACAGGTTACCCAGGTGGTCAAAGAAGTTTATCTGCTAAAGTAATGCAACAAAAAAACCCTGCATTATTAGTAGAGAAAGCTGTAAAAGGAATGTTGCCTAAAAACAAATTAGGAGCACAATTATTCCGCAATTTAAATGTATATGTAGGTTCTGAGCACAAACATGATGCACAGCAACCTAAAACCGTTAACTTAAACGATCTAAAGTAATGGGAGTTATTCACAAAATCGGTAGAAGAAAAACCGCTGTTGCTCGTGTATATGTTACAGAAGGAACTGGAAACATCACGGTAAACAAAAGAGAATTTACAACTTACTTCCCAACGGCTACATTACAATACAAAGTGATGCAACCATTAGCAATGACTGAAAACGCTGCTAATTTTGACATCAAAGTAAATGTATACGGTGGAGGAACAACTGGTCAGGCAGAAGCTGTACGTATGGCAATCGCAAGAGCTATGTGTGAAGTAGAAGCTGAGAACAGAGCAATCTTAAAACCAGAAGGATTACTAACAAGAGATCCTCGTATGGTTGAGCGTAAGAAATTCGGTCAGAAGAAAGCTCGTAAGAGATTCCAATTCTCGAAACGTTAATATTTATTTATTATTAAAAAAACTAAGTTTTTGTTGCTCTCCTGCTGAGGTAGGAATTAGTTTAGCATCTAAATGGCGAAGACCTGAGTGTTAGTTTACTAACCCGTCGCTACTTCACCATTGCTAATACAACAGAACGTAAACTATTACAAAATGGCAAACAAAGTAGAAGTTAAAGAATTACTAGAAGCAGGTGTTCACTTCGGACACATGACTAGAAAATGGGATCCAAACATGGCTCCTTACATCTATATGGAGCGTAATGGTATTCACATTATCAACCTATATAAAACTGCAGCTAAAATCGAAGAGGCTAATGAGGCTTTGAAAAAAATCGCTGCATCTGGTAGAAAAGTACTTTTCGTAGCTACCAAAAAACAAGCAAAAGATATCGTTGCAGAAAAAGCTGCAGCAGCAAACATGCCGTACATTACTGAAAGATGGCCAGGTGGTATGTTGACTAACTTCGTAACTATCCGTAAAGCTGTTAAGAAAATGGCTTCTATCGATAAAATGAAGAAAGACGGTACTTTTATGACATTATCTAAAAAAGAACGTTTACAGGTAGATCGTCTTCGTGCAAAACTTGAGAAAAACTTAGGTTCTATTGCCGATATGACCCGATTACCAGCTGCGTTGTTTGTAGTGGATATCAAAGCGGAACACATCGCTGTAAAAGAAGCACAAAAATTAAACATTCCAGTTTTTGCTATGGTAGATACCAACTCTGACCCACGTCAGGTTGATTATGTTATCCCAGCTAACGATGATGCTTCAAAATCAATCGACAAAGTTTTATCTTTAGTAAGTGGTGCTATCATTGAAGGACTTTCTGACAGAAAATCTGACAAAGAAGAGCAACCAGCTGGAGAAGTAGCAGCTGCTCAAACAGAAGCTACAACGACTTCAACTGAAGAATAAAAATAACATTATGATAAAGTCGTTATGCTGGTGGATGCTTACTTTTGGGGCGACTATCAACATAACGACTTCATTTTTTTAACCTAAAAATAAAACACTTTCAAAATGGCAAATATTACTGCTGCAGACGTAAATAAATTAAGACAAATTACCGGTGCCGGTATGATGGATTGTAAAAAAGCTTTAGTTGAAGCTGATGGAGATTTTGATTTAGCAATCGAAAACCTACGTAAAAAAGGTCAGAAAGTTGCTGCTAACCGTTCTGACAGAGAGTCAACTGAAGGAGCTGTTATCGCTGTTGTAAACGCTGACAAAACTGCTGGTGTTGTGATCTCATTAAACTGTGAGACTGACTTCGTAGGTAAAAACGAAGGTTTCGTAAAATTAGCTACAGATTTAGCTAATCAAGCAATCAACTTCGCTACTAAAGAGGAGTTTTTAGCTTCAGATTTCAACGGAATTACTGTTGCTGACAAATTGATCGAGCAAACAGGAGTTATTGGAGAGAAAATCGAAATCGGTTCTTTCGAGCGTTTAGAAGGAGCATTCGTTGGATCTTACATCCACGCTGGAAACAAAATCGCTACATTAGTAGCGTTATCAGCTAACGTTGAAGGTGCTGAAGAAGCTTCAAGAAACGTAGCAATGCAAGCGGCTGCTATGGCACCAATCGCATTAAACGAAGAAGGTGTTGATGCTGCTATCATCGAAAAAGAAATCGAAATCGCTAAAGATTTATTACGTCAGGAAGGAAAACCAGAAGCTATGTTAGACAACATCGCTAAAGGTAAATTAGCACGTTTCTTCAAAGACAACACTTTAGTAAACCAGGATTATATTAAAGAACCAAAAATGAGCGTTACAGAATATGTAAAATCAGTAGACGGATCTTTAGTAGTAACTGGATTCAAAAGAGCTGCTTTAGCATAACACATATTCCTTTGGAAACCCTATAGCAAAACCCTGGTCAATGACCGGGGTTTTGTTTTTTTTACGCCTACTTCGATGGCCAAATCGACCTCACAAATATTTTTGCATCCAGAATACGCAAAATCATTACCTTTGATAGACATCAAAATACTACCCCAAAATGTTTAAAACAAAAAGAGACCTGGTCTATATCATCTTAGCCGGGATCTTTATAGCCAACGCCGTTGTAGCCGAATTGACCGGTGGAAAACTGATCCAGATAGGACCATTTATTATGAGTATCGGAATCATTCCGTGGCCGGTGGTATTTATTACTACCGACTTGATCAACGAGCATTTCGGTCGCGATGGTGTAAAAAAACTATCGTTTATCACCGCCGGACTTATCGCCTATTGCCTACTAATCCTTTTTATAGCCATACAAATCCCGGCCGCCAAAGGCATTAGCACCGTAAGCGACGAACAATTTAAAGCCGTATTCGGGCAAGGAATCTGGATTATGATCGCCAGTATCATCGCGTTCCTTATTTCGCAGCTCATTGACGTATCCATATTCTGGTTTTTACGCAACAAAACCGGTAAAAAGATGATCTGGCTCCGAAGTACCGGATCGACCGTAATTTCGCAGTTATTCGACAGTTTTATCGTTTCTGGTATCGCCTTTTGGATGACGGGAAAAATCACCACTGCCGAATACATTAACATGGCCACAACCGGCTATACGTTTAAATTGATCATTGCGATTTGCTTAACGCCGATGATTTATTTAGGACATTATATAATCGAAAAATATTTATCAGAAGACCCAATATCCGATGGAGACTAAAGAACGCTGCGGATGGTGCAAAAATGACGCACTATACGAAAAATATCACGACGAAGAATGGGGCGTACCCGTTTATGAGGATCAGAAGTTATTCGAGTTCCTTATTCTGGAAACTTTTCAAGCCGGTTTGAGTTGGATTACCATTTTGCGAAAACGGGAAAATTTCCGCGAAGCTTTTGATCAGTTCGATTATACAATCGTTGCACAGTATACCGAAGACAAAATACAGGAGTTATTGGAAAATCCCGGCATTATCCGCAACAAACTTAAAGTTCGCGCCGCCGTTTCCAATGCACAGGCCTTTATGCAGGTACAACAGGAATTTGGCAGTTTTTCCAAATATATCTGGGGATTCACCGGTGGCGGTCCGATTATCAACAACCGCGGTACCTTGCGCGATATTCCGGCCACTACACCCCTATCCGATCAGATCAGTAAAGACCTGAAAAAACGAGGCTTTAAATTTGTCGGATCTACCGTAGTATACGCCCATATGCAAGCCACCGGTATGGTAGACGATCATATCGAAAGCTGTTGGAAACGTAGCTAATTCGCATTATATCGAATGTTAAATCCGTACTTTCCGGATTTACATTTCAAATTTAATACTACATTTGCTTCACTTTAGGGGTGTCTATATACCATATAGGCTGAGATTTTACCCTTTGAACCTGATCCAGTTCATACTGGCGTAGGGAAAAGTGCAATGACTTCATTTTATGTAGCCATTCCTAAAGTATATACCTATATCTCAACTTTAAGGAATGGAAATTACAATCAACAATCAACCCGCAACAATACCCGACGGTCTAACCGTCCAGGATTTGCTATATCGCGAACTTTCCGATAAGCAAAACGGCATTGCACTCGCCATCAACAACACGGTTATTCCCAAAACCGAATGGCACAATCACTACATCAGTGAAAACGATCATATTCTGATCATTTCTGCAACCCAAGGAGGATGATAACCGACTAAACCCTACATAAATGAAAGAAAACCAACAGCAAATTTCGAGAACACCATTTCCGAATTCAAAGAAAGTCTATATATCGGGAGCCATCCATCCGATTAAAGTCGCCATGCGCGAAATTGCCTTACACGATACCAAACTGAGTAATGGCGGCACCGAACACAATCCGCCGGTAACCGTTTACGACACTAGTGGTCCGTATACCGATCCGAACGTAACGATCGATGTTCGCAAAGGACTCGAACGCCTACGCGAACAATGGATCCTTGACCGTAATGATGTCGAAATCCTGGATGCCGTAAGTTCCGACTATGGAAAAGAACGACTCAACAATCCGAAACTGGATCACTTGCGTTTCGAATACCTGCACCAACCCAAACGCGCCAAAGCGGGACACAATGTAAGCCAATTGCATTACGCCAAAAAAGGCATCATCACCCCGGAAATGGAATATATCGCCATACGCGAAAACCAACGCATCGAACAACTCAACTCCCAAACCACCGCGATGCAACACCAACATAGCGGCGAGAGTTTTGGCGCCAACACACCCAAAAAACACATCACACCGGAATTTGTCCGCAGTGAAGTTGCCGCCGGACGTGCGATCATCCCGAACAACATCAACCATCCGGAAAGCGAACCAATGATTATTGGTCGGAACTTCCTGGTAAAAATCAATGCCAATATTGGAAACAGCGCCGTGACTTCCAGTATCGAAGAAGAAGTTGAAAAAGCCGTATGGGCCTGTCGTTGGGGCGCCGATACGATTATGGATTTATCCACCGGAAAAAACATACACGAAACCCGCGAATGGATCATCCGAAATTCACCCGTTCCCATTGGAACCGTACCGATTTATCAGGCATTGGAAAAAGTAAAAGGCATCGCCGAAGACCTGACCTGGGAAATCTTTCGGGACACCCTGATCGAACAAGCCGAGCAAGGTGTTTCCTATTTCACCATCCATGCCGGCGTACTACTTCGCTATATTCACCTCACGGCAAATCGGGTAACCGGAATTGTATCCCGAGGTGGTTCCATTATGGCGAAATGGTGTTTGTTTCATCATAAAGAAAACTTTTTATATACTCATTTCGAGGAAATCTGCGAAATCATGAAAGCCTACGACGTTGCTTTTTCCCTTGGCGACGGACTACGTCCCGGATCGATTGCCGATGCCAACGATGCCGCCCAGTTTGCCGAACTGGAAACTTTGGGCGAACTAACCAAAATTGCATGGAAACACGACGTTCAGGTTTTTATAGAAGGTCCCGGACACGTGCCTATGCATATGATCAAAGAAAATATGGACAAACAGCTGGAACATTGTGCCGAAGCACCATTCTACACCCTTGGTCCGCTTACGACTGATATCGCTCCGGGATACGACCATATCACATCCGCTATTGGTGCCGCAATGATTGGTTGGTATGGCACCGCAATGTTGTGTTATGTTACACCAAAAGAACACCTTGGTTTGCCGAATAAAAAAGACGTTAAAGATGGTGTGATCACCTATAAAATTGCAGCCCATGCCGCCGATTTAGCCAAAGGACATCCGGGTGCACAATACCGCGACAATGCACTGAGTAAAGCCCGATTTGAATTCCGCTGGGAAGATCAGTTTAATTTGGCTTTAGATCCGGATACGGCAAGGGAATTCCACGACGAAACCCTACCGGCCGACGGTGCCAAAGTGGCGCATTTCTGTTCCATGTGTGGACCGAAATTCTGCTCAATGAAGATTTCCCAAGAGATCCGCGAGGTGGCTGAAAAAGGTATGCAGGAAAAATCAGAAGAGTTTATCGAAAACGGAAAAGAAATCTATCTGTAATCATGATTGTAATCACCAGTCCGGATAAGGTAACCCACGAATTCGAGATCATTTCCGAAATGTTCCGGGAAGGATTGGCAATCTTACATATCCGAAAACCGGATTTTTCGGTAGTCGAAATGCAACATTATCTCGATCAACTTCCGGTTGCGTTTCGGGATAGACTGGTATTACACAACCATCATAAACTGGCGGAAGCTTGCGGAATTAACAGGATACATATTAAAGAGCAAGACCGGCTGCGTTTCGCACCAGCTACACCTGACAGGTTTTTGAAACCTGTCAGGTGTTACTCCACGGGAACACATACCGTTGAAGACTTTAACAACTTGCAAGACCATTACGCCTATGCCTTTTTAAGTCCGGTTTTCGAAAGTATTTCCAAACCCGGTTACCGATCGTCCGAAAACCTATTGGAAGCTGTAAAAAACAGAACCAATCACGATATCAAACTGGTTGCTCTGGGCGGAATTACAGTTTCAAACATGGCAACAGTGTTCGAAAACGGCTTTGACGACATCGCGCTTTTGGGAACGATCTGGAACAATACTGATCCAGTGCAACGCTTTCGGGAATGTCAACATCAGTATAATACCATCAACAAAAACTAACGTTTTATGCTTCATAAACTCCAGTATATCTCACAAGGCCATACACTAAGCGAACAATTGCATCATATCGAATCCGTTTTGGACAATGGTGGCCAATGGATTCAATTGCGCTTTAAAAACGGAACCGAAAAAGAGCAGTATCTTTTAGCCGAATCCGTCAAAAAAAGCTGTCAGCAATACGATGCAACCTTAATTATCAACGACAATACCGAAATCGCCAAGCAAATCGATGCCGATGGCGTTCACCTCGGATTGGACGATATGGCCGTGTCCAAAGCCCGACAACTTCTCGGTTCCAATAAAATAATTGGCGGTACCGCAAACACCTTACAACAGGTTTTCCAGCGCTATCACGAAAAATGCGACTATATCGGTTTGGGACCGTTTCGCTTTACCACAACCAAACAAAAATTAAGTCCGCTATTAGGTCTTAGTGGGTATTCCGACATCTTACAATCGTTAACCGAGCAACACTACGATATTCCGATATATGCCATCGGTGGCATCACCTTAGATGATATTGATTCCCTACTAGAAACCGGTATCCACGGAATCGCCGTTTCGGGAATGATCAGCGAACATCCAAATCAAAAACAACTACTCACCCAACTCAATCAAAAACTATATGGAACCCTTTAAACTCGCAGATAAAACCTTTCGCTCGCGTTTATTTTTAGGCACCGGAAAATTCGGATCGGCTGCCCAGATGGAAGCTGCAATTCTGGCTTCGGAAAGCGAATTGGTAACCGTAGCCTTAAAACGCGTCGACTTTCAAAAAGAAACCGACACCCTTTTAGCGGCATTACAACACCCACATATCCACCTTTTACCCAACACCTCCGGCGCCCGCAATGCCAAAGAAGCCGTATTGGCCGCACAACTGGCTCGCGAAGCTCTGGAAACCAACTGGCTGAAACTGGAAATTCATCCCGATCCGAAATACCTGTTACCCGATCCGATCGAAACCCTAAAAGCAACCGAAGAACTCGCCAAACTTGGATTTGTGATTCTTCCGTATATTCATGCCGATCCGGTTTTGTGCAAAAGACTGGAAGATGCCGGAACCGCAGCCGTAATGCCATTAGGTGCACCGATTGGAAGCAACAAAGGACTCAAAACGCTCGATTTTTTAGAAATCATTATTGAACAAAGCAAGGTTCCCATTATTGTCGATGCCGGAATAGGCGCACCATCGGATGCCGCCAAAGCAATGGAGCTTGGAGCCGATGCTGTACTTGTCAATACGGCGATCGCTGTGGCCGGAAATCCCGAGCGCATGGCCGAAGCCTTTAAAGAAGCGGTAATCGCGGGACGTAAAGCCTACGAAGCCCGTTTAGCTCCTATTGCAAACAATGCCGCTGCCTCAAGTCCGCTGACGTCTTTTTTATATGAATAAGTCGGTTATGGAAACAACATTCAAATCTGTTTTCGAGACGTATGACTGGGACACGGTTCAGACAAAAATCTACCAAACCCAAGCCAGTCGTGTCGAACAAGCCTTAGCCAATCCCAAACGAAATCTGGACGATTTTATCGCGTTGCTTTCTCCCGCCGCACACCCCTATTTGGAACAAATGGCGCAAATGAGTCATATACTGACCAAAAAGCGCTTTGGAAAAACGATACAGATGTACGCACCGATGTACCTCAGTAACGAATGCCAGAATATCTGTACCTATTGCGGCTTTAGTTTTGACAACAAACTCAAACGACGTACACTTACCCCGGCTGAAATCACTCAGGAAACCGTTGTTTTAAAAGAAATGGGATTTGATCATGTATTGTTAGTTACCGGTGAAGCCAATTATACCGTAAATATCGATTACTTTTTAAAAGCCATCGCACAGATCAAACCGGATTTTTCGAATATTTCCGTAGAAGTACAACCGCTTTCGGAAACCGAATACCAACAATT
The DNA here is from genome assembly GCA_023446155.1 of Bacteroidota bacterium. Lineage (GTDB taxonomy): Bacteria > Bacteroidota > Bacteroidia > Flavobacteriales > Flavobacteriaceae > Flavobacterium. The sequence goes on from JAEXIT010000021.1 coordinate 117,618, forward strand.
GCACGAAGCCGGCGTTTATTCCGTATTGGTGTATCAGGAAACGTATCATCGGGACGTGTACAAACACTATCATCCGAAAGGCAAAAAATCGAACTTTGACTTCCGGCTGGAAACGCCCGATCGGATCGGAACCGCCGGTATTCATAAAATCGGGCTTGGTGTGCTACTTGGTTTGGAAGACTGGCGAACGGATAGTTTTTTTAACGCGCTCCATCTCGATTATTTGCAACGAACGTACTGGCAAAGCAAATTTTCGGTTTCCTTTCCGCGGTTACGACCAGCCGAAGGGATTATCGAACCTAATTTTATCATGGACGACCGTGATTTGACACAGCTTATTTGTGCGTATCGCCTTTGGAATGAAGATCTGGAACTTTCGATTTCCACGCGGGAAAATGAAAAATTTCGCGATAATATTATTCCTATTGGAATTACGAGTATGAGTGCCGGATCGAAAACCAATCCCGGCGGTTATGCCGTCGATCCGCAATCGTTGGAACAATTTGAAACCAGCGACGAACGACCCGCCGATATCATTGCGCAAATCATCACAACGAAAGGATACGAACCCGTTTGGAAAGACTGGGATAACAGTTATAATTAAAACATGATCACAATACAGGATTTTTTACGATACAACCGTCAGATGTTACTTCCGGAAATAGGCGAAGCCGGTCAGCTGCTTCTAAAAAACGCCAAAGTTTTAGTTATCGGCGCCGGTGGTTTGGGTTGTCCGATCTTGCAATACCTCGCCACCGCCGGTGTAGGTACCTTAGGCATTGTCGATTTTGATACAGTAGAAATTCACAACCTTCACCGTCAGATTTTATACAAAGAAGCGGATATTGATCAACCAAAAGCTGTCGTTGCATCCACTGTAATCCGACAATTAAATCCGGAAATCAATTGTGTGGTATTTGATGAAAAATTAACCACGGCTAATGCGAGTTCTATTTTACAGGATTTTGATGTGATTGTGGATGGTTGCGATAATTTCACCACCCGTTATCTGGTAAATGACACCTGTGTTGCTTTTGGAAAGCCACTGATTTACGGCAGTATTTTAAAGTTTGAAGGACAATTGGCGGTTTTCAATCATCACGGAAGTAAACAACTCCGCGATTTATTTCCGGAGCCACCCGATCCGAAAGAGGTACCAAATTGCAGTCTGAATGGTGTGATGGGAACCTTACCCGGAATTATCGGTACGATGATGGCGCATGAAACCTTAAAGTTGATCATCGGATTGCCGGTATTGCGAAATGAGCTGGTTCTTTTTAACACCTTATCGTGGCAGTTTACGAAATTGCGCTTTTAACACGCTTCTAGCTATACCTGACAGGTTTCGAAAACGGGTCAGGTATAGCTTCTACTCTTCAATACTTTCATAAAACTTTCGCGGTTCACTTCGAAAGCACCCAGACTTTCCAGATGTTCGTTATACACCTGACAATCCAACAACAGGTAATTATTTGCTTTTAGGTATTCCACCAATTTGATAAAAGCTACTTTCGAGGCATTCGACACTTTGGCAAACATACTCTCGCCACAAAAGATATGACCGAGATCCACACCATATAAGCCACCCACCAACTGATCGTCCTGCCAAACCTCAACCGATTGTGCATGTCCCAATTCGTGAAGCTTACAGTACGCTTCAATCATATCGTCGGTAATCCAGGTTCCATTTTGTCCTTCGCGCTTTATGGTCTGACAATTGGAAATCACCGCCCGGAAATCCCGATTAAAAGTCACCGTAAACATATTCCGGTTTAGAATATTCCGCATACTTTTCGAAATGATCAACTCATCCAAAAGCAACACCATCCTTGGATCGGGTGCCCACCAGGTGATGGGTTCTCCGTCTTCAAACCAGGGAAATATTCCCGAATTATAGGCCAATAACAACCGTTCGGTCGACAAATCGCCGCCAACGGCCAGAATACCTGAAAAATCCGTTTCGGTTACCGGAGGGAAGTAAAGTTCTTTGGTTAAAAAATACATGGTCTATAAAAAACAAATCCTGAAAGCTAGCACCATCAGGATTTTTATTTTTGGATTAGAACGGTAAATCGTCGTGTTCTTCTTCGTTAAAATTGGATGCCGGTTCAAACGCATCGGCTGCCGGAACCGCAGGCATTGGTTGTGCATATCCTGCAGGAGCTTCCGCTTGCATTCTTTCGATACGCCATCCCTGGATTGTATTGAAATATTTCGCTTCACCCTGTGGATTCACCCACTCTCTACCTCTTAGGTTAATCGATACTTTAACCTGTTCTCCTACTTTATAACTATCCAATAATTCACATTTATCCTGAGTAAACTCAACCATAATATGCTGTGGATATTGCTCTTCTGTAGTTACAACCAACTCTCTCTTTTTAAAACTGGCACTGATTTGCTGTGTTCCGTTAATCACTTTTATTTTCCCTGTAACTTCCATAGTAAAAATATTAATTGTTTTTATCGTGAGGTTTATCGCTAAACCGCCTATTATTTTTTAGACAAAAGTACCTTCCATGCGGTCACTACTTCGTTATTGTCCAGATACTCTTTCGCCATCTGGTGTTTTTTAGTTTCATCGTCGGCGCTGATCACTGCTTTTACACCAAAATCTTCTTTTACAAAGATAGCGATATCTTCGTCGGTTGGTAAGGCTTCCACATTTCCTAATTTTCCAAGATCATTCCCGTCGAAAACCGGGCTTTCTTTGATGAAATCCGGAATCGTATCGACTCCGATTCCCAATGTGGTCAGTGGTTTTTCCACTTCAAACAATCCCATATTGGCTCGGGAATACCAGTTGCCCCCCATTCGGGACACCAAGTCGATTTTATGCTGATCGATCGTTCCGTTTTCGTCCAATATTGCTTCATCGATATGGATTTTCACCACTTCACAGATGATCAGATTTCCGGCGCCACCTTCGGTTCCCAATTCGATGATTTCATTTACTTTACATTCAAACTGCACCGGACTTTCGCCCACGCGATACGGTTTTACGACATCCGAAGGAACCATTGTTAATCCGGATTTCACAAACTCATTGACCCCATCACCATATTCGGTACTTGATAACGACGCTTGTTGTACGATCGGGTAGTTTACGATATTGATCACTACTTCTTTGGTTTGTTCCGCGTTGATTAACGTGTGCTTCACCGTATTGTTACGCACTCTTCGTGCCGGCGAAAAAATCAGTATCGGCGGATTGGAACTGAACACATTAAAAAAGCTAAACGGTGATAAATTCGGATTTCCGTTTTCGTCCATTGTACTGGCAAAAGCAATCGGTCTCGGACCAATAGCACCTTGCAAATACGCTTGTAATTTCATCGGATTTAACTCCTTTGGATCGACACTAAGCATGATTGTAAAAGTTTTGACAAATATACTTTTTTCAACCGGAATCAAAACACAAAACCGTTCAGATAATCCGGAAAAATTTGACCCCAACGGAGCATTTCCCGATCTTCTTTTTGCTCCCTTATATCTTTTCCTTACTTTTAAACACAAATACTGTATCGCATGAATCTTTCCGAAAGACGTAACCTTATCCGCTGGATCATTATCTTAGGCTCCTTTAATTTTCTGGTTTTCATATTATGGAACACCTATACTTTTTTCCAGAAATTCAAGGACGAGGAACGTTTAAAGATGGAACTATGGGCTACGGCCACCAAGACGTTGAATAATGCCGATGAAAATACCGAGGTCGAACTTCCATTTCAGATTCTGAGCAACAATACGACGATCCCGATTATCCAGACGACCGATAAAGACAGTATTATCAATATGATCAACGTTGATAAAGAAATCAGTGTTGATGCGGCACGTTCCAAAGAGTATCTCAACAAATTAAAATCGGAAAACCTGCCGATCATTATGGATTTAGGTGGCAAAAACCAATACCTCTATTACGGAAACTCTTCGCTTCTGACCAAATTAAAATTCTACCCGATTGCTTTGGTGCTAATCGGATTGTTTTTCAGCGGTATGATTTTTAGTTTTTACCGCGCCAGTAAAATGGCCACCCAAAACAAATTATGGGCCGGTATGGCAAAGGAAACCGCACATCAAATCGGAACGCCCTTATCGTCGCTGATCGGATGGGTCGAAATTATGAAAGCGGATAATGTAGATGAGACGACCGTATCGGAAATTGAGAAGGATATCAATCGATTGCAAACCATCACCGATCGTTTTTCTAAAATCGGATCCGAACCGGTTCTCGAAGACCATGATCTGATTCAGGAAACGGAACAATCATATGACTATCTAAAATCGAGAACTTCCAAACAGGTTGCATTTACGTTTCAGGCACCGGATTATCCGATCCACATCCTGATGAACCCGGCCTTACACAGTTGGACGATTGAAAACCTGGTTAAAAATGCGATCGATGCGATGAAAGGCAAGGGCAAACTGCATATTGCGATCGAAGACAGCGAACGCTTTGTAAAAATCAAAGTGAGTGATACCGGAAGTGGGATTCCGAAGAAATTATTCAACAGTATTTTCGATCCGGGATTTACGACCAAAAAACGCGGTTGGGGACTTGGCCTATCGCTCACTAAACGTATTGTAGAGGAATATCACAATGGAAAAATCAAAGTAGCGCATTCGGAAATTGGAAAAGGCACCACGATGCAGATTACGTTTAAAAAGGCTATTGCTTAATCAGCCCTTTTTTTAACAGGTTCTTTCTAACAAACGTTGCTTTTTCACCATCCCAGGTATAGGTCTCTTTCCAGACCTGTTCTTCCATTACGGATTCGTTTTCATTGGATGATTCCTGCTCTTCGGCTTCTTCAACAACTTTAAAGATATGGCCTGCTTTACCACCCGGTTCGTTCGGAAAAATAAACGTTTCGGAATGATAGTAAACACCGGCATCGGAAACCGACATTTTTTCGGGCAATACCAATAGTTTTTTTCCGGTCCATCCGAAATAAAAGTAGTAGGTTGGAATTCCGCAGGCTTCACCACTAAAACTAATTCGGTAAATCTTTTGTATATTCTGAAGTCCGTAATTGCCCATCAAGTTTTGCTGGTGAAAATGACTTTCGATAATATTTTTCCGGATTTCTTTGCTATCCAACAGGACTCTATTTTGATCCAGGACTTTAATTCCGAGAACATATTCCGAACCCGTATAGTCTTCGTCAACCTTTTTCACATTGACACGCTCTAAAGCGGTCAGAAAAACAAGATTTTCGGTTGTTTTAAAATCGAGTGCCAGAAACCCGAGCCATAGGTAGCCTTTTTTAGTCAAGCCATCATACATGTATTGGATTTCGACCCAATTCATATCGATACCTTTTATTTTCTGTGTCTTTTCAGTAAGTTTTTTTACCACAACGCTTTTCCCAAGTTGTAAGGAATCGATCAACTTTCCGGAAGTAGACGGTATATCGCGGACATAACAATTTGCAACGCCCACTATTCCTTCTTTTTCGATAACCGTATCATCAAACGTATAGCCAACATTTTTACCGTAAAGCCACAGCGCACTGTGATTACCCTGCGCAAAGACTCCTCCGGAAACCAGAAACAGTAAAAACAGAATTATTTTTTTCATGCTTAAAGATTGCCGGCAATAGCTTGTGCCAGTTCTTCAAATTGTTGTTGGGTTAAACTGGTTTTGCGTTGGAAACGCATATCATCCATATCCTGAAGCGGAATAAGGTGTACGTGAACGTGTGGTACTTCAAGGCCCACAACGGCCATACCAATACGTTTGCACGCAACCGTTTTTTCGAGGGCTTTGGCTACTTTTCTGGAAAAGCGCATCAGCTCCAGATACTGCTCTTCTTCCATATCGAAAATCTTATTGATTTCCGTTTTTGGAATACAAAGCGTATGACCTTTTGCATTGGGATTAATATCCAGAAATGCCAGGAAATTATCGTCTTCCGCTACTTTATGGCACGGAATTTCGCCGTTGATGATTTTAGTAAAAATGGAGCTCATAGGAATTAGTCTCTTGAGATTTCTAAGATTTCAAATTTTAAGGTTCCGTTGGGCACCTGGATTTCTGCGATTTCACCCACCGATTTCCCTAGTAATCCTTTACCGATTGGGGAAGTAACCGAAATTTTACCGGTTTTCAGATCCGCTTCGCTTTCGGCCACAAGCGTATATTTCAATTCCATCCCATTGGTTTGGTTCTTGATTTTCACTGTTGACAATACCAGTACTTTCGAAACATCCAGCTGTGATTCGTCGATCAGACGGGCATTTGCCACTACCTCTTCCATTTTGGCGATCTTCAATTCCAAAAGTCCCTGTGCTTCTTTCGCAGCATCATATTCGGCATTTTCGGACAAGTCACCTTTATCTCTTGCTTCAGCAATAGCCTGTGAGGCACGCGGACGTTCCACACTCTTTAGCTGATCCAGCTCATCTCTTAATTTTTTTAATCCTTCGGCAGTATAGTACGATACTTTAGTCATATTTTCGTCGTTTATATAAATAGAAAAAATCCCATCAAAAACGGGATTTATGTCTACAAAGATATATTTTTTTATTTATTTCGTTTTTAATTATGCTCTTTATAGCACAAGTCAAAGTTAATTAAATTAAATTTGTTTTTCAATTGTTTTACCAGATTTTATATGAAAAAATACCTCTTTTTATTGTTTTTAATGGCTTTTCTTGGAAGCTGCAGCAAAGACAGTGTTGTAAACAACAATAACCCCTATTTACCCAACTATCCGGTTTCTTTAACGATTAACTTAAACCTTCCGGCTTATAGTTCATTAAAGTTTATGAACGGTTATGCTTATGTATCGGGACCGGGGGCCGGAATACGCGGCATTATTCTTTTTAAAGGCGCCAACGGGATTGTAGCTTTCGACCGTGCCTGTCCGAACCAGTCTTTAAGCGACTGTTCTACAATGGATGTAGATGGCATTGATGCGGTTTGTCCCTGCGACAATAAAAGATATAGTTTATACACCGGAATTGGCGGTGGCCCATATCCAATGAAACAATATCGTACAGAACAGGTTGGCGATATCGTTAGGGTTTACAATTAATATAAAAAAGGCTGTCTTTTCGGACAGCCTTTTTTATTAGCTAGCTACCTGACAGGTTTTAGCATACACCTGACAGGTTTTGGAAACCTGTCAGGTGTTTTATTTGTTTTATTAGAACTTCAAGGTTAAACCACCCATAAAATTGATTCGCGCCTGCGGATAATAACCAACACCTTCGATGGTCGTAACCTGATTGGCATTAGACCAATCGTCATCGTAGGTATAGAAAAACCCGTTCGACTGGTATTTGGTATTGAATATATTATTTACCAAACCGGTAATTACAATCGATTTAAAAATCTTTTTCGGGTTGATTTCATAAATGATATTAAAATCAGACACCGCATAGGAGTTTAAGATTGATTTTTTCGAATCGACATTCCCCATATACTGATTCCCGACAAATTTAGACAACAATGTAACTTGTAGGTTTTTTACCGGTAACCAGGTAATGGCATTTCCAGCAATAAAATCGGGTGAAAAAGCAATATTCGTTTTTCCGAAATTGTGTAATTCGCCATCTTTATTTGCTACAAAATCGACAATTTTGTTCTGACTGATCGTTGCATTCTGACGCAATACCCATTTCTCCGAAAGAAAAATACTCGCATCCAATTCCAATCCAACACGGTAACTGTTGTCCACATTAATTCGTTTTGACTCACCAACATCATTCAGCGCACCGGTTAACACCAACTGATCTTTATATTTCATATAATAGGCATTTACATTTAGCTTGGCAACGCGCGACGCATAACGCCATCCCAATTCATAATCGTCCATTTTTTCCGGCTTCGGAACATTCCCTTCATAATCGTTACGATTGGGCTCCCGACTGGCTTTAGCATACGAAAAATAGAAGCTGTTTTTAGGATTCAGCACATAATTCAGTCCTCCTTTTGGATTAAAAAAACGGAATGTATCATCTACCAATCCGGTTTTAACCGCATTCGCTTTGTAATTCACCGTTCGATATTGCAAATCCCCGTACAAACTTAAACCCGATGTAACATCATAAGTCGCCTTTGCAAACACATTGACATCGGTTTTGAATCCTTTGTCATCGTAAAAAAGCTGACCGTAATCGTAGGCTGCTTTTTCCTTTACCCAAAGCAATTTTCCAAAGTGACCGCCTTCAAATTTATTGGCGCCACCGCCGATAACCATATCCAGTTTGTCATTTTTATAATTGGATGAAAATGTAAAACCATAGAAATCATTGTCCAGCCATTTTTGGTTGATCAAATCCGATCTTGAGATAGTCGTTCCGTTATCGACAAATGGGGTTAATCCGAATTCGGAAAACTTCCCGCTGCGTTTATAACTTTCGTAATAACCTTTCCCTTTGGTATAATGCCCCGCCAGATTTGTCGACCAGTTATCATTCCATTTTTCATTCCAATGCAACTGATAATGATCCTGATTGAAATTATCCGTCTGATTGTCGTAAAATTTTACTTGTCCGTTATCGTCAAAATACAAACCCGAAATATTAAACCTCGGATTGTTATCCAACATGTTTTCGTCCAAGCCTAAATCTTTTAGTTCCATACCATCCAAACCGTTCCACGACTGGTATGTTTTTTCCGATCCACCAAAAACCAATGCTTTGATCAAGGTTGTTTTCCCCACATAGGTTCCCTGAAGGAAATACGACTTCAGGTCGGAAGATGCCCGGTCGATATAACCATCGGAATTGATTTTCGACAAACGCCCGGCCAATTCAAATTTGTTATTCAACAAGCCCGAGCTGAATTTTACGGTATGTTTTCGGGTATTAAAACTCCCGAAGGAATTCGAAATTTCGCCATATCCTTTTTCCGAATAACTATCGGTTAGCATATTTAAACTGGCGCCAAACGCTCCGGCTCCATTGGTCGATGTACCGGCTCCGCGTTGCAACTGCAAACTTTCGACCGATGAGACAAAATCGGGCATATTTACCCAAAACGTTCCCTGCGATTCCGAGTCGTTATACGGAATTCCGTTAATGGTTACATTCACACGGGTGGCATCGCTACCACGCACCCGGATTCCGGTATAACCGACACCATTTCCGGCATCGGTTGTGGTTACCACCGACGGCAGGTAATTCATCAAAACAGGAATATCCTGACCCAAATTTCGTTCGGATAATTGTTTTTTTCCGACATTACTAAACGTAACCGGCGTTTTGTCGGCAGCACGAACCGCCGATACCAATACTTCGTCCAGTTGCTTGGTTTTTGTAGAATCAGCTACGGTTTTTTCCTGTGCGAAAAGCACAACCGGCTGAAAACATAGTAACGCCACAACGGATTGTAATACTGTTTTCATTCGTAAAATGTTACGAATAAAAGGGGTAATTATTCTTTGATTAATAAAAAATGATGTTTCCACGACACACGAATACCCTACGGCATTTGTGATGTCTTATTCCCTAAACAGCATTACCTGTTCCAGGTTCATTGGGTATGATCTCAGCTCGATTGTCCGGTTTTGAATCCGGATATAAGCACCCCTTTGAGACAGGACAAAATTATAAAAAGAAATTGCACAAAATCAAATTTGGATAGAAAAAACTCAAAAAAGAACGTTTTTTCACTTGTGTCATTACACAATTCCTATTTTATTCCATTCCGGGTTTTCGACGTGATTCTTTTTTTTGTGCCTGAAACCGTTTGTTTTGGATTCGTTTTTTAACTGCCGCATGCGGAATACGGGTTGCTTTTCGTTCTTTTTCGACCTGCAAGGCTTGTTGGATTAACGATAGAAAACGCGTTGTCACGATTTCTTTATTTTTAAGCTGACTTCGACTTTCGCCACAGCTCAACAGCAAAACGCCCTCTTTTGTAAGTCGGCTTTCAAGTTTCGTCCTTAAAAGCGCTTTTTCCTCATCGGCAAACGCCATAGAACCTGTGACATCAAACACCAGTTGGATTTTGGTCGCCACTTTATTTACATGCTGACCGCCTGCACCACTACTTCTTACCGCCTTATACCGCAATTCGGCAAACAGTATTTCTTTTTGCATACTATCGTGGCTGATGTGCCGGTTTTAATAAGTCATTTACGGTTTTCACCGGATTGAAAGTCAGAAGCGGCACCTCGACAAAAACCGTAATCCAGTTGGCCATCGCACCGTTCCATAAGCCCGGCAATTCATAGGCTTTAATATCAGCACATCCTTTGGTTTTATTAACAATAAACCCCGCATTGTGATCGACATAATTTTCGAGATTGAACTTTTCTCCTTTATAATCTTTCACACCGCAAACCAGATCCACCGGATTAAAATGTGTCGATTCACTTAAAATCAATGCCTGCTTTTTATTTTGAAGATCTATTTGTGACGACTCCACAATTTGCAGTGAATGCATTCCTTCTTCACCCGTAACCCAAAACGGTCCGCCTCCTGGTTCTCCTTCATTTTTAACCATACCACATACCCGTATCGGTCGGTTTAAAAGTTGAAACAATTGATTTTTCTGATTCTCGAAGGTATATTTTGAAAAATTACGCGGTAATACAATATTCAATTCGTCCGTTGCAAAAGCGACTATTTCCTGAATAACGGCAGGATTCGTCGTTGTCTCCAACACTTTCAGGCTATCGAAAATTTGTTTCTGAAGTTGCATTAGCAATCCGCCTAATAATTTTTTATAGCGGACAATTCCCTCAAAATGATTGAAACAAACGTTATCAATATTTTTCACAAAAACAACATCACTGGTTAGCTGGTTCAGATTTTGAATCAACGCACCATGTCCACCCGGGCGGAAGAAAAGCGAACCATCTTCCAGTCGGAAAGGCTCATTATCAACACCTACGGCCAACGTATCGGTTGCTTTATCCTGAAACGAATAAGCAACGTCAACCGTATTATCACTATTTAGAACCACTTCCGAGAACCCCTCCATATGCTCTTCCGAAACCGTAAAATGGATATGATACTTCCCTTTTACATTAGTATAAGCCTGCGCTTCTTTAAGGTGTTTATAAATTGGTGTCGTAATCGCTTCTTTTTCCTGATGAAAAGGCAAAACCCCTTTGGGTTTGTTCAGAAAATCGAATTTTGCCGGTGACAGCATGGTTTCGACAAAACGGTAATATTTTTCATCCTGAGAGAATGCGTCAAAACCTTCGTGTTCTGATTTTGTTTCCTGAAGCACATCAGTATAAAACGGGAATTTTTCTATTCCCACCAGAAACACCGACAATTCCGATGCTTTTTTCCTATTGACATACGCATTAATCGTTTCGCTATGTAATTTAAACTCGTTCAGAAAATCGACAAGAAATTTAAACATTCTGCTGGCAGCTCCCGAAGCCGGGACCAGTTTTTCTATTGAAAATTTGGATTGATGCGCTTCAAAATAATCCACCAATGCCTGCTCCTGATCTTCATCAAAAAGTCGGATTCCATCGCCTACAGTAGCAATTTTATGGAGGTTGATTTTCGCAATTCCTTCATTAAAAAACTTCAACTGTCTTTCGATGGCATCGATATTCGTTCCTCTATGCCACATTTGCAAGAAATCGGCCGATGTAAAACCAAGATTTTTGGTTTTGATCAACATCTCCACTGCTTTTACCGCTGTATCAAAACGCTGTTGTTTGTTTCCCGAAAGAACGATATAGGGTTTATTATTTTCGACTAAGGCTTTTTCAAAAATCCGGAAGGTTTCCTCCCGTTTTTCCGGTCGATCCCTTAAGTCATCTTTTTCCCATGGCACATCGACATCGGTCAGAAAAAACAAATCGTAATTGTGTTCGCGTGCGGCATCGTCCAACACTTCATCACAAAAGCCATAATAGATTTCCGAAAAAACTTTGGTCACCATCAGGTTCGTATCACAAAACAGTAACTTACTGGCAATCTGAACCGCTTCATTTTCGAGTTTCATCTGACCAACAGCAATAGGAAGCATATCATTTTCGTCGCAAATTGCCTGTTGTTCTTCCCACTTTTGTTGCAGATAATTTCGCGCATATTCGGGTATCCAGATGGTTTTAAAATGTTCAGCCAACTGTTTCGACAATGTCGTTTTCCCTGTACTTTCAGGGCCGTACATGGTTACTTTTATATTTTTTGAGTAGCGTTGTTTAAGATCTTTCTCCATTCTAAATAGGCCGATATTGCCAATAATGTAAATATTAAATACTGTAACGACAACATCCCCAGTCCTCTATATGCATAAAGCGGTACCGCGATAATGTCGCCGATGATCCAAAGCGTCCAGTTTTCGATTTTTTTATTAGCCATATACCACATACCGGTAAAAAATAGCCCTGACGCCAATATGTCAACATAATTTTCGTGTTTGATCTGGTAATCAAACAGCTTATAGATTGCGAAAATTATAATAATTGTGATTAAAAACAAGAATACCCCGATAATTTTTTCTTTTGATGTTGTCCGGGATATAGCTAACGAATCGACATTGGTTCTTTTTCGAGCCCAATTGTACCAACCGTAAATGCTCATTATCGAGAAATATAAATTAATCATCATATCCCCAAGATAGCCCGCCTGAAAAAGCAGATACACCGTAATAGTTGTCGCAATAAGCCCGGTTGGATATACCAAAATATTTTCTTTTTTGGCATACCATACACTGGCAATTCCAAACACAAAGGCTATAAACTCCAGTACGATCTGCAGTGTTGACGCATTTTTATAGGCCTCTAAAAAGAAATCCACCATATCTTATAAATCTGAAAAAAAGTTGACATCTTTTTCAAAAGCCGTACCGATCACCACCATCGTTGCTCCGGCCTGATAGACCTGCTCCATATGTACTTTCGAACGGATTCCGCCGCCAACAATAAGCGGAATGTCTATATTCTCGGAAACCAGGCGCACCATTTCCAACGGAACCGGCAATTGCGCACCACTACCCGCTTCGAGATAGATCATTTTATGTCCAATCATTTCCCCCGCAAGTGCGGTTGCCACTGCGATTTCCGGTTTATCATTCGGCACCGGTGTCGTTCCACTGATATAAGAAACCGTTGTCTGCTTTCCGCTTTCAATCAGAATATAACCGGTTGAAATCACTTCAAGCCCGGATTGTTTTAGTAGCGGAGCCGCCTGCACATGTTGTCCGATCAGGTATTCCGGGTTTCGTCCGGAAATCAGCGACAAAAACAAAATGCCATCAGCACGATTCGTGATATGTGCTGCATTTCCAGGGAAAAGCAAAATCGGCAACATCAGTTTTTCTTGTAATGCGCCAATAATCTTATCTTGTTGATCATTAAACAATAAACTGCCACCAATAAAAATATGGGTTGCTCCGGAAAGCGCAATTTTTCCGATTAATCGATCGAGCGTATCGCTATCGCAATCCACTTTATCCGGATCGAGTAAAATCGCCAGCAATCGTTTTCCTTGTTTTTGTGCCGTTATAATTTGTTTGTAAATTTCGCCCATCAGCCGCATGTGTTTTGTTCCAGAGCATATACCAGTGTAAAGTCTTCGATTTCCTCAAAATAAAATTCGAAATCTTTCCGGAAATTATCTTTCGTAACGGTTGCCGTTCCTTTTTTCGCCTTCATTTCAAACGGATGCACCGTCATATTATCTTTAAAACTAAGGCTACGCGAATTACACATTTTATATTTTGCTTCTTTTGCCCCCCAGATCACGGTTAATTTCCGGATATAATCGGGTTCGGATTTATCGAGAAAAGCGAATTCCGGATCGATAAACTTATCGGCAATTTTACTGATCTTCTCCCGTCGCAGTTCCATATCGATTCCGACATTATTTTTTCCGACAATAATAGCGGAAAATTCATACGAATGTGTAATTGATATATTTTTCCCATCGCTTAGATGCGGTTTCCCAAAAGCGTCGTAATACAAATCCAAATCGGTATAACCGAGCTCCGCAAACAGATTCCGCACACTTAGAAATCCTCTTTGATGTTGTTCCGATTTCATTCCGTTCACGCGTACGCGACTCGATTCCCTTAACGGTTTATCGCGAAGTAATTCGTCTCGTGATTCTGTGATTTTCCAAATCAGAACCCGGGTATCAGGATCTATTTTTATCGTTTTATAAAGCGGCATTCGTGCGGATGGTTTAAATATTGAAGTGGTCTATTTTTATTTTTCTGATAACGAAAACGTTAGCTTTTCAGGCAAACACGAAATATCCGGTTATCCTTCCAATTTTAAAAACTAATTCCGTAAATTTGCACTAAATTTTTTGTAATTACAAATAATAAAGCAGATGAGCACAAAAACATTGCCTTTCGTGGCTTACAAAGTAAAGGATATTTCTCTGGCTGCCTGGGGAAGAAAAGAGATCGAATTAGCAGAAGCGGAAATGCCGGGATTAATGGCACTTCGCGCAGAATATAAAGACGAGCAGCCTCTTAAAGGTGCTCGAATTGCAGGATGTCTTCACATGACAATCCAAACTGCGGTTTTAATTGAAACATTAATCGCTTTAGGAGCTGAAGTTACCTGGAGTTCTTGCAATATTTTCTCCACTCAGGATCAGGCTGCTGCTGCAATTGCCGCAACAGGCGTACAGGTTTATGCATGGAAAGGCCTTAATGAGGAAGAATTTGACTGGTGTATTGAGCAGACGTTATTCTTCGGAGAAGACAGACAACCGTTAAACATGATCTTAGATGACGGTGGTGATTTAACCAATATGGTTATCGACCGTTATCCGGAATTAATCCCAGGGATCAAAGGATTATCAGAAGAGACTACAACAGGAGTACACCGTTTATACGAAAGAATGAAAAACGGAACGTTACCAATGCCTGCTATCAACGTAAACGACTCGGTTACCAAATCGAAATTCGACAACAAATACGGATGTAAAGAAAGTGCTGTAGATGCTATCCGTCGTGCTACAGACGTAATGTTGGCTGGAAAAAGAGTGGTTGTTTGCGGATATGGTGACGTTGGAAAAGGTACTGCTGCTTCTTTCCGTGGTGCGGGCTCTATCGTAACCGTTACCGAAATCGATCCAATCTGTGCTTTACAAGCTGCAATGGACGGTTTTGAAGTTAAAAAATTAGACACTGTAGTGGCTAATGCTGATATCATCATCACAACCACAGGAAATAAAGACATCGTTATCGGCAAACATTTCGAGAAGATGAAAGATAAAACCATCGTTTGTAACATCGGACACTTCGACAATGAGATCGACATGGCCTGGTTAAACAAAAACCATGGTGCTTCGAAAATCGAAATCAAACCTCAGGTTGACAAATACACGATCAACGGTGTAGACATTATCATTTTGGCCGAAGGTCGTTTGGTAAACTTAGGTTGTGCTACAGGTCACCCAAGTTTTGTAATGAGTAACTCGTTCACCAACCAAACGTTGGCACAGATCGAATTATGGAAACACAGCGACAAATACGAAAATCAGGTGTATATGTTACCAAAACACTTAGATGAAAAAGTAGCAGCTTTACACCTTGCTAAATTAGGCGTAGAGTTAGAAACATTAAATACAGAACAAGCGGCTTATATTGGTGTTGAAGTTTCAGGACCATTCAAACCGGAATATTACAGATATTAATCCCCAAAATATTCTGTAACAGAAAAGACCTCAAAATTGAGGTCTTTTTTTTATGCCTGATCAAACCTGGTTTTTATTTCACTATGCAGCTAAACCTGTCAGGTTTTAATCCCTGCACACGCTAAACCTGTCAGGTTTTAATTCCTGCACGTGGTTAAACCTGTCAGGTTTGTTGCCAGTAGCAACAAAAAAAGCCCGTTTCTATGAAACGGGCTTTTATATCTTTCTGGTAAGATAAGATAGATTCTTATGCTTCGAATGGAATTACAGAAACGAAAGATTTGTTATCTCCTTTTTTCTGGAATTTCACTACTCCGTCAACTTTTGCATGTAAAGTATGATCTTTACCCATGTAAACGTTTTCTCCCGGATTGTGTTTAGAACCTCTTTGTCTTACGATAATGTTTCCAGCAATTGCAGCTTGACCACCAAAAATCTTAACACCTAAACGTTTCGATTCTGATTCTCTACCATTCTTGGAACTACCGACACCTTTCTTGTGAGCCATGACGTATTAGTTTTAAATGTTAATTATTCTTCTGTAGCTTCCGCTTTTTTAGTCGCTTTTTTCTTTGTAGCTCCCGCTCCAGTGATACCACTGATTTGGATTTGCGTTAAAGATTGTCTGTGACCGTTTTTCTTTTTGTAACCTTTTCTTCTTTTCTTTTTGAAAACGATTACTTTATCACCTTTTAAGTGTTTTAACACTTGGGCTTCTACTGAAGCACCTTCTACAGCTGGGGCGCCTAAAGTTACGTTTCCGTTGTCATCTAATAAAAGAACTTTGTCAAAAGTAACTTTAGTTCCTTCTTCAGAAGCCAAACGGTGAACATAAACCTTTTGGTCTTTGCTTACTTTAAATTGTTGCCCTGCTATCTCTACGATTGCGTACATAACAATAATGTTTGATTAATTTTTTAAGTCTGCAAATATACAACTAATTCTTTATGAAACAACCATATACCGACAATTTTGCCGCACACACAAATATTAATCAAAAAAAGGCGCATATTTTCCACAAAACAAAACGATTACCTGTAACTTTTTACCGAAATTGCACACCTATATCGTTATCAAAAATAAATTACTAATTTTTATGAAAAAATCTTTAATGGCTTTGAGTTCACTTCTGATGCTTGGCGGCGTAGCTTCAGCGCAGAAAGTAGCGTTTGAAGAATACAATTTAGACAACGGACTTCATGTGATTTTACACAAGGACCCATCGGCTCCGGTAGTTGTTACATCGGTAATGTACCACGTGGGTGCCAAAGACGAAAACCCGAACAGAACGGGATTTGCACACTTTTTCGAACACCTTTTATTCGAAGGAACTAAAAACATCGCCCGTGGCGAATGGTTTAAAATCGTAACTGCCAACGGTGGAAACAACAATGCCAACACGTCGGACGACAGAACGTATTACTACGAAGTTTTCCCGTCAAACAATCTGGAATTGGCTTTATGGATGGAATCCGAAAGACTAATGCACCCGGTAATCAACCAAATCGGTGTGGACACGCAAAACGAAGTTGTTAAAGAAGAAAAAAGATTACGTGTAGACAATCAGCCTTACGGTAATTTATTTACTGAGGTTAAAAAGAACATCTTTACCAAACACCCGTACCGTTGGGCACCAATCGGTTCGATGGAACACCTGGATGCAGCTACATTACAGGAATTCCAGGCTTTCAACAAAAAATTCTACATTCCTAACAATGCTGTGTTAGTTGTTGCCGGAGATTTCGATTCGGCTCAGGCGAAAGAATGGGTTCAAAAATATTTCGGACCTATCCAAAAAGGGACACCGATTACCCGTGAGAAATTCGAAGAAGCTCCAATCACTCAAACGATCCACGCGACTTACGAAGATCCGAACATTCAGATTCCAATGGCCGTAACTGCCTACAGAACGCCATCGATGAAAACACGTGATGCCCGAGTATTGGACATGATCTCTTCTATCTTATCAGACGGAAAAAGTTCAAGACTATACAAAAAGATGGTTGACGAGAAAAAAATGGCTTTACAAATCGGAGCTTTCAACTACAGTCAGGAAGACTACGGTGTGTACTTTATCTATGGCTTACCATTAAGCCCGAACACTCCTGCTGACTTAATCAAAGGAATGGATGAAGAAATCGTAAAATTACAAACGGAATTAATTTCTGAAAAAGACTTCCAAAAATTACAAAACCAGTACGAAAACCAAAACGTAAACAGCAATTCCAACCTGGAAGGTGTTGCGGAAAATCTGGCATCGTACTATTTATTATATGGTGATGTAAACCTAATTAATAATGAAATTGATATTTACCGTTCTATTACGCGTGAAGAAATCAGAGACGTGGCGAAGAAATACTTAAACCCGAACCAACGTTTGATTTTAGATTATACTCCAGCAAAAGACAAAGCACAAAACTAAGCAGCCATTCATCATGAAAAAATTTATATATATAGCAGCGAGCTTGTTTTTATCGATTACTATGCAAGCACAAGACAGACCTCAACCGAAACCGGGACCAGCACCAACTATCAATGTTAAAAAACCGGAAACCTTTACTTTAAAAAACGGTTTAAAAGTAATGGTTGTTGAAAACCATAAATTACCACGTGTTTCCTATACCCTTACTTTAGACAATCCTCCTTATGCGGAAGGTGATAAAAAAGGTGTTGCCGATTTAACGAGCAGCATGATCGGAAAAGGAAGCAAAAAAATATCAAAAGACGCTTTTAACGACGAAACCGACTTTTTAGGAGCCAACATCAGCTTTTCTTCTAACGGAGCAAACGCCAGCGGATTATCTAAATATGCCGGAAGAATCCTTGAATTAATGGCCGAAGGTGCTTTACACCCGGTATTTACTCAGGAAGAATTCGACAAAGAAAAAGCTAAATTATTAGAAGGAATCAAATCGCAGGAGAAAAGCGTTACTGCTGTAGCCTCTCGCGTTGAAAACGTTTTAGCTTTCGGAAAATCACACCCTAGCGGGGAATACTTAAGCGAAGAAAGCATCAACAAAGTAACCTTAAACGATGTTGTATTGAATTACAACACCTATTTCGTTCCGGGCAATGCTTACCTTGTTGTAATTGGTGATGTAAACCTAAAAGAAACCAAAAAAACCGTTGAAAAACTTTTCGGTTCGTGGAAAAAAGCAATCGCACCTCAATTAACGTATTCTGACCCTAAAAACGTTCAGTACTCACAAATCAACTTTGTGGATATGCCAAACGCGGTACAATCGGAAATCGCCTTGGTAAACACCGTAAACTTAAAAATGACCGACAAAGATTACTTCGCTACTTTATTAGCCAACCAAATTTTAGGTGGTGGTGGTGAAGGCCGTTTATTTCTAAATCTACGTGAAAAACACGGATGGACTTACGGAGCCTACTCGTCTATCGGAGCTGGAAAATATGTAACAAAATTCCGTTCATCGGCTTCTGTTCGTAACGCAGTAACCGACAGTGCTGTTGTAGAATTCTTCAACGAATTAAAACGTATCAAAACGGATTTGGTTTCAGCAGAAGATCTTAAAAATGCAAAAGCCAAATACATCGGAAACTTCGTAATGCAAATTGAAAAACCGGCTACTATTGCGCGCTATGCTTTAAACACAGCGACACAAAATTTACCGGAAGATTTCTACGAAAACTATATCAAAAACATCAGCGCTGTTACACCGGAAGACATCCGTAATGCCGCTAACAAATATTTCCTTTCTGATAACACTCGTATTGTTGTAGTTGGAAAAGCAGCGGATGTATTACCAGGATTAGAATCGTTAAAAACACCTATTTTCTATTTTGACAAATACGGTAACCCGACCGAAAAACCTGCGGTAAACAAACCAATCCCTGCCGGAGTTACTGCCAAAACAGTATTCGACAACTATATCAAAGCTATTGGTGGTGAAAAAGCGGTAACTGCAGTAAAATCACTTGCTACTGTTGCAACAGCTTCTATCCAGGGACAGGCATTAGAATTGATCAGCAAACACACTTCCGACAGCAAATCGTTAATGGAAATGAAAGTAGCAGGTATGTCAATGTCTAAACAAGTTGTAAGCGACAAAACCGCTTATGCAGTACAACAAGGACAACGTAAAGACTATACCGCTGAAGAATTCAAAGAGAAAAAAGAGAATGCTGCAGCTTTCCCGGAATTAGCGTATGCAAAAAGAGCCGACCTTAAAATCAAAGGAATCGAGACCGTTAACGGAGCCGATGCTTATGCTATCGAAAACGGCAAATCGACCTTATACTATGATGTAAAAACCGGTTTAAAAGTTGGAGAAGCTAAAACCATGGAAAGAGGTGGCCAGAAAATGACACAAATGGTTACTTACAGCGACTACAAAGAAGTAAAAGGAATTAAAGTTCCTTACAAAACAATCATGAATGTAGGTATGGATCTTGATTTCACTACATCGGATGTAAAAATCAACGAAGGCGTTACTGCTGCTGACTTTCAGTAATCAATAACCCCATTCAAAATAAAAGGCCGCTAGTAGCGGCCTTTTTTATTTACGTGCGGAGAAATAAACCCCTATCAGAATGATCAACGCTCCTACAATCTGAAACAGTTCCATTTTTTCATTATCCAGTATTCCCCAGACAAAAGCAACCACCGGAATTAAATAAGTCACAGAAGATGCAAAAATTGGCGATGACATTTGGATTAGCCTAAAGAAAATAATATTCGCAATACCGGTTCCTACTATTCCTAAAACCGCAATATATAACGCCGACTCCTGTACTTGCGCCTCACCCATTACCTGGAAAAAATCGGTACAGGATAACACAATAAGCGCCGGAATCATTAAAACCAGAAAATTCCCCGTCGTAATACTCAGTGAATTCACATCCGACAGGTATTTTTTGATCAAATTTACATTCATCGCATAACAAACCGCTGCAATCACCACCAGAATCGCGAAATAATAATTCTGATTGGGATTACTCTTCGCACCGGAATAAATCAACACCACACATCCGACAAGCCCTATAATCACCCCAAAAAACTGTCGGCGTTGAAATTCCAATCCGAATAAAAAAGCCCCCAGCAACAATGTATTTAAAGGCGTCAGCGAATTCAGAATCGCACTGGTCGCACTACTGATTTCCGTTTGCGCAAAGGAAAACAAAAACACCGGCATAAACGTTCCGACAAAAGCGGTCAAGGCAATGTATTTCCATTTATGCGACGGAATTTTAGTAAGACTACGAAACCCGACAATCAATAAAAAAGCAGCCGCAAACAACATCCGCAAAGCCCCCAACTGAAAAGGCGTTAACCCAACAAGCCCTCTTTTAATCAGGATAAAAGAACTTCCCCAGATTAAAGAAAGTCCGATCAACAATATCCACTTGATCTGTTTTGTCATTTTAGTATTTTTTTAAGACGTAAAAGTCCAACAATAAAACGGGAAAACGATCCTTTTTTTATAATTTTGTAACGCGCTCCAAAAGAGCTTTTTAATTCTAAAAACAGTCCTTATGAATATCACTAAAAAAATCGCCGTATTTACATTTGCCACTTTTACATTGGTTAGTTGTAAAAAAGAAGCAAAAAATACTACCGAAGAAACAGTTGCAACCGAAAACACCAAAGACGTTGCTGCCAAAATGGAAACTGCCCGTTTTAACATCGAAGGAATGACTTGCGCCATGGGTTGTGCCGCTACAATCGAAAACAAATTAGGACGTTTGGACGGCGTGACTTCCGCAAAAGTTGATTTTGAAACCAAAACCGCTACAGTTGAATTCGACGCCAACAAACAAACGGCATCTTCATTAACACAAACGGTTGAAGGCGTTGCCGACGGAAAGACCTACAAAGTGTCGAACATGAAAGAAGAATTGAAAAAAGCCTAATCGAAAGCTTTACGACATAAAAAAAGCGAACCGTTTGGTTCGCTTTTTTTATGTCTTTTATTTTTATTTCCAGCGCAAGCTTTCCATAATCTTACGCATATCATTTTTAATATAACTTGCCGCCGGCATAATCGAATCGAAATTGGGCTTGGTATAAAAATACACCGATCCAACGATAAAATGTCTGGTACTATCCGTCACATAAAACTGCGCGTTGGTTGCCGCATTTCCACCAACCTGATAAAACATCCCATACACTTTCTCCCTTCCGTTGATAAAAGGCTGCTCCTGTATGTCATCGGCCTTAATCACGTGCTCGTAGGTCAGTTTTTGCGCATCCCGTAACAAGACATCAATATTATTATTCACCGGCTTATAATCGATATAAATCGTTCCTTTCATATTCGGATAATTGATATCGAATCCACACGCTCCTTTTTTACTAATTTTCGTCCGATTGTTCACATCAAAAGTAAAAGCACATCCGTCGTTGAACGGCGCATATTCCGGTTTTGGATATTCCAAACTCAGGTATGCTTTTGGCTTTGGTACCACATCCCCTTTACAAGCCGTAAACAGCGATCCAACAGCCAATAGTGTTGCAAAAGCGGTATTTTTAAGTATTCTATTCATCAAGTAAGGTCACTTTAATTTGTTTGACGCGGCGTTTGTCTACCGATTCGACGGTAAATATACAATCTGCAAAATTTATTTTCTGATGCTTTTTCGGAAAATTTCCCGAAATCTCCAAAATAAATCCGGCCAACGTTTCCGATTCGCCTTTGCTGGTTTCGAAAACCTCTTCGTTTACCGGTACAATCCGATAAAAATCCTTCAAACTGATTTTCCCTTCGAATAAAAAGTTTTTGGTATCGATTTGCGAAAATACAATATTCTCATCGTCGAATTCATCACTGATATCTCCTACAATTTCCTCTAAAATATCCTCCAATGAGATCACTCCCGAGGTTCCACCGTATTCATCCACTACGATCGCAAGGTGATTTTTCATACTCTGAAACTCCTTTAACAGATTGTCGAGTTTTTTATTTTCCGGTACAAAAAACGGCTCCCGAAGCAACTTCTGCCATTCAAAATCCGTTTTATCAATATAAGGAAGCAGGTCTTTTACGAACAAAACACCCTCAATATGATCGATATCGTCTCTAAAAACCGGTATTCGGGAATAGCCTTTTTCTACAATCTCCGTTACAATTTCCGAAAAAGAATCTTCTATATCCAGTGCAAACACATCAATCCTCGGAGTCATCACCTGTCGGGCATCCGTATTTCCAAAACTCACAATCCCTTCCAGTATCTTTTGTTCTTCTTTGGTTGTATCGCCATAATCGGTCATTTCTAATGCCTGCGATAACTGATCGACCGAGAAATTTTCTTTTTCCCGTCCTATTTTCTTATACAGATAGATGATGATTTTTCGCAGCGGAATACTAACCGGCGTAAGCAGTTTATCCAGAAAAACCACCAGACCACTTACTCCTTTGGCAAATTTGACATTATTTCGGGTCGCATACATTTTAGGAAGCACCTCTCCAAAGAAAAGAATCAATACGGCTACTATTGCAATTTCCAACAGGATTTTAGTACCGATTGCCATCAATTCCGAAAAAACACGGTCGCCCAGGTAGGAAAACAAAACGACGATTGTAATATTCGAAAAATTATTAGCCACCAAAAACGTCATCGACAATTTTTTGGGCGCCTCCAATAATCTTCCGATTTGTTTACCCCGGATAGCATCGGTTGCCCTCAGGGTTTCAATTTCTTTTTTAGTAAGTGAGAAAAGTGCGGTTTCGGCACCGGAAATCAGAGCAGAACAACACAACAGGAACAGTATTCCTGCGATTAGTAGTATCAGGTTAAAATCTATAGTACTTAGTAAACTGACGGGGCCTGGGTCCAAATCAAACAGAATTAGTTATACAATTAAAACGGCATATCATCATTTTGCATAGGCGTACCCGGTGAATCAAATGATGGTTTAGAAGTATCGCCCGAAGTCGGGAAACCCGGCTTATTGTTTTCGATTTCCTTTTTCGTCGTTAAGAAGGTAAACTCGGTCACCTGAATTTCGGTGGTGTACTTTGTTGTCCCATCTTCGGCCTGCCATTGTCTGGATTTGATTCGACCTTCCACATAAATTTTATCGCCTTTCGAAAGATATTTTTCGCATATCTCTGCCGCCTTATTCCGCACTACAAGATTATGCCATTCTGTAGAAGTGATCCTTTCGTTTGTTGTTTTGTTAATATACACCTCATTGGTTGCAAGAGGAAAACGCCCAATACAATTACCTCCTTCGAAATAATGCATTTTCACATCATCTCCCAAATGTCCAATTAACATGACTTTATTTACCGTTCCGTTCATGGCTCGTACCTATTTATTAACTCAAATATACTAATTCTATTTATTTTTTACGTACTCTGTGATAAAATTATGTATCACAATAGGAAATGGAAACTTCTGAACCTCATTCCATGACAAACCGCCTGATATTGTATCAATTGTCTTTAATTCCCAAAAATAGATGTGCAAATGTTGGTGCGAAAGCTTATGAAGAATCTGCTTTTCATTTAAAAGACGTAACGTCTTCAAACGGCCATCATCCGGAATTGCAAGTCTTCTCACAATCTCGTCCGGCATAACATCCCGATGAATGTCGGCCGTAGTTTCGACCAGCGGAAACTCATACAATCCAAACCAGATTCCTTTATCCTGTCGTTTTTGCACGATGGTTTTCCCTAGCGGATCTACAAACAGTATATAATTCAGATAGCGGTTTGTGACTTTCGTTTTCTTTAATTTTACCGGAAGGCGATCCACTTTCTTTTTTTGCAAAGCCGCACAACTCCCATTAAACACACACGAAGTACAATCCGGATTTTTAGGCACACATTGCAGCGCCCCAAATTCCATCATCGCCTGATTGAACAGCGAAGCTTTATCCACAGGCAGCAATTCGGCAGCCAACGCTTTAAATTCTTTTTTAGCAACCGGGGAAGCAATATCCGTTTCCACATCAAAATAGCGGGCCAACACCCGGAACACATTACCATCGACCACCGGAACGGGTTCTCCATAGGAAATGGAAGCAATTGCCGCAGCAGTGTATTCCCCCACTCCTTTTAATTTTAAAAGTCCGTCGTAATTTTCGGGAAACAACCCATTTCGTTCGAAGGCGATGTATTGCGCCGTGGCATGCAGATTTCGCGCTCTCGAATAGTAGCCCAAACCCTGCCAGAGTTTTAACACTTTTTCTTCATCGGCATTTGCCAGATCAAAAACAGATGGAAAAGCCTCAACAAACGCTAAAAAATACGGCAAACCTTGTGCAACTCGCGTTTGTTGCAACATGATTTCAGACAGCCATATACGGTAGGGATCCGCCGTTTTTCGCCATGGCAAATCGCGCTTAGACCGCAAATACCACTGGATTAACGAGTTAGAAAAATCCATTATAAAAAATTAGGAGACAAAAATAAAACTTTATGTAATTAAATTTTAATCGATTAAGGTTGAAATATTGTATTTTTAATTCCTATATTTGCAAACTCAAAAAATTACACATCAATATAAATACGAAAGAAAATGACGAAAGCAGACATCGTAGCGAAAATTTCCGAGAAATTGGGTCTAGAAAAAGGAGATGTACAAGCAACAGTTGAGTCTTTTATGGACGAAGTAAAAAACTCATTAGAAACTGGTGACAACGTATACTTAAGAGGTTTTGGTAGCTTTATCATCAAGACAAGAGCTGAAAAAACGGGTAGAAACATCTCTAAAAATACTACAATCAAGATTCCTGCCCACAACATCCCGGCTTTCAAACCAGCAAAAGTTTTTGTTGATGGCGTGAAAACGAATACTGAAGTAAAAGTTAACTAATTTATTAATCACTCTAAACACTACAATTTATGCCAAGTGGTAAAAAAAGAAAAAGACATAAGGTAGCAACTCACAAACGTAAAAAAAGAGCGAGAGCTAACCGTCATAAGAAGAAAAAGTAGTTTAAAACTACTTTTTTCTTTTTAAAGTTTAAAGTTCATTGAAATTGAAATCATAGAAAACGGAGTCAATCAGTGCGTTTTTTACTACAAACCAATGGTCTGTAGTCACTGAAATCGTATTCCGATTATGGTTTCCCGGGTAAAACCTGTAAATTTAATGTTTAATCCATCTGTACGCTGATAGTCTTATTTCGATAACCGCTATTGATGTATGGATAAAAATGTACCAAGTGAACAAGGAATTAATTATCCGATCCAGTTCAGAAGCGGTAGATTTTGCCTTATTAAAAGATGGAAAACTAATTGAATTACACAGAGAAGAGGGCGATAAAAACGGCTTTCAGGTAGGTGATATTTTTATTGCCAAAATCCGAAAACCGGTAGCAGGATTGAATGCGGCCTTTGTAAATGTAGGTTTCGAAAAAGACGCCTTTTTACATTATCATGATTTGGGTCCGAACTTATCTTCTCTAATGAAATTCATCAAACTTGTAAGCGCAGGTAAAATAAAAGATTTCTCCCTAAAAAACTTTCCTTTTGAACCTGAGATCGACAAAGATGGCGCGATATCCGACGTGTTAAGTGCCAATCAGTCAATTTTAGTTCAAGTAGTTAAAGAACCCATATCCACCAAAGGACCACGAATAAGTTCCGAACTTTCTCTGGCCGGGCGGTATGTTGTTTTAGTTCCTTTTTCGGATCGTATCTCGATTTCACAAAAAATCGAATCGAAAGAAGAAAAAGACCGCTTAAAACGCTTGGTTCAATCTATCAAACCAAAAGGATTTGGTGTTATTGTCAGAACAGTAGCAGAAGGCAAAAAAGTAGCTGAACTCGACAAAGACTTACAAAATTTGCTGGACAAATGGTCCACAATGTGTAAGCGAATCCCTACAGCTCATCATCCTTCCAAAGTATTAGGCGAACTCAACCGAGCCTCCTCAATACTACGCGATGTTTTTAATGATACCTTTACCGGTATCCATATCGATGATGAGGATCTGTATTATCAAACGAAGGAGTATTTGCAAGAAATAGCTCCTGCTAAAGTATCTATTGTTAAGCATTATCAATCGAAAGAATTACCTCTTTTTGAGAAATACAACATAGAGCGACAAATTAAGACGTCATTTGGAAGAACGGTATCTATGAGCAAAGGAGCTTATTTAATCATAGAACACACCGAAGCTTTACACGTAATCGACGTCAACAGCGGTAACCGCTCCAACAAAGCGCAAAACCAGGAAGACACTGCCTTAGAAGTGAATATGATTGCTGCGGCCGAAATAGCCCGACAATTACGATTACGCGACATGGGTGGTATTATTGTAATCGATTTTATCGATATGTCAAATCCTGATAACCGTAAAGTGCTCTACGATTTCTTACGAGAGGAAATGAGCGATGACAAAGCAAAACATAAAATCTTGCCTCCTAGCAAATTTGGATTAATTCAAATTACTAGACAAAGAGTCAGACCCGAAGTTAATATCAAAACAAGAGAAGAAAACCCGAATAATGAAAACGGGGAAATTGAAGCTCCTATCCTGATTATTGATAAAATATCGGCTGATCTAGAACGAATTTTTAAGGATCACAAAAAAGTGGTTCTGAATGCGCATCCCTTTGTGGCTGCCTATATAACTAAAGGTTTTCCATCATTACGTTCAAAATGGTTTTTTGAACATAAAAAATGGGTGAAAGTTATACCTCGTGACGCTTACACGTACTTAGAATATCACTTCTTCGACAAAGACGGAAGTGAAATTAAATAAATCCAAAACCGCACGTTGTGAAACGGAGCGGTTTTTTTATGCCAATAATTAACGTCTTTTCTGAAAAAAAGCCTTCATCAAAGCCGCACATTCAGACTCCATAACACCGGTAACTACTACCGTTTTCGGATGCAATTGCGCCCCCATTTTCCGATACCCCCGATGTTCATCGTAGGCACCATAAACCACTTTGGATATCTGACTCCAATACAACGCACCAGCACACATCTGACACGGTTCCAACGTAACGTAAAGCGTACAGTCTTTCAGGTATTTTCCACCCAGAAAATTGGCCGCCGCTGTAATCGACTGCATTTCGGCATGTGCCGTAACATCGTTTAACAACTCCGTCAGGTTGTGACTTCTGGCAATAACCCGATTGTCGATCACCACAATAGCGCCAACCGGAATTTCGCCTTTTTCAAACGCGAGCTCCGCTTCCTGGAGCGCCTTTTTCATAAAATAATCGTCTGTGAAAATGTTTTCCATAAAAACAAAAATACAATTTCAAATTGTACCTTTGCACCATGGCAGCAAAACTCTTATCAAACATACTATCACCCACCGATTTACGCAAGCTCCCTATGGAGCAACTTCCGGATCTGGCACAGGAACTGCGCGAGTTTATCATCGATATCGTATCGACCAAGGAAGGCCATTTGGGCGCGAGTTTGGGCGTTGTAGAACTGACCATAGCCCTGCATTATGTTTTTAACACTCCCGACGACCAACTGGTATGGGATGTCGGCCATCAGGCATACGGTCATAAAATTCTGACCGAGCGTGCCGCAGTATTCCACACCAACCGTCAATTGGGCGGTATTTCCGGTTTCCCCAATCGCAACGAAAGTATCTATGACACCTTTGGCGTAGGACATTCTTCCACCGCTATTTCGGCGGCTTTGGGAATGGCCATTGCCTCCCAGCTAAAAGGCGAAATCGAAAAACAACATATCGCCGTTGTTGGGGATGCTTCGATTGCTTCAGGAATGGCCTTTGAAGGACTAAACCATGCGGGTGTGACCGATGCCAATTTACTTGTCATTTTAAACGACAATGCGATAGGAATCGACCCTAGTGTAGGCGCATTAAAAGAATACCTTACCGCTGTAAAAGACGGCAGTAACCCGCGTGACAACAACATGATCCGTTCGTTAAATTTTGATTATACAGGACCGATTGACGGTCATGATATACCCTTATTAATCAAAGAACTGATTCGATTAAAAAATAAAAAAGGACCAAAATTCCTTCATATTACCACCACAAAAGGAAAAGGCCTCGAACAGGCCGAAAAAGACCAGGTTCGTTATCATGCACCGGGGAAATTTGACAAAACAACCGGAGAGATACTTCCCCGATCGGAAGAAAACTTACCACCAAAATTCCAGGATGTCTTCGGATTGACCTTGGTCGAACTGGCACGTCAAAACGAACGCATTATCGGGATCACTCCTGCAATGCCCACCGGTTCGTCGCTTAAATTTATGATGGACGAAATTCCGGATCGCGCTTTCGACGTGGGCATCGCCGAACAACATGCGGTAACGCTGGCTGCCGGAATGACCACTCAGGGAATGGTGGTATTTTGCAATATTTATTCTACTTTCCTACAACGCGCCTACGATCAGGTCATTCACGATGTCGCACTACAAAATTTACCGGTTATATTTTGTTTGGACCGCGCCGGTTTGGTTGGCGAAGATGGCGCGACCCATCAGGGTGTTTTCGACATTGCCTACCTGAACTGTATTCCGAATCTGATTTTATTTGCCCCTATAAATGAAATCGAACTCCGAAACGGTATGTATACGGCACAATTAGG
This sequence comes from Bacteroidota bacterium, assembly GCA_023446155.1. Lineage (GTDB taxonomy): Bacteria > Bacteroidota > Bacteroidia > Flavobacteriales > Flavobacteriaceae > Flavobacterium. Next base: position 146,702 of record JAEXIT010000021.1, read on the forward strand.
ACTGGATCATCCGATTGCTATACGCTATCCAAGAGGAAGAGGTGTTGTTCAAAACTGGCAACTACCGTTCGAAAAAATCGAAATCGGAAAAGCCCGAAAACTTTCAAAAGGCAGCAAAATTGCCATTTTATCCACCGGAACAATTGGAAACAATGTACTTCAGGCTTTGGAACAAACGGAGAACCGTGATTTATTTTCACACTATCATTTTCCATTTATAAAACCGCTGGATATCGAAACACTAAAAGCAATCTGTGACAGTCACGAGCAACTGATCACAATAGAAGACGGATCCGTATTAGGCGGTTTCGGAAGCAACATTGCAGCATTTGTAAGCACACATTATAGCGGCTTAAGTGTTAAAATACTGGGTATTCCGGACGAATTTATCGAGCACGGCACAGTTATTGAGCAGCAAAAAAAATGCAAAATTGATGTTAACAGTTTGACAACTATTTTTTCAAGTTACTGATTTCAACCACTTTTGCAAAAACTAAAGAAAATTAAAAACTAAATTTATCATGAAGATTACTCCGTATCTAATCGGATTACTTTTTATTTTAGCCATTCAGAAAAGTAATGCACAAGACGTAGTAAGAACTACAATTCCCGACACCACCTCCTACTGGCACAAAAAAAACAGCATCGGACTGGATTTTAGCCAGATTGCCTTTATCAACTGGAGCGTCGGAGGAAACAACTCTATTTCAGGCCTTTTAAAGGGCGCTTTTTTACGAAACTACATCAAAGGTAATGTGAAGTGGAAAAACGAATTAATCGTACGCTATGGGATTAACAAGCAGGAAGAGCGCGAACTTCGTAAAACCGATGATGCGATTCAGCTGAATTCGACTTTTGGTTACCGTCACGACAGTATTTCAAACTGGTACCACAGTGCAAAACTAAATTTCAACACACAATTTACCAGTGGATATGCGTATCCGAATACCGATCTGGCGATTTCGAAAGCTTTCGCACCGGCTTATTTATTCCTGGGTGTCGGAGCGGAGTATTCCAATAAAGAACAAAAGCTAAATGCTTATTTCTCGCCTTTAACACAGAAAACTACTTTGGTATTGGATCAGCGTTTGGCCGATCAGGGTGCTTTTGGGGTTGACAAAGCGATCTATGATGAAGCCGGAAATCTGATTACCCATGGTAAACGTTCGCGGACAGAAGTAGGTATTTTAATTACCAACCAATGGAAAAGCGAGATTTACAAGAATATATTCCTCGATCATCGCCTGAGCCTTTATACCGATTATATAAACCGATTCGGCAATATTGATGTCGACTGGCAATTACAGTTGGATTTGGTGGTTAACGAATATGTAAAAGCCAATATCGGTACGAATCTTGTTTACGACGATGACATCAAATCGAAAAAAGAAATCGATGGTGTACAGGTTACCCAAGGCCCTAAAATCCAATTCAAACAATTATTAGGCATTGGTTTGAGTTATACATTTTAAGACATAAAAAAAAGGTTCCTTTTCGGAACCTTTTTTGTTTTAGAATTAATTTACGATAACCTTTTGAGTATGACTTAAATTATCACCCTCCACTTTAAGGATATACATTCCTGATTGCAATCCTTTCAGGTTGATTGTTTTTTCGATATTGAAATCGTCTACTTTCTGACTGTATACATTTCTTCCGTTCATATCAAACACCTGGAATGCCACTTTACCGGTATAGTTTCCGATAAACACATTAAACGTTCCATTAGACGGGTTTGGATATACTTTGATCATATCTTTATCCTGGAAATAATCCACAGACATGGTACAGCTAGGTCCTTGCGGAGGCGTTGTAAAATCTTCCACCTGATCGTTGATTGCAGCTACACCGCTATTCATACCAGCAGATGCATTTACTCCTAAACCTCTTCTGGCAAAAACATCCCAGATCATACAGTAATTCTGTCCACCGGTTGAAGCCTGATCGGCTGCGATGATCGCATCTCTTCCGGAGACAAACGAAGGATTACATGGTTGCAATTTTAACGCATCGATGATCAACTGTAATACTTTATTATTACCTCCTGTTCCGTTATAGATATTCGGATCATATCCGTATTTGTTGATATACGCCCATGTTAAATCCCATAGCATCGAAGCCCAAACCGTTCCTACCGCGTGAACATCAACACGTAAAGTCCCATTCTGATCGGTATAGGATAATCCATTGGTATCACCATAGGTAAGTGGGTTGATACCCATATCGGTTGAATATTTATACTGACGGATTCCCACACCATTTGTAGGCTGCCCCGCCAGGAAGGTTGCAATTCCTTTTCCGGTTACCGGAGAATCACCCGCTTTAATCTGTAGAAGATAGGCGAAGAAATCCGACCAACCTTCACCCATTTGCTCCGTACTGGTCAAACAGTTTGCAGCAGCAGGCCCACCTGTTAAACGGGAAGAAATACCATGACCGTATTCGTGTGAAATTACACCATTGTCAAAATCACCATCCGAATTTACGAAAGTAGAAGCCTCATAGGATATAGTAGTATTAACCGCTCCGGATTGCATACCGGCAATTATCGCATTTCCTACCGACTGACTTACCAAAATAGCCGGGATTGTGATGCCTGCATTTGCCCCTCCCATAACCATGTATTCATCCAGGTTATTCACGACGATAACCGCCACGGCACCGGCATTTTGAGCAAACATTACTTTATTTACGAAATCACAAGATCCTCTGCGAACCAAAACGATTTTACCCGTTAACTGCGCTCCGTTGATGGCTGCTGTACAAGCATCGGCATTATCCGGAACACCATCATCAAAGAGAGCTAAATCAGCTGTAATTCCAGCTGGTGCTACTGGTACCGCAACGTGACCACTGGTAAAGTTATTATCTACGGCAAAATAGGCCCCAGCCAAAGACGCCGGTGAATTTATACGGAAAAAGTTAGGTCTTGGCCCTACATTCCACAAATACATTTGCATACGTGGTGACTGACCATCTACCGGAGTGGAAAAATTCGCATTATTTGTACCGCTTCCATCCTGAGAATCTGCCAGAACCGGATCCCCGTTAAAGGTTACCGTTCCGCCGCGTCCGTAGTTATTTTGCTGGAAGTTTCCATTAACCTCGTTAAATCCGTACTGATACATAATATCGTGCATGATATTATTCATATAGAACAGGTTCGTTGTAGCCGCACTGGTATAGGTCGATGCTGCCACACCTGTTCCACCATAAGGGAAGTCAAAAGTCAAACTTAAACCACCGTTCGGACTAGCTCCTGTAGTAGCATTCGTCCCGGCAATATCTTCTTTTGCCCAAACGTTATTACCTCTGGTCGTTGTAAATTCCGGACCGGTAACTCCGTTGGTATCGTGCCATCCGTAAGGCGAAGCTGTTGCATTATGAGGAGTCACCAGTAACTCACGGTTTCCGTGATTTGGACTTTCCACATTATACGGATATACTCGGTATGAACCAGATTGTACCTGTGCCAATGCACTTGCATCTTTAAAGGCTTTACTACTGAAGTTCATCGTAGTATGATTGTGATCTTTATGATTAGCATCGCCGAAGTTACAGCTCAATACCAGATCAAAGTTTTCCAGCATTGCACCCGTAACCGCATCGATCCGAACACTCCACAGATGCTTATAATCGGAGGTATAAAACGTATAATCCCAAGCCAGTCGCAGGGATGCATCTTCCATTTGTTGGAAAACAAGCTCTGCAGTAACCGGATCATCCGTTAAAGTTCCGTTGGTTAATTTGTATTCTTTATCGCTGATTTTAGTAGCAATCTGCGAACTGAAAGCAGGCACTTTTAAATGGGTTTGTGCTTTCGACAATCCGTCCGTTACCGATAAAACCGGTGTTACCGTGTTGATTTTTGCTCCTACATCACCTACAAAACGGTTTCCGACATTAATCACTTCTCCGTTTTTAACCGCAAAATTCGTAACCGCATTAAAGATTTCAATTCCTTTATAACGTTGTTTTACGTAGTAATTATTGATCTTCGTAGTCGAAGAACTCGCCTCACTCTCCACAAACCAATCCGCGATATCTTGTCGGGATAAGCCTAATTTTTGATGGTTATTGGTCAGATAACGTTGGATTTGCTCATTTTGAGATTGTGCAAACCCCGCACTACTAGCCAATAGCAGCATCATTAGGGTAGTTTTTTTCATAATTTTTTTAGTTAGCTTTTTTTAATTCAAGTTTCACAAAATTATAATTTTATTCAACTTAACAAAAAAATATTGCTAACTTATCAACAATATCACACTTAACCTTTAATTATGTTAAAAATTTGTAAGGCTTTACCGTCAGTTAACATGGATATAAAATGACAGATGTGCATCAGACGTTCGTACAAACTCATTTTTTCGGTTACGAATTTCTCTGGTAGTAACTTCAACAACAGTTGATCATAATTTGTAGCCGCTCCTTCGAATTTATTATTATACGCCGTACAAAACTTATCCAGCAGCGTATTAATGATCTGATACCCCATAATTTCCTTTTCGATCACATCATTACTTTGGTAGATATTTTTAATACTGATTTTGATAATATCGTCCATTTGTGCTTTATACTGACTCTTATCCATCAGTGCCGAATGGAACTTCCCTTCGAGGATCGCTTCTTCATTTTCGAGAAACACACGAACTGCATCACCTATCAGACTACTAATCGCCAGTGCACGCAAATAACTGATCCGGTCTTCTTTTGTAACCAGGCTATTGTATTTTTTCCGATCCATGATATGCCCTACCAGCTTCACCAGATATTCCAGTGCAAAATCCTCATCCACCAATCCGAGGTTAATTCCATCTTCGAAATCGATAATAGTATAACAGATATCGTCGGCCGCTTCGACCAAAAACGCCAGCGGATGTCTTTCGAAACCAACATCCTCTCCTTTTTTGTTTGCAATCAGCCCTAACTCGGCCGCCACATCATTAAAAAACACCTTATCCGTTTGAAAAAAGCCAAACTTTTTATCGGCTATATTAGCCGTCGGTTTTTTCGGCAGACTTTCTTTCGGGTATTTCATAAAAGCCCCTAAAGTCGCATAGGAAATCCGCAAACCGCCTTCATTCCCCGGACGCGAGCCCGTAAGCACCGAAAAACCATTGGCATTTCCTTCAAAATCGATCAGATCCTGCCATTCTTTAGCCGTTAGCTGCGCCTTATATTTACTCCCTTTTCCGGTTTTAAAATATTCCCCTATTGCTTTTTCACCCGAATGCCCAAAAGGCGGATTTCCGATATCGTGTGCCAATGCCGCAGCAGCGACTATGGTTCCAAAATCGTTCATATGGAAACCGTGAACCTCATTCAGATAGGGATATTTTTCCAGGATTTTCTTTCCAACCAAACGCCCCAACGAACGTCCCACAACCGACACCTCCAAACTATGCGTGAGTCGGGTATGAACGAAATCGGTTTTTGACAAAGGTATTACCTGCGTTTTATCCTGTAGACTACGAAAAGCCGACGAAAAGATAATCCGGTCGTAATCCACTTCAAATCCCAAACGGGTATCATCCTGTTCCTTACGCAAACGTTTGCTTGTATCACCCTGTCTTTTTAACGACAGTAATTGTTCCCAATGCATCATAGGAGTGTATTTTTAAATTCCCAAACGGGAGCTAGTTATTTTGTTGTTTTTCAATTTCAGCCTGAATAATATTATTTTTCACCGCTGTAAACACCTGATTTTTCGCTTCGGCAAACGACACCTCGTAAATCCGTTCCAACGTACAGAATTCGGCCGGATATTTCGACAACAGTTTGTCATAATACATATCGAGTACTTCGCGCGACGGAAGTGTAAACTCCAGTTTTAGTTCAAACCGGCGTACCAAAGCCTCATCAATCATCTGAATCTGGTTGGTTGCCGCGATCAATATCGACTTTTTAGGAAAATTATCAATCAGCTGTAAGATCGCATTTACCACGCGTTTCATTTCGCTACTGTCTTTATTATCATAATCCCGTATTTGTCCCAACGAATCAAATTCGTCGAAAAACAATACGGCACTTTCATACAGCACTTCTTTAAACAGACCTTCAATATTTTTGGCGGTTTCGCCCAGTTTGGACGAAACGATACTCGCCAGATTCACGATAATAATCTTTTTGTCGAGCTTTTTAGCAATCGCCTTGGCTGTCATGGTTTTCCCACAACCCGTTTTTCCGTAGAGCAGCATTTTATTCACCACCGGCAATTCGTAGCGTTCCAGCACTTCGCGGAAATGATATTCTTTTAAAAACTGGTTAATTTGCCCCGAAACGGCTTCGTTAAAAACAACATCTTCCAGGTTCACATTACTTCTGTCGGTAAAATATAAAGTACTCAAGTGATACGGTTTTAAGTTCTATTGCGAACAAATGTACAAATACAATTTGGCTTAAAAAGAAAACAGCCATCTCAAAAGACAGCTGTTTTTATGATTGTTTTTCAGATTATGATCCACACATTTCACAATCGTCTGGTTCGGCATTTCTGGAACGCTCCAACATAGCACGGAATTCATCTACTGCGATTTCTTCCTCTTTTGCCGGTGTTTCCTGCTTCACCTCGTTGTTCAATGTAAATTTGATCGCATCGACAGCACTCTTCGTTCTCAGGTAGTACATTCCCGTTTTTAATCCGGACTGCCATGCGTAGAAGTGCATTGATGTTAATTTTGCAAAAGTAGCGCCTTCCATAAAAAGGTTTAACGATTGCGACTGATCGATAAAGTAACCACGCTGACGAGACATGTCGATAATATCTTTCATACTCATTTCCCAAACCGTTTTATACAGTTCTTTGATATCCTGAGGAATGATGTCGATATTCTGGATCGATCCGTTGGCACGCATGATTTCCTGTTTCAGGTTTTCGTTCCACAAGCCCAGGTTTACCAAATCCTGCAACAAGTGTTTGTTTACCACGATAAACTCACCTGATAATACACGACGGGTATAAATATTGGAGGTATACGGTTCGAACGCTTCGTTATTTCCTAAGATTTGTGATGTAGAAGCTGTTGGCATTGGCGCCATCAACAAGGAGTTACGCACTCCGTTTTGCATTACTTCTTTTCGCAAGCTTGCCCAATCCCAACGACCGCTTAAATCGCCATCGTTCAATCCCCAAAGGTTGTATTGGAATTCACCTTTTGAAATCGGAGAACCTTCGAAAGTCGAATACGGTCCTTCTTCTTTTGCCATTTCCATTGACGACGTAAGTGCCGCAAAATACATGGTTTCGAAAATTTCCTGATTTAATTTTTTAGCAGCATCACCTGTAAATGGCAAACGCAATAAAATAAAAGCATCAGCCAAACCTTGTACGCCCAATCCCACCGGACGGTGACGCATGTTGGAGTTTTCGGCTTCCTGAACCGGATAGTAATTTCTATCGATTACTTTATTTAGATTACGCGTTACACGTTTGGTAACATCGTAAAGTAAGGCATGGTTAAACTCTCCGTTTTCCACAAACATTGGAAGTGATATGGACGCCAGGTTACAAACCGCAATTTCATCGGCTGAAGTATATTCCATAATTTCCGTACACAGGTTTGATGAACGGATCGTTCCCAGATTTTTCTGGTTCGATTTACGGTTGGCCGCATCTTTATAAAGCATGTAAGGCGTACCGGTTTCGATTTGTGATTCAAGGATTTTCTCCCAAAGCTCACGGGCTTTAATCGTTTTTCTTCCTTTTCCGGCATTTTCATAACCGATATACATCGCTTCGAATTCGTCGCCATATACATCGTATAATCCCGGACATTCGTTTGGACACATCAACGTCCACTGTCCATCTTCCTGTACGCGTTTCATAAACAAATCGTTCATCCACATCGCATAGAAAAGATCACGTGCACGCATTTCTTCTTTTCCGTGGTTTTTTCTCAAATCCAGAAAATCGAAAATATCGGCATGCCATGGTTCTACATAAATCGCAAAACTACCTTTGCGTTTCCCACCACCTTGATCCACATAACGTGCGGTATCGTTAAACACACGTAACATCGGTACAATACCGTTTGATGTTCCGTTTGTTCCTCTGATGTACGAACCGGTAGCCCGTACATTGTGGATTGATAAACCGATTCCTCCGGCCGATTGTGAAATCTTAGCCGTATGTTTTAGGGTGTCGTAAATTCCATCGATACTATCGTCCTGCATCGTCAACAGGAAGCAAGACGACATTTGCGGTTTTGGTGTTCCGGCATTAAACAACGTTGGCGTTGCATGTGTAAAGAACTTTTTCGACATCAACTCGTAGGTTTCGATTGCCGATTCGATATCATTCAGGTGAATCCCTACGGAAACACGCATCAACATGTGTTGCGGACGTTCTACGATTTGCCCGTTAATACGCAACAAATACGAACGTTCCAAGGTTTTAAATCCGAAATAATCGTAGTTAAAATCCCGATTATAGATAATTGTGGAATCCAAACGTTCGGCATTGGCCATGATCACTTCATACACCTCATCCGAAATCAATGGTGATTCCTGATTGGTTCTCGGATTTACATACTGGAACATATCCGTCATGGTTTCCGAGAATGATTTTTTGGTATTTTTATGCAGGTTCGATACGGCAATTCGCGCCGCCAACTGTGCATAATCCGGGTGTGAAACCGTCATTGACGCCGCTGTTTCGGCCGCCAGGTTATCCAGTTCTGATGTGGTTACACCATCGTATAAACCTTCAATAACTCGCATAGCTACTTTTACCGGATCAACCAAATCGTTTAATCCGTAGCATAGAATTCTAACTCTGTCTGTAATCTTATCAAACATTACAGGCTCACGTCTTCCGTCTCTTTTTACTACATACATCGTATTGAAAATTTATGAATTGATACAAATAATTTTATAGAAAACACTTTGGTTTTCGCCCCAATCGCCATTTCGCATGGCCGATTACAGTTCTTTAAAAATCAGCGTCGAAGCTAATTTTCTGCGAGTCGGTATCTTTGTTTAATACACCCGCTTTTTGGTATTCGGATACCCTTTTTTCAAAGAAATTGGTTTTCCCTTGTAACGAGATCATATCCATAAAATCAAATGGATTGCTCGCGTTATATACTTTTTCACAACCCAGTTCCACCAACAATCTGTCGGCTACAAACTCCAGGTATTGTGTCATTAGTGTTGCATTCATTCCGATCAAACTCACCGGTAATGATTCGGTAATAAATTCTCTTTCGATATTTAAGGCATCAGTAATGATTTCCTTAATTCTATCTTTCGGTACTTTATTCACCAAGTGGTGATTGTGTAAATGCACCGCAAAATCGCAATGCACTCCTTCGTCTCTTGAGATCAACTCATTCGAAAACGTAAGTCCCGGCATCAGACCGCGTTTTTTCAACCAGAAAATCGAACAGAATGCTCCGGAGAAGAAAATTCCTTCTACGGCAGCAAAGGCAATTAATCTTTCGGCAAACGAATCGGATTCGATCCAACGCAATGCCCAATCCGCTTTTTTGCGGATTGCAGGAAAGACATCCAAAGCATGGAACAATTCATTTTTCTCTGCTTCGTCTTTCACATAGGTATCAATCAAAAGTGAATAGGTTTCACTATGAATGTTTTCCATCATGATCTGAAATCCGTAGAAAAACTTCGCTTCCGGATATTGCACTTCGTTTACAAAGTTTTCCGCAAGGTTTTCATTTACGATACCATCGGAAGCCGCGAAGAACGCCAAAATATGTTTGATAAAATATTTTTCGTCGTCGTTCAATTTTGTGTTCCAGTCGGTCAAATCCTGATGTAAGTCAATTTCTTCTGCTGTCCAAAAGCTAGCCTCCATTTTTTTATACCAATCCCATATATCATGGTGCTTGATTGGAAAAATAACAAAACGGTCTTTATTCTCTTGTAAAATTGGTTCGATCACCGACATAGTACACTGACTTTTAAAAGATTAATTTTATGCTTTTCTTTAGAAAAACACACTACAAAGATTGGTATTTGAAACGGAAAAAGAAAGACAAAACGAGTCAAACTTATTCACAATTAGGACGAGTTTTTAACAAGCGAAGAAAATTCTTTCAAGCTGAGTTTAAAAATCTATACTTTTGAAAAACAATACGTTACGAAATAACACCGTGTTAAAAAAAGGTACTTTATCCGGCGCTAACACACCAAGCAACACCTTTCCCACAGAAAACAGTTAGCCTACTTTTTAAGTTCTTCGGCCACTTTTTCAAGTTCGCTATACCATTCCTGGCCAAACTTACGAACCAACGCTTCTTTTACGAATTTATACACCGGAACCTCAAGCTCTTTTCCAAGCGAACACGCATCATCACAAATATGCCATTTATGATAATTTACCGCTGCGAAATCGGAGAAATCCTTAACCCGAATCGGATACAAATGACACGAAACCGGTTTTTTCCAATCGACTAAACCCTGGTTATAAGCCTGCTCGATTCCACAAAGTGCCGTTGGCCCGTCGAAAATAACATAGGCACAATCCGCATTATTGATCAAAGGCGTTTCCAAATCACCATCCGACCCTACGATTGAAGTTCCCTGCGCTTCGATGGCAGCGATACCTTCGGGACGTAAAAACGGTTTTACAATGGGATAAATTTCCTCCAGAATCGCCACTTCATTTTGGTCAAGCGGCGCACCGGCATCACCATCCACACAACAAGCTCCTTTACAAGCCGACAGATTACACACAAATTCTTTTTCAAGAATTTCTTCAGACACGATGGTTTTCCCTAACTGAAACATTATACTCGGAATTCATTAATTAGCCGACAAAGGTACAAATTAATACCGACTTTAAAACGGGGCAAAACACCCTCTTTCGTTGCGAAATAAGCAATAAACAAAGACATTTCGAGGTCAATTTTATTTTTATGTTAAAAATTAACCTTGTTTTTATATTTTTTGTTATATTTTTATATAATTTTGCAGTCTCAAAAAAATAGTAGGTATGGGATTCGATTGGAAAGAAATTTTTACGGTAGGAATGGTTTTATTTGCGGTTATCGATATTTTCGGTAGCATCCCGATTATCGTTGACTTGCGTAACAAAGTAGGTCATATTCAATCGGAGAAAGCCTCCATTGTAGCAGCTGTCATTATGATTTCATTTCTATTTGTTGGAGATGAAATTTTAAAACTTATCGGAATTGACGTCAACTCATTTGCCGTAGCCGGTTCGTTTGTATTGTTCTTTCTGGCCTTAGAAATGATCTTAGGTATCACGCTTTATAAAGATGACGCGCCCAATACAGCATCCATTGTACCGATTGCTTTCCCGCTGATTGCTGGTGCCGGAACGATGACAACCCTATTATCCCTGCGTTCCGAATACCAAACTATCAATATCATCTTTGGTATTTTGGCCAATATTGCAATTGTATACCTTGTTTTAAAATCATCCGCACGAATTGAAAAAACATTGGGTAAAAACGGGCTAGGCGTTATCCGTAAGGTGTTTGGCGTGGTTCTTTTAGCAATCGCTGTTAAATTATTCGCAGCTAATGTTAAAGGTCTGTTTGTTTAAGCAGATTTTTACTAATTTCACCGCCATAATTTAACTACTCGTAGTTCTTTTTTTATTTACAATGAAAATTTTCTCATACATACTAATCGCTGCCGCGTTGGGGTTAATTATTTTTAACGTAACGCTATTGGATTTTTCGAATCTTTTTGAAGGCAACAGTTTAGTGGCGTTAATCGGCATCGTGGCCTCATTATGCGCCGTTTGTATTTTATTAATCTTTAAGATGTCGAAAGCCATCGAAGAAAAAACAAAAGGAAACTAAGATCATGTTTGATGTTTTGTTAATTGGTGGCGGAGTAGCCGGGGTTTCGTGCGCCCTTATATTAGGGTCGGCTCATAAAAAGAGTTTTGTAACCGATAAAAAAATAGGCATCATCACCCACCAAAAAGCCTCGTCCCTACAAGACGCACTATTTAATAATGCCTATGGTATTCCGGCAGGAAAACTGGGCTCCGAAATTCTGACCGAAAGTACCGATCATCTTGCCGAAACCTATCCACATATCGTACAGATTCCGGACGAAAAAGTTATCAAAGTCGAAGGAGCATCCGGCGATTTTACCATAACAACGAACAAAGCGTCCTATAAAACCCGTGCGATCGTAGTAGCCATCGGTTCGTCCAACCTTTTCGGAATAGAAGGATTGGAACACTATATCGAACCACACCGCAAAGCATTACCGGAGAAAAACCGCATTCAGCTTAAAAATAATGATCATCTGGTTGCCGACGGAATTTATGTAGCCGGAACCCTGGCCGGATGGAGAAGTCAGCTTGCGATTGCTGCCGGAAGCGGCGCATCGGTAGCCACCGACCTCCTCACATTATGGAACAACGGTATTGAAACGCATTCGCACGACAGTATACGAAAATAAAAAGGGAGCTTAATAGAGTGCACCCAAAAGTTTAGACAAATTTATAATTAAATTTGACAATAATGAGCTCGGTATTTTACCGGGCTCATTCCATTTAAATTAAGTTTAATCCTATCATTATTGTAATAGCTTATGTACTTTTTAACCTCATTTTTTAAATGTTCTGTTGAATTAAATTTTTCAAGATAAAACAACTCTGATTTAATAATACCAAAAAAGTTTTCTATAACAGCATTGTCTAAGCAATTCCCTTTTCTTGACATACTTTGGGTAACTCCCTTGTCCTTCAATAATCTTTGATATTGTTTCATTTGATATTGCCATCCTTGATCGGAGTGCAATATAAGACCCGTATTATCGGCTATTTTCCTAAAAGACTTTTTGATCATCTTAACAACCTGTTCAAAATTTGGCCTATCCGATAGTTCATAACTTATTATTTCTCCATTAAATAAATCAATTATTGGTGATAAGTATAGTTTCTTGCCTTTTACATTAAATTCGGTTATATCAGTTGCCCATTTCTCATTGGGCTGAGTTGCTTTAAAATCGCGTTGTAATATATTGGGTGCTATTTTACCATGTTCTCCTTTATACGATTTATATTTCTTAACTCTTATCAAACTCTTAAGTCCTAAAACTTTCATTAGTCTCAATATAGTCTTGTGATTAATTACAAAACCTTTCTGTCTAATCTCTAAAGTAATACGGCGATAGCCCAAACGACCTTTATGAGAATCATAGATCGATTTAATCAACCCTTTAATCTCTGTGTATTTGTCAATAACAGTATTTCTCTTTTGATGATAATAATAACTACTCCGTGCCATATCTGCATGATCCAATAAAAGAGATAGATCATGGTTATGCCTTAATTCCTCTATGGTTTGTGCCTTTTGTTTTGCTCGGCTTCTTCGGCTTGAATTAAGGCTTGTAACTTTTTTAAATAGGCTACCTGAGCACGTAAAGATTCATTTTCCAGTAAAAGCTCTTCTTCTCTGGTCAAAGGTTTCTCGGATTTCTTTTTAGCTCTTTTGTAAGTCATCGATATAGGTCTTCCTCTTGGTTTTTGTGTTAAACCTGGTGTGCCATAGTTTTTAAATTGTCGCTGCCAAGCGAGGATTATTCCATCATTAGGAATATTGAAAAGTAAACAGGCCTGACTCAAAGATAAACACTTCTTCTCAATAGCTAAAAGAACTTTTAACTTAAAAGCAGAGTCGTAAGTTCGATTCTTACGAGATAAAAGACCTTCTTTTCCATACTTAAGGTAGAAGTTTAGCCATCTGCCAAGATGAGTTGGACTAATTCCATTTTCGATAGCAACGGAGCCTTTTGAGCGGTGTTTATTTAATACTTCTTCTACACACTGAAGTTTAAATTCATAATTGTACTTGACTTTTCTTTCCATAAAAATGCCCCCAAATAGTGTCTAACTTTTTGAGGGCAGTTCATAAAGCTCCCTTTCTTTTTATCTTATTTTTTAGCGGTTTCCAATACCGCTTTAATCATCGGATCTTCTTTTAGTACCAACTGATAATAATGTTGCTCATCGAACAACTGACGCACAAACTCAGCAGCCAAGTATTGCTTCACCTTATCTTTATGTTTATCCAGATTAAAAATCAGTCCGCTTTTTGACAAATGCTTGCGAAAACCATCATAATAGAAATCAGTACTTTTTACTTTACTCTCCACTTGCGGAATGGCTAACTTCTGAAACTGTGATCTTTCGTGATCCAGTTCTTCAAAAACAAAATAACTCACGATTCCGGATTGCATGATCATGTTCAATGCCTCATCCCCGTGCTTCCCTTCCATCGGCACAAAAATATCCGGAATGATGCCACCGCCGCCATAAACCGTTTTTCCTTTTTTGGTTTTAAACTTCAGGCTATCCGCCACTTTAATACTATCAAATGCATATAATTCGCCGTTTTCAAAACGCTTTTCAAAATCGCCGTAATACGCTTCCAATCCTTTGTTATACGGTTTTTGGATGGATCGTCCCGAAGGCGTATAATAACGCGCCACCGTTAGACGTACAGCAGATCCGTCACCCAACGGCATCTCCCGTTGTACCAAACCTTTTCCAAACGAACGTCTACCCACAATTAGTCCGCGGTCGTTATCCTGAATTGCTCCGGCCAGAATTTCACTTGCCGACGCACTGTTTTCATCGATCAGAATATATAATTTTCCGTTTTCAAAACTTCCTTTTGAAGTGGCATTACTAACATCTTCCACTCCTTTTCGGTTTTTGATTTTAACGATCTGTTCTTTATCTTTCAGGAACTCGTCCGCAATTTCCACTGCGCGTTCCATATAGCCACCTCCATTGTTCCGAACATCAACGATAAGCTCTTTTACTCCGGCTGCTTTTAATTTTGACAACCCCTGATGAAATTCTTTAAAAGTGGTCTCAGCAAAGCGATTGATTTTAATATACCCCGTTTTATCGTCGAGCATCAATGCCACATCCACACTTTTGATCGGCACCAGGTCACGGGTCACGTTGACTTTAAACTTTTTATTTTCGGTTTTTCTAAAAATGGTAAGTTCCACTTTGGACCCTCTTTCCCCTTTTAGTTTAGAAAACAGCGTATCATTGGAGATTTTCTTTCCGAACAACTTCGTATTTCCGGCAAACAGAATACGGTCGCCCGCACGGATTCCGGCTCTTTCGGAAGGTCCTCCGGCAATCGGCTTGATCACCGCCACCGAATCTTTATAGGTATAGAAATTAACCCCAATCCCTACAAAGTCCCCTTTCATGCTTTGCGCCACGGATTCAAATTCGTTTTTAGCAATATAAACCGAATGCGGATCGAGTTTTTCGAGAATACCGTTCACAGTAAGATCCACAATCGAATCGGTATTAATCTCATCGACATATTCGTTATTGATAAAATCCAGTAGTTTATTGAGTTTGTTTTTACTGGCATTAGAAGAAAAATTCGCCGTTGGGGCCGAAAAGTTAAGATAGCCCCCAATAAGCACCCCTACAGCGAGTGCTGTCGTGATGATTACCGGCAAGTATATTTTTTTAATTTTCATATCAATCCAAATCCGCTATATGCTCTACATCCACACCTGCTTTTCTCAGAAAATCGAGTCCGGCATCATCTTTATAGCCTTCAAAATACACCACGCGTTTAATGCCCGATTGGTGAATCAGTTTACTACAATCCTTACAAGGCGACAGTGTGATATACAAGGTTGCACCTTCGCAGGATTGTGTGGATCGTGCCACTTTCGAGATCGCATTGGCTTCGGCATGTAATACATACCATTTGGTATAGCCCGTTTCGTCTTCGCAGCAATTTTCAAATCCGGATGGCGTTCCGTTATAACCGTCGGATATAATCATCCGATCTTTTACAATGATCGCGCCGACCTGTTTTCTTTTACAATACGACAGCTGACTCCATTCTTTTGCAATTCTCAGATAAGCCTTATCGTATTTATTCCGTTTTTGTTCTTTCATTAAATGTATTAGTTACTTCCAAACCATTCCAAAAGGTAATGGCATATCCGTATAGCCCTGATGGGAGCGACATCCTTGTTGCGCCAACACGATACAGCGGACAGCAGGAATACGGAATACAAAAATACGCAAACGTTTCGCTACTGATACTGAAAAGATAAGCATTTTTTTTAGCGGTTCCAAATTTCGCTACTGATGATCATCGGTAATACCACACCGATTACAAAAGCCGACATCACCAGTGTCCAGTCGCGTTTGGAAAAGCGGAAAAAAGTCTGAATGATATAAGAAAGGATTAAAACCACCAGCACCACAATAATTTGTGCGGTTTCGATACCGAGTGCAAATTCGAGCAAGGGCAGTAATTTATCGGAAGCCGCGCCCGGCAATATGGTTTTAAAGTAATTGGAAAAGCCCAAACCGTGGATAATTCCAAAGAAAAGTGTCACAAACGCCACAAAACTGACGCTTTCGTTTTTGGACGATTTTCCGGCGGTAAACAAATGAAATAATGCGGTGACCAGGATCGTAATTGGAATCAGGAACTCCACCAGATTGGCTTTGATATATACGATTCCGTAAACCGAAAGCATCAACGACAAGGTATGTCCTAAGGTAAAAAGCGTCACGAGTAACAACACCCGTTTCCAGTCTTTAAACGCATACGGAACCACCAGAGCGATCAGGAATAAAACATGATCATAAGCATTGATATCGAGCACATGTCGCAATCCGATATTAAAATAGATCCAAAATTCAGACATAGTATTTCTTTTAATTTGACTTGGGAATCCAAACTTACAATTATTTTTGATATTTCAATAGTCCGCCAACAAAAGCTGTCATTTTGTTTTAACAGGATGGGAAATAAAGTATATTTGTACCTCCACAACACCATTAATTATAAAAATATGTCATTTTCAGATTTATTTGATAGCGAATTCAAGTCCCGTAACAAAGGACATTTTTCAGCTATTGTACGCGTTGCATTGGCAGACGGCGACCTGACTCAGGAAGAAAGAAACTTTTTAGACAAGTTGGCTATACAATTGGAGATTTCGAAAGAGGAGTATGAAGAAATTTTGGAGAATCCGTTAAAATATCCGGTTAATCCGCCCTATTTACACACACAGCGTTTAGAGCGTTTATACGATTTATCGCGTATGGTTTATGCCGATCACATTCTGGGCCCAAAACAAAAAGAAATCCTGATGCGTTTTGTATTGGCTTTAGGATTTACACCGAGCAACGCTTCTTACATTGTAGACAAAGCGTTTTCGTTATTGGTTTTAAATGTAGATCTGGATACATTTATATACGAAATGCAAAACATGAACAAATAATCCGGTTATACCGAATAAAAAAAGTCCTGAGAATTCAGGACTTTTTTTTAGACCTGTCCGGTTTTGAAAACCGGACAGGTCTAGTTTCTTATTTAACAGCATTCGCCATAAATTCTTCTGCTTTTTCCACCATGTTCCGGCTTCCGCAGAAAAACGGTACGCGTTGATGCAATTCCGTTGGTTTGATTTCTAAAATACTGCCAAAACCATCGGATGCTTTTCCTCCGGCCTGTTCGGCGATAAAAGCCATCGGATTGCATTCGTACAACAAACGCAATTTTCCGTTTGGCGCTTTAGAACTGGTTGGATAAATATACACCCCACCTTTGATCATGTTTCTATGGAAATCGGACACCAAACTGCCGATATAACGGGACGTATACGGACGATCACCTTCTTCCAGCTGACAATATTTGATATAATCTTTAACCCCTTGTGGGAAGTGAATATAGTTTCCTTCGTTAATCGAATAGATTTTTCCGTCCGGTGCGTATTTCATATTCGGGTGCGACAGATAAAACGTACCGATAGCCGGGTTTAACGTAAATCCGTTCACCCCGTGCCCGGTAGTATACACCAACATCGTCGACGTACCATAAATCACATAACCGGCCGCTACCTGATTGATCCCCGGTTGTAGAAAATCGTCCAGTGTTACCGGTGTACCCATAGGGGTAATTCTGCGATATACCGAGAAAATTGTTCCTACCGATACATTTACATCGATATTGGACGATCCGTCCAACGGATCCATTAACACGACGTATTTGTTATTATGACTGGCATCTTTCCCCTGAACGGTAATAAAATCATCGTTTTCTTCGGACGCAATTCCGCAGACAATCTCACGATTGATCAACGTTTGAATAAAAACCTCATTGGCATAGACATCCAGCTTTTGCTGATCTTCTCCCTGAATATTCTGTTCACCGGCCGCTCCTACAATATCGACCAATCCGGCTTTGTTTACTTTGTGGCTCACCACTTTTGCCGCCAGACGAATGGAATTGATAATTCGGGATAATTCCCCGGAGGAGTACTTGAATTCTTCCTGTTTTTCAATGATAAACTCACCTAACGTTTTATTGCGATCTTTCATTATTTATTAGAGTTGTTGTTGTGTTTTCGAGTACAAATATCGCTATTTTTGTGCAATGCCAATATTTTTTATTCCGGCAATCACAAAACACTTAATTTCCGTAAAATGAACATCCGAAAAGGACAAAAAGAAGATATGCCGGCTGTACTTGGACTAATCCGCGAATTGGCTGTATTTGAAAAAGAACCCGATGCCGTAGTAGTTACCGTAGACGAACTGATACGCGATGGTTTTGGCGACAGCCCACTTTTTAAAACCTTTATAGCCGAAGTCGATCACGAGATTGTTGGCATGGCTTTATTCTACTATCGCTATTCGACCTGGAAAGGAAAAACGATTCATCTGGAAGATTTGATCGTAAGCGAGAAAATGCGCGGTACCGGATTGGGACATGCTTTGTATGCCGAAGTGATCAAACAAGGCGAAAAAGACAAGGTGCGTCGTATCGAATGGGCCGTATTGGACTGGAATCAGAACGCGATTGACTTTTACGAAAAATCGGGCGCCAAAGTTTTAAAAGATTGGTATGTCGTACAAATGGACGAAGCCGGAATCAGCAATTTCACAAACAGCTTACAGCCGCGTTAAAGGAACTGTAATCACATATTATATAGGTCTAATTTTTAAACAATGAGAGTATTCAAATTTGGTGGCGCCTCTGTAAAAGATGCCAGTAGTATTAAAAACGTATACGACGTTTTGCAAAAAGTAGGTTTTGACGATGTTCTTCTGGTTGTTTCGGCAATGGGAAAAACCACAAACGCTTTGGAAGTGGTTATAAAGAACTATTTTGATAAATCGGCGGAGCTCAAGGCTTCCATTCAGGAAGTCAAGAAATACCACAATCAGATTTTACTGGATTTGTTTGAAGACGAAAAGCATGATGTATTTACTGCTGTAAACCGTCATTTTACGGATATGGAGCATTTTCTGGACCTCAACAAGTCGCCCAACTACAACTTTGTATACGATCAGATTGTAGGATATGGTGAAATTGTATCGACTACGATATTGAGTTATTATTTTAATCATAGCGGCATTAAAAACCAATGGGTGGATGTGCGTAATTTGATCAAAACAGACAACACCTATCGTGATGCAATTGTCGACTGGGAATTAACGCAGAAAACCATTTCCAAAAACATCAAAAAGAATGTACTGAACATCACGCAGGGATTTTTGGGATCGGATGAAAACAATTTTACAACTACATTAGGACGTGAAGGCTCCGATTATACAGCCGCTATTTTCGCCTATTGCCTGAATGCCGAAAGCGTGACGATCTGGAAAGATGTACCGGGTGTTTTAAATGCCGATCCGCGGTATTTTGAAAATGCAGTACTCTTAAATCAGATTTCCTATCGCGAGGCGATTGAGCTGGCATTTTACGGTGCTTCGGTAATTCACCCGAAAACCTTACAACCGTTACAAAAAAAGGAAATACCATTATATGTAAAATCGTTTATCAATCCGTTGCTACCGGGAACCAGCGTTTCCAAAGGTGCCGATCTGGAACCGCAAACCTCCTGTTTTATCGTTAAGAAAAACCAGTTATTGCTTTCCCTGTCGTCGATTGATTTCTCCTTTATCATGGAAGAAAACATCAGTGCGATTTTCGGATTATTCCACCAGTACAAAATAAAAGTCAGCCTGATCCAAAACACGGCGATTAGTTTTTCGGTTTGTCTGGAAGACAAGTTCAACCATTTTAACGAACTAAAAGCGGCTTTATCTAAAAAATTCAAAGTGACGTATAACGAAAATGTCTCGTTGTATACGATTCGCCACTTCACAGACAAAGCGGTACAAATGGTCGAAAAAGACAAAACGGTACTCGTAAAACAAATGAGTCGTGAGACGATGCAAATCATAACCAAAGAATAAACAACCTCAAACCGGTAAAAAGAACAACGAAACAACGATTCTTTTGCCGGTTTTTCCGTTTCCCTTTTCCGCTTTTTAAAATTTCTATTGAAATTACACTACTTTTGGCATTTTGGAGTTATATCTGTATGTTGAAAAAGTGGATTTTGATTCTGGCATTGTTTTGTATTTCCGGCCTTTATGCCCAGGAAATTGAGACGCCCTATAAATCCAAAAAAATCCAGGTTACCCAAGACACCCTTACGATTGACAACGTCAGCATCAACAAAGCCTTTTTTAAAGTACTGGACAAAGCCGGAAATGAAATTGACAGCACTTATTATGCCGTCGATTTCCAGAAAGGCAAATTGCATTTCCGAAATAATTTTCAAAGTACCGATACACTAACCGTTCGCTATTTAAAATTCCCCGAATACCTGACCAAAAAATATACGATTTACGATCCGTCGCGCGTAGTGAGCAACGGAAACGGTCAGCAATTATACACCATCAAAAGAGAACCGGTGAACAACTTTAAACCGTTTGACGGATTGAATACCTCCGGAAGCATCACCCGTGGTATTACGATTGGAAACAACCAGAATACCGTTTTAAACTCCAATCTTGACTTACAAATCACCGGAAAGATTTCCGACAAAGTAAGTTTGCGTGCTTCGATTCAGGATAGCAATATTCCGCTACAGGAAGGCGGTTATTCGCAGAAACTCGACGAATTTGATCAGATTTTTATCGAATTGTTTTCCGACAAATGGAATGTTCGCGCCGGAGATTTATTTTTGGAAAACCGACAATCCCGTTTTCTGAATTTCAACAAAAAAGTACAAGGCTTATCCACGCATTTCACCTTTGGCAACACAGGAGGCAAAACCGATGTTTTCGCTGCCGGAGCTTTGGTTCGCGGACAATATACCCGAAGCACATTCGTGGGACAGGAAGGAAACCAGGGACCTTATAAATTAAAAGGACCGAATGGCGAATTGTATGTCTTGGTGATCTCCGGATCCGAACGCGTTTATGTAAACGGAATTCTATTGAAACGCGGCGAAAGCAACGATTATATTATCGACTATAATGCCGGTGAAATCCGTTTTACCTCGTTATTTCCGATCACTTCCGAAATGCGGATCAACATCGAATACCAATATACCGACCGAAATTACACCCGATATGTGGCCTATGGCGGCGTAACGCACGAACGCGACACCTGGAGCGTCGGTGGCTTTTTGTATTCCGAAAGCGATATTAAAAGTCAGCCGTTACAACAAAACCTATCGGCCGAGCAAATTCAGATTTTGAGCGAGGCCGGGAACGATCCCACCAAGATGAATGCCCCTTCGGCTTATCCGGACAGTTATTCCGAAAACAAAATCCTGTATAAAAAAGTTATTACAAATGGTGTGACGACCTATGTCTATTCCAACAATCCGCAGGACGAATTGTATAACGTGCGCTTTACCTTAGTGGGCAACAATCAAGGGAATTACATATTAGCCAACAACCAGGCCGTTGGTCGGATTTACGAATATATTGCACCGGCAAACGGTATTCCGCAAGGAAACTACGAACCCATCGTCCGACTGGTTGCCCCGACGAGTATTCAGATTGCAACCTTCCTCGGAAAATACAATCCGGGCGAAAAAACCTTAGTCGACTTTGAAATCGGCTTAAGCAACAACGACAAAAACCTATTTTCAAGCATCGATGATCAGGACAACCAGGGATTAGCCGGGCGCTTTAACGTCAAACAACGACTGTGGTCCAAACGCTGGGAAATAGACGGTTTTGCGAATTATCAGTTTGTGCAACAGAAATTCAAAACCATCGAACGGCTTTTTAGTATCGAATTTGACCGCGACTGGAACTTAACCAATCCACTTGGTGATCAAAGTTTGTTGGTTTCGGGATTAAACTTCCGCTTACCACAAACGACTCAATCCAGAAATAACGGTTTTGCCCGTTATCAATTGGAAAAACTCGATTTTTCCGAAAGTTTTTCCGGAACCCGTCACGTAGTGGAAGGCCAATTTCAACTGGACAAATGGGCGATTCGCAACAACAGCAGTTTTCTAAATAGCAGTAGTACTTATTCCACATCAAAATTTATCCGAAGCAACACCCAAGCCAAATATCATATTGGCAAAAACTGGATTGGCGGTAGCGTACGTATGGAAAACAACGAAGAAAAAATAAAAGAAACCAACCAATTCACCGCCTTAAGTCAGCGGTTTAAAGAATTTGGTGCTTTTGTAGGTCGTGGCGACAGTACCAAGGTTTATATGGAATTCGGTTATTTACAACGTACGAACGACAGTTTGCAAAACGGCTTGCTCACCAAAGTCAACACCTCCCGCTCCTACTATCTGAAATCGCGTTTGCTACAAACCGAAAAAAGTGATTTATCCTTATTTGTGAACTATCGGAATTTAAAATACGAAGATCCGGCGCGTGGCAGCGAACCTTCTTTAAACTCCCGTTTACTGTATAACGATCGGTATTTCAACCAGTTGATTCAAGTCACCACCGCCTACGAAACCACTTCCGGTCGAATCGCCCAACAGGAATTCACCTACTTACAAGTCGAAGCCGGACAAGGGATTTATATGTGGAACGATTATAACGGAAACGGCATTCAGGAATTGGAAGAATTTGAGATTGCCCAGTTTCCGGATCAGGCAAAATACGTCCGTATATTTTTACCGAATCAGATTTTTATCAAAACCCATCAGAACAAATTTTCGCAATCGGTCACTCTAAACCCGAACCAATGGCAAAACGAAACCGGATTTCGAAAACTGTTATC
The DNA here is from genome assembly GCA_023446155.1 of Bacteroidota bacterium. Classification (GTDB taxonomy): domain Bacteria; phylum Bacteroidota; class Bacteroidia; order Flavobacteriales; family Flavobacteriaceae; genus Flavobacterium. The sequence continues at coordinate 169,720 of JAEXIT010000021.1, forward strand.
CTATTTTTACAACCAGACGTCTTTTATTATCGATCGGAAAATCATCCGCAAAAGCGATAACTTCGACCTGAATCCCTTTTTTGGAAACGACGATGACCTACTCGGACTGAACTCCAGTTTCCGGAATAGTTTGTTTTACAACCGCGGGAAACAGGATCATTCCGTGACCTATACTTTTTTAACCAATCGATCGAAAAATTTGTTATCGGTTGGATCGCAGGAAAACACCAATTCGTCCCATCAGATTCAGTACGCGCATTTGGTTCAGAAAATCTGGTTGTTTGGGTTTAACGGAAAAACCATCCAATCCAACACCTATTCGGAGAACTATGCGAGTCGGAATTTTGAATTAAAAGGCTATCAACTGGCGCCAAAAGTGTCCTATTTATTTTCTAAAAACGCCAGTTGGGATGTTTTCTACGAATACCAATTAAAAGAAAATAAAATATCCGATTTTGAAACACTCAACCAACAGCGCATCGGAACGGCGTTTAGCTATGCGTCCGATAAGCGTTTTACGATAAATGGTGAATTATCGTACTACCAGAACAAATTTACCGGAAACGAATTATCGCCGGTCGCCTATCAAATGTTGGAAGGACTACAAGCCGGTGAAAACCTAACCTGGCGTTTACTTTTACAAAAAAACCTGACGCAATATCTGGATGTCAATCTTAACTATCAAGGTCGGAAAAGCGAAACGAGTCAGACGATTCATACCGGGAATATCCAATTGCGGGCTTATTTTTAGCCATCCTACTCTCAGATTCCTATGGTTATCCATAACGAAAACACCTATTTTCCGTAAAACACATCCGTATAAATACGTATTTTTACACGTATTGCACCAATTTACGGGAAATCACAAGTATTTTTGTTTTAAAAATAACAACATTTGCGATTATCAATAATCGAAAGAGATGAATTTTAAGAGGTTACCTACTTATTTCCCTGTTATTCTATTTATTGTTTTCGCCTTATTTAGCTGCGAACTGGAACGGGATACAATTGACAAAGAAAGCTATCAGAAAAAGATCAGCTTAAGAAATAGTAATTTGGACATGCTGTTACAAGAAGAACCATTTATCGCAGCCCTTTCAAAATTAAATAAAGGAAAGCGGAAAAAAGGCAGCACTGCCAAAACCGTGATGGAAGACACGTATAAGTTTTCCATTATGCCTGATATCGCCAAAGTGATTCAGGATGGTTCCTCGACCACCTATACATTCCAAATCAAACGCGAAATCAACAATCCTGATTTTTTCGAAAACCTTGTTATTCGTATGGACTCACTGAATCAGGTGGATGCCTATCTTGTCAAATATACGCCAACCGCACCGTTAACACCAAGCGAAGAACATGCTTCCTTCCACTTTAAAGGAATGGTCAATATCACACAGATTGAATACAATATCGCGCCTAGCGCCAAAGAATTAAATTGCGTAGTAGCAAATGTCTTGATGTGCAACCAAGCATGGACAGAAGGAGGTCCGGTAGAACCCCATGTCGCAACATCCAAATGTCAATCCGCTGAACATCTTTATACCGTTCCGTCCATTGATTGTAGTATGACCGGTTATGGTGGTGCTGGCGCGGGTTCAGGCTACGGTGGCAGCAATGGCGGCACAATCGGAACCGAACCAGGTGTCGGGCATTCTGGCGGTGGCAGCAGTAATAGTGGTGGCACAGGCAACAACGGGAATACAAATCCGCCTGTCACAACCGCACCCGTATATGTTACTCATGCTGATTGTATTACAATATCCGATCAATTTACAAAATTCTCAAACCTCAAACAGCAACTTACAACCCTTGCAGGAACAACATCGCAAAATCACGAAAACGGCATATTTATTGATAAATCAGCAACAGCGCAAACAGCCGATCCATTTCAGACTATTCCACAAGGAACTGGCGGTATGATTAAAATCAATACAAACCCAAGTCAACCATACGTGATGTTGGCACATACGCATGACGCATACGGCTCTGATGGTACAGGTACCTATTCGATATTTTCATCTGGTGATATGGCAGTAATAAGTAATCTTATTCAGAAAAACAAAATAGACCTCGATAATTTCGTATTCTATGTGATTACTGCTGATGGCACACGATATGCCATGACTATAAACTGCGCAGCGTGTTTGGAACCGTTTTGTTATCCTTGTGAATCGTCTGGAACGGGTACGCCAGTTGACATGACAAGACTGTTAAAAACAGGCACTTTAATTGATAACACTTACAACTCCGATGACGGCATACACTCACAATCAAATCCTATAGATGATATAAAAAAGTTTTTAGAATTTATAAAAGCTGGAAACTTAGGAATAAACCTCTTTGAAGTCAATGAAACGTTTACCAGTTTTGAAAAATTAGAATTGGATTCAAAAACAAATAGTATCATCAGAAAACCATGTCCAAATTAAACCTTTTTACCATGAAAAAAATATTCAGTCTTGGTTTACTATTATTCATTGCTTCTTTCTCTTATGCCCAAATAGAAAAAGTGGAAGATGCAAAGCAATTATATAACTCTAATTTCAGGAAGTTACCGTTATATACTTACTATTACAAGGACATCAATAATCATTACACACCATTCATCGGCAAATGGATTTACCAAAACGGCAATCAAACTTTTGTTATACGGCTCTGGAAAGAAACCAAAGTTGATTATACAGCGGAGGCTCCAAGATATTACACGGACGAATTACGAGGACATTACAAGCTTGTACAAAATTACGGTCAGCCAAACGAGCAAATCATCTACACATCTGAAATTAATATTGGAACTTCACCTACTCCGTGGTCAACCGTTCTAACTTCAGCTAGAGTAATAGACAATTACAGAATGTCAGGGTCAATATACGATGTTATAGGACAAGTAAATCCGGCATACCCTACTGGGGTTCGAGGGCAATTGGAAATGAAAATAAATTCCACCAATCCAAATACAGCACAATGGAAAGTCACCTTGCCACAAGGGATGCGTGGCATGGATCAGCCAAGCACATTCACAATACCAACCAATGTTACATTAACAAAGGTGAATTAGATAATTAACTAGTTCTAAAATAGGTTGACTATTTTTTGATTATACAAATTTGATAAATGTTCAAACCATGAAAAAAATATTTAGCCTAAGTATATTCTTTTTTGTTTTTTCTCTATCTGCGCAAATACCTCCACTAAAAGTTGAAGAACTGAAAGAATACTATAATTCCAATTTTAAAAAGAGTCCTTTGC